>JBFWVM010000020.1:0-102043 GCA_050246735.1 Parvibaculaceae bacterium | reverse complement strand
CCGGCTCCCACACAAGGAAAAACCCAAAACAATGCTGCGTAATCCGCGGGGGGTCTGCTTCCGCGGACGGGGAGTCTGCGTCGTCAAGCACGGGTGAACGGAAGCCGGTGGGTGGAGTCTTGCGCGTCCACCCCAGGCCAACAGGTGAAGAAGAACGAGGGAAACTATGAAGATCGAGCGCCGCTACACAAAGCCGGGTCAGGATGCCTATCACGGTCTGGAATTCCGAAAGGCGGTGAGCGAGATCAAGAATCCCGACGGCTCCGTCGTCTTCCGCCTGGAGGACATCGAGGTTCCCGCCTCGTGGAGCCAGGTCGCCTCCGACATCCTGGCACAGAAGTATTTCCGCAAGGCGGGGGTGCCCGCCGCCCTGAAGCGGGTCGAGGAAGAGACGGTTCCCTCCTGGCTCTGGCGCTCGGTCGCCGACGATGACGCCTTGAGCGCGCTGCCCGTCAAGGAGCGCACCCGCGGCGAGGCCAGCTCGAAGGAAGTGTTCGACCGGCTGGCCGGAACCTGGACCTATTGGGGCTGGAAAGGCGGCTATTTCGACGGCGAGGACGATGCGCGCGCCTTCCATGACGAGCTCTGCTACATGCTCGCCACCCAGAAATGCGCGCCCAACTCACCGCAATGGTTCAATACCGGCCTCTACTGGGCCTATGGCATCGACGGCCCCGGCCAGGGCCACTATTACGTCGATTTCGAAACCGGCAAGCTCGTCAAGTCGAAGTCGGCCTATGAGCATCCCCAGCCCCATGCCTGCTTCATCCAGTCGATCGAGGACGACCTCGTCAACGAAGGCGGCATCATGGACCTGTGGGTGCGGGAAGCCCGCCTGTTCAAATACGGCTCGGGGACGGGCTCGAACTTCTCCCGGCTGCGCGGCGAGAACGAGAGGCTGTCGGGCGGCGGGCGCTCCTCCGGCCTCATGAGCTTCCTCAAGATCGGCGACCGCGCCGCCGGCGCCATCAAGTCGGGCGGCACCACGCGGCGCGCCGCCAAGATGGTCGTCGTCGACATCGACCATCCCGACGTCGAGGACTATATCGACTGGAAGGTGAAGGAGGAGCAGAAGGTCGCGGCGCTCGTCACCGGGTCGAGGATCGTGCGCAAGGCGCTGACCCAGATCATGAAGGCCTGCGTCAATTGCGAGGGCTCCGGCACCGACTGCTTCGAGATCGAGAAGAACCCGGCGCTCAAGCGCGCCGTCAGGGACGCGCGCCGCAACATGGTGCCCGACAACTACATCAAGCGGGTCATCCAGTTCGCGCGCCAGGGCTACAAGGACATCACCTTCGACACCTATGACACCGACTGGGACGGCGAGGCCTATCGCACGGTCTCCGGCCAGAACTCCAACAATTCGGTGCGCGTCACCGACGACTTCCTCAACGCGGTGGAGAGCGATCGCAACTGGGAGCTGACGTCGCGGCTCACCGGCAAGACCGCCAAGACGGTCCCGGCCCGCGCCCTGTGGGACAAGATCGGCTATGCCGCCTGGGCCTCGGCCGATCCCGGCATCCAGTTCCACACCACCATCAACGACTGGCATACCTGCCCGGCCTCGGGCGAGATCCGCGCCTCCAATCCGTGCTCGGAATACATGTTCCTCGACGATACGGCGTGCAATCTCGCTTCGCTCAACCTGCTGCAGTTCCGCCAGGCCGACGGCACCTTCGACGTCGCCTCCTTCGAGCACGGCGTGCGCCTGTGGACCATCGCGCTCGAGATCTCGGTGCTGATGGCGCAGTTCCCGTCCCGCGAGATCGCGCGGCTCTCCTACGAGTTCCGCACGCTCGGCCTCGGCTTCGCCAATATCGGCGGCCTGCTGATGACCTCAGGCATCCCCTATGACAGCCATGAGGGCCGCGCCATCGGCGGGGCCATCTCGGCCATCATGACCGGCACCTCCTATGCCACCTCGGCGGAGATGGCGAGGGAGCTCGGCCCCTTCGCGGGCTTCGAGAAGAACCGCGCCCACATGCTCAGGGTGATGCGCAACCATCGCCGCGCGGCCTATGGCGCCGCCGTCGGCTATGAGGGCGTCAAGACGGCGCCGGTTCCGCTCGACGAGCTGAGCTGTCCCGACAAGGCGCTCATCGCCCATGCGCGCGCCGCCTGGGACAAGGCGGTGACGCTCGGCGAGGCGCATGGCTACCGCAACGCGCAGGCGACCGTCATCGCGCCGACCGGCACGATCGGCCTGGTGATGGATTGCGACACCACCGGCATTGAGCCCGATTTCGCGCTGGTGAAGTTCAAGAAGCTGGCCGGCGGCGGCTATTTCAAGATCATCAACCAGGCGGTGCCGGAGGCGCTGCGCACGCTCGGCTACACGCCCGAGGAGATCGAGGCCATCGTCTCCCATGCGGTCGGCCACGGCTCGCTCGCCGACAGCCCGGCGATCGGCCACCAGGCGCTCAGGGCCAAAGGCTTCGGCGACGCCGAGATCGCCAAGGTCGAGGCGGGCCTCGCTTCCGCCTTCGACATCAAGTTCGTGTTCAACAAGTTCACGCTCGGCGAGGCCTTCTGCAAGACGGCGCTCAAGCTCGGAGATGCCGAGCTCAACGACATCGGCTTCGACCTCCTGAGCCATCTCGGCTTCTCCAGGGCCGAGATCGAGCGCGCCAACATCCATGTCTGCGGCGCCATGACGCTCGAGGGCGCGCCTGGGCTCAAGGACGAGCATCTGCCGGTCTTCGACTGCGCCAATCCGTGCGGCCGCCTCGGCAGGCGCTATCTCTCGGTCGAGAGCCACATCCGCATGATGGCGGCGTCCCAGCCCTTCATCTCGGGCGCCATCTCCAAGACCATCAACATGCCGAACGAGGCCTCGGTCGAGGACTGCAACGCGGCCTATCTGCTGTCGTGGAAGCTGGCGCTCAAGGCCAACGCGCTCTATCGCGACGGCTCGAAGCTGTCGCAGCCGCTCTCGGCCCAGCTCATCGACGACGACGAGGCCGAGGACGACCTCGCCGAGGCGCTCGCCGGCAAGACGCAGGTCCAGGTCGTCGAGAAAGTGGTCGAGAAGATCGTCGAGGTGATGGTCAAGCGCGAGCGGGAGGTCATGCCGCAGCGCCGCAAGGGCTACACGCAGAAAGCCATCGTCGGCGGCCACAAGGTCTATCTCCACACCGGCGAATATGAGGACGGGAGGCTGGGCGAGATCTTCATCGACATGCACAAGGAAGGCACCGCCTTGCGCGCCATGATGAACAATTTCGCCATCGCGGTGTCGACCGGCCTCCAATATGGCGTGCCGCTCGAGAAGTTCGTGGAAGCCTTCACCTTCACGCGCTTCGAGCCGGCGGGCCTGGTCCAGGGCAACCAGTCGATCAAGAACGCGACCTCGATCCTCGACTACGTGTTCCGCGAGCTCGCCGTCTCCTATCTCGGCCGCCACGATCTCGCCCATGTCGAGCCTTCCGACATCGGCTTCGACGCGCTCGGCAGGGGCGTCGAGGACGGCAGCGCGCCGCCCCCCGCCCCGGTGCCGATGCCGGCCGCCAAGGTCCTGTCGTCCGGCTTCGTGCGCCGGAACCTGAACACGCGCAATGTCGTGGTCATGCCGACCCAGGGCGCCACGGCGGGCGCCTCGCCGGCCCATGCGCTCCAGATGCGGGCCGCCGAGAGCTACGGCACGTCGGCGCTCGCTCTCGCCGAGGCCCGGACCGCCGAGGTCCATGTGCATGAGCATCACGAGGAAGACGCGCTTGCGCATGTCCATGCGGCGCCCGCGACGCTCGAGCTCGACCGCCGCACCGAAGCCCGCATGAAGGGCTATGAGGGCGACAGCTGCGGCGAATGCGGCAACTACACGATGGTGCGCAACGGCACCTGCCTCAAATGCGACACCTGCGGCTCGACCAGCGGGTGCTCGTGAGCGCCCGAGCGAGGCTGAACGGTAACGGCCGGGCTCGTCCCGGCCGTTCACTTTCGCAATCGGCGCCGAGGATTGCGTGCGGCGCCTCGGGGTCGGTGTGGACGCCCCCCGGAGATAGCTTGTCCAGGCGGAGGCATCGGCAAGGATCATTCTCCGCGCCGCATCGCATCGAAATCGCCCTCCCAATTATACTTTCCACGAAGGCTGCGGATCGAGCGTGCGCCTTCGATGCGGATGAGCGTCTCGAGCGCCTTTTCGACGGCCTCACGCTCCGTCGAGACGCCGGCGGCGCGCATGGCCCGTTTCGCCACTCTCGCCCGCCTCGCCAGGCGGATTCATGTTCAAAACCATCCGCCTCGCAAAAAATCTTGCCGGCGTGACTTCCCGGCCACAGGGCGCAAGCCTGCCCCGAAGGCCTCCCGGCCAAGCCGATTCCGGAAGCTGGTCCGTGTACGGATGACCCTCGAAAACACTTGATTCCCGCATGAATCCCGTGACTCGGGGGCAAGTCTCTCCGTATACGGACGAAAACCGTCTTTTCTCAATGTTTACGGGTTGTTAGCTGATTTCTGCTGACATACCAGATGTGGTTGGCATATTGCCGAATCACACAAACAGGTAGACAACACGATGCGATGACGGCCCGACAAATGGTGATTCCCAGAGGATCGCGCTTGTTGGACGTTATGAGTGAGGCTTACCTGCGTTATTGGGGCTCTAATTTAACCAGGAGAACTTGCTATGGCTGCTAAGAAAGCTGCTAAGAAGAAGGCTGCTAAGAAGACGGCGAAGAAGAAGGCCGCCAAGAAGAAGAAGTAATCTTCTTTAGCGATACTTCAGGACTGGGCCCCGGACGGCATGAGCCTCCGGGGCCAGTTCTTTTCAGGGGCGCTTATGGCTCGCGGCGCTCGCCGTAGCGGATCGCGGCCTCGAGATAGAGCGCCAGCACCAGCCCGTTCAACATGTGCCAGATGAAATGCGTGCCGACGGGCACGAACGGGCATACGACCTGATCCGCGGTGCGGAAGATCAAGGACACGAAGAGCGCCGTCGAGGCGAGGCTGATATCGAGCTGGGCCGGATGGCCCCGGCGCAGAAGCACGAGCGAGACGACGACGCTCGCCACCAGGGCCGGCAGATAGGCGCCGGAGCCGTTCATGAAGCCCGTGGGCGTGATGCGCTCGGCGGCCATGGTGGCGAGAAGCAGGATCGCGAGCCCGAGTCCCGTCTGCCACCGGCCGAGGCCGAGGAACCGGCGCAGCGCGAAGGCCAGATAGCCGTAGATGAAGAGCGTGATCGGCAGCACGTCGGCGAGCGCCGACCACTGGTTGGCGAAAGTGTGGAAGGCGAGGCTGCCGAGGCCGATCACGAAGACGAGCGCGATCAGGAGCCATACCGCGCGCCCGCCGCCCCGCCGGCGCGCGGCCTGCGCCGCCCAGGCGGCGGCGATGAAGAAGGCGGCGTTGCTCAGCGCATTGAGCGGCTCGGCGGCGAGACCCGGCCCCAGGCGTTCGCAATAGGCGTCTATCGGCGCAAACCAGTCCATCGGCCCTCTCTTCAATGCAAAAAGCCGCGGTCCGGTCAACCGCGGCTTCGCTGCCGGCGCAAACGCCTCGGGGTCTATTGGTAGACGTAGACCCGCGAGCCGACGGCGACGCGCTCATAGAGGTCGATCACGTCCGAATTCATCATGCGGATGCAGCCCGACGACACGGCGCCGCCGATCGAGGCGGCATTGTTGGTGCCATGGATGCGGAACAGCGTGCCCGATATATACATGGCCCGGGCGCCCAGCGGGTTGTTGGGGCCGCCTTCCATATATTCCGGAATGACATGCCCTTTCGCCGCCTCGCGCGCGATCATGGTGGCGGGCGGACGCCAGTCCGGCCATTCCCGCTTCATGCCGATCCTGGAATTGCCGCTCCACTGGAAGCCTTCCTTGCCGACGCCCACCTTGTAGCGCAGCGCCTTGCCGCCCGGCAGCACATAATAGAGGGCGCGCTCGGGGGTGCGGACGATGATCGAGCCCGGCTTGTACCTGGCATCCGAGAAGGAAACGGTCTTCCGGGTGGTGCGGCCGCTCATTCCCGACGAGCGGAAGGACGAGCGCGTGGCCCGGCGGGTGCTGAACAGGCATTCGAAGAAGCTGTCGCATTGCCGGCTGACCGCAGACGTCCGGGGCTTCTCGCGCTTGGCCCGGGGTTTCTTCTGCTCGATCCTGATGACCTTGACGGCCTTCTTCTTGGTCACCGGCTTCTCGTCGGCCACCGTGATATTGGTCTTCACATTGGACGTCGAGGCCTGAGCCTGCCCCGCCACAAGCATCGCCACGGCCAGCACGGCCGCGGCGCCAACCCAGATTTTCCGCATTTCAACCCCTTCTTGAGAGACAGCCCCGTCTCGAATAGAATCCGACGCGGCGGACAATAATCTGGGCCATGGGCCTTTTCAACTGGTTACGACGCGGGGGCTTTCAATCCTGCGTGACGGGAACGGGGCTTCCCGGCCTCTCCCGAATCGCAACTTTGCCGCCATAACGCCATTGGTTTTTCCCACTCCTTGACCTAATGTCCACCGCTTCGGGTGGGGATAATCCAATTTCAAGAGGTTTCGAAATGTCACCGGTCAAGCGCTCAGCGCTCGCATTGATGGTCTTTACATCCATGGCGGGCGTCCCGCCCGCCTTCGCCGCCGAAGAGCCTCCGCTTGTCATCGCCATCCTGAAGAACTGGGAGAGCCAGCTCAAGGTCAAGCCCACCTATCAATCGCTGACCACCGAAAGCGACGGCTCCGTCGTCATCGACGGGCTGAGCGCCAATCTCGTGGTGCCCGGCGACGTCACCAGCAAGATGTCGGTCTCGGTCGGCAAGGTCAGGCTGAGCGGCATCAGCGACAAGGGCGACGGCCTGTTCGAGGTGGCCTCGGCGCAATATACCGACACCAGGATCGACATGGGCGGCACGGAAGCGAGCTTCGTGATCGCCATGCCGCAGAGCTCGGCAGAATACTGGTACGTCAAGGCGCTGGGCGACAATCCCACGCCGACCGATATCCTGCGCGCCAACATGAACGTCGCCAGGAAGATGTCGGCCGGCGCCATGACGCTCACGGCCGCGGGACAGACCTTCTCGGCCGACAGCTACGAGATGACATGGGACGGCGACCCGGTCACGGGGTCGGGCAAGACCGATTTCAGGATCGTCAACATCGCCGTGCCGGAAACCGCCCTCGCCGCCCTCGATCCGTCGGGCACGCTGAAGATGCTCGGCTATTCGTCGCTCTCCTTCGATATCGGCGGCAGCGGCACGATCGACATCAGCACCGAAAAGATGGGCTTCGATTTCGACATGTTCTACGCCGGCAAGGACATGGCCACGATCAAGATCGGCGCCGCGGCGGGCGAGATCCCCGCGGCCCTCCTCGGCGAGCTGCAGAAGCTCGAAGGGCAGACCCCGCCCGATGCCAACACCCTCATGCCCCTCGTCCAGGGCATAGAGGTGAGCCGCGTCGTCCTGCGCTTCGAGGACCGGTCGATCACCAAGAAGCTTATTCCGCTCTTGGCCAAGATGCAGGGCATGGACGAGGCGACGATGGTCGCCAATGCCGGCGCCATGCTCCAGCTCGGGCTGGCCGAGCTGAAGAACCCCGACTTCACGCAGAAGGCGGTCGAAGCGGTCAACGCCTATCTCAAGGACCCGCGCTCCATCACCATCCTGGCCAAGCCGGCGCAGCCCGTCACCGTGCAGCAGATCATGGCGCTCGACCCCGCCAATCCGGGTGCCGCGATCGACCAGCTCGGCGTCACCATATCGGCCAACGACTGAGACTGGCCAATCGGCCGGAACGAGAATGGCCGGAACGTTCCGGCCATTCTCATGCGCTCCAGTCGATCGCGCCCATGACCCGGTAGCGCAGCAGGCTTTGCGGGCCGCGATAGCGGCGCGACTTCGCATGGAAGAAGTTGACGCCGCCTAGCCTGGCCATTTCCCGGTTCATCGCCCGGTAGGCGCCGGACTCCGCGGCATGCTGCCCCTCCCGTTCGAAACCGGCGCTCCGCTCGATGAAGTCGTCCATCAGCTTGAGATGAAGCAAGGCGCCCAGGGGCTGGCGGCGCGTCCAGTCGATCGGCCACAGCCAGTGATGATCGACGATCGCGGTCTCGTCCGTCACCTGGAAGAACGGATATTTGGAGAGCCAATGCGTGTAGGGCTCCTCGCCGTCTCCGCGCAGCAGCCGATGGCGCGGTCCGCCGGTCAGGAGCCATCCTCCCTGCCCGGCGGTGAGCTCGTAGCCCTCGCTGTCGAACCAGCAGTCGCCGGCCAGAACGTCGCGTATGGACCGCTTCCGCACCCCGAGATCGCCCGCCGGATAGACGTCCAGCATCATGGCGTAGAGACGGTCCATTCCCCGTGCCGCCAGCCAGTCGCGAAGTCCGGCGAGGCCGTGGCGCTCCATTCCGTCATAGACCAGGAGCTCGTCGGCATCCGGCCGCACGATCCAGTTGTTCCGGCAATAGTCCCGCGCGATGCCGTTCGCCCAGTAGAGTCCGCCAGCCCCCTCGTTGAACGTGGCCCGCGCCAGGAAGACATCGGCCGAAGGCTCCTCCAGAAGCAGCTCGTGCGTGCCGTCGTCCGACAGGTTGTCGACCATGAAGAAACGGTTCACCCCCAGCGCCTTGTAGTGCTCGAAGAAGAGCGGCAGCCGTTCCACCTCATTGCGCACGACACAGACGGCGCCGATTTCCCCCGGAGCGAGCGCTCCGCGGCAGCGGACCTCCCGCAGGTGCGCGCTCAAGGACCGGCGCGACAGGGCATTGAACTCGTCGCGGCGCTTCCAGACGATCCCGCTGACCGGCAGCGTATATCCCCAGTTCACCCGTCCGTGCCAGGTTGCGGACGGAAATTCCAGCGCTTCACCGGCACGGCTGTTTGCCGGGGCATTCCAGCCGAGAGGCAGCAGCATGCCTTCCGCGATGAGGCTTTCGAAGCCCGAATAGCGCCGCGAACCGTCATATGCGGCGCGCAGGACGGGCTTCTCGGCCAGCCGCCGGTTTATGAGCCGATAAGCGGCCGAATTGAATACATGCTGGTTCTCCCGCTCGCTGATCGCGCAACGCTCGATGAAATCGTCCAGCATCTTGAGATGCAGGAGGGCCGCTTCCGGACCGCGGTATCGGCTGTCCCAGGGCCAGAGAAAGTGAGCGTCGAAAAGAACGGTCTCCTCCTTCATCCGGAAAAAGGGATATTTGGAGATCCAGTGCGGGTATTTCTCGGCACCGGTGTTGAACAGCCTTTCACGCGGACCGCCGGTCAGGATCCATCCGGCCGGCCAGCGGCTGGTCCGGTAGCCCGTCGTGTCGAACCAGCAATCCTCGGCAAGCGCCTCGGCCACGGACCGCCGTCGCCTGCCGATCACCCCGGACACGTAGAGATCGATCATCGGCGCATGGACCCTGTCGCACCCCTCGCTGTCGAGCCATGCCGCGAAGGCCTTGATGTCATGGCCGTCCATGCCGTCATAGACAAGGAGCTCGTCGGCGTCGGCCATGAGCAGCCAGTGACCGCGGCCGCAGGCCCGGGCGATGGCGTTGTACCAGTAGATTCCGTAGTAGCTCCCGAAATACGAGGCGTCGGTCGTGAAGACGTCGGCTCGGGGCTCGGCCAGCAGCAGGTCGGCCGAACCGTCGGTCGAGCCGTTGTCCACCATGAAAAACCTGTCGACGCCCAGCTTCCTGTAGTGCTCGAAGAACAGCGGCAACCGTGCCGCCTCGTTGCGCAATACGCACATCAGCCCGACTTCCCCGCCCCTGAGGGCGCCGCGGAAACGGCGGGCCCGGAGATCGCGCGTCAGCGCCTCGGCGCATAACCGGTTGAACTCGTCGCGCGCACGCCATTGCGACTTCGGGTTCTGGAAGATCTCGCGCCAATGCGGGCGGGTGCCCGCTTCCTGGATCATCATCGGGCCGGTCCCTCGGCGACGGCATTCATGGAATATCCCCGCCGGCCTGCCGGCCTTGCCCGGCTCATCGCTGACGAGGCCACGCGATCGGGGCCATCATATGATGGCGGACCAGGCTCTTCGGTCCGCGGTAGCGCTTCGATTTGCCGTAGAACACGACGGTGTCCGGGTTCCGCGCCAGGCTGTCGTTGATGATCCTGTATGCCCGGGAGTCCGCTACGTGCTGCCCTTCCAGCTCGTTCTGCCGGGACCGCGCGATAAAGTCGTGCATGAGCTTCAGATGGATCAGGGCGCCGTAAGGCGGCCGGTCGGCCAGTTCGTCATAGGGCCAGATATAGTGCGCGTCGAATATCGTCTTGTCTTCGCTCATGTGGATGAGAGGGTACTTGGAGAGCCAGTGCAGGTGAACGTCCCTGCCCTGGTTGAACAGCCGGTGGCGAGGGCCGCCGGTCAGCAGCCGCCCGGCGACGGTACTATAGGGCGTGTAACCATCGTCATCAAACCAGCAGTCGAATTCCAGCAGCTCGGAAATTGACGCAGTGTCATGGCCGAGGGCCTGCGAGGGATAGACGTCGATCAGCGTGGACAGCAGGCGATCGTGCTTCTTCGACTGCAGGAACCGGACGAGGTCATGAAGGTTGTGCCGCTCCATGGCGTCATAGACGAAGAGCTCGTCGGCGTCGGCGGTGATCGTCCAGCGGCCGCGGCAATAGGCGCGCGCCAGCCCGTTGTACCAGTAGACGCCCATCTGTCCGTGCTTGTAGGGGGCCGCCGTATGGAAAACATCGGCCAGGGGCTCGGCGAGCAGGATCTCATGCGAGCCGTCGTCCGAATCGTTGTCGACCATGAAGAACCTGCCGACGCCCAGCTTCTTGTAATGGTCGAAGAACAGGGGCAGCCGCGCCGCTTCGTTGCGCAGCACCGAGATCACCGCGATCTCGCCTTCGGCCACTTCGCCGCGGCAGCGGATGGCGGTGAGCTGTTCCGTCAGCGACCGCTCGCTGAGCTCGTCGAACTCGCCGCGCAGCGTCCAGCTCTCGCCTTTTCTGGGCATGGTGGGCCACCAGTACCGATAGGCGATGGGCTCCGGCGCAGGCGTCATGGAGCGTCCAGGCTGTCGAAAGCTCGAACCTCCTCCTCCCAGCCGATCGGCATCAGCATGCCGTGACGGACGAGGCTCCTCGGGCCGCGGTAGCGCTTGGATCCCTCATGGAACGCCACCACTTCCGGCATGTCCTTCACCTTCTCGCTGATCACCCGGTAGGCGTTGGAGCCGGCGAAATGCTGCGCCTCGCTTGCATAGCGCCGTGAGCGGTCGATGAAATCATGCATGAGCTTCAGATGCACCATGGCGCCGAGCGCGCCCCGGGTCACGTTATCGTGGGGCCAGAGCCAATGGTGGTTGTAGATGAGCGTGTCCTCTCCCATGCGGAAGAACGGGTATTTCCACATGAGGTTGCGGTGCGAATCGTCCTGGTGGAAGAGCCGGAAGCGCGGGCCCCCGGTCAGGCGCCAGCCCTGCGGCCATCTTTCGAGCGAATAGCCGTCATTGTCGAACCAGCTGTCCTTCTCGATCAGCTCGGCGATCGTCTGGGACGAGCCGCCGATCGCCGCCGAGGGATAGAGATCGATCAGCGGCGCATAGACCCTGTCCATGCCCTGCCGATCGAGCCACGCCGCCAGGTCGGCGAGATCGTGCTCCTCCATCCGGTCATAGACGAAAAGCTCGTCGGCGTCGGGACGGATCAGCCAGTTGCCTTCGCCATAGCGCCTGGCCACCGCATGCGCCCAGTAGAGTCCGCCCTGGCCCTCGCTGAACAGGGCATGGGCGTGGAAGACGTCCGCCAGGGGCTCGGCCAGCAGGATCTCGCGCGATCCATCCTCGGAATTGTTGTCGATCATGAAGAAGCGATCGACGCCCAGGCGCTTGTAGTGATCGAAGAACAGGGGCAGGCGGGCGGCCTCGTTGCGCAGGACGCAGATCAGGCCGATCTCGCCCGGCCCCAGATGCCCCCGGCTGCGGACGACGGTCAGATGGCTGCGGAAGGCGCGGCGGGCGAAATCCTCGAACTCCGCCCGCTCGCTTTGCGGCATGGAGGCGGGACGGCCCATGCCGGTCCAGATGCGGTAGTCGATGCCCCCCAGAGTGCGCCGGCATGGCAGGGGGTCGCCGCCGCCGGCCGTCCAGTCGATCGGCAGCAGCAGATCGTGCGCGATCAGGCTTTGCGGACCGGCGTAGCCGGCGGACCGCGCAAAGGCCGCCACCTGCCGCGGCTCCCGCGTCAGGGTCTCGACGATGGTCCGGTATTTCCTGGACTTGTCGAAATGCCGGCCTTCGCGCAGGTTGAGTTCGGCACGCTCGGCGAAGTCGTCGGTGAACTTCAGATGGATCAGGGCAGCGAGCGGCCGCGCCGGCTCCTCGTCGCCCGGCCAGAGAAGATGCGCATTGCAGATCGACATGCCCTCGCGCATGCGGAAAAGCGGGTATTTCGACGTCCATTCCCCGCGGCTGAGGAGCTTCCGGCCGAACAGGCGCTGGCGCGGTCCGCCGGTCGCGAGCCAGCTGCCCAGGTGACGCCGGAGGCCGTAGCCGGCCGCGTCGAACCAGCCATTGCGCTCGTAGTTCTCGCGGATCGAGAGGCCGGTCTCGCCGATGACGTCCGGCGGATAGAGGTCGACCATCACCGCGAAGACGCGGTCCAGCGCATGGCGCTCGAGCCACCGGGTCAGATCGGGAAGACCGTGATCGTCCATCCCGTCATAGACGAAGAGCTCGTCGGCATCCGCGACCAGGGTCCAATGGCCTTTGCAACAGGCGCGGGCGAGCCCGTTCTGCCAGTAGACGCCGTTGCAGGCGTCGAGGAAGGATGCCGTCGTATGGAAGACGTCGGCCAGGGGCTCGGCCATGAGCATCTCGGGCGTCGCATCCTGCGAGTCGTTGTCGATCATCAGGAAGCGCGCCACGCCGAGCTTCCTGTAATGCTCGAAGAACAGCGGCAGGCGCTGGGCCTCGTTGCGCACCATGCCGATCACGGCAATCTCGCCCGCCCGCAGCGGGCCCCTGTGGCGCAACGGTTTCAGCTGTTCGGCAAAGGCGCGGTCCGACAGCGCGTCGAACTCGGCCTGCTCGCGCCATTCCCCTCCGGAGGGCGGCAGGGTGGCATGCCAGCTGCGGTAACCGGATCCCTCCCCCACGCGATGTCTCCGCCCTATTCCTCCGGCAGATTGAGCCGCAAATGCAGCTCGCGCAACTGCTTGGGGGTCGCCTCCGAAGGCGCGTTCATCAGGAGGTCATAGGCCTGCTGGTTCATCGGGAACATCGTCACTTCGCGCAGGTTCCTGGCGCCCACCAGCAGCATGACGATGCGGTCGATGCCGGCGGCCATGCCGCCATGCGGGGGCGCGCCATACTGGAAGGCGCGATAGAGGCCGCCGAAGCGCTCCTCGACCGTGCGGCGATCCTTGCCGACGATCTCGAAGGCCCTGACCATCGTCTCCGGCAGATGGTTGCGGATGCCGCCCGAGGCGATCTCGTAGCCGTTGCACACGACGTCGTACTGGAAGGCCTTGATGGTCAGGGGATCCTGGCTGTTGAGCGCGTCGATGCCGCCCTGCGGCATGGAGAACGGGTTATGGCCGAAATCGACCGTCTTCTCCTCCTCGTTCCATTCATAGAAGGGGAAGTCGACGATCCAGCACAGCTCGAAACGGTCGCGGTCGACGAGGCCGAGCTCCTCGCCGGCGCGCGTGCGGGCGCTGCCGGCGAAGCTTGCGAACTTCCGGGGATCGCCGGCGACGAAGAACGCGGCGTCGCCCTCGTCGAGCCCGAGCTGCCGGCGGACGGCTTCGGCGCGCTCGCCGATGTTCTTGGCGATGGGCCCTGCGCCTTCGATCCTGTCGCCTTCCTTGCGCCAGAAGATATAGCCGAGGCCCGGCTGGCCCTCGCCTTGCGCCCAGGCGTTCATGCGGTCGCAGAAGGCGCGCGAGCCTCCGGTCCTGGCCGGGATGGCCCAGACCCGGTTCCCGGCGTCGCTCTCCAGGATATTGGCGAAGACCTTGAAGCCGCTCTTGCGGAAATGCTCCGACACGTCCTGCATGACGATCGGGTTGCGCAGGTCCGGCTTGTCGGAGCCGTATTTGCGCATCGCCTCCTCATAGGGGATGCGCGGGAAGGCCTTCGTCACCGGCTTGCCTTCGGCGAAAGTCTCGAACACGCCGCGCATCACCGGCTCCATGGCGGCGAAGACGTCGTCCTGCTCGACGAAGCTCATCTCGACGTCGAGCTGGTAGAATTCGCCCGGCAGGCGGTCGGCGCGCGGATCCTCGTCGCGGAAACAGGGCGCGATCTGGAAATAGCGGTCGAAGCCCGACACCATGATGAGCTGCTTGTATTGCTGCGGCGCCTGCGGCAGGGCGTAGAATGCGCCGGGATGGATGCGCGACGGCACGAGGAAGTCGCGCGCCCCTTCCGGCGAGGACGCGGTGAGGATCGGGGTCGCGAATTCGGTGAAGCCCGCCTCGTTCATGCGCCGGCGCATCTCGGCGATGATCCGGGTGCGCGCCATGATGTTCCGGTGCAGGCTCTCGCGCCTGAGATCGAGGAAGCGGTATCTGAGACGGACATCCTCCGGATATTCGACGTCGCCGAAGACCGGCAGCGGCAGTTCCCTCGCCTCCGACAGCACCTCGATGGCGGTGGCGAAGACCTCGACGAGCCCGGTCGGCAGCTCGCGGTTCTCGGTGCCCTGGGGCCTCAGCCTCACCTTGCCGTCGACCTTGATCACCCATTCGCTGCGCAGGCTCTCGGCGATCTTGAATGCGGGGCTGTCCGGATCGGCGACGACCTGGGTCAGCCCATAGTGATCGCGCAGGTCGATGAAGAGCACGCCGCCATGGTCGCGCACCCGATGCACCCAGCCCGACAGGCGCGTCTCGGCCCCCTGGTGCGCATCGCGCAGATCACCGCATGTGTGGCTTCGGTAGGCGTGCATAATCCCTCGCAAATCGGGTCGGAAAGGTCGAATGGGCGCGCGGAAAAGCGCATGCGCGGGCGGGATTGTCAAGCTTGGGCGGGCCGGACCGGTCTTGCGGCCCCAGACGGCTCTTTCCGGGCGCCGGCGGCGGCCGGGATGCGCACCAACGGCCCAAATTGACGCAGCGCTTGGCGGCTTTTATCTAACTTATTGATAAATAGGTCAAATGTAGAATTCTGGCTGCCATGTCAGCAAATCATTTGACGCCTGCCCCGGACTCGCGCGACTTAGAGACCATGGAGGTCATCACCACCACCCAAGCCCTCAAGGCCCTGGTCAAGGAACTCGCCTGCGAAGCCTATGTGACGGTCGACACCGAGTTCATGCGCGAGCAGACCTTCTGGCCCGACCTCTGCCTCATCCAGATCGCCGGCCAGAGCCGCCAGGCGATCGTCGATCCCAAGGCGGCGGATATCGATCTCAAGCCCTTCCACGCGCTGATGACGAACGAGTCCGTCCTCAAGGTGTTCCATGCCGCGCGGCAGGACATCGAGACCTTCTTCCACCTCTCGGGCCGGGTTCCGCATCCCGTCTTCGACACCCAGATCGCCGCGATGGTCTGCGGCTTCGGCGACCAGGTCTCCTATGAATCGATCGTGCGCCAGCTGGCGCGCGCCCAGATCGACAAGTCCTCGCGCTTCACCGACTGGTCGCGCCGGCCGCTCAGCGAGAAGCAGCTCAATTACGCGCTGTCCGACGTCACCCATCTGCGCACCGTCTATGAGAAGCTGAAGCAGGAGCTCGACAAGACCGGGCGCGAGCCGTGGCTGGCGCAGGAGATGGCGGTCCTGACCTCGCCCAAGACCTACAATCTGGCCCCCGAAGACGCCTGGAAGCGGCTCAAGACCAGGCTGCGCTCGAAGAAGCAACTCGGCGTGCTGATCGCGCTCGCCGCCTGGCGCGAGCGCGAGGCCCAGGAGAAGAACGTGCCGCGCCAGCGCATCATCAAGGACGACGCCCTGATCGAGGTGGCGACCCAGATGCCGCAGACGCGCGAGGCCCTCAACGCGTCGCGCGCGCTGCCCCGCGGCTTCGGCAATTCGCGCGCCGGCGAGGCCATTCTCGTCGCGGTCAAGGACGGTCTCGAGACCGACGCCAAGCTCCTCCCGCCCTTGCCGGGCGCGCATGAGAAGGTGCCGGAGAGCGCCCAGGCCGCCGCCGAGATCCTCAAGCTCGCCCTCAAGATCGTGGCCGAGCGCGAAGGCCTGGCGCCCCGCCTCCTCGCCAGCGCCGCCGATATCGACGCCGTGGCGCAGGACGACGAGGCCGACGTGCCCTTGATGAAGGGCTGGCGCCGGCAGATGTTCGGCGGCCTCGCTCTCGACCTCAAGCACGGCCGCGCCGTGATCGGCTTCCGCGACGGCCGGGCCGAGATCATGCCGAACGCGGCGAGCTTCGAGCCGGCGGCCGCCGCCGCCGAATAGGCCGGACGAGACGGTGATGCCGCGCGGCCGGCAAGGCGGGCCTTCGGTATATGATGCCGGCAAGGCGATCGATCGTCGCTTCCGCACAATCGAAAAGGAGCCGAGATATGACGGCGACGCGAGACGTACCGGAAACCGAGTTTTCCCGGACTTTGCCTGATACCAAGCGACGGGAACGCAGTCGCTCGTCGTCGGAAACCTGCCCGACGACGTCGTGGCGGCGATCGAAGCGGCAGAGTACGGCGTCGAGCCTGAATGAGCCTCCAGGTTCCGAAGCCGGGCCTTGTCATCCGCCACGGTTTGACATTCCCTCAGAACACCCGCGGCGTGAAAAGGCTTTCGCCCGTCAGGTTGCGATTGTCTATCCATGACGGCATTTCCGGGCGGATCTCGCCGCTGTCCGGCCGGAAGATGCCGCAGCGCGCGAGGGCGTCGCGCAGCGGCACCGTCGGCTTGAGCCGCTCGAGGACGACGCGCGATGCCCCGGGACGTCCGATGGTGGAGCTCAGCGACGTCTGAATGCCGAACAAATGGAGCTGCCCCGGCCGCGGAATCATCGGGAAGGCGGCGTTGGACACGCAGCTGTTCAGGAGGATCTCGACCTCGGTGATGAAGATGCAGTTCGACATGCAGACGGCTATGCCATCATATTTGAACGTCATCGCCTGCCGGGCGCGGCCGTCGCTCGTGATCCGCTCTATGTGCCTGGTCACGTAGGCGCCGCCCGCCTTGCGGATCTGGAAAAGGCTTCGGACGACGCTGCCGCACTGGTCGAACGCATAGTAGTAGCGATGATAGAACCCGACATAGTGATCCAGCGCCGGTGAAGACGCATCCGTCAAACGCTGAATCCGGTTCGTGAAATCCTCGAAGCCCGTCGCGGCTTCGCGCTGCTGCCTGCGGCGCGCGAATGTCTGCTTCAGCTCCTGAGGCGGCCAGCAGAGCTCCTCGACCTCCACGCCGAAGAAGTCGGCAATCCGGGTCAGGACATGGAGAGAGGGAAAGGCCGCGCCGGACGTGTATTTGTTGAACTGCTGCCGGTTGATGCCGAGCCGGCGGCAAACCTCCGAGACGGAGGGATAGAAGCTGCACAGATAGGAGAGGTTCCTGCACAGGTTGGCCGACAGGGCACGGGTTTCGTGACCGCGGTTTCCTTCGTCGTTCGGGGCGGCCCTCGGCATCCAGGCAGTCGTCCTCTTGCGCTACTTTATGCTCGATTTTATGCGCGACGGTGTCAAGTGGGTGAGCCTAGCGAAGTTGCCCGCGGGCTTCGGCGTGCCTAGCCTCCGCCATCATCCTCGCCGGCTTTCCCCGGCGGGCTGCAGAGACCGGTCAACGGTCCGCCAGACAGGAGACGGAGCGAAACGACCATGCAGCTGCCGGATGGCAGGCGGAATGATTTTCACAGTTCCCTGTGGGCGGTGACGGCGAACCCGTTCCCCGAGCGCCCCCGTCTCACGGAGGCCGTCGATGCCGACGTGGCGATCGTCGGCGGCGGCTTCACCGGCCTGCGGACCGGGCTCGAGCTCGCCATCGCCGGAACACGCACGGTCGTCCTCGAAGCCCACCGTACCGGATATGGCGCATCGGGGCGCACCGGCGGGCAATGCAACCCCATCCTGCGCATGACGCCCGCGGCCGCCGTGGCGGCGCTCGGCCGACCCTTCGGGGAGAATCTCGTCCAGGCCACCATTGCGTCCGCCGGCGATCTCTTCCAGGCGATCGCGCGGCACGGGATCGACTGTGACGCCGTTCAGAAAGGCTGGCTGCAGGTCGCGCATACCGCTGCCGCGGCAAGGGAACTCGAAGCGCTGCGGTCCGCATGGACTGCGGCCGGGGCCGACATCGGCCTCCTCGATCGCGATTCCTGCGCCGCCTGGTCCGGGTCGCGCGATTACGTCGCGGGGCTGTTTCACCCCACCGCCGGACATGTTCAGCCGTTGTCGCTGGCACGGGGCTTTGCCTCGGCGTTCCTTCGCCATGGCGGCGAGCTCTACGAGGACAGCATGGTCACGGCCGTCGAGCGGACCGGCGGCAGATGGCAGGTCAGAACGCGCCACGGCGAGGTGAGGGCCGCCAATGTGGTCATCGCGACCAACGGCTATACCGGAGACCTGATTCCCGGCCTCAGGCAGAGCATCCTGCCGATGGTCAGCCTGCTCGCCGCGACGGCACCGCTCAATCCGGCGCAGCGCGCCGAAATCCTGCCCCGGCTCACCACCATTGCGGATACGCGGCGCGCCATTTTCTACGCCCGCTACGACCGCGACCACCGCCTCGCCATCGGATGCCTGGGCAGCGATCCGGACAATCCGCAAGCGCTCGGCGGCATGTCGCGCCTCAGGGCGGGTGCGGAGCGGATCTTTCCGGCCCTGAAAGGCATCGCCTGGGACTATGCCTGGGGCGGCCGCATCGCCGTGACCAGGGACTTCCTGCCTCACCTGCACGAGCCGGCGCCCGGCCTCCATATCGGTCTCGGCTTCAACGGCCGCGGCGTGGCGATGTCCTCGGTGATGGGCCGTGCGCTTGCCGCGAGGATACTCGGCGCATCGGCGGGATCGCTTCCCTTTCCCGTGACACCGCTCAAGTCCATTTCGTACCACCGTCTACTGACAGCGGTCCTGCCCCTGGCGGGCCCGGTCCTTTCCGCCGCCGACGCGCTCGACCGGATGCGGCGCTGATGCCGAAGAACGGACATATTTCGCGGGCCGAGGCCCCTCTCATCCGGTTCGAGCGGGTGGACAAGACCTTCACGAGGGCTGACGGCGGCGCATTCCGGGCTCTCGACGGTCTCAGCCTCTCCATCGCCCGCAACGAGTTCTTCACGCTGCTCGGCCCTTCCGGCTGCGGGAAGACGACGCTGCTGCGGCTCCTTGCCGGCTTCGACAGGCCGGACAGCGGCACGGTTCATCTGGACGGCCAGGATCTCACCGGCGTTCCCGCCAACCGGCGGCCGGTCAATACGGTGTTCCAGAGCTACGCCCTCTTCCCGCATCTGACGGTCGCACAGAATATCGGATTCGGGCTTCGCATGCTCGGCTCGCCGGCGTCCGCGGTCGAGCGGGTCACCGGCGAGATGCTGGATCTCGTGCGTCTGTCCGACAAGGCCGCCGGCAAGCCGTCGCAGCTGTCCGGAGGACAGCAGCAGCGGGTCGCGCTGGCCCGCGCCCTGGCGCCCTCGCCACGCGTGCTGCTCCTCGACGAGCCCCTGTCGGCGCTCGATCTGCAGCTGCGCAAGGAGATGCAGATCGAGATGAAACGCATCCAGAGAGAAACGCATACGACATTCCTGTTCGTGACCCACGACCAGGAGGAGGCGCTGACCATGTCGGATCGCATCGCGGTCATCGACCGCGGACGGGTGCAACAGACAGGCTCGCCGGAAGAGATCTATAAAAGCCCGGCGAATGTGTTCGTCGCCGGCTTCATCGGCGAGATGAACTTCATCGACATCGACGCGCTTCACGGCGAAGGCGGCACGATCTGCGCGGCCGATACCGGCATCGGCCGTTTCCATGTTTCCGTGCCGGGAAACGCACAGGCCTGTTCCACCCGCGGCTCCCACAAGCTGGCGATCCGGCCGGAGCGCTGCAGGATAAGCGCGGGCAGCCGGGCGGACCTGGCCAATTCCGTCACCGGCCGGATCTCCAACGTGGTCTTCACCGGCCCCTATGCGAGCATATATTTCAAGCCGGGCAATTCTTCGGCGAACCTGCGCATCCGGGTCACCGCCGACGAGTTCAGCGAAAAGCTGGCGGCCGTCGATGCGGACGCCACGGTGACGCTTCCCGCCGGCAATCTCGCCGTGCTGCCGTCATGACGGCGGGTGAGGCTTCAGGCAGACGCAATCTGCGGCCGGCGGGCCTCCTGCCGGCGATGGCGGCCATGGGCGTCTTCCTCGTCATTCCCCTCGGCCTGGTGGTCGTCTATTCGTTCCTCGACAAAGGCACCTATGGCGGCGTGCTCTGGAATTTCAGCCTCGAGGCCTACCGCAAGATCCTCTTCGCCGAACAGCTGGACGGCTCGCGCGTCGTCAACATGACGTTCGTCATCGTGTTCGCGCGTTCCCTGATCCTCGCCGCCGCCACCACCGCGATCTGCGCCCTGATCTCGTTCCCTGCCGCCTATTACATCTCGCGGCGCAGCGCCTTCGCCAAGGGCTTTCTCCTTCTCCTCATCATGTTTCCGTTCTGGTCGAATCTGCTGGTGCGGACCTCGTCGTGGATCATCCTGTTCCGCGACCAGGGCCTGATCAACCGCATCCTGATGGGATCGGGACTGACCAGGACGCCCCTCGGCCTTCTCTATACAGACGGCGCGGTGCTGGTCGGGCTGGTCTATGTCTACCTTCCGTTCATGATCCTGCCGGTCTTCACCTCCATCGAACGGCTCGACCGCCGCCTCATCGAAGCCGCCTACGATCTCTACGCCAGCAAGGCGCAGGCGCTCCGGCAGGTCGTCCTGCCGCTGACCAGGCCCGGACTCATCGTCGGGTCGATCCTCGTCTTCGTGCCCAGCCTCGGCGCCTTCATCACCCCGGAACTTCTCGGCGGCGGGCGCAAGCTGATGCTGGGCAGCCTGATCCAGATGCAGTTCACCACGGCGCGCGACTGGCCCTATGGCGCGGCCCTGTCGATCATATTGCTCGTCCTGGTGGTGGCCACATTCGTCCTGACCGCCGCACGGGCCGGGCCGCGCGCGGCGAGGGGAGGCTGAGACATGCGGAGCCCGGTCGCGGCGACGGCGGACATTCGGGGGGCGGCGAGCGGAAGCCACGCAACGGATGCGGCGAAATCCGTCGACGAGTTTCCCGGCTTCCGGCTGATCACCGTCCTCATGTTCGGCTTTCTCTATCTGCCGATCGGCGTTCTCGTAGCCTTCTCCTTCAATGCGTCGAAGACGATCAGCGTCTGGGAAGGGTTCACGCTCGACTGGTACCGGGTAGCCGCGGCCAACGGCGATCTGCAACGCGCCGTCGTCAACACTCTCATCGTCGGCGCCGCCGCCACCGTCGCCGCGGTCGCAGCCGCCCTTCCGGCGGCGCTCGTCATCGCGACGCACTCGCGCCCGCGAAGGGCCGGATTCTACGGCCTCTTCCTTTCCCTGCCGCTGATGCTGCCCGAAATCGTGATCGCCATTGCGACACTGATCTTCTTCACGACGATCGGCCTCGATCTCGGCATCGGGAACGTCATCATCGCCCATGCCGTATTCTGCATCCCCTTTGCCCTGATGCCGATAATCGCCCGCCTGAAGGCCATGGACCACAGGCTCAACGAGGCTGCCTACGACCTCTACGCCACGCGGCTGCAGTGCTTCCGGCTGATCACATTGCCGCTGCTCGCGCCCGGGATCGTCACCGGGGCCATGCTCGCCTTCATCGTCTCGTTCGACAACTTCATCATCACCCTGATGGTGGCCGGGGCGGGCGGCACAACGCTGCCTCTCTACATCTACGGATTGGTCAAGACCCAGATGACTCCGGAGCTGAACGCGATCTCCACCGGCGTTCTGCTTCTCTCGTTCGGCCTGCTGACAGCCGCCTTCGTCCTGACCAGGGGTCGGATCCTCGGCGTCTCCGGCATGTCCGAATAAGCGGTTTCGGTGGAGCAAATGCGACAATGGAGGGTAGTCATGATGAGATCACTCGCGAAGGGCATCGCCATGCTGGCGTTTTCCGCAGCCATGACCGGCGCGGCCAATGCCGAGGGCAAGCTGAACATCTACAACTGGGCCGGCTACACGCCGCCGGATCTCGTCGAGAAATTCCAGAAGGAGACCGGGATCGAGGTGACGATCGATACCTACGACACGAACGAGACGCTCCTCGCCAAGCTGAAGGCCGGCGGCGGCGGCTACGACATCATCGTCACGGCGCACACATTCATCCCGATCGACGCCAAGGAGGGCCTGATCCAGAAATTCAATCCGCAGGAGCTGCCGAACTACAGCCATCTCGACAAGCGGTTCGACCGTCCCTCCTGGGATCCCGAGGGCCAGTACTCCCTGCCATGGCAATGGGGAACGACGTCCTTCGTGGTCGACACGGCGGTCTATGACAAGCCGGTCGAAAGCCTGGAGACGCTGTTCGATCCGCCGCCGGAGCTCGCCGGCAAGGTGGCGATGTTCAAGGGCGCCAGCGATCTCATGGTCCTGGCGGAGCTTTATCTGGGCGTTCCGTTCTGCTCCGAGAATCCCGCCGAAATGCAGAAGGTCCTGGATCTCCTCCTGGCCCAGAAGCCGGCGGTCAAGGTCTATGCGGGGGCCGCCGCCATCCGCGAGCAGATGGTCTCCGGCGAGATCGCCATGGGCAGCACCTATAGCGGCCAGGCCAAGCGGACCCGGGCCGACAAGGCGTCGGTCAAGTATATCTATCCGAAGGAAGGCGTCGTCACCTGGGTCGACGCGCTGGCGATACCGGCCGATGCCAGGAATTTCGAGAATGCCCGCAAGTTCGCCAATTTCATTCTCGATCCGGCCAATGCCGGCGCGCTCAGCAACCATGCCGGCTATGCCAACGGCTCCGTCGGCTCGGAGAAGTTCATGAACGAGGACCTGCTCAAGGCCCCCGAAATCAACGTTCCGGCGGGCGTCAAGACGTTTCCGATGCAGACCTGCTCGCAGAAGGCGGTGGAGCTCGAGACCCGGATCATGACGCGGCTGCTGCAATAGACGTTGCGGCCATAGGCCGACCAGCCGAGACTGTGAACAGCCATGGAATGCTCTCTGGCTGGAAAGGTAGCGCTGGTGACCGGCGCGTCCGGCGGCATCGGCTCCGCGATCGCTCGCAAGCTCGCCGGCTGCGGCGCGGCGGTCGGCATTCACTACAACTCGTCGGCGGCGCAGGCGCGGGCGCTCGCCGACGAGCCGGTGTTTCGATCGGGCGGAGTCAGCCTGTGCCAGGCCGACCTCACGGATGAAGGCGCCGCAGAAGCGTTGTGGCGGACAATCGGCGACGCGCTGGGACCGATCGATATCCTCGTTGCAAATGCAGGCTGTCTCGATGAAATTCCGTTGCCGCTCCGACATATGGATATGGCGCAGTGGCAGCGGACCCTCGAGCGCAATCTCACGGTCACGTTCCTCACCATGCGAGAGTTCCTGCGCGGGATCGAGAGATGGTCAATCGCCGATCCGGCCGCCGTCATCATCACGTCGATGTCGGGCGTCTGGGGTCAGCCGGGCCATGGCGACTATGCCGCCGCCAAGGCCGGCATGAACTATGGCCTGCTCCCGACGGTGAAGGACGAGATAGTGAAGCTGGCGCCGCGTGGACGCGTCAATGCGATCGCGCCGGGCTTCGTGGCGACGAAGATGATCCGGAACAAGCTGCGGGACGTCAAGGCGATGAAGCGCGCGCTCCAGACCGCCTCGTTGCGCAAGCTCGCGACGCCGGACGATATCGCCAATCTCGCGGTCTTTCTCGCCTCGAACGAATTATCCGGACATATCACCGGCGAAGTGATCCGGGTGACGGGCGGAAAGGAAGGACGCGTCCTTTTCGACGAGGCGGAAATATCCTTTATGCCCTGATCCCGGCGGTTGCCCCGCCGAAAATTCTTGACTTCGCGCGGAAATTGCAGTATTTGGGAAATTCCATGATCGGATGATGTGCGCCTGCAGGTCGAAAGCTTGCGGGCGTTTGTCTTGCAAGGGCCGATTTTTTCATCGATGAAAATCGCCGACGGGTTCTCACCTTTTCCATCCGAATTCCCTGCTCTCTTTTCCTGGACGGGCCTGACCCATTGATTTCCCATCAGGCGGCTCCGGGCGTAATTCCCTGTTATTCCCTGTTCCGAAAAATAGCTCCCTGTTTCCGCGCCAAGCCTCCGATGCGAGACCGGGCGGGTGCGGGGGGAATGGTCCCGGCACGGGCGGAGCCGCCCCGATTTTTTCATCGATGAAAAAATCGGGGCCGGCCGTTTCCTGCCTTGCCGGCAAATCCGGCTTTTCACCGCAAGAAGGAACCATCGCATGAGCAACGCTTGTGAGAGCGCGGCACTCGACCGCCTGGTCGAGCCCTGGGCGGCGAAGATCGCCAGGTCCTCCGGTACGACCGTCGAGGCCATCGTGAGCCACGCGGAGAATGTGCGCGACGCCCTGCGCGAGCTCGCCTTCTATGGCGCCAGGGCCAGGCATTTGCTGGCGCTGCGCTCAGGGCTGTCGCGCTCCGCGATGTCGAAGCTCGAGACCATCGGCCGCTATGCCGAGCCGCTGCGCCGGAGGGCGGACACGCTCCCGGCCTCGACCGCCTCGCTCTATGCCCTGGCGCGCAAGCCCTGGCGTGAATTCGAGCAGGCCCTGGAGATGGATCTGCGCGGCAGGAGCTGCGCCGAGATCAAGGCGCTTTTCGCAGCCCCATCGCCGCCCAGGCCGAGCCGCAAGCTCATGACCATCCTCGTCCCGGCCGAGCTCACCGAGCTGATGAGAGGGCTTCTCGTCGCCGACATCGAGATGGCGCTGGTGCGGATCATCGAGAGACGCCGGATCGATCTCGATTTCTTCCTGCCGCAAAGCGGCGCGCGGCGGCCGGCCCGCGACGTCGGGCACGAGCGCGAGTGGTGGCCGGCGGACGAGATGGAACGGGCGCAAATCCTCGGCGACGATGCCGGCCGGGACGGCGCCCATCCGGATTCCAATCAACCGGACAAGGATCCGCCCGACGGCGCAAGCGGGCAGGAAGATGCTGCAAGCGGCCGCCATGGCGAGAGCGAGAGCCTGGGCGGCGAGCCTCAGGGCATGGACGGCCTCTCCACCGACCCTGCTCCCCCTTCCCGCCCTGTTCCACGCCTGCCGGCGCCGGGGCTCCACCATGCCCAGACGGCCGTCGGGATAGAGGAGGCTTTGCCGCCGGAACGGCGCGACCAGGATGAGATGGGCACCTTATCCGCGGTCAGACGATCTCGATCCTGGGCGCCCGGCCCATCTGGCCGGCAAGCACCGCCAGGCGCTTCTCGACCCGCTCGCCCATGAGATCGGCGAACTTCTTCGGCACCCTGAGGATCAGGCCCTTCGACCCTTCCGCCGCCATGCCGACCCTGGGCAGGACGCCCGGCATGGCGGCGGTGATGATGTAGGCCAGGCGGAACACGTCGCTGAGCAGGCGGGCGCGCTCCAGCATCTTGTCGTCGACGAGGCGGGCGAGGCTGCTGGTGATCCCTTCCTCCTCGCCCTCGTAGCGGTAGTAGATGGTGAGCGCCATGAAGATGCGCCCGGCATGGTCGACATCGACGAAGGCGGCCTGCGAGATCATGCCGAGCGAGCGCTGGGCGCGGTAGTCGGGATGAGCGCGCCAGCCGATGTCGGCAAGGAGGCAGGCGGCATGGCGCAGGCGGCGCTCGGCCTCCGTCTCCTCGAAGCTCTTGTGCGAGAACAGCCTGTCGGTCCAGTCGCAGAGCTCGAGCTCGTGCTCGGGCGAGCGCGCATAGCGACAGCAGAACTCCCAGCACGAAGAGAGCAGCGCGTCGGCGTCGCGCTTGCGCTTGGGCAGCTTGGAATAGAGCAGCCCCTCGCGCACACCGTAGATCGACACCACCATCTGCCTGACCTTCGACTTGGCCAGCAGGCGCTCGAGCACGAGCGCGCCATAGGGCAGCGTGTCGAGGCGGCTGCGCGACACCGTCTTGATGTCCTTGAGCGACGACGAGGAGAGATGCGAGACGAGATCGGCCACCGAGCGCGCCTGCTCGCGCCCGATCGTGTAGTTGTGCAGGACATGCAGCGGATAGCGCGTCTGCGCCATGTGGATGCGCGCGATATTGCGCCAGGTGCCGCCGACGGCGTAGAGGCTGCGCCCCTTGAGGCGGGTCAGCAGCGGCGACGAATCGAGATAGCCGTCGATGATGTCGCGCGCCTTGGCGGTCGATCCCCCCGACATGTCCAGGAGCCTCAGGGGGCCGAGCGGAAAGGTGATGCCGTCGCGGATGCGGCCTTCGCCGACGTCGATGAGCTCGAGGCTGCCGCCGCCGAGGTCGCCGATGAGGCCGTCGGCGCCGCTGACGCCCGCCATCACGCCCATGGCGGCGAGGCGCGCCTCCTCCTTGCCCGAGAGCACGTCGATATGGGCGCCGAGCGCCGCCTCGGCCATGTCGACGAACTGCGCGCCGTTCTCCGCCTCGCGCGCCGCCGCGGTCGCCACCGCATAGACTTCGCGGGCGCCGATCTGGCGCGACAGGGCCTTGAAGCGGCGCAAGGCGGAGAGCGCGCGCTCCATGCCCTGCGGATTGAGCTGGCGGGTCGTGGCCACGCCGCGGCCGAGCCCGCACAGGAGCTTCTCGTTGAAGACCGGGGTCGGGGCGCGGCGCAGGCCGTCATAGACGACGAGACGCACCGAGTTCGAACCGATGTCGACGACGGATACCGGCCGGTATTTCGTCGACCCGCTGCCTAACCTTTTTCGCTTCACTTCCTGGCTCTGGACTTCCTGCGGACACGGCCCGTGATCGGGGGCGGCAGACTACCTTTAAGCGATCTGCCGCGTCCAGAGAGAGACGGATTCTTCATGAAGTAGGTGTGGGCGTTGAACGGCTCCTCGTCGGGACCCGGCGCGATGCGCCGCGACGAGCCGTCGGACAGAAGCTCCCAGCTCTGCTCGTTGTCGTGCATGTTGGCCATCATGATCTGGCCCAGCACCTGCTCGTGCACCGTCGGATTCTCGATCGGGATCAGCGTCTCGACGCGGCGATGCAGGTTGCGCGGCATCCAGTCGGCGGAAGCGATATAGACCTTGGCGCTCGCATGCGGCAGCCCATGCCCGGCCCCGAAGCAGATGATCCGGCTGTGCTCGAGGAAGCGGCCGATGATGCTCTTGACGCGGATGTTCTCGGAAAGCCCGGGGACGCCGGGCCTGAGGCAGCAGACGCCGCGCACCACGAGGTCGATCTGCACGCCCGCCCGGCTCGCCGCGTAGAGTGCATCGATGATGCCCGGATCGACGAGCGAGTTGAGCTTGGCCCAGATCTGGCCGGGGCGCCCCGCCTTCGCATGCTCGATCTCCTCGTCGATGTCCTCGAGGAGCTGCGTCTTCATGTTTATGGGCGAGAGCGAGATCTTCTCCAGCTCCTCCGGTTCGGCATAGCCCGACACGAAGTTGAAGAGCCGCGCCGCGTCGCGCCCGAGCGCCGGATCGCAGGTGAAGAAAGACAGGTCGGTATAGATCTTCGCCGTCACCGGATGGTAGTTGCCGGTGCCGAAATGCACATAGGTGCGCATGTTGCCGCCCTCGCGGCGCACCACCATCGACACCTTGGCATGGGTCTTGAGCTCGATGAAGCCGAAGACGACCTGGGCGCCGGCGCGCTCGAGATTGCGGGCCCACTGGATGTTGGCCTCCTCGTCGAAGCGGGCCTTGAGCTCGACCAGCGCCATCACCGATTTGCCGGCCTCCGCCGCCTTGACCAGGGCGGCGACGATCGGGCTGTCGTTCGAGGTGCGGTAGAGCGTCTGCTTGATGGCGACGACGTCGGGATCCTGCGCGGCCTGCTTCACGAACTGCACCACCACGTCGAAGGACTCGTAAGGGTGATGGACGATGATGTCCTTCTGGCGGATGGCGGCGAAGCAGTCGCCGCCATGGTCGCGGATGCGCTCGGGGAAGCGCGCGACGAAGGGCTTGAACTTGAGGTCCGGCCGCTCGTCCAGGATGAGCTGCCTGGTGTCGGAATAGCCGATGAGCCCGGCGCAGGTCACCATCTCGTCGTCCGACACGCCGAGCTCGTCGGCGATGAAGTCGCGCAGGTTGGGCGGACAGGCGGCGTCGACCTCCATGCGGATCACCGATCCCCGGCGGCGGCGCTTGAGCGCGCTTTCGAAGACGAGCACCAGATCCTCCGCCTCCTCCTCGATCTCGATGTCGCTGTCGCGGATGATGCGGATCAGGCCCTGGCCCAGGACGTCGTAGCCCGGGAAGACGCGCGGCACGAAGACCGAAAGCATGTTCTCGAGCGAGATGAAGCGGGCCTGGCCGGCGGCCGCGCCCGGCAGCCGGATGAAGCGGTCGAGCTGCTGCGGGATGGGCAGGAGCGCGTTCATCATGCCGCCGTCGCGGCGGCGCTTGAGCTGCAGCGCGATCATGAAGCCGCGGTTGGGGATGAAGGGGAACGGATGGGCCGGATCGATGGCGATCGGCGTCACCACCGGAAGGATATGGCCGAGGAAGCGCTCGTCGAGCCAGGCGCGCTCCTCGTCGGTGATCTCGCCCGGGTCGATGATGCGGATGCCGTTCTCGCTCAATTGGTCGCGCAATTGCAGCCAGCGCGTATCCTGCTCGGTCATCAGCTCCTGGCCGAGCTTGCGCACCTGCTCGAGCTGCTCGGCCGGCGTCATGCCGTCCTGGCTCAATTCGACCAGCCTGGCGCGCATCTGGCCGACGAGGCCGGCCACCCGCACCATGAAGAACTCGTCGAGATTGTTGCCCGAGATCGACAGGAAGCGCAGCCTTTCGAGAAGCGGATGGTTCTCGTTGCGCGCCTCCTCCAGCACCCGCATGTTGAAGACGAGCCAGGACAGCTCGCGGTTGATGAAGCGGCCCGGATCGGTGAGCCGGGTCTCAGCCGTGGATTCGATCGAGAGAGGAATTTCGTTCATCGCGCCAGATCCTGCCGGAGACCCCGAATTTCAGGCTCATAGTCGGGCCGTGTGACCGAACGATGAAGGGTTCGGGCCAAGCTTTGGTTAACCTTCCTCGCCGGTGAACAGGCCCGGAGAAACTATATCCCCAAGCACCTTTCCGACAAAGCTCCGGGTCACCTCGGCGCGTTCCTCGAGCGCCCGGCGGTCGATCTCGGCCACCAGGGCGCGGGCGGCGGCGAGTTCCCGCGGCATGCGGGAGACGAGATAGCTGACCAGGGCTTCGTCGACGCCGATCTGGCGGTCGGCGAAGAGCTTGACCAGCACGCCGCGCAGGAGGGCGTCGTCGGGCGCTCCCAGCCGCGCGGTGGGTGCCGCGTTGAGCCTCGACAGGAGGTCCGGCAGGGCAATGCCCCAGACCGCCGGCGGCGCCAGCGCGGTGATCAGCACATGGGCCTTCTGCTCGCGGGCGAGATTGAGCAGGTGGAAGAAGGCCGGCTCCTCCAGGGCCGCGCCCGGCGCGTCCTCGATCACCAGTGCGGTCTTGCCGAGAAGCGCCGGCACCGCGTCGGCGCGAATGTCGGACGGGCCGGCGAGTGCCGCTCCCGTCGTCTCGCGCCACACCGCCGCCAGATGGGACTTGCCGCTGCCGGGCGGGCCCAAGAGGATCAGGGTGTTCGACGGCCAGCCCGGCCACAAATCGATCAGCGCCACCGCCTTGGCGTTGGAGGGCGTGACGAGGAAATCGTCGCGCCCGCTCGCCGGGCGGTGCGGCAGGTCGAAGGCGAGCTGGCGGCCTTCTCCCGCCATCATTCGGAGGCGCCCCGGCGCTTGCGCCGAGCAGGCTTTTCCTGAGTCGGAGCGCCCAGATAGAGCGGGCTCCTGAGATATTGCTGAAGCGCGAAACGCACCAGGACGCCGACCGCCGCGGCCAGCGGCACGGCAAGCAGAAGGCCGACGAAGCCGAACAGATAGCCGAAGGCGAAGAGCGCGAACATCAGCCACACCGGGTGGAGGCCGACGCGGTTGCCGACCAGGTAAGGCGAGAGGAAATTGCCCTCGATGAACTGGCCGAGGACGAAAATGCCGACGATGACCAGGATGTTCACCCAGTCCGGCCAGAACTGGATGAGCGCCATGCCGATGGCGAGAACTCCGCCGATGATCGTGCCGACATAGGGAATGAAGCTCAGAAGGCCGGCGCCCAGCCCGATCAGCAAGCCGAAATTGAGCCCGGCGAAGGAGAGCGACAGGGCATAGAAGATGCCGAGCAGGAGGCAGACGGTGCCCTGGCCGCGGATGAAGCCCGCCATCGCCCCGTCGATCTGGCGCGCCAGGGCGCGGATCGTGTCGTGATGGTCGCGCGGCAGCCAGCCGTCGACCTTGGCCACCATGCGGTCCCAGTCGTTCAGCATGTAGAAGGCGACGATCGGCGTCACCACCATCAGCGAGATGACGTTGACCAGGGCCAGGCCGCCGGAAAGGATCGAGGCCAGGATCGCCGCCAGCCAGCCCGCCGCCTTGCTCGCGAGATCGGAGAGCGAGGCCGGCAGGTTGGTGCCGGAAGCGGCCAGCATGTCCTTGAGCCATTGCGGGGCGAGGTCGTCGAAGAGCTTGACCAGCGCCTGCATGAGGCTCGGCAGGTTCGAGGAGAAGCGGGCGATCTGGTCGCCCAGAACCGGCAGCAGCAGGACGAGCAGGACCACGATGGCGACGATGCTGACGATGAGGATGACCAGCGTCGCCGCGATGCGCGGCAGGCCGAGCCGTTCCAGGGCGTCCGCCACCGGATCGAGGAAATAGGCCAGGACCAGCCCGGCGATGAAGGGCAGCATGATATCGCCCAGGAGCCAGAGCGACAGGATGACGACGATGAGGGCAGCGGTCCAAAAGACCATCTGTCGCTGCAATGTCATGACGTGTCCTTCGTGGCCGCACCATTGGCCATATGGCGGGCCCATTCGCGCATGTAAAGGGCGGCGGAGACGACGGTGAGGAAGGCGACGACGGCGCTGCCGATCACCGGATACCAGGTCGCGTCCGACATCCAGGCCAGCATGGCGAGCTGGCCGCCGGCGAAGGCGATCTGGGCCGCGGTATTGACCTTGCTGATCATCAGCGGCTGCACCTTGATCGGCTTGTCCATGATCCAGGACAGGATGACGGCGCCGACGATCAGCACGTCGCGCGAGGCGACGAGGATGACGAGCCAGGCCGGCATGTGGTGGAGGAGGCCCAGGGCGATATAGATCGACACCAGCAGCAGCTTGTCGGCCAGGGGGTCGAGATAGGCGCCGAGCTGCGTCTTCATCGCGTAGCGCCGGGCGATATAGCCGTCGACGCCGTCGCCGACGCCGGCCATGATGAAGACCAGGAAGGCGAAGTCGAACTGGCCGGCAATGATCAGCCAGATGGTGACCGGCACCAGCAGGATCCGGCCGATGGTGATGATGTTGGGCAGATTCATGCGGAGCCAGGGCGGCGAGCGGTTGCGTCGGACGGCATTATAGCGGCTGCAGCACCCATGTCCCGCCCGCCCGCACCAGCCGCAGGCCGCTGCCGGAGAGTGCCGCCTGCAAGGTCTCGACCGTGTCGAGGAAGGCGAGCTGGATGACGGCGCCGTTCTGCGCGATGGTCGAGACGTCGACGCCGATCACGCCCGGGGTCGAAAGGAGCCGGGCGCGGATGCCGTTCCACTGGTGTATGCCGGAAAACGGCACGGCGACCGCAAGCGACGCCGAAGCGTGCGCCGCCTGCTGCTCGGCTTCGGCGCGGGCCCGCGCCTCGGCCGCCATCTTGATCTTCACCGAACGCCACTTTTCCAGCATCACCTCGTCGAAGCGCCGCGCCGCTGCCGCCGCGGCGCCTTCGATCGTGCCGTCCTCGGAGGTGTAGGTCTTGTCGAAATTGATCCGTCCGAGCGGCGAGTCGCCCTGCATCACAGCATGAACGCCGCCTTGCGGATCGGGCTCGGCGAGCGCCACCAGGATGGCCTTGGCCTCGTAGCGCAGCATCAGCGATTCGAGCTTGATGGCGTCGCCCGCCAGCACCTCCTCGGGCGAGATGGCGGAGGTGTCTTCGAGATCGCCCAGGGGGATGATGATCGGCACGACCGACTGCTCGGCCTTGAGGTCGAGCCAGGCCTTGCGCCAGGGATTTTCCTCCCAGACCCGGGGACCGTCGGGGCCCTTCCATAAGGGCAGCACGACGATCGGCGGGGCCTGGTCCTCGACCACCTCGATGCCGTGCTGGCTGAACACTTCACGGATCTTGGCCGGCAGGAAGCGGACCGTGAGCTTGCCGATATAGCGTCCGGGAGCGGACCGCTCCTCCTCGATCGACAGCGAGCGCAGCATGCGGCCGATGTCGCGCGCATCCATGCCGGCGAGGCGCTGGGCGGCCTCCGGCGAGCCGAGCCTCTCGGCCAGGATGTAGAAGGCCTTCACCTGGGCTTCGATGATGGCGCGGGTGCGGGCCGCGGCGGCGTCCTTGTCGGTGACGTCGACCTCGACACCGGTGACCGAGAACATGCCGGTCTCGACCGGCCCGACGGCGCCGGCGGGCCCGGGGGCAAGAGCGACGAGGAGGGCCAGGATGACGGCAAGCAGACTCCAGAAACGCCACTTCATTCGAAAACTCCATCCGCCTGCCGCGCGCAACTGGGCGCTTTATCTGCCTGCCCGTTCGGGCTATTCACCGCGGCACACAGACGGCCGGCAGCAATCCAGGATCATTGAGGCAAACTAGCGGCATGGGCGCGGGCAAACAAGACGGCCATAAGGGCATTTCCTATGCGGATGCGGGCGTCGACATCTCGGCCGGCAATGCGCTGGTCGAGGCGATCAAGCCGGTGGCGCGCTCGACGGCGCGGACCGGCGCCGATTCGGCGCTCGGCGGCTTCGGCGGCCTGTTCGACCTCAAGGCCTGCGGCTTCAGGGATCCGGTGCTCGTCGCCGCCAATGACGGCGTCGGCACGAAGCTCAGGATCGCCATCGATTCGGGACTGCATGCGACGGTCGGCATCGACCTCGTCGCCATGTCGGTCAACGACCTCATCGTGCAGGGCGCCGAGCCCCTCTTCTTCCTCGACTACTTCGCCACCGGCAAGCTCGGGGTCGAGAAGGCGCGGGACGTGATCGCCGGCATCGCCGAAGGCTGCCGGCAGGCGGGCTGCGCCCTCATCGGCGGCGAAACGGCCGAGATGCCCGGCATGTATCACGGCGGCGACTACGACCTCGCGGGCTTCGCGGTGGGCGCCGTCGAGCGCGACAGGATACTGCCGCGTCCCGACGTCGGGCCGGGCGACGTCATTCTGGGCCTTGCCTCGTCGGGCCCGCATTCCAACGGCTATTCGCTGATCCGCCGCCTCGTCGGGATGAGCGGCCTCGGCTATTCCGACGCGGCCCCCTTCGCGCCCGGCAGGACGCTCGGCGAGGCGCTGCTGACGCCGACGCGCATCTATGTGAAGCCGGTGCTGGCGGCGCTCGAGGCTGCGGACGGCATCAAGGCGCTCGCCCATATCACCGGCGGCGGCTTCCTCGAGAACATCCCGCGCGTGCTTCCCGCCGGCACGGTGGCCGAGATCGATCTCGGCCAGGTGCCGGTGCCGCCGGTCTTCGGCTGGCTGCACAGGATCGGCGGCATGAGCGAGCGCGAGATGCTGCGCACCTTCAACTGCGGCATCGGCATGATCTGCGTGACGGCGTCCGGAGGCGCCGCCGAGGTCGCCCGTCTCCTCACAGATCAGGGCGAGCGCGTGGTGACGCTCGGGACCATCGCGGCGCGCAGCGGCACCGAGGAACAGGTCAAGCCGCGCGGAAAGCTCGCGCTGCGATGACGGCGCGCCGGAGGACCGCCATTCTGATCTCGGGCCGCGGCTCGAACATGCAGGCGCTGGTCAGGGCGGCGCGCGATCCGCAGTACCCGGCCGAGATCGCCGTCGTCGTCTCCAACCGCGCCGACGCGCGCGGGCTCGCTTTCGCCGGGGCGCAAGGCATCGCGACCGAGATCGTCGATCATACGTCCTACGACGCGCGCGAGGATTTCGACCGCGCCCTCGATGCCGCGCTCGGGCGCCATGGGGTCGAGCTCGTCGCGCTGGCGGGTTTCATGCGCATCATGACCAGGGGGTTCGTCGAAGCGTGGCGCGACCGCCTGATCAACATCCACCCCTCGCTGCTGCCGGCCTATAGGGGGCTGCACAGCCATGAGCGGGCGCTGGCGGACGGCGCCAAGCGCCACGGCGCCACGGTGCATTTCGTGCGTCACGACGTCGATACCGGGCCGATCATCGCCCAGGCGCGCGTGCCGGTGCTGGCGGGCGACACGCCCGAGACCCTCGCCCGGCGCGTGCTCGACGCCGAGCACAAGATCTATCCGAAGGCGCTGGCGCTGGTCGCCTCGGGCGCGGTCGGCGTCGAAGGCGAGACGGCCGTCGCGACCACGCCCGGCATCGAGCTGCCGATCATCATTCCCGCTCTTTGAAATGCGGATCGGTGAAATATGGGGACTACATTGCACCCCCTGGCAGCGAGATGAGTATACGCCCACCTACAACCCTCGCCCTGAGGTGCCCGCCGCCGCAGGCGGGCCTCGAAGGGTGGCAAGCGGCAAGCTCCTTGTACCTGGACCATGCTTCGAGGCTCGCTCTCGCCTTCGCGAAGCCGAGACTTCGAGGCGAGAATAGAGTCACACTCAAAGGAATACGTCGAGGTCGGGCTTCTCCTGCTCGGCGCGCAGCTCGTCCTGCCATTCCTTGAGCAGCGCTTTGCGCCGCCTGGGATAGCGCTCCTGCAATATGTCGAAATGCGAGATGCGGTCGGTGCGGAAATGGCGGAAGGCGGTGCGCAGCTCGCACCAGGCGATGATGTTGCGCGTCGCCTCGTAATAGGCGATGCCGATCGGCCAGATGGTCCGCTCGGTGCGCCGGTCGAGCTCGTCGCGATAGCGGATCTGCACCTTGCGGCTCTCGCGGATGGCGCTGCGCAGGCCGGCGACGTCGACGGCATCGGCGGCGCGCTCCTCGCGCGGCGGCACCACGAGCCCGGCATCGAAGAGGAAAGGCTTCAGGCCGTCCGGCAGCACGGCGCCGATCTTGGCGACCGAATCGCGCGCGGCGCGCGACAGCTGGACGTCGCCGCGCCGCGTCACCCAGCGCAGGCCCAGCATCACCGCCTCGAGCTCGTCGACGGTGAACATCAGCGGCGGCATGTCGAAGCCCTCGCCCAGCACATAGCCGATGCCGGCTTCGCCCCTGATCGGCACGCCCTGCGTCACCAGCGAATTGACGTCCCGATAGACGGTGCGCAGCGAGACCTCGAGCTCTTCGGCCATGGTCTCGCCGGTCACCGGCCGGCGATGGCGGCGCAGGATCTGGAGGACCTGCAGAAGTCGGTCGGCGCGTCTCATGGGGCGGAGCCTACTGCAGTGATGCTGACGAATTGTGTCAGGAAACTGGCAGGAAGGCGCGCTCCCCGGCGATCAGCGGACGGAAGTCGGAAAGCTCAGACCGGAACGGCCAGCATGGCCAGGGGAGCGGCGGTCGCCACCATGAGCAAGGCGGCCATGATCAGGAACCAGTGGGCGGGCAAGGTGGCGCGGCGGGCGTTCATGGCGGTGGACTGTGTGCTGATTCTCGATTTGGGAAAATGATTCTTTTCAAGGGCTTGGGCCGATGGACTAAGCCTTTGATTCACATGGCGCTCACTAGCCCGGCGGCATCGGCGGCGGCGCCGGAGGCGGGCCGCCCGGCCCCGGCGCCAGCGAATTGGGCTGCCCCCGCTGAACCGTCTTGAGCTTCATCCTGACGATATTCTCCTGGGTCGTCCGGACCCCGTCCCTGGCTTCGTGAGTCAGCTTCGGCCCGGGCTTCGTCCCGTCCGCAGCCGACGGCCCGGCGACCATCGCCAGAAGAACGACCGCGATTGCCGCTCGCATCATGACCAGGCATCCTCTCTCGAGACCCGGCGCCTTCTCCGGCGGAGAGATGCAGGGAATCGGATGCAACCTGCCATGGCCCGCCTGAGCCCATGCTGAGCATTCCGTTCATCTGCGGTTCATCTCGGCCGGGTTCAGGCCGGGCGGAGCCAGACCCGGTTATCGTGGAAGGCGCCGCCGGCGGCGGGGGCCGGCTGGTCGCTGCCGGTCAGCGTGTTGATGCCCTTGCCGTCCTCGAAGGCCTCGTTCGGCCAGATCGACTCCGCCACCAGGACCCCGCGGCGCACGCCGCCGAAGGCCTGGACATGCAGCCTCACCACGCCCCGGGCGCTGCCCAGCCGCACCTTGTCGCCATCCTTCAGGCCGAGGGCGGCCAGATCGTCGGGATGCGCGAAGACGGTCGGCCGGCCTTCCCGCTTGCGCGAGGATGGCGTCTCGTTGAAGGTCGAATTGAGGAAGGTGCGCGCCGGGCTCGTGGCCAGCCGGAACGGATAGGTTTCCGTCGCCTCCTCGATGACGCCCCAATGATCCGGCAGCGCCGGCATGTCGTCGACCGGGCCATAGGGCCCGATGCCCGGCCTGTATCTGACCTCCTGCCAATCCGGCTTGAAGCGGAACCTGCCGTCGGGATGGCCGAAGCCATTGAGGAAATGCGCGCTGTCGAAATCCTGCTGAACGTCGATCCAGGTGACCTCGTCGAGAGCCGCCAGATCGGGCCGGTTCGAATTCTTCAGCGTCCAGTCGATGAGCTCGCGCGAGGTCATGGCGAAGCCCGGATGCTCGGCCCCGACCCGCCCGGCGAGATCGGCGATTACCTCGTGATTGCTGCGGCACTCGCCCGGCGGCTCGACGAGCTTCGCGCCCAGCATGATGTGCTGATGGCCGCCGCCCTGATAGAGATCGTCGTGCTCGAGGAACATCGTCGCCGGCAGCACGATGTCGGCGAGCGCCGCCGTCTCGGTCATGAAATGCTCGTGCACGCAGAGGAAGAGGTCGTCGCGCATGAGGCCCTGCCTGACCCTGGTCTGGTCGGGAGCGACGGAGGCCGGGTTGGTGTTCTGCACGATCATCGCGGTGACCGGCGGGCCGCCCGCCATGTCATAGGGATCGTTCAGGAGGACCGGGCCGATGCGGCACTGGTCGAGCTGGCGGATCGACGGGTCGCGGACGTCGAGCCCCTCGATCATGGTCTTGTTCCACTTGTACATGCCGCTGTTCGAGTGGAAGGCGCCGCCGCCCTCATATTGCCAGGAGCCCGCGACGGCGGCGATCGCGGTCACCGCATGCATGTTGGCCGAGCCGTTGCGCGAGCGGGTGAAGCCGTAGCCGATGCGCAGATAGGTGCGCTTCGTCTCGCCGATGAGCCTGGCGAAGGCTTCGATCTCGGCGGCCGGGCAGCCGCAGATGGCAGCCGCCCATTCCGGCGTGCGCGTCCTCAGATGCGCCTCGAGCTCGCGCGGCACGTCGGTGTATTTCTCCAGATAGGGCCAGTCGGCATGACCGTCGCGGAACAGCACATGCATGACGGCGCAGGCCAGCGCCCCGTCGGTGCCCGGGCGGATGATCATCTTGACATCGGCCTGCTTCATCGTCCCGGTCTCGTAGACGTCGACGCAGGCGATCCTGGCGCGCCTTGTCTTGCGCGCGATCGCGGCATGGGTCATGACGTTGACCTGGGTGTTCACCGGATTGGTGCCCCAGATCACGATCAGGTCGGATTTCTGCATCTCGCGCGGATCGGAGCCCGACATGCGGCCGCAGCCGGCGAGATAGCCGGGCCAGGCCAGCGCCACGCAGAAAGTGTCATAGAGGCCGGAATATTTCTTGGCGTGGCGCAGGCGGTTGATGCCGTCGCGCATCACCAGCCCCATCGTGCCGGCATAGTAGTAGGGCCAGACCGATTGCGCGCCGTAGCGCTCCTCGGCCGCATTGAAGGCCCGGGCGACCTCGCCCATGGCGTCCTCCCAGGACAGGCGCTGCCACCGCCCCTCGCCCTTGGCGCCCTTGCGCTTCAGCGGATGGAGCAGGCGGTCGGGATGGTGGATGCGCTCGGCATAGCGCCCGACCTTCTCGCAGACGACGCCCAGAGTATAGCTGTTGTCCCTGGAGCCGCGCACCCGTCCGATCGTATGGGCGTCGAGGAGCTCCACTTCGAGGGCGCAGGCCGAGGGGCAGTCATGCGGGCAGACCGACCGGCCGATCTTCATGTTGGGGCGGATGTTCATGGGCGCCAGTCTAGCCCATGCGGCCCCGGATGTTTAGGGTGACAATGCGGAGGGACATTTCGCGCGGGTTCGAGACCTGCTATTGACGGTTGCATCGCTTGTCGGGGATATGGCGATCATGCCCGAGATCGTCACCAGCGCGCAGAATCCGACAATCAAGTTCATCCGCGCGCTCCAGCAGAAGAAGCATCGCCAGGAGACCGGGCTTTTCGTGGCCGAGGGGATGAGGCTGCTGGAACGGGCGCGCCTGGCCGGCATCCGGCCGGAATATGTCCTGTCGGTCGCGGGCCGCCGGGACTGGGGCCAGGCCCGCGACGTCAGGATTTCGGAAGCCGTCATGGCGCGGCTGAGCCGGCAGAGCAATCCGGCCGGCGTCGTCGGGGTCTTCAGGCAGTCGGACCTCCTTGCGGGTCTCGCGCCCGGTCCGGGCGAGGTGGCGATCGCGCTCGAAGACATCCGCGACCCGGGCAATCTCGGCACGATCATCCGCACGGCGGACGCCGTCTCGGTGCGCCACGTCGCCCTCATCGGCGAGACCTGCGATCCCTTCTCGCCGGAAGCGGTGCGCGCCACCATGGGCTCGCTCTTCGGCGTCCGGCTGACCCGCATGGGTGCCGGCGAGCTCCAGGCCGCGCTCGCCGGATGGCCGGGCGAGATCGTCGCCACGGCGGCCGGGGCCCCGGCCGACTACCGGCGCTCCTATGCCCGCCCGACCCTTCTGCTCATGGGCGGCGAGGCCGGCGGCCTCTCGCCGGCGCTCGCCGCACGCGCGACGGTCTCGGTACGCATTCCGATGCCGGGCGGCGCCGAATCCCTCAATGTCGCGACCGCCGGCGCCCTGATGCTCTACGAGATCAAGCGGTCCGAGCTGACTTAGCGAGATAACTTCAAGAGGTGTCGCTCCGCCCAACTGCCTCATGCTGAGGTGCGAGCGGAGCGAGCCTCGAAGCATGGTCCAGGCACAGAGAGCTTGCCGCTTGCCACCCTTCGAGGCCCGCTGCGCGGGCGCCTCAGGGTGAGGTCAGGACGTCATCATCCAGGTGAGGCCAATTCACCATGGAGCCGTGAAATCGGTCTTGTTTTCCGCGCCGAGAAGGTGAACACCCCTCACCCGGGCGAAGGCTTTCAGGAGGATCTCGATGAAATCGCATGCGCGGGTGGTGATCGTCGGTGGCGGCATCATGGGTGTCGGCCTCCTCTATCACCTGGCGCTCGAAGGCTGGAGCGACATCGTCCTCCTCGAGAAGGGCGAGCTCACTTCCGGCTCGACCTGGCACGCGGCCGGCCAGTGCCCGCATTTCAACGGCTCTCTCAACATGACCAAGGTGCATGTCTATGGCACCGAGCTCTATCCCAGGCTCGAGGAGCTTACCGGCCAGGCGGTCTCCTGGCACGGCTGCGGCGGACTGCGCCTCGCCCAGACCGACGAGGAGCTGGACTGGCTAAAATATGTCGAGGGCATTTCGAGGCTCGCCGGCTATGAGGGCGGCATCATCGGTCCCGACGAGATCAGGCAATACCATCCCTTCCTCGAGACCTTCGGCGTCAAGGCCGCCTTCCGCACCGTGACCGACGGCCATGTGGCGCCGGCCGACGTGACCAATGCGATGGCGGCCGGCGCCCGCAAGCTCGGCGCCGAGATCCATCGCCGCACCCTCGTCACCGACATCAAGCTGCTCGGGAGCGGCGAGTGGCAGGTGATCACCGACAAGGGCGCCATCACCGCCGAGCATGTGGTGAATTCGGCCGGCTCCTATTGCGACGTGGTCGGCTCCTGGACCGGGCACAATGTGCCCATCGCCAACATGCTGCACCATTACATGATCACCGAGCCCCTGCGCGAGCTCATCGACCTCGAGATGGAGCTGCCGGTGGTGCGCGATCCCTATTCGCACGCCTATCTGCGCGAGGAGACGAACGGCATCCTGGTCGGGCCCTACGAGACCGAGACCGCGCATCTGTGCTGGGACGGCCGGCCGCCGGCCTGGGACTTCGAGAGCGAGCTCATCGCCCCCGAGCTCGACCGCCTGACGCCCTGGCTCGAGCGCGCCACCGAGCGCCTGCCGCTCTTCGCCAAGGCCGGCCTCAAATCGATCGTCTCCGGCGCCATCACCCACACGCCGGACGGCGTCTATCTCTCGGGCCCCGCCCCCGGCGCGAGGAACTACTGGATGCATTGCGGCGCCTCGATCGGCATCTGCCAGGGCGGCGGCGCCGGCAAATACCTGGCGCAGTGGATGGTGCACGGCCAGGCCGAGATCAACATGCGCGAGTTCGATCCGCGCCGCTTCGGCGACTGGGCGAGCAAGGACTATACGGCGGAAGTGTCGATCGCCGACTACCACCACATGTATTACTGCTACAAGCCTTCCGAGCAGCACGAGGTGGGCCGCGGCCTGCGCAAGTCCTCGCTGCATGAGAGGCTTGCGGCCGAAGGCGCCCAGTTCGCGCAGGTCTTCGGCTGGGAGCGGGCGCGCTGGTTCGACAAATCCGGCAAGGGCGAGGATTTCTCCTTCCGGCGCTCGAACTGGTGGGCGACGGTGAGGGAGGAAGCTCTGGCGGTGCGCGAGCGCGTCGGCCTCATGGATCTCTCGACCTTCGCCAAGTTCGAGGTGTCGGGCCCCGACGCCTACGGCTTCCTCGAGCGCGCCTGCGCCAACAAGGTCCCGGCGAAGACGGGCGGCATCATCCTGGGGCACCTCCTCAACGACAACGGCTTCATCGAATCGGAGATCACCGTCACGCGCCTCGCCGACGACAGGTTCTATGTCCTTTCTGCGGCGGCCGCACAGCTCTACGACTTCGACCAGCTGCGCTGGCGCGTCAGGCCGGGCGAGCGCGTCGCGGTCGAGGACGTCACCGACGATTTCGGCGTGCTGGTGCTCGCCGGCCCCAGGGCGCGCGACGTCCTCGCCCGATGCACCGCGGCCGATCTCGGCAATGCCGCCTTCCGCTGGCTCACCGCCCAGGAGATCGAGGTCGCCGGCGTCAAGGGGGTGCGCGCGCTGCGGGTGAACTATGTCGGCGAGCTCGGCTGGGAGCTGCACACGCCGATGCGCGACATGCCGAAGGTCTTCGACGCGCTGCTCGAAGCCGGCCGGCCGCACGGCATCCGGCTCTTCGGCACCTATGCGATGAACTCGCTCAGGATGGAGAAGGCCTATCGCGCCTGGGGATCGGAGCTCACCAGCGAGATCGACATGTTCGAAGGCTCGATGGAGCGCTTCATCCGCCTCGACAAGGAGGATTTCGTCGGCCGGGCCGCCAGCCTCGGGCGCAAGCAGCAGGGAGAGCGGATCAAGCTCGCCTATATGGCGGTGGAGGCCGGCGACAACGACTGCCGCGGCAACGAGCCGGTCTATCTCGACGGCAAGGTCGTCGGGCTCACCACGTCGGGCGGCTATGGCTTTGCCGTGGGCAAGTCGCTGGCCTTCGCCTATGTCGAGCCCGGACTCGCCAGGCCCGGGCAGGATCTCGAAATCCTCTTGCTGGGTGAACGGAAAAAAGCCCAAATTATCGCCGAACCGGCATGGGATGGAACGAACTCACGCCTGAAGGGATAGCGGACGCGAAGGAACGGCGGCGATGGCATTGGGACGGCACTTCGGCGCGGCGGCTCTTGCCGCGGCTTTACTCGCGGCACTGCCCGCCATGGCGCAGGCCGCCCAGCGCATCGCGCTGGTCATCGGCAATTCCTCCTATCGTCCCGGCTACGAGTTGCGCAATCCGGTCGCCGACGCGCGCGCCATCGCCAGGAACCTGTCCGATCTCGGCTTCACCGTGACCGTCGTCATGGACAGCGACCTGGCCACGGCGCAAAGGGCGCTCGACGCCTTCGTGCCGGACGGCATAGCCGCCGAAGCGGCGCTCATCTACTATGCCGGGCACGGCGCCATGATCAACGGCCGCAGCTTCATGCTGCCGACCGATTTCTCGATGAGCAACTTCGACGAGATCGACAAGGAGGCGCTGGCCACCGACCGCATGCTGCAGACGCTGTCGAGCACCCATGCCGACGTGAAGATGCTGCTCTTCGACGCCTGCCGCAACAATCCGCTGGAGAGCCGCGGCGCGACGGTGATCGAGAAGCCGGAAGACGCCGAGGCCCGCACCGAGAACATGCTCATCGCCTTCTCGACCGCGCAAGGCATGGTGGCGCTCGACGGCAGCGGCGACCACAGCCCCTTCGCGGAAGGGCTGCTCGACAATCTGGACAAGCCCAATGAGGAACTGTCCGACCTCATGCGCGCCGTCAGCCTGCATGTGCGCGAAAGGACCGAGGGGCGGCAGACGGTCTGGCTCGAGAACTCGCTGACCAAGAGCTTCTACTTCAGCGGCGCCGTGGCCGCGGCGGTCGCGCCGGGCAAGGTGATCGACCTCACCCCGCCCGAGCCGGATCAGGACGTCGGAGTCATCTTCCCGCAATCGAGCGAGATCCTGCTGAGCGAGGCCGATCTCGCCGGCAAGGACGCGGCGACCCTCAGGCTCGCGCGTAACGAGATTTTCGCGCGCAACGGGCGCTTCTTCAACGACCCCGCCCTCAAGGCTCATTTCGGGAAGTTCGACTGGTACAGGCCGCAGACCTACGAGCCGTCGCTCAACGCCACCGAGAAGAAGAACGTGGCGCTGATCCGCCGGTTCGAGATGACCCAGTCGGCGCCCAAGGCCGGCTTCCTGTTCGCCGATTCCGACCGCCGGCTGCTGACGGCGGCCGATCTCAGGGGCCTGAGCAAGGCCGAGCTGCGCAATGCCCGCAACGAGATCTACGCGCGGCGCGGCCGGAAATTCGTGCGCAAGGAGGTCTCGAACTACTTCAAGCAGTTCGACTGGTACCGGCCGCAGTTCGGAGAGGTCGAGCTGACCTTCATCGAGGCCAAGAACGTCCAGCTCATCCAGAGATTCGAAAAGGCCCTGTGAGATCCATCGCCCTCGCGATCCTCGCCGGCGCGGTGGCGGCGACGGCCGCCTGCGCCGCCGACAACCGGTATGGCGCGCCTCCCGCCGACCTCGGGCGTCATCTCGCCCGGCTCAAGGACGCCTATCCCGACGTCATCCGCAGCATCGAGGGCACAAGACTCGTCCTGAAATCCGGCGCCGAGCTTGCGATCTCGGACGGGCGGACCGACAAGAGCTTCGATGAGCTCCTGGACCATCCGGACATCGACGACATGTTCGCCCTCCCCTATCCGGCGCACAGCCGTCCGGCGGCGCCGCAGGTCGATTCCGATCCGGGCCGGGTGCGCGTCGAGGCGCTGTTCCGGGCGATCTACGGCGATTGCCGGACAGGCGGCGTCAGGGCGAAACTGCGCAGGGTTTCCTGGTTCGGAGGCTCCGTCCTGTTCACCACCCGCAACGGGGCCGACCGGGCGCTCGAAGCCGTGGCGCGCGATCTCTCGGCGCTGCCGCAACCGATGCGCAAGTATCTCACGCCCTCGGCCGGCACCTATAATTGCCGGGTCATCGCCGGCACCGACCGCCTGTCCATGCATGCCTATGGCGCGTCGATCGATCTCAACACGAAATATGCGAATTACTGGCGCTGGAGCAAAGCCGGCAAGGACGGCCGATATGCCTGGACCAACCGGATCCCCTGGGAAATCGTCGACGTCTTCGAGCGCCACGGCTTCGTCTGGGGCGGGCGCTGGTACCACTTCGACACCATGCATTTCGAATACCGGCCCGAGCTGCTGGCGCGCTAGCAAGCCTCGGGTCACTGCTGCGGAACCACGGGAGGTCTTGTTAGATATATGACCATCCATAGTCACATTGAGGAACTGCACAGATGAAGGAGATCCCGCTCAAGGATGCGAAGGCGACGCTTTCCGCCGTGGTCGATCAGGCCGTGGCCGGCGAGCCTGTCGCCATCACCCGGCACGGCCGCAAGGAAGCTGTGCTCGTGTCGTTCGAGGAATGGGCGCGCGTCTCCAAAGTGCCGGGCTTCGCCGACCTGCTGCTCGCTTTCCCCGCCGAGCCGGCGGACATTCCCCGTCGGTCCCGCCGGCCCGCGCGCGCCCTTCGCAAGAGGTAGGTCCAGGCCCGCCGTACCTGCCGTCGACCCCTTGAAACAGCTGCCTTGAGCAGATGAGCTGCTTCGCAGGGCGCTGGAGCAACGCCGATATGCGGCGATCCGCATTGTCTTTGCCGGTGCGTCCCTGTAGAGCGGCATCACCGCCCTCCTCCCGTTGACGCATGAAGCCCTCGCCCAACACCGGTTCGCCGCTCACCGCCATAGCCCTCATGCTTTCGGCCATGGCCGTCCTGCCGCTGATCGACGTCGCCGCCAAGTTTCTCGGCCAGCAGAACATGCCCGTCGTGCAGAGCGTCTGGGCGCGCATGTTCTTCGGCACGGCTTTCATCCTGCCCTTCGCCCTCAAGGGCCGCCCCCTGCGCGCCCTGGTGCCGGACATGCCGGCCGTGCACGGGGCGCGCGCGCTCCTCATTGTCGCCTCGACGGCCTTCTTCTTTCTCGCCCTCGCCTATCTTCCGATCGCCGACACGCTGGCGATCTATTTCGTGCAGCCGCTGGTCGTCACCGTGCTGGCGCCGGTGGTCCTGAAGGAGCATGTCGGCCCGCGCCGGTGGATCGCGGTGCTCATCGGCTTCATCGGAACCCTGATCATCATCCGGCCGGGATTCCAGACCATCAATCCCGGCATTCTCCTGGCGCTCGCGGCGGGCACCAGCAGCGCCATCTACATGATCCTCACCCGCAAGGTCTCGCACAAGGCGGATCCCATCATGACGACCTTCTACACCAACGTCATGGGCGCCATCATGACCTCGGCGGCGGTGGGCTTCGTCTGGGTGATGCCGACATTGGAGCAATGGGGCCTGCTGCTCACCATCGCGGTGGCGGCGCTGATCGGCCACTATCTGGTGATCGCGGCCTACCGCTTCGGCGAGGCCTCGCTGCTCGCTCCCCTGGGCTATGCCGAGATGGTCATGGCGGTGATCTGCGGCTGGTCGTTCTTCGGCGACTTCCCCGACCGCTGGACCTTCATCGGGGTGGGGATCCTGATCGCCTGCGCGGTCTATATCTCCTACCGCGAGAGGGTGCGCGGACTGACCCCGGAGCCCAGCCCGCCGCAGCCCTGATCACAAGGCCGCCGCCGGCGTGTCGGCGGCGCGCAGCTTGAGCAGGTACCAGACGATGACGACGCCGAGCCCCTTGCTCAGGACCTCGGTGGTGAAGGCGGCGGGCGTGAGATAGCCGGCGAGATGCTGGAAGGCCAGCGTGTCGAGCGGCACCGCCACCAGGCTCGACAGCAGGATGCGCTGCTGGAGCGGACGGCGGGTGAAGGAATAGATCGCCCAGTCCGTCATTTCCGAGAGCACGAAGGCGGTGATGCTGGCGAGAGCGATCGCCGGATCGACCATGAAATAGGTGACGATGCCGGCAGCCAGGGTGGCGAGCAGGATCTTGTGGCCGGCCTGGCGCTGGCCGTAGTCGCGCAGCACGAAGACGAAGCCGACCACCAGATTGGCGAGATAGAGGTCGCCGAACACCGTCGGCCATGGCGCCACGGCCACGAAGAGCCAGTTCACCAGGACGATCGAGAGGATGTAGACGGCGACCCACATGACGTCAGCCGACGATCTCCGCCGCCTTGAAGCAGAGCTTGATCTCCTTCCTGGCGTTCTCCGGGCTGTCGGAGCCATGGACCGAATTGGCTTCGATCGACTCGGCGAATTCCTTGCGGATGGTGCCGGCCGCGGCATTGGCCGGGTTGGTGGCGCCCATCACGTCGCGGTACCTGGCGACCGCATTGTCGCCCTCGAGCACCTGGATGACGATCGGACCCGAGGTCATGAACTTGACCAGGTCCTTGTAGAAGGGACGGTCCTTGTGCACCTTGTAGAACGCCTCGGCGTCCTTCTTCTTCCACTTCACGCGCTTCTGGCCGATGATCCGCAGGCCCGCGGCTTCGATCTTGGCGTTGACGGCGCCGGTCAGATTGCGCCGCGTCGCGTCCGGCTTGATGATGGAGAGCGTGCGCTCCTTGGCCATGAAAATCCCCTTGCTGGTTCGAAAAAAGTTCGGGCCGCCTTATAGCGGCGGCCCGAAAAGGCTTCAAGTAGCGGCGAGCCGGCCTATTCGGCCTCGGCGGCGTCGACCTCGCCGACCAGCGGCGTCACCCGCCGCAGCGACACGCGGCGGTTCTCCTCCTCGGCATCGGAGGTCGGGATCTTGAGGTAGCGCTCGCCATAGCCCGCCGCCTCGAGGTTCCGGGGCGGGATGACGTAGTAGGTGGTGAGCGCCTTCTTGACCGCCTCGGCCCGCTCGCGCGACAGCTTCAGATTATAGTCGTCCGAGCCGACCGCGTCGGTATGGCCCTCGATCATGAAGACCTCGCCCGGATGGGCGGCGAGGATCTTCTCGATCACCTCGGCGATGCGGTCGAGGTTCTCGACCTCCTCTTCCCGCACGAAGGACTCGTTGAAGCCGAAATGGATGTTGTCGACCTCGATGGCGGGCATCGCGGTGCGCACTTCCGGCTCCTCCTCGATCTCCTCGACGGTGTAGCGGCGCGAGATCTTGCGAAGCGGCGCGGCCACCATATAGTCCTCCAGCTCCTCGTCGTCGATCTCGTCCATGAACACCGCTTCGCGCGGCTCGCGGCCGGCGCCCAGATCGATGTTGATGTCGATATTGAGATCGTTGCGGTCGCGCCGGCCGCGCCAATAGCGCGCGCGCTCGCGCCGGTCGCCGACCATGCGGTCGCGCAGATAGCGGCGGTCGCGCTCCATCATGTCGCGCCAATAGGCGCGCTCCTTCGCGTCATAGCGCTCGTCATCGACCGCCACGCGATAGATGTCGATGCGCCGGCGCAGTTCGCCTTCCTCGAGGTCCTCAGAGCGGCGGCGATCGCGCAGGACGTCGCGCGCGGCCCAATTGTCCCATTTGCGCTCGTCGCGGTCGCTGCGGCCCTGCTTGCCCGGCCGCTCATCGGTCCGCTTTTCCTCGACCGCCACCTTGCGGGCGACGCGGTCGCGCAGGATCCCGCGTTCCGCGCTGAGCTTGCGGCGCAATGCCCGCTCGCTCTGGCGCGAAAGCTTGTTGCCGGCCATCAGGGCGCGCATGCCCTCGACGCGGTCGCGCAGTTCGTCTTCCTTGAGCTGGTCGGGGGAATGCGTATCGTCCAGATAGGCCTTGGCCCTGGCTTCGGCCTCCGGCGACGCCTTGTTGCCGTCGAGCTGCTGCACGTCCTGCTTGTCGGGATTGGCCGCCGGGCGGCCGGCCTCCTCGTCGCTCTTGGTGACTTCGCCCGTTTCCGTCCGACCGGCCGTCGTCTCGTCCTGGTCGCTCTTGCCCGCCTTGCCCTGCTGCCGGGCCAGCGCCTCGGCGCGCGCCTTCCTGCCCTCGGCGGCAAGCTTGCGGCGCGTGTCGTCCGACAAGCCCTTCACGCGCGAAAGGTCGGCGCCGGCCTTTGCGCGCTGCGCCAGCTCCTCGTCGGAGAGCTCCTTCACGGAGCGCGTATCGGACAGATACCTGGTCACCTCCGCGGGCTGCGTCCGATCGCCGGGCTGCGCGGCCTGTTCCTTCTTCTTGCGCTTCTCGACCGGCTGCTCGGCCTGCTCTTCGGCGGGCGGCGAAGTGGCGTCCTGGGGCTGCTCGGCCCGTTCCTTCTTCTTGCGCGTCTTGACCGGCTGTTCCGCCTGCTCGTCGGCGGGCGCCTGGGTCGGCTCTTCCGGCTGCTCGGCGCGCTGCTTCTTCTTTTTCTTCCGAGGCTGCTCATCGACCGTCTGCGCGGGCGATGAGTCCTGCGGCTCTTCGGCCTGCTCCCTCTTCTTGCGCTTCCTGGCCGGCTGCCCGGCCTCATCGCCTCCCTGGGAGACGGACTCCTGCTGCTGCGCTCTTTCCTTCTTCTTCCGCTTCTTGACGGGCTGCTCGTCGCCCTGGGAACCCGCCCCCTGGTCGGGAATGACGACGGGAACATCGTTCGGATCCTGCTCCTGGGCGAACACGGCCGAGGGCGCCCAGAGCGCCAATGCCGCGGCAAGAATAACGGCTTTCTTCATGCGTAGCCTCCACGATTCCGCATAACAGCCCCCAGGCTCCAGCCTCCATAGGCCCCAGCAATATGACCAAAATTAGAGAATGACGTGATAATTTGCGGCGGAACCGGACAGCCAAGGGAGCGTGCCATGCAGCCCATCACCCATGAGAATGCCAGCGCCGAAGTGCGCGCCGTCTTCGACGACATCAAGAAGACGCGCAAGGTCGAGGATGTGAACAATTTCTGGAAATACCTCGCCCATGATCCGCGCATGCTCAGACATGTCTGGGAGAGCCTGAAGGACATGATGGCGCCGGGCGCGCTCGATCCGCTCACCAAGGAGCTGATCTATGTCGCCATCTCGATCACCAACGGATGCGAATACTGCATGGCCAGCCACACGGCGGGAGCGCGCCAGAAAGGGGCGAGCGAGGAGATGATCCGTGAGGTCTATGCGGTGACCGGCCTCGCCAACATGACCAACCGCCTGGCCAACGCCTACAAGGTCCCGGTCGACGAGGCATTCGAATAGGCTACCACACGCCCCTGCTCCAGGCGGTCCGCAGATAGAACCACAGGGTCGGGTGGTAGAATTGCCGCGACGGCAGATCGACCTCGACCGGCCGCAGCCGGCCCGACAGCGCGTCCTCTATGGCCCTGATCGCCAACGGCCGGACGACCGCCGCCTGGATATAGAAGTAGGTGATGAAATTGTCCCTGCACGTCGCCGTGAAGCGCTCCTGATAAAGGACGGCACCCGTATCGACGCCTTCATCGACGAGATGGACGGTGACGCCGGCATTCTGCGGATCGCCCGTCGCCAGCGCCCAATAGCCGCCCGCCTGCCCGCGATATTTCGGGTTGATGCCGGAATGGAAGTTGATCACCGGCGCGGTGATGCCGGCCAGCGTCTCCCTGCCGATGATGCGGGTGCCGATGACCAGGACGACGTCGGGCTTCAGCATGGCCAGGGCGGCGCGGCAGGCCATGCCGTTCACCGACCTGACGGCGAGAAGCTCGCAGGCGGCATTGGGCTCGGGATCGATGCCGTGCTCGGCGACGATCTCGGCGATCCGCGCCCGCGAGCGCCGCGCCAGCAGTTTCTGGAACACCACGAAGCCGATCTGGCCGAGGACGGTGAGTGCGCCCTGCCGCCGCATCCGCCGGCGGATCAGCGCAAGCTTCGATTGGCGCTCCTCGGCCACGATCGTCACCGGCCCGAAATGCCGCACCAGCGCGTTGATGACGATCCAGGACTGAGGCGAGGGAACGGTGAGAACGGCTATGCGCGCCATGTGACTTCAGAGCCGCCCCGCCTCGATGATCCGCTTGAGGAAGCCGCGCGTCCGCTCCTGCACGGGATTGCCGAAGATCTCGTCTGGCGGCCCCTCCTCGTGAACGACGCCGTCATAGAGGAAGCAGACTTTCGACGCCACCTCGCGGGCAAATCCCATCTCATGCGTGGCGAGCAGCATGGTCATGCCCTGACGCGCTAGGTCGCGCACGATGTTCAGCACTTCCGAGACGAGCTCGGGATCGAGGGCGGAGGTGATCTCGTCGAGCAGCAGCAGCTTCGGCTCCATGGCCAGCGCCCTGACGATGGCGACGCGCTGCTGCTGCCCGCCCGACAGGCGGTCGGGATATTCTCCGGCCTTCGCCTCGAGGCCGATGCGGCGCAGCAGCGCCATCGCCCGCTCGCGCGCCGCCGCCCGGCTGAGGCGCAGCACCTTCATCGGCGAGAGCGTGACGTTCTCGACGACGCTCATATGCGGAAAGAGGTTGAAGCTCTGGAAGACGATGCCGACCTCGCGGCGCAAGCGGTTCAAGTCGACGCCGGGGCCCGAGACGCGGTCGCATTCGAGCTTGATCTCGCCGCCCTGGATCTCCTCGAGGCCGTTGATGCAGCGCAGGAGCGTGGACTTGCCGCAGCCCGACGGGCCGATCAGGCAGACCACCTGATGCTCCTCGACCGCCATGTCGATGCCGCGCAGCACCTGGAGCGCCCCGAAGCGCTTGTGGACGCTCCTGATCTCGAGAAAGGCCATGTCAGCTCGCCGCCCGCATGCGGGCCTGGTCGCGCTCGAGCAGCCGGTCGACGAAGCGCGCCTGCGGAATGGTGATGAGCACGAACAGGATCGCGACGATGGTCACCGCCGACAGGTTGAAGGCGTTGGAGGCGATCATGCGCGACTGGTTGAAGCCGTCGACCACGCCGATGACCTGGACCAGGGCCGTGTCCTTCTGCAGGCCGATGAAGTCGTTGAGGAGCGGCGCCATGATGCGGCGCACCGCCTGCGGCACGATCACATAGCGCAGCGTCTGGAGATAGGAGAGGCCGAGCGAGCGCGACGCCGCCCATTGGCTCGGATGGATGCTCTCGATGCCGGCGCGATAGACCTCGGCGACATAGGCGCCATAGGTCAGCGTCAGGGCCAGGATGCAGTACCAGGGCAAGGGTATGCGGGTATACTGCTTGATCTCGGCCGCCGTCATGCCGCCGAAATCGACGAAGAGACCGACGAGCGGCGGAATGACGAGATCGGGAAGACCCGAGATCGGCAGGCCGAAGCCCACGAGATAGAGCGTCAGGATGGCGGGAAGGCCACGAAACACGTCGCAATAGGCGATGGCGAGCATGCGCACCGGCTGGCCCGCCGGGCCCGGCATGAGGCGCGCCACCGCCACCACCAGCCCCCAGACGAGCACGAGGATCTCGGCCACGACGAAGATCTTGACGTTGTTCCAGAAAGCCCAGACCACCAGCGGCCATTTCTCGAGGATGAGAGGAAGATAGAAGAACGTCCTGCCGACTCCGGCATTGTTGGCCATGACGAAGCTGGCGAAGCCCAGGACCACCAGCGCCGCCGCTCCCCAGCCGAAGGTCAGGTACGACCATTCGCGCGCGGACGCGGCGTCGATGCGCGCTTCGACCACGTCGCCGGACGCGAGCGCCGCCCTGGCGCGGCTCGAGAAGCGCCAGGATCTGGACGCCGGCCAGAACAGCAGCGCGGTGACGGCGATGACCAGGAAGAAGATCGACGACCAGCCCGCGCCGTGCGCGATCTGCAGGTGATCGAGGGCGGCAGCGACGGTGCGCGTCGCCCCCCAGGCGCACAGCACGCAGAAGCCGGCGAACAGGAGGGCGGCCAGGGACAGACCTTCGGTGCGCGGCGGGAGCGTGGGCAGAGCGCCGCCCACCCTCTCCTTCGCTGCGACGTCGCTCACGTCCTCAAGGTCCGGTCAGGGATTGAAATACGGAACCTTGGCGGGATCCTTGCCCCAGACGGCCGCCAGATACTTGTCGGCGAGCTTCGAGATGGTTCCGTCATCGATGATCGACTGGATGATCTTGTCGAGCGTCGCATTGTTGGCGCCGCCCTTGGGATAGATCGCCCCGTAGCTCTCGCCGGTCTTGTACTGGCCGGCGACCACGTGCTGGCCCTTGGTCTTCACTTCCTCGGCCAGCACGATCGACGTGTCGGTGATGGCGGCGTCGATCTGACCGGCCGCGAGTGCGGTGAACATGTCGCCCTGATCGGGATAGACCTGGGTCTGCGCCGCCGGGATCTTGAGGACATTAGCCACGAAAGCCGCACCGGTCGTCGCCTGCTGCACGCCGACGGTCTTCTGCTTGATGGACTTCTCGTCGACGGGCGCGTCGGCGCGGACGAGCACGCCGATGTCGGAGCTGAAATAGGGAACCGAGAAATCGACGACCTTCTTGCGCTCGTCGGTGATCGAGATCTCCGAGATCGCGAGGTCGAAATCGGTGACCTGGCCGGTGACCAGCGGGTCCCAGCCGACATTGACGAGCTCGAACTTGTCGTAGCCCGCGCGCCAGGCGATCTCGGCGGCGAAGCAATATTCCATGCCGTCCTTGATGGTTTCAGGCGTGTCGCCATTGTACCAGATCGGCGCCGGCAGCGAGACCACGACCGTAAACTGTCCGGCCCTGGCCGGGTTGGCGATCGGGATCGACCCTTTCTCGCCGGTCAGCTCGCAATTGCCGATCATGCCGGCGGCCGAAGCCGGCATCGAGAACTGGGCCAGCGCCGCAAGCGCCGCGGCGGCCAGAAAACTCCGTTTGGAAAGCCCCATGATATCCTCCGTCTGTAGCCAAATCGACTTCATCGCACCCGGGTTTTCTCGTCCCGAGACGCGCGAGAAGCGAGCCTCGAGGACACGCTTCAACCGCGGCGCTCTATCCTGATGGATGCTTCGAGGGCCGCTTCGCGGCCCGCTCAGCATGAGGTTGGAACAAGTGAATTCGCCGGTTTCCGCACTAGACCACTCCCGGGCGGGTTCGGCAAGTCATCCGGTCCAGCCGAGGCCGGCGGCGATGCAGTTCATGGTCATGAGGAGCGGCGCCGGCGCCTTGTCCTTGTGCCTGCCGGAGCGCGCGTCCCTCAGGAGGTCGACCTGCCAGCGGTTGGTCTGGTCGATCATCGGACGCACCCGGTCGAAGCGGCGGCGGAAGCCGGGGAAGCGGGCGCACAGCCCGCCGGCGCCCGACAGGGCGAGCACCCGCTCGCGGGTCAGCGCATGCTCGCCGCGGATGCGCGCGAGGATGCGTTCCGCCGCGCCGCGGTCGGGCACCAGATCGGCATAGAGGCCGGCGATCTCCATATCGGCGAGATAGAGCGACTTCTCCACTTCGTCGATGGCGAGCCGAAAGCCGCGCGAGCGCGCGAACATCTCCTTCAGAAGCGCCAGCCCCGCATCGCCATGCTCGGTTGCATAGCGGTCGAGCGCCGAGCCCAGGCCGTACCAGCCGGTGATGACATGCCGGTTCTGGCTCCAGGCGAAGACCCAGGGTATGGCGCGCAGGTCTTCCACGCCCCTGGCGCCGAAGCGGCGCGCCGGCCGCGATCCCATCTTGAGCAGCGACAGTTCCTCGACCGGGCTTGCCGCCTGGAAATAGTCGATGAGACCCGGATCCTCGGCGAGACCGCGATAGGCCTCGAAAGAGGCGGCGGCGATGGCTTCGACGGCGGCCTGATGCTCGGGCACCAGGCGCAACTCGCTCTCCTTCGCCGATTTGAGCGTGTGGACCAGCACGCTCGAAGCCAGCACCTCGAGCTGATAGAGGGCAGTGCCGCGGTTGGCGAATTTGGACGACACCACCTCGCCCTGCTCGGTGACGCGCAGGCGCCCGCCCACCGTGCCGGCGGGCTGGGCGGCGATGGCGCGCCCGGTCGGCGCGCCGCCGCGGCTCACCGAGCCGCCGCGGCCATGGAAGAAGCTGATCTCGATCCCCGCGGCGCGCGCCACCTGGACGAGGCGGCGCTGCGTCTCGTAGAGCTCGAAGCTGGCGCAGAAGAAGCCACCGTCCTTGTTCGAGTCGGAATAGCCCAGCATGATCTCCTGGCGCCCGCCCTGCGCCTCGATGCTGCGGCGGACCATCGGGATATTGAACAGCTCCTCCATGATGCCGGGCGCGCGCTGGAGGTCGTCGATGGTCTCGAACAGCGGCACGATGGCGAGCCTCGCGCTTTCGCGCGCGGCGGCGTCGGTGAAGAGGCCGCAATATTTGGCGAGCAGATAGAGGCCCAATATGTCGGTGGCGCTGCGCGTCATCGACAGGACGAAGGCGCCCGTCGCCCTGGCGTCGGCGCCGTCGAGGGACGCGCGGACGAGACCCAGGAGATCGAGCGTTTCCCCGGCCTCCTCCGACAGATCCCGGAACAGCGGCAGGAAGCCCATCGGCTTCCTGAGCTCGGCTGCGACCCATTTCGCCCATTCGCCCGATTCCGGCTTCGGCGGCTCGCGCCTGGCGGTCGGGTTGAACTTCCGCCACAGCTCGGCCAGGACCCGGTTGATGACCGTCGTGTTCTGGCGCAGATCGAGGCTCATGGTGCGGAAGCCGAAGATCTCGACCTCCCAGCGCACCGGCCTGACCGTGAAGGCGGCAATCGAGGTGGCGTGCATCCGGGCGAGCGCGCACTCGGCATGATGGATGGCTTCGGCCAGTTCGTCCGGATCGGCGAAAGCCCTCCGGCCGGGGAAATCCTTCGGGCTCGCCGTCGCCGCGAGCCTGGACCGCAGCGCCGAGAAATACTGGCGGAACGGCTCGCCGCGATTGCGCGCGGCAATGTCATCGCCCGCCTGCGCGATCTCACGCGCAACCCGCGCCCGGAACGCCTCGGGGACATCGGCCTCCTGCTCGGAGACCGAAACCGTCCGCGCCAGGTGTTCGAGCCGCCCGTCGAGCCTTTCGATGGCGGCGCGGGCGTTCTCGCGCAGCGCCCAGCGCGTCGTCGCGGCCGTCACATGAGGATTGCCGTCGCGGTCGCCGCCGATCCAGGAATAGAACCGCACCGGCGGACGAACGCGGATCGGCTGCTCGGGATAGTGCCGGGCGAGCGCGCCTTCCAGCAGCTCGCAGAGCTGCGGCGCGCGGTCGAACAGCGTCTCGCGGAAGAAATGCAGGCCCCAGGCGACCTCGGCCTCGACCGTCGGCTTTTCGAGCCTGATCTCGCCCGTCAGCCACAGGAGGTCGATGTCGTTACGCAATTGCCGGACGAGGGCTTCGCGCTCGCGCGGCGTCCAGCGCGGGCTTTCGAGGTCATAGAGACGCAGATAGATGCGCCGGTGGATCTCGAGCACGGTGACCCGCTTGGCCTCGGTCGGATGCGCGGTGATGGTGGGTCCGGCTTCGGCGGACCGAAGCGCCTCGGCCACCGCCTCGCCGCTGACGCCGGCCGCGGCGATGGTGGCGAAGGCATTGGAGAATGAGCCCAGGATATGGTCGTTGCCGCCCATGGTCTCGAGCCTTCGCCTCGAGCGCATGGCGGCGTTCTCCTCGGCGATATTGAGGAGCTGCAGCCAGATGCCGATGACCTGCAGCGCCGGCGCGATCAACTCGCCCTCGATGGCGCGGGCCTCCCCGGGATCGTCGATGACGGCGAGAACCGCGGGCGCCCGCTCGCGGATCACGCGGCGCAGCAGGTCGCGCAACAGGACAGTGATCTCGTCCACATAGCCGCCGTCGACGGGAAGGAGATGCCGGGTCGTATCTGCCATTCGCCCATCCTTCAGGCGGCGCGCGATCAGGAAAGCGGATGCCCGGCTTTCCGGACGATCGCGCGCCAAACCCCCAAGATTCCGATCACGTCGATCCCTTCAGCCCGGAACCGGCCTGGAGCGATCATGATGCATATTGTGCACCGCACCTAAGGAATGACAATGGCCTGGATTGCGGCTAAACAGCCCGCCCATGTTGCACGTGAACGGCCTCACCTACCGCATTGCCGGGCGCCTCCTGCTCGACAATGCCGGCGTTGCCATACCGGGCGGCCACAAGGTCGGCCTGGTGGGCCGGAACGGTGTCGGCAAATCGACGCTCCTGCATCTGATCCTGGGCGACCTGCAGTCGGAGTCGGGCACCATCGGCCTGCCGCGCAATGCCCGGATCGGAACCGTGGCGCAGGAGGCGCCGGGAGGCGAGGAGGCGCTCCTCGACACCGTGCTCGCCGCCGATCTGGAGCGGGCGCGGCTGCTCGCCGAGGCCGAGACGGCGCAGGATCCGCACCGCATTTCCGAGATCCAGCTCCGCCTCGCCGATATCGACGCCCATTCCGCGCCGGCGCGCGCGGCCACCATCCTGTCGGGCCTCGGCTTTCCGGAAGCGACGCAGGCCGGCCCCTGCTCGGCGCTTTCCGGCGGCTGGCGCATGCGCGTGGCGCTGGCTTCCGCCCTCTTCGCCTCGCCCGACGTGCTGCTTCTCGACGAGCCCACCAACTATCTCGATCTCGAAGGCACGATCTGGCTCAAGAGCTTCATCCATTCCTATCCGCATACGATCCTGATGGTGAGCCACGACCGCGACCTGCTCAACGACGCGGTGGGCGCGATCCTCCATCTCGAGCGCGGCAAGCTCACGCTCTACCAGGGCAACTACGATTCCTTCGAGCGCCAGCGGCGCGAGCAGCAGGCGCTCACCCTCAAGCTCAAGAAGAAGCAGGAGGACCAGCGCAAGCACATGGAGGCGTTCGTCGAGCGCTTCCGCTACAAGGCCTCGAAGGCGCGCCAGGCGCAGAGCCGCATCAAGGCCCTGGCCAGGCTCGAGCCGATCGCCGACGTGGTCGAGGACCGCGTCTATCCCTTCCACTTCCCCAATCCGGAAAAGCCGCTGGCGCCGCCGCTGGTGCGCTGGGACGGCGCCTCGGTCGGCTATGCCGAGGGCAAGCCGGTCCTGCGCAACATCACGCTCAGGCTCGATCCCGACGACCGCATCGCGCTTCTGGGCGCCAACGGCAACGGCAAGTCGACCTTCGCCAAGCTGCTGTGCGGCAAGCTCAAGGCGGCGAGCGGCGAGATGCGGCATCCGCCGCGGCTCACCGTCGGCTATTTCGCCCAGCACCAGCTCGACGAATTGTCGCCCGAGCGCACGCCCTACGATTATTTCACCGACCTGATGCCCGAGCACAGCCAGGCGCAGCGGCGCGCCCGCCTCGGCGCCTACGGCTTCGGCGCGGCGCTGGCCGATTCAAGATGCAAGACCCTGTCGGGCGGCGAGAAGGCGCGCCTTCTCTTCGCGCTGGCGGCGTTCCATGCGCCGCATATCCTGGTGCTCGACGAGCCGACCAACCATCTCGACGTCGATTCGCGCGAGGCCCTCATCCATGCGATCAACGACTATGAAGGCGCCGTCATCCTGATCAGCCACGACCGGCATATCATCGAGACCTCCGCCGACCGCCTGTGGCTGGTCGCCAATGGCACGGTTAAGCCTTTCGGCGGCGACATGGATGACTACACCGATTTCATCCTGGGCCGCGCGCCGCAGAAGCGGCAGCCCATGCCGGCGCCAGTGAAGGCATCCGCGCCCGCCTCCCGCGCCAATCCGGCGGCGGTGAAGAAACTGATTCAGGAAATCACGGTCAAGATCTCGAAAATACAAGAGAAAATCGATGTCCTGGACCGCGCCCTGCAGGACAACCAGCTCTATATGGCCGACCCTCGCAAGGCGTCCGATTTCGCCACCTTGCGGGCGAAGCTCAGCCGCGATCTCGAAGAGCAGGAAACCGCCTGGCTCGAAGCGCAGGAACGGCTGGAGCAGACGGCTTGAACCCTGGAAAGCGGGTTGGCAAATTTTGTCAAGACTGCCAGCTTACACAACATCGATGGGATGAAGCCAATGCCCACCGCAACATCCGCTATCGCGCCTGTATTGTCGCGATCGACCGGGCCGAACTCCATCTGGGCATACGCGGCTTTCGCATCCGTCATAGCCGCGAGGCGCCGGTCGCCAGTCCGGCGCACGTGATCTATTACGTCCTCGCGCAGCCCGGCGTCATTGAAATCGCGCGCGTGCTTCACGACCGCATGGAACGCCAGGGACATTTGGGCTCAATCGATTAGGCCGCCGCGGAGGAAGGCGGCGGCAGGCCCAGGCCCGTTAGAAGATCGACCGCCTTGGCGAGCCGGTCCTCGCGCGCCTTGACGCTCTTGCGCTTCTTCACTTCCGAGCGCCAATCCTTGCGTTTTTCGAAACGCCACAGCCAGTCTATTGTCGCGGCCAGCTCCAAGATGGTGACATTCGTTTCGACGAACAGCCGCATGGTCTCGCTTGCCCGTTTCGGCGAGAGGCGGGCGAACACCTCGGGCTTCATCTCCCCTTTTGCTGCAAAGATGCTGTAGGAGGCCCCATCGCTCTGACGCCGGCCATAGCCTTCTTCAAGAAGATCGAAAGCCTTCGCATCGGCAATGGCATTGTCGAGGTCGCGCGAATAGGGGCCATAATGATGATAGGCATAGTCGAAGCCGCTTCCGAGGCCGATCTGGTCGAGAAGATAGACGGACTTCTGGAGTCGCACGCGGCTGGTGAGCCGGCCGCCGCCGGCGGCGATGACGGCGGTGACGATGTCCTCTCGCTCGATGGTCATGGCTTCCCCTTTGGGTTGCGGGCGGCGTCCCGGTCCGATTCGGCCTCGAAGTAATAGCGCGTATATGTCTTCTTGTCTTTCAGGGTCTCGACAAGAGGCGACAGGTGCGTGATCTCCGCGGGCTTTCCCGCGTCGACGATATGCAGCTTCTTGTGGGTCCGCTCATCGTCCCCGCCGATCCGGGTATAGATGCTTATCGACGCTCCTTCGTCCTTGATCACCTCCTCGGTCTCGATCTTCCCGGCGAAGACCCGGTCGATCCGCCGCGCATGCTTTCTCTGGACGCCCTCTTCCTGGCCATAATGCGCGAGGTCCAGAGTCTTGTAGAGCCGGCGCTCCTGCAGCCGCGCGGCCAGATCAGCAATCACCTTGTCGCCGGCCATCCGCATCTTGTCGAGCGAGCCGATAATCGCCATGTCGTCGAGCAGGAGATAGCTGGCCAGCGCCCGCTTCTCCAACTCCAGCCGTCTGCCCTCGTCGGGCGCGAGATCAGGCCGGGTTCCAAAGAATGTGATGAGCGGATGGGTCGCCGGCAATCCCGTCAGGGCGCCGACCGTATCAGGCTCGCCGCCATGCCGCGCGACCGCCCGCAAGAGCTTGGCGATCATGTGCTCGACGCAGCGCGTGGTCTTGTGGAGATAGACCTGCTGGTGGAGCGTGTAGCGGGCGAGAAGGAACTGCTCGGCGGCGGGCAGCGCCTTGGCATCGAGACAGAAGGTGAGCACCGGCTCCTCGCCGTCCATTGCATCCGGCGCCTCGATGGGAACCCACCCTACCCGGACATGCTCCATGAGCCAGTCGAAGTCGATGGCGCCGGCTCCCGTGCCGGTCATCAGGCGGTCGCGCCGCAGATAGTCCAAGCGATCGGCGTCGAAGGAGCTGGAGACGACCGCATGGTAGATATCCTTCGGATCATCCGCTTCCAGGAGTCCGGCAACCTCTTCGCTGAAATCGCCTTCCTTCCAGAAGTCGCTCAGCAAGCGCTTGATGCCGCCATCCGGGTTGCGGATGATATCCGCCGTCCATTGTTCATGCCGCTTATCCATCGCGCGCGACGCCAGGACACCCTCGAAAGTGTGGCTGAATGGACCGTGGCCCAGATCGTGGAGCAGCGCGGCGATCACGGCAACCTGCTCGCGCCTCCTGTCGGGCTTTTCGCCGTTGCGCGGCATTTCGCGCTCGATGATCCGGATCAGGTTCCGCGCGGTGTGAAAGACGCCGATAGAATGGGCGAAGCGGGTGTGGGTCGCGCCAGGAAAGACGAATTCCGACACGCCAAGCTGGCGGATGCGGCGGAGGCGCTGGAATTCGGGCGTATTGATCAGGCTCCAGGCCAACTGGTCGAGATCGTCGCCGGCCTCGAATACGATCAGGCCGTGCACCGGGTCGCGCAGACGCTGGATGCGGCGATTCTTCGCCTCCGTTCCACCCTCAGGATCAGGCATGCCCGGGCTCATATTCCTGGCCGGGCGAAAAAAGCGCCCAATTCCGGCGCCGCTTGCCCGGATTCGAACAGTGTGTCGATGATTTCCAGCGGCATCCGCCTGTGAACCATGATCGCCTTGAGTACATCGAGAAATGCTCGATCGCGTATATTCCCGGACTCGACTTTCTTATAGACCTTACAGAGAGTCCTGACGACCGAAGCATCAAGGTGACGGCGACCCTCCCCCTGCCGCTTCGGCACAGATGAGCCTGGCCGACGCAGGCGCGCGCCGGATCGGTATCCTGCCCTTGCGAGCGGTCAGGCCGAGCCCTGCGCCCTGTTCTGCCAGCGCCCGCGCTCGTCCTGCTGCCAATAGCTGACTTCGTGGCCCAGGCCCTTCGCCTCCTTCCAGATGCGCCGGGCGCGCTCGACCGCGTCGGCGTCGGCGCCGTCGAAAAGCAGCACGACCCGCTCGAGACCGTCATAGGCGGAAGGCTCGGCGCCGCCGACGAAGAAGCGCACACAAGCCCCGTTCGGATTGTCGTCAGCGGCGGTGATCCAGACCGGCTGGTCCTCGGCATGTCCGTCCCTGGCGGTGCCGTTGGGCAGGAATGCCTCGTCCGCATAGGTCCACAGCATGGCGGACAGCGCCTCGACGCGATCGTCCGAATCGGTCTCGATCACGGCCCGCCAGCCGCGCTCCAGAGTGCGCTGGACAAGCTGCGGGAGCACGCGCTCGAGCGGCTGGCGCTCCAGGTGATAGAAGAGAATGTCGGTCACCGGCGCATCCAAGCGGCTCGCCCGCCGCCGGTCAACGGTATTTGCGACGGACGACTTTGCCGCTAAGGTCAGGCGCAATACGAAGACTTGGCAAATGGGGTTGGGGATGAGGCGTTTATGGGCGCTGGCGGCCGCCTTGACGGTGGTGACGTGTTTCGGAATGTCCGGCCGGTCCGCCGCGATGGGTTTCTGCAACTGCTGCGACACCGATCTGACGCAGTCCTGCAGGCCGGTCTGCGCCGCGTTCAGCCGCGAGCCCGGCATGTGTCCCGCCGTCGTCGACTATGAGGGGACGGGTGCTGCGGCAAAAGGCACGAACGCGCTCAACGGCATGTCGCTCAGGGAAGTCGCCCTGGGCGAGCCCTCTCCCTGGCAGCTCGAACTCTACCGGCGGTTCGTGGAAAAGGGCCGGCGCCAGGCGGTACGCTCCTACAAGACAGTCCTGCACGAGCTCAAGCGGCATCGCATCGGCGAGGCCGATTTCGCCAAGGCCCAGGCCCTCTACAAGGAAGCCCTGGTCAACTACTATCACGCCATCAGGGCCTATCTGAACCGGGTGGGCACGAAATCGGACTGAGCCGGCTCGGGCTGCAGGCGGAGCGATGTCCAAGCGAAACCTGATCCTCATCCATCGAGGTCCCGAATATGAGAAGGACTTCAAGGAGATCGCGCGGAAGGTAACGGCGATCGACAGGGACATCACCGTCTACGCATTGGCCAGCAGCTCGATGGCGCAATTGCCGAGCCTCGCCTGGATGTGGCCCACCCTCGTCGTGGCGCTCACCCCTGAGTTCAGGCTGCAGGTCAGGCGCGGCACGGTGCTCAAGAACACACAGGTCGAGAAGCTCGCCCAGAACGAGATCTTCCGCAAGGCCGGCATACCCGCGCCGCCGATGCTGCCCTTCCGTTTCGGAATGACACTCGATCCGCTGCTCTTCGGCGAGTTCGTCCTGATCAAGCCCATGGACCTCGATCTCACATCCAGGGGACTCGGCATCCAGCTCTTCAGGCGCCACCGGCTCGAACGGATGGAACCCCGGGACTTCCCTCCCGATCACCCCATCCACGAGGCGCGCGAGGGCTATCTGGTGCAGAAGTTCATCGATACCGGCCGCCATCCCGGATACTACCGGATCCAGACATTCTTCGGCAGGATCATCTATTCATGGCATTCGAGCCTGAAGACGCCGCGCTGCGACCTCACCGCGCCCGACAGCGAGATCGAACGCACCGTGATCGCCACCCAGGGGCGTCCGAAGCATCGCCAGCTGGTGAAGGACGCCGACATCCGCCGCCTGGCGGAAAGGGTCCACGGCCAGTTTCCCGACCACCCCATCCTGGGTTGCGACCTGATTCGAGACGCGGCGACGCGGGAGCTCCATGTTCTCGAATGCAATCCCGGCGGCAATACCTGGCATTTCTCATCGAAAGGCGGGGAGAATCTCCGGCTCGAATTCGGCAATGCCCCGGCAAACGGAATCCGGCGCGCCCATCAGCTGGCACGGCGGATGCTCATGGAGCAGTACGGCGCCTTCGATATCGTTGCGAAGGCCCTGGCCGAGAAGACCGCGACGCTTGCGGCGTGACAGGCCGGCTCATGCCTCGTAATGATCGGCGACCAGCCGGTTGAGCAGGCGCACGCCCCAACCCGATCCCCAGCTGTGGTTGATCGCCGTCCGCCCCGAATCCATGGCCGTTCCCGCGATGTCGAGATGCGCCCAGGGCACGTCGTTCACGAAGCGCTGCAGGAACTGCGCGGCGGTGATGGACCCGGCATTGCGCCCGCCGATGTTCTTCATGTCGGCGACCTCGAAGTCGATCAGCTTGTCGTATTCGGGCGCCAGCGGCATGCGCCAGACCTTCTCGCCGGTCGCGAGTCCCTGGTCATAGAGCCGCCGGGCCAGCTCGTCGTTGTTGGAGAACAGGCCGGCATGTTCCTTGCCGAGCGCCACAATGATGGCGCCGGTCAGGGTCGCGAGATCGACCATGAATTGCGGCCGGAAGCGGTCCTGGCAATACCACAGGGCATCGGCGAGGACGAGACGGCCCTCGGCATCGGTGTTGAGGACGGCGATGGTCTTGCCCGACATCGACGTCACGATGTCGCCGGGGCGCTGCGCCTTTCCGTCGGGCATGTTCTCGACGAGGCCGATGATGCCGACGGCGTTGACCCTGGCCTTGCGGCGGGCGAGCGCCAGCATGAGGCCGGCGACGCAGGCCGCACCGCCCATGTCACCCTTCATGTCCTCCATTCCCGCCGCCGGCTTGATCGAGATGCCGCCGGTGTCGAAGGTGACGCCCTTGCCGACGAAGGCCACGGGCTTCGCGGCTCTCGCGCCGCCCTGCCAGCGCATGACGACGAGACGCGGCTCGTTCGCCGAGCCCTGCGCCACGCCGAGCAGCGCGCCCATGCCGAGCTTCCTCATCCGGGCGGGATCCAGGACCTCGACGACGAGGCCGGCTTTGCCTTTGGCCTTCACGCGGGCGGCGAACTCGACGGGATTGAGCTTGTTGGCCGGCTCGTTGACGAGGTCGCGGGCGAAATGGACGCCCTCGGCCACGGCGTCATAAGCGGCGAACGCCCTCTTCGCCCCGGCCGCCTGCGCGGTGAGGACGCTCAGGGACCGGAGCGCCTTGCCGTTGGCCGGCTTCTTGGACTTGTAGCGGTCGAAGCTGTAGACCCTGAGCCTTGCGCCCGAGGCGAGAAGAGCAGCAAATTCCGCAGCATCGGCTTTTTCCGTCGCAATATCGGCGGCGATGGCGGCCACCTCCACCTTGGCCGACTGGAGGTAGCCGGCGACGGCCCCGCCCAGGAGCTCGATCTCGCGGGCGGTGATCTTGGCCGGGTCGCCGAGGCCGGCCACGATGATTCGCCGGAGGCTCAGCTTCTGCGGCGCCACCAGATCGAGGATCTGCTCGCGCTTGGCTTCGAAATCTATGGCCTTGATGGCGTGCGAAACATGTCCGCCGCTGCGCCTGTCGATATCGGCCGCCACGCCTTCGAGCACCCTGCTCTCCGGGCAAAATATGACCAAGACGCCGGATTTTAGCTGTCCGGGCGCAGCGAATGCAATGTCCATGGGGTGTCCTGACGAGGATTTCGAGCTTTCTCCTTTAGCCTCAGGGCCGATGCCATTCAACAGTGGTAATCGTTTGTTAATTATGCAATTTTCCTGCCTTGGGCTTGCCGCAAGCGCGGTTACATTGAGACATGCAAAAGCACTTTGCGGACCCGATCAAACGGGTTAAGAAAGTGTAAAACTAGGTTACTGGTCAGCAAGCGGGATACATGACGACGGGGCGTCAAAGGGGAAGGCTGGCGCTGGCTGGGCATTTGCCCGGCAGCTTGCGGTTTGCCGCGCTGCTCGCGGCGAGCCTCTGCCTGACCACGATGCTTTGCCCTCCGCAGCCGCCGGCGTTCGCCGCGACCGGCGACAAGCGCGACGACAAGATCAAGACGCCGCCCAAGGGCACGCGCGTCAATGTCGTCGCCAACAAGATCACCTATGATGCGCGCACCAAGATAGCCGTCGCCATCGGCAAGGTCGTGCTCACCTACGGCAAGTACGAACTGGTCGCGACGCGCGTGTCCTACGATCAGCGCAACGACAAGATGACGGCAGTCGGCGAGGTCAGGCTCACCGAGCCCACCGGCAACATATTGGAAGCCGAGCGCGCCCAGCTCATGAACAATTTCAAGGACGGGTTCGCCGAGCATCTGCGCCTGCTCCTGACCAACGACGCCACGATCACCGCCGACTACGCGACGCGCCAGGACGGCTATCTCACCGTCTACGAACATGTCGTCTACACCGCATGCAAGACCTGCACGATGTCGGACGGCAGGCCGCTGTGGCAGCTCAAATCCCGCGAGGTGACGCACAATGAGCGGGAAGGCGTCATCTACCATCGCGACGCCACTTTCGAATTCGGCGGCCACGACCTCATCACGCTGCCCTATTTCTCCCATCCCGATCCGACGGTTAAGCGCCGGACCGGCTTCCTCACGCCGAAATTCAGCTATGCCGGCGTCTATGGCGTGGGAGTCGAGACCCCTTATTTCTGGAATCTCGCGCCCAATTACGACGTCACGTTCCGGCCGGTCATCACCTCCGACCAGGGTGTCCTGGCGCGGGCGCAGTGGCGGCACCGCCTCGCCAACGGCAGCTATTACGTCGACGCGGCCGGCATATATCAGCTCGACAAGGACCAGCCCTCGCCCGGCGACACGCGCTGGCGCGGGGGGGCGCGCAGCGAAGGCAAATTTTCCCTCAACCGGTATTGGAACTGGGGATGGGACGGCACCATCGTCAGCGACGAGACGTTCCTGGACAAATACAAGATCGACGGCCGCAACGAGGCGGAGAACCGCGTCTACATAGCCGGCTTGCGCGGCCGCAACTACTTCTCGGCACAGGCCCTGAATTTCGAACCTCTCGACGACGACGACGAGGAGGATTTCTTCCCGACCGCCGTTCCCTACATCCAGCACAGCTACACGTTCGACCAGCCGGTGCTCGGCGGCGAGTTCGGCTATGACTGGAACTTCTACAGCCTCCATCGCGGGGATTCGATCTTCGGCCTCGACCCGCGCGTGAACCTGCGCGACACGAATCTCGGCACCGACCAGACGCGCGGCGTCGCCAACCTCACCTGGCAGCGCCGGATCATCAACGGCATGGGCCAGGTGATCACGCCCTTCGGCAACCTGCGCGGCGACCTCTACATCACGGAGAACCTTCCCGACGACAACGGCCTCACGGAAGACACCGAAACGACCACGCGCTTCCAGCCGACGGCGGGCGTCGACGTCCGCTGGCCGTTCCTCGCCGACACCCAGGGCGGGCAGCATATCCTGACGCCCGTCGCCCAGGTCATCGCGTCGACCGACGAAGACGACGAGGACGACATCGGCAACGAAGACTCGATCAACGTGAGTTTCGACGCAACGAGCCTGTTCCTGCACGACCGCTTCACCGGGCTCGACCGCTATGAAGGCGGAACGCGCGTCAATGCCGGCCTGCTCTACACCTTCCTGTCCCAGAATGGCGGCTTCCTGCGCGCGAGCTTCGGCGAGTCCTTCCATGTCGCCGGGGAGAACAGCTTCTACGAGGACTCGGGCCTCGAGGGCACGAGCTCAGATCTCGTCGGCGCCATCGCCTGGCAGCCCTGGGACAGCGTCCGGCTCTCCTACCAGGCCCGTTTCGAGGAGGACTTCTCCGACATCAACGTCCAGGAGGCGGCCCTGAGCCTCAATTTCGACAGGTTTTCCGGGTCAATCTCCTATGCGAGCCTCGATGCCGATCCGCATGTGGACCGCGACGACAACGAAGAGCAGGTCTGGGGCAGCTTCGGCTGGAACTTCTACGGCGGCTGGAGTCTCTATGGCGGAGTGCGCTACGATCTCGAAGAGAGCAAGCTGCTCAGGGATACGATCGGTTTCGGCTACAATTGCGATTGCTTCAATTTCCGCATTTTCTACGAAGAGGACCATGCGGATGAGGATGAGAAGGTTGACCGCTCCGTTCTGTTCTCGATCGATCTCAAATCGCTCGGCGGCGAGGACCCCCTGCCCAACCTCTAGGACCGGTGCCGCCAGGATCGAAGGCTTTGGCAAGAAGGGCCGGCTCCCGTATAATGCCGATTTGGCGCAATTTTTCCGGCGGCGGGCCGTTCACCCCCGCCGCGCAGCACGCTAGAGGCTGATGCCACTATGAAGATCGGAATCCTTTTCGCCGCGGCACTCGCCGCTTGCGCATTCGCATCTCCGGCGACCGTGCTGGCCGAAGGCCAGGGGGTGCTGGTCACCGTCAACGACATCCCGATCACCAGCTACGACGTCGAGCAGCGGATCAAGCTCAACACCATCATCTGGCGCAGCCAGGGCAGCGCGGCCGAGCTGCGCAAGCGCGCGCTCCAGAACCTGATCGACGACGTGATCAAGCTCGCCGAAGCCAAGAAATACAATGCCGTGCCCAACGACAAGACGGTCGACGCCCAGATCGACAAGATGGCCAAGGGATCCAATACCGACGCCAAGGGGCTCGCCGCCCAGCTCAAGGCCAAAGGCTCGTCCATGGCCGCCCTGCGCAGGGTCGTCGCCGCGCAGATCTCCTTCAACCGGCTGATCAGCGGGAAGTTCAAGGTGAAGGTCGATGTCGACCAGGCGGAAGTCGACAAGAAATATCAGGAGTTGCTGAGGGATCCGCGGCTGCAGCCGGTCACCGTCTATGAGATCCTGGAGATCGAGATGCCGGTGGAGAAGACGAGCGAAGCCATGGCGCAGCAACTGTTCGTCGCGCGCGCGGCGGACGCCGCCCAGTATCGCCGGGCCTTCAAGGGCTGCGGCAGCGCCCGCAAGGCCGCCAGCGGCATCTACAACGTGCATATCGGCAAGCGCTTGCAGGCCGATGGGCACAAGCTGCCGAAACAGCTCAAGGCGGCGCTCGACAAGGCTGGTCCGGGAGGCATCGTCGGCCCGGCCCGCAGCCAGCACGGCATCCAGCTGATCGCCTTCTGCGGCAGGAAGAGCATCTCTCCCGAGAAGCCGACGCGCCAGCAGGTCGAGATGATGCTCACCAACAAGAAATACGACGTCTACGAAGAGCGCTATATGCGCGAGCTGCGGCGCAATGCCTTCATCGAATACAAGGACGCGAAGGCGACCGAGTAAGGCCCGGCCAGCCCTGCCGGCGAGCCCGATGGCGCCGAGCGAGGACGGGCTGCCGCCATTGCGCGAGGTCATCGCGCGTCATGGCCTCGATGCGCGCAAGAGCCTGGGCCAGAATTTCCTCTTCGATCTGAACCTCACCCGCCGCATCGCGCGCAGCGCGGCACCGCTCGACGCGGCGACCATCGTCGAGATCGGCCCCGGACCCGGCGGCCTCACCCGCGCCCTCCTCCTCGAAGGCGCCAGGAAAGTCGTGGCGGTCGAGAAGGACCGGCGCGCCTTGCCGGCGCTGGCCGAGATCGCGGCGCATTATCCGGGACGCCTCGACGTGGTCGCCGCCGACGCCCTCGCCTTCGACCATGCGGCGAATGTCGAAGGCGAGGCCAAGATCGTCGCCAATCTTCCCTACAACATCGCCACCGTCCTTCTGACCGGCTGGCTCACGTCCCCGTGGCCGCCGTGGTTCTCCTCTCTGACGCTGATGTTCCAGAAGGAGGTGGCGGAACGCATCGTGGCTGCACCCGGCTCCGACGCCTTCGGCAGGCTCGCGGTCCTGAGCCAATGGTGCGCCGGCGCGAAGAAGCTCTTCGACGTCGACCGGCGCGCCTTCAGCCCGCCGCCCAGGATCACCTCGTCGGTCGTGCAACTCGTTCCGAAAATCGCGCGCGAACCCGCTTGCGACGCCGGCGTGCTGGAGAAAGTCACGGCCGCCGCCTTCGGCCAGCGCCGCAAGATGCTGCGCTCGAGCCTCAAGAGCATCGCTCCCGATCCCACGCACCTCCTTGCTACTCTCGGGATCGATGCCAATCTGCGCGCCGAACAGCTCGCCGTCGCCGATTTCGCCCGCATCGCCGCCGCCTTGGGAAACAGCACGCCATGATTCGCCAATCGCTCATCGCCTACGGATCGCCGCTCGCCGAAACCGCGGCAGCCCTTCCCGCCCCCAAGGGCAGCGAGGTCCTGCTCAGGGTCTCCGCCTGCGGCGTGTGCCATAGCGACCTTCATCTGCAGGACGGCTTCTTCGACCTGGGCGACGGCAAGCGCCTCGACGTCACGCCGGGCCGCAAGCTCCCCTTCACGCTCGGGCATGAGATCTCGGGCCATGTCGAGAGCGCGGGGCCGGATGCCGGCGAGATCGACCGCGGGACGCTGCACGCCGTCTACCCCTGGTGCGGCTGCGGCGGATGCGAGCGCTGCCGGAACGGGGCGGAGCATCTGTGCGACGCGCCGCGCCAGCTCGGCATCAATGCCGATGGCGGCTATGCGAGCCACGTCATGGTGCCGCACCCGCGCTATCTGATCGCGGCCGGCGGCGTCGATGCGAAGCTCGCCGGCAGCTATATGTGCTCCGGCCTTACCGCCTACAGCGCCATCCGCAAGGCCGGAAGGCATCTCGAGGACAAGGCTCCGCTGATGATCGTCGGCCTCGGCGGCGTCGGCATGATGGGGCTCGAGATCGCCCGGGCCCTTGTCGCGGGTCCCAAATTCGCCGCCGACGTGGTCGCCGGCAAGCGCGAAGCGGCGCTCGCGCTCGGCGCCGACGCCGCTTTCGATCCGTCCGCCGCCGATGCCCGGCGGGCCGTCTTCAAGCGGGCCGGCGCGATGGCCGCCGCGATCGATTTCGTGGGCTCGGAAGCCTCTCTCACCTTCGCGCAGAGCGTCGTCGGCAAAGGCGGGGCGGTCATCGTCGTCGGCCTGATGGGCGGCAAGTTCACCCTGCCGGTGCCGATGTTCCCGCTGCGCGAGCTGACGATCTGCGGCTCCTATGTCGGCAGCCTCGCCGAAGCGCGCGAGCTGATGGCGCTGGCGCGGACCGGCCGCATCCGGCCGATACCCGTCGATGAGCGCCCGCTGGCGGCGGCCAATGCGGCGCTCGACGACCTGCGCGCCGGCAGCGTGACCGGGCGGATCGTGCTGCACCCCTGACCCGGACAGCGAAGCGCCCGCCGGTCACAGGGTCTTGTTCAGCCCACGGACGAATTCGGTGAGGCCGATGCGGCGCTTGCGGCGCAGTCTCTCGGCCGTCAATATGGCGGTGATCTCGGCGACGGCGCCCGCGACGTCGTCATTGACGATGACATAGTCGTATTCCGCCCAGTGGCTCATCTCGCGCGACGCTTCGGCCATGCGCTTGGCGACCACCGAGGACGAATCCTGGGCACGCTTGATGAGCCGGTCGCGCAATTCGTCGGTCGAAGGCGGCAGGATGAAGATGCGCACCAGATCGTCGCCCATCGCCTGCTCGAGCTGCTGGGTGCCCTGCCAGTCGATATCGAAGAGGACGTCGCGGCCCTTGGCCAGCGCATCCTCGACCGGCAGGCGCGGGGTGCCATAGAGATTGCCGAACACCTCCGCCCATTCGAGGAGCTCGCCCCCGTCGCGCATCTCGGAAAAACGCTCCTTGGAGATGAAGAAATAGTCCTTGCCGTCGAGCTCGCCGGGCCGGGGCGGCCGGGTCGTGACCGACACCGACATGCGGATATGATGATCGCAGGCGAGAAGAGCGCGCGACAGGGTGGTCTTGCCGGCGCCCGAAGGCGACGACATCACCAGGAGGAGGCCGCGCCGGGCGATCGCTGTCTTGGGCTTGCCGCTACTCAATGTTCTGCACCTGCTCGCGCATCTGGTCGATCACGGTCTTCAGCTCCAGCCCGACCGCCGTCAAGGTGCGGTCCGGGGCCTTCGAGCACAGCGTATTGGCCTCGCGATTGAACTCCTGGGACAGGAAATCGAGCTGGCGGCCGGCCGGCTCGTCGGACTGGAGCAGCTTGCGCGCCGCGCCGATATGGGCGAAGAGCCGGTCGATTTCCTCGGCGACGTCGGCCCTGGTCGCGAGCAGCACCGCTTCCTGATGCAGCCGGTCGCGGTCGAAGGATGCGCCCGTTTCCATGAGGCGGGCGACCTGCTCGGCGAGTCTCGCGCGTATCGCCTCGACCGAGCGCGCCGGATTGTCGCGCGCGGCGACGACGAGCTTCTCGATGCGGTCGAGATGGAGGCCGAGCACGGCGGCGAGCTTGCCGCCCTCGGCCTTGCGCATGGCGGCCAGGGCCCGGAAGGCCTCCTCGGCGCTCTTGAGGATCGCCCTGTCGCGCCGCGCGGTCGCCGCTTCATCGGCGATGGGCGCCGAGACGTCGATCACGCCGCGCAAAGCGAGCAGCGCTTCGATCTGGGGCGGGGAGCCGCCCAGGCGCTCGCGCAGCCTTTCGGCGAGCTGCAGGATCTGCTCCAGCACCGTCTCGTTGACGGCGAGCTGCTGCTCGGCGCCGCCGTGATCGGCCGTGAGCCCGATCTGCACGTTGCCGCGCTTCAGGTGTTTCTGGGCGATCTCGCGGACCGGCAGATCGAGCGTCTCGAAGCCGGCCGGCAGGCGGCAGCGGATATCGAGCCCCTTGCCGTTGACGCTCTTGACCTCCCATTGCCAGTGCAGCCCATCGAGCGCCGATGATGCGCGTGCATAGCCCGTCATGCTCGACAGCGGCATAGACCCCAACCCCGAATCGAAACTGCCGAGATTCTAGCGCGTCACGAGCAAGGCGGGATACCTGTTTCCACGCCCGTTCCGGTCAGGGTAAACGCCACAGCGCGGGGATTTGCTCAAGGCGCGTGCGGCTTGGGCACCGGGATGGGGATGAGGCGCCTCGTCCCCTTGATCACGCTGCCGGGCTTCAGGTCGAGGGCGACATCGGCGACGGCCGTCTCCGGAGCGGGTTCGGGTGCGGTCGTCTCGGGAGCCGGTTCGGCGGCCCTGGCCGTCATGAAAGGCGCCACGCCTTCGGGCTTCGGCCGCGGGATCGGGATCGCGGCGGAGGCCTGCGCCGTATCGCCCGCTTCCGCCCCGCTTTGCGTCTCAGGCGGCGTGCCGTCCCCCTGCTGCTCGCCCGTCTCTCCCGTCGCGATATCGGCGACGTCCGGCTGAACCTGGGCGGCGCCGTCGGGGGCGGGCACGGCCGGCGCGGCGCCGGGCGCTACGCCCTCCTCGTCCATCACCGGGACTTCCTCGCCGTTCCGGTTGCGCTGCCTCTCTATCTCGCGCCACTTGCGCACATTGATACGATGCTCCTCGAGCGTCGCGGCGAAGACATGGCCGCCCGACCCGTCGGCGACGAAATAGAGGTCGTTCGTCCTGGCCGGCGCCAGAGCGGCGGCGATCGAGGCGCGGCCCGGATTGGCGATCGGTCCCGGCGGCAGGCCGTTGATCTGATAGGTGTTGTAGGGCGTCGCCTCGGCGATGTCCCGCCTGGTCAGCGGCCGGTCGAGCTTCGACTTGCCGCCGGTGATGCCGTAGATGATGGTCGGATCGGACTGCAGGCGCATGCCGCGCCGCAGACGGTTGGCGAAGACCGAGGCCACGCGGGCGCGCTCTTCCGGCACGCCGGTCTCCTTCTCGATGATCGAAGCCAGGATCAGCGCCTCTGCCGGCGTCGCCACCGGCGCATCCTCGGCGCGCCCGGCCCACAGCTCTGCCAGGAGCTTCTCACTCGCCTTCATCATGGCCCGCACGATGTTGTCGCGGGTCTCGCCGCGCTGGAAGACATAGGTGTCCGGCATGATCTGGCCTTCGCCCGGGCTGAGCGAAATGTCGCCGGTGAGGATATCGTTCTCGCGCAGGCGGGCAAGGGCCTGCGCCGTGGTCCAGCCTTCGGGGATCGTCACCTTGTAGGTGATGAACTTGCCCGACACGATGAGAGCCATGACGTCGCGCATGCTCATCGCCTGCGTGAAGCGATATTCGCCGGGCTTGAGCTTCCCGCGGTCGCCGGTCACCATCGCCGCGGCGGCGAAGATATTGGCGCTCGAGATGATCCCCGCCTTCTCGAGCTCGGCGGCGATGCCGAGGACGCCGCCGCCACGCTCGACCTGGAACGTCGTGTCGGACGCGAGCGGGCCGGGCCCGGTGAATTTCACATAGCCATAGAGGGCGAGGCCGAACACCGCCAGGGCGAAGCCGCCCGCCAGCAGCACGAGCGAGTAGACGACGCGCCTGAGCGCCGAACGCCGACGGCGGCTGGGCGGCACCACCACGCTACGTCTGTTCCTGCGCTGGTCCGGCACGATAGGCCTCCATGGAGCCTTCCTGCTGTCGGCGGAAATGCTTCCGGCGAGAGCGGAAGAGGCTCGAAAATCCCCGATCCGGAACGCCTCCCCGCCGGGATCGGACAACCCCGGCCGGAAGCGCCCCAGAGGCTCAGATTCGCCTCATGATCAACGACGCGTTCGTGCCACCGAAACCAAATGAATTGGACAGAACTGTGTTGATCTCCTTCTTACGCGCTTTCAAAGGCACCAGATCTATGTCGGTCTCCACCGAAGGATGTTCCAGATTGAGCGTCGGCGGGCAGATATTGTCCCTGAGCGAGAGCAGCGAGAAGATCGCCTCGACGGCGCCCGCCGCGCCGAGCAGATGGCCGGTCGAGGACTTGGTCGAGGACATCGACAGGCCGTTGATCCGGTTGCCCATGAGCCTCTCCACGGCCTTGAGCTCGATCTCGTCGCCGAGCGGCGTCGAGGTGCCATGGGCGTTGATGTAGTCGATCTCGTGGGCGGAGATGCCGGCGCGCTTCAGCGCCGCCTGCATGCAGCGATAAGCGCCGTCGCCGTCCTCGGCCGGAGCGGTGATGTGATAGGCATCGCCCGACATGCCATAGCCGATGATCTCGCCATAGATCTTCGCCCCGCGCGCCCTGGCGTGACCGAGCTCCTCGAGGACGAGGATGCCGGCCCCCTCGCCCATGACGAAGCCGTCGCGGTCGCGGTCGTAGGGACGCGAGCCCTTTTCCGGCGCATCGTTGTATTTCGTGGCCAGCGCCTTGCAGGCGATGAAGCCGGCAATGCCGAGCCGGGAGATGGCGGCCTCGGTGCCGCCCGCCACCATGACGTCGGCATCGCCGAGCGCGATCATGCGGCTGGCGTCGCCGATCGCATGCGAGCCGGTGGCGCAGGCGGTGACCACCGAATGGTTCGGGCCCTTGAAGCCGAATTCGATCGAGACGACGCCGGCGGCAAGGTTGATCAGCGAACCCGGGATGAAGAACGGGCTGACCCGACGCGGGCCTTTCTCGCTCAGCAGCAGGGTCGTTTCCTCGATCGAGCGCAGCCCGCCGATGCCTGAGCCGATGAGGACGCCGGTCGCGTTCTTGTCGTCCTCGGTCTTCGGTTGCCATCCGGAATCCGCGACAGCCTGCTTGGCGGCGGCGAGCGCATAGATGATGAAGGTGTCGTAACGGCGCTGGTCCTTGTGGTCGACCCACCGGCCCGGATCGAAGGTGCCGTCGCCGCCGTCCCCGTTCTTCACCTCGCAGGCGATGCGGCAGGCCATGTCGGACGGATCGAATCTGGTGATCGGGCCGGCGCCGCTCTCGCCTTCGGTAAGGCGCTTCCAAGTCTCTTCAACACCCGTCGCAAGCGGCGAAACGATACCCAGCCCCGTAACAACCACCCTGCGCATCAACCCTCCTCTCCTATACGACAACGCGGCGGCAAGACGTTTCGATTCCTGCCTCCGCGCTGCAATCGATGGTCCTCCCCGCGGGGAGGCAGTCCGCGTCCGTCAAGCGGCGCTCTTTTCGATGAACTTGACCGCATCGCCGACGGTCTGGATGGTTTCGGCCGCATCGTCGGGAATTTCGATGCCGAACTCTTCCTCGAAGGCCATGACGAGCTCGACCGTGTCGAGGCTGTCGGCGCCGAGATCGTCGATGAAGCTGGCCTCCGGATTCACCTTTTCGGCGTCGACGCCCAGATGCTCGACAACGATCTTCTTCACCCGCTCCGCAACATCACTCATGTTCAATCGTCCTCGTCAGTAGTTTAAGTTATTTTCCGTTCTACGATCGGACATTTCGTCCCCCTCGTGTTCCGGGCTTCCTAACACAGATTCCGCAGGCCACAAAAGGGGCAAGTCCAGCCCTTTGATAAGGCCTGATAAAACCCGTTCCGTCAGTGGCTTAGATCATCGCCATGCCGCCATTCACATGCAGCGTCTGGCCGGTCATATAGGCGGCCTCCGAGCTGGCGAGATAAAGCGCCGCTGCGGCCACATCATCGGCGGTTCCGAGCCGTCCGGCCGGCACCCTGGCGATGATAGCTTCCTTCTGCCTGTCGCTCAGCGCGTCGGTCATGGGCGTGGCGATGAAACCCGGCGCTATGCAGTTCACCGTCACGTCGCGGCTGGCGAGTTCCTGCGCCAGAGCCTTGGTCAGGCCGATCATGCCGGCCTTCGAGGCCGCGTAATTGGCCTGTCCGGCATTGCCGGTGACGCCCACCACGGAGGTGATGCCGATGATGCGGCCATGGCGGCGCTTCATCATGCCGCGCATGGCGGCACGGGCGAGCCGGAAGGCGGCGGTGAGATTGATGTCCATGACCTGGGCCCAATCCTCGTCCTTCATGCGCATCGCCAGGCCGTCGCGGGTGATGCCGGCATTGTTGACCAGGATATCGAGCGAGCCCATCGCGGCTTCTGCCGCCGGAACGAGCTTCTCGACCTCCGCCGGACTGCCCAGATTGCACATCAGGACATGGACGCGCTCGCCAAGCCCGGCCCGCAGGGCATCGAGCGCCTCGGCGCGCGTGCCGGAAACGGCCACGGTCGCCCCTCGGCCATGCAGCACCCGCGCGATAGCCGCGCCAATGCCCCCCGTGGCGCCCGTCACCAGCGCCGTCCTTCCGGTCAGATCGAACATGTCCCGTCCTATCCCTGTTTGAGCTGCGCCGCGGTCCGGGCGATGTCCTCCGGGCCGCCGAGCGCCAGCGCCTGCGCCTCGGGCGCGGTCCTTTTCACGAGTCCCGACAAGACCTTGCCCGAGCCTGCCTCACAAAAGAGTTTAACGCCCCGAGCCGCCATCGCGGCCATGCTTTCGCGCCAGCGCACCGTGCTGGTCACTTGCCGGACGAGCGCTTCGCGGATTCCGCCCGGGTCGCTCAAGGGAGCGGCGAGGACATTGGCGAAGACCGGAACCGTCGGCGGGCGCATCGGGATGCCGGCAAGCGCCTCGGCCATCACCTTGGCGGCCGGCTCCATCAAGGCGCAGTGGAAGGGAGCGCTCACCTGGAGCATCACGGCGCGCTTGGCGCCCCTGTCCCTGGCCAGCGCCACGGCGCGCTCGACCGCCGCCTTGTGGCCCGACACCACCACCTGTCCCGGCGCGTTGTCGTTGGCGGCCTGGCAGATCTCGCCTTGCGCCGCCGCCTCGGCAACGGCCGCAGCTTCGGGAAAATCGAGGCCGAGAAGGGCGGCCATGGCGCCCGTCCCCACCGGCGTCGCCAGCTGCATGGCCCGGCCGCGGGTCTTGAGGAGCCGCGCGGCATCGGCGAGCGAGAAGGCGCCGGCGGCGGCGAGCGCCGAATATTCGCCCAGCGAATGGCCGGCGACGAAGCCGGCGACGTCCTTGAGCTTCACCCCGTGCTCCGCCTCGAGCACCCGCACCACCGCGAGGCTCACCGCCATCAGGGCCGGCTGGGCATTCTCGGTCAGGGTGAGCTCGGGCTCCGGTCCCTCCCACATCAGCCTGGAGAGCGGCTGGCCGAGCGCTTCGTCGACCTCGGCGAAGACGGCGCGGGCGGCGGGCGAAGCATCGGCGAGCGCCTTGCCCATGCCCACGGCCTGGCTGCCCTGTCCCGGAAAAATGAAAGCAAGGCTCATGAACTGTCCCTGACGTGATCGATGCGCCGCACGAAGCATGCTGACGCCCGGCAAGTCAAGCTTCGGCTTTCGGCAATTGACCTCCCGGCGCCGCACCACCTATGGAAGGGCATGTTCACACGCGACGATTTCGAGCGGGCCCGGACCATCGTCCATGAAGCGATGCTCCCGACCCCGCAATATGCCTGGCCGCTCCTCGCCGAGGCGGCGCAATGCGAATGCTGGGTCAAGCACGAGAACCACACGCCGGTCGGCGCCTTCAAGGTCAGAGGCGGCCTCGTCCACATGCGGTTGCGCAAGGAGCGCGGCCAGACCAACGGCGTCATCACCGCGACGCGCGGCAATCACGGCCAGTCCATTCCGTTCGCGGCGCGCCGCGAGGGCATCGCGGCGACCATCGTGGTTCCGACAGGCAACTCCACCGAGAAGAACGCGGCCATGCGGGCGCTCGGCTGTACGCTGATCGAGACGGGAACGGACTTCGACGAAGCGCGCGAGACGGCGCTGAAGCTCGCCGGGGAGCGCGGCCTCGACATGGTCGCCTCGTTCCATCCCGAGCTCGTGGTCGGCGTGGCCACCTATGCGCATGAGCTGTTCGCCGCGGCGGGCGAGCTCGACGCCGTCTATGTGCCGATCGGATTGGGCTCCGGCATCTGCGGCGTGATCTCGATCCGCGACCTCCTGGGCCTCAGGACGAAAGTGATCGGCGTGGTGGCGGAGCGCGCCAACGCCTACCGGCTGTCGCACGAGGCGAAGCGTGCGGTGCCGACCAATTCCGCCCTCTCCTTCGCCGACGGCATGGCGGTGCGCGTGCCGCATCCGGACGCCGTCGCGCTGATCAATCACGGAGCCGAGCGCATCGTCGAGGTGAGCGAGGACGAGATCGCCGACGCCATGCGCCTCTATTACCGCGCCACGCACAATCTCGCCGAAGGTGCGGGAGCCGCGGCGCTCGCCGCCCTGATGAAGGAGCGGACCCTGATGAAGGGCAGGCGGGTCGGCGTCGTCCTTTCCGGCGGCAATATCGACGGCGCCAAATTCGCCGAAGTGCTGCAGGGGCGCACGCCGCAGCCTTGAATTTCGAGGGTTGTGTAATATGTTACACACTAATGATATTTGAGCGGAACAGCCGGAAGCTCATCAAGCTATCGAAAGCCGACGGCTGGTATCTGGTCGAGGCCAAGGGTTCGCATCATCAGCTCAAGCATGCGCACAAGCCGGGCCGAGTAACCGTACCGCACCCAAATCACGACCTGCCAAGGGGAACGGTCCATTCCATCTACCGGCAGGCCGATTGGCTCGACAAGCAGGATTGGTCATGCGTTTTGTTGCTCTCATTCACAAGGACAAGGACAGCTCCTACGGGGTGAGCTTTCCTGATTTTCCCGGCTGTGTGGCGGCTGGCGACACCGCCGATGAGGCCATATCGACTGCCGTAGAGGGCCTCGCTTTTCACGTCGAAGGTCTTGTCGCCGATGGCAATCCCGTTCCACAGCCGCGCTCAATCGAAAAGATCCGGGAGGACAAAGCTCTTCTCGATGTCCTTTCAGATGCGACCCTTGTCTTTGTACCCCTGATCCGGGATCGTGGATCGGCGCGCCGGATCAATGTTTCACTTGATCCTGGTCTCGTTGAAGCGATCGATGAGGCGGCAAGAGATCGTGGCATGACACGGTCGGCGTTTCTTTCTTCCGCCGCACGGCGCGAGCTTGCCGAAGGTTGAAACCTCGCCGCATGCGCGGCGAACCCGCCGGCGCGTGCAAGAGGCATCCGGAAAATGGTGGCCCATACCGCATCCTCCGACAAGGCTTGCTTGAACTCGCGAGCCAATCATGCGAGAAGAGTCCCATGAGCCTCGTCACCGGCCAGCATCGAATGCGCGCCCCCTTGCCGGGTACCACCGGCGGAGGCGATTGAGCGCGCGATATCCCTGAAGAGACCGCGTTTCCTCGAACCCTCCCGCCACCCCGGTCGAGGGTTTTCGTTTCCGGAAACCGTTTCCCCTTCAGCACAGAGACGCGCCATGACCGCTCATTCCATCCCATGCCCGTTCTGCCGCATCGCGCGGCGCGAATGCCCTGCCCATATCGTCTATGAGGACGACTACCTGGTCGCTTTCCTCGACACCGGCCCGATCCGGCCCGGCCATGTGCAGATCATCCCGCGCGACCACTATCCGGCCTTCGACGACCTCACCGCCGAGCTCGCCTCGCGCATCATCGTCCTCGGGCAGAGGCTCGCCCGCATCCTGAAGGCGCGCAACGGCGTGACCCGCGCGGCGTTCCTGTTCACCGGCGGCGACATCGCGCATGCGCATGCCCATGTCCTGCCGATGATCGCCCCGAGCGACATCACCTCGCGGCGCTACATCGCCGAGGACGCGATCACGTTCCGGCCGATCCCGCGTCCGGACGAGGACGAGCTCAGGCGGACGGCCTTCACCCTGCGCGACGCGCTCAAAGGCCGGGAGGCGACGCCGTGAAAGTGCGGAAGGCGACGATGGACGACGCCGAAGCGGCGACACTGGTGCTGCGGCGGTCGATCATCGAGCTGTGCCTGCAAGACCATGGAAACGACCGGGCCGTCCTGCAGACCTGGCTCGCCAACAAGACGCCGGAGAGATTCCGGGAATGGGCGCGGGCCGCCGATGACCTCTGCCTGGTCGCCGCCGCCGGTGACGGTGCGATATTGGGGGTCGCCTATCTGTCGAAGGCCGGCGAGATCAAGCTCAACTATGTTTCTCCCGATGCCCGCCTCCAGGGCGTCAGCAGCGTCCTGATCGCCGCGATCGAAACGGAGGCCGAGAAGCGGGGCCTCACGCGCCTGACGCTCACCAGCACCGCCACGGCGCATCGTTTCTATCTGGAGCGCGGCTTCAGGGACAGAGGGCCGCCGGAGGCAGGCCCCTTCAAGGGCGATACCCATCCCATGGAGAAGGCGCTCTCCTATAAGGGAGCGCGCAGGTGGCGAAGCTCCGGCTATCGCTAGGTCAATATCCGCCCTTGCGTTTTGCCGGCATTTCCGCCATAGAGCGCCCGCCAGTTGGCTCCGGTTGGGGGCTGAACGGAAGGTCCGCCGCCCGCAAGGAACGCGGACAGGGGCTCGCCCCGGCTTCCCGTGTCTCCGCTCTTTCGAGAATCCGGTCTTTCGAGCCTTTCGCATGAGGGCTCGAAAGAGGCTCTGCATCGGAACCAATGGCCGAACGCAACTTTGAAAGGCTTGAAACATGCCACTCTACGAGCATGTGTTCCTGACCCGTCAGGACGCATCGAACGCGCAGGTTGATCAGCTGACCGATCAATTCAAGACCGTCATCACCTCGGGTGGCGGCAAGATCGGCAAGACCGAATATTGGGGCCTCAAGTCCCTCACCTTCCGCATCAAGAAGAACCGCAAGGCGCATTACACCTATCTCGACATCGAGGCCCCGCCGACGGCGATCGCCGAAATGGAGCGCCAGATGTCCATCAACGAAGACGTCATCCGCTTCATGACCGTCAGGGTCGACAAGCATGACGACGGCCCGACCGCCATGATGAAGGCGGGCAAGCGCGAGGAGCGCGGCGGACGCGGCTTCGGCGGGCGCGGTGGACGCGGCTTCGATGATCTCGATTTCTCAGCAGACAGGGAGGCTAACTGATGGCCCCGACCCAAGGCGGGCCGGCGCGCCGCCCCTTCTTCCGCCGCCGCAAGAGCTGCCCGTTCTCGGGCGACAACGCGCCGGCGATCGACTACAAGGACGTGAAGCTGCTGCAGCGCTTCGTTTCCGAGCGCGGCAAGATCGTGCCGTCGCGCATCACGGCGGTTTCGGCCAAGAAGCAGCGCGAGCTCGCGCAGGCGATCAAGCGCGCGCGGTTCCTGGGCCTCCTGCCCTACGTGCTCAAGTAATCTGGAGCGTTTCGCGATCGCCCGGGTCGAGCGGCTCGGGCGGGAAGCGCTTCGCGGTTGGGGCGGACACCCGATCCGCCTCTAACCCATCCTGAAGGATCGGGGACAGCAAAGGAAACTTTCATGGACGTCATTCTTCTCGAGCGCATCGGCAAGCTCGGCAATATGGGCGAAGTCGTCAAGGTCAAGGACGGCTATGCCCGCAACTTCCTCTTCCCGCAGCACAAGGCGCTGCGCGCGACCGAGGCCAACAAGGCCAGGTTCGAACGCGACCGCGTCCAGCTCGAAGCCAGGAGCGAGGAACGCCGCAAGGCGGCCATGGGCGACAGCGGCAAGCTCGAGGGCAAGAGCTTCATCATCCTGCGCCAGGCCGGCGAATCGGGCCAGCTCTACGGCTCGGTCTCGACCCGCGACATCGCGGAAGCGGCCTCGACCACCGGCGTCCCGGTGTCGCGCAACCATGTGCTGCTCGACACGCCGATCAAGACCATCGGCCTCTATACGGTGCAGATCGCCCTCCATCCGGAGCTCTCGATCCCGGTGACGCTCAATGTGGCGCGCTCGCCGGACGAGGCGGAAGCCCAGGCGCGCGGCGAAGTCCTCACCGGACCGGTTTCCGAACGCGCCGAGGCGCTCGCCGCCGCGGAAGAACTGTTCGAGTCGGAAGCCGCCGCCGAGGCAGAGGCCGACGCCGAGGTCGGCGAGCCGGAAACGGAAGAGAAGTAGTCCGGACCGCATATTCCCGCGACGATCAGGGCCCTGCCGGCGGCAGGGCCTTTTCTCTTTATTATCCCGACCCTTCCCGGCAGCCGCTGCCCCTACGTCCCGCGCATCAAACCTATGCACACCGGCCATGTTGCGGGCCTTCACTAAACCGTGAAACTGCGTTTACTATGGGGGTTGAACCACGTTCCGGCGCGGGGGCCGGGAGAGCGGGAGACCACCGATGTTTGCAGCATTCAATCGAGCTTTGAAGCACCTGGTTCAGAACGGCAATCTGACCGTGATCGATGCCCGCGGGCGCAAGCACGTCTATGGCGACGGCTCCGGCAGGCCGGCCGGCTTCAGGGTCGTCAACCGGAACGCGCCGATGAAGATCCTCCTGGATCCGGATCGCTTTCTCGGCGAAGCCTATATGGACGGCGACATCGAGCTCACCGAAGGGACGATCTACGACCTCCTCGAGGTGCTCCTGAAGAACGTCGAGCATCGCCCGGCGCCGGGAGCATCGAAGTTCTTCAACAGCCTGCGCATCGCGATGAAGCGGCTCGACCAGTATAATCCGGTGGGCAAGGCCCAGTCCAACGTCGCTCATCACTATGACCTGTCGGGGGCGCTTTACGATCTCTTCCTCGACCGCGACCGGCAATATTCCTGCGCCTATTTCGAGACGCCGGACGCGTCGCTCGAGGACGCGCAGCTCGCCAAGAAGCGCCATATCGCGGCCAAGCTCAACATCAAGCCCGGCATGAAGGTGCTCGACATCGGATCGGGATGGGGCGGTCTCGGCCTTTATCTGGCCGAGACCTGCGGCGCCAAGGTGACCGGCGTCACGCTTTCCGAAGAGCAGCACAAGATGTCGATCGAGCGCGCCCGCCAGCGCAGCGTCTCCAACACGGTCGACTTCCGCCTGCTCGACTACCGGCTTCTCGACGAGCCGTTCGACCGCATCGTGTCGGTCGGCATGTTCGAGCACGTGGGGGTCGGCCATTACCGGGAGTTCTTCCGGAAATGCCGGGCGCTCCTCAAGGACGATGGCATCGCGGTGCTGCATTCGATCAACCGCTCCGACGGGCCGGGCGCCACCAGCGCCTGGACAAAGAAGTACATCTTCCCGGGCGGCTACATCCCGGCCTTGTCGGAAGTGCTGCCGCATATGGAGAAGAGCGGCCTCTATGTGACCGATATCGAGATCCTCAGGCTGCACTACGCCGAGACCCTGCGCGAATGGGGCAAGCGGTTCGCCGCCAACCGCCACCGCGCCAAGGCGATCTATGACGAGCGCTTCTGCCGCATGTGGGAGTTCTATCTCGCCGGCGCCGAGACCGCCTTCCGCTATTCCGGCATGAACAATTTCCAGATCCAGTTCGCCCGCAACCAGCACGTCCTGCCCATGACCCGCAACTACATGATCACCGAGGAAGAACGCCTGCGGGCGATCGACAGCAAGAGTCCGCGGCTCAAATCGGTTCCGGCGGGATAGCCCGGAAATCGGCCCAATCCGGCCTTGTCGCGCCGCTACGGCCGCCTGAACGGCGGCACTGAAATCGTCCGAGGCACCATGACTTCGAGGGCACTCCCCCGCGCTCAGCAGCACGCCGTCATGGCCCTTCTGGCCATGGCGCTGGCGCTGTGCCTCGCGCTCGCCGCCCATGCCGAGGCGCCGAAGACGCTCAAGGGCGTGGCGCTCGTCATCGGCCAGTCGAAATACGCCCGCATCACGCCGCTCGCCAATCCCGCCAACGACGCGCGCGCAATGTCGAAGCTCCTGACCGACATGGGCTTCGACACGCGCAGCGTCAGCGACCGCGACGCGGCCAGGCTGGCGCGCGACCTCGAGCGCTTCGCCGAGGACGCCGAGGGCGCCGACGTCGCCCTCCTCTATTATTCCGGCCACGGCATCGAGGCGGGCGGCGAGAACTACCTCGTGCCCGTCGATGCCGACGAGGCTTCGCTCGGCAATGCCGGCGAAAAGCTCGTCCCGCTGGCCTCGGTGATCGACAGGCTCAAGGCGACGGTGCCGGTCTCGATCGTGCTCCTCGACGCCTGCCGCACCAGTCCCTTCCCGCCGGGAGCCGAGATCAAGGTCTCGCCCGCGAGCCAGGGCCAGCCGATCGCGGCGGGCGGGCTCGGCGCGCCGCGCGGCGCGAGTGTGGTCGAGGCGCAAGCCACGGGTTCCGACAATCTCGGCACCGTGATCGGTTTCGCCGCCGAGCCCGGGCGTCCGGCGCTCGACGGCGCCGAAGGCGGCAACAGCCCCTATGCGGCGGCCCTGCTGCGTCACCTTTCGGCGATGAAGGGCGCCGAGCTCTCCGCCGTCATGCGCATGGTGACGGAAGAGGTCTATCTCGCGACCGAGACGCGCCAGCGCCCGTGGGTGAATGAAAGCCTGAGGCGCCTCCTCTATCTGGGCGTGGCGCCCGACGAGCCCGAGGGCGAGGACGGCCTCATCACGGGCGAGCGCCGCCAGCTTCTCCTCACCATCGCCGAGCTGCCGAGCCTCGAACGCCGGCAGGTCGAGACCATCGCCAAGGCCGACGGCGTGCCCATGGACGCGCTCTACGGCATCCTGCGCGCGCTCGGCACCGGGGACATGCCGAAGGACCCGGAAGCGCTCGCCGCCCTGCTCAAGGCGCAGGCCGACAAGCTCAAGAAGATGATGGTCGAGCGGGAGGCGCTGAACGCTGACGATCCCGAGATCAAGCGGCTGGCAAACGCCGCCGACCGTGCGATCAGGCAAGGCGCCATCGCCACGGCCCGGCGGTTCCTCGACCGGGCGGTGAAGCGGGTCGAGGCGGCGGCCGGCGCGGTCGACGCGGCGGAGGAAGCGGTCAAGAAGAAGCGCCTGGCGGACGCCGCCGTCTATGCCCGACGCGCCGAAGCATCCACCTTCGCCTTCGATCATCTGGCCGCCGCGCAGGACTATGCCAAGGCCTTCTCACTCGCCGAGAAATGGGACGAGAAGCTCAAATGGAACTACAAGAACCTCGAGGCCGAGGCGCTCAATGCGCATGGCACCGAAAAGGGCGACAACGGCGCGCTCGAGAAGTCGATCGCGGCCTATGAGCGGCTCCTCTCCTTCATCCCCAATGGCGAGAAGAACGACGACTGGGCCATCACCCGCAACAACATGGGGGTCGCCTATCAGACGCTGGGCGAGCGCGCGAGCGACAGGACGAAGCTCGAGCAGGCCGCCCGGATCTTCCGCGGCTCCCTCGAGGTCCTGACCCGCGAGCGCGACCCGGTCAACTGGGCCGCGGCCCAAAACAACCTCGGCAACTCGCTGGTCGCCCTCGGCCAACGCGAGAACGGCTCCCGGTCGCTCGAAGAGGCGGTGGCGGCGTTCCGCGCCGTGCTCGCCGTCAGGAGCCGCGGCAGGCAGCCGGTGGAGTGGTCGGAGTCGCAGAACAATCTGGGCCTCGCCCTCTATTCGCTGGGCGAGCGGGAAAGCAACGATGCACGGCTCGTCGAGGCCGCGGCCGCCTATCGCGCCGGGCTTGCCGCGATCGACCGCGGCAAGGAACCGTTGCGCTGGGGCATGCTGCAGAACAACCTCGGCAACACGCTCAACACGCTGGGCGCGCGCCGGAACGACATCGCCATGCTCAGGCAGGCGGCGGACGTGTTCCGGGCGGCGCTCGAGGAGCGCACCCGCGAGCGGGTCCCGGTGCAGTGGGGCAACAGCATGGTCAATCTCGGCAACGTCCTCTACAATATCGGCATGCGCGGCACCGGCACGGCCGAGCTGGCGGAGGCGGCCAGGGCCTATGGCGATGCGAGCCTCGAGCTCACGCGCGAGCGCACCCCCATCGGCTGGGCTTCGGTGCAGAACAATCTCGGCGGCACGCTTCAGCAGATCGGCACCCGCACCCAGGACGGCGCCAAGCTGGAAGAGGCGATCGCCGTCTATCGCGGCCTGTTCGACGTCTACAGGCGCGAGCACCTGCCGCTCGACTGGGCCGCGAACCAGCTCAATCTCGGCAACGGCCTGCAGACGCTGGGCAAGCTCCGGAACGACGCCGGCAAGATCGACGAAGCCGTCGCGGCCTATCGGGCGGCTCTCGACGAATACAGCGTCGAGCGCACGCCGATGCCCTGGGCGACGGCCCAGAACATGATGGGCTCGGCGCTCGAGGCACAGGGCTTCGCCGGCGGCGGGCCTGAGAAGCTCAAGGAAGCGGTCGCCGCAAAACGCTCCGCGCTCACCGTCCTCACCAGGGACAATGCCCGGCTCGAATGGGCGCAGGCCCAGTTCAATATCGGCAACTCGCTCAATATGATCGGGAATTTCGAGAAAGGCACGGAGAGCTTCGAGGCGGCGATCACGGCGTTCACCGCCGCGCTCGAGGTCTACAGCCTGGCCGACATGCCGCTGCAATGGGGCATGGTGCAGAACGGCATCGGCGATTCCTATTGGGGGCTGGGCAGCAGGGGCGCCGAGCGCCAGGCCTTCGAGACCGCGCTCGCCCGGTTCGAGAAGGCCAAGGAGGGCTTCGGCAAGGGCGGCATGGCCGCCATGTCGGCGCTGGTCGACAAGAAGATCGCCATCGTCAGGCAATCGCTGGCGGCGGCGAAGTAGTTTCGGTGACAAGCGCCGAGAAATAGCGGGACAGACGCAACAGGCTTGCGCGACTGCGGCAAAAGACGGCATGATCTCCGCCTCGCCTGCAGCCGATCATCTCATGTCCCGCGATCCCGTCACCGTCATTCTGCTGCCCGAGCATTTCACGCCGGCGCGCCAGAAGCTTGCAACCTGCGGCGGCATGACCGCCGAAGGCTTCCGCTATGCGAGTGGGGTCGCGAGCCTCACCATCACCAACGACGCCGGGCATATCGAGCTCCTGCCGTTCCACGGCCAGCAGATCTGGGACGCCATGTTCTTCGGGCGCCGGCTCACCATGGGCTCGATGTTCGACGAACCCCTGCCCACCCAGGACTATCTCTCCAACTACGGCGCCTTCTTCATCCATTGCGGCGTCACCGCGATGGGCAATCCGGGCGCAGAAGACACCCATCCCCTGCATGGCGAACTGCCCAACGCCGTCTACCGGGAGGCCCGACTGGTGATCGGCGAGGACGGGGATGGCCCGTTCATGGGTCTTGCCGGGACCTATCGCCATCGCGTCGCCTTCACACATCATTATATGGCCGAGCCGTTCATCAAGCTCCCGGCGCGCGGCGGGCGCATCCAGGCCCGGCTCGCCGTCCGCAACCTCAGGAAGCTGGCGGCGATGGAGCTCATGTATCTGGCGCATATCAATTTCAGACCCATCGACAATGCCCGCCTCATCGACACGGCGCCGGACGACCCACGCCATATGCGGGTGCGGGCGAGCCTGCCGATCGGCTACACGCCGTCGGCTGGACATCGCCAGCTTCTCGACGAAATGCTCGCCGAACCGGCGCGGCACCGCCGGATCGTCGAAGGCCGGGCGATCGATCCCGAGCTCGTCCTTTCGCTCGATTGCCGCGCCGACGAGGCGGGCTTCGCGCACAGCATGCAGCTCCTGCCCGACGGCACCGCGGATTTCGTCAGCCACCGTCCGGACGAGCTCGATCACGGCGTGCGCTGGCTGAGCCGCAGCGGCGACCAGGACGCGCTCGGGCTGATGCTCCCCGCCACCGCCGATCCCAACGGCTACACGGCCGAGAAAGCCAGGGGGCATCTGCGCATCCTGCCGCCGCAAGGCGAATTCCATTGCGCGCTCGAATTCGGCGCGCTCGGCAGAAACGAGGCCGAGGACATGCGCCGCAGGATCGCGAAGATAAACGACGGCGCCGGCGCCGAAGGGACCGCGCCATGAGCATCAGGCTGGCCCTGGCGGGAGCCGGCCTCTTCGGCCAGGAGCACTTGCGGGCCATCGCGCGCATGCCGGACGTCGAGATCGCCGGCGTCGCCGACATCGACGTCGAGGCTGCACGGAATGCGGCGGAGCGTTTCGGGGCGCTCGACTGGGGCAGCGACATCATCGCCCTGCTCGAGCGCCGCAGGACCGATGGCCTGATCATCGCCACACCGGGCCCGACGCACGTGCCCCTGGCGAGACGCGCCCTGGAGCTGGGCATTCCCGTGCTGGTCGAAAAGCCCATCGCCATGACGGCGGCCGAGGCCGGACTGCTGGTCGAGACGGAGGCGCGATGTCCCGCCTTCATCCTGCCCGGCCATGTGCTGCGCTTCTCGAAGCCGCATCGCATGATCGCCGACATCGTCGGCTCGGGCGAGATCGGCCGGGTGCTGTCGCTCACCGCCAGGCGCCACCGCGACGACAGCCACGCGCTGCGCTATCGCGATATCGATCCCGTCATGATGACGATGATCCACGACATCGATCTGGCGCTGTGGATGGCCAATGCCCCGGCGGCGGAAATCCTGGCGCTGCGCAGCCCGGCCGGCGAGCAGCGGGCGCAGACCGTGGTGAGCGCGCGCGACCGGAACGGCGCCGCCTGGACGCTGGCGACCTCCTGGACCTTCGCGACCGACGCGGCCCCGCCGGACCGGCTCGACATCGTCGGCGAGCGCGGCGGCATCGATTTCGAGACCGGCGCCTATCTGCGCCAATACGGAAGGAAGACCCGCGAGACCGACCTCTCGGCCGAGGCGCCCGACGATCCTCTCCATGCAGAAGTCGCCTATTTTGTGGGGTGCATAAGATCCGGCCGGCGGCCGGAGACGGTTACCGCCGCCGATGCGCAATCAGGCCTGGTGATCGCGGAAGCGGCACTCGCGTCGCTGCGCCAGGGAGCGGTGGTCAAGCTGCCCGCCTAGTCCGGCGGGCACAATTCTGCCATCGTCCCGCCGTGCAGTTCCGCGAGGATAAGTTCATGGGTGGACTGAACGGCGATGCCAGAAGGTGCGTGACGGCCGCGTTCTGCGCGCTGCTGCTCGGCGCCCTCATCGCGAACGTCTCCGCCGCCCGGGGCGCCGAATCGCTCAAGGGTGTCGCCCTCATCGTCGGGCAGGCGGCCTATGACCATCTGACGCCCCTCGCCAACCCGGTCAATGACGCGCGCGCCCTCGACGGGCTCCTGACCTCGCTCGGCTTCGACACGCGAACGGTCGGCGACCGCGACGCCGTGAAGCTCAAGAGCGACCTCGACCGCTTCGCCGAGGACGCCGAAGGAGCCGACGTCGCCCTGCTCTATTATTCCGGTCACGGCATCGAGGCCGGCGGCGAGAACTATCTCGTCCCAACCGATGCCGATCCGGGCGCGCTCGACGATGCGCAAGCGAGGCTCGTTCCACTCTCCGGCATCATGGAGCGTCTCAAGCGCAGCGTGCCGGTCACGATCCTCCTGCTCGACGCCTGCCGCACCAATCCTTTCCCGACCGGCGCCACGCTCAAGGCGGGGCGCGCCGACCGTCCCGCGCCCATCGCGGCTGCCGGCCTCGGCGCGCCGCGCGGCATGAGCGTCGTGGACGACCAGGCGGGAAGCGACAATCTCGGCATGGTGGTCGGGCTCGCGGCAGAGCCCGGCCATGCCGCGCTCGACGGCACGCCCGGACGGAACAGCCCCTATGCCGCGGCCCTGCTGCGCCATCTCTCGGCAATCCAGGGCGAGGAATTCGGCACGGTCATGCGCATGGTCACCGAGGAGGTCTATCTGGCGACCAGGACGCGGCAGCGGCCATGGATCAACGAAAGCCTGCGCCGCCTGCTCTATTTCGGCGCGGCGCCGCAGGAGGCGGAGGGCCCGTCCGGGCTCATCACCCGCGAGCGCCGGCGGCTTCTTTTGACCATCACCTCGCTCCCCGGCGCCGAACGCCGGCAGGTCGAGACCATCGCCGAGAAGGACGGGGTGCCGCTCGACGCGCTTTACGGCATCCTGCGCGCGCTCGGCGTGGCCGACATGCCCAGGGATCCCGCCGCTCTCGAAAAGCTCCTGCGCGCCCAGGCGGCGACGCTCAAGCAGATGATCGCCGAACGCGACGCGCTCACGCCCGACAATCCCGACGTCTCCCGGCTCGCCGCGGCGGCCGACCAGGCCATCCGCCAGGGCGCCATCGACACGGCGCGCCGGTTCCTCGACCAGGCGGTGAAGATCGTCGAGGAGGCGCGCATACCGGTCGAGGCCGCGGAAGCGCGCATCAGGGACAGACGCATCGCCGATGCCGCCGTCTATGCCCGGCGGGCCGAGGCAGCGCGCCTCGCCCTCGATCATCTTGCCGCCGTCCGCGACTACGACCGGGCCTATGGGCTGGTCGCCAGGTGGGATGACGGCCTCGCCTGGCGCTACAAGTTCGAGGCCGGCAACGCGCTGGCCGAATATGGCGACCGGCACAACGACACGACAAGCCTCGCCAGCGCGGTCACCTATTACGAGACGGCGCTCGCCGCCGTCGGCCGCGCCACCGCGCCCAGGGACTGGGCCCGCACCCAGAACAATCTCGGCATCGCGCTCCATGCGCTGGGCGATCGCGAGACGGACTCCGAAACGCTCGACCGCGCCGCCACGGCCTTCATCGCCGCGCTGGTCGTCTTTCCGCGCGACAGCGATCCGATCGACTGGGGCATGGCCCAGAACAATCTCGGAAATGTGCTGCAGACGCTGGGCGAGCGCGAGGTCGGAACCGGCAGGCTGCTGGAGGCCGCGAGAGCCTATGAGGCGGCGCTCCAGACCCTGACCCGCGAGGCCGCACCCCTCGACTGGGCCGGCGCGCAGAACAACCTCGCCAATGTCCTCCATCTTCTCGGCGAGCGCCGGGGCAGCACGGCGCTTCTCGAAGAGGCCGCGGCCGCCTATCGGGCGACACTGGAGGTCCGCACCCGCGCCGAGATGCCGCTGCAATGGGGCGTCACCCAAAGCAATCTCGGCATGACCTTGCGGGCCATCGGCGAGCGCGAAAGCGGAACCCGCACGCTCATGGCGGCGGTTGCCGCCTATCGCCTGGCGCTCGAGGAGCTGAAGCCCGATCTCGTCCCGGTCGACTGGGCGATGGCGCAGAGCAATCTCGGCAACGCGCTCGCCGCCCTCGGCCAGCGCGAGAACGATCTCGACCAGCTCAGGGCGGCGGTCGCCGCCTATCGCGCCGCTCTCGGGCAGCGCTCGCGCGAGCAGGCTCCCTATCTCTGGGCCATGACCCAGAACAACCTCGGCGGCGCTCTCGCCATGATCGGCGAGCGCGGCGGCGGTGCCGCCTATCTCCAGGAAGCGGCCGCGGCCTATCGCTCGGCCCTCGCGGAGCGCCGGCGCGAGAAGCTGCCCCGCGAATGGGCGCTCACGCAAAGCAATCTCGGCGCGGTGCTCCAGATGCTCGGCGAGGAACGCGACGACACCACCCTCCTGGCCGAAGCGGCCGAAGCGCATCGTTCGGCGCTTCTGGAATTCACCCGCGAGCGGGCGCCGCAGGAATGGTCCAAGGTGCAGAACAATCTCGGCAACGCCCTGCGCAGCCTGGGCGAGCGCCAGACGGGAACCGCAACGCTGAAGCTGGCGCTGGCGGCGCTCGGCGCCGCGCTCGAAGAGCGCAGCCGGAGCCGGTCGCCTCATCAATGGGCGCGCACCGAGGTCAATATCGGCCTGACCTGGCTCGCCCTGGCCAGGAGAGGCGGCGGCCGGAAAGCGGCCGATGAGGCTATCCGTGCCCTCGAAGCCGCACTCGACGTCTATCGGGAAGCCGATGCCCGGCAGAATGCCGCGCAGGTCGAGAGCTTCCTTGCCGAGGCCCGCGCTCTCAAACGTTAACTCTGGTGATCTTCCAAATCGTTTATCCACTTTTTCCGATCACACGCTAGTATGGCTCCCATGCAACATCTGACGGATATCGCCGCCAAGGCCGTGACCACGGCCTTCTGCGCCCTCGTTCTGGCCGTGCTCTCGACGGCTTCCGCCCTCGCCCAGGACGCAAAGCCCCTCAAGGGCGTGGCGCTGGTGATCGGCGAGTCGGCCTATGCGGCCCTGCCCAACCTCGCCGGTCCCGAGCGCGACGCCCGCGCCATCGCCGAGGTGCTGACGAAGCTCGGGCTTTCGACCGAGGTCGCGACCGACGGCAAGGCGCAGGACCTTCGCCGGTCGGTCGACGGCTTCATCGAGAAGGCGGCGGGGGCGGACGTCGCCCTCGTCTATTATGCGGGCCATGCGGTCGAATCGGGCGGCGTCAACTACCTGCTGCCCACCGACACCGACCTCGATGCGCTGGAGGCCGCCGACCAGAAGCTGGTTTCGCTCGAGTCGCTGCGCCAGCGGCTGCGCCAGGAGGCCAAAACCGTCATCCTCCTCATCGATGCCAGCCACCCCAATCCCTTCCCGAAATATGCCGTGATCCAGCGCGGCACCGGCGCCCAGGGCGAGCCGATCGCCAGCATGGGACTCGGCCCGCCGACGGAAGCGGCCGCGGGTCCGACGCCTTCCGAAGGCACAGGCGAGGTCATCGGCTTCGCCGCCGAGCCCCGGCAGGTTGCCGCGCCCGGAACCGCGGACGGCGGCAGCCTCTATGCCGCGGCCCTGATCAGGCATCTGCCGGCGAGCGCCACGCACGATTTCGCCCGGGTGATGACGATGGTCGGCGAGGAGGTCTATCTCGCGAGCCAGGGCCGGCAGCGGCCCTTTACCAGCGGCGGCGTCGCCCGCATCCTCGATTTCGGCGGCAAGGCTGAAGAGGCTTCCGACGACGACGCGCGGCTGGCGGAGGAGCGCCGCAAGCTCCTGCTCGCCATCGCCGCGGCGCCGCGCGACGTCGAGCTCGTGGTCGAGAATCTCGGCCGCGACCAGGCGCTGCCGCTCGAGCCGCTCTATGGCATGCTCGAGGAAATGCCCGACAAGACGGCAAGCCTGGAACAGCGCGAGGACCAGCTTCGCGCCGGCGCCGAAACCCTCAAGGTCCTACTCGCGCAAAGGAGCGTCCCCTTGCGCCGGGACCCCGAGCTCAGGCGCCTCGCCGGACTCGCCGACCGGGCGCTGGCGGATGGGAGCATCGGGCTCGCCATCAGGTATCGCGCGATGGCGGCGGCGCGCGCCAACGATATCGATACCGTCCTCGACCAGCGCGGGGCCGCCGCACCGCCTGAGGACCGCATCGAGCTCGCCTCCGTCTATGGCGACTACGGCGATACGGTAGCGCTCACCTTCGACTACCGGCGGGCGGCCGAGCAGTACCGCAAGGCGGCCGAGCAGATCGGCGGACGCAGCGCCATATGGGGCATCGAATATGGGATGCGCGAGGCCGACGCTCTTGCGAACTACGGCCGATACAAGGGCGACGACAACGCCACGCGCTCGGCCATCGCCATCTATCAATCGGTGGTGAAAGACTCCGCGCAAGGCAGGAATCCGATCGCCTGGGCCTCGGCCCAGAGCAGCCTCGGCAACGCGCTGCAAGTCCTCGCCACCCGCACCGGCAACCGCGACTATGCCGTCAATGCCGTCACCGCCTACGAGGCGGCGCTGACCCAATGGACGCGCGAGCGTTTCCCGCTCGAATGGGCCGGCGCCCAGAACAATCTCGGCGGCGCCTTGCGCAGCCTGGGCGAAAGCGAGGACGGGACCGACAGCCTGACCAAGGCGGTCGCGGCCTTCCGGTCGGCCTTGAGCGAATTGCGCCGCGACCGGGCGCCGCGCGAATGGGCGGAAGCGCAAAACGGCCTCGGCTCGGCGCTCAGGGTTCTCGGCGAGCGGCGCAACGACGCCGGCGACCTCGCCGATTCCCTTGCCGCTCTGCAGGCAGCCCTCGCCCAATCGCGGCGCGAACGCGACCCCCTCGGCTGGGGGACGATCCAGTACAACATGGCCAGAGCCTTGCAGACCCTGGGCCGGATCGACAAGGACGTCCAGAAGACGCAGCAGGCGGTCGCGACCTACCGGACGGCGCTCACCGAGCTGACCCGCGAGCGGGTGCCGCGGCAATGGGCGATGATCCAGGGCAACCTCGCTTCCGCGCTGCAGACGGTCGGCGAGAGACTGGAGGACGCCGGTCCCCTGAAGGAAGCGGCCGCGGCCTATGAGGCAGCTCTCCTCGAAACGCCGCGCGCGCGCCTGCCGCTCGAATGGGCGGCGATCCAGGACAATCTCGGCGGAGTGCTGCAGCGCATCGGCGAGCGCGAGAGCGGCAGCGACAGCCTGATGAAAGCCGTCGGCGCCTATGAGGCGGCGCTGAGCGAGAGGACGCGCAGCCGGGCGCCGATGGAATGGGCCGCGACCCAGAACAATCTCGGCATCGTCTTCCAGACCCTGGGTGAACGCGAGAACAGCAAAGGCTATCTGGCAAGAGCCGCCGCCGCCTATGAATCGGCCCTCATCGAATGGACGCGCGACCGTTCACCGCTCGACTGGGCCGCGGCGCAGCACGGAATCGGCAACGCGCTCGCCGCCCTTGCCGCCTACGAGCCCGATACCAGCAATTTGGTCAGGGCGATCGCGGCCTACCGGTCCGCTCTCGAGGAGAGAAAGCGCGCGATCGTGCCGCTCGACTGGGCCGCGACGCAGAACAGCCTGGCCGACGCCTATCTTGCCCTCGGCACGCGCGAACCCGGCACGAAATATCTGAACCACGCCGCCCTCGCCTATGATGAGGTGCTGGAGGTGTGGACGAAGGACGACACGCCGCGGCAATGGGCAAACGCCCAGAACAACCTCGCCCTCTCGCTCCAGAAGATCGCCGAGCGCAGGAACAATGTCGACGGCCTGCTGAAGGCCATCTCCGCCTATGAGGCGGCGCTCGAGGTCAGGACGCGCGAGCGCAATCCGCTCGACTGGGCCATGACCGAGAGCAATCTCGGCGTCGTCCTGCGCCTGCTCAGCGACCGCGACCGCAACTCGCCGCGCATGGCGCGGGCGATCACGACGCTCGAGTCCGCTCTCACGGTGCTGAGCCGCGACAAGCAGCCGCTCGACTGGGCCAAGACGCAGCTCAATCTCGGCGCGGCGCAGTTCAGCATCGGCAGGCGCAAGCGCGACAAGGACATGCTCGAGAGCGGCAAGCGTGCCGTCGAGGCGGCCTGGGAGGTCTACAAGTCGGCCGGCTCGAACCAATATGACGATTATTTCACGCAGAGCCTGAAGGGCTTCGACGATGCGCTCGCGGCCTTCGCGCCGAAGCCCGAGCCGCAGGAGGAGCCCGCCGCGGCACAGGAGGAGGCTCAAGACAAGCCTGCCGAAGCTCAAGAGACTCCGGCCACCCCCCGGAAGAAGCCGGCTCGAAAGAAGAAAGCCAAGCCCTGAGAACGGGATAGCCCGCTTCACCAATTCGTGAAAGACGCCTATGCCTTCCGCTGTGGATAGCGCGCATAATCTCCAAACGAATCGCCGCTCACCGGCAGCAATCGTTATCTAAGTTCCATGAACGCCCAGACCGCCGCCCGGGTCATCGAGCCCGAACAGGAATCCGACTCCTACCGCTCGCCGCCTCACAACATCGAGGCGGAGCAGGCGCTGCTCGGCGCGATCCTGGTCAACAACGAGGCCTGCGACCGCGTCTCGTCCTTCCTCGATCCCGCGCATTTCTTCGAGGCGGTGCATGCGCGCATCTACGAGGCGGCCGCGACGCTGATCCGCGCCGGCAAGCTCGCCTCGCCGGTGACGCTCAAGACCTATTTCGAGCGCGACGAGACGCTGAGGGAGATCGGCGGCCCGGCCTATCTGGCGCGCCTCGCCGCGGCGGCGACCACCATCATCAATGCCGAGGAATATGGCCGCGCCATCTACGAGCTGGCGCAGCGCCGCAAGCTCATCGACATCGGCAGCGAGATCGTCAACACCTCCTACGACACGCCGGTCGACATGACGGCGCGCGATCTCATCGAGACGGCCGAGCAGAATCTCTACGAGATCGCCGAGACCGGCAAATACGGCCAGGGCTTCCAGATGTTCGGCCGGGCGCTGACCGAAGCCGTGGACATGGCGGCCAACGCCTATCAGCGCGACGGCGGCCTGTCGGGCATTTCCTGCGGGCTGCGCGATCTCGACGAGAAGATGGGCGGCCTGCAGGCGTCCGACCTCGTCATCCTCGCGGCGCGTCCCGCCATGGGCAAGACGTCGCTCGCCACCAATGTCGCCTATCACGTCGCCAGGAACTACAAGGCGGATCACCAGCCGGACGGATCGGTGCGCGTCCTCGACGGCGGCGTCGTCGGCTTCTTCTCGCTCGAAATGTCGCAGGAGCAGCTGGCGACCCGCATCATCGCCGAGCAGTCCGGCATCTCCTCGGAGCGCATCCGGCGCGGCAAGATCACCGAGGAGGAATTCCACCGCATCGTCGACGTGTCGCGCGAGCTGCAGTCGCTGCCGCTCTATATCGACGCGACGGGCGGCCTGACCATCGCGCAGGTGGCCGCGCGCGCCCGGCGCCTCAAGCGCCAGCGCGGCCTCGGCCTCCTGATCGTCGACTACCTCCAGCTTCTCGCCGGCTCGCAAAAGCGTGCGTCGGAAGGCCGCGTCCAGGAGGTCACCGAGATCACCGTCGGCCTCAAGGCTCTGGCCAAGGAGCTGAAAGTGCCGATCATCGCGCTGTCCCAGCTCTCGCGCCAGGTCGAGAACCGCGACGACAAGCGTCCGCAGCTCGCGGACCTGCGCGAGTCCGGCTCCATCGAACAGGATGCCGACGTGGTGCTGTTCATCTATCGCGAGGAGTATTATCTCGCGCGCAGTCAGCCGCGGCCCAATACGCCCGAGCATCTCGAATGGCAGGAGAAGAACGACCGGGTGACCGGCATTGCCGAGGTCATCATCGGCAAGCAGCGCCATGGCCCTACCGGCACGGTCGAATTGCAGTTCGACGCCCAGCTCACCAAGTTCCAGGACCTGGTCAAGTCGGACCACCTGCCCGAGCAGTTCCAGTAAAGCTTGCATCCCCGCTCGTTTGCCGCTTTATGCGGGCGATGACCGCCCACAATGCCCATATCAGCGGCCCGCCCACCGATCTCGCCGGCGCCGTCCTGACCGTCGATCTCGACGCCATCCGCGAGAACTGGAAGCGGCTCCAGGCCAAGGCGGGCGCCGCCGAGTGCGGGGCCGCCGTCAAGGGCAACGCCTATGGACTCGGCGTCGAGCACGTGGCGCCGGCGCTGTGGGCGGCGGGCTGCCGCACCTTCTTCGTGGCGCGGCCGATGGAGGGCGGCGAACTGCGCCATCTGCTGCCGCGCGAGGCGGTGATCTACGTGCTCGACGGCCTGTTTCCCGGCCAGGCCGAATTCTATGCCCGCGAGGATCTGCGTCCGGCGCTCATCACGCTCGATGAAGCGCGCGAATGGGCGGCCTTCGGCACCGAATATGGCCGCAATCTTCCCTGCGCCATCCATGTCGACACCGGCATCAACCGGCTCGGCTTCTCGGCCGCGGCCTTCGACGAGCTGATCGGCAGCAACGACGTCATGGCGAGGCTCAACCTCACCTTGCTGATGAGCCATCTGGCCTGCGCCGACGAGCCCGGCCATCCGCTCAACGGCCGGCAGAAGACGGCTTTCGCCGGCCTGCGCCGGCGCCTGCCCGGGGTCAAGGCGAGCCTCGCCAATTCGAGCGGCATCTTCCTGGGCGAAGGCTACATCCACGACCTGGTGCGGCCGGGCATCGCGCTCTATGGCGGCAATCCGGTGGTCCCCTGCGAGAACCCGATGCTGCCGGTGGCCCATTTCGAAGGTACGGTGCTGCAGGTGCGCGAGATCGCGGCCGGCGAGAGCGTCGGCTACGGCGCCACCTGGCGGGCGACGCGCCAGACCCGCGTGGCGGTCCTCGGCGCGGGCTACAAGGACGGCGTGCCGCGCTCCTTGAGCTCGCGCGCCACCACCGGGCCGGCCCAGGCCTTCATCGGCGGCAGGCGCTGTCCGGTGATCGGGCGCGTATCGATGGACATGATGGCGGTCGACGTCACGGCAGTGCCCGTCGATCTCTGCCGGCGCGGAACAAGAGCGGAACTCATCGGCCGCAATATTGCCATCGACGAGACGGCAGAATGGGCCGGCACCATCTCCTATGAGCTTCTCACCCGTTTAGGCCAACGCTTCACCCGTCTATATTCGGGCGGCGAATCGAATCTCTCCGAGGCTCCCCAACCGTGAACTTCCTCGCCAATCTGGGCAGCGTCGTGCTGGCCCTCCTCGCCGAGACCGGGCGCATCGCGATCTTCGTCAAGGACGCGCTGCTGCAGGGCCTGACGCCCACCATCTATCTGCGCCAGATCCTCGATCAGATGCTGAAGATCGGCTACAACTCGCTCCCCGTCGTGGGCCTCACCGCCTTCTTCACCGGCGGCGCGCTCGCCTTGCAGATCTATCTCGGTGGATCGCGCTTCAATGCCGAAAGCCTGGTCTCGACCATCGTGGCGCTCGGCATCACGCGCGAGCTCGGCCCCGTGCTCGCCGGCCTCATGGTGGCGGGCCGCGTCGGCGCCTCGATCGCGGCCGAGCTCGGCACCATGCGCGTCACCGAGCAGATCGACGCGCTGACGACGCTCGCCACCAACCCGTTCAAGTATCTCGTCGGCCCGCGCCTCGTCGCCGGCGTCGTCACGCTTCCCATCCTCGTCGGCATCGCCGACACGATCGGCATCATGGGCGGCTATATCGTCGGCACGCGCTCGCTCGGCTTCAACTCCTATGCCTATATCAAGAACACGGTCGACTTCCTGCAGCTCGACGACGTGACCTCGGGCCTGATCAAGGCCGCGGTGTTCGGCTTCATCATCACGCTGATGGGCTGCTATCACGGCTTCAACTCGAAGGGCGGCGCGCAAGGCGTCGGCCGCGCCACCACCAATGCGGTGGTGAGCTCGGCGATCCTGATCCTCGCCGCCAATTTCGTCCTCACCTCGCTTTTGTTCTCGGAGTGACCGCGATGGACGAAAACGGCCATATCGTCCTCAAGGACGTCCGCAAGGCCTTCGGGCCGAAGAAGGTCCTGAACGGCATCGACCTCGCGGTGCCGAAAGGCCGCTCTCTGGTGGTCATCGGCGGATCGGGCACCGGCAAGTCGGTGATGATCAAGACGATCCTCGGCATCATCCGCCCCGATTCGGGCTCGATCACCATCGGCGGCGAGGAAGTGACGGGGCTCTCCGGCAAGGAGCGCGACCAGTTCCTCCTGCGCTTCGGCATGCTGTTCCAGGGCGCCGCGCTGTTCGATTCGCTGCCGGTGTGGGAGAACGTCGCCTTCGGCCTGATCCAGGGCCGCCGCACGCCGCGCAAGGACGCGCGCGACATCGCCATGGAGAAGCTCCGGCAAGTCGGCCTCGGGCCGGAAGTGGGCGCGCTCTACCCCGCGGAACTGTCGGGCGGCATGCAGAAGCGCGTCGGCCTCGCGCGCGCGGTCGCGGCCGACCCCGAGATCATCTTCTTCGACGAGCCGACCACCGGCCTCGATCCGATCATGGCCGACGTCATCAACAACCTCATCGTCGACTGCGTGAAGCGGCTGGGCGCCACCACCATCTCGATCACCCACGACATGGCCTCGGCCCGCAAGATCGCCGACCGCATCGCCATGATCCACAAGGGCGAGATCATCTGGCAGGGCCCGGCGCGCGCCGTCGACACCAGCGGCAATCCTTACGTCGACCAGTTCATCCACGGCCGCGCCGAAGGGCCGATCCAGATGGAGATCCTGAAGGCTTGAGCTCGTCATGGCCGGGCTTCGACCCGTCCATCCAGCCCGACGCGGGAAAAGCGGGAAAAAAGAAGGGCCGCGCGAGGCGGCCCTTCCCGTGAGATGCGCTGGTCAGCATCCCGAACCGGATAGCGTCAGGAAAGGCAAGGAGCCTCCGCTGCGACCCGCACGAGCGTGACAAACGCAGTGAACTCACTCGACATCGGATCACCTCCTTTCATTGTTGAAACCACCGTTAGTGTGGGGGCTTGCGGCGGGAATTTCAAGCGGGCACTTTCAGGCCCCCCTACCGACAGGACCCATCATGCCGGCAGCCGACATCATCATCACCAATGCCAGAATCCTGACCATGGACGCCGTCCGGCCACGCGCCGAGGCGCTGGCCATCGCCGGCAACCGCCTCCTCGCCGTGGGGAGCGCCGACGATATTTCCGGCCACAAGGCGAGACACACGAGGATCGTCGACGCCAAGGGCAAGAGCGTCCTGCCGGGTTTCATCGAAAGCCACATGCACCTGTTCATGGGCGCGGTCGAGCTCGACAGCCTGATGGTGACCGGCATCGAGGGCATCGACACCCTGACCCGGGTGGTGCGCGCCTACGCCCGCACCCGGCCCGACGACCGGATCATCGTCGCCAACGGCGCGAACTACATGGCGATCCGGCCGACCGGCGTGATCACGCGGCACGATCTCGACCTGATCCTGCCGGACCGCCCCTTCATGATGGCCTGCTTCGACCACCACACGGTCTGGGCCAACACGCCGGCGCTCGCGGCAGCCGGCCTTCTCCGCGGCAGGACGCTTCCGCCCGGCAACGAGATCGTCATGGGTCCGGACGGCCTCGCCACGGGCGAACTCAAGGAGCCTGCCGCCTTCGGCCCCGTGTTCCAGCTGACGCCGACGCAGGGACGCGAAGGCCTCGGCATGGCGACGGGCGAGGATCCGGTGCCGCCCGCGACGGCCGGGCAGCGGCGCACCGACATGGCGGCCCTCAAGCGCGGCCTCGGCTACTGCGCCTCCCTCGGCATCACCTCGATCCACAATATGGACGGCAATTTCTACCAGCTCGAGCTTCTCGACGCCCTGCGCCGGGACGGAGACCTCCTGTGCCGCGTCCAGGTGCCCTGGCACCAGAAGAACATCTTTCCTTCCGAGCGTGTCGACGAGGCGCTCGAGATGCGCCGGCGCTATGACGGCGACATGCTCTATTCGGGCCGCGTCAAGATCTTCATGGACGGCGTGCTCGAATCCATGACGGCGCTCATGCTCGACGACTATCCCGGCCATCCGGGGATGCGCGGCCAGCCGCTCTTCACCGCCCGGGAGTTCAACGAGGTGGCGAGGCGCGCCGACGGGCACGGGCTCCAGATCAGCGTGCATGCGATCGGCGACGGCGCGGTCCGGCGCACGCTCGACGGCTTCGAGGCGGCGCGCCGGGCGAACGGCGCGCGCGATTCGCGCCACCGCATCGAGCATATCGAGGTGATCGACCCCGCCGACATCGGGCGCTTCAAGGAACTCGGCGTCACGGCCTCGATGCAGCCGGTGGTCGGCCTCGGCGTGCCGGGCGTTCCGCTCGAGCCGTGCCGCGGACGCATCGGCCGGAAGCTGCCTTTCGCCTATGGCTGGCAGACCTTGCGCGAGGCCGGCGCCCATATGAGCTTCTCCTCCGACTGGCCGGTCTCGCCGCTCGATCCCCTGCTCGGCATGCAGTCGGCGATGACGCATGTGCCGGTCGCGCCAGACTGTCCGCCGCAGCGCCAGGGCCTGATGGACACGATCGCCGCCTTCACCTCGGATGGCGCCTATACGGAGTTCGCCGAGGACAAGAAGGGCCGGCTCAGGCCGGGGCTCCTCGCCGACGTGGTGGTGCTCGACGGCGATATCGAGGCTGCGCCGGCCGCGGAAATCGCGGCCATGAAGCCCAGGCTGACGATCTGCGACGGGCGCATCACCTTCGAAAAGGACGTCTGACTCACGTTCAATTGCCCGTGATCCGGCGGGAGCCCCGCGTAATGGAAGCCTGAGGGGAAGCGTATTGATCGAGACGGCCACCAGCGGAGATCATCCATGCGCCAGCCCCATTCTACCTTTTCCTTTCGTCCGGTCCGGACCCTCGCGGCATGGGCGGCGCTGCTGACGGGCGTCCTGATGCTCGACGCCGCCACCGCGCTCGCCCAGGAAGGGCTCGAAATCCCCGCTCCCGCCGTCGATGAGACGGCAAGCGCCGGCGGCCCGGAAACCGCCATTCTCGCCGGCGGCTGCTTCTGGGGCGTCCAGGGCGTGTTCCAGCATGTGCAGGGCGTCACCAACGCGGTATCGGGCTATGCCGGCGGCGAAGCGGGGACGGCGCAGTATGAAACTGTGGGGAGCGGCACCACCGGCCATGCCGAATCGGTCAGAATCACCTTCGATCCGGGCAGGATCAGCTACGGGCGCATCCTGCAGATCTATTTCTCCGTCGCGCATGACCCGACGCAGCTCGACCGGCAGGGCCCGGATGTCGGCACGCAGTACCGCTCCGCCATCTTCCCTGTGAATGACGAGCAAGCCAGGATCGCCAAGGCCTATATCGCCGAACTCGACCGGGCAAAGGTCTACGAGGCCCCGGTCGTCACCAAGGTCGAGCCCGGCCGTGATTTCTATCCGGCGGAGAGCTATCACCAGGATTTCCTGACGCTCAACCCGACCTATCCATATATCGTCTATAACGACCTGCCGAAGATCGCCAATCTCAAGCGCCTGTTCCCGAAGCTCTATCGCGACGATCCGGTCCTGGTCTCGGAAGCGGACGCGTCCAACTGAGCGACCGCGGTCCGCAACCTTGAAATTTCCGCATTGCGTTCCCAATTAAGGGCATCCCCCGCCCATACAGGCTTCAATCCCCGGCGACGTCATGCCGTGGGTTGATGTGAGAGGATCAGGACGGATGTACTCCGGTCCTCTCTTGCCGCCGGCCGCTTGACGTCGGCCGGCACGGGCGGCGGACCCTTCCGGCGATCTCGTTCTCACCTGTCGATCTCGCCGAACACGATGTCGAGCGTCCCGATGACGGCGGCGACGTCGGCCAGCATGTGTCCGCAGCACATGGCGTCGATGGCCTGCAGATGGGCGAAGGACGGCGCGCGGATCTTGCAGCGATAGGGCCGGTTGGTGCCGTCGGCCACGAGATAGACACCGAACTCGCCCTTGGGCGCCTCGACCGCGGCATAGACCTCGCCCGCCGGCACGCGATGGCCTTCCGAATAGAGCTTGAAATGCTGGATCGTCGCTTCCATGGAGCGCTTCATCTCGGCGCGTGGCGGCGGGACGACCTTGCGGTCATCGGCCGCGACCGGCCCCTTGCCGCCAGGAGAAGCGAGCTTCTCGAGACACTGCCGCATGATCCGGACCGACTGACGCATCTCTTCCATGCGGATGAGGTAGCGATCATAGCAGTCGCCGTTCCTGCCGACGGGAATGTCGAAGTCGAGTTCCGCATAGCATTCATAGGGCTGAGCCTTGCGCAGGTCCCAGGCGGCTCCCGATCCCCTGAGCATCACGCCGGAAAATCCCCTGCCCCAGGCTTCTTCCAGCCTCACGATTCCAATGTCGACATTGCGCTGCTTGAAGATGCGGTTGTCGGTCAGCAGGCCTTCCATGTCGTCGCATCTGCGCAGGAACGGATCGCAGAACGCCCCGATGTCGTCGAGCAGCGCCGGCGGGAGGTCCTGGTGGACGCCGCCGATCCGGAAGTAGTTGGCGTGCATGCGCGCGCCCGAAGCGCGCTCATAGAAGACCATGAGCTTCTCGCGCTCCTCGAACCCCCACAAAGGCGGTGTCAACGCGCCGACATCCAGCGCCTGCGTCGTGATATTGAGGAGATGCGACAAAAGACGGCCGATCTCGGAATAGAGGACGCGGATGAGCTGCGCGCGTCTCGGAACGGCAAGATCCAGCAGCTTCTCCGCCGCCAGACAGAAAGCGTGCTCCTGATTCATCGGCGCGACATAGTCGAGGCGGTCGAAATAAGGCAGCGCCTGCAAATAGGTCTTGTGCTCGACCAGCTTCTCGGTGCCGCGATGGAGAAGTCCGATATGCGGATCGACGCGCCTGACGACCTCGCCGTCGAGCTCGAGGATCAGCCGCAGCACGCCATGCGCCGCAGGATGCTGCGGGCCGAAATTCATCGTGAAATCGCGAAGCGCGACCTCTGACATCCTGCCCCTTTCGTCGTGAGCTGCGGCAACAGACCGGACTCTTGCTCGACGTCCAGCGCCGCGAATGGTTCCAATTCCCCGCGCATCTCGCACACAGCCCAAATCGCCGTTCACATGTTGTTGCGCTTTGTTCTGCGCATGCCGCAGACGCTTGAAAATATGGCTCTTTTCACAGCGTGCAGGATCATGTGCGGACAGGAACCGAACAGAAAAGCATGGCTTATCTCCCAGACGGAATCTCAATGACAAGGAGATCGCCATGCGATTCAGAAATATCC
>JBFWVM010000019.1:0-103347 GCA_050246735.1 Parvibaculaceae bacterium | reverse complement strand
TTCGCCGGCCTGGTGGCTATGGCGAGGTGTCTGAACCCGATCCCATCCCGAACTCGGTCGTTAAACGCCTCAGCGCCAATGGTACTTCGTCCTAAGACGCGGAAGAGTAGGTCGCTGCCAGGCCTGCCGAAGACAGACGAGACGTGCAAAGCGACTTCTTCACAATGACTTCCCGCAAACCCGCCGCGCGAGAGATCGCCGGCGGGTTTTGCTTTGCAATTGACCCAACCGGTTGTAATTGCGCTTACGATGGACCGGTCGGATGGGATGCAAGACCGCGAGAGGCCGCATGAGACTTCCTTCAGTCATCCGCCGCAGAGCCCGGCAGCATGAACCTCGCCGCGCTTTTGGAGCGCAACTCCGGTCGGGCTACGCCCTGCCTGCGCCGCACCCCAAAGTGCATCGCCGCGCGCCCGAGCGGGCTGGCGCATGATAGCCGATCCGATCACGACCTGGTCGAGCTTCCTCGCCTCGCCGGAGGCGCCGAAGACGGCGATGTCTGCGCTCGAACTCGACGGCTACCTGACCGGCATCCTCGTGACGCCGCAAGCGGACCCCATCCGGCCGAGCGTGTGGATGGCCCGGCTGTGGGGTGACGACGAACCGACCTTCGCGGACGAAGCGCAGATCAACGCCGTCCTCGGGGCGGTGATGATCCACTGCAACACTCTTCTGCGCGGAATCGACCGCAGCCTGAAGCGAATGGAGACCGACCGCACCGTCGGCTATCGGCCTCTGTTCCTGTCGGGCGATCAGAAGCCGGCACACGACGACGTGCGCACATGGGTCCGCGGGTTCTGGAAGGCAATGCAGGTCGTGCCCGAGACCTGGAGCAATCTCGTAGAGGACGAACGGACCAGGGTCATCGTTGCGCCGTTCGCCGGCTTCTTCGATATCGGCAATCTCGCTCCCCATGAAGTCCCCGCCGACATCGACGAAAGGCTCGATGAGGACGCGGCCCTGATACCGCGCATGATCCTTCTCCTGCGCAAGCTCGCCCGCATCCGCGAAGCCGCCAGCCGTCCAGCGCCCTTCCTTCGCCGCAGCAAGGTCGGCCGCAACGATCCGTGTACGTGTGGCTCGGGCAAGAAATACAAGCGCTGCTGCGGTCGCACCTGATCCGTCGACGCCCAACCGACGCATTGAGGCCGCCGCTATTGTCGTCTTGCGAGCAGCGTTCGGATGGCTAGTCGCCCGTGAAGAATGTCCAACCCATTGAACGAAGGGTCGATTTCGGCTCAGTTGTGGCAATCCATATCCAGTTCGTCGAGGTCGAGGCTGCGTTCAAGACGCTCAGGGACGATCTGCGACTGCGCCCCATCTATCACCAGATCGAACAGCGTATCGAGGCCGACATCTTCGTCGCCTTTCCGGCCTATTTGTCTGCACGTGACGCTACGCGCGCGGGCGCCCCGATGGCCCCAGGCCTCACCCCCAGAGCCGTCCTCGACAAGCTCGCTGCCGTGCAGATGCTCGATGTGCACTTTCCAACCACCGACGGACGAATTCTGATCCTCACCCGATGATACACCGAGCTCAGCGCCGACCAGATCCTCGTCAAGCAACTCGATCTCGATCTGCCTCCCCAACCCGTGCCTCGCATCACCGCTTCGCCTCAGCAAGCTCGCTCCGCAACCCCGCCGATGTAGTGGAGACTTAGACAGACCGGCTATTGATTCTCCTCACTTTTCTTCCCCAGTTGAGAAAGTTGGGCCGACATTCCGACCGCTTGACGATAGAATACCATACGGTATACTGTCTGGTATAGCGAGATTGGGGAGTGAAATTGGGTCCCATAATTCTAAAAAATGGCTTGACGGACCTTGGAAGCGGAGACCTTCGCCGGACCGATCTGCTGATCAACGACGGAAAAGTTCAGGATATCTCCGCAGGCATCGAAGTGCCGGACGTGGAAAAGATCGACTGCACGAGCTTTCTGATCGTGCCCGGCATGATCAATTCTCACTATCATTCGAACGGCAATTTCGATCGTGGACTTTGGGACAATCTTCCACTCGAGCCGTATGGAGTATTTGCCTTTCCGCGGCTCATGACGCCCAAGCTCTCTTCTCGGGAATTGTACATTCGAACACTGATCGGCGGGCTCGAGCAAGTAAGAAGCGGCGTAACCTGCACCATCGATTTTCTTTTCGATCCCGAACTCTTTTCACCCGACTCACTCGGTCCGGTCGTCAAGGCGTACCGAGATCTGGGACTTCGCGTCGTCGTCGTCTTGGGAATGAACGATCGGCCTTACCACGAGACCGTCCTCTTGGACGTAAATCGGGTCGACCGTGATTTGCTCGAACTCATGAATCGCGAGAAGCCCCCATCCTGGAGCCGCTGGGAGGCGGCGGCCAGGGGCGCGATCAAGATGTTTCACCGGCCAGACGAGGGAGTGTCAATCGGACTTGCCCCAGGAGCGCCAGAGCGCTGCACAGACGAATTGCTATCCGGCTGCGCTCGACTTTCCGAAGAGCTGAACGTGATCGTCCAAACGCATGCGCTTGAAACCCGCATGCAGTCCGTCATTGCCCGCGAGAGATTTGGCAAGACGTTGCCGGAGCATCTTCGTGATCTCAACTTTTTGAGCCCGCGGCTAAGCCTGCAACACGGGATCTGGCTTACAGAGGCGGATTGTGAGCTCATTGCCCAAAGCGGGGCCGTAGTGGTTCACAATCCTATCTCCAACATGAAGCTGGGGAGTGGAATTTGCCCGGTGCCATTGATGCAGCGACATGGAGTGGACCTGGCGCTCGGCACGGACGCGATGTCCTGCAATGACAATTGCAACATGCAGGAGTCGCTGAAGATAGCGGCGCTGCTGCATAAACTGTGGGATTTGGATTTCGAGCAGTGGTCCGGCGCGCGCGAAGCATGGAGAATGGCTACGCGCGGAGGAGCCAGGTCCGCCGGCGATCCGGAGCGTCTGGGACGGATTGGTCCCGGATCATGGGCCGACCTTTTACTTCTGGATCTGCGTTCGCACGGCTTCTCTCCGCTCAATGAGTCCATTGATCAATTTGTGCTCGGCGCGCCGTACGGATGCATCGATTCCGTAATGGTGCAAGGTCAATGGATCGTGCGAAACCGGATCGTGCAAAGGGTCGACGAAGAACCGATACTCGAAGAGGCGCGGGAAATCGGACGTGATCTGCAGGGCAGGCGCAAAGCCGCGTGGGCTGTTGCCGACCGCCTGGTGCAGGCAGTTTCCGAAGGCTGGCGGGAGGCGCGCAGGAGATATAGCGGTCCAGCCCGGCTCATGGAGCTTCACTGAGCTGATCTCCAGCTCGAAACCAAATTTGTTTAACGACTTGTCAACAAAGGGAGGAAAGTAGGATGCCATCGTCACTGATCAAAGCCGCCATGATAGGAGGGGTGTTTCTGGCCTCGTCGGTAGGCGTCGCCATGTCCGAGGAAAATGCGCTAAACATCGCAAGTTGGGGAGGTACTACAAGCAAGGCTACCCGAACGGCTTTGGCCGAACCGTTCTCGAAGGAAGCGGGGGTTCAGGTCACGGTCGTTGATGTCGGCGGCCCATACGCGGCAAAGGTCACGACCCAAGTGAATGCGGGCGCTCTCCTTTGGGACATGCTCGATTCAGTGGGTGTGGACGACTACACCCATCTTTGGAAGCAGGATCTGCTGGAGCCTGTTCCCGATGATCTTAGAAAGGAAATCGAGCCGCTCCTCGTGCCAGGAGCCGTAGGCGAATATGGGGTAAGAGAAGCCGACGCCGGTGTGATAATCGCGTGTCGCGAGGGGATAAAGTGCCCAGCCAATCCGGAAGAATTCTGGAACGTCAAGGAGTTCCCAGGAGCGCGCGCGATTGTTTCGGTAGCGGCTCAGATACTGCCCTTTGCAGTACAGGCAGGTGGTGTGCCACGTGACAAAGTATATCCGATCGACCTCGATCTCGCCTTCAAAATGCTGGAACAGATCGCGCCCAACGTCACGGTTTGGACGAGTAGTGGCGATCAGATGGTGCAGCTTTTCCGAACCAAAGAAGTAGACATGCAGATTATGTGGAGCAACAGAGCATATATTGCCACTCGTCAGGGAATCCCGGTCCAATTCAGCTGGGACGGAGGGCTGATCGAACCCAGTTACCTCACCGTGTTGAAAGGTTCCAAGAACAAGGCGAATGCCTTCAAGTTCATCGAGTACTATGCAAAGAACCCCGACCGGCAAGCGGACAGGGTCAAACAGGTCAGCCTCCCTGCGGCGTCGAAGGACCTCGATAAATATCTCCCTCCCGAAATCATTCCGTATCTTACAACGACGCATAAAAATGTGATGGTATACGAGGATGGGGAGTGGGGATTCCAAAACAAGGATGAGATCCAGCGCCGTTGGAGCGAATTTCTTGCAAAATAAGAACCTGTCGGCGCTGGAACGCATAACCCCGGTTCTGCAAGATGTTTGTTCGAACTTGGCGTCCTAAAGTAGGGTGGGAGGTCGGATTTATCCTCCTCCTGCCTCTCTCACTGGCTCTGTCGACCTTGGCGTTCCTTCCGGTCGCGAAACTGGCGGAACTGGCTTTCCACAATGGTGTGATCCAAGCCATCCAACGATACTTTGCCGTTGGAGCAAATACCTATGTGCTACTTACGACCTTTCGAGACAGTCTAATAGTTTCGCTGTTGTGCTGCCTGATAGGGGGAATGACGGCATGGTCGATGTACACAAGCCGCTCCCCGATCTGGCGCGCAATCCTCTGGGCGGCGGTTCTCGCTCCTTTGATGATGGGCGCTGTCGTCAAGAACTACGCGTTTGTCATCCTGCTTGCCCGGCAAGGACCGATAAACGACATTCTGCTCGGCCTTGGGATCGTGAATGAGCCGGTCAGGATGCTTTTCACGGAAGCGGCAGTTATCGTCGGTATCTTCTATGCGATGTTTCCCTTTGCCGTCTTGCCGCTCTATGTGGCCTTCAGCAGTGTGAGTCTGGACCTGGTCGCGGCCGCGGAAAGCTTAGGAAGCACGCGCACCCAGGCAGTGCGTACAGTTGTCCTTCCTCTAGTGATGCCCTCCATAGTCGCATCTGGCGTTCTTGTCTTCGTTCTGGCCAGCGGATTCTATGTGACGCCGCTCGTCCTCGGTGGAAGCAAAACCCCATTTGCCGCGCCGGTGATCGCACGTTCTCTGTTCGAGTTCAATGATATAGAGGGCGCGGCGCTGTCGTCATTAATTCTGATCTTGGCTGCGCTGGCCGTGGTCGTGATGGGAGTAGCGGTGGTCGGGCGCGACCGGATGCGAAGAGCTCTCGGATGACCGGCTTGCAAACCAGAATCGTGCAAGTTTCGGATGTTTGCATTCGATTCTGTTCCCGCGTGCTGGTCATAGCGACCGTGTTCATTATGCTGTCCCCGGTATTGATTGTCGCCCTTTTGTCGTTTTCCAATCAGACGTTCATGGAATTTCCGCCAACTGAATGGGGATTTCGGCAATACGTCTACTTTGTTTCGGCCGATGAATGGATCGATGCCGTCAAGCTGTCATTTGTCATAGGAGCCGGCGCCTCAATCCTAGCCATTGCGGTCGCCGTGCCTGCGGTAATGGCATTGTACCGCACTGCCGTCCCCGGCCAGGCGACAATCGCATTCGCCGCGACAGTCCCCTTGCTTATCCCTCATGTCGCCTATGCAGTGGGCATGTATGGTGTTATCGCGGACGCGGGGCTGGTGGCTACCCGTACCGGCTTGATCCTTTCTCACGTCGCGATCACCTTTCCGCTGATATTCCTGCTGGTGAGTGCCGGCATCATGCGGATCTCCGAGGATCTTGAGCTTGTCGCGATGACTCTCGGTTCGTCACGCATTCGCGCCTGGATCGGCATAACGTTGCGACTGCTTCTTCCGGCGATTGGCTCCGGTGCGCTATTGGCCTTCGTCACAAGCTTCGACGAAGCGGTTTTTGCCAGCTTTCTGGGCGGACCGGGCCTGGTGACGCTGCCCAAGGCGATCTTTGATTCAGTGTTGCTGGGTGTCGACCCCGTGATCACAGCTATCGCTACAATCTTGATCTTCTCCACTGGCGCCGTCATTGGCTGCGCCAGCTGGTTGCAGCGAAGATAGGTGCCCGATGACCATTCAAAAGCTCCACAAGTCAGAAGCGCGACCACCCGCCGGCCCGAATACTCTGGAGCTTGTGAATGTCACGAAGCGCTTTGGGGCGGTTGCCGCTCTGGAGCAAGTGAATCTCGTGGTGCCGAAGGGTCAGTTCGTCACAATCCTTGGCCCAAGCGGATCCGGAAAAACCACGATGCTGCGGCTGCTCGCGGGCTTCGATATTCCGACTTCCGGCGAGATATTTCTCACCGGACGCAATGTTGCACCCCTGCCACCTTCCCAAAGAGGGATAGGCATGGTCTTTCAGAATTATGCATTGTTTCCGCACATGACGGTCAGAGACAACATTGGCTACGGCCTAAAAATTCGCCGCTGGGATCACGGTGACCGCAAGAAGCGGATCGACGAGATGCTCGACTTGGTGCAATTGCAGGGAAAAGGTCATCGGAAGCCCAAGGAGCTTTCCGGCGGGCAACAACAGCGAGTCGCTCTAGTCCGAGCCCTGGCGCCACGGCCGGCACTGTTGCTCATGGATGAGCCGCTTGGAGCGCTGGATCGCGCGTTGCGTTTCGAGATGGCGGAGGAAATACGCAGGCTGCACCGCACTCTCGGAACGACTACGGTCTATGTCACACATGACCGAGAGGAAGCGCTAACTCTTTCGGATCGCATCCTGATCATGCGGGATGGTCACATCATTGCTGACGGGACTCCGGAAGAACTGTACACCAAGCCGACTTCAGCGTTCGTGGCCGGTTTCTTCGGCGGGCACAACATAGTCGGTTTGGACGACATAGAAGCCGATACTGGAGTGGAGGCCGGATCGTTGGATCACCGGCGGGCCGCAGCCGGCGCGCGGATCGCTGTTCCGGTCCGAAAGTTCACGCTCAAGCGGCCGGAAAACAGCGATTTCATAAGTCTCAGAGTTAAAGTTCTGGAGGCGCTGTTCTTTGGCGATTACGTTCGCGCAACGTGCCGTTCGGAAAGGAGCGGTGCGGTCGTAACCGCCTGGATCGATCCGGATGACCGCCATCAATTGAAGACGGACGCGATAGTAGACCTATTCTCGCGCAAGCAGGATTGTGTGGTGGTTGATTTGGGCAAGTAGCGGCCGGTGCGAGATGGATAGACTTATGACTGACCTGGAAATTCGAGATGCTCGTATCGTTGTGCCTTCGCAGGGTATCGTCGAAGGCAACCTGCGCGTCAGCCGTGGAAAAATCAGCGGAATTGTGTCTTCAGACGACAGATCGGCTGCCCGACTCGTGATTGAGGCCGGTGGAAACTATGTGGTTCCCGGGGCCATCGATACACACGGGCATTGGGGAAATTACGGAGACTTTGAGGGTGATTGCCGGCGTGAAAGCAGAAATGGGGCGATCGGAGGCACGACGACCTCGCTCCTGTTTCAGCGAATGGCGCCGACGATGAGCAAAAAGGGAGATTACAAGGCGACCAGCTTGCCTTTCGAGGTCCTGAAGGACGTCGGTGAGCGTACCTCAGTGGTCGACTTTTCTTTCACGCCAATCGTGCAGGATCAGGGTGGTGCGGAACATATTCTCGGCCTCGCCGCCGACTGCGGGAGCGCAAGTGTGAAATTCTACATGGCATACCGTGATATAAAAGGCGCTCACGAAGGAAGCCGCTGGAACAAAATTGACGATGGTATCCTGCTCGACTCGTTTCGAACGTTGTCCAGTCGTCCGGGCGCGATCGCATGTGTTCATGCCGAGAATGATGAGATACTCAATCGCACCATCGCGCAATTTGCAAAGTCTGACGCCGATGGCCTGCGACAATGGGCTGATGCGAACCCGGCTCTGGCCGAGGTCGAGGCTATTTCAAGAGCAAGGATTTTTGCCCAATCTGCCGGCATTTCGCTTTACATAGTGCACTTGTCGGGGAGAGAATCAGTCGGTGCTTTGGAGAAAGCTCATGCGTTATATCCAAGAGTGTTCGGAGAGACGTGCACTCATTACCTCTTGCATTCTGCCGAGCTGTCGCCCAGGACCGTAAAATTCAGCCCTCCCGTACGATTTCTGGACGATCAGGCGGCTCTTTGGGAAGGTCTTGCTTCCGGTTCGATTAGCTGCGTAGGCACTGATACTGTCTCGACGCCCGGCCACTTGAAGCAAGGGTCGGTTTGGGATATGGCCAGGGGAGCTCCAGGCGCGGGCATATTGCTCTCCGCCGTCTTGAGTGAAGGATATCTGAAGGATCGCTTATCACTTGAACGATCGGTCCAAGTCACTTCGGAAAATGCCGCTAAACTCTTCGGGCTCTATCCTCGCAAAGGGGTGATTCAGGTCGGCTCCGATGCTGATCTTGTCATCGTGGATATGAACAAGAAGTGGCGTATCGGCGATGTGTTCCCTTCATATACGGACTATGCCGACTTCGAGTTTTCTGCTTCTCCGCGTATGACGATTATAGGTGGTGAAATCGTGGCGCGGGACCAACAGATTGTGGAACAGCCCCGGATCGGGCATTATCTGTTCCGCTCGAGCAACGGCGGGAGACTTTGAAACCAACCATAGCCGTCAGAAGAACGCCACGGCGAGAATTTCGATGAGAAGCCACATACCACTTCGTCGCGCGGCAAGCTGTTTTGACGTATGTAGCAGCGCCAGTTTCCGTTGAAGCATAGACGTGCAGTGGACTCGAACCCGAACTACATGACTATGGAGGGAGGCGCGCCCAGCATTGGAGTCCAATACCAGTGAACGCTCGCTCATAGAGAATGGCGGGTGCCGTCCATTCGACCAGATTGCTGTCGGTGAGCTGGACAACTCATCTCAAGCGCTGGTTTTCTGGATCAAGTAACATGATGTGCAAGGTTCCTGTTTTAACCCCGCCGTGCGATCTCCAATACATACGGAACAAGTTGCCCCTTTGACATGTCACACGAACCTGAAAAAGACGACCAATCGCAAGTCAATCTCACGACGTCCTTGACGGCAAGTCAGGTTATTGTCGATGAGCTGACTGAGCTGATCACCAGCAACAAATTGCAGACTGGTGCGATCGTTACCGAGGTGGGAATCGCGGAGCAGTTCGGAACCAGCCGGACGCCGGCACGTGAGGCCCTCAAAGCGCTGGTTCAGACCGGATTGATCAAACACAAGGACCGGCGATACACAGTTAACGAGATTAATCTCGCCCGAATCTCGGAACTGTATCGCATCAGAGGCGCATTGGAGGAGTTGCTGGTTCAGGAATTGGCGTCGAACGTATCCGTTCAGAAGATGGTCGAAGTGGAGAACGCGCTTATTTTGGGCAGCGGTAAGGATCAAGGCATCGTCAGCCACTTCCATGAGCATCTTCTGCAGATCTGTGGAAACTGCGAGCTAAGGCAACTTCTTGAAAACGTATACAAGCGGTTGGCCGCCTACAGAATTCTGGATGGGAAGTGCCGGTCCGGTGAAGTGGACGGTGATCATCGCCGGTTGATACGCCTCCTGATTGAAGGCAATGTCGAGGCAGCCCGTCATCTGATGCGTGATCATATTGGAAAGTCGCACCAGGCAATAGTTGATCTCTCCCAGAGAGGGATCACTCGTATCACATTCGACCGAACGACCGGATGAGCTGTCCGGCCGATCAAGATATGATTCCTCATAAAGCGCTGGTCGAGCGATGCCGGGAAGCGAACACTTTGGGGCGCTCGAAAGGCCGATCAGACATGACGACCGGTCTCGAATTCGCCTTGCTCGCCGCCTAGGCTCGCCCGAGGCTTTCGAAGGAGGTGCGATCCCATGAAGCGCAGTCTCATTCTTCCCGTCGTCATGGCCGCGATGGCGGCGCCGGCGCTCGCCGAGGAGATCACGGTTTCGGGCTGCGCCGCGGCCGGGGTCGAGGCGAACTGCATCATCCTCAGGACCGGCGACAGGAGCTATGACATCACCGCAGCACAGCCGGCGCCGGTACCCGGAACCTACGGCACGGTGAAGGGCACGCTCACCGACAAGCTTTCGACCTGCCAGCAGGGCCCGGTCATCGATCCGGCCGCATGGGAGGTCGAGGCGGGCAGGCAATGCCCGGTCGAGACCTCGCAATAGCGCTCGCGCCGAAAAGTGCCGGCCGTTGTTCCCGGGCGTTGGTCTAATGCGCCGTCCGGCACAGGCCGTGGTCGCTCAAGACCTCGATCACGCGGCAGTCCGACACACGGCCATGGCCGCATTCCGCCACCATGCGCTTCAGCTCCTTGCGGAGCGCCTTGAGCTGCGCCAGGCGCTGCTCCACCTCCTTGAGCCTGCGCCGCGCAATATCGTCGGCGCGCCCGCAGCCCGTCTGCGGATTGTCCGAGAGGCCAAGGAGCTCGCGAATGGCCTCGATCGAGAAGCCCAGGCCGCGGGCATGGCGGATGAAGGTGAGGCGCTTGCGGTCTTCCCCATCGTAAAGCCGGTGCCCGCCCGCGCTGCGCGTGACGGGCGGCAACAGGCCGATACTCTCATAATAGCGGATGGTCTGGACCTTGGTGGCGGTCGCTTCCGCCAGCCTGCCGATGGTGAAGGCCGGCATCGAATTTTCCTCTTGAACCTCTAGCGACTAGAGATCGTAGGTAGGAGGCATGATGTCAAGAGAGCCTCTTCCCCTGAAGTTCAAGGTCACCGGCATGGATTGCGCCGCCTGCGCCCGCAAGATCGAAACGGCCGTCGCGCGCATCCCGGGCGCCAGCGCCGTCAAGGTGGGCGTCGCCAGCGAAACCCTCTCCGTGACGCTCGCCGAGCCCGGGCGCCAAGGCGAGGTGGCCCGGACGGTCGCCAGCCTCGGCTACGGCATCAGCGGCGAAACCGTGCAGCCCGACGACCATGGCGGCCACGAAAGCCACGCGCAGCCGATCGAAGGCCGCTGGTGGCGGTCGGCGAAAGGCCGGCTCGTGCTGCTGTCGGGCGCACTCCTCGCCTTCGCCTATCTCCTGACGCTGGCCCTCCCGCCCCTCTCGTCATACATGTTCCTCGCCGCCGGCATCGTCGGCGTCATCCCGGTCTTCAGGCGCGCCGCCGCGTCGGCGCGCGCAGGCGTCCTGTTCACCATCGAGACGCTGATGAGCATCGCGGTCGTCGGCGCCGCCCTCATCGGCGCCATGGAGGAAGCGGCACTCGTCGTGTTCCTCTTCGCCGTGGGCGAGCTTCTCGAAGGGGTCGCCGCCGGACGGGCGCGCTCGGGGATCAAGGCCCTGGCCGGCATCGCGCCCAAGACGGCCATGGTGGAGACGCCGGACGGGCTGATCGAGACGCCGATCGGGAAGATCGCCGTGGGCGCCGTCATCGCGGTGCGTCCGGGCGACCGGGTGCCGGCCGATGCCACGGTGATCTCGGGCATATCGGCGCTGGACGAATCGGCGCTCACCGGCGAATCCGTGCCCCGGGTCAAGGAGCCCGGCGACCTTGTGCTGGCGGGCTCGATCAACGGCGAGGCCCTGCTGCGCTGCCGGGTGGAGAGCGAAGCCCGGGACACGCTCATCGCGCGCGTCGTCAGGCTGGTCGAGGAAGCCGCCGACGCCAAGGCGCCGACCGAGCGCTTCATCGACGCGTTCTCGCGCATCTACATGCCGGCGATCTGCGCCCTGGCGCTGGCGGTGGCGCTCCTGCCGCCGCTCGCCCTGGGCGCCGGCTGGTGGGAGTGGATCTACCGCGCCCTGGCGTTGCTCCTCATCGGCTGCCCGTGCGCGCTCGTCATCTCGACGCCGGCGGCGATCGCCTCGGCGCTGGCCGCGGGGGCGCGCCGCGGTCTCCTGGTCAAGGGCGGCGGCGTGATCGAGGCGATCGGCAAGGTGCAAGCCATCGCGTTCGACAAGACCGGCACCCTGACCGAAGGCAAGCCGAAAGTGACCGATATCGTGCCGCTGGCGCAGGGCGATGCCGCCGAGGTGCTGCGCATCGCGGCGGCGGCGGAAGCGGCCTCCTCGCATCCGCTCGCGCTCGCCATCGCCGCTCATGCGAAAGAGCGCGGCATCGCCTTCATCCCGGCAAGCCATTCGGAAGTCCTTCCCGGAAAGGGCGTCAGCGCCCGGGTCGACGGCCGGATCGTCACCGTCGGCGCGCCCGCACGGCTCGGCGTGGATGACGGCGACGTCCTCGCCAGGGCGCGCGCCCTCGAGGCGGAAGGCAAGAGCGTCTCGGCGGTGCTGGTCGAAGGCGGGGCCATCGGCCTCATCGGCCTGCGCGACGAGCCGCGCGCCGACGCGCTGCAGGGCCTCACGGATCTCGCCCGTCTCGGCATCAGGACGCTCATGCTGACCGGCGACAACCGCGCCAACGCGCAGGCGGTCGGCAGAGCCCTCGGCATGGAAGTCCACGCCGAATTGCTGCCCGAGGACAAGCTCGCCTTCATCCGCAAGCTCGCCGGCGCACCGGGCGGCGTCGCCAAGGTCGGCGACGGCATCAATGACGCCCCGGCGCTCGCCGCGGCCACCGTGGGCATCGCCATGGGCTCGGGCGCCGATGCGGCCCTCGAGGCGGCGGACGCGGCGGTGCTCAACAACCGGGTGGGCGACGTCGCGGCCCTGGTCCGGCTGTCGCGGCGGGCGATGCGGGTGATCGGCGAGAATGTCGCGATCGCCCTCGGCCTCAAGGCGGTGTTCCTGGTCACGACCATTGCCGGAATGACCGGCCTGTGGATCGCCATACTGGCCGATACCGGGGCGACGGTGCTGGTCACGGCCAACGCCTTGCGCCTGCTCGGACGGAAATCCTGAGACGTCGGGGATCAGGCCGCCAGATGGCGCCACAGGGCATGCATGCGGGCGGCGAAGCTCTTCGGCTGCTCGGCGAAGAGATGACCGGTCTCGCTGGCGATGCGGGCAAGGATGGACTTGCGCCGGCGGTCGATCAGCGCGAGAGCCTTCTCCTTGTGGGCGAGAGCCGCGAAGGGGCTGTCCGGCCGGTCGAGCTCGGCCGAGAGGTCATCGAGATCGTTGAGCTCGCCCAGATCCGCGCGCAACGTCTGGAGCTCGGCCGCCCACACCTTGAACAGCTTGGGCCACAGCGGGGTCAGAAGCTCGACATGATGCAGATGGTGGATGACCGATTTGCGGGCCTCGTGCAAAAGCGGCGTCTCCTTGCGGTCGAGCCCGTCGCGCAGCAGGCGGCGGGCCTTGGCGAAGCAGGTGCGCAGCCCGTCGACGAAAAGGGCGATGTCCCGCCTGGGCAAGGTCCAATCGGCAATGCGGCCGCGCAGCTCCTCGATCCTGATCGAGGCTTCCTCAATGCGGCGGGCGACCTCCTGCGGGCTCACGACGTCCTGGCGGAGGCTGTGGGCCGCCGTCTCGAGCTCGGAAAGGACGGCATCGTCAGGCCCGTCATGGCGGCCGGCATCGGCCCTGAGCCTGGCGATGGCCTCGCTCATCGCCTCGGTGCGGCGCAGGCCGGCCAGCGCCCGGGCGGCATCGCGCAGCGTGCCGTTCTCCTGCTGGAAGCTCTGCGCGCCGAGGGCCGGCTTCATCAGGCGCAGCAGGCTGCGGGCGAGCTTGAGACGGCGCCTCGCCGGATGCACGCTCCTGCCCGAGCGGGCGAGGTCGAGATCCTGCGACAGGGCCCGCATGGTCCGCCGCATCAGCCTGCGCAAGGCTTCACCCGCCGGATGGTCGGTGGAGATCCTGGGCACGCTTTTCCCTCAACTTTCCCAAAGTCTTATGTGGGACGCTCACCGGACGCAGAGCCGCCGTGCCGCGGCGGGAATGCGCCCCGCGGCACCCTGTCGGGCTTCATTGTCACAATCAATATTTTCCACTGAAATTTCTTGGGAATGGGGGTTCACAAGGCCGGTCCCGATTGCTACATAAGCGCCGCGTTGACGCATCCCCGGGATCGTCGGTCGCCTTTTTGACGCGGGATGGAGCAGTCCGGTAGCTCGTCAGGCTCATAACCTGAAGGTCACAGGTTCAAATCCTGTTCCCGCAACCAAAATTTGATAGCAATATCAGTGAGATAGCCCGCTTCTGGCGGGCTTTTTCATGTACCGTCACGGCTGGTGCATGGTTCCCGTGAAAACCCGCGTTTCCAACGGTTTCCGCATATTCCGCCGTACTCCAGCGCACGACAGGCGGCTCGGGGAGCCTCCAGGGTGCTCAGGGGATACGAAGGATGGCTCGAAAATTTTTGAATCATTGTCGGTTCTCGTCGTCATCGGACCTGCCAAGGATCGACGAGCGGGACGCCGGTGGATCCAATATCGCGGGTGTTGCGGGTGACCAACGTGAGGCCGTGGCTAATCGCCGTCGCTGCGATCAACGTATCGACCACGGGCAGACTCCGGTTGGCGGACAACTCGCCCCAATGCCGGGCTGTCGCGGCATCGACGGACAGGATGCGGTCGGCGAAAGTCGTTTCGATGCCGTCCACCCAAGCGCCAAGCTGATCAGCGGCGCCAGGATCGCTCCGGCGCTTGGCCGCGACGCCTTTACGTAACTCTCCCAGGGTCAGAACGCTCACGAATAGCCCGGCCGCCTCCGCTGCCGAAAGGAATGCGATGACGCCACTGTCGGCACGGGCCTTGCGCGTCTCCGAGATGACGTTGGTGTCGAGAAGATAGCCAGCCGCCACGGTTCAAAGCTCGACAGCACGGCCGGTGTCACGCTCGCGCTCGATGGGGAAGTCATCTACTTTGGGGCCGCCGAGCAGGTAGGCTTTGAAATCCGGCTTGTGCGCGGCCAAGGCGCGATAGTCTTCGATTGACAGCACAACCGCACGCTCCGCGCCGTGCCGGGTGATGGTTTGCGGGCCTTCGGTCCGGGCGCGTTCGATCACCTCGCTGAGCCGCGTTTTCGCGTCTTGGACTTGCCACGTCGTCATCGCCAGCCACCTTTCTGTCCTGTCTGGCTAGAATATAGATATTCTGGTTGAAATTCAACAGCGATATGGCTTTCGGCCACACTCTATGCACCTGCGGTGTTGACATTGGGCCGGTCGAGCGGCGGCACCCCTTGATGGAAACGGCTTTCGATGGGCGGGCGGTGTTGCCGTTGCCGACGCGGATGACCGTGCTGCGCCGATCGCCGAGGCGAGCCGCCATCTCGGCCGGCATGGGATAGCGGTCGAGCTCGGGCCGGTGCCGCGCTTCGGCGCGCGCGCGGCACGGGAATGAGCGTCTATTTCCGCGATCCGGACGGCACGCTGCTCGAATTCATCAGCTACGACAAGAGCGCGATCCCCTGACGCCCTGACGCCCGCACGTCAACGCGCGGACATCGACAGCGGCATGTCTTCGGCCAGCGCGCCGGTGAGCGCCTCGGCGAGCTGCGCATCGCGCTTGTAGGGGTCGCGGCGGAAATTCACCGAGCCGTCCTTGTTCACCCAGGCGGTGAGATAGGTCACATGCACCGGGATCGGCGTCTTGAGATTGATGATGCGCTGGCCGCCTTTCGCGACCGCGGCGTCGATGCGCGCGCGGCTCCAGCCCTGATCGGCGAGGATGAGGGCGGCGAGATCGAGCGGGTTCTGCACGCGCATGCAGCCATGGCTGAAGATGCGCAGGTCGCGCTTGAACAGGCTCTTCGACGGCGTGTCGTGCAGATAGACATTGAAGCGGTTGGGGAACATGAACTTCACCTTGCCGAGCGCGTTCTTGGGCCCCGAATCCTGGCGCAGCGAATAGGGCATGCGGCTCAGGGCCGACCAGTTCACGCTATAGGGGTCGACCTCGTTGCCGCTGGCGTTGAAGACGCGGATGTTCTCCTTGCGCAGGACGCCCGGATTGCGCTTGAGCTTGGGCAGATACTCCTTGCTGGCGATGCTGGGCGGCACGTTCCAGTAGGGATTGAGGACGATGTATTTCATCTTCTCGGAGAAGACCGGCGTGCGCGCATAAGGCTTGCCGACGACGACCCGCGCGGTGTGCACGGTCTTGCCGTCCCGCACCACCTTCAGCTCCTGGTCGGCGACGTTGACCAGGATGTAATAGGGGCCGAGATCGTCATCCATCCAGCGGCGGCGCTCGAGATTGAGCTCGATCTGACGGATGCGGTCGGTCACCGGCACGGCCATCGCCTCGAAGGTCGCGGTGGCGAGGATGCCGTCGTCGGTCAGGCCGTGGCGGAGCTGGAACCATTTCACCGCGGCGACGAGATCGGCGTCGTAGTGATCGCCTTCCTGGTTGGCGCCGGCCGGAAGGTCGCCGGCCAGAAGCAGATATTTACGGATGAGGGGAACCCGCTTGTCGTTCATGCCGGGCTTGAGCGCCGGGCCCTTGGGGATGACCGGGAAGCCGCCCTGCGCCGCGATCTCGCGATAGGCGGCAAGCGCGCCCTTGATGCGCTGATATTCGGGCGACTGCGGCTCGAGCGTCCTGACATAGTCGGCGATGTAGTCGGCATTCTCGGCGCCGTCGATCAAGGTGAGGGCGCCGAGCTCCTTGGCGGTGATGGCGTTCTCGCTGCTCGCCTCCTTGGGCAGCACGACGCCGCGGTTGATGTCGCGGCCGAAATCGATGAAGGCGCGCGACAGCAGGAGCTCGAGCTCGGCGAGCTCGCGCGGTGTCCTGGCCGACATCATCCGCTCGATCTGCGCAATCCGGTAGTTGTTGGGATTGAGGCCCATCTTGCCGGCGCCGCGGAAGACATCGAGAACGTCGCGGGCCTTGGCCTTGGGGCCGCTGTCGCGCACCCAGAGCGGCTTGTAGTCGCGGTCGGCGGCATAGAAGACATAGACCTCGACGATGCGATCGTCGGTCTGCTGGTCGCCCATCACCGGCTCGCCCGAATCGATGATCTTGCGCAGTTCGGCGGCAACCTGCTCGTTCTCGGCGGCGAAGGCCGGGGGCGCCAGACAGAGCAGCAGCAGCAGCAGCGGCACAAAAGCGATCAGGCGGGCAAAGGACATGAGCCTTCTCCGGAATTGACGACGCCCTTCGAATCTTAGGTGGGAAGACCTGTCCGCACCAGCCCCATTCGGGCACCGCCGCAAAAATTCAGGATCGGAAATTCTCCAGAAAAATGAAGGCCCTGGTTCCAAAGGGGAACCAGGGCCGGCGTTCGTCGCGGCTCATGCCCTGCCGCGGGTGGCGTCGACGCTCCAGGGTCCGGGACCTGCCGCCGCCAGGTAGAGGAAAACGAAGCAGAACATGATGGCGAGCTCGCCGCCGTTCAGGATCGGATGGAAGTCCCGCGGCGCATGCACCATGAAATAGGCGACCGCCATCATGCCGGAGAGGACGAAGGCGGTGAGGCGGCTGAACAGGCCGACCGCCAGCAAGGCGCCGCCCACAAGCTCGAAGATGCCGGCGATGCCGCCTGGCGACATGACGGACAAGCTCGAGAACATCTCGGCCTTGGGAAAGCCGAGGTACTTGGCCGATCCATGGGCGAAGAAGAGCAAGGCGGCGATGATGCGCAGGACGCTCAGCAGCTGCGGCGTCCAGCGCGAAAGGAACATGAAATCCATTGGCACCCCTTTGATTTCCGTTGATCTGCCGGCCGTGCCTCGTCCGGTCGGGCCGATGGCCTTTCGGTAACCGTGGCCGGCGGAAATGGCAATCCCGGAAGTTTCACTTTCCCGTCATCTGCGGACGAGGCGCAGGATCGTGTCGAGATTGAAGGCGAGGCGCTCGGCGAGGTTCGACTCCGACATGAAGTCGCGTTCGAAGAGGATGCCGCTGGTAAAGCGGTTGGTCAGATAGTAATAGCCGATGGCGGCGATGGTGATGTTGAGCTGGATCGGGTCTATCCCCGGCCGGAAGATGCCCGCGGCCACGCCGCGGTCGAGGATCGACTTTACCAGGCCCACGAAGGGGGGGCCCGATGCCCTGAAGCGCGTGGACTCGCGCACATGCCGGGCCTTGTGCAGGTTGGCGCTGTTCACCAGGCTGATGAATTCGGGGTGGGCCAGATAGTAGTCCCAGGTGAAACGCACGAGCCGCTCGAGCGCCTCCCCGGGGGCCAGCTCGGCCAGCGGCAGGCCGAGCTCGGCCGAACGGATGGCGCCATAGGCCTCTTCCAGCACCGCGCTGAACAGCTTCTCCTTGCTGCCGAAATAGTGATAGATCATGCGCTTGTTGGCCCTGGCGCGCAAAGCGATCGCATCGACCCTGGCGCCGCCCAGACCCTTCCGGGAAAACTCCACCATCGCCGCCGCGAGAATGTCCCGCCTGGTCGCCTCAGCGTCGCGGCCTCTGCGCGCGTGCCCTCTGGCCATGCCTCATCCTTCTCGAATCCCCCGCGCCGGCAGAGTAACCACATGGTTACTCAAGGCAAGGGCGCGGGGCGGCCGCGCAGCGCCGGGCAGGGTACTGGCGGAAAGCGCGATTTCTGATAGGTTCACCCCGCAGAGGGGAAATAGCTGGAGGGGTTCATGACCATCATTGCCGCGATCATCATCGGCGCCATTGCCGGCTGGCTTGCCGGCCAGATCGTCAGGGGCGGGGGCTTCGGCCTGATCGGCAACATCATTGTCGGCATCGTCGGCTCGATCATCGCGGGCTTCCTGTTCCCGGCGCTCGGCGTCTCGCTGGGCGGGGGCTGGATCGGCGCGATCATCGCCTCGACTGTCGGCGCGGTCATCCTTCTCTTCATCGTGATGCTGGTCAAACGCGCCTGAGACGGGGGAGCGGCCCCGGGGTTCACGCGCCGGGCCAGGTATCGGCGATCCTGTAGCCCGCGGGCCAGGGATCGTCCGGATCGAGCAGGAGTGTCGTGTTGCCGGTGATCCAGGCGCGGCCCGAGATCGACGGGATGACCGCCTTGCGGCCGGCGATCGCCGTTTCCTCTTCGATCCGGCCATGGAAACGTGATTCGATGATCGAGCGGCCGATGAAGTCCTGGCCGGGCGCCAGCCGTCCCCTGGCGTGCAGCACCGCCATCAGGGCGGAGCAGCCGGTGCCGGTCGGCGAGCGGTCGAGCTTGCCGGGCTTCACGACGCAGGCATTGCGGCTCGACAACAGGCCGTCCACCGTCTCGAGCTCGCCCAGCATGAAGCTGAAGGAAATGTGGTCCCAGCCCGCGAGCACCGGATGCCTGAAGCCGAGCTGCTCGTTCGCCGCGTCGGCGAGCCTGCGTCCGAGGACAGCGATGTCGCGCGCCTCGTCCGGCGTCATCGCGAAGCCGAAGTCCCGGGCCCTGGCCAGCACGAAACTGTCGCCGCCGAAGGCGACGTCGACCGTGACGCTGCCGATGCCGGCGACTTCGAGCCTGGCATCGAGCCGGTCGGCGAAGGAGGGCACATTGCGCAAGGTGATGCGCCGGGCCTTGCCGTCCCGGCATTCGGCCCTGACGTGAATGAGGCCGGCGGGCGCTTCGAGAACGAGCTCGGTCTCTGGCTCGGTCATCGGCAGGATGCCGGCGTCGAGCAGCACGGTCGCGACACAGATGCAGTTCGAGCCCGACATGGGCGGGGTGTCCTCGGGCTCCATGATGATGAAGCCCATCTGTGCGGCGGGATCGCGGGGCGGCACCAGGAGATTGACATGGCGGAAGACGCCGCCGCGCGGTTCGTTCAGCACGAAGCTGCGCAAGGCGCCGTCCGCGGCGATGAAGCGCGACTGGTCCCAGACCGTGTCGCCGGGCGGCGGCGCGACGCCGCCCACGATGACGTCGCCGACCTCGCCCTCGGCATGGCAGCCGACGATCTGGATGGCCTTGCGGCTGCGCATGGATTTCGTCTCCTGTTTGCCGGGACCGACAGGTTATGAGAAAGCCCCGGATAGTGGAATGACCCGCATGAAGGATCAGATATAGAAGATGACGGTCACGGCCAGGAAGAGCGGCAGAAGGATGCCGCACGACCACAGCATGTAGCCGAAGAAGCCCGGCATCCTGACCCGGGCGCGCCTTGCTATCGAATAGACCATGAAATTGGGCGCATTGCCGATATAGGTGAGGGCGCCCATGAAGACCGCTCCCGCCGAGATCGCCGTCAGGGTCATGGCGTGGGCGTTCATCAGCTGCTGCGGGTCGCCGCCGGCGAGTTCGAAGAAGACGAGATAGGTCGGCGCATTGTCGAGGAAAGCCGACAGCATCCCGGTGAGCCAGAAATAGGCCGGGACGCTGGGGTTGCCGGCGGCGTCGGTCACCATGGCCACGACCGGCGCGAAGAGTCCCTCGCCGCCCGCCTTGAGCATCGCCAGAACCGGGATGATGGCGATGAAGATCCCGGCGAAGAGCTTGGCCACCTCCTTGATCGGGTCCCAGGAAAAGTCGTTCGCCGCGCGGTCCTCTCGGGGCGTCACCGCCAGCGACACGAGAGCGACCGCCACCATGACGAGGTCGCGCAGGACGTTCTCGATCTCGACGTCCACGCCCAACACATGCATCGTGCCGAGCTCGGCCGAGGCGCTGAGCAATATGGCCGCGATGATCACGCCGAGGAGGATGATGTTGAGCATCCCATAGAGCCTGAGCGGCGGATCGTCCGGAGTCGGATCGGGCTTCGTATGGCCGTCGCGGCGGTAGATGACGGTATCGATCACGAAGAACAGGCCGAGGAGCGCAATCGCGGCGAAGGCCGTCTCCGGCAGGAGATGCGCGGTGGTCCAGAAGAAGTCCACCCCGCGCAGGAAGCCCAGGAACAAAGGCGGATCGCCGAGCGGCGTCAGCGAGCCGCCGATATTGGCGACGAGGAAGATGAAGAAGATGACGGTGTGGGCGTTGCGCTTGCGGTCGTCATTGGCGCGCAGGAGGGGCCGGATCATCACCATGGCCGCCCCGGTCGTGCCGGTGAAGCTGGCGAGCGCCGTGCCGATGGCGAGAAGGGCCGTGTTGACGGCGGGCGAGCCGTGCAGGTTGCCCCTGAGCACGATGCCGCCCGCCACCGTGAAGAGCGCCAAAAGCAGCAGGATGAAGGGGATGTATTCGAGAAGGATCGCATGGGCGATGGCGGCGGTGGCGGTGCCGGCGTCATGGAAGGCAAGGAGAGGAATGACGATCAGCGCCGCCCAGAAAGCGGCGACCTTGCCGTGATGGTGCTCCCAGAACCGGTGCGCGAGGAGCGGAAAAAGCGCGATCGAGAGCAGGATGCCGAGAAAGGGCAGCGCCCAGGGAAAGCCGAGCCCGGCGCCGTCGAGATCTGCGGCGCTGGCGGTGGCCGGGGAAAGGACTACGGCGAATGAAAGGGTGAAAAGCAGCGAACGTGCAAGCCTTCCGGCTCGCGGAACGCACCCAAGCTTCCTCCTTCTTCCGCAAGCGGGAGAAGGGAAAAACCGGGATTGAGCGGGGCGAGGGCGCCTACCGCAGCCGCTCCAGGATCGAGACGTAATTGGCAACGGCGGCTCCCCCCATGTTGAAAATCCCGGCCAGCGTCGCGTCCTCGACCTGCATGTCGGCGGCCGTGCCGGTGAGCTGGAGCGCCGACATGACATGCATGGAGACGCCGGTGGCGCCGATCGGATGGCCCTTCGATTTGAGGCCGCCCGAGGGATTGACCGGCAGCTTGCCGCCCTTGGCGGTCCAGCCCTCGGCGATGGCGCGCCGGCCCTCGCCCTTCGGCGCCAGGCCCATGGCCTCATATTCGATAAGCTCGGCGATGGTGAAGCAGTCATGCGTCTCGACGAAGGAAAGGTCGGCGAGGGTGGTGCCGGCCGCGTCATGGGCCTTGCGCCAGGCGACGGCGCAGCCTTCGAAATCCACGATATCGCGCGCCGACATCGGCATGAGGTCCTGCGCATGGGCGAGGCCGCGCAGATGGATGGCCTTGGGAAAGCGCAGAGCGGTCTCGGTGTCGCACATGACGATGGCGGCGGCGCCGTCAGAGACGAGCGAGCAGTCGGTGCGCCGCAACGGTCCGGCGACCAGCGGATTCTTGTCCGACACCGTGTTGCAGAACTCGACCGAGAGCTCCTTGCGCAGTTGCGCATAAGGGTTGGCGACACCGTTCCCGTGGTTCTTGGCGGCGATCATGGCGAGCGCCTCCGACTGGTCGCCGTAACGCTGGAAGTAGAGCTCGGCGATGCGCCCGAATATGCCGGCGAAGCCGCCCGGCGTGTCGCCTTCTTCCTTGCGGTACGAGGCGTTGAGCAGGATGTCGCCGATCTCGCCGCCGGGCACCAGCGTCATCTTCTCGGCGCCGACCACCAGCACGAAACGGGACTGGCGCGCCCTGATCGAGCTGTCGGCGGCGTGAATGGCGGCGCTGCCGGTGGCGCAGGCATTCTCGACCCTGGTCGCCGGCTTGAAGCGCAGCTCGGGCGAGGCGGCGAGCGCAAAGGCCGCGGGGAAGGCCTGCTTCTCGAAGCCGCCGAAATTGCCGACATAGATCGCATCGACGTCCCGGGGCCGGATGCCGGCGTCGGCGATGGCCGCGGCGGCGATGCCGGCGATCAGGCTCTCCAGCGTCTCGGCTTCGAGCTTGCCGAATTTGGAATGCGCCCAGCCGACGATGGCGGTCATGGACCGGCTCCCCGATGAAATGAACAGCTGCCCCTTAAGATAGTCATATCGCGCGCAGATACCACTCGAAATCGCGCGCCGTCGGCTCGGCGAAGAAGCGGTCGGCCTCGACCTCCTTCAGGGTGCAGAAGGTGTCGACGAAGTCCTTGCCGAAATATTCCTTGAGGATCGAGGCGCGCCAGAAGGCGTCGATCGCGTCGAACCAGTTGCCGGGAATATATCTGGCGCGCTTCTCATAGCCGTTGCCGTTGACCGGAGAGCCCGGATCGAGCTTCTGAGCGATGCCGTGATGCATGCCGGCGAGGATCGCGGCCATCACCAGATAGGGATTGGCGTCGGCACCCGCCGGACGGTGCTCGATATGGCAGGTCTCCGGTGCTCCGGCCGGGATGCGCAGGGATACGGTGCGGTTGTTGACCCCCCAGCTCGCCGACACCGGCGCGTAGGAATTGCGCCGGAAACGGCGGTAGGAATTGGCGTTGGGGGCGAAGATCAGCATGGATTCGGCCATCGCCGCCTTGAGGCCGCCCAGGGCCTGGAGAAGGAGCTCGTTCTCCGCGGGGTTGCCGGCGGCGAACAGGTTCCGGCCGGCCTCGTCGGCGAGGCTGATATGGATATGCATGCCCGAACCCGTCCATTCGGAATAGGGCTTGGCCATGAAGGTGGCGACCAGCCCATGCCGGTCGGCCGCCGCCTTGATCAGGCGCTTCAGCATGATCGCCTCGTCGCAGGCCTTGACCACGTCGCTGCGATGCCTGAGCACGATCTCCATCTGGCCCGGCGCATATTCGGAGATCAGTGTCCTGGCCGGCAGGCCCTGGACCTCGGCAAAGGCATAGAGGTCCTGGAAGAAGGGTGCGAAGTCGTCGAGATCCTGCAGATGATAGGCCTGATAGTGCCGGGGCCTGGCGCCGTTGGTCAGAGCCTTCGGCGCCCTGGGCGTGCCGGCGAAAGCCGCCTCGCGGTCCATGAGGAAGAACTCGACCTCGACCGCGCCGACCGGCGTCATGCCGAATTCTCCGAAGCGCTCGACGATGGCCGTGAGCGCGTTGCGCGGGTCGGCATAATGTGGCCTGCCGTCGAGGTCGTGGACGGAAGCGATATATTGCGCCGAGGGCACCGGCGCCCAGGGAACGGCCGTCATGCTGCCGCAGGCGGGCCAGAGCAGCAGGTCGCGGTCGCCCTCGTCGAAGACGAGGCCGGTCTCGGGGACGTCCTGGCCGGTGGCGTCGAGCACCAGGGCCGAGATCGGGAAGAAGCGGCCGTCGCGCCAGGCGGGCACGAGCTCGTCGCGGCGCAGGATCTTGCCGCGGGCGATGCCGACGAGATCGGTCCAGATCAGATGGAAGCTTTCGATCGAGGGATTGGCGTCGAGAAAGCTCTGCGCTTCCGACTGGCGGCCAGGGGTGACGACGGTCATGATTGGCACTCCATCCCGTCAGACGAGCTCGGCCAGGCAATGATCGAGGCCCTCGACGAGGGCTTCGACATGGGCCGCGGTCGTCGCGGGACAAATCAGCATCATATTGTGGAACGGCGTGATGACCACGCCGCGGTTCAGCAGGTAGTGATGGACGGCCATGTCGACCGGGCGGTGGATGACGCGGCCCGCCTCGCCGCCGTTGCGCGGACGCTCCGGAGCGCACATGAATTCGACGCGGGCGCCGACGCGCACGACATGCCACGGCGCCCCATGTCTAGCGATGACATCCGCGATGCCCTTCTCGAGCCTCCCGGCCAGGCCGAGCAAGGGAGCGAAGGCCTCAGGTGTGAAATAGGTCTCGAGCATGGTGCGCATCAGCGCCAGCTGCAGCTTGGAGCCGGAAAGCGTCGTGCCGATGCCGGAATGGCCCGCCGGGCGGGCGGCGAGATAATCGCGGATGCGTGCGGCGCAGTCTCGGGAGAAGCCATAGACGGCGGCCGGGACGCCGCCGGCGATGGGCTTGCCGAGCACGATGGCGTCGGGCGCGAGACCGTTGGCGCGCGAGTAGCCGCCGGGCCCCGACGACATGCAATGGGTCTCGTCGATGACGAGGAGGGTTCCGGTCTCGCGCGTGATCCGGCGCAAGGCGTCGTGAAACCCGTCCTCGGGCAGGACCATGCCGATATTGGTCATCACCGGCTCGGCCAGGACGCAGGCGACGTCGCCCGGCGCCAGCGCCCCGGCGAGGGCATCGACGTCGTTGAACTCGACCACCTTGGTCAGCGCGGCGAGGTCGCGCGGCTCGCCGATGAGGGCCGGGTCGGGGCGCTGGCGGCCGTCCTCCAGCCCGACGAAGGTCTCGTCCACGGCGCCGTGATAGCAGCCATTGAAGACGAGGATCTTGCGGCGCCCGGTGATGGCGCGGCACCAGCGCAAGACCGAGCGGTTGGCGTCGGAGGCAGTGGCGGTCACCTGCCAGCAGGGAAGGCCGAAACGCTCGGACAGAAGCCGCCCGACGACGGCGGCGTCCGGCGAGGGCAGCATGGTGGTGAAGCCGTCTCCGGCGGCCTCGCGCAGGGCGTGGACGAGTGCCGGCGGGCTGTGGCCGAACATGGCGCCGGTGTCGCCCAGGCAGAAATCGATGTAAGCGTTATCGTCGGCGTCGGTGAGATCGACGCCCCTGGCGCTCGCGATGAACAGAGGGAAGGGCGTGCCCCAATCGACCATCCAGTGCATCGGCACGCCGCGCAGCCAGGTCGCGGCCGTTTCTTCGCCCAAGGCCCGGGATTTCGGATTGCGCTGCACGAAAAGGGCGTTCTCGCGCGTCAGCATCGCCTCGACCGAGGCGTCCGTGATCCGGGAGGGCATGATATCCTTGGGCGCTGTTGATCCTGGGGCGACTTCCTAGCCGGGCCAGGGGGGACGATACAACCCCCATGGATTTCTCCCGCGGAATCTGGTTTGAGACAGCCTCCAGATCATGAGGGGAAGAGCCGATGAGCCGCGTCGTCTATGTCAATGGAAGCTATGTGCCGGAAAACGAAGGCAAGGTCTCGATCTTCGACCGCGGCTTCCTGTTCGCCGACGGCATCTACGAGGTGACGGCGGTGATCGGCGGCAGGCTCATCGACTACGATCCGCATATGGAGCGCCTCGAGCGATCGCTCAGGGAGATCGAGATGGCCTGGCCGTGCAGCAAGGCGGAGCTCAGGGCCATGCATGAGGAGCTGATCCGGCGCAACCGGCTCGACGAAGGCATCGTCTACATGCAGGTGACGCGGGGCGCCGCCGACCGCGACTTCAAATTCCCCAAGGACGTGGGCTCGACCCTGATCGCCTTCACCCAGGTGCACCGGCTGCTCGACAACCCGAATGCGACGACCGGCGTCAAGGTCGTCACCCTCCCGGACCTGCGCTGGGCCAGGCGCGACATCAAGTCCGTCATGCTGCTCCCGCCCGTGCTCGGCAAGCAGAGGGCCTATGAGCGGGGCGCCTATGAGGGCTGGATGGTCGAGGACGGCAAGGTCACCGAGGGCACGTCCTCCAACGCCTATATCGTCAAGGGCGACAAGGTCGTGACGCGGCCCTTGTCGAACAGCATCCTCGCCGGCTGCACCCGCCGCTCGCTGTTCCGGCTGGCGAGCGAGCATGGGGTGACGATCGAGGAGCGCCTGTTCACGCCGGAGGAAGCCTATGAGGCGGACGAAGCCTTCCTCACCAGCGCGTCCAATTTCGTCATGCCGATCGTCGAGATCGACGGCAGGCGCATCGGTGGCGGCCAGCCGGGCCCGGTGGTGCGCAAATTGCGCGAGATCTTCCTCGACGAGGCCAGGACGCAGGCGGGAATGAAGTGACCGCCGGCGCGGACCGGGATGCCGATCAACGCTGGCGCGTCCGCCAGTCCGGGTTGATCCAGGGCTCCTGGTTGGAAGCGGGCAGCGGGGCGCGGCCGAGAATGTGGTCGGACGCCTTCTCGCCGATCATGATCGAGGGGCCGTTGAGATTGCCGTTGGTGATGCGCGGCATGATCGAGGAATCGGCGACGCGCAATCCGTCGAGCCCGATGACGCGGCATTCGGGATCGACCACCGCCAGGGGATCGGACGGATCGCCCATGCGGCAGGTGCCGCAAGCGTGGAAGGCGCTCTCGCAATGGTCGCGGACGAAGCCGTCGAGCTCGGCGTCGCTCTGCCGGTCGGCGCCGGGCTGGATCTCGCGGCCCTTGTAGGGCCTGAGCGCCTCCTGCTCGAAGATCTCGCGCGTCAGGCGCATGCAGGCGCGGAACTCCGCCCAGTCGTCGGGATGCGACATGTAGTTGAACCTGATGATCGGCGCCTCGCGGGGCTCGGCCGACTTCGCCTTCACGAAGCCGCGCGATTTCGAGCGCATCGGGCCGACATGGACCTGGAAGGAATGGCCCGATGCCGCCGCCTTGCCGTCATAGCGGATGGCGATGGGCAGGAAATGATATTCGATGTCGGGATATTCGACGCCCGCACCCGAGCGGATGAAGCCGCAGCTCTCGAAATGGTTGGTGGCGCCGAGGCCCGACTTGAACAGCAGCCATTCGAGGCCGATGAGGCCCTTGGAGAAGAGGTTGAGGCTCGGCAGAAGCGAGACCGGCTGCAGCGATTCCATCTGGAAATAGACTTCGAGATGGTCCTGGAGGTTCCGTCCCACGCCGGGCAGCTCGTGCAGCGGCGCGACGCCGATCGAGGCGAGATGGTCGGGATCGCCGATGCCGGAGATCTGGAGGAGCTTCGGCGAATTGACCGCGCTCGCCGCCAGGACGACCTCGCGGCGCGCCCGCGCGGTGAGGATCTCGCCGCCCCTCTCATATTCGACGCCGGCCGCGCGTCCGTCGCCGATCAGGATGCGGCGAGCGAGGGCGCGGGTGACGAGCTTGACATTGGGCCGCCTGAGGGCGGGGCGCAGATAGGCATTGGCCGCCGACCAGCGCCGGCCCCGCCAGATCGTGCGCTCCATGGCGCCGAAGCCTTCCTGCCGGCGGCCGTTGTAGTCCTCGGTCACGGGATAGCCGGCCTGGCGGCCGGCCTCGACGAAGGCGCGATAGAGTGGGTTCCCGAGGGCGCCGCGGGTGACATGGAGCGGGCCGTCGGTGCCGCGCCAGCCGTCCTCGCCGCCATGCGAGGATTCGAGCCGCTTGTAGTAGGGCAGCACATGGCGGTAGCCCCAGCCTTTGGCGCCCATCTCCTCCCAGGCGTCGAAATCCTTCGCATGGCCCCGGACATAGACCATGCCGTTGATCGAGGACGAGCCGCCGATGACCTTGCCGCGCGGCGTGACCAGCCGGCGCCCGCCCAGAGCGGGCTCGGGCTCGGCGACGAAGCCCCAGTCATAGGCCGGCATGTTCATCGGATAGGAAAGGGCGGACGGCATCTGGATGAGCGGGCCCATGTCGGTGCCGCCATATTCGAGCACCAGCACGCTGTGGCGGCCGTCCTCCGACAGGCGGTAGGCCATGGCCGAACCCGCCGAGCCCGATCCGATGATGATGAAGTCGAACGACTCCATGGACCTCCCCTGGACGCGTCCCGCCTATGGCCGGTGACGCGCAGCGTAGTGGATGGCATGGGCGAAAGCCCGGCGCAATACGTCACTTCGCCTTCACGCATCGGCCTGTCCGGAAACCGCGCGCACTTTCCGGGCCGATGCTTTGAGCACGCATCGGCTTGTCCGGAAACCGCGCGCACTTTCCGGGCCGATGCTTCAGCCGCGACGCAGGCGGCCCTCGGCGCTCGTCAGGCTCTCGAGCTCGCGGATGCGCCGTTCCGTCTCGGGCCAGCGGCGGTCGACAACGCCGGCGATCAGCGCCTCGATCATGAACAGGGTGGCGACGTTGGAATCCCAGCTCGAGGGCGCATCGATGCGCAAGGGAAAGGCATGGGCCGCCAAGCCGGCGATGGGCGACATCCACTGGTCGGTGAACAGCACGATCGCGACCTTGCGCTCGTGCGCGAGGCTCGCGAGCTCGGCGAGGCGCTGGTCGTAGCGGCGGACGTCGAAGGCGATCAGCACGTCGCCGCGCTTCATGTTGAGAAGATATTGCGGCCAGGCGGCGGGCAGTGCCGGTATCATCGTCACCTGCGGCCGGATCATGTGCAGATGCGTGTACAGATATTCGGCGAGCGGCGTGGTGATGCGGCCGCCGGCGATGTGAACGCCGTGACGGTGGTCGGCGATGAGGCCGGCGATGCGGTCGAAGCCGCGATGGTCGACCAGCTTGAGCGAGCCGCGCAGGTTCTCCATCACCGCGGCGGCGAAGCGGTTGAGCACATGGGCGGCGGGCGCGTCATGCGACCAGCGCTGATGACGGGCGATCGGATCCTGCAGCCGGGCGGAGACCTCGCCGCGCAGGGCCGCCTGGAAGGAGGGGAAGCCGGCAAAGCCCAGCTTCTTGGCGAGGCGCAGGGCGGTCGGCGTCGAGACCTTCGCGGCCCTGGCGAATTCGGTGATGCTCGACAGGCCCGCCATGGGATAGCCCGCGAGCAGCGCGTTGGCGAGCCTGTGCTCGGCCGGGGTCAGCCGGGTCGAAGCCAGCCTGATGCGCTCGGCGACCGTCTGCGATTTCGTCTTCGCCCTGACTGTCATGCACAGGTCTTGTAACGAATTTGACAGGCAAAGAGCAATCTGAAAGGATCGTTCCAGAGGGACAGGGGAGATTCCTCCATGAGCGGGCTGCTTCGCCACGACGAGGGCGGGACGGTTATCGTCGTCAATGAGAACGGGCCGTCGCCGGTCGTGCTGGTCTGCGAGCATGCCGGCAAGGTCATACCGAGGTCGCTGGGGTCCCTTGGGCTGCAGCCGGAGGACCTCACCCGCCATATCGCCTGGGACATCGGCGCCGAGGCGGTGGCCCGCGGCCTTGCGCAGGCGCTCGACGCGCCGCTGGTGCTGCAGCGCTATTCGCGCCTCGTCTATGACTGCAACCGGCCGCCCGATACGCCCGACGCCATGCCGGCGGTCACCGAGACAACAAGGGTTCCGGGCAACGAGCATCTCACTCCCGAAGGGCGGCTGGCGCGCATCCTCGACATCTACCGCCCCTTCCATGACGAAGTGGCGCGGCTTCTCGACGAGCGCGCGGCGCGCGGCCTCGCATCCTTCTTCGTCACCATCCACAGCTTCACGCCGGTCTACAAGGGCGTCAGGCGGATGCTCGATCTCGGCGTGCTGCACGACCGCGACACGCGGCTCGCCGACAGGCTCATCGCTTCCTTCGGCCGGATGAAGGACGTCGCAGTCAGGCGCAACGAACCCTATGGCCCGCAGGACGGCGTATGCCACACGCTCAACCTGCATGCCGAGACCAGGGGGCTTCCCTATGCGATGCTGGAAATCCGCAACGACCTCATCGCGGAGGCCGCGGGGCAGAGGCAGTGGACCGAGCGGATCGCCGGGGCGCTTTTCGAGGCAATGGACGGGAGGGGACTGAGCTATGGCACGTAAGCCCGGCGGACGCGGGACAGGGGGCTGATTCCATGCGCGGGATCATCCAGGCCTATGTCCACTACGTCGACAGGATCAATTACGCCGTCGGGCGGTTCGCCATGTACCTGTTCTTCGTGCTGGCGGCCATCCTTCTCTTTGCGACGGCGTCGCGCCTGGTGACGGGCATACCCATCAACTGGGCGCTCGAGATGTCCCAGTTCGTCCTCTCCGCCTACTACCTCCTGGGCGGCGCCTATTCGATGCAGATGGATTCCCACGTCCGGATGGATCTCCTCTATGGCCGCCTGAGCCCGAAGAAGCGGGCGGTCACCGATGCGCTCACGATCCTGTTCGTCATCTTCTATCTGGCCGTCCTGTTCGCCGGCGGCGTCTCGGCCACCAACTACGCCATCGTCTACAAGCAGCAGAACTATTCCTCATGGGCGCCGCTGCTGTGGCCGGTCAAGGTCGTCATGACCGTGGGCATCCTCCTGATGCTGCTGCAGACGATCGCAGCCTTCTTCAGGGACGTCGCGGCGGCGCGCGGAAGGCCTCTCGCATGAGCTCGGAATTCATCACCCTGTTCATGTTCGCGACCATGATGGTGCTGCTCCTCACCGGGCAGCGCGTCTACGGCGTCATAGGCGCGGTCGGCGCGGTGGCGGCCCTGTGGCTGTGGGGCAAGGGCTCCTTCGAAATGCCGTTCAACGCGGCGTTCCAGGTGCTGAACTGGTATCCGCTCATCACCGTGCCGTTCTTCGTGTTCATGGGATATGTGCTCTCCGAATCAGGAATGGCCAGCAATCTCTACCGGATGTTCCATGTCTGGTTCGGCTCGATCAGCGGCGGCCTGGCGCTCGGCACCGTCGGCCTCATGGTCCTGATCTCATGCATGAACGGCCTGTCGGTCGCCGGCATGGCCATCGGCGCGACCATCGCGCTGCCGGAGCTTCTCCGCCGCGGCTACGACAAGATCATGGTGACCGGGGTGATCCAGGGAGGCAGCTCGCTCGGCATCCTCATCCCGCCGAGCGTGGTCCTGGTGCTCTATGCCATGATCGCGCGCCAGCCCGTGCTGCAGCTCTGGCTTGCCGGCATCATGCCCGGCGTCATGATGGCGGTGATCTTCGCGGTCTATGTCTATGTCCGCTGCCGGCTGAACCCCGCGCTGGGGCCGTCCATTCCGGCGGAGGAGCGGGCGCAGATCACCTGGAGGGAGAGGCTGTCGCTGCTGCGCGAGGGCGTGATGCCGGTCGCGATCTTCGCCATCACGCTCGGCACGTTCCTGACCGGCGCCGCAAGCCTGGTGGAGAGCTCGGCGATCGGCGCGCTGCTGGCGGTCGTCGCGGCGTTCGTCGAGCGCAAGCTCAGCTGGAAGGTCATCGAGGATTCGACGCGCAACACGCTGTCGGTCAGCTGCATGTTCATGTGGATCATCCTGGCCGCGCTGTGCTTTTCGTCGGTCTATGACGGTCTCGGCGCGGTCAAGGCCATCGAGAGGCTGCTCCTTCATTCCTGGGAATTCGAACCGTGGACCATCCTCATCCTGATGCTCGCCTCGTTCATCATCATGGGCATGTTCCTCGACGATACGGCGATGCTGGTCATCGTGGCGCCGCTCTACATTCCCCTGGTCGGCAAGCTCGGCTTCGACCTGATCTGGTTCGGCGTCCTCTACACCGTCACCTGCCAGATCGCCTATATCACTCCGCCCTTCGGGTACAATCTCTTCCTCATGCGCGCCATGGCGCCTCCCGAAATCTCGCTGGCGGATGTCTACCGGTCCATCGTGCCGTTCTTCTTCCTGATGGTCCTTTCATTGATCATTCTCCTGGCCTTTCCGCAGATCACACTGTGGTTGCCTCATCTCTATCTCGGGAAATAGCAGGAAAGGAGGCTTGATCGCGAAGCGAGCAGCAGCGGTTTTCGACAACAGGTGAACGCTACAAGGGAGACGAAACATGAGTAAGCTGAAACAACTGAACAAGCGCGACTTTCTGACCAAGGCCGGCGTGGCGTCCGCGGCAGTTGCCGGCGCGGCGTTTCCGGCGCCCTATGTCAAGGCGCAATCCCCCATAAAGTGGCGGCTCCAGACCTATGCGGGTCCGGCCCTCGCCGACCATGTCATCAAGAACTCCATCGACTGGTTCAACAAGGCGGCCAACGGCGAGATGGTGGTCGAGCTCTATACCGCCGACCAGCTGGTGCCGCAGGGCGAGCTGTTCCGGGCGGTCCAGGCCGGCACCATCGACGCGGCGCAGAGCGACGACGATTCCGCCGCGGCGCCCGTCGACGTCAAGGTGTTCGGGGCCTATTTCCCCTTCGCCTCGCGCTATTCGCTGGACGTGCCGGTGCTGTGGCACTGGTATGGGCTGAAGGAGATCTGGGAAGAGGCCTATGCCGAGATCAAGGACGTGACCTGGCTGAGCACGGGATCGTGGGACCCGTGCAACTTCATAACGACCAAGCCGATCCGTTCGATCGCGGACCTCCAGGGACTGCGCGTCTACATGTTCCCCACCGGCGGGCAGTTCATGCAGCGGTTCGGCGTGGTGCCGGTCTCGCTGCCCTACGAAGACGTGCAGCCCGCCATCCAGACGGGTGAGCTCGACGGCATCAGCTGGTGCGGCATCACCGAGGCCTATACGGTCGGCTGGGCCGACGTTACGAAATACTATCTCACCAACAATATATCGGGCGCCTGGGCCGGCTCCTATTTCGTCAACACCGAGAAATGGAACGCCGTGCCGGACCATCTGAAGCAGCTCTTCCAGCTCTCGATCGACAGCTCGCACTACTACCGGCAGCACTGGTACTGGTGGGGCGAGGCGCACTATCGCACCAAGGGCGGCAAGCTGGAGCTGACCACCATCCCCGAGTCCGAATGGAACACCATCGAAGGCGAGGCGGAGAAGTTCTGGGACGAGGTCGCCAAGGAAAGCCCGCGCATCGCGAAGGTCGTGCAGATCATCAAGGGCTACCGCGACACCATGCGCAAGGCGGGACCTCCCTACAGATACGGCTGAGAAACACCAACGCTTTGCCGCCTCTTCCGGCCCTGGAAGAGGCGGCAGTCCCATGGGCGGCCATGGCCGGCCGCCCGCAACAAGGAAGATAAGGAATGAGTGGCAATCTGACGCTGGCGGATCTCAAACGCCGTGTCGCCGAAGGAGCGATCGACACGGTCGTCGCGGCGTTTCCCGACATGCAGGGAAGGCTCATGGGCAAGCGCTTCCATGCGCAGTATTTCGCCGACGGCGCCTATGAGGAGACGCATGGCTGCAACTATCTCCTCGCCGACGACATCGACATGGAGCCGGTGCCGGGCTACAAGGCGGCAAGCTGGCAGAAGGGCTATGGCGATTTCGTCCTCAAGCCGGACCTCGCCACAATGCGGGTGACGCCATGGCTCGACAAGACGGCGCTCGTCCTGTGCGACGTGCTCGACCATCACCACCACACGCCCCTGCCGCATGCGCCGCGCACCATCCTGAAGGGCCAGCTGGCGCGGCTCGCCGGGATGAAGATGAAGGCCTACATGGCCTCCGAGCTCGAATTCTTCCTGTTTGACGAGAGCTATGAAAGCGCCCATGCCAAGGGCTATGCCGGCCTCAAGACGGCGGGATACTACATCGAGGACTATCACATCCTGCAGACGACCAAGGAAGAGGGCGTCATGCGGGCGATCCGCAACGGCATCGCCGGGGCCGGCATTCCGGTCGAGAACTCCAAGGGCGAATGGGGGCCGGGACAGGAAGAGATCAACGTCAAATACGCCGAGGCGCTGGACATGGCCGACCGGCACGTGATCCTGAAGAACGGCTGCAAGGAGATCGCCTGGTCGCTCGGCAAGGCCGTCACCTTCATGGCCAAGTGGAACTACGCCCTGGCCGGCAATTCCGCCCATATCCACCAGAGCCTGTGGTCGGCCGACGGCAAGACCTCGATGTTCCACGATCGCAAGGGCGATCACGGCATGTCGGCGCTGATGAAGCACTATCTGGCCGGGCTCCTCGCCCATGCCGGCGAGATCACCTATTTCCTCGCTCCCTATGTCAACTCATACAAGCGCTTCATGGCCGGCACCTTCGCGCCGACGCGGGCGATCTGGAGCTTCGACAACCGCACCGCCGGCTACCGCCTGTGCGGCGCGGGCAGCAAGGCGGTCAGGGTCGAATGCCGGGTCGGCGGCGCCGACCTCAATCCCTATCTCGCCTTCGCCGCCCTCATCGCCGCCGGCCTCGACGGCATCGAGAAGAAGATGGCGCTCGAGCCCGCCTTCTCCGGCGATGCCTATGACACGTCGAAGACGCTGCGCGAAATTCCCAAGACGCTGCGCGAGGCGACCGAGCTTCTCGACAAGTCGAAATTCCTGCGCGCGGCCTTCGGCGAGGAGGTCATCGACCACTATGTGCATACGGCGAAATGGGAGCAGTTCGAATACGACCGGCGCATCACCGACTGGGAAGTGAAGCGCGGCTTCGAGCAATATTGAGAGGCGGCCTTGGCAGACAGGATCAAATGCATCTCGCCCGTCGACGGCTCGGTCTATGCCGAGCGCGCCGTGGCGAAGAAAAAGGACATTCAGGCCGCATTCGCGGCAGCCCATGCGGCTCAGGAGAAATGGAGGCGCGTGCCGGTCGGCGAGCGGGCCGGGTACTGCTCCGCGGCGGTCGACGCCATGCTCGCCATGAAGGACGAGATCGTGCCGGAGCTCGCCTGGCAGATGGGGCGTCCCATCCGCTACGGCGCGGGCGAGCTCAGGGGCTTCGAGGAGCGCGCCCGCCACATGATCGCGATCGCCGGGCGCTCGCTGTCCGACATACGCCCCGAGCCCAAGGACGGCTTCCTGCGCTACATCAGGCGCGAGCCCCTGGGCGTCGTCTTCACCATCGCGCCGTGGAACTATCCCTATCTCACCGCGGTGAACTCGATCATTCCGGCGCTGATGGCGGGCAATGCGGTCGTGCTCAAGCATGCGGCGCAGACGATCCTGGCCGGCGAGCGCTTCGCCAAGGCCTTCAAGGCGGCGGGACTGCCGAAGGACGTCTTCCGGACGCTCGTCCTCTCGCATGAGCAGACAGCCAGGATCATCGCGGGCGGGCATGCGGACATGGTGTGCTTCACCGGCTCGGTGGCGGGCGGCAAGGCGATGGAGGCGGCGGCGGCCGGGCGCTTCATCAATGTCGGCCTGGAGCTCGGCGGCAAGGACCCGGCCTATGTGCGTCCCGACGCCAACATGGCGCATGCGATCGAGAACCTGGTGGACGGCGCGTTCTTCAACTCGGGCCAGAGCTGCTGCGGCATCGAGCGCATCTATGTGCACAGGCAGGCGTGGAGCGACTTCATCGACGGCTTCGTCGACCTCGCGGGCAGATACGTGCTGGGATCGCCGCTCGACGAGGCGACGACGCTGGGCCCCATGGTGAAGCCCGAGGCCGCCGATTTCGTGCGCAGGCAGATCGCCTCCGCGGTCAGGGCGGGAGCCAGGACCCATATCGATCCCGCAAGCTTTCCCCGCGACCGCAAGGGCTCGGCCTACATGGCGCCGCAGGTGCTGACGCGGGTCGATCACCGGATGTCGGTGATGGCCGAGGAAAGCTTCGGACCGGTGGTCGGCATCATGAAAGTGAGGGACGATCGCGAGGCGATCCGGCTCATGAACGATTCACCCTATGGCCTCACCGCCGCGGTGTGGACCGAGGACGCCGAGGCGGCGCAGAAGATCGGCGACGAGATCCGGACCGGCACGGTGTTCATGAACCGCTGCGACTATCTCGATCCGGCCCTGACCTGGACCGGCGTCAAGGATACGGGCCGCGGGGCCACCCTCTCCGTCGTCGGCTATGAAGCGCTCACGCGGCCCAAGAGCTATCACCTGAGAACGAAGACGAGTTGAACATCCATGACCATACCGAACCGCAACATCACCTTCCCGACCGCGATCAAGTTCGGCGCCGGCCGCATCAAGGAGCTGGCCGGGCTGTGCAAGGCCAACGGCATCAAGCGGCCGCTCTTCGTCACCGATCCGGGCCTCGCCGGGATGGCGATGGTGAAGTCGATCCTGGACGACCTGAAAGCGGCCGGCCTCGGCGCCGCCCTGTTTTCCGACGTCCGGCCCAATCCGGTCGAAGCCAATCTCCATGCCGGCATCAAGGCCTACAAGGCCGGCAGGCACGACGGCGTGGTCGCCTTCGGCGGCGGCTCCGGCCTCGACGTCGGCAAGCTCATCGCGCTGATGCATGGCCAGACGATCTCGGTCTTCGATCTCGAGGACGTCGGCGACTGGTGGACCAGGGCCGACGCCGGCAAGATCTCGCCGATCATCGCGGTGCCGACCACCGCGGGCACCGGCTCGGAGGTGGGCCGCGCCGGCGTCGTCACCCATCCCGAGACGCACGAGAAGAAGATCATCTTCCACCCCGCGATCATGCCGAAGGTGGCGCTGCTCGACCCCGAGCTCTCCGTCGGCCTGCCGCCCAAGCTCACCGCCGCGACCGGCATGGACGCCCTGGCGCATTGCCTCGAATCCTATTGCGCCCCCTTCTATCATCCGCTGGCCAAGGGCATCGCTCTGGAAGGCATGGCTCTCGTCAAGGACAATCTCGCCAAGGCGGTGAAGAAGGGCCGCGACCTCGACGCGCGCGGCAACATGCTGGTGGCGTCATCCATGGGCGCCACCGCCTTCCAGCGCGGCCTCGGCGCCATCCATGCGCTGTCGCATCCTTTCGGCGGCCTCTATGACGCGCATCACGGCCTCCTCAACGGCATCGTCATGCCCTATGTGCTCAAGGCCAACCGCAGGAAGATCGAGAAGGACATCGAACGCGCCGCCGCCTATCTCGGCATCAAAGGCGGCTTCGACGGCTTCCTGAAGTGGATACTGGCCTTGCGCAAGGAGATCGGCATTCCCCACAAGCTCGCCGATATCGGCATCGACGCCGGGCGCCTCGACGAAGTGGCGAAGATGGCGATCAGGGACCCGTCCGCCGGCGGCAACCCGATCCCGTTCAGCGAGAAGCAGTACAAGGCGCTCGCCAGGAAATGCGTGACGGGAGAATTGTGAGAGGCGGTGCCGAAAACGGTCAGCGCAGCAGGCGGCGCTCGAGAAGGCTCCGCATGTCGCGGCGGCCGTCGACAACACAATAGACGACCACGTCGCTCCCAAAAACGCGATAGATGATCCTATACGGCTTGTAATGCACCTCGCGGTAGTCGGTAATGCCGATCTGGACCAATTCCTTCGGGATATTGCCTCGCTCGGGCATGTCGCTGAGGCGATCACAAGCGTCCTCGAGCGCTAGGAGCAGCCGATCTGCATTCGTAATTGAATCGTGAATGGCAACGTAGCGATAGATTTCTTCGATGTCGCGCTCGGCATCTTCCGCCAAGAATACGCGACAGGGCATGTCTCCGTCAGCCCTTGACGCGCCCGCGAATTCTCTTGAATGCCTCAGGCACGGCCGAGATCCGGCCCTTTTCGACGTCCTTGTTCGTCAGGGCGAGCACCTTGAGCAGGGCCAGCGTTTCCTGCGTCTCTTCATAGTGGCCCACATCCTGAAGGACCGCCTTCGCTTCGCCGTGCACGGTAATGACGACCGGCGTCTCGCCCTCGGCCAGGCCACGGATCATTTCCGGAGCATGTGCCTTGAGATGGCTGATCGGCTTTACCCGCTCGGAGAGTTTCATGTGACGTTCCTTTCGCCTGGAATATAGGCGAAATGCAGTCCGATCTGAAGAGGCGAGCTAATGGCCCGACCCGTTCTCGACCATCACCTCGACGGCGACTTCCCCGGCATTGAGGAAATCGAGGACCATCGCGAAGCGGTCGCCGGCCTTCAGCGGCCGCGCGAGGCCGATGAGGCGCAGATGGCGCGCGCCCTTGCGCAGGGCGACCGGCTTGCCCGGCAGGAGCTCGATCTTCGTCAAGGGAGGATCGTCATAGCGGTTGTTCCGGCGCAATTCGACGATCGAGCAGATGGGCGAGCGCGCCGCGACGAGCGCATCGGCCTGTTGCCCGCGATTGGAGAAGGGCGCGAAGACCTGGGTCTCGTCAGCCGCGGAGGGCAGGCCCCAGACATGGCCGATGGCGATGGCGCCGGCCTTGTAGGAATGAGCCCCGGCGCTCGCGGCGACCGGCGAGGCGAGGATGGAGAGGAGGAATGCGCGGCGGTCCGGCATCGCGCTCACATCATCGTGTTGGTGGAGAAGAGCGAGCCCCAGAAGAGGATCCCGCCCAGGGCGACGATCAGCAGCCCGCCGCCCAGCCGCAGGGCGAGGGGGGCTTGGCCGCGCCCGGCCGCTCCGCGCGGGGGGCGGCCGACGGCGAGCTTCTTCGAATAGACGGCGATCGCGGCGATGACCGAGACCGTGATCGCGGTGCCGAGCGCCATGACGAAGGTCGAGGTCACGCCGGCCCAATAAAGGCCGAGCGTATTGGCGAAGATCAGGACGAGGAGGGCGCCGGAGCAGGGGCGGATGCCGACGGCGAAAGAGAGCGACAGGGCCCTGGCCAGCGACCATTCGCCCTTGACCTGGCCGGCCTCGGGCACATGAGCGTGACCGCAGCCGCAATGGCCATCGTGATGATGATCGTGACCGTGGTCGTGGCCGTGGTCGTGGTGATGGGCGTGCGCGGGCGCATGGGCCGGGGCTTCGGCATGGCGGTGCGGCCGCAATGCCGTCCAGACGAGATAGGCGCCCATCAGCGCGATCAGGGCGTAGCTGGCGCTTTCGAGAAAGCCCGCCACGTCGCGCGCCGTCGTGCCGACCGCGGTCACGAAGAGCAGGAGCGCACTCACGATGGCGATGGCGGTCAGGGCCTGGACCACCGCGCTCATGAAGGCGATGAGGATGCCGCGGCGCAGCTCGTTCTCGGTGGCGAGCAGCCAGGCCGAGATCACCGCCTTGCCATGGCCCGGGCCCGCGGCGTGGAAGATGCCGTAGCCGAAGCTCAGAAGCATCAATGTCAGGGCCGCCGCGAAGGGCGATTGCGACTTCATCCGCCTGATTGACACGGACATCGCGCCATAGAAGCTCCTCTGCTTGTCCATGATCCACAGGACGGGCTCGCGCCAGGGAGACGGCGTCTTCAGCGTGCCGTCGGCATTGCGCGGCGGCACCAGGAGCTTGCGCGGATCGATCCTGGGGGCGGGTTGCGGCGCCGTCTGCACGGCTTCGTCCTGCGCCAGGAGCGGGGCCGGCGCAGCGAGCACCGCCATGCAGAGCAGCATGACGGCGGAAAGGACTCCGATCAGCCTCATCTGGAGCACACGACCAGGGTGGGCTGCGCGAACAGGCCGCCGAAGTCCTCGTCTTCCGGCGGCTTCCACTCGGTGCCCTTGGTCGAGAGCATCTGGCGCGTCTGCTCGAGCTGCTGGTCGGAGACCACCGGCTTGACCTCGAGATGGCAGCCTTTCGGCATCTCGCCGATGACGCCGACCGGATCCTCCTGGACGTAGTCCATGGCGATGAAGAATTCCGGATCGTAGATCTTGTAAAGGAACTCCACCCTGCGCGGGTCGACCGGGCTCGCCAGGGGCACGGTGAAGTGCAAGGCGAGCTTTCCGTTGCTGTAGATCTGGCCGTATTCGGCGGGCTCGGTGATGCCGACGACCTTGCCGTCGACCCGCGGCACGATGAAGTAGTTGTAATCCTTGAGCGACTTCAGGTTCTCCTGGGTCAGCGGCTCGAGCTCGGACTGGCTGTAGACGCCGTCGCCATTGGTGTCGAGACCGTCGAGCGCCATCTGGGTATAGCCGTCGTCGAAGGTCCATTCGACGGCGATGCCGGAGATCTCGGCCCTGTCGTTGAACACGACGTCGGAGCGCATGCTGATCCAGACATGGGGATGGGCAAGAACCGGCGCCGCCGAAATCAGGAAGGCTGCGGCCAGTGCCGCTGCGCTTACACGAACCCGCCGCATGCCTCGATCATCCCTCTTGCGCCCGGAAGCTTGAGAAATGATGCGGGAATGCGGCAGAAAAGTGAAGTTACGCCTGTGTCATCCCGCTCAACCTTTCAGGCAGGCGGTCAGCGCCGTCACAAATCGGCGCATCATGCCGGCATAGGCCTCACTCCCCGAGGGGGCCTGAGCGCCAAGGCCGTCGAGCACCGAGGCCCTGGCCCCGGTGCCCTCGATGACGGTCTCGACATATCTCGATTCGAATTGCGGCTCGGCGAAAACGCAGACCGCGCCCGTCTGCGCTATGCGGTCGTGAATCTCCTTGATGCGCCTGGCGCCCGGCGCCACTTCTGGATTGACCGTGATGCTGCCGGCGGGGCTCAGGCCGAAACGGTTCTCGAAATACTGATAGGCGTCATGGAAGACGATATAGCGCCGGTCGCGCACCGGCTTCACCGCGTCGGCGAACCGGGCCGAGAGCCGGTCGATATCGGCGGCGAATTTCGCGGCATTGGCACGGTATCTCGCGGCATTCTCCGGATCGATGCCGGCGAGCGTCGCGGCCAGCGCGGTCGCGATCGCCTTGGCGTTCCCGGGGTCCATCCAGACATGCGGATCATGGCCGCCATGGGCATGATCGTGGTCGTCATGGCCGCTGTCTTCGTGATCGTCCCCGGCATGGCCTTCCTCCTCCGCGCCATGATCATGATGATGCGGCTCCCACAGGCCGCCGCTGCGCACGGGGAGCAGCGTGAGGCCGTGCACTTCGCTCGCCTCGAACAGCTTCTTCTGCGCGATCTCCGGATTTTCGAGCGCTTTCGCCAGAAAAGCTTCCAGGTTCTCGCCCACCACGACGATGAGGTCGGCATCCTGCATGGCCTCGACCTGCGACGGGGTGAGCTGGGCGGTGTGCTCGGATATCGCGGCATCGAGCAGCAGATGCGGTTCGGCCACGCCCGCCATCACATTGGCCGCGATGGAATGAATGGGCTTGATGGTGGCCACCACCCTGGGGGCTGCCAGGCACGAGGTGGCGAGCGCGCCGGCAAAGGCGGCGGCAAGGACGAGACGGACGGTCGCGGGCATGATGACTCCTTTTGTGTAACGTTATAACATTACATAAAAGATATCCTGTCAAGTCAAAGTGACATGCCCTGCGGCCTTTGGCGGGTTGTCCCCAGGGCGCCCAGACGCCAAGTTGCGCCGGATGTGAATCACGGGCTCGCCGCGTCGACCCTCGTCGCGAGGTGCTGGCGAAGCGAGCCTCGAAGGGTGTCGAGCCCGATCCGCTGCAGGCGAGACCGGCACCGCATCCTGGCCCATGGTGCGAGGTTCTTGTGGCGGCGACTTTCCTGACGGCGTTCTTTGGCGGGCTGCTCAGCTTCCTGAGCCCTTGCGTCCTGCCCCTGGTGCCGCCCTATCTGTGCTTCATCACCGGCGCCACGCTCGACGATCTCACCGAAAAGACGACGCTCTCGCGCAACCGCACGGTTCTCGCAGCGCTCGCCTTCGTGCTGGGCTTCTCGACGGTCTTCGTGCTCCTGGGCGCCACCGCCTCGGCGGCCGGGCAGTTCATCCGCGAGCACCTGCCGCTCCTCGCCAGGCTCGCCGGCATCTTCATCATCCTGATGGGGCTGCATTTCCTCGGCCTCTTCCGCTTCGCCCTGCTCAACCGCGAGAAGCGCTACCGGCAGGAGACCCGGCCGGCAGGCCTCGTCGGCGCCTATGCGGTGGGGCTTGCCTTCGCCTTCGGCTGGACGCCCTGCATCGGGCCGGTCCTCGCCACCATCCTGGCGGTGGCGGCGGCCGAGGAGAGCGTCGGCCGGGGCGCCGTCCTCCTCGCCGTCTATTCGCTGGGGCTCGGCGTGCCCTTCCTTCTCGCGGCCCTGGGGGTGGGCACCTTCCTCGCCTTCCTCAAGCGCTTCGCCCGCCATCTCGGCATGGTCGAGAAGGCGATGGGAGTGCTCCTCGTCCTCGCCGGCCTCGCTTTCCTGACCGGCCTGCATCAGAGCTTCGCCTACTGGCTGCTCGAGACCTTCCCCGTCTTCTCGACCATCGGGTGATCGGGGCGAAGCTCGATCGGCCGGCCGTGCGGCGTGGCGCGCGCGGCGCGGTCCCAGGCGCCGATGCGGGCGAGGCGCTCGGCCCGGCTCACCACCTGCTTCGCCTCGACGAGCTTTTCGAGGGCGGCGAGCCATGAGGCATAGTAGCCGCGGCCCGGATCGGCGGCGAGTTCATCGGCGAGGGCGGAAGCCCATTCCGCCCAGGTGAAGAGGCCCCTCGCATTGAGGCTGACCGCCATCGCGAAAGCCTGCGCTTCCCAGGGCTCGCCGAAGACCGGGCCTTCAGGCGGGATCAAGATAGGACTCCCACAGATCGGCCGAGACCGCGTCGCGCGGATGGCGCGATTCGCCCCAGATCTCGCGCGCCGGGAAGCGCACCGTATAGAGCGGCTGCGGCGCTTCGCCCTTGCCCTCGGCATTGCTGTCGGGAAACACATGAGTGCCGTGCAGGAGCACCACCTCGCCCACATGGCCGCGCAGATAGCGCGGCAGCCTTGTGTGCGCCACGGGGTGGATGTTCCTGGCCCTGACCCTGTCGCCCGGGGCGAAGCGCGCCGGCGCCGCAGCCGGGCGCGTCGTCGGACCGCCCTTGGCCATGACCGCCGACACGTCCGCGGCCATGAGCTTGCCGGCCACCTTTTTTGGCTTCGTCGCCATCCTGCCCGAAGCGAGCTCACCCTCGGTGACGAGGCCGCGGGCGAGCATGAGCCTGCACAGGCCCGCGATCCAGATCTCGTAATAGCTGGAAGAGAGATACTGCGCCGGCGCCAGGCTCTCGCGCGCATGGCGCGACATGTCGATGGTCCACTCCCGGGTGGCGCCCATGGCCAGGGTGAGCGCCAGAGCGCGCGGCTCCCAGCGGGCATGGAAGACAGGCTCGTCCTTCTCCGGCGCCACCGGGCCGAAGCCCATCTGGCCGCCGAGATCGTGCGGCCCGTTCACGATGCGGCTCCGGGCGCCAGGGGCAGGCCGGTGCCGATCATGGAATCGCGCGTGACCAGATCCGCGAGCCGGTCCTCGCCCAGGCCATCGGTGCCTTTGGGGCGCATCGGAAGCACGAGATAGCGGATTTCGGCGGTTGAATCCCATACCCTGATCGCCGTCGCCTCCGGCAGGACCAGGCCGAACTCGGCAAGGACGCCGCGCGGATCGATCACCGCGCGGGAGCGATAGGGCGGCGACTTGTACCAGACGGGCGGCAGGCCCAGCACCGACCAGGGATAGCAGGAGCACAAGGTGCAGACGATCAGGTTATGCGTGTCGGGCGTGTTCTCGACCGCGACCATGTGCTCGCCCTGGCGGCCGGTGAAGCCGAGCGAGGCGATGGCGGCGGTCGCATCCTCGATGAGCCAGGCCTTGTATCCGGGATCGCTCCAGGCCCTGGCGACGACGCGGGCGCCGTTGCGCGGCCCGACCTTCGTCTCATAGGTCTCGACGATCGCGTCGAGCGCCTGCGGATCGACATAGCCCTTCTCGACGAGGAGCGATTCCAGGGCCTTCACCCTGAGCGCGATGGGCGAAAGCGCCGATCCCTCCTGATGGTCGTGCTCGTGATCGTGATCGTGCGGCATTGTCTTTCTCTCCAGGCCCGCTAGCATAGAAGGCGAGGAGCGGGGAGAGAAGCTTTTCCATGGCCAAGCTCGAGGGCATCCGCGCCTGCGTGTTCGACGCCTATGGCACGCTGTTCGACGTGCATGCGCCGGTCGCCAGGCTCGCCCAGGAGATCGGCGAGAAGGCCGACGCCCTCTCGAAACTGTGGCGCCGGAAACAGCTCGAATATTCCTGGCTGAGAAGCCTCATGGGCGTGCACGCCGATTTCTGGCACGTGACCGGGGATGCGCTCGACTATGCCCTCGCCTTCCACGGCATCGACGATCCCGGGCTCAAGGACGAGCTCATGGTGCTCTATCTCAAGCTCGATGCCTATCCCGACGCCAAGGCGGCGCTCGAGGCGCTCAGATCGCGCAACCTGCGCACCGGCATCCTGTCCAACGGCAGCCCGTCCATGCTAGACGCCGCGGTCCGCTCGGCCGGGCTCGACAAGCTTCTCGACCAGGTGCTCTCCGTCGAGGACGTCGGCATCTACAAGCCGAGCCGGCGCGTCTACCGGCTCGCCATGCAGAAATTCGCCCTCCACGACGCGCCCTCGATCTGCTTCGTCTCCTCCAACACATGGGACGCGCAGGCCGCGGCGCAGTTCGGCTTCCAGGTGGTGCGCATCGACCGTTTCGGCCTGCCGGACGACAGGATACCAGGCAGGCCGGCGGCCATGGTCAAGTCGCTCGGCGAGCTGCCCGATCTTCTGTAGAAGCTTCCCGTTACCCAATTGTCGCGTACCGGCAATCAGGCAATCGCTCGAATATCCTTTTTCTGTATGATTGTCAGAAGCCGCAGTGCCGGGCCTCCCGGCTTCTTCACTCCCCGCTCCCAATCCGAAACGAGGCCCTTACTCACATTGAGATACCGGGCAAGACGGCTGCGACAGATGCTCGCGCTCCCGGATCGCCCGGATTTCCTCCGGCATGAGCGGCCGAATCGACGAAAGGCAGGCATCATCGAACTCGCGCATCGTCTGTTTGTCGATCGCGCCAGACTTATAGAAGCCTTCCATCACCGGCTCGACAACGGCGACGGAGCACTTCATGGGAACACCGATGGCCTACCCGATGACGGAAGCAAGCTTCCGGATCAACTTGGAGTGCTTCATAATCAGGCCTGACGTCGACTTCGCGAACGAAGTCTAGCTCAGCTCGCCCGGGCGAGCTTCCCGTTCACGCGGCGGGCCGCATGGAGGCGCACCGCATCGCCGAAGGCCTCGAACAGCCTGACGGAGTCCTCGTTGCTGGCGGCCTTGTATTCGGGGTGCCATTGCGTGCCGAGCGCGAAGGCGCTGGCGCCCCTGACCGACACCGCCTCGACGATGCCGTCGGGAGCGCGCGCCTCGACATTGAGGCCGGGCGCGATCTTCTCCACCGCCTGGCGGTGCAGGCTGTTCACCACGGTCTCGCGCTTGCCGAGAATGGCTTCGAGCTGGCCTCCCGGCGTGATCGAGATCGCATGGACGGGACCATATTTGACGTCCATGTCCTCGACCTTGCGCGAGCGGTGGTCGAGGCGTCCGGCGCCGCGCTGAACCTCGGCCTCGAGCGTGCCGCCCAGCACGACGTTCAGTTCCTGGAAGCCGCGGCAGATGCAGAAGAGCGGCATGCCGCGGTCGAGGACGGCGCGGATCAGCTTCAGGGTGAGCCGGTCGCGATGATGGTCATAGGGCTCGTGATCGGCGCTGGGCGCCCCGCCATAGTGCGGCGGATGCACATTGGAGACCGCGCCGGTCATCAGTATGCCGTCGAAATGGTCGAGCAGGGCCGAGAGATCCATGGCCTCGGCGATGGCCGGGATCATCACCGGCAGGCACTGCGCGACGTCGGAAACGGCGCGGACATATTTGTCGCCGAGAGAATGGAACAGCAGGTGATTGCTTTCGTAGGTGTCGGAGGGCAGACCGACGAGGGGGTGTCTGATCATGGTGGGAACTGATACCCTAGAATGCGCGGCAAATCCATGGCACGGTCGTTACATGGATTTCACCCTTTCCCCCGACATCGAGGTGCTCCGCCGCAAGACCCGCGACTTCATCGCGGGCGAGGTCCTGCCGCTCGAAGCCCGGCGCGACGTCTATGACGAGTTCGAGAATATCCGGCTCGACCGGCTGGACGAGCTTCGGGCCAAGGCCAGAGCGGCGGGACTGTGGGCGCCGCAGATGCCGAAGGAGCGCGGCGGCCTCGGCCTCGGCGCCGTCGGCCGGGCGGCGCTCTATGAGGAAGCCAACCGCTCGATCTTCGGCCCGGCGGCGCTCAACTGCGCCGCACCCGACGACGGCAACATGACCGTGCTCGACAAGGTGCTCAGCGAGCCCGGGAAGGACAGGTGGCTGCAGCCGGTCATCGACGGAAGCGTGCGCTCGTCCTTCGCCATGACCGAGCCTGCCCCGGGCTCGGGCTCCGACCCCGCCGGCATGATGCTGACCCGGGCGGAGAGGAAAGGCGACCGCTATGTGGTGCGCGGGCGCAAGTGGTTCATCTCGGGCGCGGCGCTGGCCCGCCATTTCATCCTGATCGCGCGCACCTCCGACGATCCGCGGCGCGGGCTCTCGGCCTTCCTCCATCATGGCGACGATCCGGGCTGGCGGATCGTCCGGCGCATCGACATCATGGGGCCGCAGGAGCATGGCGGCGTGTGCGAGCTCGACTATGACGGGCTCGAGATTCCGGCCGAGCACCGTCTGCTCGAGGAAGGCGACGGGCTCAAATTCACGCAGTTGCGCCTGGGCCCGGCACGGCTCACCCATTGCATGCGCTGGCTCGGTCTCGCCAGGAGATGCCTCGAGATCGCGCAGGCCCATGTCGGCGAGCGCCGGGCCTTCGGCGCCAGGCTCGCCGAGCGCGAGTCGGTGCAGATGATGCTGGGCGACGTCGCCAAGGACATCCAGACCGGCCGGCTCCTCACCATGAGCGCCGCCTGGCGCCTCGACCAGGGCGAGAAGGCGCAAAGCGAGATATCCATGGCCAAGATCCATGTCGCCGACACGCTGCACAAGGCCGCCGATACCGGCATCCAGCTCCTCGGCGCCAAGGGCTACTCGAAGGACACGGTGCTCGACTGGATCTACCGCTATGCCCGCGCCGGCCGGCTGATCGACGGCGCTTCCGAAGTGCACCGCATGCTGGTCGCCCGGGCGCTCGCCAGGGGCGGCGACGCCTTCTGGAGATGGGGTCCCGGCGAGTGAGCCTGCGATAATGGTTCCTGATGGAGCCATGCGATGTACTTATTTGCCGCCGCGATACCGCCAAACTACCGTTCGCCTGCCGAGGCGCGATCCGGGCCGAGGCCTTTCTTCAATCAACGGGAGTGGCGAAAATGCGATATCGCTTAACCGGCCCCACGCTGAGCTTGTCCTTGATGGTGGTCGCGCAATTGTGCTCGCAACCGGGGCTGGCTCAGGATACGCTCTCGATCATGAGCTTCGGCGGCGCCTATCAGGAAGCGCAGCGCAAGGCGGTGTTCGAAACCTATGCCGCAAGCAGCGGCATCAAGATCGACGAACAGGAATATGGCGGCGAGATCGCCAAGATCAAGGCGATGATCCAGTCCGGAAACACCACCATAGACGTCGTCGACGTCGACGCCCCGACGCTTCTGCAGGGCTGCGACGAAGGGATCTACGAGAAGCTCGACTGGTCGTCGATCGGTCCCAAGGACGACTGGATCGAGGGCACCACTTCGGAATGCGGCGTAGGCACCATCGTCTATGCGACGACGCTCGCCTATGACGGCGCAAAGCTGGCCGATGGCCCCACCGCCATCAAGGACCTGTTCGACACGCAGAAATTTCCCGGCAAGCGAGGCCTGTGGAAGAATCCGGCGACCAATCTCGAATTCGCTCTCCTCGCCGACGGCGTGCCCGCGGACAAGGTGTACGAGACGCTGTCGACGCCGGAAGGCCTCGATCGCGCCTTCGCGAAGCTCGATTCGATCAAGGACAGCATCGTGTGGTGGGAAGCGGGCGCCCAGGCGCCGCAACTGCTCGCCTCGGGCGAGGTCGTCATGACGACGGCGTGGAACGGACGCATCTACAACGCCAACAAGGAAGGCAAGGATTTCCGCATCGTCTGGGACAACCAGATTCTCGATTCCAATTACTGGGTCATCCCCAAAGGCGCCAGAAACGCCAAGGCCTCGCTCGCCTTCATCAAATACGCGGTCGAGCCGGAAGTGCTGGCCGCCATCACCAAATACATACCCTACGGGCCGGTGCGAAAGTCCTCCGCCAAGTTCGTGGCTCCCGAGGACGCCAAGAACCTGCCGACCAGCCCGCAGAACATGACGGTGGCCCTGACGCTCGACAATGCGTTCTGGGCCGACAATGGAGACGAGATCCGCAAGCGGTTCACGACCTGGCTCGCGCAATAGGGCGCGTGGAGAAAAGGCATCGATGAATGTGTCCCAACGGTTGCCGCTCGCGACGGACGATCCAGTCGATGCCCTCGTCCGCTTCCAGAAGGTGAAGAAGTCCTATGACGGCGTGAGCTTCGTCGTGAAGGATCTCGATCTCGACGTCCTGCGCGGCGAGTTCCTGACGATGCTCGGACCGTCGGGCTCGGGCAAGACCACCATGCTGATGATGCTGGGCGGGTTCGAGCAGCCCACGCTCGGCCGGATACTGCTCGACGGCAGGCCGGTCGAGCGGCTGCCGCCGGAGCGGCGCAATATCGGCTTCGTCTTCCAGAACTACGCGCTCTTCCCGCATATGACGGTGGCCGAGAACGTCGCGTTCCCGCTGCGCTATCGCCGCATCACCGGCGTCCGCGCCGCGGACAAGGTGCGCGAGGCGCTCGCCCGCGTCGGCCTGGGCGCGCTCGGCGACCGCCGTCCGGCGCAGCTGTCGGGCGGCCAGCAGCAGCGCGTCGCCCTGGCGCGCGCGCTCGTGTTCGAGCCGTCGCTGGTGCTGATGGACGAGCCGCTCGGCGCACTCGACAAGCAATTGCGCGAGCGCATGCAGATCGAGATCAAGCAGCTCCAGACGTCGCTCGGCATCACGGTGGTCTATGTCACCCACGATCAGTCCGAGGCCCTGACCATGTCGGACCGCATAGCCGTGTTCCATGACGGCCGCATCCAGCAGCTCGCCGATCCGATGACGCTCTACAACGAACCGTCGAATCGCTTCGTCGCCTCCTTCATCGGCGAGAACAACACGCTGCCCTGCACCCGGATCGGGTGGGAAAACGGTCTTGCGGTCGTGCGCATGGCCGACGGCACGACGCTCCGGGCGCGACATGACGCAGGCGCGCCGGCCGGGGAAGACATGAGCATATCGCTGCGCCCCGAGAACATCTCGCTCGCCGGCGCGGAATCGCCCGCCGGCATCAACCGGTTCTCCGGCAGGGCCCGGGACGTCTTCTTCCTCGGCGACCACATGCGGCTCTCGGTCGAGGCATTCGGCGGAGAGCTGGTGACGGCGCGCATCCCGGCCAGGCAGGCGCGCCGGTTCTCACCCGGCGAAGAGGTGGTGCTCGAATGCGGCATATCCGAGTGCCGCCTGCTCGGAGCCTGACGCCATGCCGGATGCCGATATCGCGCCCGCCGACGTCCTCGCGGCGGTGCGGCGCGCCGAACGGCCGGCCCGGCGCGCGGCGTTCTCGCTCGCCCTGCCGCTCATCGCCTTCCTGGCGCTCACCTTCGTCGCGCCGATCCTCTATCTACTGGCGACGGCGGTGTGGAATCCGGAGACGCGCGAGGTCCTGCCGCGCACGGTGGCGGCGCTCGAAAGCTGGGACGGCGTCTCCGTGCCGGACGAGCCCGTCTATGCCGCGCTCGCGGCCGACCTGAGGGCGGCCAGGCAGAACAGCACGGCCGCCCTCCTCGGCAAGCGCCTCAATTACGAGATTTCCGGCATGCGCAGCCGCGTGCTGGCCGCAGCGCGGATGGCGGACAGGGACGATGCGGGCCCATACAGGGAGAAATTCCTGAAGCTCGACGAGCGCTGGGGCTCGCCGGAGATCTGGGCCGTGATCGAGCGCAACAGCGCTCCGCTCACGCCTTACTACCTGCTGACGGCGCTCGATCTCAGGCAGGCCGCCGACGGCTCGATCGGGCGCGTGCAGGGCGATCAGGCGATATTCCTGGACGTGCTGGCGCGCACCCTGCTGGTGGCCGGGCTGGTGACACTCTTGACCCTGGTCCTCGGCTATCCCGTCGCCCATGTGCTGACGATCGCGCCCAAGGGAATTGCCGCCGTCATGATGCTGATGGTGCTCCTGCCGCTGTGGACGTCGCTTCTGGTGCGCACGACGGCATGGGTGGTGCTGCTGCAGTCGAACGGCGTCATCAACGACACGCTGATGGCGCTCCACCTCACGAGCGAAAGGCTCCAGCTCATCTTCACCCGCTTCGGCACGGTGACCGCGATGACGCATATCCAGCTGCCCTTCACCATACTGCCGATCTACAGCGTGATGCGCTCGATCCCGGCGGCGCAGCTCAAGGCGGCGCGCTCGCTGGGCGCTCCGCCGCTGTCGGCCTTCTGGCGGGTCTATGCGCCGCAGACCCTTCCCGGCGTCGTGGCGGGCTCGCTCATGACGTTCATCCTGTCGCTCGGCTACTACATCACGCCGGCCCTGGTCGGAGGCCCGCGCGACCAGATGATATCGAACTTCATTTCCGTCTATATCAACCGCGACCTCAACTGGGGGCTGGCCGCCGGCCTCGGCGTGGTGCTGCTCGCCGTCACGCTCGCCATATATCTCGTGTTCCTGCGCCTGGTCGGCGCCGAAAAGATCAGGCTGGGGTGACGCCATGTGGCTGCCTTCCTATGCGACGCCGGCCGAGCGGATCACGCGCATGCTGGTGGTGTGCTTCGCCGTCGCGGTGCTGCTGTTCCTGGTCGCACCGCTGTTCATCATCGTGCCGCTGTCGTTCTCCAGCGATCCGTTCTTCACCTTGCCGGTGCGCGAGTATTCGCTGCGCTGGTATGAAGATTTCTTCGGCAACGAGCGCTGGCTGAGCGCCATCTTCAACAGCGCCGCCGCGGCGCTCCTGACCACGGCGCTGGCCACGACGCTCGGGACGCTGGCGGCGCTCGGACTGGCGCGCCCGGACTTCCCGGCGCGCCGGCTGGTCATGGCGCTGGTGATCTCGCCGATGATCGTGCCGATCGTCATCGTCGCGGTCGGCAGCTACCTCTATTTCGGCCAGTTCGGCCTGACCAATACCCGGGGCGGCCTGGTGCTGGCGCATACGGCCCTGGCGACGCCCTTCGTCGTCATAACGGTGACGGCGACGCTTTCGACCTATGACGGCAATCTGACGCGCGCCGCATTGAGCCTCGGCGCTCCGGCGTCGTCCGCCTTTTTCCGCATCACGCTGCCGAACATCCTGCCGGGCGTGGTTTCGGGCGCCATCCTCGCCTTCGCGACGTCCTTCGACGAGGTGGTGGTGGCGCTGTTCATGACCGCCGCCGAGCAGCGGACCCTGCCGGTGCAGATGTTCTCGGGGATACGCGACCAGATCAATCCCACGATCATGGCGGCGGCGACCCTGCTGCTCGGCGTATCGATCACCCTGTTCGCGAGCCTGGCCATGCTGGCCAGGCGGCGCGCGAAGTGACCGGAGCGGGGGAGGTCAGCCGGCCCTCGCCGTCTCCTGGCCGGCCACGAACATATCGGCGAAGCGCGCCGCGAAGCTGCGCGAGACGGCGGAGCGCTCGCGGTCGGGGCCGACATAGATGCCGACGACGACGTCGGCCAGACGGGGCAGGTGTCTCGCCGGCTCGATGACGCGCAGCGCCGAAGGGATGATGCGGCGCGCCAGCACCGTCATGCCGAAGCCCGCGCCCACGGCCGCCTCCAGGCCGGACAGGCTGGGGCTGGTATAGACGATCTCGAAGCTGCGGCCGTCCCGTTGCAGCGCCGTCAGCATGTTGCGGCGATAGAGGCAGCCTTCCGGGTAGCAGACGATGCGGATGGGGCCCTTGCCGCGCGGCTCGACGGAGCTCCCGGCGGCCCCGACCCAGGCCAGACGCTCCTTCCAGGTCATGAAGGCGCCTTCGGAAGGGCCGTCAGGCGTCATCGCCACGACAATGTCATATTGGCCCTTGCGCAGTCCCTCCAGGAGATTGTGCGAGATGTCGCAGACCACGTCGAAGGTGATGTCGGTCCCGTCGCGGGCGAAGCTCGCCATCAGCCTGGGCAGGAAGTGGTCGGCATAGTCGTTGGGTATGCCCAGCCTGAGCCTGCCCTTGCTCTCGCGGCTGGAGAGCTTCAGCATCATCTCGTCGTTGAGCGCCAGGATCTGGCGGGCATAGCCGGCCACCAGCTCGCCCTGCTCGGTGAGCTGGGCCGCGCCGTCGCGGGCGAACACCGAGACGCCGAGAAGCTCCTGGAGCCGCTTCATCTGCAGGCTGATGGCCGGCTGGGTGCGGCCGAGCTGCTCGCCGGCACGGGTATAGCCGCGCAGGTCGATGATGGCGACGAACGCCCGGAGCAGATCGGTCGGAATGCTGCGCATCGGCAATCTCCTGGAGCGGCATGGGCGGACCTGCGCTCATAAGATCACCGGTCTCGCGGCAAAGGCAAGCGGTGTCGGCGCGCCCTCAGGCCTTTATGATGTTGTGCTCCGGGCCGAACGGGAATCCGGTGATGTTCTCGGCCCCGTCCTCGGTGATCACCAGTATGTCGTGCTCGCGGTAGCCGCCGGCGCCCGGCATGCCTTCCGGCAAGGTCACCATGGGCTCCATCGAGACCACCATGCCCGGCTGCAATACGGTGTTGATGTCCTCGCGCAGCTCCACGCCGGCCTCGCGGCCATAGTAGTGAGACAGGACGCCGAAGGAGTGTCCGTAGCCGAACGAGCGATAGCCGAGCAGATCGTGGCTGCGGTAGATCTCGTTCAGCTCGCTCGCCACGTCGCCGCAGCGCATGCCGGGCCGCAGCAGCTCGAGGCCGCGGCGATGGACGTCGCAGTTGATCTCCCAGACGCGCAGATGCGCGTCGCCGGCATGGTCGAGGAACAGGGTGCGCTCCAGCGCGGTGTAGTAGCCGGAGATCATCGGGAAGCAGTTGAGCGACAGGATGTCGCCCTTGCGCAGCCGGCGCGAGGTCACCGGATTGTGCGCGCCATCGGTGTTGATGCCGGACTGGAACCACACCCAGGTGTCCATCAATTCGGCATGCGGGAAGGCTTCGGCGATATGGCGGATCATCGCCTGCGTGCCCGCCAGCGCCACCTCGTATTCGGGAACGCCCTCGCGGATGGCCTCGCGGATGGCCGCGCCGCCGATGTCGGCGGTGCGGGCGCCTTCCTTGATCAGGGCGATCTCCTCGGCCGACTTGATGGTGCGCAGCCACATCGTTGGCGCGCCGATATCGACGAACTCGGCCTCGGGAAACGCATCATCCAGGAGCTTGCGCAATTCGAGATTGACGTGATCGAACTCGATGCCGATCCGCTTCGCCGACGGCAGGGTCTGCTGCAGGGCGTAGAAATAGTTGTCGCGGCGCCAGTCGGTGTAAGTGACGTTGTCGCCGAAGGTGCGGCGCCAGGGCTGGCCCGCGTCGATGCCGGCGGAGATCGAGACCGCCTTGTCGGCCGTCACCACGAAAGCGTAGCGGCGGCCGAACGAGCAATAGAGGAAGTCCGAAAAATAGCAGATGTTGTGGTAGGAGGTGAGGATCGCGGCATCGAGCTTCAGCTCCGCCAGGATCTTGCGCAGCCCCTCCTGGCGCCGCGTCATCTCGGCCGCGCTGAAGATCGGGACCGCCTTCTCGCCATTGTGCATGTTCTGCAGCCGCAGCAGCTCGTTGGGCATGCCCTTGGCGTAGATGTTCATCATGTCCTCCGCATCGAGACAGGTGATCAGGCTTCGCCGCGGACTATAGGAAAGCGATCCTCCGGCTGGAAATTAGAAGTCGATATTGGCTGATTAAGGTTGCTGATCGGCGGCCGGACTAGCTCCACGTCTTCCACAGCGCCCCGAGCACGGCGCAGAGCAGCAGGGTGCGCAAGAGCCCCTGCCGGAAGACGAACAGGGCCGTCGCCGCAATGGCGGAGAGGACGAGGGACGGGACGTCGAGGCTCGCCCAGCGCGGCACCAGCCCGAACGACGTACGCTCGAGCGCGCCGAAGAGCACATGCAGCGCGAACCAGACCGTGAGGTCGAGGATGACGCCGACCACCGCCGCGGTCACCGTGGCCAGGGCGCCCGAGAGGCGCGGCATGTTCTGCAGGCGCTCGATATAGGGCGCCCCCGCCATGATCCACAGAAAGCACGGAACGAACGTCATCCACAGGGCGATGGCGGCGGCGACGACCCCGCCCCAAAGCCCGCCGGCGAGACGATGGCCGGCCATGTAGCCCACGAATTCGGTGACCAGGATCAAGGGGCCCGGCGTCGTCTCGGCGAGCCCCAGGCCGTCGATCATCTCCTTCGCCCCGAGCCAGCCGAAATTCTCCACCGCCTGCTGCGCCATGTAGCTCAGGACCGCATAGGCGCCGCCGAAGGAAACGACAGCCAGCTTGGAGAAGAACAAGGCGGCCCGGGCAAAGACATGGTCCAGGCCGAAGCCCAGGATGATGAGCGCCAGCGGGACAAGCCACAAAGCGAGCCACAGGCATGTGGTGGCGAGCGTGCCCTGCCAGCCGGCCGCCAGGGGTCCGGCTGCGGGCCGCGCCACCGGCGTGGCGCGCAGGAAGCCGATGACGGCGGCGGCGATAATGATCAGCGGGAAGGGGACCTGGACGACGTAAAGCGCCAGGAAGGCTCCGGCTGCTATCCACCAGTCGCTCGCATGCCTGAGCGCGCGCCGCGCCACCCGCAAGAGCGCTTCGACGACGATCGCCAGCACCGCCGCCTTGATGCCGAAGAACAGCGCCGCGACCAGCGCCACCTCGCCGAAGGCGGCATAGATCATCGACAGGACCAAAACGACGAGGGCGCCGGGCAGCACGAAGAGCGTGCCGGCCGCGATCCCGCCGCGCCAGCCATGCAGCGTCCAGCCGGCATAGGTCGCAAGCCGTGGCTTCCGGACCGGGCAGCAGCATGCAGAAATTGAGCGCCGCCAGGAAGCGCTGCTCCGAAAGCCATTTCTTCTCGTCGACCAGCACGCGATGCATGAGGGCGATCTGGCCGGCCGGACCGCCGAAGGAGAGAAGACCGATTCCGGCCCAGGTCCCGAGAGCCTCGGCGAAGCCCGGCCTTTGCGCCGGCGGGGATCCGGGTCCCGTCAGGGTATCGGCTTGCCGGTCGGCCAAAGATGCGTCTCCCCGGTCGCGTCGCGGCACCAGCGGTAGAAGGCGTCGTAGAGCAGCATGCCGGCTTCGAGCTGCCGGAGATCATCGGCGTGCATGCGCGACAGGCCGAGCGAAGCGGCGAGAAGGCCGGCCGCTTCCGGCGCCAGATCGAGCCGCCCGGTATCCGCGGCGCGGACGATCCCGGCGAGACGCCGCAGAGGCTCCGTCGCGAGGCCGAACTCCTCCACCATCGTGTCGAAGGTGCAGTTCTCGCCGCGATGGCTCCAAAGGGCGCCGTCGATATCGAAAGGCGTGGCGCCGAAGCGCTCGCCCACCGTGACGACCTCGCTCGGCGCCACGAACAGGAAGACGGCCTCGGGATCGACGAAGCGGCGGATGAGCCAGGGGCAGGTGATGCGGTCCACCTTGGGCCTGGCGCGCGTCACCCAGACCGTCCGCCCCTTGCCGTCGCGGCGCGGCAGCCTGGCATCGGGCACCAGAGGCAGGCCGGCCTTCTTCCAGGCCTCGAAGCCGCCCTCGAGGACGCTCGCCTCCTTGCCGAGGTGGCGCAGCCAGGCGGCGGTGCCATGGCTGAGCTTGAGGCCCGTCCGGCAGATGACGATGGCGGAGGTGCCGCCGAGTTCGCCGCCCCAGCTTTCGGCCTGGGGATGCGGGCGCCATATCGAGCCCGGGACGAGCCGCGGATCGGCGGCAAAATCCTCCTCGGTGCGGACGTCGATAAGATGCGGGCATCCGGGCAAGCCCATGAGACGGGCCAGCTTGTCGACGGAGATCGTGTTGGGAGATGGCATGGGCGTCCTCGAGGCAGGGGAACAGGACGCGATGCTTCGGCATGTCGCCTTGTGGGGTGATCGCTTCGCCCCATGGCCGGATTAGGCCTCGTATCGGCATCCGAGTCAAGAAACGCGCAAGTCCGTTTCGTCGCGGCAAGTCCCGACGATAGCAGATTGCCCATGTTGCGGTGCTTCACGGGCGCTATTTCTTTTTTGCCTTGATATACCTACCTTATTTCAGGTTGGGCGCATGAATGGTAGACTTTTGCCATGACTCGGAAGCCAGTTTCGCTGGACGACAAATACGATCTGACCAAGGACCGGGTCTTCATCTCGGGACCCCAGGTCATGGTGCGGGCGACGCTCGCGCAGAAGACGCTCGACCGCGAGGCGGGCCTCGACACCGCGGGCTATGTGACGGGCTACCGCGGCTCGCCCGTCGGCGGCGTCGATCAGGCCTTCGAGCGCGCCCGCAAGCTGCTCGAGCCGGAAGCCGTCAAGTTCCATCCCGGCCTCAACGAAGACCTCGCCGCGACCGCGGTCTGGGGCAGCCAGCAGGCCGAGATGTGGGGCGAGGGCGCCTATGACGGCGTCTTCAGCATCTGGTACGGCAAGGGTCCGGGAGTCGACCGCAGCGGCGACGTGCTGCGCCATGCCAATGCCGCGGGAACCTCGAAGCACGGCGGCGTGCTGGTCATGGCCGGCGACGATCACGGGGCCGAATCCTCGACGGTCCCGCATCAGAGCGAGATCGCGCTGCTCGATGCGATGATCCCCATCCTCAATCCGGCCGGACTGCAGGAGCTCTACGACTATTCGATTTACGGCTGGGCGCTGTCGCGCTTCGCCGGCACATGGGTCGGCGTCAAATGCCTGCACGACACTGTGGAATCGACCGGCGTCATCGAGGCGGGCCTGCACCGCATCCGTCCGAAGGTGCCGCAGAACTTCAAGATGCCGCCGGGCGGCCTGAACATCAGGCCCAACGACGACCGCCACGACCAGGAAAAACGACTCCACAACTTCAAGCGCCAGGCGGCCGTCGCCTTCGCCCAGGCGAACGGGCTGAACCAGATCGTGTTCCACGGCGGTCCGGCGCCTAAGATCGGCATCGCCAGCGTCGGCAAGAGCTATCTCGATACGCGCCAGGCGCTGGAGGAGCTCGGCATCGACGAGGCCATGGCGGCGAAGATCGGGCTGCGGCTCCTCAAGATCGGCCTCATCTGGCCGCTCGATCCCGTCATCATGCACGAGTTCGCGCGCGGTCTCGACCTCATCATCTGTGTCGAAGAGAAGCGCGACCTGCTCGAGACGCATGTGCGCGAACTGCTGTTCAACGACCGCAAGCACGCCATCATCGTCGGCAAGAAGGACGAGCGGGGCGACGACCTGTTCCCGGTCTACGGCACGCTCGAGCCCAACCAGATCGCCATCGCCATCGCCGAGCGCATCCTCGGACACAAGCACTGGCCGGAGGTCGCCGAGCGGCTCGCGGCGATCAGGGGCGTGCAGGGCGGCCCGGGCAACATCCCCGACCTCCTGTCGCGCACGCCCTATTTCTGCGCCGGCTGCCCGCACAACTCATCGACCGTCCTGCCCGAAGGCGCGCGCGGCTATGCCGGCATCGGCTGCCACTGGATGGTCCAGGCGATGCCGACCCGCAACACCCAGGGTTCGACGCAGATGGGCGGCGAGGGCGCCAACTGGGTCGGCGAGGCGCCGTTCTCCAGGCGCAAGCATGTCTTCCAGAATCTCGGCGACGGCACCTACAACCATTCGGGGCTGCTGGCGATCCGCGCCGCGGTCGCGTCGAATGTGAACATCACCTACAAGATCCTCTACAACGACGCGGTCGCCATGACCGGCGGCCAGGCGCATGACGGCCGGCTCAGCGTGCCCATCATCGCCCGGCAGGTGCGCGCCGAGGGCGTCGAGCGCATCGCCGTCGTCTCCGACGAGCCCGGCAAATACTCATCCGGCGACTTTCCGTCCCATGTCACCTTCCATCACCGCGACGACCTCAATGCGGTGCAGAAGGAGCTCATGAACGTCGCCGGCACGTCGGTCCTGATCTATGACCAGACCTGCGCCGCCGAGAAGCGCCGGCGGCGCAAGCGCGGCGAGTTCCCCGACCCCAACAAGCGCGTCTTCATCAACGAGCTCGTCTGCGAGGGCTGCGGCGACTGCGGCATCCAGTCCAACTGCGTCGCCGTGGCGCCGGTCGAGACGCCCTTCGGCCGCAAGCGCCAGATCGACCAGTCGGCCTGCAACAAGGACTATTCCTGTCTCAAAGGCTTCTGCCCGAGCTTCGTCACCGTCGAAGGCGCCGAGTTCATCCGCGGCCTCGACGCCAGGAGCCTGCCCGGCGGCGGCGACGTGTTCCCGATCCTGTCGGAGCCCCGTCCGCCGCGGCTCGACCGTCCCTGGGCCGTCATGGTCACCGGCATCGGCGGCACCGGAGTGATCACCATCGGCCATCTGCTCGGCATGGCGGCGCATATCGAGGGCAAGGGCTGCGGCATCATCGACATGGTCGGGCTGTCGCAGAAGAACGGCGCGGTGGTGAGCCACCTGAAGATCGCCGCCCGGCCGGAAGACATATCGGCGGTGAGGATCGCGGCCGGCGCGGCCGACCTGATCCTCGGCTGCGACATCGTCACCTCGGCGGGCGAGAAGGTACTGGCCGGCGCCTCGACCGAGCGCACCCATGCGGTGCTCAACACCGCCGAGGTCATGCCCGCGTCCTTCACCCAGAAGGCCGATCTCAGGATCCCGGCGGAGGAGATGCGGCTCAGGATCGAAAGCCGCGTGCTGAAGGGGGCGGCCCATGCGATCGATGCGACCCGGATCGCCACGGCGCTCCTCGGCGATTCGATCGCCAGCAACCTGTTCACCCTCGGCTTCGCCTATCAGAAGGGCCTGGTGCCGCTCGACGCCCGCTCGATCGAGGAGGCGATCGGCCTCAACGGCCAGGCCGTCAAGATGAATCTCGACGCCTTCCTGTGGGGCCGGCGGGCGGCGCACGATCTCGCCGCGGTCGAGAAGATCCTCGGCCCGCGCGACAGCCAGGCCGAGGAGACGCTGGACGAGATGGTGGCGCGGCGCGAAGCCTTCCTCGGTGACTATCAGGACCAGGCCTATGCCGCGCAATATGCGGAATTCGTCGCCAAGGTCCGGCAGCGCGAAGCGGAGGCGGCGCCCAAATCGGGCGCGCTCACCCGCGCGGTCGCACGCTATCTCTTCAAGCTGATGGCCTACAAGGACGAATATGAGGTGGCGCGGCTCTATACCGACGGCACCTTCGATGCCGCGCTCGGCAAGCGTTTCAAGGGCGGCAGGCTCACCTTCCATCTGGCGCCGCCGCTCCTCGCCAGGATCGATCCGGTGACGGGCGTCCCACGCAAGATGGCATTCGGGCCGTGGATGAAGAGCGCCTTCAGCGTGCTGGCGTGGTTCAGGTTCCTGCGCGGGACGGCCTTCGATCCCTTCGGCCGCAGCCGCGAGCGCCGGCGCGAGCGCGCCCTGATCGGCGAATACAGATCCGTGATCGACGAGCTTCTGGCGGCGCTGACGCCCAGGAACGTCGCGCTCGCGGCGGAGATCGCCGCCATCCCTGAGCAGATCCGCGGCTATGGCCATGTCAAGGAACGCCATCTCAAGGCCGCCAAGGACCGCGAGAGCGAGCTCCTCGGCGCGTTCCGCGCCGGCAAGGCGGAAGCGCCCAAGGTGCTGGCGGCGGAGTGAGCTACCGGTTGGCCAGGCTGCCGATCACGTTGCAGACGAGGCGCGCCGCCGTGAAGGCGCCGATCCCGTCGCGGTCGCGGCGAGGCACGAACTCGATAAGGTCGAAGCCGACGAGCCTCGCCTTGGCGACGGCGCCCTGGATCAGGCGCGTCGCCTGCGTGTGGGTGAGCCCGCCGGTCGAGGGATAGGCGACCGCCGGCATGATCGACCGGTCGAGGGCGTCGCAATCGAGGGTGATGAGGAGCGAGGCGCCCGCCTCGATCTCGTCGAGCGCCTGGCCTATGCCATGCTCATGGATGTCGGCAGCGGTGATGAGCTTCGCGCCCCAGCTTTCGGCGTCGCGCACTTCCGCCACGCGGGCCGAGCCCATGCCGCGCATGCCGACCTGGACGATCTTCTCGACATGCGTCATCTCGGAGGCGCGGCGCATGGTGTTCGAAAAGCCGAGACGCTCGCCATAGCGCTCGTCGCGCCAGTCGATATGGGCGTCGATCTGCAGGATGGTGAGCGGCGCCTGATCGGAGAAGCCGGCGATGAAGGGAATGGGCGTCGAATCGTCGCCGCCGAGCATGACCGGCACCGCGCCATTGGCGAGGATGGCGCGGGTGCAATCCTCGATCATCCGGCGGTTGCGTGCCGCCTGCTTCGGCTGCGTCGGCAGGTCGCCCAGGTCGGCGACGCGGAACTTGTGCTCCTTTCCGAGCAACGGGCCGCCGAAATCGAAATCCCATGACTCGATCCAGGCCTGGTCGGCCTTGAGCGCCCGACGCAGGACATTGGGGGTGCGCTCATGGACACGGTTGTCGATGCCGCGATAGGGCGTGCCGTGGGGCGCGCCGAACAAGGCGACGTCGAAATCCCTCGGCGAGGCCGAAAAACGGCTGCCGAGGAAGGGAACGGAGGGCTTCTTGAGTTTCATCGCCTATCTATCCCATAGAGAGTCACGCAGCGCCAGAGGGCGGGACGGCGGAAGCTTTGGCGGGGTCCGGCCATTTCACGCGCTCGGGCGGCAGCGCGAAGCGCGCGGTGGTGCCGTGGCCCGGCGTGCTCGTCAGCGTCACGTCCCCGCCATGCAGCCGCGCCAGCCGGCGGGCGATGGCGAGACCGAGGCCGATGCCGCCATGGCGCCTCGCGGCGCCCGTGTCGCCCTGCTCGAAAGGCTCGAATATCCGCTCGATATCCCCGGCATCGATGCCGATGCCGTGGTCCTCGATGAGGAAGGCGAGCCCGCCATCGGCAGTGCGCTCGATCGCGAGATGCACCGGGCTCTCCGCATGCGAGAACTTGATGGCGTTGGTGACGAGATTGATCAGCACCTGCCGGATGCGGGTGATGTCGCCCACGATCTCCGCCGACCGGTCGAGATCGATGGAGAGGGGAATGCCGGCCATCTTGGCCTGCTCGCGGCACATCATATAGGAGATCTCCAGGATCTCGGCGGCGTCCATGTCCTGCTCGACGAGGCTGAGCGCGCCGCGCTCGATGCGGGTGACGTCGAGGATGTCGGCGATGACGTTGCGCAGATGGCTGCTGCTCTGCAGGATGGTCGAGGCATATTCGGCATAGACCGGGCTGCCGAGCGGTCCTTCGCGCTGGGCGACGAGCATCTCGGAAAAGCCGACGATGGCGTTCAGCGGCGTCTTGAGCTCGTGGCTGGTGATGGCGAGGAATTGCGACTTGGCCGAAGAGGCGCGCTCGGCCTCCTCCTTGGCCGCGATCAGATCGAGCTGCGCGCGCCGCTCGAGCGAGATGTCGCGGATCACGCCGCGATAGCCCAGGAACTCTCCGGCATGGCCGCGCAGCGGCTGGGCCGTCACCATCCACCAGTCGCTGCTCGAGGTGCCGCGCTTCACTTCCAGTCGCAGCGCCTCGATCGCGACATGATTTCCCGAAAGCTTGAGGAAGTCGTCCCAGCCTTCGGCTTCCGGCGCGGCGACCGCCGCCTCCCAGAACGTCTTCCCCAGAAGCTCGGCCGCCTCGGCGCCGACAAGCTGCGGAAGCCGGTCCGAGAAATAGATGAGCCTGCCCTGGCCGTCGGTCTCCCACAGGAGGTCGCTCGAGCAGCTCTCGAAATCCTTGAGGAGCAGGGAGATGAACTCGCTCTGCCGGTTCATCTCGTAGCTGTCGGCGGCGCGCCGGACGAGCGTGCGATGGAGCGCCAGGCTCATCAGCGACATCAGGAAGGCGATGACCACCGCGATGAAGCCGAAGATGAGATCGATATCCTGGCCGTGGTGGATCTCGCTCAGGAAAATGGCGCCGCTCACCACGGTGGCGAACACGATCGAGGCGGGCGGCAGCCGGGTGAGCGCGAAGGCTCCGGTCACCGAGGCGATGAAGGATATCGCCGTGATGACGTGCTGGGTGTCGCGCGGCGCTTCGGGAAAGAGCTGAAGCGACGGAAAGGCCCACAGCACGGCGAAGGCCAGGCTCGCCGCATCGATGAGGCCGATGGTGCGGCGGGTGCCGGCGATGAAATTGCGGCTGACCGACCAGTGGCGCAGGACCGCCGCCGTCAACGCCACCTGGACCGCCGTCCAGGCCGCGAGCCAGGCGGTGCTCACGGTTCCGGACCCGAACCACAGGATCACCAGAACCGCCAGAATGTTGGCGCCCATCACATAGGGACGAAACTGCGCGAGAGGGGCTATCTGCTCGGCGCGGAACCGGCCGACGTCGAATCTGGGCTTGCCGGCGAACGGTCCCGGCGCATGGCGATGCTCGCTCAGGGAGCGCCGTCCCCACTGCCCGAGAGGGCCATCGCTCAGCGTCGGCATGATGCTCCGCCCGATCCTTTGCCTTGGGTTCGTCTATTATGCGGGCGCGGCTTGGGGTTGCGTTAAGGTGTCGCCGGTTCTTCCGCTTTGGTTAACAATCCGGTACTGCAAGGTCGATCATGCCGAACCCCACGGACAGCGGCGCCATGGCGCAGGGCCGCATCGGCGTCCTCATCGTCAATCTGGGGACGCCGGAAGCGACCTCCTATTGGCCGATGCGCCGCTACCTGAAGGAGTTCCTGTCGGACCGCAGGGTCGTCGAGACCAACCGCCTCCTGTGGTGGCTCATCCTCAACGGCATCGTGCTCACGATCCGGCCGGGCCGCAGCGGCCATGCCTATGACAAGATATGGAACCGGGCACGCGATGAATCGCCGCTCAAGACCATCACCCGCGCGCAGGCGGAAAAGCTCGCTGCCGAGCTTCGGGGCGAGGGGCCGCTCATCGTCGACTGGGGCATGCGCTACGGCCTGCCGCCGGTCGGCGAGCGCCTCAAGGCGCTGAAGGAGCAGGGCTGCGACCGCATCCTGGTCTTCCCGCTCTATCCGCAATACAGCGCCTCGACCACGGCAACGGTCGCCGACAAGGTCTTCGAGGCCATGGCGGAGCTGCGCTGGCAGCCGGCACTGCGCTTCGTTCCACCCTATTATGACGAGCCCGCTCATATCGACGCGCTGGCCCAGAGCATCACGGCGCATCTGGGCAGGCTCGACTGGGTGCCCGATGTCGTCCTCGCCTCCTTTCACGGCCTGCCGGAAAGCTATGTCGCCAAAGGCGATCCCTATTATCGCCACTGCCTGGAAACGACACGGCTCCTGCGCGGGAAGCTCGGCCTTTCCGAGACGCAATTCAGGCTCGTCTTCCAGTCGCGCTTCGGCCGCGCCGAATGGGTCAAGCCCTATGCGCAGGATACGGTGGCGAGCCTGCCAGGCCTGGGGGTCCGCAACCTCGCGATGGTCATGCCGGGCTTCGCCGCCGATTGCGTCGAGACTCTGGAAGAGGTCGCCATCGGCCTTGCCGACACGTTCCGCAAGAATGGCGGAACGAACTTTTCGGCGGTACCCTGCCTCAATGATTCGTCCGTCGCCATCGCGATGATGGCTTCCCTGATCCGCAAGGAATTGGCCGGCTGGCTATGAAAGGGCTTGCGATTCATCGACGTGCCCCTATGTTAGCTGCCCAGAGAGGGCGCTTGACTACTTTCCTATATTGAGGTTTGGAGACGGCTTATGTTCGAAGGCGCTGGTATAGCGGTCATCATTCTTCTGGCCGTGGTCCTGTTCGGTCTGTTGCGCTCGATCCGGATGGTGCCGCAAGGCTCGAACTACACGGTCGAGCGCTTCGGCCGCTATGTCCGCACCCTGCCACCGGGACTCGGTATAATCGTGCCGTTCTTCGATCGCGTCGGCCACAAGCTCAGCATGATGGAGCGTGTCCTCGACGTGCCGAGCCAGGAAGTCATCACCCGCGACAACGCCATGGTGAAGGTCGACGGCGTCGCCTTCTTCCAGGTCATGGAGGCGGCCAAGGCCGCCTATGAGGTGCAGAATCTCGAGAACGCCATCCTCAACCTGGTGATGACCAACATCCGCACCGTCATGGGCTCGATGGATCTCGACAGCCTGTTGTCGCAGCGCGACGAGATCAATCACCGCATTATGGGCGTCGTCGATCAGGCGGCGTCGCCATGGGGCATCAAGATCAACCGCATCGAGATCAAGGACATCAGCCCGCCGCGCGATCTGGTCGACGCGATGGCGCGGCAGATGAAGGCCGAGCGCGACAAGCGCGCCTCCGTGCTCGAGGCGGAAGGGCAGCGCCAGGCGCAGATCCTGCGCGCCGAAGGCGAGAAGCAGTCGGTGGTGCTCGAGGCCGAAGGCCGCCGGGAAGCCGCGTTCCGCGACGCCGAAGCGCGCGAGCGCGCCGCCGAAGCCGAGGCCAAGGCGACCCTCCTGGTGAGCGAGGCGATCGCCGGCGGCAATATCCAGGCGATCAACTATTTCGTCGCCAACAACTATGTGAAGGCGCTGGAGGCGCTGGCGAGCGCTCCCAACCAGAAGGTGCTCATGATGCCGGTCGAGGCCTCCTCGCTGATCGGCTCGCTGACCGGCATCGCCGAGATCGCGCGCGAGACCTTCGGCGGCGGGCCGTCGGACCAGGAAGCGCCGGCGCCCAAGCGCAAGCCGGGTGGCGGCGTTCCCCAGGTGCCCCAGAAGCCCGTGACCTGAACGGGGGCGGCGCGTGCAGCAGTTCCTCCCGTTCCTCGGCGGATGGACCTGGTGGGTGATCGCCGGCCTCCTGCTGCTCATCGAGCTGATCCTGCCCGGCGTGTTCTTCCTGTGGCTGGGTCTCGCCGCGGCGCTGGTCGGCATCATCGACCTGTTCGCCGATCTGTCCTGGCAGGTCGAGGTCGCCGCCTTCGCCGTGCTCGCGGTTGTCCTCGTCCTCCTCGTGCGGCCGCGCATCAAGCTGTCCGAAGGCCCGGCCACCAATCTCAACCAGCGCGTGCTCGACTATGTCGGGCGCTCCTATGTGCTCGACGAGGCGATCGTGAACGGCCGCGGCAAGGTCAGGATCGACGACACGCTGTGGGTGGTGACCGGCGCCGACCGCGATAAGGGCGAATGGGTCAGGGTGAAAGGGGTCGACGGCATGCGGCTCGTGGTCGAGCCGGCCGGCAAGCCTATTTGACTCCCTGCCGCAGGAGATCGTGGACGTGAACGAGGCCGATCGGCCGGTTCTCGCCGTCGACCACGAACAGGGCGGTGATCTTCGACGAGTTCAGGTATTCGAGCGCCTCCGAGGCCAGCATGTCGGAACTGATCGTCCGCGGCGTGGCGGTCATCACCTCGGCGATCATGCGATCGACGAGGTCGCGCGACATGTGCCGGCGCAGGTCGCCGTCCGTCAGTATGCCGACGAGCTTGCCGGCATCATCGACGATCCCGAGGCAGCCCAGGCTCTTCTGGGTCATGATCACCAGCGCATCGGCCATGGGGGTCGTGGGCGCCACCAGAGGCAGCTGCGGCTGCCGGTGCATGATCTCCTTCACATGGGTGAGGGCGGCGCCGAGCAGGCCGCCCGGATGGAAGGTCTTGAACTGCGCCGCATTGAAGCCGCGGTCCTCGAGCAAGGCCAGCGCCAGCGCGTCGCCCATGGCGAGCTGCAGCAGGGTCGACGTCGTCGGCGCCATGCCGATCGGACAGGCCTCGCGGGCGTCGGGCAGGCAGAGCGCCACGTCGGAAAGCGCGCCAAGCGTGCTGTCGACGCGCCCGGTCAGGCCGATGATCTTCACGTCGAAGCGCTTGGCGTAGTCGAGAATGGCGCGCAGCTCGGCCGTCTCGCCGGAGTTTGAGATCATGAGGACGACGTCGTCGCGGGCGATCATGCCGAGGTCGCCATGTCCCGCTTCGGCGGGATGAACGAAGAAGGACGGGGTTCCGGTCGAGGCGAGTGTGGCGGCGATCTTGTGGCCGATATGGCCGCTCTTGCCCATGCCGGTCACCACAACGCGGCCGCTCGCCCCCTTGATCAGACGGACCGCCTCACCGAAGGCGATGCCAAGCGGGCCGTCGAGCGCCGCGATCAGCCTGGCCAGGGCATCGCTCTCGATGCCGAGCGTGCGGCGCGCCGAGGCGAGCCAGCCACGAACGCCCTCGCGATCCACTTCAATGATCTTCGCCATGGCTTTCCCTAGCCCAGTCCGGTGCCGAAGTGAACGGAGATATCGGGCGGCCGGGACCACCCGTCAACCGCCCGTTAACCATATTTTCGTTAAGTTTCGGCGGGAGAAGGGGTTTGTGGATGGTCCGCCAGCGTTTCATATATTGCGGCATCGCGGCGGCATTCATTCTGAGCGGTGAGGTCAGGGCGCAGGAAGACCTGGGGCTGCGGACAAGCCTTGACGCATCGGAACCGGTCCAGGCGGGCGGGGCCGAGGCCGGGAATGCCCGGCCGGCGATGCTCGCCGCCGAGCCGACGACTCTCGAGATCGATCCCATCGTCGAGCCGCCGCCACCGCCGCGCCGGAAACTCAGCGCGGAAGAGGATCCCTACGAAGCGCTCGGCATCCAGGCGGGCGGCCTCACCCTGTTTCCGGTCATGCGCGCCGGGGTCATCGTGTCGGACAATCCCGGTCTCGCCGAGAGCGGCCGGAAGGGCGACATCGGGGCGAGGCTCAGGCCGTCGCTCAGGATCGCCAGCGACTGGGTCAGGCACGAGCTCACCATCGAAGGCGCCGGCGACCTCGTCTATTACGACGAGCAGCCGGAGAACGACTCGCAGGAGGTGGACGCCGACGCCCGCCTGCGTCTCGACGTCCTGCGCTCGACCACGCTGACCCTGGCGGCGGACTTCGACCTGTCCGAGGACAATGGCGTGGACAGCGACGTCCCCGACACCGCCATCGGCAATCGCACCGACTATTCCTTCGGCGGGAGCGCCGCGCTGACCCATCGCGTCGGGCGCCTGTGGACGACGCTGTCGGCCGGAGCGGACTGGCAGTATTACGGCGATGTCAAACTGAGCGGCGGGGGCGAGGAGGACAATGCCGACCGCGAATATGTCCAGCCGCAGGCCGTGCTGCGCGTCGGCTACGACGCCTCGCCGGCCTGGCGGCCGTTCGTGGAAGCCGCCTATGCGCCGCGGTTCCATTTCGAGGATCTCGACCGCAACGGCTTCGACCGCGATTCGAACGGCTATCGCGTGGCGCTCGGCGTCGCCTTCGACCCCTCGCCGATCTGGTCGGGCGAGCTGGCGCTCAGCTATCTGTGGCGCGACTATGCCGATTCGCGGCTGGAGACGCTCGACACCTTCGGCGTGACCGGGCGGCTGACCTGGCGGCCCACCGAGCTGACGACGCTCGATCTCATTCTCGGCACCGGGCTCGTCGAAACCGCGGAAGCCGGGGTGAGCGGCGCGCGCGACTGGGCGGCCCGCCTCGCCGTCAGCCACGACCTGCGCGAATATCTGACGATCCATGGCGGCGCCGGCCTGTCCTACGAGGATTTTCAGGGGACGGACGAAACCGAGCTGAAGCTGCGCGGCAATGCCGGCGTGCTGTGGCGGATGAACCGCTGGCTGGCCTGGACCCTCGACTACGACTTCGTCTCCAACGACAACAGCGAGCCGGGCTCCGACTACTACGAGAACCGCGTCACCGCCGGCATCGAGGTCAGAAGATAGCCGATAGAGCGCCGGATGTTCCGATGGAATCGGAACGGCGCTCTGTCTCTTTGATTTTGCGCATCGGCTTGTCCGAAAACCGCGCACACTTTTCGGGCCGATACTCTATTCTATGCGAGCCCGCCCGCCTCGTCGACGATGCGCTTGAGCTCGCGCTTGAAGGCGAGCGAGAGATCGTCGCGCTCGAGGCCATAGGCGACATTGGCGGTGAGGAAGCCGATCTTGTCGCCGCAATCATAGGTCCGGCCGGTGAATTTGAGGCCGGAGAACTTCTGGCGCGCCTGAAGGCGGATCATCGCGTCGGTGATCTGGATCTCGCCGCCGGCGCCCGGCTCCTGCTTCTCGATCTCGGCGAAGATCTCGGGCTGCAGGATGTAGCGGCCGGAGATGATGAGGTTGGAAGGGGCGGCCTCGCGCTTCGGCTTCTCGACCATCGCCTCGATCGTGAAGGCGCGCCCCGACCAGGCGCCGGGCTTCACCACCCCATAGCGGTGCACATGCTCCCACGGCACCTCCTCGACGGCGATGACGTTGCCGCCGCCCTGGGCTTCATAGACGTCCACCATCTGGCGCAGGCATCCGGGTCTCGCATGGATCAGCATGTCGGGAAGGAGAAGAGCGAAGGGCTCGTCGCCGACGATGTCGCGCGCGCACCAGACGGCATGGCCCAGGCCCAAGGGCTCCTGCTGGCGGGTGAAGCTCGTCTCGCCGGGGCGCGGCAGCGATTTCCGCAGCAGCTCGAGCTCGGCCGCCTTGTCGCGCTGACGCAGCGTCGCCTCGAGCTCGTACTGCTTGTCGAAATGATCCTCGATGACGCTCTTGTTGCGGCCGGTGACGAAGACGAAATGCTCGATGCCGGCCTCGCGCGCCTCGTCGACCACGATCTGGATGACCGGCCTGTCGACGATGGTCAGCATTTCCTTGGGGACAGCCTTGGTCGCCGGCAGGAACCGTGTCCCGAGGCCGGCCACGGGGAAAACTGCTTTCTTGATGCGGCGCTGCATTTGTGGGTAACTCCTTGTTAGACCTGTTCCTGCTTCGACCCGGAGGCCCGACGCATTTTTGCGCCAATTTGGGTTAAATCGTGAAAGCCGGGAACATTTCTGGTGCGTGTTTTCAAGGGAGAAGCGGCATGGCCGTTCTGGTGACCGGAGGTGCCGGCTATATCGGCAGCCACATGGTTTATGCGCTCGCCGATGCCGGCGAGGAAGTGGTCGTGCTCGACAATCTTTCGACCGGCTTCTGGTGGGCGATCGCGCCTGAGGCCCGCCTGGTCGAAGGCGACATCGGCGACGAGGCGCTGCTCGCCCGGCTGACCCAGGACCACAAGTTCGACGCGATCATCCATTTCGCCGGCTCCATCGTCGTTCCGGAATCGGTCGCCGATCCCTTGAGCTACTATCTCAACAATACGGTGAAGACGCGCGCGCTCATAGCGGCGGCGGTGAAGGCGCGGATCCCGCGGTTCGTCTTCTCCTCGACCGCCGCCGTCTACGGCAATCCGCAATCGGTGCCGGTCAGGGAAGACGCGGCCCTCGTCCCGATCTCGCCCTATGGCTCATCGAAGCTGATGAGCGAATGGATGCTGCGCGACAGCCATGCGGCCTACGGCCTGCAATATGTGGCCCTGCGCTATTTCAACGTCGCCGGCGCCGATCCCCAAGGGCGCACCGGACAGTCCACGCCGAAGGCGACGCATCTCATCAAGGTCGCCTGCCAGACGGTGCTCGGCGAAAGGCATGAGATGGAGGTCTTCGGCTCGGACTACGATACGCCCGACGGCACGTGCCTGCGCGACTACATCCATGTCAGCGACCTCGCCCAGGCGCATCTCGACGCGTTGAAGCACCTGCGCAATGGCGGGACGAGCGGTCCCTACAACTGCGGCTATGGCGTGGGCTACAGCGTGCTCGACATCATCACGGCGGTGGAGAAGGCGGCGGGCAAGCCCGTGAACAGGCGCATGGCGCCGCGCCGGGCAGGGGACCCCGCGGCGATCGTCGCGGCCTCCGACAGGATCAAGGCGGACATGGGCTGGACGCCGAAGCACCAGGACATCGACCGCATCGTCGAGAGCGCGCTCGCCTGGGAGGACTATCTGCGCCAGCGCAACGAGGCCGCCTGAAAGGGGCCGCATTTGCCGGCTTTGCTCGTCCTCTGATATGACGGCCGGGAGGGCGTAGCGACTCACCCCTGATCGAGGACCAGATGGCGAAGCTCAATATCCTGGCCGCCCTGCTTGTGGCGGCCGCCCTTTCGGCACTGACGGCGCCCGCGGCGCAAGCGGACGCCGAGTTCGAAGGCTTCATCCAGAGCCTGTGGCCGAAGGCGAAGGCGGCAGGCATCCCGCGCCGGATCTTCGAGCGCGCCTTTGCCGGGATCGGCGAACCCGATCCCGACGTGCTCAAGCTCGCCAACAACCAGCCGGAATTCACCACGACCACCTCGCAATATCTGTCGAAGGCGGTGACCGCGGCGCGCATCGAAAGCGGCCGCGGCGTGAAGGCCGAGGAGGACGGCCTCCTCGCCCGCATCGAGAAGCGCTACAAGGTCGACCGCAACATCCTGCTCGCCATCTGGGGCATGGAAAGCAATTTCGGCCGCGACAAGGGCCAGATGAAGGTGATGCGCTCGCTCGCCACCCTGGCCTATTCAGGGAACCGCAAGGACTATGCGCGCGAGCAATACATCGCCGCCCTCAAGATCCTGAAGAGCGGCATCGTCGGCCCCGCCGACTTCACCGGCTCCTGGGCCGGCGCCATGGGCCACACGCAGTTCATCCCGACCTCCTATCTGCGCTATGCGGTCGACTGGACCGGCGACGGCAGGAAGGACATCTGGAACTCGAGCGCCGATGCGCTGGCCTCGACGGCGAACTATCTCGCCAAGGCCGGATGGAAGAACGACCGGCCATGGGGCTGGGAAGTCAAGCTGCCGGCGAAGTTCGACCGTGCCCTGATCGGCCGCACCAACTGGCGCAGCGTCGCCGAATGGTCGAAGCTCGGCGTCAGGCCGGCGCGCGGCGGCGATTTCGGCGCGCCCCAGGCAGACGCTTTCGTCATGGTGCCGCAAGGCGTCGACGGACCGCCCTTCCTGGTCACCCGCAATTTCATGGCGATCATGGACTACAACCAGTCGCATTCCTATGCGGTGGCGGTGGGCCATCTGGCGGACCGCATCAGGGGCGGCGCGCCCTTCGTCGCCTCCTGGCCCGACATAGACTACGATCTCTCCTTCGCCCAGCGCGTCGAGATCCAGAAGCTCCTCTCCCGCCGCGGCTTCGACACCGGCGGCACCGACGGCCGGTTCGGCGCCAGGACCTACGAGGCGATCCTGGGCTTCCAGCACAAGGCCGGCCTCAGGCTCGACGGCACGCCGACCGTGGCGCTGCTTGAGCGCCTGCGCCGGGGCGGATAGGATCGCGGCATGATCAGGCGCCTCTTCCTCATCGCCGGTGCGCTCCTCGCTCTCTCGCTGCCGCTCCACGCGCAGGAGGGCAAGCAGGACAGGTCGCCGGACAGCAAGCCTTATTTCGCCGCCAGGGACCTCTACCAGATATTCGTCCTGGGCGACTCTCTGGCCGCCGGCCTGTGGTCGGGCGTGTCGCGCACCATCGACGGCGATCTGCGGATATCGCTCAACGGCCGCTACAAGGAGGATTCGGGCCTGTCGCGTCCGGAATATTACGACTGGAACGGGGCGCTGCCCAAGATCCTCGCCAGCAACAGGATCGACATCGCCATCGTGATGCTGGGATCGAACGACGCCCAGCCGATCCGCGACGGGGGGATACGCTACGCCTTCGACACCAAGGAGTGGCGGGCGGCCTACGTCAAGCAGGTGGACGAGCTGATGGCGAGCCTCAAGGAAGCGGGAGCGGCCGTCTACTGGATGGAGATGCCGCCGATGCAGGCGGAGAAGTACGACGGCTCGATGAAGATCGTTTCCGCCATCCACAAGGAACGCGCCGCGGCGGCCGGCATCCGCTTCGTGGAGACGCGCGCCGCGCTCTCGGACAACGGCAAATACAGCGAGTCGGGCTTCGACGACACCGGCGAATTCGTGAGGCTCAGATCGCGCGATGGCGTGCATTTCCTGAAAGAGGGCAACAACAAGATGGCGCGGCTGGTCATGGCCGCCATCAACAAGGATATCGAGATCGCCGTGGCGGCAACCCCGCCGCCGCCCGCCGCGAGCCTCGAAAGCGAGCCCCTGCCGGGCTTCGGCCAGCCCTCGGAAGGCCTGCCGCAGGCGGCGCAAGGGCCCGGCGGTCCGGAGCAGCCATCGCCGACGAAATCGGACTATGCCGGCGCCCTCCCGGCGCCGAGCGATCCGGCCATGGCGCAGCTCGCCCGCACCACCATGCCCGGTACCGACGCCTCGCGCCTGTTCAGCCGCGGCGAGGCGATCACCCCGCGGCGCGGCCGCTTCGACGATTTCACGCCCGTGGAATAGGCAGCTCCATCAGGAGCAATCGCAACACGCCTGAAATTGAAGAATATTCAAAAGACTGGGATCGTTGTGACTTTCCGAGGTGATTCCAGTCCTTGAAGAGTGGCTGTTTTGGTGCCAAGAATTGAAGCGGTTCAAAAGGGAGGAACAATGGGACGCAGGCGGCCGACGATCGCAGACGTGGCGAGCGCTGCCGGCGTGTCGGTCGGAACGGTTTCGAACTATCTGAACGGGACGGCGAATGTCCGCGCCTCGACCAAGGCGCGCATCGACGATGCCGTGCGCAAGCTGGCCTACCGTCCGAGCACCATCGCCCGCGCCCTGTCGAATACCGCGCCGCTCGTGGCCGACGAAAGCCGCGCCATGCTGCCCCGTCTGGTCGTGACCGGCTATATCAGCGTCGACTACATGTGTCGGGTCGATGTCCTGCCGCACCGGGACGACCGCATCACCGCGCATCACATCGAAAAGGCGTTGGGCGGTCCGGCCGCTAATCTGGCTGTGGCGGCAGCCGGAGTCGGGCAGGGAGGGTCTTACCGGCTCGATGTCGAGCTTGCGACGGCCCTGGGCTCGGACCCCGACAGCGACTGGGCGCTCTCGGAGCTCTCGGCCAAGGGCGTCCATGCCCTGCCGATCCGCCGGCCCTACAATGACCGGCTGTCGCGCTGCGTCGTGTTCACCGAGCCGAATGGCAGCCGCACCATCGTCAACGAGCCGTTCGAGCTCACCGAGATGGACCTGACGGGTTATCTGGGGATCAAGCCGGAGGGCCGTCCCTGCTGCCTTCATATCGAAGGCTATCACTATGAACGCATGCGCGGCTCGATCGCTTCCTTCCATGAAGCGGGCTGGAAGGTGAGCCTGCATCCGGCCGGGCTCCCCGACAGCGTGCGCACGCCGGAAGGGTTCTTCGACATTCTGAGCCGGCTCGACCTCTCTTTTGCCGGCGACGGGATGGTGCGCGACGTATTCGACATACGCGGGACGAGCATCGACTTGATCGCGGCGGTGATGGAGCAGCTGGCGCGGCTGAAGCAGCGCGGACATCTCGTCGTCACCATGGGGCCGCTCGGCGCGGTGGTGTTCCCGGCCGACGGCAGTGCACCGATCCAGGTCCCGGCTCTTCCCGTGCGGCTGGTCGATGCGACGGGAGCGGGCGACAGCTTCGCCGGCGTCTTCCTGGCCTACTGGATGCATGGCGCGTCCCTCGCAGATGCGGCGCGTCATGCAGCGGTGGCCGGAAGCCTGACGACGACCGTCGAAGGGGCCCAGGGCCTGATCGCCTCGCATGAGGAGCTGGAAGCCGCCCTGGCCGGCCCGCTCGCGCGGGTGGCGTGATGAGGCCGGACATGTCGGCGCGCAGCAAGGGAGGTCGAGCATGCTTTTCCGCATGACGGGCATCGTCAAGCGCTTCGGCGGCCTCACCGCGCTCGACCATGTCGATTTCGAAGTCGCCGGCGGTGAAGTGATGGCGCTGGTCGGCGACAATGGTGCCGGCAAGTCGACCCTGATCAAGACGATGTCCGGCGCCCATGCGCCGGATGAAGGAGCGATCGAGATGGAAGGCCGGAGGGTCTCCTTCCGCTCCCCTCAGGATGCCTGGAACAGCGGCATCGCCACCATCTACCAGGAACTGGCCCTCGCCGGGAAAATGAACGTCGTCGACAATATCTTCCTCGGCCGCGAGCTCAAGCGGCCGATCCTCGGCATCCCGTTCCTCGACCGGCAGGCGATGCGCAAGCGAGCCGGCGAGCTGCTCGCAGACCTCGACGTCCACGTGCCCAGCATCGATGCCTGGATGGAGTTCATGTCGGGCGGCCAGCGGCAGGGCGTCGCGATCGCGCGCGCGCTGAACATGGATGCCCGCCTCATCATCATGGACGAGCCGACCGCCGCGCTGGCGGTCGGCGAAGTGCGCAAGGTGCTCGACTTCATCACCAAGCTGCGCGCGCAGGGCAAGTCCGTCGTCCTCATATCGCACAATATCCAGAACGTGTTCGAAGTCTCCAGCCGGATATCGGTGATGCGCCACGGCCGCTGTATCAGCGTCCGCGAGACCGCGCGCACGTCTCCACAGGAAATCATCGGGCTCATCACCGGAGCCCATGAGGCGCGCGCCGCCGCCTCGTGACGGCGCAGGCCGCCGCGGGCCGGCCAGACGTCCCGCAGCAGAACCAACCCACAGGGAGTGAGACATGAAAACCATCCTGATGACGCTCGCCGCCGGACTTGCCGCCTCGACCATCCTCGCCGGCGGCGCTTTCGCCCAAGACAAGGTGCGCGTGGCCTTCGTGCCCCAGATCCAGGGCATCCCTTACTATGTCGCGATGGAGAACGGCGGCAAGAAAGCGGCCGAGAAATTCGGCGTCGAGTATGTCCAGGAGGGTCCGACCAGCACCAATGCCACCGACCAGTTGCGCATCTTCGAAAGCTTCGTCAGCCAGGGCTTCAACGTGGTCGGCGTCTCTCCGGTCGATGTGGAGACGCTGAAACCCGCCATTGCCAAGGCGCGGGCGGCGGGGGTCCACGTCATAACGTCGGATGCCGACGCGGCGGGCAGCGAGCGTGAATTCTACGTCGCCCAGGCGCTCGACCAGGACCTCGGCTTCACCATCCTCGACGAGATGGTCAAGCGCATCGGCGAGGAGGGCAAGATCGCCATCATCTCGGACGCGCCGACCATCGCCAGCCTGAATGCGTGGATCGCCGCGATCAAGGAACGCGCTCAGACGAAATATCCCAAGATCGAGATCGTCTCGGTCGACCATACCGACGGCACGGCGGCGCGCGCCTTTCAGTTCGCCACCGATGCGATGACGCGCAATCCCGACCTGAAGGGCATCATCGGCATTGCCTCGACCACGTGCCCCGGCATCGGCCAGGCGGTCGAGGCGGCCGGCAAGCAGGGCCAGATCGTCACCACCGGCTATTGCTCGCCCAACACGATCAAGGACTACATGATGAGCGGCGCCATGACCTATTCCGTGTTGTGGAACCCGACGGATCTCGGCTACCTCACCGTCTGGGCGGGCAAACAGGTGGCCGATGGCAAGTCGTTCGAAGAGAAACCCAAGGTCGATGGTCTCGACGCCAATGTGCAGTGGCTGGCCGACCAGAAGGTCCTTCTCCTCGGCAACCCGATGGTCTTCACCAAGGACAACATCCAGCAGTTCGACTTCTGATCGTCCGGCAGCGGCCATCGCCGCGCGCCCTGGACAAGGTTCCGGATCCGCTGCCTGAACTGCGGGTCCGGGCCTCATCGCAAGGACAGCTCATGTCATCCGTGACGGATATGCGCCCCGCGCCGCGACTGGTATCCCCCACCGCCTCGCGCGAGGTGGCCCTCATCCTGGCCATCCTAGCCGTCGGCGCGGTCTTCACCTTCGCGTCGCCGTATTTCCTGAGCGTGAACAACCTCGTGCAGACGATGCGCGCGGGCCTCGAACTGGCCGTCGTCTCGGCCGGGATGACGCTGGTCATCATCATGGGCGGCATCGATGTCAGCGTCGGCGGCATCCTCGCCGTCTCGGCCATCATCGTCGGCAAGGCCTACCAATGGGGCATGCCTTCCGCCGTCGTCGCGCCGCTCGGGCTGCTCACCGGCTCGCTGCTGGGCGCGGTCAACGGCATCATCACGGCCAAGCTCAAGGTCCCGCCCATCATCGCCACCCTCGGCTCCATGTACATATTCTCGGCGATCATGTTCCTGGTGATCGGCGGAGCCTGGATCGCCGGCCTGCCCGGCACGCTTTCGCCGCTGGTGAACGGGAATGTCGGGTTCGTGCCGGCCTCGGCGATCGTGATCGCCGCCGTCTATGTCTTCGCCTGGGTGCTGCTGCGAAAGCTGCCCTATGGCAAGCATCTCTACGCCATCGGCTGCAGCGAGCCGTCGGCGCGCCTCGCCGGCATCGATGTCGACCGCACCAAGATCGCCACCTACGCGCTGCTCGGACTGCTGGCGGGACTTGCAGCCCTTCTCTATGTCGCGCGGCTGCGGAACGTGGAGATCAATATCGGCACGACCATCGCGCTCGAGGCGATCGCCGCCACCATTCTGGGCGGCACCAACATCCGGGGCGGCGTAGGCAGCCTGCTCGGCACCCTGCTGGGCGTGGCGTTCATCCGGATCATGCAGAACGGACTGGTGCTTATGGGTATCTCCTCGCTCTGGGAAGCGGTCATCATCGGCGCGCTGCTCATCGTCGTCCTGACCGCCGACGCGTTCCGCAACCGCAGTGATCCGAGGCCGCAATGACCAACGGCATCAGCAAGCTCCGCATGGCGGATCCCCTGACCAAGCGATTCCTCCTGCTCGTCGCGCTGTGGATCCTGGCCATCATCGCGATGAGTTTGCTCTCGCCCTATTTCTGGAGGGCGAGCACCATTCCCTATCTCCTCCAATATGTGCCGATCCTCGGCCTTCTCGGCCTCGGGCAAACCCTGGTGATCCTGGCCGGCGGACCCGGCATCGACCTTTCGGTGGGCTCGATCGTTTCGCTGGTCGGCGTGGCGGTGGGGGCGCTGTTCGCAATCGGCGTGAACATCTGGCTCGCCTGCGCGGCCGGCCTCGTGCTCGGTGCGGGCATGGGCCTGCTGAACGGCCTCCTGGTCAATGTGGTGCGCGTGCCTTCATTGATGGCGACGCTCGCGACCATGTTCGCTTTCGGCGGCCTGGCGCTGGCCACGACCATGGGCCGGCCGATCGGCGGGCTTCCGCCCGAGTTCGGTTGGCTGGGTCAGGAACACACCTTGGGCCTTCCCAATTCGTTCGTCTTCGTGCTGCTCCCCGTGGCCGTCTGCCTGCATGTCATGCTGACGCGCACCAGCACGGGGCGCCACATCGTCGCATGCGGCAATGACGATCGCGCGGCGCATCTCTCCGGCATTCCGGTGGTGCGCCTGCGCACCGGGCTTTACGTGCTTTCGGGCGTTCTCGCGGCGCTGGGCAGCATCATCGCCATGTCGTGGTTCCTGGCGGCGCGCCCCGATGCCGGAAAGGGAATGGAGCTTCTGGCCGTCACGATCGCGGTTCTCGGCGGAACCCATATCTTCGGCGGCACCGGCAGCGTGCTCGGCACGATCGTCGCGATCCTGATCGTGACCACCCTGCAAATCGGGCTTCAGCTCGCCAATATTTCCGCCGCCTGGCAACTCGGCCTGATCGGCGTGCTCCTCATCGCCTCCGTGTCGAGCACCGGAGGCCTTCGCCGGATCAGGAGCACAAGGCCGTGAAGCACGATATCGACGTTCTGTGCATCGGCGACCTCGACGTCGACATGTTCATCTCGGTGCCGGCCCTGCCCAGCTACGATCAGAAAGTAGCCGGGCGCAGCCACGGGCAGATGCCGGGCGGCATGTCGGCCAATTGCGCCGTGGCCGCGGCGCGGCTCGGCCTGACGAGCCGGCTCATCGCCGCGGCAGGCAGCGATGCCGCGGGCGCCTTCGCCCTGTCGGAGATCGCGCGCGAGGGAGTCGATGTCGGCTATGTGGCCCAGCGCGCCGGGGTCGACACATTCATGTGCGTGATCCTGCTGTCGCCATCGGGCGAGAAATCGCTGATCCGGCTGGAGACCGACGCCTATCTGCCGCGGCCCCAGGATCTGAACCCCGATGCGTTCGAGGGCGTCCGCCACATGCATGTCACTTTCGGCGACCCCGCCCTCGCATTTTCCGCTTTCGCCATGGCCAGGACACGCGGCATTTCGGTCTCGCTCGACCTCGAGCCGCCCGACATCGCGCGCAATCCCGGTCGCCTGGCCGAGCTTTTGCCCATGATCGACACGCTGTTCCTCAATCAGGAGGCATATGACGCCGCAGGCTCCGTGCTTGGGGCGCCGATCTCGCCGTCGATGCTGCGGCGGAATGGCGAGATCATCGTCACCCTGGGCAAGGACGGCTGCCGGCGCATCGGCGCGGAAGGGAGCATCGACATGCCGGGCTTCCCGGTCCGCCCCGTCGACACCACGGGTGCGGGCGACTGCTTTGCCGCGGCCTATCTCGCCGCCGCCTTCACGGGCAAGATGGCCCGCGAGCGGCTCGAATTCGCCAATGCAGCGGCGGCGCTCGCGACCTTGCAATGCGGCGCGCAGACGGCGATGCCGCGCAGGGAAGGTGTCGTCTCCTTCATCGCCGAGAGACGGGCCGCGCAAGCCGCCGCGGGCGCTGTCGTCAATGGAGCCTTCCATGCCTGAACGTCGCTTCGACTACGCGCGCGAGATCGAGGCGGCGGGCCTGTCGCCGCCCGACGAGGCGACGATGCACTATCTCTGGCAGATCGTGGACGAAGGTGTGCTTGGCGCCACAAGGCACGTGGCCCTGGGCAACCAGCTGATCCTTCATTTGATCGACGGCGACGACGGGCTGAGGCGGGCGCGGCTCGCGGCCGGCTTCATAGCACGGACCCGCGGCCAGGACACGCCCGTCATCGGCAACAGCCTCGCCTTGCTGCTTGCCGGCCTCGACGAGGCCGATGCGTCGCGCCAGGCCGAGCTGCTCAAGGCGCGCATCGCGGCCTGGGACGCTGCGGCGGCGAAGCGCAAGCAATGCCTGGTGGAAGCCGCCTGCTCCCATCTCGCGGATGTGCGCAGCGTCATGGCCTTCGACTATTCGAGCACGGTCGCGGCCATCGTGACCGGACTTGCGAAGGCGCGGCCGGACCTTCGCATCGTGGTTCCCGAAAGCCGCGCCATCGCTGGAGGCGCGCGTTACCTCGAAGAGTTCCTGCCGCAGGGTCTTTCGGTCGACTACATTCCCGACGCCGCGATCGAATATGGCCTGACCCTGAGCGGCGCCGTGCTGTTCGGCGTGGAGACGTTGCGCGCCGACGGCTCGTTCCTCAATACCATCGGCAGCCGCATGATCGCGCGCCTGGCGGCGGACATGGATGTCGACGTCTACGGTGCGGCCGACATGTTGAAGCTCGACATGCGCAGCTACCGGGGGCGAAGGCCCGCACCTGCGCTTCGCTCTTATGACACCGTGCTCAAGTCCGGACTTGGAATCGAAGGTCTCGAGCGCGCGGCAACCTGCGCACCGGAGCTCGAAGTGGTTCCGGCGCAGCTCACCACCGCGCTCCTTACCGAACATGGCCCGGTGCCGCCGGCGGCGATCTGGACGCTCGGGCGCGCGACGTTCGATCCCGGCAAAGAGGTTCGCCCGTGAACGAGATGATGGCGCGAGAGATTGCGGTGCAGGCGGATCTGCTGCCGAAGATCCAGCCCGAGCTGGCGGAACGTGCCGATGAGCTCGCACGCCCGGCCGGACGGGTATTCGCCGGCGGATGCGGCGATTCGCTGTTTGCGCCGGCGGCGTTGTCCGGCGTGTTCCAGCGGCTCCGGCAGCCGGTCGAGATTCGCAGCGCCATGAGCATGGCCGCCTTCACGGAGTTCCGGCCGAGCGACACGGCGCTGCTTTCCTCCATTTCGGGCGGGACACGGCGCACCGTCGAAGCGGCGGAAGCGGCGGCGGCAGCCGGGGCCCGCGTCGTCGCACTCACCTGCAAGGCCGGCAGCGCGCTCGCCCGAACCGCGCAGGCGGCGTTCGTACTTCCCTTCACGCCATTATCGCGCAAGACGCCGCATACGCTCGATTATGCGGTGACGCTGCTCGCCCTCGCCGAGATCGCCCGCAGCTTCGCGGGAGAGAAGCCGGCCGGCACGGGGGCCGTTATGAGTGCGCTGCCGGGTCTTCTCGAACGCGCCCGGATGGATGCAGCCGATCTGGCCGATATCTACGATCCGTCCGGCAAGATCGTCATTCTGGGCGCCGGCCCCGATCTCGGCAGCGCGGAATACGGCGCGGCCAAGTTTCATGAAGCCGGTGGGCTGATCGCCATCGCCGCCGAGAGCGAGAATTTCATCCATGGAATGAATTTCATGCTGACGCCCGCGGATCTCCTGATCGCGCTGGGCGGCAGTCAAGCCGGCCGCAAGCGTGGCGGCGAGATCGCCGGCGCGCTGGCGCCGCTCGTGCGGCGCGCCATGCTGTACATGCCTGGGTCCGTGGCCGGCCTTGCGCCGGAGTCCTGGCAGAGCGCCGTGGCCCAGGTGTTCGCGCAGACCTTCTTCCTGCAGGCCCTGTGCCTGAATATCGCCGACCGGCTGGGCCTCAGGCTGGAAGAACCGCGGGGAGGGAGGCGGGACGGCGAAGCTCATCTCGCCGCCCAGGCCAAGGCCATGTCGACCTGACGCGCGAGGCCTATCGCGGCAGCTCGCTCTCGCCCATCAGATATTCGTCGATGGCGCGCGCCGCCTGGCGGCCTTCGCGGATCGCCCAGACGACCAGCGACTGGCCTTTGCGGATGTCGCCGGCGGCGAAGACCTTGTCGAGCGAGGTCCGGTAGTCGTCGGTGTTGGCCTTGACGTTGCCGCGCCTGTCGCGCTCGAAGGCGACCTCTTCCAGGAGGCCTTTCTCCTGTGGCCCGGCGAAGCCTATGGCGATCAGCACCAGGTCGGCCTTGATGACGAATTCGGTGCCGGGCAAAGGCTCGCGCTTGGCATTCACGCGCGCGCATTTGACGCCCGAGACCTTGCCCTTCTCGCCGACGATGCTGAGCGTCGCGCAGGAGAATTCGCGCTGGGCACCTTCGGCCTGCGACGATGAGGTGCGGAACCGGGTCGGCCAATAGGGCCACACCACCATCTTGTCTTCCTGCTCGGGCGGAACGGGGCGGATGTCGAGCTGGGTCACCGACAGCGCCCCCTGACGGAAGGACGTGCCGATGCAGTCGGAGGCGGTGTCGCCGCCGCCGATGACCACCACATGCCTGCCGGTGGCGACGAGCGGGCGCTCGGCCGAGACGTCCTCGCCCGCGACGCGGCGGTTGCTCTGGATGAGGAAGGGCATGGCATAATACGCGCCGTCGAGATCCATGCCGGGCAGACCGGGATCGCGCGGCCGCTCGGCGCCGCCCGCCAGCAGCACCGCGTCATAGGCATCGGTGAGCGAGCGGAAGGGACGCGTGACGCCGATCTCGACATTGTAGTGGAAGGTGACGCCTTCGGCCTCCATCTGCTCGACGCGCCGGTCGATCGGATGCTTCTCCATCTTGAAGTCGGGAATGCCGTAGCGCAGGAGGCCGCCCGCCCTGGCATGGCGCTCGAAGACATGGACCTCATGGCCGGCGCGCGCCAATTGCTGGGCGGCGGCGAGGCCGGCCGAGCCCGAGCCCACGACGGCGACGCGCCTGCCGGTCCTTTCTTCGGGCGGCTCTGGCCTGATCCAGCCTTCGGCCCAGGCCTTGTCGGCGATCGCCTGCTCGATGGTCTTGATCGTCACCGGCATGCTCTCGAGATTGAGCGTGCAGGCTTCCTCGCACGGGGCCGGGCAGATGCGCCCGGTGAATTCGGGGAAATTGTTCGTCGAGTGCAGGTCGATCGCGGCGTCGCGCCAGTTGCCTTGATAGACGAGATCGTTCCAGTCGGGGATCTGGTTGTTCACCGGGCAGCCGGTGTGGCAATAGGGGATGCCGCAGTCCATGCAGCGCGCCGCCTGCTTCTCGGTGTCGCGGTCGTCGAGCGGGATGGCGAACTCGCGGAAATGCCGGATGCGGTCGGAGGCCGGCGCATATTTCTGCTCCTGCCGATCGATCTCCAGAAAGCCGGTGATCTTTCCCATCGTCTGCTCCTAACCCATTCCCGCCGGCGGGAGTCCGAGCGCCATTTCGGCGCGCATGACCCAGGCCCCGACGTCGGGCCGCGAGGCGAGATCGAAGCCGCCCTCATGGGCCAGCCGCGTATAGGCGAGGAGAGCGATGTCGGCGACCGACAGGCTGTCGCCCACGAACCACATCCTGCCCTTGATGAGGTGCTGCATCAGATCGAGCGCCTTCTCGCCGCGCTCCACCCGCATCGGCTCGCGCTCGTCCCTCGTGCGGCCCAGATAGACCATGTGGTAGCGGCTCGTCGCCACATAGGGCTCGTGGCTGTATTGCTCCCAGAACAGCAGCTCGTCGATCTTCGCCTGGGTGAAGGGATCGTCGGGAAGAAGCGTGCTGCCCCGGGCCAGATAGCGGATGATGGCGTTGGACTGCGCGAGGCAGCGGCCATCGTCGAGCTCGATGACGGGAACCTGTCCCATGGCGCTCTTCTTCAGGAACGCCCCGGTCCGGCTCTCGTTCTTCATGATGTCGATATCGACCCATTCATAGGGCAGCTTCAGGAAGTCGGCGGTGATGCCGACCTTCTGGCAGTTGCCGGAGCCCCTGTCGCCATAGACCTTCATCATCTATCGAAATCCCTTCGTACGGGCGCACTGGATGGCCGGGTCAAGCCCGGCCATGACGAGAGGAGGGGCGGCCTTTCCACTCGGAAGAAATGGCGAGCGCATCTCAGGCCCTCCGCTTCATGCCGATGGTCATGCCGTCGCTCTGGGCCTGCGCCTTCTCGAGCTCGCGCAGGGCCCTGGCATATTCGACCGGCATCACCTTCACGAATTTCGGCAGATAGTCGCCCCAGTGGTCGATGATCTCGCGCGCCCGGCCGGAGCCCGTATATTTGAGGTGGCGGCCGAGAAGATGCCAGATGCGCTCGGCATCGTGGCGGTCCATATGGGCCGTCACGTCGACGAGGCCGTGATGCTCGAGATCGCCGCCGTGATGGTGCAGGCGCTCGATCGCGACCTCCTCGGCCGGCACCGGCGCCAGATCGACCATCGCCAGGTTGCAGCGCTGGGCGAAGTCGCCCTTCTCGTCGAGCACATAGGCGACGCCGCCCGACATGCCGGCGGCGAAGTTGCGCCCGGTCTCGCCGATGACCAGCACGATGCCGCCGGTCATGTATTCGCAGCCATGGTCGCCGACACCCTCGACCACCGCGATGGCGCCGGAATTGCGCACCGCGAAGCGCTCGCCGGCGACGCCGCGGAAGTAGCATTCGCCGCCGATCGCGCCATAGAGCACGGTGTTGCCGACGATGATCGACTTCTCGGGGCTGAAGCCCACGCGCTCATGCGGCCTGATGACGAGCTTGCCGCCCGAGATGCCCTTGCCGACATAGTCGTTGGCCTCGCCGGTGAGCTCGAGCGTCACGCCATGCGCCAGGAAGGCGCCGAAGCTCTGGCCGGCAATGCCGGTGAGCCTGACGCGGATCGTGTCCTCGGGCAGGCCCTGATGGCCATGGCGCCTCGCGACCTCGCCCGACAGCATGGCGCCTATGGTGCGATGGACATTGGTCACCCTGGCTTCGATCTCGACCGGCTGGCCGGAAGCGAGCGCCGCTTCCGCCTCGGCGATCAGATGGGCGTCGAGCGTTCCGGAGAGATCGTGCTTCGGGGGATCGTCGCGGCGGATGGAGACCCTGCCGATCACCTGCGGCTTCTCGAAGATGCGGGTGAAGTCGAGGCCCCTGGCCTTCCAGTGGTCGATGGCGGCCACCTTGTCGAGATAGTCGCTCATGCCGACGAGGTCGTCGAAGCGGCGGATGCCCATCTGCGCCATCAGCTCGCGCACCTCCTCGGCGACATAGAAGAAGTAGTTGATGACGTGCTCCGGCGTGCCCTTGAAGCGCTTGCGCAGCACCGGGTCCTGGGTCGCGACGCCGACCGGACAGGTGTTGAGATGGCATTTACGCATCATGATGCAGCCGGCGGCGATCAGGGGCGCCGTCGAGAAACCCATCTCGTCGGCGCCGAGCAGAGCGGCGACCACGACGTCGCGGCCGGTGCGGATGCCGCCGTCGGCCTGGACGGCGATGCGGCCGCGCAGGCGGTTGGCGACGAGCGTCTGCTGGGTCTCGGCGAGGCCGATCTCCCAGGGGCTGCCGGCATGCTTGATGGAGGTCAGCGGCGAGGCGCCGGTGCCGCCCTCGAAGCCCGAAATGGTGACATGGTCGGCGCGCGCCTTGGCGACGCCGGCGGCGACCGTGCCGACGCCCACCTCGGAGACGAGCTTGACCGAGACCGAGGCTTGGGGGTTGGTGTTGCGCAGGTCGTAGATGAGCTGGGCGAGGTCCTCGATCGAATAGATGTCGTGATGCGGCGGCGGCGAGATGAGGCCGACGCCCGGCGTCGAGTAGCGCACGCGCGCAATGGTGGCGTCGACCTTGTGGCCGGGCAGCTGCCCGCCTTCGCCGGGCTTGGCTCCCTGCGCCATCTTGATCTGGATCTGGTCGGCATTGACCAGATATTCCGTGGTGACGCCGAAACGGCCGGAGGCGACCTGCTTGATCGCCGAGCGCATCGAATCGCCATTGGGCAGGGGCTTGAAGCGGTCGGGCTCCTCGCCGCCTTCGCCGGTGTTCGAGCGCCCGCCGATGCGGTTCATGGCGATGGCGAGCGTGGTGTGCGCCTCGCGGCTGAGCGAGCCGTAGGACATGGCCCCGGTGGCGAAGCGCCTGACGATCTCCCTGGCCGGCTCGACGTCGTCGACGGCGACGGGCGTCCTGCCGATCTCCTCCGCGCTGCGGATGCGGAAGAGACCGCGCGGCGTCATGAAGTGCTCGCTCTGATTATTCACCAGTCTGGCGAAGTCGCGATATGTCTCGTGCGAATTCCCGCGCACGGCATGCTGCAGCCGGGCGACCGATTCCGGCGTCCACACATGCTGCTCACCGCGGGTGCGGTAGAGATATTCGCCGCCGACCGCGAGCGCGCTCGTCAGCACCGGGTTCTCGCCGAAGGCCGCGGCATGGCGGGCGAAGGCTTCCGCCGCGATCTCGTCGAGGCCCACGCCCTCGATCTGGCTGGCCGTGCCGGTGAAATAGCGCCCGATGAAGCCGCTGGCGAGGCCCACCGCGTCGAAGATCTGGGCCCCGCAATAGGACTGGTAGGTCGAGATGCCCATCTTGGACATCACCTTCAATATGCCCTTGTCGACCGCCTTGATGTAGCGCTTGAAGGCCTCCTCGGGCGTGATCGTCGCGTCGAGCGAGGCGATCATGTCCTCGAGCGTCTCGAAGGCGAGATAGGGGTTGATCGCCTCGGCGCCGTAGCCAGCCAGCGTGCAATACTGGTGCACCTCGCGCGGCTCGCCCGATTCGACCACGAGACCGACTGAGGTGCGCAGGCCGCGGCGGATCAGATGGTGATGGGTGGCCGAGGTCGCGAGCAAGGCGGGTATGGGCACGCGCTCGGCCGAGACCGCGCGGTCCGACAGGATGATGATGTTGTAGCCGTCGCGCACCGCGCGCTCGGCGCCCGCACAGATCGCCTCGAGCGCCGCTTCCATATATTCGAGACCGTTGGCGACGTCGTAGGTGATGTCGATGGTCACGGTGCGGAAGGGATTGTCCTTCACCACGTTGATGGTGCGGATGCGCTCCAGCTCCTCATTGGTGAGGATCGGCTGCGGCACTTCGAGGCGCATATGGGTCGAGGTGCCCTTGAGGTCGAGGAGATTTGGCCTCGGGCCAATGAAGGAGACGAGCGACATGACCAGCTCCTCGCGGATCGGATCGATCGGCGGGTTGGTCACCTGGGCGAAGTTCTGCTTGAAATAGGTGTCGAGCAGCTTGGGCTTGTCGGAGAGCGCCGAGATCGGCGTGTCGTTGCCCATCGAGCCCACGGCCTCCTGGCCGGTCTGCGCCATCGGCGCCATCAGGAGCTTGAGGTCCTCCTGGCTGTAGCCGAAGGCCTGCTGGCGGTCGAGCAGGGGCACGGCGATCTTCGGCCGCCGGGTCCGGGCCGGCGGCATCTCGCGCAGGACCAACTGGGTGCGCTTCAGCCAGTCCTTGTAGGGATGCTGGGTGGAGAGGGTCTTCTTCAGCTCGTCGTCCGAGATGATGCGCTTCTGCTCGAGGTCGATGAGCAGCATCCTGCCGGGCTGCAGCCGCCACTTGCGGGTGATCTTCTCCTCGGGGAACTGCAGGCAGCCCATCTCGGAGGCGAGCAGAACGAAGCCGTCGTCCGACACCATATAGCGCGCCGGCCTCAGGCCGTTGCGGTCGAGCGTCGCGCCGATCAGCCGCCCGTCGGTGAAGGCCATGGCGGCGGGGCCGTCCCAGGGCTCCATCAGGGCGGCGTGATATTCGTAGAAAGCGCGGCGGTCGTCGTCCATCAGCGGGTTGCCGGCCCAGGCTTCCGGGATGAGCATCATCATCGCGTGGGGCAGGGAATAGCCGCCCATGAACAGGAGCTCGAGCGCGTTGTCGAAGCAGGCCGAATCGGACTGGCCCTCATAGGAGATCGGCCACAGCTTCTCGAGGTCGCGGCCCAGCATGTCGGACTTCATGTTGGCCTGGCGCGCCGCCATCCAGTTGTAGTTGCCGCGCAGGGTGTTGATCTCGCCATTGTGGCAGATGAAGCGGTAGGGATGCGCCAGCGGCCAGGACGGGAAGGTGTTGGTCGAGAAGCGCTGATGCACGAGGGCGAGCGCCGAGGTCACGCGCTCGTCGGCGAGGTCCCTGTAATAGAGGCCCAGATCCTTGCCGAGCACGAGGCCCTTGTAGACGATGGTGCGGCTCGAGACGGAGACCGGATAATAGGCGCGGCCCTTAGCGCCCAGCACCTCGAGCACACGGTTCGACACCACCTTGCGGCAGACGAAGAGCTTGCGCTCGAAATGGGCCTCGTCGCGGATGGTGGGACCGCGGCTGATGAAAAGCTGGCGGTGGAAAGGCTCGGTCTGCCGCACGCTCGCGCCGAGCACCGTCTCGTCGACCGGCACGTCGCGCCAGCCCAGCACCTTGAGGCCTTCCTCGCGCGCCGTCTCCCACCAGATGCGCTCGATGTCCTGGCGGTAGACGGGCTCGCGCGGCAGGAAGAGCTGGCCCACGGCATAGTGCTGCGGCTCGGGCAGGCTGAACCCCAGGCGCCTGGCCTCGGCCTGGAGGAAATCGTGCGGGATCTGCAAGAGGATGCCGGCGCCGTCGCCGGCCTTGGGATCGGCGCCGACGGCGCCGCGGTGCTCGAGGTTGTGCAGGATGCTCAGGCCGTCGGCAATGATCTTGTGGCTCTTGGCGTTGCGGATGTTGGCGATGAGGCCGATGCCGCAGGCGTCATGCTCGCGGCGCGGATCATAGAGGCCCCGCGCCTCGGGCAGGCCTTCCGGAAGAAGATGGGTCGCGTGCGCCATGGCGTCTGAGCCTCTCACGTTTTCGGCGCGCGATCAGGAAAAGTGGGTACCGGTTTCCCGTCCGATCGCGCGCCAAATCTTAAATCCTCGATCACGTTTATCACTTCAGATCGTGACGATCTGAAGTGATCGTGATCTAGGACACTTCTATAAACCACGGAGCGGGGTGTGCACCCGCTCATGGCCTGCACTGCCGGTGCCGGAGGTTCGAGCTGTCGGGACCTTCGCGGGCCTGCCCCGCGCGTCCTGATCCGGATCGAACCCCTGGCACCCTGTCGGGTCGTCCCGGAGCTTCAATCCTTTTTCGTTTTCGTCGTGCGCGCTCGGGACAAAAGCAGGCATCCGGCGGCCTTGCGGGCCGTCGCGTTCAGAGCCGTATCGGCGTTCGTCCGGATCATCCGGTCTGTCCTGAACTTGTTGCACTGCGAAAGGACAGCATGGCTGTCCTTTCTGCTTTATGTCAGACGAGGCCGGTCGGCGCAAGCAAAGATTGATGGTCGGGAGAATTTCGAAACAAAATTTCCCGACATGGAAGCCGTGCGGTTTGGGGGGTTGGCAGCGCCGCCGGGCCTGCTCTAAGCATCACCACCTTCACTGCGGGGCTTTCTTCTGATGAATTTCGCATCCGACAATGTCTATGGGGTCCATCCCCGGATCCTCGCCGCCATCGAGGCGGCCAACAAGGGCACGTCCGCCTCCTACGGCTATGACGATTATTCCAGGCGAGCCGAGGCGAAGCTTTCCGAAGTCTTCGAGACCGAGGTCCGGGCTTTCCTCGTCACCACCGGCACCGCCGCGAACGGTCTCGCCATTTCCGCGCTGGCGCCTCCCTATGGCGCCGTGCTCACTCACGCCGAAGCGCATGCGGCGGTCGATGAATGCAACAGCCCGGAGATGTTCACGGGCGGGGCCAAGATCATCGGGCTGCCGGGAACGCTCGGCAAGATCATGCCCGGGACGGTGGAGAAGACGCTCAAGGGCTTCATCCGCGGCGAGCATGATCCCAAGCCCGCCGCCCTCTCGATCACCAATTCGACCGAGCTCGGCCGCGTCTATCAGCCGGCCGAGATCAAGGCGCTCTCCGCCGTCGCCAAGGCGCGCGGGATGAAGCTCCACATGGACGGCGCGCGTTTCGCCAATGCGGTGGCGAGCCTCGGCCGCAAGCCGGCGGAGATCACCTGGAAATCAGGCATCGACGTCATGTCCTTCGGCGGCACGAAGAACGGCGGCATGCTGCTCGAGGCGGTCGTGTTCTTCGACACGGCGCTGGCCGAGGACTTCCTCTACCGGCGCATGCGCGGCGGCCAGCTCGTCTCCAAGAGCCGCTATCTTGGCGCCCAGATGCTGGCCTATCTCGAGAACGATCTGTGGCTCGACAATGCGCGCCGGGCGAACGGCCTGGCGAAACGCCTCGCCGAAGGCCTCGAGGCCTGCGGCCACATCCGCATTCCCATTCCGACCGAGGCCAACGAGATCTTCGCGGTGATGTCCAGATCGCTGCACGAAAAGGCGCAGGCCGCCGGCGCCCATTACTACGACTGGATGCCGGACACGCTCGGGCCTGGCGGCATCGGCGAGGACGAGATCTTCGCGCGCTTCGTCCTCTCCTATGCGACGCCGCCGGAAGACGTCGAGCGCTTCATCGGGCTGGTCAGGGAGCTCGGCGCGGCCTGACTTAAGCTCTCGTCTCACAAGTGGTACACTTCGCCCCAAAGCGAGGAGCGAGCAACATGGAAGGACAGCACGTCGTCCTGCGACGCTGGAGCGGCCGCATCCGGACGGCGGACGAAGCGGACTATGTCGCCTATGTGAAGAGTACCGGCGTGGCCGGCTATGCCGGGACGCCCGGCAATCTAGGCTTCCAGATCGTCATGCGGGCGCTCGGCGAGGGCGTCAGCGAAGTGACGACGCTGAGCTGGTGGGACTCGATGGCGTCGGTCAGGGCTTTTGCCGGCGATGAGCCCGAGGTCGCCCGCTACTATCCCGACGACGACCGTTTCCTTCTCGACCGTCCGCCGAATGTCGATCACTACCGGGTGTTCGCGAGCCAGGTCGATCTGGCGATCTGAAAAACTTCACGACGGCCATCCCCGCGCTTCTCGGGGAAGGGGATTTATCTGATAGCCCGCAGGGGAACTTCAGTTCACCTGAAAGCCCTTCACATAGGGATCGCGGTCGTCGAGGAAGATGGTGTTCATGCCGGTGATGCGGGCCCATCCTTCGATGGAGGGGATGATGGCGTCGAGCGGTCCCACCCTGGCATGGCCCTCGATGCGGCCGGTGAAGGTCGAGCCGATGATCGACTCGTGCACGAAATCGCTGCCCGGGCCGAGCCGCCCGGTGGCCTCGAGCTGCGCCATGCGGGCCGAGGTGCCGGTGCCGCAGGGCGAGCGGTCGAGCGCCCTGTCGCCGTAGAAGACCGCATTGCGCGCCGTCCCGCCGGGTGTCCGCGCCCTGCCGGTCCACAGGACATGGGTGAGCCGGTCGATGGCCGGATTCTCCGGATGGGCGATGCGGTGGCGGGCGTTGAACGCCGCCCTGAGGCTCGGCGACCAGCGCAACAGATCGGCAGGCCGCACGCTCGCGAGATCGCGGTAGTTCTCCTGCGGCTCGACGATGGCGTAGAAATTGCCGCCATAGGCCACGTCCACGCTGAGCTCGCCCAGATCCTCGACCTCGACCGGATAGGACCGGCCCAGGAGGAAAGAGGGGACGTTGACGATGCGCACGCGCTCGACATGCTCGCCTTTCCTCTCGTAATGCGCCTCGACGAGGCCGGCCGGCGTATCGAGCCTGAGCACGCCCTGGGTCTTCGGTGCGACGAGGCCCTGCTCGATGATCACGGTCACCGTGCCGATCGTGCCATGGCCGCACATCGGCAGCGCGCCGGAGGTCTCGATGAAGAGGATGGCGACGTCGCAATCCGGGCGCGTCGGCGGATAGAGGATGGCGCCCGACATCATGTCGTGGCCGCGCGGCTCGAACATGAGTCCGGTCCTGATCCAGTCATGCTCCTCGAGGAAATGCGTGCGGCGCTCGAACATGGTGGCGCCCGCGAGCCGGGGCACGCTGCCGCCCGTCACGACACGGACGGGATTGCCGCAGGCATGGGCGTCGACGCAGAAAAAGGTAGACCTGGACATGGGTTTGACTGGATCTCGGTTCGAGGTACATTATATAAAATATAAAATCAAGCCGTTCTGAGACTCCCTTTTCTCATACATATGCGCATCCCGGCATGCGCCTGCCGCGGCAGGCCGCAGACCATGCGCCGCGAATGTGCCGGTGCGACCGCTGCGACTCATCATCGCGCGCCCTCGGCGCGGCGCAGGCATGCATGCGCCGCGCCGCACGGATATAGTTGTCGCGCCATATTGACGGCAAAGGGGCTCTCGGATGACAATCCCGCATGTTCGCGAAGGGCCTCGCCTCCTTGCCCTTTGAAAAACAAGCGTGAGCCACACGCCAGCAACCCAGGTGGATAGGATTTATGCGATACGAAGCACCCAGCTCGACCAAGGCCGCAGTTGCCCTCCTGACGAAAGAACGGGGAAAGGCGGCCATTCTCGCCGGCGGAACCGATCTTCTCGTCCGCATGAAAGGCGGCTTCATCGAGCCCGACCTGATCGTCGACATCAAGCGGATCCCGGCGATGCGCGAGATCAAGCAGACCGCTTCGGGCTTCCAGATCGGCGCTGCGGTTTCGGGCGTGGAGCTCGGCAAAAGCCCCGTCAGGAAGGCCTGGCCCGGCGTCGTCGAAGCGGCGAATCTCATCGGCTCCAAGCAGGTGCAGGGCCGCTGCACCATGGTCGGAAATCTGTGCAACGCCTCGCCCGCCGCGGACAGCGTGCCGGCACTCGTCGCCGCCGGCGCCCAGGCGGTGATCGCCGGGCCCGGCAAGAAGCGCACCATTCCGGTGGAGAAGGTCGCGGCAGGTCCGGGCCGCACCAGCCTCGCCAAAGGCGAGATCGTCGAATCGCTTCTGCTGCCCAAGCGTCCGCCGCGGTCGGGCGACGCCTATCTGCGCTTCATCCCGCGCTCCGAGATGGACATCGCGGTGGTGTCGGCAGGCGTCAATCTCGTGCTCGACGCCAAGGGCGTCATCAAGGAGGCGCGCGTGGCGCTCGGCGCAGTGGCGCCGACCGTCCTCCTCGTGGCGCCCGCCGCCAGGGCCGTCATCGGCACCAGGCTCGACGACGAGGCGCTTGAGAAGCTCGCCCAGGCGTGCTCGGCGGCATGCAGGCCGATCGACGACAAGCGCGGCACCATCGAATTCAGAACCAAGGTCGCAGGCGTGCTGGCGAAGCGTGCTGCAAAGATCGCGTATCAGCGCGCAGGAGGCAAATGATGGCTGGCATACACGTATCAACCACGGTCAACGGCGATCCGGCCGATTTCGTCTGCGAGCCGGATGAGCCGCTGCTCGACGTGCTGCGCAACCGCCTCGGCCTGACCGGCGCCAAGGAAGGCTGCGGCACCGGCGACTGCGGCGCCTGCAGCGTGATGCTCGACGGCGAGCTCGTCTGCTCCTGCCTGGTGCTCGGCGCCGAAGCCGAGGGCAGCAGGATCGAGACCGTCGAAGGCATGGCGGATGGCGACAAGCTCCATCCCCTGCAGCGCAAGTTCCTCGAGCATGCCGCACTCCAATGCGGCATCTGCACGCCGGGATTCCTGATCGCCGCCCGCGCTTTGCTCAAGAAGAACAAGAACCCGACCGAGGAGGAGATCCGCTTCGGTCTCGCCGGCAATCTCTGCCGGTGCACCGGCTATGACAAGATCGTGCGCGCCGTTCAGGACGCCGCCCGTGAGATGAGAGGAGCCTGATCCATGGCTTACGACACCAATTACACCGGTCAGAAGTTCAAGGTCGTCGGCACGCGTCCGCTGCGTCCCGACGGCGTCGACAAGGTGACGGGCCGTGCGCGCTACGGTGCCGACGCTTTCGCGCCCGGCCAGCTCGTGGGCCGCGTGCTGCGCTCGCCCCATGCCCATGCCCGGATCAGGAAGATCGACACGTCGAAGGCCGAGAAGCTTCCCGGCGTGAAGGCGGTAATCACCTCGGCCGACCTGCCCGACCTCACCAACGGCGATCAGGGCATGCATGACATCCTGGTCAACTGCATGGCGCGCGAGAAGGTCTTCTATGACGGCCATGCGGTGGCCGCGGTGGCGGCCATCGACGCCACCACGGCGAGGAAGGCGCTGAAGCTGATCAAGATCGATTACGAGGTCCTCCCGCATGTGACCGACGTCGACGAGGCGGTAAAGCCCGGCGCGCCGGTGCTGCATGCCAACATGTTCACCGAGGGCGTCGAGCCCAGGCCGACGAAGCCGTCGAACATCGCCAAGCGCACCGAATTCGGCCATGGCGACGTCGAGCAGGGCTTCAAGGAAGCCGACGTCATCGTCGAGCGCAGCTTCAGGACCGAGCAGACGCATCAGGGCTATATCGAGCCGCATGCCTGCCTCGCCAATGTCGGACCCGACGGCCAGGGCGAGATGTGGGTGTGCACGCAGGGCCACTTCGTCTACCGCAACCAGTGCGCCCAGCTTCTCGGCATAGACGCCGCGAAGCTGCGCGTCACCGCCTCCGAGATCGGCGGCGGCTTCGGCGGCAAGACCCATGTCTGGGCCGAGCCCCTGGCGCTGGCGCTGTCGCGCAAGGCCAACCGGCCGGTCAAGCTGGTCATGACCCGCGAGGAGGTGTTTAAGGCCTCGGGCCCGACCAGCTCGACCTCGGTCGACGTCAAGATCGGCGCCCGGCGCGACGGCACCATCACCGCCGCCACCGCCACCCTGCGCTATCAGGGCGGCCCGTTCCTCGGCATGTGGGCCGAGCTCGGCGCCATGACCTCCTATGCCTGCTACGACCTCAAGAACGTGAAGACGGTGGGCTATGAGGTGGTGGTCAACCGGCCGAAGGTCGCGGCCTATCGCGCGCCCTCGGCCCCGATGGCGGCCTTCGCGGTCGAAAGCGTGATCGACGAGCTCGCCGCCAGGATCGGCATGGACGCGGTCGAATTCCGCATCAGGAACGCGGCCAGGGAAGGCACCAAGTCCTCCTATGGCCCGACCTATGGTCCGATCGGCATCGGCCCGACGCTCGAAGCGGCGCGGATCCATCCGCATATGAAGGCGCCTCTCAAGAAGAACCAGGGACGCGGCATGGCCTGCGGCTTCTGGTTCAATTTCGGCGGCCAGACCTGCACCTCGCTCAATGTCACGCCCGACGGTTCGGTGACGGTATCGGTCGGCACGATCGATGTCGGCGGCTCGCGCGCCTCCATGGCGCTGATCGCCGCCGAGGAGCTCGGCGTGCCTTACGAGGACGTCCGCTGCGTCGTCGCCGACACGAGCTCGCTCGGCCACAACGACATGAGCGACGGCAGCCGCGTCACCTTCTCCTCGGGCATGAACACGGTCATCGCCGCGCGCAACGCCAAGAAGGTGCTCATCCAGCGCGCCGCCAAGATGTGGGACATCCCGGAAGAGGCGGTGACCTGGGAGGACGGGCATGCGAAGCCCGCCGGCGCCAATGCCGGCAACTTCCCGCCGCTCTCGCTCAAGGAGATCGCGGCGGCCGCCGCCAATACCGGCGGCCCGATCGCCGGCCACAACGAGTTCGTCGCCGACGGTGCGGGCGTCTCCTTCGCCACGCATATCTGCGACGTCGAGCTCGACCCCGAGACCGGCGCCACCAAGGTCATCCGCTATACGGTGATCCAGGATGCCGGCAAGGCGATCCATCCGTCCTATGTCGAGGGCCAGTATCAGGGCGGCGCCGCGCAGGGCATCGGCTGGGCGCTCAACGAGGAATATATCTACGGCAAGGACGGGCGGCTGCAGAATGCCGGCTTCCTCGATTATCGCATCCCGGTCTGCTCGGACCTGCCGATGATCGACACGGTCATCCTGGAGATCCCCAATCCGAACCATCCCTATGGCGTGCGCGGCGTCGGCGAGACGTCGATCGTCCCGCCGCTGGCGGCGATCGCCAATGCCGTGTCCAACGCGGCCGGGGTGCGCATGACGCACATCCCGATGTCGCCGCCGCGCATCCTCAAGGCGCTGGACGAGCAGGTCAGGGCCGGGAAGAAGGCGGCCTGAACATGGTGAATGTCGTGCTGTGGGGGGCGCTCAAGTCCGCCGCCCGCGGCGCGGCCGCCGTCGACGTCGAGGCGCGCGACATCCGCGAGCTCTTCGCCAGGCTCGAGGCCGAATATCCCGGCCTCAAGCCCCATATCGAACGCGGCATCGCCGTCTCGATCAATGGACGGATCTTCCGCGACAGCTGGGGCGAGAAGATACCGGACGACGCCGAAGTCTATCTGCTGCCGCGCATCGCCGGCGGGTAGCGCGTGCGCTCGTCCTCGGCCAGCCCGCCGGCGCGGCCGCAGGTCGTCATTCTGGGCGCCGGCTTCGGCGGGCTCACCGCCGCCCAGACTCTCCGCCACGCGTCGGCCGACATCGTCATCATCGACCGGCGCAACTATCATCTGTTTCAGCCGCTGCTCTATCAGGTGGCGACCGCCGGCCTGTCGCCGGCCCAGATCGCCTATCCCATCCGGCGCATCGTCGGGCGACAGGAGAACACGACGGTCTTCATGGACAAGGTGGTCGACATCGACCGCGACAGGAACGAGGTGGTGACCGCGACGCGCCGGGTGAGGTTCGACTATCTCATCGTCGCGACGGGCGCGCGGCACGCCTATTTCGGCCACGACCAGTGGGAGGCCTTCGCGCCCGGCCTCAAGAAGATCGACGACGCGACCGAGATCCGCCGCAGGATCCTCCTGGCCTTCGAGCAGGCAGAGGCGGTCGCCGACGAAAGCGAACGCCGCCGGCTCCTGACCTTCGCGGTCGTCGGCGGCGGCCCGACGGGCGTCGAGATGGCGGGCGCCATCGCCGAGCTCGCGCACCGCACCGTGGTGCGGGACTTCCGCCACATCGATCCGGGCGGCGCGAAGATCGTCCTGATCGAAGCCGGCAGCCGCATACTGACGGCCTTTCCGGAGAAGCTGTCACGGTCCGCCGTGGACCAGCTCGCCCGTCTGGGCGTCGAGGTCATGACCGGCGCCGCTGTCACCGGCTGCGACCAGAGCGGGCTCGATCTCGGCACCGGCGAGCGGATCGCCGCCGGCACGGTCGTCTGGGCGGCGGGCGTCACGGCATCGCCGGCGGCGGCATGGCTCAGGGCCGGGCATGACCGCGCCGGACGGGTCATCGTCGACACGTCGTTGCGCCCGCCGGGCACGAGCAATATCTTCGTGATCGGCGACACGGCCGCCGTAACCGATGCCAATGGCGTGGTCAGCCCGGGCATCGCGCCCGCCGCCAAGCAGATGGGACGTTTTGCGGCCAAGGCGATAGAAGCCATGATCGCGGGCCGCGCCGTCGGACAGTTCAGCTATCGCAACTACGGAAATCTCGCGACCATCGGGCGCAAGTCCGCGGTCGCGGATTTCGGCCGCTTCACCCTGTCCGGCTTCCCCGCCTGGGTGGTCTGGTGCCTCGCCCATATCTGGTTCCTGATCGGCTTCCGCAACCGTGTCATCGTCTTCATCGAATGGATGGTGGCCTATTTCTCTTTCGAGCGCGGGGCGCGGCTGATCACCGGAGGCGAGAACTGAAGTGCGCGTGTTTTTCCCAAGAGCGAGGGCCCGCAAACCGCCTATGTGACGTAATGGCAGAAAATGCTATCGCAGGCCATGGACGCGGCCACCCGATCTCGGCGGCGCCGCAACGGGAGGCTTTCGGGGGAGGGACGGCATGCAGGCGCCTGACGGGGCAGAGGTCGTGGTCAAATTCTGGGGCGTGCGCGGCAGCATCGCGAGCGACGGGGAAGAGATCACGCGGACCGGCGGCAACACGGCCTGCGTCGAGATCCGCTGCGGCCGGCATCCGCTTCTGTTCGACGCCGGAACGGGTCTGCGGAAGGCCGGGCGGGCGCTCGCCGGCGACGGGCTCAAGACGTTCGATCTCTTCCTCTCGCACAGCCACTACGATCACGTGATCGGTCTGCCGTTCTTCGCGCCGCTGTTCGATCCCGAGGTCCGCTGCGCGATCTGGTCGGGGCACACCATGGGTGCCACGAAGACCGGGGCGCTCGTCGACGCGCTGCTCAACCCGCTGTTCTTCCCGGCCGGTGCCGGCATGTTCCGCGCCGAGATATCGTATCGCGACTTCATCGCCGGCGAGGTCCTGCGCCCGTCGCCGGCGCTCGAGATCGCCACCGCCCAGCTCGATCACCCGGGCGGCGTCACCGGCTACCGGGTGGAATCCGGCGGGCGCGCCGTGGCCTATCTGACCGATACGGGAGTGCGCTCGGACGAAGCCCGGCAAGCGTGCCTGAGCCTCGCCGACCGGGCCGATCTCGTCATCTATGACTGCATGTATACCGAGGCGGAAGCGCCCGAGCGCGCCGATTTCGGCCATTCGACCTGGAAGGACGGCGTCGATCTGTGCGAGCGGGCGCGCGCCCGGCGGCTCGCCCTGTTCCATCACGCGCCCGAGCGGGACGACGGCGCCGTCGAGGATATCGAGAGGTTGGCCCAGGCGCGTTTCCACGGCGCCTTTGCGGCTCGCGAGGGCATGAGCCTCAGGCTGTGATCCCCGCGGCGGATCGCCGTTCGGCCGACGCGGGAATGCCAGATATGCGCCGGCGCTCGATGTCAAATCAGGCCCACGGCTTAAGATTGCCTCCCGGCCGCGGATCGGTACACTGCCATCCATCAAACTTCATGAGGGGAAGAGACATGACAGGCGACGAACTTTCATGGGCGTCCGCCGGCGCCATCGCCGACGCCATCAAGGCGAAGAAGCTGTCGCCGGTCGAGGTGATCGATCATTTCGTCAAGCGCATCGAGGAGCGCAATCCGAGCCTCAATGCCGTGGTCTTCATGGCGCCGGAAGAAGGACGCAAGGCCGCGAAGGCGGCGGAAGCGGCGGTCATGTCCGGCAAGACGCTCGGGCCCCTGCATGGCGTGCCGATCGCGATCAAGGACCTCTTCGACTTCAAGCCCGGCTGGACCGCGACTCTCGGCGGCATCAGGGCGCTCAAGGACTTCAAGCCGGACTATCTCTGTCCCTTCGCCGAGCGCATCGAGCAGCGCGGCGGCGCCATCATCATCGGCAAGACCAACAGCCCGATCCTGGGATTCCGCGGCGTGACCGACAATTATCTTTTCGGTCCGACCGGCAACCCCTTCGACACAAGGCGCAATCCCGGCGGCTCGTCGGGCGGCAGCGCCGCGGCCGTCGCCGACGGCCTGTTTCCGCTGGCGGAAGGCACCGACGGCGGCGGCTCGATCCGCATCCCGGCGTCCTGGTGCGGCGTCTATGGCTACAAGGCCGCCTTCGGCCGCCTCCCGCTGTGGTCGCGCCCCAATGCCTTCTCGGCCGAGACGCCGTTCATCTTCGAAGGCCCGATCACCCGCAACGTCCGCGACACCGCCCTGGCGCTCTCGGCTCTCGCCGGCTACGATCCGCGCGACCCTTACGCGCTCGATGAGGAGGTCGATTTCCTCGGCGCCCTCGACCGTCCGATCAAGGGCATGCGCATCGCCTACAGTCCCGATTTCGACGTGTTCCCGGTCGAGCCCGAGGTCGCCGAGACCGTGCGCAAGGCAGTCGACGCGCTGCGCGAAGCGGGCGCCACGGTGACCGACGTCAAGCTCGGCATCAAGCGCTCGCACCGGGAACTCGCCGATCTGTGGTGCAAGATCATCATTCCGCTCAACGTCGCCGCCGTCCTCGGCATGAAGGCGGCGGGCTACGACCTGACCGGCAAGCATCGCGACGATCTGCCGCCCGAATTCCTCTACTGGTATGACCGCTACAAGGACATGACGCCGGCGCAGATGCACGAGGCGCAGTCGGTGCGCACCGAGATCTACGACGCGGTGCGCAACGTCTTCGCCGACCACGACATCCTCGTCTCGCCGACGCTCGCCTGCCTGCCGGTCGAGAATGCGGCCGACGGCAATACTCTAGGCCCGAAGACGGTGGCCGGCGAAGAGGTGAACCGGCTGATCGGCTGGTGCCTCACCTTCCCGATCAACTTCACCGGCAATCCGGCGGCCTCCATCCCGGCCGGGCTCGCAAAGGGGCTGCCCGTCGGCATGCAGATCATCGGCAGGCGCTATGCCGACAGCGACGTGCTCGCGGTCAGCGCCGCCTTCGAGCGTCTCAGGCCCTGGCAGCAGACTTACGATATTTGCCGCAAGCGCAAATTGTCCTAAGCTCGGCCCGGCTCCATCCTTCCACGAAGGCACACCGGAGAGCATCATGAGCTGGCTTCCGACGAGCGACCCCATTCTCGGCGACGTCAAATCCTGCGACGCGCTCGACCTCGCGATCGTGCCCCGGGTACGCGATCTGGGCGACGGCTTCGCGGTGCGCCGCGCCCTGCCGCACGGAAGGCGACAGATGGTCGGCCCTTTCATCTTCTTCGATCATTTCGGACCGGTGCAGTTCATCGCCGGGCACGGGATGGACGTGCGGCCCCATCCCCATATCGGGCTGGCGACCGTCACCTATCTCTTCGACGGCTCGATCCTGCATCGCGACAGCGAAGGCAACATCCAGGAGATCGTGCCGGGCGCCATGAACCTGATGACGGCGGGCCGCGGCATCGCCCATTCCGAGCGCACTCCCGACCTGCCGCGGCGGAGCGGACAGCACATGCTCGGCCTGCAGAGCTGGATCGCGCTGCCGGCCGACAAGGAAGAGATCGCACCCTCGTTCCAGCATTTCGACGCAAGCGTGCTTCCGGTGGTGGAAGAGAAGGAGCTCAAGGCGCGCATCATCGCCGGCGCGGCTTTCGGCGCCAGGGCGCCGGTCGACATGGTGTCGGACTGGTTCTATGTCGAGGTCACCGCCGAAGCCGGCAGCGCGGTGCCGCTCGATCCCGCCTACGAGGAGCGCGCCGTTTATCTGGTCGAGGGCGAGGTCGAGATCGCGGGCGACAGGTTCGCGGCGCCGCAGATGCTCATCTTCCGCCCCGGCGACCGCATCACCATCAAGGCCGCGGCGCCGACGCGGATGATGTTCCTGGGCGGCACGGCCCTCGAAGGGCCGCGCCACATCTGGTGGAATTTCGTATCCTCACGCAAGGAGCGCATCGAAGCTGCCAAGGAGGACTGGAAGACCGGCCGCTTCGCTCCGGTGCCGGAGGAGACCGATTTCATCCCGCTGCCGGAACGATAGGCGCGCCGGCCTCGCCGAATGCCCGGCATCCGCCGCGCACCTGCAGCGCGACAACGGGCCCGGCCGGAGGCTCTTCCGTCTCGATGTCGAGGCTGAGGCCGCCGACCATAACCGTCACGACGCTGCGGCTGCCGAGAAAGCGACACTCGTGCACGACGGCTTCCAAGCCCTGCCCGGGAAGTGCCAGCCGTATCTGTTCGGGGCGCAGCAGGACCGTGACCCCGTGGCCCTCGCCGGGGCTGTGGCCCGCGACCGGGATCGCGCCGAGAACGGTTTGTGCCTTGCCGTCGCGAACCGTGCCCTCCAGAAGGATCGCGCGTCCCGTCAGCCGGGCCGCCTGGGGACTCGCCGGAGCCCTATAGACCTCGACGGGCGTACCGCACTGCATGATGGTGCCGCCATGCATGACGGCCACGAGGTCGACCGCGGCGAAAGCTTCGGCCGGATCGTGCGTGACCAGCAAGGCGGTCGTTCCGACGTTGCGCAGCACGGTGATCACGTCCGCGCTCATGCGGCGGCGCAGATCGAGGTCGAGCGCGCTGAACGGCTCGTCCAGAAGGATGAGAGAAGGCCTGGGGGCGAGCGCCCGCGCCAGGGCGACGCGCTGCTGCTGGCCGCCGGACAGCTCGCGCGGATACTTCTCCGTGTGATCGCCGAGCCCTACGAGATCCAGCATCTCCCGCACCCGGGCCGCCTTGTCGCTCCGGCCGCGCAATCCGTAGCCGATATTGGCGGCCACGGTCAGATGGGGAAACAGCGCCCCTTCCTGCGGGACATAGCCGACATGACGCTGCTCCGGCGGAACGAAGCGGTCGCCGGACTCCACGACCGTCGCGCCCATGCCGATCTCGCCCTCGTCCGGCCGCTCGAACCCGGCGATGAGGCGCAGCAGCGTGGTCTTGCCGCAGCCGGACGGGCCGAGCAGCGCAACCAGCGCGCCGTCGGCGACGTCGAGGTCGATGCCGTCGAGGACGCGCTGTCCGCGATAGGCTTTTGCGAGGCGGCGAAGACGGATACCGGTCATTGCAGGTCGTACAAATCCACGTTGCGGCGGACGAACACATAGACCGGGAAGACCGACACCAGCACCAGCAGCGCCGCGAACGGCGCGGCCGCGGCATATTCGCCGTCATTGGTGTGCGTCCAGACTTCGGTCGCCAGAGTCACGACGCCGGTCGGAGCGAGCATCAGGGTCGCGGTCAGCTCCCGCATCACTTCCAGCACCATCAGGGCGAGTGCGGCTCCTATGCCGGGAACGATGTTCGGCAGCGTGATGGAGACGAAGGCGGCGAAAGGCCGGCGTCCGAGACCGCGCGCCAGCTCCTCCAGGCGCGGCGGAACGAGCTCGACCGACGCGCGCAGCGCCGACTGGGCGAGCGGCAGGAAGAGCATCGCATAGGCGACGAACAGGACGGCGGCCGTCTGGTAGAACGGACGCGCGTAGCGGATCGACAGGAACACGAGCGCCAGCGCGATCACGAGGCCCGGCAAGCCGTGTATGACATAGGGCAGGCGGTCGGCCAGGGCGGCGAGGCGGCCGCCATGGCGCACCGAGGCGAGAACAAGGGGAAGCGCGAGCGCCACGACGATCACGGCGCCCGGAAGCGACAGGCCGAGCGAGCCGGTCACGGCGGGCAGGATATCGGCGATGCCGCCGCCGCGCGAGCGACCGATGGCCAGCCAGTAGGCCAGCATCACGAAGGGGACGCCGACCGCCAGCGCGACGAGCAGGCAGAACGCCGCGACGACCGGAATCTTGAGAGCGCCGAGCGATCGCGTGGACAGGTCGCGGGCGGCACCCCGTCCGGTCCGATAGACCTGCGTCCGGGCGCGCAGGCGCATCTCGCCCCACGCGGCCGGCAGGCAGAGCGCCATAAGCACCGCCGATTGCAGGGCGGCCGAGGCGCTGTCGAATTGCAGCTCGTAGGACGCGAAGATCGCCGTCGTGAAGGTCTGGACGCGCAGAAGCGCCAGGGCGCCGAACTCCGCGAACATGTGGGTCAGCACCAGCAGCGCGCCGGCGCCGAGGGCGGGCCGCGCCTGGGGCAGAACGGTTCCGAAGAAGGTCCGCCACGGGCCCTGTCCGAGCGAGCGCGAAACATCCTCGAAGGCAGGGTCCATGCCGCGCAGCGCCGCGCCGACCGGAAGGAAGACGAGCGGGTACACCATGATCGTCAGGATGAAGACCGCGCCGGGCAGGCTCGCGAATGCGGCATCGACCGAAGACCAGGCGTAGCTCGCGACGAAAGCCGGAACGGCGAGGGGAAGGCTCACCGCGATACGCCACCACCGCCTTCCGGGCAGGTCGCAGCGTTCGATGCACCAGGCCGCCGCCGTGCCGATCAGGCCGGCGCCGGCCGTCACCGCGACGGCGAGGATCAGGGTGTTGAGGAGCAGTGTCGCCGTGCGCTCCCGCAACAGCTCAGCGAGAATGCCCGCAGGCCCCGCGTGCCAGGACCGCAGGGCGACATAGGCCAGGGGAAGGCACAGGAACAGGACGGGCACCGACGCGGCGAGAGCCAGCCAGAGGGGCGGCAGCCGTCGGCGCCCCCTGGCCGCCTGCGCGGCCGTCAAACGAGGCCGGCCTCGCGCTCCAGCACCAGGGCGTCCGACGCGTCGCCAAGGTCGGCCGGCGTGACGTCCGGCGGATCGAGCTCGCCGAAGGGCTTCAGCGCATAAGGCGACGTGACGCCGGCGCGAACCGGATATTCCGCGACCGAGCCCGCAATCGCCTCCTGCCCCGCAGCGCTCACCATGAAGGCCAGGAACTTCTGCGCCGTCCCCTGCTTCTTGCTCGACTTCAGGATGCCGGCGGCCGAAACCGTGATGAGGGCGCCTGGATCCTTGTGGCCGAAATAGAACAGTGCGGATTTCATGTTGGCGTCGCCGACTTCCTTGGCCACGTTGAACCAGTAGTAGTTGTTGATGAGAGCGGCGGGGATCTCGCCGGCTTCCACCGCTTTCATGGCGGCGCCATTGCCGTTGTAGGAACGTCCGTAGGCCTTCAGCCCCTTCAGCCAGCCGAGAGCGGCGTCGCGTCCCTTCAACTGCTCGATGGCGACGATCTGCTCCTGGAACGCGCCGCTGGTCGGCACATAGGCGATCCTGTCCTTCCAGGCTTCGGTCGCGAAATCGAGCACCGAGTCCGGAAACTCGCTTTCCTTCACCAGCGCCTTGTTGTAAGCCACGACGCGCGAGCGCATGCTGGCGCCGGTCCAGGTCCCGTCCCTGGCGACATAGGCTTCGGGGACCTGCTTCAGCGTATCGTCGGCCAGCTTGCTGAGCAGGCCTCTTTCGGCCAGCGCCGCGACCGGCGGGCTTTCCTCGGAATAGAAGACGTCGGCCGGCGAGGCGTCCCCTTCCTCGATGATCTGGTTGGCCAGCTGGCTGCTGCTGCCCTTGCGGATATTCACCTTGACGCCGGTCGTCTTGGTGAAGACGTCGACCAGGGCGGCAGTCGTGTGCGCATGCTGACCGTTATACAGCGTCAAGGTCGCATCCCCGGCCGCCGACGCGGCGCCCATGCCGAAGCGGCCGGCCGCAAGTGCGCCCGCGGCCAAGGCGCCGGCCTTCAGGAATTGGCGACGATGAATGTTTTCCATGGGTGTACCCTTAGATGCGATGGATGACTCGGACATCGCGTTGTCTAGGTCGGTACGGAATTCTCCTGCAATCCCAATAATTTAGACTTATTCTAAGCCTGCGGCCGAATAGGCGGCATAACCCGATGAAATTAGTCAACTATTCGATGGAGCAGATGGGACCGTCGATCACGAAAAGTTGAAACCGATGGGGTGGGCGCATTCCCTCCATCCGTCATGCCGGCGAAAAGCCGGGTGGTGTCCTGCGGGAAACAGCACCCGTCCTTGGCTTATTCAGGAGGCCCCGACTTTCGTCGGGGTGACGGAAAGGGGGAAAGACCCGCGACTCACGCCGGCGCGAACTGCCGCGGCTCAAGCACACGTCGGGTGTGTGTGGATCACGTGCCTCCGGACCCCCGGGGGGAAGGGAGCGACCGTCAAGCCCCGGGCTTCAGCCTCGCATTGCAGAGGCTGTAATAGCCGCCGCCCTTCTGGATCCATTTCAGGCCGCCCAGGGCGTTGTTCTCCTTGTTGGCATAATACTGGTCGAGGCAGGTGTGCATGCGCGCCCGACCGGCCGACTCGCTCGAATATTTGGTGGCGATGCCGCGCGGGAACTTGACGCTGCGCGGGGCCCGCGTGGTCGGTGTCTCCGGCTCATTGGTGTAAGTGGCTTCGTCGGGCGCCGGAACAGTCTCGTCATCGGCGGCGTCGGCGCTGCATTTCGCCTTGCGGAACGAGTTCCATTTTAGGCCGCCCAGCGTGCCCTCGGCCTTCGCCTGCTGGTACCTGGCGCTGCATTCCTTCATCGAGAGACCCTTGGCGGTGTCGTCGTCCGCCTTGGCCGCCGCCGTCTTCTTCTTCGTCTTGCTCTCGATCTCGGTGGTCGTGCCCGGACCGCATTCGGCCTTGCGGAAGTCGTTCCACTTCATGCCGCCCAGCGTGCCAGCGTCCTTTGCCGCCTGGTACTTGGCGCTGCAGTCCTTCATCGAGAGGCCCTTGGCGGTATCCTCGTCCGCCTTGGCGGCCGCCGTCTTCTTCTTCGTCTTGCTCTCGATCTCGGTGGTCGTGCCCGGACCGCATTCGGC
>JBFWVM010000018.1:0-107383 GCA_050246735.1 Parvibaculaceae bacterium | reverse complement strand
AAGCGGGGCTTCTCGAAACCTTCAAGGGCAGAAATGACCATGGCAAGCGCTCCGAATCAATGAAGCACCCATGGAATCACCCAATCTGCAATCCCAAAAGCCCGTTAACCCGAATTCGTGGCCCTGGTGCCCCCGGGCGGCCAATTGACTGCGGGCAAATGCTGCCGCACCTTACGCGACGATCCTTCTTGGGGGATTCGACATGGTGAAAAAGCACCTTTTGATGGCCGTCGCCGCCGGCGCGATAGCGCTGGGCACGTCCTCCGCCCGAGCCGCCGACATCGAGCCGGTCGTGGAGCCCGCCGCTTGGTATATCAGCCTGTTCGGCGGCGTGTCGTTTCTGGACGACGTCAAGACCAAATACGAATATGTCGGCTACGATGGGACATATGAGGCGAAGATCAATACGGACACCGGATTCATATCGGTGGCGCCGTCGGCACTCACTTGACCAATGATCTGCGTGTCGAGCTTGAAGTGGCTTACTCCGAGAACGACGTCAAGGACATCGATTATGATGCGCCGGACGGCCGGAACGACACCTACGACGGGCACGGGCAGTTCGGTATCGTGACCTTCATGGCCAATCTCTGGTACGACGTGCCCCTGAGCGAGGAGCTCAAGCCCTATATTGGCGGCGGCGCCGGTCTGGCGATTGTCGATGCGGATGTCGGCTACCCCGACAGTACGGATTTTGACCCCATATTTGACGATTCGCAGGTTGCGTTTGCCTTTCAGGTCGGCGCCGGCCTCAGATGGCAGGCATGGGAGCATGTCACGCTGGATGTCGGCTACCGGTTGCGCGGGATAGATGGACCCAAATTCGACGGCGAAGTGGATCTGTTCCAGGGAATAGACGAGTACAACGCCGGCTGGATGTGGAGCCACAATGTCATAGGCGGCATCAGTCTCGGCTTCTGATTTCCATCGGCCACGAGATTCAGGGCTGGCGCATCGCCGGCCCTTTGTTTGCTGCCGGTCCGGCAATATGTTTGGCTGATGCCATGAAGCTCGAGCTCAAGCCCGGCAAGGCCGGCATTGCGGGAACCCTGGCGCGGGGCCTCGCTTTCTACCGCCAGAAGCGGTTCAGGGAGGCGGAGTACTGCTACCAGCTGGTGCTCCGCCAATATCCGGATCATCCCCAGGCGCTGAGCTTCCTCGGGCTTCTGGCGGTCGAAGCGAAACGGCTCGACGAAGCGATCCGTCTCCTGAGCCTCGCGGTCAGGCATGCTCCCAGGGATGCGACGATCCGGAACAATCTCGGCAACGTCTATCTGCTCGACGATCAACATGACAAGGCCGCCGCGGCCTTCCGCAAGGCGCTCTCACTCGAGCCCCGGCTGATCCCCACCCTGATCTCGCTCGGCAAGGCCTATCGCAAGCTCGGCAAGGGCGAGGAGGCCAGGCAGAGCTTCGAGCGGGCGCTGGCTTTCGCGCCGCGCAACCTCGAAGCCGAGCTCGGTCTTGCCGAAACGCTGGTCGAGATCGGCGAATTGCCGCAGGCCGAGGCGCGCTTCCGCGCCCTCCTCGATGCCCAGCCGGGCAATGCCCGCGCCCTTCTCGGCTATGCCGTCTCCCACAAGTTCACCGCCGCCGAGCCCGAAGTCGCACGGATCGAAGAGCTCCTCGAGCGGCCGCCCGAGCCGGCCAATCCGGTCACGCTGCATCACGCCGCCGGCAAGATGTTCCATGATCTCAAGCGCCATGACGAGGCTTTCGCCCAGTTCAAGGCGTCGAAGAATGCCGCGAAGGTCGATTATGATCTGAAGGCGTACAGGGAATTCGTCGACCGGATGATCGCGACCTTCGACAAGGCCTTCTTCGCCGCGCGCATGGGTTTCGGCCATGCTTCGGACGCGCCCATCTTCGTCGTGGGCATGCCGCGTTCGGGAACGACGCTCACCGAGCAGATCCTGGCGAGCCATCCTTCGATCTGGGGCGCCGGAGAGCGCACCGATTTCAACGATATTCTGAGGGACATGGAATTCGATGCGCCGCGCAGCCCGAACTTCCCGCGATCGATCCGCGCCGTCGCGGCCGGCACTGTCGCCGAGCTGGGCAGCCGCTATGTCGCGAGCATCGGACGCGGCGTCCGCGCCCGGCGCATCGTCAATAAGCTTCCGCACAATTTCGAGTATCTGGGCCTCATCGCCCTCAGCCTTCCGAAGGCGAGGATCGTTCATTGCCGGCGCGATCCGATGGACAACTGCCTGTCCTGCTTCATGCAATCGTTCAACGCTTCGCACGCCTACAATCGCGACCTCGAGACGCTCGGCCTCTATTACCGGGAATATCATCGCCTCATGCGGCACTGGAAAGAGGTGCTGCCGCTCGAGATTTTCGATCTCTCCTATGAGGAGATGGTCGCCGCGCAGGAGCGCATGAGCCGGGCGCTCATCGCCTTCACCGGGCTCGGCTGGGACGATGCCTGCCTGGCCTTCCACGACACCGAGCGGTCGGTGAGCACACCCAGCCGCTGGCAGGTGCGCCAGCCGATCTACACCTCGTCGGTCGAGGCGTGGCGCGCCTATGAGAAGCATCTGGCTCCGCTGAAGGCCGCCCTGGGCGATCTCGCGGCCGGCTGAGCGGTCAGGCCCGTTTCGCGCGGCGGCCGGTCGCGGGCTGCGCCACGGACACCTGGCCCAGCACCTTGCCCAGCCTCTTGCTCAGGATCTGGGCCGAGTCGGCCTCGATGGCGCGATAGGTCGCGACGACGTTCCGGCCGAGATCGGTGAGCCGCGCGCCGCCGCCATGGGCGCCGCCCGTCACGGCGGCGATGACCGGCTCCTTGAACATGCGGTTCATCTCGTCGATCAGGAGCCAGGCGCGCCGGTAGGACATGTCCATCTCGCGCGCCGCCGCCGAGATCGATCCCGTCCCGGCCACGAGCTCGAGAAGCCGCACCTTGCCCGGCCCGATACGCTGCTCCGGGCCGAATTCGATGCGCAGCGATGCTTTGGGGTAGGTCATGGCCGCATGTTAGCCTTACCGGAGCGGGAAGTCACAGGACTGTCCGGCAGGTTCGCGATTCACCTGTGCTGGAGGGGACTGGCCGCGGAATGTCCGGCGAAAGCCGAACGGCGGCAGGATCACTCAGCGGGCTTGCAGATTCTTCAGGCAATCCTCGACCAGGGTTGTCGTCATGGCCTCTCTGGGGGCGAGCATGGCGCGCATTCGCGCCAGTTCCTTGACGTCGCGCGGCGAACAGCCGAACAGATTGCGAAACGCGCGGCTGAAGTGCGCGGCGCTCGTGAAGCCATGTCCATAAGCCAGTTGCGAAATGCTGCGCCATTCCGCCGGATCGCGCAATGCGGCATGGACGCATCTCAGGCGGCGCTCCTGGATATAGCGGGCAACTCCGCCGCACTGCCGGAACAGGTGATAGAGGCTCGACCGCGAGGCGCCGATCGCCCCGCAGATCGCCGCCGGTGTGAGATGCGGGTCGTCGAGCCGGCTTTCGATGTACCGCCTGGCCCGATCGAGCACGGTGCGCTCGATAATGCCGCCGGCCCCGGCAATCCGCTCGGCGGAAGGGGCAAGGCAGGCGCCGGCCAGCGTCACCGTCGCCTTCGAGGCCGTGTCCGCTTCATCCGCAGTCATGTCCGGAAGACGGCGATACAGGGACAGCATGTGATCGGCCAGCAGCCGGGAGAGTCCCGACTCTGCGATCCGGGCTCCGTGGAGGCTTTCGATTCCGGGGCAGTGACGGTCGAGGACGGCGCGGGGCACCGTCAGTGCGATCGTGGCGGAGTTCGACGCCGTCAGCGTGCTGGTCTGGCTCAAATCCAGCACCAGGATGTTTCCGGCCCCTATCCGGGCGGTTCCGTTGCGCCCCTCGCAGCAATAGAGATCGGACTCCAGGCATAGCTCGATCGCGTAGTGATCCAGCCCGCTCGCGCGGATCAGTTCTCCCGAACGCAGCCCGGTCTGCTGCACGCCGTAGAAGTCGATCCGCGCCACGACCATCGTCGGCAACTCGAATGCGTCGATGTCGGCCCGAAACGCTGCCGGTTCGTCCGCCCCCTTGATGTCGAAGAGTGGCGCGAACACGCTGCGCCAGGCTTTCCACCCCTCACGGCCGGACAGCCCCTCGGTGGAGAATCGTGTTCGCGAGACGGCTGCATGGCCCCCCATATCCGCTCCTTTCCGGATGTTTCGCGGGCGAAATTCGTCCGCCGCCGATGTGCCGGCATGGACATCCTGAGGCAATGCGGCCGGGCGGGCAAGACTGCGATTGGACTGTGGGACAAGAGATACGGACGCACGGGAAATTACGCCGGCTTGCCTTCTCCTATAATCCGCCCGTTGGAGGGGGGAAACAAACTCTGCGGAAGCTTTTCTACCGGCATTCGTATCGCGCCGAAGACGGGATGGGGCTGCCGCGGACCCGGGCACGCGCGGCGGTCGCGCCGTTCGCCCTGCTTTCCGCTTTCCTGATCATGCCTCCGGCGGCCGCGGACGAATGGAGCAATCCCGGCAGCGGAGACTGGTTCACCTCGACCAACTGGGAAGACGGATCGGTGCCCGCCGACATAGACGATGCCAGTATCTCCAATGGCGGCACGGCTGTCGTGTCGGGACCGACCACCGCGTCGGCAAGGACTTTCACCATCGCCAAGGGCCGACTGTCGGTGCTGGATGGTGGAATCGTGTCCGGCCTCGGCGGTTATATCGGCGTAGCCTCGGAGGGCGGTTCGGTCGTGGTGGCAGGCCCCGGCTCGACCTGGAATCTTACAGACCTTCTTTGCGCGGGCTGCGTGGGTTCCGGCACGCTCGACATAATGGACGGCGGAAGCGTCAACAGCGGCGTCGGCTGGGTCGGCGCCGTTTTCGGCGACGGCACGGCAAGCGTGGCCGGCTCAGGCTCGACCTGGACGCTCAGCGACTATCTCTCGGTGGGGATGCAGGGATCGGGGACGCTCTCGATCACCGGGGGCGGTCAGGTGACCAACACCGACGGCTATATCGGGGGCCGTCCGGCCGTGGATTCCGGCGGCACCGGAACCGTCGTCGTGGACGGGCCGGGATCGACATGGCTGATCCGCGGCGAGGATCTCGCCGGCGGCAGTCTCTATGTCGGTTACTACGAATTCAGCGATGCCACCCTCACCATCAGCAACGGCGGACGGGTCTTGAGCGCTTACGCGGAGATCGCCCATGCCAATGCCGCCGGGGCGAATGGCAGGGTCGTGGTGACGGGGCCGGGGTCGCATTGGGGGATCGGTCCTTTCGTCTTTGGCGGCGGCGGCGGCGATCTGGTGGTCGGCGGGCTGGGCGGCTACATAATGACGGACCCCGCGACGCTTCTCGTCGAGGATGGCGGCAGCGTCGGCAACGGCCATGCGACGATCGCGAGATCGGCCAGCGCCGTCGCCGAGGTGACCGTGACGGGCGCCGGCTCCTTGTGGCTCAGTACCGAGGGGCTCGATGTCGGGGCGGAAGGCGCGGCCACCCTGACGATCGCCGAGGGCGGCGAGGTCCGGGTGAAGAACGCCAGCGGGAATCCGGGAGCCGTCTCGGTCGGGATCGCAGCCGGCTCGACCGGCGTCATGAATATCGGGGCGCGGGCGGGGACCATGGCGATGGCGCCGGGCACGCTGAACGCGGGCTCCATCGTCTTCGGCGACGGCGATGGCCGGATCGTGTTCAACCATACCGCGAGCGGCTACGTGTTTTCGCCTGATCTGTCCGGTGGTGGAGAGATCCATCACCATGCGGGAACGACCCTTCTCACCGGCGACTCGTCCGCCTTCACCGGCACGGCCACAGTGTCGGGCGGCACGCTGACGGTCGCCGATGCGCTTGGCGGATCGGCGACCGTGACCGGCGGCCGCTTCGTGGTCGACGGGACGTTCGGCGGCGATGTCGCGGCCGGCACGGCGGGCACCGTCTCCGGCATGGGCACGATCACCGGCAGCGGCGACTTCACCGGCGGCGGCATCCTGGCCGGGACGCAGGGACAGTCGCTGACCATCGGCGGCGACGTGCTGATGGACGGCACGAGTCGCGTCGACGTCGCGCTGGGCGGAGCGCCTTCCGATGCGCTGTTCGACGTCGGCGGCAACCTGACTCTCGACGGGACGCTCGGCATTGCCGACCTGGGAGGCTTCGGCGCGGGCGTCTATCGCCTCTTCGACTATGGCGGCACGCTGACCGACAATGGACTGGCGATCGGCACCCTGCCCGGTGGCGTGCTGGCCGACAACCTCGAGGTCCAGACTTCAGTGGACAAGCAGGTCAACCTCGTCTCGACGGCCGGGCTGACGCTCGGTTTCTGGGACGGCGGCAATTCCGCGCTCCACGACAACGGCGTCGTCGACGGCGGGGCGGGGACATGGAGCCGGGATGGGCGCAACTGGACCGGCGTCGGCGGCACACCGAACGGTCCCTATCAGCCGAACCCGACCTTCGCCGTGTTCCAGGGCAGCGGAGGGCTGGTGGCGGTGGACGCCGCGCCCGGGGCGATCGGCGTCGCCGGCATGCAGTTCGCCGCCGACGGCTACAGGCTCGAGGGCGATGCGGTCGCGCTCCAGGGCGGGGGCGGCGAAACCCTCATCCGGGTCGGCGACGGGTCGGCGGGCGGCGCCGGCATGACCGCGACCATCGCCTCCGACCTGACGGGCGCCTCCACCCTGGTCAAGAGCGATCTTGGCACGCTGATCCTCACCGGGAGCAACAGCTATGCCGGCGGCACCATCGTCAAAGCCGGCTCGCTGGTGGGTGACGCCGGCGCGATCCGCGGCGACATCGGCACTGCCGGGACGGTCGTGTTCGACCAGGCCGCGAATGCCGGCTTTGCCGGCAACATTGCCGGCCATGGCGGCGTCGACGGCGCGATGATCAAGCGCGGCGCCGGCGATCTTGTTTTGACAGGCACGTCCACTCTCGACTGGACGATCGACGCGGGCGGCCTGATCACGGCGGCGGATCGCTTCGGCGGCGGCGGCGCGATCGGCTCCGCAGGGCGGCTGGCCTTCGATCAGGGCGAGGACGCCGCCTATGCCGGCGTCCTCGCCGGCTCGGGCATCTTCGAGCTCAAGGGTTCGGGCGCCGTGACGCTGACGGGCGATTCGTCGGCCTTTGCCGGCATGACGACGGTCGCAGGCGGCAACCGGCTGATCGTCGGAACCGCTATCGGCGGCGCGCTCGGCGGCGCTCTGACGATCGGCGCCGGCGGTCTGCTGGGCGGCGCCGGCACCATCGGCTCGCCCGGCACCGCCGTGACCATCGCGGCAGGTGCTGTGCATGCGCCGGGCAATTCCATCGGCGCGCAGATCGTCGCCGGCGATTATGTGAACCATGGCACGCTGCGCGTCGAGGCGACGCCGGCCGCGGCCGACAGGATCGTGGCGGCCGGATCGGTCGATATCTCCGGCGCCATCCTCGACCTCATGCTCTCGCCGGCGGATGCGGCGAGCTGGGACGTCCTCAACGGCCCCTTCACCATCATAGACAAGCAGAGCGCCGGCGCGGCGGTCGGGTCGTTCGGGCAGGTGGCGCAGAACCTGCTCTTCCTCGATGCGCTCCTCGACTATGCGGGCGGCGACGGCAACGACGTCACGCTGACGCTCGCGCGCAACGACCTCGCCTTCGCCGGCGCCGGACGGACTCGCAACCAGATCGCCACGGGCACCGCCATCGACACGCTCGGCAGCGCCGATCCGATCTGGCGCTCCATCGCGCTGGCCGATGACGAAGACGTCGTGCGGGCGAGCTTCGATGCGCTCTCGGGCGAGATCCATGCGTCTGCAAAGGCGGCCCTGATCGAAGACAGCCGCTTCGTCCGCAGCGCCGCCGGCGATCGCATCCGCGCGGCCTTCGGCAGCGTGGGCGCGTCGAACGATCCGGTCGTCACCTATGGCGAAAGCGGGCCGCAGACATCGGCCGCCACCACGGACCGCTTCGCGGTCTGGGGCCGGGCGTTCGGCTCCTGGGGCCATGCGTCAGGCGACGGCAACGCGGCGCGCCTCGAGCGCTCGACCGGCGGCGTCTTCTTCGGCGCGGACGTCCCGATGTTCGACACCTGGCGCTTCGGCGCGGTCGCGGGCTACAGCCGGACCAGCTTCGACGTGAAGGACCGCCACTCGTCGGGCCGGAGCGACAACTATCATGCCGGCCTGTATGGCGGCGCGCGGTGGGGCGATCTGGCTCTCAGAACCGGCATTGCCTACACGTGGCACGGCATTTCGACGAGCCGAGCGGTGGCGATCCCCGGCTTCGATGATCGCCTGAAGGGCGGCTACGACGCCGGCACGGCGCAGGTCTTCGGCGAGCTCGGTTGCGGCGTCAAGGCCGGCAGCGTCGCTTTCGAGCCGTTTGCCGGCCTCGCCTATGTGAGCCTGCACGCTGATGGATTCACCGAGAAGGACGGGGCTGCGGCGCTTTCGGGAGCCGGCGGCTCGACCGATGCGACCTTCACGATGCTTGGTTTGCGCGCCTCGGCGACGTTCGATCTCGACGGAGCGAGCCTGACGGCGACGGGCATGTTCGGCTGGCGGCACGCCTTCGGCGATGTCGTTCCGGAGGCGGCGATGCGTTTCGGCGGCGGCGATGCATTCACCATCGCCGGCGTGCCGGTCGCACGCGATGCGGCCATGATCGAAGCCGGTCTCGACTATGCGGTCTCGGCGGCCGCCAGCCTGGGCGTCTCCTATGGCGGCATGTTCGGCGCCGGCGTCGGCGACCAGTCTTTCAGAGCCGGCCTGGACCTCGAGTTCTGAAGCTGAAGACCGTGGACGAGAACAGCGTCAGTTCATGTTCCAGCCATGGCTGACTACGATCGACTGACCGGTGAGGGCATTGCTCTCGAAGGCGGCGAGCATGAGGGCCACTTCGGCCACATCCTCGACCGTGGTGAAGAGCTGGTCGACGGTGTTGCCGAGCATCACCTTCTTCACCACCTCGTCTTCGGAGATATCGAGGTCGCGCGCCTGTTCGGGGATCTGCTTTTCGACCAGGGCCGTGCGCACGAAGCCCGGGCAGATCACATTGCTGCGCACCCCATGCGGCCCCGCCTCCTTGGCGAGCGTGCGCGCCAGGCCCAATATGCCGTGCTTGGCGGCCACATAGGCCGATTTGAGCGGCGAGGCCTCCTTCGAATGCACCGAGCCCATGAAGATGATGCTGCCCGATTTCTGCCGGTACATATGAGGCAGGCACGCCTTGGCGGTGAGGAAGGCGCCGTCGAGATGGATGGCGATGAGCCGCTTCCATTCCTCATAGGGAAAGTCCTCGATGCGGTGGACGATCTGGATGCCGGCATTGCTGACCAGGACGTCCACCCGGCCGAACTGCCGGATCACTTGCGCAACGCCGTCATTGACCTGGGCTTCGCTGGTCACATCCATGGCGAGACCGAGGGCCTTGCCCGGACCCTCTTTGTCGAGATCGGCTGCGGCCGCCTTCGCCGCCTCCTCCTTGAGATCGGCGATGACGACATTCGCCCCTTCCGCGGCATAGCGGCGGGCGATGGCGAGGCCGATGCCGCTGGCGGCTCCGGTGACGATGGCGGTCTTGTCGGCGAGCTTCATGCGGTGACATCCCATTGAGGTCGGCGTGAATGCGGCGAGTTCTAGACCGAGCCGATGCTGCGTTGCAATATAAGCCTGCCGAGCACCCTGCCCTTTCGGCAGATCATGCCTACCGGAAGGCGGGAGACTGGGCTAAGGAACGGGGCGAGGCCCGTCCGGGCCGCATAGAACATTGCAGGGAGACTTATCCATGAGCAGCAAAATCCGCCTGGCGGCCCTGGCCGTCATGGCCCTGGCGGGCCTTGCCACGGCGGCCACGGCCGGCGAGACGCTCGACCGGGTGATGAAGAACAAGATGATGGTGGAGACGACCGACCGCGCCTATCCGCCGTTCTCCTATGTCGACGACAAGGGCGAGGTCGTCGGCTTCGACATCGACGTCGCGCGCGAGATCGCCAAAAGGCTCGGCGTCGACATGAAGGTCGAGACGCCATCCTGGGAGATCATCACCGCCGGCAACTGGAAGGGCCGCTGGGACGTCTGCGTCTGCTCGATGACGCCCACCAAGGAGCGCGCCGAGGTCCTGGATTTTGTGATCGAATATTACTCCGCCCCGGCGACCGTGGTGGTGAACGCCGACAACGGCGACATCAAGGGGGCAGCCGATCTCACCGGCAAGAAGGTGGGCGCGCAGGCGGGTACGACCTATGAGAAGTACCTGCAGAAGAGCCTCGTCATCGAAATCCCCGGCGCCAGGGAGGTGACCTATCCCTTCGGTGATCTGACGCCGGTGCCCTACGACTCGGAGGATACTGCGTTCCAGGATCTGGCGCTCGGCACCGGCAAGAGGCTCGATGCCATCGTCAGCGGCTATCTGACCGCGCTCGACCGCGTCAACAAGGCGCCCGACAAGTTCAAGATCGTCGGTGATTCGCTCTACGGCGAGCCGATCTGGATTTCGGTCGACAAGGGCGATCCCGAATGGCAGGCGAAGATCAAGGAGATCGTCAAGCAGATGTCGGACGACGGCACGCTCAAGACCCTCTCCGAGAAATGGGTCGGCCGGGACATCACGACCAGGCAGTGAGCGACACGCCTGTGACCGAGGCCGAAGCCCGGGTGCCCCCGGCTTCGGCCTTTCCCGGCAACGCCGATGCGGGCTTCCGCCTGCGCGTCTTCGCCGTCTGGGGGACGCTGTTCGTCCTGTTCGTCTTCTTCTTCCTGAGCTTCGATCTCAAATTCGAGTTCATCCTCGAGAGGTTCCCCTATCTGGCCGGGCTGACGCTGACGCGCGACGGCTTCATTCAGGGCGCCGCGCTCACCCTCTTCGTCTGCTTCTTCGCCATCATCGCATCGATCGTGCTGGGCCTCGTCTCGGCCCTGGGGCGCCTGTCGAGGAGCGCGGTGCTCTACGGCATATCGACCTTCTACACTTCCTTCTTCCGGGGCACTCCGCTGCTGGTCCAGATCTTCCTCATCTATCTCGGCCTGCCGCAACTGGGCCCGGTGCCTGCGGCCATACCCTCCGGCATCATCGCGCTGTCGCTGAACTACGGCGCCTATCTGAGCGAGATCTTCCGCGCCGGCATCGTCTCCGTGCCCCGCGGCCAGGTGGAGGCCGGCGCCTCCCTCGGCCTCCATCACTGGGTGGTGATGTGGCGCATCGTGCTGCCGCAGGCGATCCGCGTGGCGATCCCGCCCACCGGCTCGCAGTTCATCGCCATGCTGAAGGATTCGTCCCTGATCTCCGTCATGGGCGTGTGGGAGATCATGTTCCTGGCGCAGTCCTTCGGCCGCACCGCCTATCGCTATATCGAGATGCTGACCACGGCGGCGGTCATCTACTGGGTCCTGTCGATCGGCTTCGAGATCGTCCAGGCGCGCCTCGAGGCGCATTACGGCAAGGGCTTCAGGGAACGGCACTGACGGCGGCCTTGTCCGGGGTCGAGAAAAAGGGCGGCTGCGGCGGCCGCCCTTCAATGTCGTGTCAGAGTCCCAGGTGAATGGTTATGCCGGGCTCGTCCCGCCAATAGGGACGCGGATACCACCATCCGTCATAGAAATAGACATAGCCATGCCGCTTATGGCGGTAGCGCTTGCCGTATTTCCTGTTCCAGGCCCATTTCCGGTGCTTCTTGTATTTCTTGTACTTCTTGTGCTTGTACGTCTTGCTGTCGACCAGGAGCACATTGCCGGACTTGATCTGCATGTCGGCCGGCTGGGACAGGGGCGGCTGAGCCGCAGCCACCGTGGCGCCGAATCCGAGGAGCGCCGCCACCAGCGAGGCTTTCACAATTGATTTCATCTTCACCTCCGTTGCGGGGAAACAACCCTCACGGGCACGGAATTGTTCCCAGCCAACGAACCGGATGACCAAGTTGCAATCTTGAGCTTTCCACGACGACCCGACATCTGCGGCCACCGCTATGCCGCCGGGAAAAGACCTTCCCGACCTGATACGCCGTCGTGATCACGATGCCGTTGCAAGAGAGACACACACAACTTGCTTTACCTTGGGTATTTTCGGGACGGTTGCCGTTCCGCTCACCGGCGAAGGGGGCGAGCAGCCCGAGGTCCTTAAGCCCTGGGCCGAGGCGGAACTGGATCTTCGGCATAAAACAAAGGAGCGAGCATCTTCCCGCTCCTTCAGTCCGTCGGTTCAGTTTCTTGTGTCCCGAGGCCTGGCCGCGCCGCCATCCTACCAGGAGAAGCGGCCGCCGATCCTTCCCGATATGCTTTCGATATCGCCGCCGACCAGCGCGTCGACCTTGGCGAAGAAGGACATGCCGCCGTCCGCCTCGATCATGTTGATGCCGCCGCCGACCTCGCCATAGGTGTCTTCCGGCTCGTCGCCCACCGTGACGACGCCGCCATTGGTCAGCGTCACAGCGTTGTCGCCCTCGAATTCGTGCCAGATGCTGGCGGTGAGGAAAGGCTCGAAGATCATGCTGCTCGAATCCCAGCTCATGCCGGCGCGCAGGCCGAGCCGGCCGCGCAGGCTGTCCCCGTCGTCGAATTCGATGTCCGTTTCAAGCGCCGAGAAATCGTCGAAATCGGTGTTGACATAGGCGAGCGTGGCCTGCGGCTCGACGAAGAAGCCGCCGTCCATGTCGAAGCGATAGCCCGTGTCGAGCCTGACCCCGAGCGACAGCGCATCCGTCTCGCCATCGGAGTCGGGATCGTTGAAGCTGGTCGAATAATCGATGTCGAGCAGGTTGGCCTTGACCAGCAGATCCGCGTACCACGCGCCGTTCACATAGGTCGCATAGGCGCCGAGCGTGCCGCCCTCGAAATCGGCCTTGTCGCCGGTCGAGTCGAAGTCCATCCGCGAGCCGACATAGCCGCCGAGGACGCCGACGATGATGGCGCCGTGGCCGTCGCCTCCATCGCTCACGACGAAGTCGATACCGCCTTCGGCGCCCCAGAGATCCTGGTCATACTCGACCCCGCCGTCGCGGTCGTACTCGCCGCCATAGCCGCGGAACCAGATGCCGGACCCCGGATAGGTCGCGGGAGCCGGCGTGTCGGCGGTCGGCGTGACTTGCTGATCGCCGACATTGGCCGCCGCCTGGGCCGCGGGCGCGATCCGGGCGCCGCTGGTGACCAGCCGGCGCAGATCGGCGATGCGGTCGAGCCACACGCCCGCCGATTCATACCAGAGGGTCTGGGCGCCGGTGATCAGGGCGGGCAGTTCGTCCGCCCGGTCGTTGGGCCCGCTGACCAGGAGCCAGTCGGACGAATTCGTCTCCACCCGCAGGATGTCGTAATCGAAGAAGCCGGCATCGATCGGGCCATCGGGCAGGTAGAAGCTGCCCTCCGGCGCATTGCCTTCGACATGGGCGAAGCGGATGCCGGTCGGATTGTAGGCGCCGGCGCCGGGATTGGTGTTGTTGACCAGGAGAGCCGTGGTCTGGGTCACGTCGCCGCCTACCCACAACTGATCCGACGAGGAAGCCGGCCCGGCGGCACTGAGGAAGGCGTCGATGCCGAGCGAGCTCGCGCCGCCGCCGTCGAAATCACCGGATGTCCTGGTTATGTCGCCGACACCGTTGCCATAGGCAAGGTCGTTGAGGACAAGGGCGTAGTCCGAGTTGCCATTGCGCATATTGAGCAGGCCGTCGGTGTTGTCGAAGAGATCCAGTCCGATGAAGTCGGCGAAGCCGGCGACGTCGAGAAGCGTGCCGACATTGACGGTGCTGGTGTTGTTGAACGTCGTGTCGCCGCCGGCGACGAAACCGAGCAGGTTGACACCGAGAAGATTGAACTCGGCGCCGGTATTGTTGTTGATGGTCGAATTGTTGTCCGCGACCATCAGGTTGCCGTTGAAGCCGAACATGTTGAACGTGGCTTCGTTACTGTTGTTGATCGAGGCATCGTTGCCGGCAAACATGAAGTTGCCGGTGCCGCCGATGAGGTTGCGCATGTTGAAGGTGGCGCCGTGATCATTGTTGATGGCCACGTCATTGTCACCGGCCATGACATTGATGCCGAGGCCGAGGATGCTGTCCATGCTGAAGGTGGCGCCGTTGTCGTTGTTGATGACGACATCGTTATCACCCACCATGACGTTGATGCCGATCCCGAGAAGATTGAACATCTCGAAGTCGGCGCCGTTGTCGTTGTTGATGACGACGTCGTTGCTCGCGAACATGAGGTTGGCGCTGATGCTGCCGATGGCCAGCATGGCGATGTCGGATCCGTGATCGTTGTTGATCACGGCGTCGCCATCCGTCGCCACGAACGCATTGATGCCCGCGGAGGTCCACTCGGATCCGTTATCGTTGGTGAACGTCACGGCGCCGCCCAAGCTCACGAGGTCAACCGTGCCGGTGAGGCTCGACCTGTTGTCGTTGCGGCTGGTGATGGTGCCGCCGGCGAGCACGACTTGGCCGAAGCCCGAATTGCCCGCTTCGTTGGTCATCGTGGATTCACCGTCGTTGATGATATCCACATTGCCGTCAGCCAGGACGCCGACAGCGGCGGTGAGCAGCGAACCGCCCTCGCCGTTGATATACGCGGCGCCGTGATTGTTGATGAGCACGTTGGCCGGCGCATTGGTGAAGTCCAGATCTCCGGCGATGACTCCTACGCCGACACCCTGCGGGGCGTTGATGTAACCGCCGGTGCCGAAGATCGCGTCGGTGGCGTCATTTTCGACGACGACGCTGTAGTCCCCGTTTCCGGGTTGCAGCGGTGCCGCCGATCCAGGACCGGCCTTGACGGCGAGCACGCCCGCGCCGCCGTCCGCGGCATCGACCACACCGGTAGGAGTATTCCGGATGAGAACCTCGCCATCGCCGAGATTGACGCCGAGGAGGCCGATCTGCGTTGTGTCGACCGTGCCGTCATTCAGCACGTAGGCGGTGCCGTTTCCACCTGTGAAGGCCGCCATACCGATAGGCGGATCAACGGTTATGCCCGAGAAAGCATGCGCGGTGGCATCGCCATCCTTCGAATAGGCCAGGACGCCGAAGGTACCCGTGGTCACGATGTTACCATGCGCGTTGGCGATTGCGTCGCCGTTCTCAAAGGACAACGCCATTACACCGCCGCTGGCACTGAACGACCCGAGGATGGGAACGTTCGGGATCGCCGGGAGCGTAAAGCCTGCAACCGAGAGGGCATCGGAACCGGAGTTCACGGCACCCGCATCGACCTGAGCGTTGTTCTCCAGCGAAATGGCGACGGCGCCGGGGCCATTGGTCGACGTCACCGTGCCCCTCTGGCTGTCCACCGTTGCTGTGCCGCCATCGGTGGAGGCGGCCAGGATACCTGAGTCGAAAACCGTATGGACGTTGCCTCCGATGCTTGTGATCCGTGCGTTGCCGCCGGCAACTGCGGCCAGGCCGCCATAGTCGCCGAGCCCGCCATTGCCCGTCGCCCAGACATCTCCGTTGTTGTTATTGATGGTTGCGGTCGCAGCGTCGTCGAACGCGACAATGACCGCGCCGGCGCCGCCGAGCACATTGGCTTCCGTCCCGAGGGTCCCGTCATTGTTGATGGTATGTGTGCCGGTGCCTGTAAGGCTGAATATATGGATGGCGTCGTTGGTCGTATGGAACGTGCCGTGGTTGGTAACGGTCCAATTGGCCGCGCCATCGCCGCCATTTACGAGAACGACGCCGCCGCCCGAATTGGGTATGCCGGTGGGAATATTCGCGAACACGATGTTGAGGGTGGCGTCGCCGGTACCGCCGGTCGAGTTTACCTGTGCCGATTCCCCGAATGTCACGTTGAACGTCGAGTCGACATTGCTTAGGAACCGGCTCGTACCGCTTACGGCATTGCCGTTGATCGTGTTGATTGTGCCGTCATAGGTAATATTGACTTCCGTATTGTCGGCCCGCGCACCAAACTCGATGCCATTGGCATTTTCCGTTTGGATCGTATTGTTCGCGTTTGGCGCCGTGAACGTCCAATCCGCACCGCCGGCCAGGTTGATCGAAAGCCCGGGAGATCCAATGGCGTTGAAAATGGTCGCGCCGGCATTCATCGTGCTTGTATTGATGGATGTGGTGTTACCTCCGGAATTCGGAAACTCGATGCCGCCCAAAGAGGTGAAGCCTCCGGTGGTCGCAAAACCGTCGGGATCGTTGTCGGAGCAGGTGAAGGCGGTAATGGAGGAACCGGCGCCCGTGGGGGCGCACTGCGCCTCGGCGGTGCGCGGCGCCGCTGTTGCGCCTGCCAGGACCATCGCCCCCACTGCCGCGCTGGCCAGGAGCGATTGCCGGAAATCCAATTCTATATGCCGGCCCTTGTGACGGGTGTCCCTGATCTCATTATTTAAAATTACCTTAGGTAATTTTTTTGACCGGTTTGCGGTGAGCTTACTGAACTTACTAACGGAAGCCATTGCCATCCCCAGCGTTGGTTCTTCTAAAATTACGCTAAGTCTATTTTTTCTGACAAAGCTTCACAATAAATTCCCCTAGGTTATTTAACGATTTATTAAATACTGTTGTAATTATGAGACATAGGGCCAAGCGAATCGCTATATATTTAATCTTTGACTAGCATTTAATATCTATAAAAGTAGATCAAATGGATATATATCCTATTTCGATCGCGACATCCGCCCAGGCGCGCCTGGCATTGGCAGCATCGAGATCATGGAGGGGGCTTCTTCCGCCCTCAGGAATCGGCCTGCTCAAGCCGCCGAGCAGGTGGACTTGCAGCCTGCCTTGCTCCTGGGCTGGTTCCTCGTCCTACCAGGCGTATCGCAGGCCCAGATTACCGCTGATTGTTTCGTAGAAGCCTGATCGGCCTTCGGGCGCCAGCACGTTGAAGCCGGTCGACACGTCCCCAATGATCCCGCCGGGATCGTCGACACGTCGGTCACCGGAGTGAGCGGCACAAAGATCACGTCGTTGTCGCCCGTGAACTCCTGCCACAGCTTACCATTAGGATACAGCCCGGCCCGTCGGTCGGCCGCCGAAGGTCATCCCGGCTGGCGAGCGGGCTTGCCTTGCGCGTTCATCAGCTTGACCGCCGCCTTGTCGAAGGAGACGAACGTCTCCGCGCCGAGCCAGTTTCCTTCATAGGCGATGACGCCGTCGGCAAAGTTGCCGCCTCTTTCCAGGAACGCCAGGCCCGCCTCTGCTGCCGGCCGATTCATCACGACGTTCGCGGCATTCATCAGGCGCCGGATCGTCTGCGCTATATCGGTGGAAGGATGCCTGTAGCCTTGCAACAGCACCCAGACCAGCTCGCAAAGCGCCGGCAGTGCCAGGGCCACGATCTCGGCTTTCGCCAATTCCGCCTGGGCAGCCTTGCTCTGGCTTTCGTCGTCTCCGGTGATGGCCCGGACGAGGACATTCGTGTCCGCGGTGATCTTCATCGCTTCCCGGCCCAGCCGCGTTTCGCGATCTCGCCGATTTCCTCGATCGACAGCGATGGCCCCTTCCGTCTTTTCAGGAGATCGAAGACATCCGATATCCGGCCCGAAGGCTGCGCCGCCATGATCTCGATCCGTCCATCGGGCAGCTTGTCCACGGCAACCTTGTCGCCGGGCGCCACTCCCAGGTGCTTCAGCAGGTCCTTGCGCAAAGTGACCTGGCCTTTGGCCGTGATTGTGAGCTTGTTCATAGTCTCGACCTCCGGCTGAAGAGTGTAAGGCGGAAACGCCTTACACTCAAGCTCATCCGATGCCGGCGAGCGGGCTCCTGAGCGATCGCGACTCACCAGGAAACGCGGTGACACGACGGCCGAGTTCCATGGTCGAGCCCGACCATTTCACCTGGCCACCCGTGCCGGAAAGCCTAGGCCGCTCTCGCCTTCGACTTCGCTGGCTTGAGCGTGAGCCCGTCCTTGCCGGCGCCGACCTCGACGGTATCGCCGTCGGCGACATTGCCGGCGAGGATCTCCTCGGCGAGCGGATCCTGCAGCGACTTCTGGATCACCCGCTTCAGGGGACGCGCCCCATAGGCCGGGTCGTAGCCCTTCTCGGCCAGCCACTCATGCGCCGCCTTGTCGAGCTTGACCGTGATCTTGCGGTCGCTGAGCAGCTTCCGCAGCCGCTCGAGCTGGATGTCGACGATGGCTCCCATATGCTCGCGCTTCAGCCTGTGGAACAGGATGATCTCGTCGAGCCGGTTGAGGAATTCCGGACGGAAGTGGCTCCTGACCACGTTCATCACCTGGCTGCGCACCACGTCGACGTCCTGGTCCTCGCCCAGGCTCACCAGATATTCGGAGCCGAGATTCGACGTCATCACGATGAGCGTGTTGCGGAAATCCACCGTGCGGCCCTGGCCGTCGGTGAGCCGGCCGTCGTCGAGCACCTGGAGCAGCACGTTGAACACGTCGGGATGGGCCTTCTCGATCTCGTCGAACAGCACCACCTGGTAGGGCCTGCGCCGCACCGCCTCGGTGAGCGCGCCGCCCTCGTCATAGCCGACATAGCCCGGCGGCGCGCCGATCAGGCGGGCGACGGAGTGCTTCTCCATGTATTCCGACATGTCGATGCGCACCATCGCATGCTCGTCGTCGAACAGGAAGGCGGCCAGCGCCTTGGTGAGCTCGGTCTTGCCCACGCCGGTCGGGCCCAGGAACATGAAGGAGCCGATCGGCCGGTTGGGGTCCTGCAGGCCGGCGCGGGCGCGCCTGACCGCCGTCGCGACGGCCTTGACCGCCTCCGCCTGGCCGACCACGCGGCGGCCGAGGCCCTCCTCCATCTTGAGGAGCTTGTCGCGCTCGCCTTCGAGCATCTTGTCGACCGGGATGCCGGTCCAGCGCGACACGACCTGCGCCACGTGGTTCTCCGTCACCGCCTCCTCGACCATCTGCTTGCCCTTGGCGGCGGCCTCCTCGACCTCCTTGAGCTTCTTCTCGAGGCCCGGAATGGTGGCATAGGCGAGCTCGCCCGCTTTGGCGAAGTCGCCCTTGCGCTGCGCCTGCTCGAGGGCGGTCCGCGCGTCGCCCAATTCCTTCTTGAGGGTCGCCGCGGAAGCGAGCTTTTCCTTCTCCGCCTGCCAGTTGCGCGTCAGCTGCGCCGAGCGCTCCTGGAGGTCGGCGAGCTCCTTCTCGAGCCGGGCGAGCCTGTCCTTGGAGGCGCGGTCGGTCTCCTTCTTCAGCGCCTCGCGCTCGATCTGCATCTGCATGATGTCGCGGTCGAGCGCGTCGAGCTCCTCGGGCTTCGAATCGACCTGCATGCGCAGGCGCGACGCCGCCTCGTCCATCAGGTCGATGGCCTTGTCGGGCAGGAAGCGGTCGGTGATGTAGCGGTTGGAGAGCTGGGCGGCCGCCACCAGCGCCGAATCGGTGATCCGGACCTTGTGGTGCTCCTCGTATTTCTCCTTGATGCCGCGCAGGATCGAGATGGTGTCCTCGACCGAGGGCTCGCTGACGAAGACCGGCTGGAAGCGCCGGGCGAGCGCTGCGTCCTTCTCGACGTGCTTGCGGTATTCGTCGAGCGTGGTGGCGCCGACGCAATGCAGTTCGCCGCGCGCCAGGGCCGGCTTCAGGAGGTTGGACGCGTCCATCGCGCCATCGGCCTTGCCGGCGCCGACCAGCGTATGCATCTCGTCGATGAACAGGATGATGCCGCCGTCCGAGGCGGTCACTTCCTGGAGCACCGCCTTCAGGCGCTCCTCGAACTCGCCGCGGTACTTGGCCCCGGCGATGAGCGCGCCCATGTCGAGGGCGAGGAGCTTCTTGTCCTTGAGGCTCTCCGGCACGTCGCCATTGACGATGCGCAAGGCGAGGCCTTCGGCGATCGCGGTCTTGCCGACGCCCGGCTCGCCGATGAGGACGGGGTTGTTCTTGGTGCGCCGCGACAGCACCTGGATGGCGCGGCGGATCTCGTCGTCGCGCCCGATGACGGGATCGAGCTTGCCCGAGCGCGCCGCCTCGGTGAGGTCGCGCGCATATTTCTTGAGAGCGTCATAGGACTGCTCGGCCGATGCGCTGTCGGCGGTGCGCCCCTTGCGCAGGGCGTTGATCGCCTCGTTCAGGGCCTGGGGCGTGACGCCGGCGGCTTTCAGCGCCTTCTGCGCATCCGATTTCTCGATGGACAGCGCCTGCAGCAGGCGCTCGGCGGTCACGAAGCTGTCGCCGGCCTTCTGGGCGAGCTGGCTGGCCGCCTCGAAGACGCGCGCCGTCTCGGGCGCCAGATAGACCTGTCCGGCCCCGCCGCCCGACACTTTCGGCAGGCGCTTGAGCGCCGCCTCGGTCTCGGCCAGCGCCATCCGGCTGTCGCCGCCGGCTGCGGCGATGAGGCTCGCGGCGAGGCCTTCCTCGTCGTCGAGCAGGACCTTCAGCAGATGCTCGGGGCTGAAGCGCTGATGGCCCTCGCGCAGGGCCAGCGCCTGGGCCGACTGGATGAAACCGCGGGCCCGTTCGGTGTATTTCTCGAAATCCATGCTAACTCTCCTCCTCGGCACGTTCCAAGGGCCCGCCAGGCACCCTCGACAACGCCCTCATGGGCTGACCGGAAGATCACGGCGCGCAACAGAACCCTTGAACAGGCATCCCATTCCGGTCCGCTCATTTCCGTCCAGCATATGGGAATGATTTTCCCATACCGCAAGATTGCCGTAAGCTTGCCCACGCAAAAATGACGCAAGTAAATCGCCAAGCCAAGGGACCTGACGATGGCCGACCCGACCCGCCTCGAGCGCCTGCTCTTCCGGCTCGACGCTCAGCACAGAAGCTTGGCCTGGGCCTTCGGCGAGATCGCTCGCATGCCCGGCCCCGTCTTCGAGTTGGGCCTCGGCCATGGCCGCACCTTCGACCACATGCGCCGACATCTGCCGGAACGCGAGATCTATGTCTTCGACCGGGAGGTCGACTGCTTTCCCGATTGCCGGCCGGACGATGCCCATCTCGTCCTGGGCCAACTCGCGGAGACTTTGCCTGAGGCGCGCCGGCGCTTCGCAGGGCAGGCGGTCCTCGTCCATTCCGACGTGGGAACCTATGACGCGTCCTATAATGCCGGCGTGGCCAAGCTGGTGAGCGCGCATCTGCCGCCGCTCCTGGCGCCGCACGCGATCGTATTGTCGGATCTGCCGCTGACGCTCGCGGGCAGCGAGCCCGTTCCGCTGCCGCCCGGCGCGAGAGACGACCGCTATTTCATCTATCGCGCGGACGGATCCGGAAACGCCTGACGATCAATCCGCTGTCTTCGCTTCCTCGGGCGGCGCGGCGGCCTCGCGGCGCGGCCGTCTGCCGCGGGTCGCGGGGCGCTTGAGGAAGGAAGGCTGCGGGCCGTCCCACTTCTCGCCCGTGCCGTTCACGTCCGGCGCGGCCGGCGGCGGCTCGGCCGCCTGGGCTGCCGGGGCGGGCGGCGGCGGCTCGGTCACCGGCTGCGCTTCCGGCTCTTCCCGCCGCGCATGGGGCTGCTGGCTTTGCTGATTCTGCTGGTTGCCATAGCGGCCGTGGTCCTGGCCCTCGCCGCGGTTCCTGTCCCAGCGCGGGCGGAACCGGTCGCGCCGGTCGTGGCGGTCGCGGCCCTGTCCCTGCTGTTCGGATCCGCGGCTGCCCTGCGGATAATCGCGGCGCATGTCGCCGGGATCGAAGCTGTCCGGCTGGTCGCCTGTTTCGGCCGCGAAACCGGGCCGCTCGCCGATCTCCGGCTGCGCATCGTCGCCGTCCGGCGCCGAATCCATTTCCTCGTCGTCGCCGTAGTCGTCTTCCGGCCGGCGATATTGCTGCTGCATCTGCTGCTGATAGGCCTGCGCCGCGGCGAGGATGCGCAGGTAATGCTCCGCATGCTGATAATAGCTCTCGGCCATCACGATGTCGCCGGAGACCTGTGCGTCGCGTCCGAGCTGGAGATATTTGTCGGCGACCGTCTGCGCCGTGCCGCGCACCTTCACGTCGGGCCCGTTGCTCTCATAGACCCGATTGAGCGGATTTCCGCCGCCACCGCCGCCGCCACCGCCATTGTGACGACGATTCCGGCCGCGGCCCCGCTTGTTGTGCTGCCCTGGTCTCATTTTCCACTCATGCATTAATTTGGATTCATATTGTCCGCGGTTTGGTCACACGCAGAGGCACATCATGCCGCTGCGGCATGATTTCTGATCGACGATCGACTCTCAAACGAGCCCTGCCAAATCGGTCCCTGTGGTTTAGGTAAGGTCTGTCCTGCCTGAGAACGTATCCTGGCCTGGACCCGCTACATTTCGACCGCGCTAATCTTCACGTGGAAGGAGCTTTTTTGCCCTTGGGGGCCGTCCTGTCACCTGCCGTCTAGCGCCAGTCGCAACGGGCAGAACGAAGTACCGAAGCTAAGGTAGCCCTTCCCCCGGTCATTTCCAACCCCTTTTTTGTCGCGGGGCCGCATGGCTGAATCCCAGGCAGCGCACATGCCCGGCGAGGTCCCGCCAGCGGTTTTCCGGCAGCCAGCCCCGGTTTTCAAAAATCGCTTCTATATCAGTGGCTTGCCCTTCCCCGATCTCGACGATGAGACGGCCATGCGGGGCGAGGAACGGGGCGGCGGTCCGGGCGATCTCGCGATAGGCCTGAAGCCCGTCCGGGCCGCCCGCCAGGGCGGTCTCGGGATCGAAGTCCCGCACCTCGGGGGCGAGGGCGGGGAGAATCGCCGAAGGAATATAGGGCGGATTGGAGAGGACGAGGTCGAAGCTGCCGTCGAGACTCGCGAACCAGCGGCCATGGGCGAAAACCGAGCGGGCGAGGACGCCGTGGCGCCCGGCATTCTCGCGCGCCACGGCGAGGGCGTCGGCCGAGATATCGCTCATCACCGCCCTGGCCTCGGGCCGCTCGGCGAGTAGCGTCACGCCGATGATGCCGCAGCCCGAGCCCAGATCGGCGATACGGCAGGGCCGGCCGGCCGGCATGAAGGCGAGCGCCGCTTCGATTAGCGTCTCGGTTTCGGGCCTGGGATCGAGCGTCGCCGGCGTGATCCTGAAAGCCCGGCCGTAGAACTCCCTCTCGCCCACTATGCGCGAGACCGGCTCGCCGTTGAGGCGGCGCTCGAGGAGGCCTTCGAACCTCGCCGCCGCTTCCGGCGCGACGGGGCGCTTCGGATCGATGATCAGCATTTCATGGCTCAGGCCGGCCGCCTGCTGCAGCAGGAGCCTGGCATCGAGCGCCGCCGATGGATTGCCGGCCGCGGCCAGCGCCGTCCTCGCGGCGCCGAGCAGGCTCTCCGCCGTCTCCCCTGCCCCCTGCGCGCTGCCGCGCGTCCTCGCCCTCACGCCGCGTCGACCTCGGCGGCGGCGAGAAGCTCGGCCTGGTGCTCGGTCATCAGCGCGCCGATCAGCTCCTCGAGCCCCGGCCCTTCGATGACCTGGTCGAGCTTGTAGAGGGTCAGGTTGATGCGGTGATCGGTGACCCGGCCTTGCGGGAAATTGTAGGTGCGGATGCGCTCGGAGCGGTCGCCGGAGCCGATCTGGCCGCGCCTGGTGGCGGAGCGCTCGGCGTCGAGGCGCTGCCTTTCGCGCTCATAGAGCCTGGCGCGCAGGATCTTCAGCGCCTTCGCCTTGTTCTTGTGCTGCGATTTCTCGTCCTGCTGGGCGACGGCCAGGCCGGTGGGCAGATGGGTGATGCGGACGGCGCTGTCGGTGGTGTTGACCGACTGGCCGCCGGGGCCGGAGGAGCGGTAGACGTCGATGCGCAGGTCCGCCTCGTTGATCTCGATATCGACCTCTTCCGCCTCGGGCAGCACCGCGACGGTCGCGGCCGAGGTGTGGATGCGGCCCTGCGCCTCGGTCTCGGGCACCCGCTGCACCCGGTGCACGCCCGATTCGAATTTGAGACGGGCATAGGCGCCGGCACCGGTGATGGTGGCGATGATCTCCTTGTAGCCGCCGTGATCGCCCTCGCTCGCCGAGATGATCTCGACCCGCCAGCCCTTGGCGCCCGCATAGCGCTGGTACATGCGGAAGAGGTCGCCGACGAAGATCGCCGCCTCGTCGCCGCCGGTGCCGGCCCTGACCTCGAGGATGACGTTGCGTTCGTCCGCCGCGTCCTTGGGCAGGAGCAGGACCCTGAGCTGCTGCTCGATCTCGCCGACGCGCTGCGCGAGGTGGGGCTTTTCGGCTTCCGCCATCGCGGCCATGTCCCTGTCGCCCGAGGCGATCATCTCCTCGAGGCCGGAGAGGTCGGATCTCGCCCTGGCGAGCGCCCTGGCGGCGCTCACCACCGGGCCGAGCTCGGAATATTCCTTCGACAGCCTGACGAAGGTCTCGCCGCCCCCGCCCTGGGCGAGCTCCGCCTCGATGACGGCGAAACGCTGCTGGATGCGGTCGAGCTTGGCTTGCGGGATGGCGCTCATCGGGGGGCAGATAACAGGGATCAGGTGTCAGGACAACGATCCCGGCACCCTGATCCCGGCTTTCCGGCCCTGCTACCCGCGCTTTTCGAGGGTCGGGATATCGAGCGGCTGGCCGACCAGGATCTGTCCCGGCGTTCCCAGGATGCCGCGCTCCTTGCCGTCGATGATATAGGAGAGGAGCCCGCCGTCGCGCGCGATGACCACCAGGCCCTGGCGGTCGGGCACGCTATAGGTGTCGCCGCCGCGCAGCATCTGCGTCATCACCACATTGCCCTGCGCGTCCTCGATGCGCACCCAGACCGGCGCCTTGGCCTTGAGCACGAGGCGCGATCCCGGCTCCGCCGCCGGCGTCGCGTCGGCGCCCTGGCCGGCCGCGGGCTCGCTGCCTTGCGGCGCCGGCGCCGCTTTCTGCGGGAGCGCCTCCGTTTCGGGCTTCTGGAAGCCGTCCTCGATGAAGGCGCCGATTCCGGAGAGCGCGCCCTCTTCGTCCGTCGGCTCCAGGCCCGATTGCGGCGTCTCGTCCTCGACCTTGGCTTCCGCCTCCGTTTCTGGCATCGGCTCCTCGCGCACCGCGACATCGGTGTCGCTCTGCCCGGTCGATGCGGTGGCCATGGGATCGCCTTCCGGTTCGGCGCCGTCGCTCTGGGCCATGTCTCCGCCCGCCGGCGCGAGCGGCACCGGCTGCATCAGCCAGCTCGCCGCGGCGAAGAGCAGGACGGCGGCGAAGCACGAGCCGATGACGCCTCCCGCGCCGCCGGGGAAGGATTTGAGGCTGAAGCGCGGGAAGGGCGGCATCTTGCCGAATTTGAGGATCTTGGCGCTCGACAGCGGCCCCGGATCGGCCGGATGCGTCCTGCCCCGGGCCGCCTGCGGACGCGGCAGGAAGGCGGCATAGTGGGTCACGAGGGGCTCGGGCTCGAAGCCCATGTATTCGCCATAGATGCCGACCATCTCGAGCGCCTCGAGGCGCCGCGGCAGGCGGGTGAGATCGCCCGTCTCGATGGCTTCGACATGATAGGGGTGAATGCCGGTCGCTTCGCTGATCTGGTCGAGGCTGAGGCCGCGCTTCTCGCGTTCGCGCTGCAGGTACCAGCCGGCCTCGCCGGCCGGATTGAGGTCGCCATCCGGCTTCGGGCGGAAGAACGGAGTAGAATCGAGAGCGGGATCGTGATCGCGCTCGTGATCGGCGGAAAGAACATCCATGGAGCACTTCTCCGGCAGCCGGCCTTAACCGGCCGGTAACGCTAATACTCCCTTGAACATGCCTCAGAATGGTAAGCAGAAGGCTAACGCCGCCGCATTTCGGCGGGTTAAATCAGGCGGATGCCTTGCGACTTGGCGTAAGCGGCGAGCGCCGGGCGCAGCGAGTGGTCGGGCCTGGCGAGGAGCGGCTCCATGAAGGCCCACAGCCTGGCCCGGTCGGTCGACAGGATCATGGTCTTGACCGGCCCGATCGCCGCCGGCGCCATGGAGATCGAGGTGAGCCCGAGGCCGATCAGGGCCATGGCCTCGAGCGGCCGGCCCGCCATCTCGCCGCACAGATTGACATGGACGCCATGTGCCGCACCCGCCTCGATGATCGTGCGGATGGTCCTGAGGAAGGCGGGCGACAGCGGGTCGTAGCGCTGCGCGAGCCGGGGGTTGCCGCGATCGGAGGCATAGAGGAACTGCACCAGGTCGTTCGAGCCGATGGAGACGAAATCGAGCTCGGGCAGCAGCTGGTCGAGCTGCCAGACGAGCGCCGGCACCTCGATCATGGCGCCGAGAGCCAGCGCCGCCGGCAGCTTGTGGCCGCGCGCCTTGAGATGCGCCTTCTCCTTCTCGACCATGGCCTTGGCGGCAAGAAGCTCGGCGACCTCGGCCACCATCGGGAACATGATGCGCAGCTTCTGCCCGGCGCCCGCCTTGAGCAGCGCCCTGAGCTGCAGCCGCAGGAGGGCCGGCCGGTCGAGCGCCATGCGGATGGCGCGCCAGCCCATGGCCGGATTGTCTTCCTTCGCCTGCCTGAGATAGGGCAGGAGCTTGTCGGCGCCGATGTCGAGGGTGCGGAAGGTCACCGGCCGCTCCTTCGCCGCCGCCAGTATGCCGCGATAGTGCCTGACCTGGGCGTCGAGACGCGGGAAATGCTGCGCCATCATGAATTGCAGCTCGGTGCGGAACAGGCCGATGCACTCGGCCCCCGAATCGTGCAGATGCGGCAGGTCGACCAGGAGGCCGGCATTGATGCCGAGCTCGATCCTGACGCCGTCCCGGGTCACGGTCGGCGTGTCGCGCAGGGCCTGGAACTGCGCCTGGCGCCTGGCGTTGAAGCGCACCTTGTCGGCATAGGCGCGCTCGATGTCGAACGAGGGGCGGACATAGACGTCGCCCGAGGTGCCGTCGAGGATGATCGGCGTCCCGGTGTCGACGACGTCGATGAGGCCTTCGATCTGGCCGGCCGCCGGAATGCCGAGCGCCCGCGCCACGATCGCCACGTGGCTGGTGGTGCCCGCCTCCTCGAGGATGACGCCGCGCAGCTTGGTGCGGTCGTAGTCGAGGAGCTCGGCCGGGCCCATGTTGCGCGCCACCACGATGGCGTTCTGCGGCAGGTCGCCGCGCGAGGCGGTGGCGATCTGGCCGGTGAGGATGCGCAGGAGCCGGTTGGCGAGATCGTCGAGATCGTGCATGCGCTCGCGCAGATAGGGGTCGGGAGTGCGCATCATGCGGGCGCGGTTGTCGCTCTGCACGCGCTCGACCGCGGCTTCGGCGGTGAGGCCGGTCTCGACGGTCTCGCGCAGCCGGTTCACCCAGCCGCGGTCATGCGCGAACATGCGGAAGGTCTCGAGCACCTCGGAATATTCGCCGCCGCGCGTCTCGCCGTCGACGAGCTCGTCGACATGCGCGCGCAGCTGCTCGATGGCGCCGTCGAGCCGCGCCTTCTCCTTGGGGATGTTCTCGGCGATCAGGTTCTCGACCACGACGCGCGGCTCGTGCAGCACGACATGGCCGAGCGCTATGCCCTCGGCCAGCGCCTCGCCCCTGACATGATGGCTGCGCACATGGGCGATGTCGGCGGCGACGTCGCGGGCCACTTCGGTGAGCTCGCCCGACGCGATGATCTCGGCGAGCACCATCGCCGTCGTCTGCAGCGCCTCTTCCTCTTCCTCGGTATAGTGCCTCCGGGTGCGGTTCTGCACCACGAGCACGCCGATGACGATGCCGTTGCGCAGGATCGGCACGCCGAGGAAGGAGTTGTAGACCTCTTCACCCGTTTCCGGGAGGTATTTGAAGGCCGGATGCGCCTGGGCGTCGGCGAGATTGAGGATCTGCGCCTCGCCGGCGATGGTGCCGACGAGGCCTTCGCCCACCTTCAGCGTCGAGAGGTGGACGGCCTCGCGCTTCAGGCCCTCGGTCGAATAGAGCTCGAGCACCTGGCCCGGCCGCATCACGTAGATGGAGCACACTTCCGCGACCATGTTGGCCGCGATCAGGACGACGATCTTGTCGAGCCGCTTCTGCGCCGTCTCGGGCTCCGCCATGACCTCGCGGAGCCTCCTGAGGAGGACACGCGGGCCTAGGGCGGATGTGACCATCAGGCGGTGTCCTCTCGAGTGCTTCCTGCCGAAGTGGCTCGGGTTCGGCGGTGAGGAAGCACTTTCATAGTGCAAGCCGGTACGGCCATGGCTCAGTTGACCCCTTCGAGCCCGTAGGCCGCGTGCAGCGAGCGCACCGCGAGCTCGGTATAGGCTTCGTCGATGAGGACGCTGATCTTGATCTCGGAGGTGGTGATGGCCTGGATGTTGATGCCCTTCTCGGCCAGCGACTTGAACATCTTGGCGGCGACGCCGGCATGGCTCCTCATGCCGATGCCGATCACCGAGACCTTGGCGACGTCGAGCGAGTGGCTGAGCTCGTGATAGCCGACCTTGTCCTTGAGGCCCTGCAGCACGTCCAGCGCCTTGCGCAGGTCCTTGCGCGCCACCGTGAAGGTGATGTTCGCCGTCTCGCCATCGGCCGAGACGTTCTGGACGATCATGTCGACGCTGATGTCGGCCTCCGAGAGCGGCCCGAAGATCGAGGCCGACACGCCCGGCTTGTCCTTCACCCGGCGGATCGAGACCTTGGCCTCGTCCTTTGAATAGGCGATCCCGCTGACGACGTGCTGTTCCACGATACTGTCCTCATCGCATACGAGTGTTCCAGGCCCCGAGCCGTCCGGCCGGTTCTGGTTGGCGGCATCGGGCGGCTCGAAGCTCGAGCGCACCTGCAAGGGTACCTTGTAAACCATGGCGAGCTCAACCGAGCGGGTCTGCAGGACCTTGGCGCCGGCCGAGGCCATCTCCAGCATCTCCTCGTAGGAGACCCGGGCGAGCTTGCGCGCCTTGCCGTCGATGCGGGGGTCGGTGGTGTAGACGCCGTCGACGTCGGTATAGATGTCGCAGCGCGCCTCGAGGGCGGCGGCGAGCGCCACGGCCGACGTGTCCGAGCCGCCGCGGCCCAGCGTCGTCACCCGGTTGTCGGGTCCCATGCCCTGGAAGCCGGCGACCACCGCCACCTGCCCCTGCTCCATGCGCTTGCGCAGTTCCGCGGCGTCGATGGAGACGATGCGGGCCGCCCCGTGCACGCCGTCGGTCTTCACCGCGACCTGCCAGCCATGCCACGACCGTGCCGGTATGCCCATGTCCTGGAGCACGATGGCGAGGAGGCCCGAGGTCACCTGCTCGCCGGAGGCGACGATCGCGTCGTATTCGCGCGCGTCATGGACGGAGGCCGCTTCCCGGCACCAGCCGACGAGCCGGTCGGTGGTGCCCGCCATGGCCGAGACGACGACGGCCACCTCGTGGCCCGATTTCACTTCGCGCTCCACATGGCGCGCGACATTGCGGATGCGCTCGATGTCGGCAACCGAGGTCCCCCCGAATTTCATCACCAAGCGGCCCATGGCCCAAAACCTCTTTCCTCACGCGCCGGGCCTCAGAAAGGCGCCTTGGCACGCCTTGTCCTCGACCTCGAACTTTAGGATGGGATGCGGCGCGGCGTAGTCATAGATGACGCCCCCTCTCTATGCAATAATGGGAAAGGAGATTCTGGAGCCCGGATGACGCCCGTTCTTGACGCCCAAAGCCTCGATTCCGCCGAGGTCGAGAAATTCTCGAAGATCGCCGCCGAATGGTGGAATCCGAAGGGCAAGTTCGCCGTCCTGCACGTCTTCAACCCGGTGCGGCTCGCCTACATCAAGGAGCAGGTGGCGGCCCGCTTCGCCCGCGATCCCTACCGTCGGCGTCCCTTCGAGGGTCTCCGGGTCCTGGATATCGGCTGCGGCGGCGGCCTCCTGAGCGAGCCCATGGCGAGGCTCGGCGCCGCGGTCACCGGGATCGACCCCTCGGAGAGGAACATCGCGACCGCCCGCGTCCATGCCGGCGAGCAGGATCTCGCCATCGACTACCGCGCCGCGACGGCGGAAGAGCTGGCCACCGGGGGCGAGACCTTCGACGTCATCCTCAACATGGAGGTCATCGAGCACGTGGCCGCGCCCGAGGCCTTCGTGCGCACCTGTTCCGCCCTCCTCGCGCCCGGCGGGCTGATCTTCGTCGCCACCATCAACCGGACTCTCAAATCCTTCGGCCTCGCCATCCTGGGCGCCGAATACATCCTGGGCTGGCTGCCCAAGGGCACCCATCAATGGGAGAAGTTCATCACGCCCGGGGAGCTCGAGGACTGGCTCGCGGCGAGCGGCCTCGACCGGCTCGACCGCACCGGCGTCACCTACAACCCCTTCACCCGCGAGTGGCGCCGCGCCCGCGATATGGATGTCAACTACATGCTGGTGGCGCAGAAGAACAAGTAGGCATTGTTGTCAACTGTACGGGACTCTGCCGCCGCAAAGGCGACGGCCGGCCCGGGCGCCGCGCGCAGCCAGGATTTCTATGGCGATGGCGGCCTGCCCGGATGATCGCGGTCGATACGTCGGCGAGGCGATGGCTCGGCCGATCGATGGATTAGGCCTCGAGATCGAAAGACCGACGTCGAGGGCATGCTTTGACGTTCATCGCATCAAAGTCGATCCTTCATCCTTCCTCGCGCGGACGGGTCAGGTCGAGTTCGGAGCCTGCAAGGGGCGAAGCGAGGAGCGCATCGAGGATCCCGCCTTTCCTGGGCGGCTCGCCGCCGATACTCTGCTTGACGGCGGCGCGAAGCCGTTCGGATTCGGGACCGCCCTGGGCAAGCTGGCGGGCGACCGTCTGCACCAGCTCACGGTCTGAAGCGCGACCGGTTACCTCGAACCGGACGAGCCCTTTCCCGGCCAGCCGCTTCCGGAAACTGGCGTTTGCACGCTGCTGGGAAGGCTTGCTCATTCCGGCCTCCGAAAATACCCGAGGTTACGCGTTTCGCTGTGCGGATGACCGGCGTGATGACTATTGCTGCATGTGCAGGTCTTCGCTCGGCGCGATCAATTCCCGTCTTCGGGCAGGATGGGAAGCGGGTGGACCTCGATCCCTTCCTCGATCAGCGCCTTGGCGTCCTGGGCCGTGGTCTCGCCATAGATGCCGCGCTTCTCGGTCTCCTCGTAATGGATCTTGCGCGCCTCCTCGGCGAACCTGTTGCCGACATATTCGGAGTTCTCCTCGACCGCCTTGCGCAGTTCGCGCATCGCCTGGACGATCTTCTGCTGGCGCGGATCGTGAGCCGAGGCGAGGACGGGACGGGCCGCGGTCTCGCTCTTGCGGTTCGCCTTGACGGCGATGCCCGGCGCCATCAGCCGCTTTTCGACCTTGGCCGACCCGCACCGGATGCAGGTGACGAGCCCCTTGCGGGACTGCTCGTCGAAAGCGGCGCTGTTGGAGAACCAGCCGTCGAATTCATGGCCGCCGTCGCAGATGAGATCGTAATGGATCATGGCCGTTAGGTAGCAACCTCTCCCTGGGCGTTCAAGACGGCCCGCCTCTCATGCCGCAGGACCGGGATTCGCCGCCGTGCCTCCAGCACCTGGGCGCGGTCGATCGCCGTCATGACGATCTGGGGCTCCTGTCCGCCTTCCGCCGTTATCTCGCCTGCCGGAGAGACAGCAAGACTCATGCCAAAGGTCTCGCGGCCGCATTCGTGAATGCCGCCTTGCGCCGGCGCCAGGACGAAGCTGCCGGTCTCGATGGCGCGGGCGCGCAGCAGCACATGCCAGTGGGCCTCGCCCGTCACCTTCGTGAAGGCCGACGGCACCGTCAGCACCTCGCCGCCGGCCTGCGCCAAATCCCTGTAAAGATGTGGAAATCTTACATCGTAGCAGATGGTGAGGCCGAGCGTGGCGAAAGGCAGCGGCACCAGCGGCACCGGCCCCCCCGCCTCATAGGCGGCCGATTCCCTTAAAGTCTGGCCGTTCGGCAGGTCGACGTCGAACAGATGCACCTTGTCGTAGCGGGCGGCGACGGCGCCCTCGGGCGAGAACAGCAGCGAGCGGTTGAGGAGCTTGCCGCCCCGGCCCTTAAGGGCGAAGGAGCCGGCCAGGAGCCAGAGGCGAAGCTCGCCGGCAAGGCCGGCGAAGGCCCGGACCGAGGCGTCCTCCGCCTCGCGCCGCGCCAGGCCTCTCAGCCGGTCGCGGTCCGTCTCCAGGATGTTGGTCATCTCCGGCGTGAGCACGAATTCAGCGCCTTGCCGCGCCGCGTCCCTGATCAGGGCCGAGGCCTCGGCGATGTTGCGCGCCATGTCGCGGCCGGAGCGCAGTTGGATGAGAGCCGTCCTGGTGGTCACGTCGGCGCGCGCTCAGCCGGCGAGCAACGGATCGAGCCGGCCCTGGCGCTCGAGCGCGTGCAGCTCGTCGCTGCCGCCGACATGCGTCTCGCCGATGAAGATCTGCGGCACCGTGCGCCTCCCTTGCGCCTTGGCGATCATGCGCCGGCGCTCCTCGGGATCGAAGCTCACGTCGATTTCGGAGAACGCCACGTTCTTGCGGCGCAGGAGAGCCTTGGCCGAATGGCAATAGGGGCAGAAGGGCGTCGTGTAGATGGTGACTTTCGGCATGGCCGGCGGGCTTTCGAATCCGGCTCAAATATGGAGTTGCCGGGGCTTGTCGACAAGCGCGAAGGTCAGGACGCCGATGCGCGCCGCCCCTGCCTTCCTGAGCGCCTTCGTGCAGGCCTCGAGCGTCGCTCCCGTCGTGCGCACGTCGTCGATGAGGACGAAGCTCTTCCCCGCGACCAGGGGTCCTGCCTCCTCCGGCACGATGAAGGCGTCGCGCACATTGCGCCGCCGTTCCTCCCGGTCGAGGCCGGTCTGCGAACGGGTGGCCCTGAGCCGGCGCAGCAGCCGCGGACGGAACGGCGTGCCGCTCGCCTTGGCGACATGGCGGGCGAGGATGGCCGACTGGTTGTAGCGCCGCCGCCAGAGCCTGAAGCGATGCAGCGGCACCGGAACGACGCCGTCGGCGCCGGCCAGCAGGTCGGCGCCGGCGCGCCGCATGAGCCTCGCCATGAGGATGCCCGCCTCGTGGCGGTCGCGGTATTTGAGAGCGTGGACCAGGCCCTGCGCCGCGTCGTCGAAGAGCACGGCGGCGCGGGCCTGCTCCCAGGGCGGCGGATCGGCGAGGGCGGCGGCGCTCAGCGCCCCCTGGCCCTGGTCATAGGGAAAGGGGATCGCCAGCCGGTCGCAGAAGGGCGGCTCGATGAAGGAGAGCTTCGACCAGCAGCGCACGCAGAGCCCAGAGGCCTCGGCCACCTCGCCGCGGCAGGCGAGGCATTGCGGCGGGATGAGCCAGTCGAGCCCCCATCGGCCGACGAGCGTGAGACCCCTGGAAATCTGCGCGAAGGTCAAGGCCGCCATGCCCTATTCTAGCATGGAACTGGGCCTCCGGCTGGACTATAGGTCCACACCCGAAAAGCCAAGGACAGGACATCCGATGCCGAGCTATCGTTCCCGCACCACCACCCATGGCCGCAACATGGCCGGCGCCCGGGGCCTCTGGCGCGCCACCGGCATGAAGGACGAGGACTTCGGCAAGCCGATCATCGCGGTGGTGAACTCCTTCACCCAGTTCGTGCCGGGCCATGTGCATCTGAAGGACCTGGGCCAGCTGGTGGCGCGCGAGATCGCGGCGGCGGGCGGCGTCGCCAAGGAGTTCAACACCATCGCCGTCGATGACGGCATCGCCATGGGCCATGACGGCATGCTCTATTCGCTGCCCTCGCGCGAGCTCATCGCGGATTCGGTCGAGTACATGGTGAACGCGCATTGCGCCGACGCCATGGTGTGCATCTCCAATTGCGACAAGATCACCCCCGGAATGCTGATGGCGGCCCTGCGCCTCGACATCCCGGTCGTCTTCGTCTCGGGCGGCCCCATGGAAGCGGGCAAGGCCGTGCTCGGGGGCAAGGAAGTGGCGCTCGACCTCGTCGACGCCATGGTGGCGGCGGCCGACGAGAAGGTCTCCGAGCAGGAGATCAAGGTCATCGAGCGCTCGGCCTGTCCGACCTGCGGCTCGTGCTCCGGCATGTTCACCGCCAATTCGATGAACTGCCTCACCGAGGCGCTCGGCCTCTCGCTCCCCGGCAACGGCTCGACGCTGGCCACCCATGCCGACAGGCGCCGCCTGTTCGTCGAGGCCGGGCATCTCGTCGTCGACCTGGCGCGCCGCCATTACGAGCAGGACGACGAGAGTGTCCTGCCGCGCCGCATCGCGAGCTTCGCCGCCTTCGAGAACGCCATGACCCTCGACATCGCCATGGGCGGCTCGACCAACACGGTGCTGCATCTCCTCGCCGCGGCGCACGAGGCCGGGCTCGATTTCACCATGGCCGACATCGACCGCCTGTCCAGGCGGGTGCCGGTCCTGTGCAAGGTGGCGCCCTCCAAGTCGGACGTGCATATGGAGGACGTGCATCGCGCCGGCGGCATCATGGCGATACTGGGCGAGCTCGACCGCGCCGGCCTGATCGACACATCGGTCGGCACGGTGCATGCCGAAACGCTGGCGGACGCGCTCGAACAATGGGACGTGATGCGCACCGACAGCGCGCGGGTGCGCGACTTCTACCGCGCCGCACCCGGCGGCGTGCCGACGCAGGTGGCCTTCAGCCAGGAGCGCCGCTACGGGACGCTCGACACCGACCGCAAGGCGGGCGTGATCCGCGCGGCCCCGCACGCCTTCTCCACGGACGGCGGCCTCGCCGTGCTCCACGGCAATCTGGCCGAGGCGGGCGCCATCGTGAAGACGGCGGGCGTCGATCAGTCGATCCTGGTCTTCTCGGGGCCCGCGGTGGTGTTCGAGAGCCAGGATTCGGCGGTAAGCGGCATCCTCACCGGCAAGGTCAAGGCGGGCGACGTCGTGGTCATCCGCTATGAGGGGCCGCGCGGCGGCCCCGGCATGCAGGAGATGCTCTATCCGACGAGCTATCTCAAGTCCAAGGGCCTCGGCAAGGCCTGCGCGCTCGTCACCGACGGACGCTTCTCGGGCGGCACGTCCGGCCTCTCCATCGGCCATGCCTCGCCGGAGGCGGCGGAGGGCGGGCTCATCGGCCTCGTCGAGACGGGCGACCGCATCGAGATCGACATTCCGGGCCGCAGGCTTCACCTGGCCGTGGACGAGGCCGAGATCGCCCGCCGCCGCCGGGCGATGGAGGCGCGCCAGGGCGACGCCTGGAAGCCCGTTGAGAAGCGCAGCCGCAAGGTCTCGACCGCCCTGCGCGCCTATGCGGCGATGGCGACGAGCGCCGCCAGGGGAGCGGTGCGCGAGGTGCCTCGCTGACCGGCCGGCGCGACCGCCCGCCGGACGTTCCCCGGATCTTCGACCGGGCCCTGCGGCGCCGCTACGCCGGACGCGCCCGGGACACGCGGCCGCCCTTCTATGCCCGCACCCTGGCGGCGGAGATCGAAAGCCGCCTCGCTCTGATCCTGCGCGACTTCGAGACGACGCTCCTGTTCGGCCCGGCCGCGGGCGAGATCAGGGCTGACCTTGCCGGAACGAGCCGTCTCGGCCGCATCATCACCGCCGCGCCGGCCGCCGGACCCGGCATCGATCTCGTCTTCGACGACGAGGCCGTACCGCTCGCCGAAGCGCGCCTCGACTGCATCCTGAGCCTGTTCAGCCTCGACGGCGTCAACGACCTGCCGGGCAGCCTCGCCCAGTTCCGCATGGCGCTGAAGCCGGACGGGCTGTTCCTCGCCGCGCTGTTCGCCGGGCGCACGCTCGTCGAGCTGCGCGAGGCGTGGCTCGCCGCCGAGGCCGAGCTCACCGGCGGCGCCAGCCTGCGCGTGGCGCCCTTCGCCGACATGCGCGACCTGGGCGCGCTCCTGCAGCGCGCCGGCTTCGCCCTGCCCGCCGTCGACGTCGACGTGACGACGGTGCGCTACCGCGACGCGCTGGCGCTGATGCGCGAGATCAAGGCGCTCGGCTTCCAGCATGCGCTCGCCGAGCGCTCGCGCCGCCCGGTGACGGCCTCGCTCCTCGCTTGCGCCGCCGCTCACTACGACCGCCGCCATGGCGATGCCGACGGCCGGGTGCGGGCGACCGTCGAGACCGCCTGGCTCATCGGCTGGGCGCCGCATCCATCGCAGCAGCAGCCCTTGCGTCCCGGCAGCGCCAGGGCGCGGCTCGCCGATGCGCTCAGGACGCGCGAGGTCCCGCTCAGGCGCGGGTGAGGCCGGGCACTATTCGAGCTCGACGAGAAGATTGCCGTGACGGTCGACCCGCCCGGCCTGCCGGTCGAGCAGCAGGATGGTCGTCGTCGGCATTTCGAGCACGGCCGGTCCCCTGAGCCTGGCGCCGGCGCCGAAGCCCGCCGCGTCATAGACCGGCACGTCGTGGAAGCCCTTGCCGAGATAGACCTTGCGGCGCGCCTTGGGCCTGATCCTCCCCCGCTGTCTCGGCACCGCCGCGCCGCGGCGCCGGCGTCCGCCGGTGTCGCCGATCGCGCGCACCTTCCAGGTGGTGAACTCGACCGTATCGGCCTCGTCCTTGATCGTATAGATGCGCTCGTGCTGGGCGTGAAAGGCCGCGGTCAGGCGGGCCAGGGCATTCCTGGAAAGCCTGCCTCCCGGCATCTCGAACGGCACCTCGATATCCCAGGACTGGTAGAGGTAGCGGCCCTGGAAGGCGAATTCGAACCGTTGCGACTTCGCCGCGAGTCCCGAGCGCTTCAGGAAGGCCGCCCCCTTGCGCTTGAGCGACGCCAGCAGCCGGTTCACCCCGGCCAGGTCGAAATGACGGTCGGTGGTGTTGAGCGTTCCCGTCTCCTCCCAGCGGACGTCGGAAATGAGACCGCCATAGGCGCTCAAGCCCGCCGCGAAGCGCGGCACCATGAAGCGCTTTATGCCGAGGATGCGCGCCATGTCGCCGATATGGCAGGCCGTGGCGCCGCCGCCGCTCACGACGTAGCTGTCGCGCGGATCGATGCCCTCGTTGACCGTTATGTCCTCGATAGCGCCGATCATGTTGTGATTGGTGGTGGTGTAGATGGCGTAGGCCGCCGCCACCGGATCGATGCCGAGACGCCTGGCGATCTTGCCGACCGCCGTCTCGGCCTTGCCGCGGTCGAGCCTGATCCGCCCGCCGAGGAAATAGTCGGGATCGATGATGCCGAGCACGACATTGGCGTCGGTGACGGTGGGCTCGGTGCCGCCGCGGCCGTAGCAGGCGGGACCCGGCACGGCGCTCGCGCTGTGCGGGCCGACCTTGAGCAGGCCTCCGGCGTCGACCCAGGCGATGGAGCCGCCGCCCGCCCCCACCGAGCGCACGTCGATCTTGGGAATGCCGAGCATCTCGAGCCCGAAGGTGGCTTCCGGCGTGACCACCAGATGGCGGTTGCGCAACGCCGAAACGTCGAAGGTCGTGCCGCCCATGTCGACCACGATGACATTGTTCTCGGGCGTCAGGTTGATCGCCGCGACGGGGGCGAGCGTCGGCCCCGACATGACGCTGTAGATCGGCCGCTTGATGATCTCCTCCGGCGGCATCATGCCGCCGACGCAATTGGCGATCAGCAATTCGCCGCCATAGCCCGCCCGCTTGAGCGCGCCGGTGAGCCGCTCCACATAGTCGCTGACGATCGGGAACAGCGATGCGTTGACCGCCGTCGAGATGGTCCGGCGGTATTCCCGCGGTATCGGGTTGAGCTCGTGGCTGAGGGTGACGGGGATGCCCGGCAGCTCCTCCTCCACGATCTCGCGCACCCGCCGCTCGTGGCTCGGATTGACGATCGACCACAACAGGCAGACGGCGACCGCCTCGACCCCACACTTCCTGAGATGGCGCGCCGCGCTGCGGACGTCGTCCTCGGCGAGCTTCTCGATCTCGTTGCCCATCGCGTCGATGCGCCCGCGCACCTCGCAGGTGCGGCTGCGATGGATGTAGGGCGGCGGAAAATCGACCTTGATGTTGAAGGCGCGCTTGCGGGGCGACTCGCGCAGGGTGAGGATATCGGGATGGCCGGCGTTGCAGATGAGGCCGGTGGCGGCGACCTTGCCTTCGACGAGCGCGTTCGTCGACACCGTGGTGCCGTGCACGATCATGTCGGTCTTGGCCAGGAATTCGGCCAGCGCCATGCCGTGGCTGTCGGCGGCGACGGCGAGGACGTCGATGAATCCCCGCTCGAACATGCCGGGCGTCGTCGGCGATTTGTGGATCTCGAGATCGGCGCCCCGGCGATGAAGCACGAGGTCGGTGAAGGTGCCCCCGATATCGATGCAAGCGACGAACATGCTCATACTTCCTGTTTTGCGGCCGCCCGGCGGCCCGTGGCCCGGCGTCCGGGCAATCCGATCTCATGGTCGCCGAGAAGACCCGCGGGCCGCAGGATCAGGATGGCGAGCAGGATGACGGCGAGCGCGATCTCCTGGAGGCCCGGCGGTGCCGCGACGGTGACGCCGCCGAGCGAAACGCCGCGCTCGATCGAGCGGAAGACCTCCGACACGAGCGCGATCACCGCCACTCCGAGGCACGCGCCGGTCAGGCTGCGCATGCCGCCCGCCACCAGCATGGTCAGGGTGACGAAGGTGAGGTCGAGATAGAAGCTGTTCGCCGTTATGGTGCCGATGAAGTGGCTGAACAGCACGCCGCCCAGGGCCGTCACCATGGCGCTCAGCACGAAGGCGGTCAGCCGCTCCCGTTGGAGATCGATGCCGGTCGCGGCGGCGGCCACCTCGCTCTCGCGCGAGCAGCGCAGCATCAGGCATTGCCGCGTCATGGCATAGGCGGCGGCGACGGCGATGGCGGCCGCAGCACCGCCGGATGCGACCCACAGATCGGTGAACCGCGGCAGTCCGACCAGCGCCTGGCGGCCGCCGGTGACCTGCTGCCAGTTCGAGGCGATCACATGGGTGATGACCAGGAGAGCGAAGGTGGCCATCGGCAGGGCGATGCCGCGCAGCCGGCAGAGCGGCCAGCCGATCAGGAGCGCGAAGAGGCCGACGCCGGCGACCGCGATCGCCAGCGCCACCGGCCATGGCAGCTGCACCGCTTCGAGCGCCGCCGGCAGGGCGAGCAGAGTGTGCTTGCGCGCCGGCGACAGGGTCAGGATGGCCGACATGTAGCCGCCGATGGCCATGAAGGCGACATGGCCGAAGGAGAACACGCCGGAATTGCCGACGAAGATATAGAGGCCGACGACGACGGTCAGCTTCACCATCGCCTCGATGACGATGCGCTGCGTGGCGGGCGGCGCCTGGGTCGCGGCCAGCGCGGCGCAGAGCAGGACCGCGATCAGGATCGCCGCTGTGTGCATCGGACGGAACACCGGATCGCTCATGGCCTATACCCTGTCCCGGTCGGCGCGGCTCATCAGCAGGCCGTCGGGGCGCCAGAACAGGAACAGCACGAACAGCATGAACACGAAGGCGTCGCGATAGGGCCTGAGATCGGCCGGCAGGTAGGCCTGGAGCGACACCGAGATGATCCCGACGAGGAAGCCGCCGAGAGCCGCGCCGGCGACCGACCCCATGCCGCCGATGACCGACGACACGAAGGCGATCAGCACCATGTTGACGCCCATCTTGTAGGATACCGAGCCGGTCTGCGCCACGAGGTAGAACGACACCATGCTGGCCAGGATGCCGGAGATCGCGAAGGCGAAGGCGATGACCCGGTTGGCGCGCACCCCGACGGCGCGCGCCATGGTGAAATCCTCCGCCGCGGCGCGCATCTGCAGGCCGATGCGCGAGAACCGGAAGAAGGCGACGAGGGCGGCCATCAGCGCGAGCGTGGTGACGATGGTGATGATCTGGAGGCGCGGCACCCTGAGGCCGAGGAATTCGACGCTGGTGCCGAGCTCGGGCAGGAAGGGCACGCCCATGGCGCGCGACCCGTAGATCATGAGCACGACATGCTGCACCAGATAGGAGACGGCGAAGGACGAGATCAGGAGCGTCGCCGCATTGGCCTTGCGCAGCGGCCGGAAGGCGATGCGCTCCATGCCGAGCGCCAGCACCGCGGTGACGATCAGGACCGCCAGGACGGCCACCAGCAGCGGCTGCTCGACCAGGCTGTAGAGGGTGAAGCCGCCGGCCATGATCAACTCGCCATGGGCGAAGTTGATCAGCCGCATGACGCTGAAGATCAGGCCGATGCCGAGCGCCGCCAGGGCGTAGACCGCGCCCAGGCTCACCGCGTCGATCGCGTTCTGAAGGATGATCATCCGTGTCCCGCTCCGCGTGAAACGCCGAAATAGGCGGCATCGAAGGCCGCCGTGCCGGCGAGCTCGGCCGATTTGCCGGAAATGGCGATGGCGCCGAAGCTCAGCACGTGGGTGCGGTCGGCCGCGGCGAGCGCGCGCGTCACGTTCTGCTCGACCACCAGGACGGTCACGCCGGACCGTCTGAGGTCGAGGATCGCCTGATAGACCTGGGCCACGACCAGCGGCGCCAGGCCGAGCGACGGCTCGTCGAGCAGCAGGAGCCGCGGGCGCGCCAGCATGGCGCGGCCGATGGCCAGCATCTGCTGCTCGCCGCCGGAGAGCTTGTTGGCGCGTTGCTGGTAGCGCTCCCTGAGCACCGGGAACATGGCGAGCACGCGCTCGGTGTCGGATGCGATCGCCGGCCAGTCGCGCCGCACCGTGGCGCCGAGCGCCAGGTTCTCCGCCACCGTGAGCGAGCCGAAGATGTGCCGGCCTTCCGGGACCAGCGACACGCCTTGCGCGACCAGAGTCTCGGCCGGCATGCCGGCGATGGTCCTGCCGGCGAGCTCGATGCGCCCGGAGCTCGGTCGCACGAGTCCGGCGATGGCGAGCAGCAGGCTCGATTTCCCCGCGCCGTTGGGGCCGATGACCGCGACGATCTCGCCTTCCGCGATGTCGAACGAGACGCCGCGCACTGCCGCGATGCTGCCATAGGCGACTCTCAGATCGGCCACCTTCAGCATGCCGCCTCCTCGCCGAGATAGGCCTTGCGCACCCTGGGATCGCCTTGGATCTCGCCGGCCGAGCCGACGGCCAGCGTGCGGCCGAGCTGCAGCACCTGGATGCGGTCGCACAGCCTGAACACCAGGGACATGCGGTGCTCGATGAACAGGATGCCGCAGCCGAGCCGCGCGACGATGTCCCTGATGACGCCGTGAAGCTCGTCGCACTCGACGTCGTTGAGGCCGGCCGCCGGCTCGTCCATGAGCAGGAAGCGCGGCCGCATGGCGATGGCGCGCGCGATGCCGATCCGGCGCACCTCGCCGAAAGGCAGCGTGTCGGCGCGCCGGTCGGCCTTCGCCGCGAGCCCCATCTCGGACAGTATCCGCATCGCCTCGGCCCGCGCCTCGCGCCGTCCCATGCCGATGGCGACGCCGCCGGCTTCGACGTTCTCGCGCACCGTCAGGCCGGCGAAGGGCAGCACGCTCTGGAAGGTGCGCACCAGCCCGCGCCGGCTGCGTTCGTGCGGCTTCCAGGCCGAGATGTCGGCGCCGTCCATGCGCACGCTCCCCCGCGCGACCGCCTGGAATCCGGTGAGCACGTTGATCAGCGTCGTCTTGCCGGCGCCGTTCGGCCCGATGAGGCCGAGGATCTCGCCCGCCTTCAGCGCCAGGCTGACGTCTTCGATGGCCCGCAGCCCCTGGAAGTCGACGACGGCGCCGTCGACGTCCAGGGACGATGCGGCGGGCCGGGCATGTTCGGCGCGAGGCACGGTCATGCGGGACGGTCCAGGCTGCCGCCGCTCTTATTTCGGCATCTCGTGCGCCTTGACGATGCCCACCACGTTGCCGGGCTTGCCGTCCTTCACTTCGAGAAGGATGAGATCGCGCTGCATGTTGATGTGCGTGTCCTCGGTGAAGGTGGTCGGGCCGGCCAGCAGCGGCTCGTCGACGAAGGTCTGCAGCACGCCGCGCACCTTGTCGGCCTCGAGCGTGCCGGCCTTCTCGACCGCCTTCGTCCAGCCCTGGATCACGCTGTAGCCGGTCAGGGCGTGCGAGGTGACCGGACGCGCGCCGAACTTGGCGGTGAACTTGGCCATGAACTCCGCCACTTCCGGCCGCGGATCGTTGCCGAAGATCGAGCCGTAGGTGACGAGATAGGCATCGCTGAGATGGGGAACCGCCTCCAGCCAGAAATCTCCGTCCCAGGATTCCGACAGGAGGAGGGGCTGGTTGACGCCGGCCGCGCGCAGCTGGCGCATGGCGCTGGCGCCGCCCGGCGGGAACGAGCACAGGACGACGAGGTCGGGCTGCTTGGCGAGGCCCTTGATGCGCGTGATCTGGCTGGCGATCTGCGGATCCTCGCCGCCGAACGTGTCCTTGCCGATCAGGCCGTCGGCGCCGGCGAGCTCCTTCCAGCGCCGCTCGAAGAAGTCGGCGAAGCTCGCATCGAAGGCGATGGTGGTGTCGAGAAGGATATAGGCGGAGCGCCAGCCCTTGGTGTTGTACGCCCATTCGGCCAGCGCCACGGCCTGCCCGGGCGCCCCGGTCGCCATGGTGAAGGCGTTCGGGCCGATGCCCGACGGACCGAACTTGGGATCGCCGGCGCAGGTCGAGAAGGTGATGAGCCCGGCGCCGTCGGCGACCGATGCTGCCGCACTGCCATAGTCGTAGTCGCAGGTGACGACCACCATCTGGGCGCCCCGGTCGATGACGTCCTGGGCGGCGGTCGAGCCGTAGGCGATGTCGGACTTGGTGTCCGAATAGATGATCTCGAGCTGGCGTCCGAGAAGGCCGCCTTTCGCGTTCATCTCGTCCACGGCGATCTCCATCGCCCGCGCCGGACCTTCGTCATAGGGCGCGATGGCGCCGCTGCGGGCGATCGCGGCGCCGATGACGATCGGATCCTCCGCCCAGGCGCAGGAAAGACCGGCAGCCAGCAGGGCTGCGGTGAGGCCGGCTCTCAGAAGATGATGCTTCATTTTTGTCTCCTCCATGGTTCTCGCCGGGACATCGGCGCAAGCGCCGCTCCGCTTTTATGGTCAGGCCCTCTCATCGAGGCCGCGCAGCTTGGCCGTCCGGTCGGCGTCGATCTCGTAGTCGATGCCGTTCGCGGCGAGGGTCAGCGCGACGCCGAAGATATCGGCCGCCGCGCCGACGCTGAGCCATTTGCGGTTGACGTCCTCGGCCACCCGCCCGGGATCGCGCAGCTTCGGATCGCCATAGCCGCCGCCGGCGCAGGAGCGGTAGAGCGCCGCCTCGCCGTCGGCGAAGGTGCCGTTGTAGAAATCCGGCAGGCGCTCGATCCGGCCGTCGGCATGGCGCCGCCAGGTGCCGCAATGCGCCCCGGCCATGCCGCCGAGCACGCCCTTGGCCGGGAAGGTGCCGCCGTCGCCGCAGACATAGAGCGTCATGTCGCCGGTCAACGACCGGTAGGAGCCCTGCACCGCCGGCGCGCCGTTCCAGCGGCCGAAGCCCATGCTGTCCTCGCTGATGCGCCGCTCCTCGATGAGGATCGGATAGGCGGCCTCGTCCACCTCGACCGAGTCCGTGACCATGATGCCGTTGCCGACCGAGCATTCGTAGGTGAGCCAGCCGTCGTGGCCGTGATTGGCGGGGCCGCCCGACAGCGCCAGCATCAGCTGGGTGATGTATTCGACCGGCTCCGCGCGCCGCCGGTCGACGCCCGAGACGACGCCGAGCGCCGCCGAGAAGTTGCCGCCGCCCTCGGCCATGCCGAAGGGCTCGCCCATTTGCGAGAAGGCGCACTGCACCGCATTGGCCAGGCGCTCATTGACGTTGCTGGTGGCGCAGGAGGTTCCCGTCGGATGGCTCGGCCGCCCGACCACGCAGCCGTCGCGCAAGAGAGGCACGATGCGGCTGGAGCTCCCTTCGTTGTGCGGCACGCCGGCGTCGAGATTGTAGTAGACGCCGATGCGGCAGGAGGCGACCGCGCAGGCCTCGGTGAGGTTGAGGCCCCCCGGCACGCAATCCGGGTTGTCGCGCACGTCGACGGTGACCAGGGCCTTCCCGGGGTCGACCGTCACCTTCGCCTTGATCGGGATGCCTTCGTCGGCGACGCCCGCCACCGGGTCGTGCCTGACCTCGTAGACATAGGTGCCGGCCGGCAGCTGGCGGATCGAAGCCATCGCCCGGCGCTTGCCGTAGTCCATCCATGCCTCGATGAAATCGCGCATCGTGGCGATGCCGTATTGCGCCACCAGCTCCTTGAGCCGGCGCTCGCCCGTCCGGCACGCGCCGACCTGGGCGCGGTAGTCGCCGTGCCAGATGTTGCTGACGCGAATCTTCTGCAGGCCGATGCGGATCAGGTCCTCCTTGTCCTTGAAGTTCTCCTGGATGCGCACGCAGGGAAAGTGCACGCCCTCCTGATAGAGGGTCGCAGCGAAGGGCAGGTAGGTCGAAGGCTCGGGCGCCCCTATGTCGGCATGGTGCGAGCGCGACAATGTCCAGAACAGCGGCGTGCCTTCGAAGAAGACCGGCACGCACAGGGTGAGGTCGGCATGATGGGTGACCCCGTAGAAGGGGCTGTTGTTGAGGAAGGCGTCGCCCTCCTTCACGTCGTCGAAAAGCTCGGTGACCGGCCTGGTGGTCAGCTCGAGCGCATTGACGTGGATCGGCAGCGCCTCCTCCACCGAGATCAGGCGGTGATCATAGGTCAGGATGCCGCAAGACATGTCGCGCGCGTTCTTGATCACGCTCGACCGGCTGGCCTTCATCACCGTGTTCGTCATCTCCCGGATGATGGATTCGAACCGGCTGGACAGCACCGCCAGCAGCGTGGGATCGAACGAAGCCGCCTTCCCGGCTCTGACCGGCCGAACCATTCCGCACCTCTCCGCGATCGGGAAAGCCACCTGCTCCGCAGCGCTCCTCCCGAGCGGCATCTGCGGCCTCGCGAAGGAAACGCTAAAATGAATATGAGGTCAATATCAGTTTTCGCGGCGCCTGACCAGAAATGATATTGACTTCATATTCATTTTATGGGAGTCGTTTTTGTGTTAGGGAGACGCCAAAAAGGGGAAAAACCACCATGAATCCTCGCTCATGCAGTTTGCTGGCCGGCCTTTTCGTCCTCACGTCGATGTCCGGCTCCACCGCTTTCGCCGAAGAAACCCTCGTCTATGCCGGCTATGGCGGGACGTATCAGGATGCCGTGCGCGAGGCCGCCCTCGAGCCTCTCGCCAAGGAGATGGGCATCACCATCCGCGAGGAGACGATCTCGTCCCTCGCCGACGTGAAGGTCCAGGTCGAGGCGGGAAGTCCCTCGATGGATATTTCCGAGCAGAACGTCAATGACTGCCTGACGGGCTCGCAGCAGAACCTCTGGATGCCCCTCGACTACAACGTCATAAAGACCGACGGCATAGACCCCTCGGTCGTGACCAAGGACTGGATCGGCGGCCTGACCAACTGGTCGACCGTCATGGCCTACAACACCAAGAAATTCGGCTCCAATCCGCCCAGGACCTGGGCCGACTTCTTCGACGTCGAGAAGTTCCCCGGCACGCGCGCGATGTGGAACAACCCGTATCACAACATCGAGATCGCGCTGCTTGCCGACGGCGTCCCTGCCGACAAGCTCTACCCCCTCGACCTCGACCGGGCCTTCAAGAAGCTGCACGAGCTGAAGCCGCACATCACCGTGTGGTATACCTCGGGCGGCCAGGCGACCCAGCTCCTGACCGACGGCGAGATCGAATTGATGCCGTTCTGGAACGGCCGCGTCTCCAAGGTCATCGAGGACGGCGCGCCGGTGGCCCTGACCTTCAACCAGGGCATCCTGGCCTTCGACTGCACGGTCGTTCCGCGCGGCGCCAAGAATCCCGAGCTCGCGATGCGGGTGTTGAACCGCCTGCTTGCCCCCGACCTCCAGGCCGCCATTCCCAAGCTCATTCCCTATGGTCCGGTGAACAGCAAGGCCTTCGAGAACAACCTGATCAGCCCCGAGCTCGCGGCCACCCTGCCGTCGTCTCCCGAGAACATCAAGCAGCAGGTCATCGTGAACGACGCCTGGTGGGGCGACCTGAAGAACGCCGAGAAAGCGCAGGAGCTGTGGACCAAGCTGGTTCAGGAATAGCCGTGCTCCGGGCCCGGCGGCCGTCAGGGCCGCCGGCCGCCCGTCCGCGCCTGTGACGATGGCCTCCGCCCGTTCCCTGCCGATCCGGATCACGTCGGTATCGAAAAGCTACGGCGCCGCCGCGGCCCTCCGCGATGTCAGCCTGGACATCGAGGCCGGCGAGTTCCTGACCCTTCTCGGGCCCTCGGGTTCCGGCAAGACGACGCTGCTCATGGCGCTGGCCGGCTTCGTCAACCTCGATTCCGGCGGCATCCTGTTCGGCGAGAGGGACGTCACCCTGGAGCCGCCACATCGGCGCAATGTCGGCATGGTGTTTCAGAACTACGCCCTGTTCCCTCACATGACGGTGCTGGGCAACGTCACCTATCCGCTGAGGCTGCGGGGCCTGACCGGGGCGCGCGCCGACAGCCGCGCCGAGGAGGCGCTGGCGCTGGTCCAGCTCGCCGGCTTCGGCGCCCGCCGGATACACGAGCTGTCCGGCGGCCAGCAGCAGCGGGTGGCGCTCGCCCGCTCGATCGTGTTCGAGCCGCCGATCCTGCTGATGGACGAGCCCCTGTCGGCGCTCGACCGCAAGCTGCGCGAGACGATGCAGACCGAGATCCGCCGCCTGCACGAGCGCGTCGGCGCCACCACCGTCTATGTGACTCACGACCAGCACGAGGCGCTGACGATGTCCGACCGGGTCGCCGTGCTCAAGGGCGGCCGCCTGCAGCAGCTCGACCGGCCGGATCGCCTCTATGACCATCCCGACAACCTCTTCGTCGCCGATTTCATCGGACATTCCCACTTGCTGCCGGTCGACGTCGACGGCGGCCGGGCATATCTGCGCGGCCGTCCGCTCAGGCACGGCAAGGCCTCGATCCCGAACGGTCCCCTGGTCCTCGTGCTGCGGCCGGAGAGGCTGGAGATCCTCACCGCCGGACAAGACCCGGCGATGAACGAGATCCACGGCGTGGTGCAGCGCCGCGCGCTCGTCGCAGACGCGCTGATGCTTTCGGTCGATCTGTTCGACGACGTCGCCATCACCGTCAGGGTGCCGCGGCTGCGCGGGCTCCTCGACAGCGTTCCCGATCCGGGGCAGCCGATCCGCCTCGGGCTGCATCCGGACGACACGGTGCTCCTGCCGGCGGAAGGCGACGGACATGGCTGAGACTGCCCTGAACGCGGCGGCGCTGAAGCGGCACTCCCGCAGGGACTACTGGGCGCATCTCTCGCTCAGCTTTCCCGCCCTGGCGCTCGTTTCGGTCGTCCTGTTCATTCCGATCGCCTGGCTGTTTTCGCTCTCCTTCGTGGGCGACGACGGTCAGCTCTCGCTCGTCCACTACCAGCGGATGATCGACCAGCCCTCCTACCGGACCGTCTTCACGACCACCTTCGTCCTGAGCCTCACGGTGACCGCCTGCACCGTCTGCATCGGCTATCCGCTGGCCTATCTGCTCTCGCGGCTGCCGGCCAGGACCGCCAATCTCTGTCTCCTGGCGGTGCTCGTGCCGTTCTGGACGTCGCTTCTGGTCAGGACCTATGCCTGGCTGGTGCTGCTGCAGCGCCGCGGCATCGTCAACACCACGCTGCAGAGCATCGGCCTGATCGACGACCCCCTGCCCCTGGTGCACAACTTCACCGGCGCGGTGATCGGCATGACGCACATCATGGTGCCGTTCCTCGTCCTGCCGCTCTATGCCTCGATGCGGGCGATAGACCCGAGCCACATGCGGGCCGCCGCCAATCTGGGCGCGGCACCCGGTCGCGCGTTCTGGGACGTCTTCGTGCCTCTCTCCATGCCCGGGCTGTTCACCGGCATCTCGCTCGTCTTCGTGCTGTGTCTCGGCTTCTACGTCACGCCCGCCTTGCTGGGCGGCGGCCGCGTGGTCATGATCGCCATGCGCATCGACATGAACCTGCGCCTCTACAGCAGCTGGGGCGCCGCAAGCGCTCTGGGCGTGGTGCTGCTCGTCGCCACCGGGATCATCCTCTATCTGACGGCGCGCCTGACGCGCCTCGGCTTCGGCCCGGGAGCTTTCAGATGAGGGCGTCGCGCCGTTGGGCCGAAGGCCCCCGCCCGTGGCTCTGGATCGTGGCGCTGCTGGCCATGCTGTACCTGCTGGTCCCGACATTGCTGATCATTCCGATGTCCTTCTCCAACAGCAGCTATCTGGCCTTTCCGCCGCCCGGCTGGTCGCTGCGCTGGTACGCCGCCTACTGGGACTCCATCGAATGGACCAGCGCGACCTGGGTGTCGGTGAAGGTCGCCGTGGCCGCGACCCTCGTCGCGACCCCCTTGGGGACGGCCGCCGCCTATGGCCTCTGGCTGAGCCGCGGACCGGTGGCCACCGCCGTCTTCGCCGCCCTGGTCGCGCCGCTCGCCATCCCGGTGATCTTCGTCGCGATCGGGGTGTTCTTCCTCTATGCCCGGCTGGGCCTGCTCTACACGACCACGGGCCTCGTGATCGCGCATTCGACCCTGGCGCTGCCCTTCGTGGTCTCGCTGGTCGCCTCGGCGCTCAAGAGCTTCGACGCCAATCTCGAGAGGGCGGCCCGCAGCCTCGGCGCGCCGCGCTGGCGGGCGTTCTTCGACATCACCTTCCCGCAGATCCGGTTTTCGATCGTTTCCGCCGCACTGCTCGCGTTTCTTACCTCCTTCGACGAGATCATCGTCGCCCTCTTCATTTCCGGAGGCACCGCCGAAACCCTCACGCGCCGGATGTTCACGACCCTGCGCGACCAGATAGATCCGACGATCGCCGCGATTTCGACGATCCTGATCGCGATATCGACCGGCTGCATCCTGCTCGTCCAGGTCCTGCGGTCGAAGGGCCGGAACTAGACGGCGGCCGGAACACTGAAGACGTCGGCCAGGGACCGGCCCCTGGCGAGCTCGCCCGCCCATTCCTCTTCCATGCGCAGGCGCTCCTCGGCGAGCGCCAGGAGCGCCGCCGCCTCGCCGGCCGCTATGACCGCCAGGCCGTCATTGTCGCCGAGCACGATATCGCCCGGCCGTGCCGCCACGCCGCCGAAGACGATCTCGCCGTTGACCGAGCCGCGCTCCTTCGAAAGCGGGCCCCTTGCCGTGTTGCCCAGGGCAAACACCGGGAAATCGTCCCAGCCGGCGATGGTGTCGATGTCGCGGACCGCCCCGTCGATCACGAGGCCGGCGATGCCCTTGCGCCGCGCCGCGCCGCACAGAATCTCGCCGCAATAGGCGGTCTGCAGGCAGCCGCCGGCGTCGACCGTCACGATTTCGCCCGGCCCGGCGAGGTCGATCGCATGCAGGACCGGCCCGAAATCCGCGCGCTCGCACCAGGCCGTCACCGCCCGGCCGATGAGGCGCCTGCCGGAGGCGAAGGGGCGCAGCGGCCTGATCCGGGGATCGGCGATGACGCGGCCGCTGGCGATGTCCGAAGCGATGGTCACCGGAATGCGCGACCATGCCGCGGTCATTTCCGGGTCAAGGCCCTCGGGGCGGGCGGCATGGACAGTCGTCGGCATCTGCACCTCCGTGCGTTGGAGTCACCGCTCTTGGCAGGAAGCGGCTTTCATTGCCAGGGCAGGCCGGCCGATTCCAGCTGCCCGGCGAGCCTGTCGATGAACAGCCGGCAGCGCTCGATCTCCGACAGGGCGATATATTCGTCGGGCTTGTGCGCCTGCGCGATCGAGCCGGGGCCGCAGACCACCGACACGACGCCGGCGACGGTGCTGAACAGCCCGGCCTCGGTGCCATAGGCGACCTTCGCGTGGTCGTTGCGGCCGGCGAGGCGCTTGACGAACGTCACGGCGGGATGCTCGGGCTCCGTCGCCAGGCCGACGAAGGGGACGATGTCCTCCACCACGATGGCGGCTTCCTGCGCCACGGCCTTCATGCGCGGCAGCACCGTCGTCTCGGCGTGCCTGCGGATCTGGTCGACCAGCGCCCGCGCGTCGACCTCGGGCAGGGAGCGTATGTCGAAGCCGAACTCGCAGCGGTCGGGAATGATGTTGAGGGCCGTCCCGCCGGAGATCGTCGTCACCGACAGCGTCGTATGCGGCACGTCATAGCCGTGGTCGTGCGGTCCCGACCTCGCCTGGGCGTGGGACAGGCCGCTGATATAGCCGATCAGCGAGGCGGCATGCTCGATGGCGTTGACGGCCGACGGCGCCAGGCTCGAATGGGCGCCCCTGCCGCTCACCACGACGCGGAACATGCCGCCGCCCTTGTGGCCGATGATGACCTGCATGCCCGTCGGCTCGCCGACGATGCACAAGGCGGGCTTCGGCTCCATCGCCGCGATGCGCTCGACGAGGCTCCTGACCCCGGTGCAGCCCAGCTCCTCGTCATAGGAGATCGCGATATGTACCGGCGCCTTGAGGCTGCGCTTCACCAGCGCCGGCACGGCGGCGAGCACGACGCCGATGAACCCCTTCATGTCGCAGGCGCCGCGGCCGTGGAGGCGGCCGTCCGCTTCGCGCAGCCGGAACGGATCGCTCGTCCAGGCCTGGCCCTCGACCGGCACGACGTCGCTGTGGCCGGAGAGGATGACGCCGGGAACGCCGGCGGGCCCGATCGTCGCCCAGAGATTGCCCTTGGTCCGCTCTTCGTTCCACAGGATGTCGCTGGCGACGCCGTGGCGCGCCAGATAGGCCTGGACATAGGCGAGGAGGTCGCCGTTGGAGTTGCTGGACACGGTCGGAAAGCGGATCAGGTCGGCGACGAGCGCGACGCAGTCCTCGCTGGCGCCTCTCACCGCCGTCATGATCGCGGCCCGGCGGGCTTGAACACCGGCAGCGGCGGCAGGCCGTCCCTGGCGCGCCAGGCGAGCGTCACGCGGTCGCCGATCTGGGCGCCGGGCGCCTCGATATTGGTCAGGAGCCGCGGCCCCTCGTCGAGATCGACCAGAGCGAGAAGATAGGGCGGCGGGAGCTCCCCGGTGACCGGTATGCGCACCGTGGTCAGGGAGTAGATCGTGCCCGAGCCCCTGGCCTCGACCCATTCCAGCGATCCGCTCTCGCAGGCGAGGCAGAACGGCCGCGGGTAGAACTGATGCGCCCCGCAGGCCGTGCAGCGCTGGACGATCAGCCGCCTCTCGGCACAGGCCTGCCAGAACGGCTCGGTCGTCGGATCGGCGGCGCCGATATCTGAGAAGGCCGTCTTGTCAGTCACGGGCGAGCACCACGGTTGAGGCTGTCGAGAAAGCGAGGCCGCCGGTGCCGTGCGCCACGGCGATCTCGGCGCCGGGCACCTGCCGGTCGCCGGCCTCGCCGCGCAGCTGGCGGACCGCCTCGACGAGCAGCAGGATGCCGAGCGCGCCCGGATGGCAATAGGAGAGGCCGCCGCCGGACGTCATGGACGGCAGGCTGCCGCCGGGCCTGAGCCGTCCCTCGGCGACGAAAGCCCCCGCCTCGCCCTTGCCGCAGAAGCCGAGGTCCTCGAGATAGAGCAGCACCGCATGGGTGAAGTTGTCATAGGGCTCGAGCACGTCGACGTCGGACGGCCTGATCCCGGCCATGGCGAACGCGTCGCGGCCCGAGGCCAGGCCCGGCGTCACGGTGAGGTCGGGGCATTGCGCGACATGCCATTGCTGGTGGCTCTCGCCGGCGCCGAGCACCCGGACCGGCCGCTTGGCGGCATCGCGTGCCCGCTCCCTGCCGGTCACGACGACGGCGCCGCCGCCGTCGGTGATGAGGCAGCAATCGAGCTTGCGCAGCGGGTCGCACAGCATCGGCGAGGACATGACGTCGGCGATGGACAGGGGCTCGCGTATCCAGGCCTTGGGATTGAGCGCCGCCCATTGCCGCGCCGCCACCGCGACTTCGGCGAGATGCTCAAGCGTGGCGCCGTACTGGTGCATGTAGCGCGCGGCGCTCAGCGCATAGTGGCCGATGGGGAAATGTATGCCGAAGGGCGTCTCGAACTGCGCCGCGAGCGAGCCGTCGAGCGCTGTCGCCGCCTTCTTGCGGTTGCGGCGGCTGCGCTGGCGCGAGGCGTAGCCGATCAGCGCGACGTCGCAGCGCCCGGCCGCGACCGCCGTCATCGCATGATGGACGAAGAACTCGAACGAGGCGCCGCCCATGTCGGACGATTCGGCGTAGCGCGGACGCAGCCCCAGATATTCGCCGAGCTGCACCGAGCCTTCCTCGCCCATGTAGTTGGTGAACAGCGCATCGACGTCGCGCAGTTGGAGCCCCGCTTCGGCCAGGGCTTCGCGGGCGGCGAGGGCGACCATGGAGAACTCGCTCTGGTCGAGGACCTTGCCGAGGGGCGTTTCGGCGACGCCGGCGATATAGACGGGCGAGGTGGTCAGGGGATGCGGCATGACGAGCGTGTTTGTCCCGACTTCGAAATCCCGCCGCGCGGAAGGCCCAGCGAGGAACCGGCCGCCAGCGCTTGCATCGGGCCGTGGAATCGGAGATCATTATAATATGAATATGAAGTCAATATCAATTTTTTCGCCGATTTTTGCCCGGGGCGCCGGCCGGCGGGATATTGATAAAACACGGTCCGGGTGCAATATCGCCCCGGGAGGGTTTTCCTATGGCGCAGCAGGCCAGGCAAGACGATAAATTGGCGGCCCGGGCATATGGCGGCATCAGATATGCCGATCACCTGGCGACCGGCCTCGAGACCTTCGCCTTCGCGTCGAAGGGCGACCGCACGAAGTATCGCCTGAAGATCGCCGCCGCCCGCGCCCTGGAGGACATCGGCTACCAGGACACCAAGGTCTCCGACATCTGCGCCTACGCCAAGGTCGCTCTGGGTACCTTCTACGTCTATTACCGGGACAAGAACGCGATCGCGACCGAGGTCGTGCTGGAGTTCGACGAGTTCCTGTACGAGCAGGCGAAGCTGGTCGGCCGCGGCACGACGGAGTTCGACGCGATCCTGAACACCAACCGCTCCTTCGTCGCGGCCTACCGGACCAATCCCGGGCTCCTGCAATGCCACGTCCAGCTCCAGAGCCAGCTGCCGGAATTCCGCGAGCTGTGGCGGCCGCGGCATCAGCAATGGATCGAGAGCCTGGCGCGCTCGATCGAGCGGCGCGGCAACTACAAGCAGGGCATGCCGGGTTCGCCGCTGGCGGTGGCGCATGCCCTGGAAAGCATGGTCTTCCACTATCTCTATTCGATCATCGTCGGGCGCGATGCCCTCTTCCATGAGGAAGACCCCTCGCATGCCGACGATCTCGCCCTCATGCTGTCGACCCTCTGGTACCGCGCCGTCTACGGCAAGGACCCCCCGCCCCGCTGAGCCTGCCGGAGGCACGACCAATCCTTCACGAGAGTGCAAGTCGCCGGCGTTCACCTTTCCGTCACTCCGACGAAAGTCGGGGGCCCCTGAATAAGCCACGGGCGGGTGCTGTTTCCGGCAAAGCGCAAATGCCCTCCGTGGCGCCGCCCGCCGGCTCTTGTTCAGGGGGTGCCGGCTTTCGCCGGCATGACGGATGGAGAAGAGTGCGCCCGAGGACAACAAGATGCGTGCATCTGATGGCCCGCTGAGCAGCGGACCACGGGCTCACGGGCGGGAACCGAGATAGCTCTTCGTCGCCGCCGCCAGCCGCGCGACGCCTTCTTCGAGCACGGCGGGCGCGCTGCGGGTGAAGTTCAGGCGCAGCGCCGAGCGCAGCCGGCCGGCGGGATCGAAGACGCTTCCGGGAACGAAGGCGACCTTCTCCGCCAACGCGAAATCGTAGAGCGCATCGGTGTCGATCGCGGGATCGCGCCGGCGCATCCACACGAACATGCCGCCGGGCGGCGTTTCCCATTCGAACCACGCGCCGAGCTCGGCCGCCGCCGCGGCGCAGAGCGCGTCGCGCCTCTGCCGGTAGTGGCGCACGATGTCCGGCACGTGCGTCAGCTCGAAGTCGGCTTCGAGGAGCTCGAGCGCGATCGCCTGGGTCAGCATCGGGCTCGCCAGGTCGGACGACTGCTTGGCGAGCACCAGCGCCCGGATCAGCTCGGGGGCGGCGACCGTCCAGCCGACCCGCAGGCCGGGCGCGATGCTCTTCGACAGGGTGCCGAGATAGACCACCGGCCCCCGGTAGGGCCTGCCCTTCTCCAAGCGGCCATGGAGCTCGAGGAGGCCGGGGCCCGTCGCGCCGTCGAGCTGCAGCGCGCGGTAGGGATCGTCCTCGACCAGCCATGTGCCGGCCGCCATCGCCTTCTCGAGCAGGGCCTGCCGTGCCGCCTCGGGAACGAGCGCGCCGGTCGGATTGGAGTAGTTCGGCACGGTATAGACGAACTTGGCCCTGCGCAGCACGTCGACGGTGGTGGCGCCCTCCGCCGCCCAGTCGAGCGGCTGGTAGGACGGAAGCCTGGGGCGCCAGGCATCGAGCGCGCCGACATAGGTCGGGAACTGCGCGACCACCAGGTCGCCCTGGTCGAGGAGCACCTTGCCCAGGAGGTCGAGCCCCTGCATGGCGCCGACGGTGAGCAGCACGTTGTCGCCGGCGAGCGAGCATCCCGTCTGCCGGCCCACCCTCTCGGCGATGTGCTGGCGCAGCGGCTGGAAGCCTTCGACCGGACCATATTCGAGCGCCTTGCCGCCCCAGCGCGCCAGGGCGCTTTCCGCCGCCTGCGAGATCGCCGCCGCCGGATAGAGCTCGGCGGCGGGGAGCCCGCCGGCCATGCTGATGAAGTCCGGCCGGACGCCGAGCGACAGGAACTGCCGGGTGATGTCGTTGCTGGCGGAAATCCAGCGCGAGAATGTCGGCCGCGCCATCCTGGAAGCCTCGTCTTGCGTCGCAGCGCGGCCCGGGCCTCGCCGACAAAATTGATATTGACTTCATATTCATTTTGTTTAGTACAGTCAAGATCGGCGGGCACGGGGGGACTTTGCGGAGAATCCGGCCCTCAGGCCCGGCCCGACGGGGTTGCAGGAAGTCGCCGAGGCGGATTTGACACACCACAAGGTACCGTTGTCCGGCATCGCTGCCGCGCCGGCCGTGACGGAGAACAGCTGATGGCGGCACGCCGGCTCGAAGGAAGAACCGCGATCGTCACCGGCGGCGGACGCGGGCTCGGACGGTCCTATGCCCTGGCTCTTGCCCGGCAGGGGGCGGCGGTGGTGGTCAACGATCTCGGCGCCGATCTGAGCGGCGTCGGCCGCGACGCCTCCCCGGCGCAGTCGGTCGTGGCCGAGATCGTGGAGGCGGGCGGCAAGGCGGTGGCGAGCGGCCACGACGTCGCCGACTGGTCGGAAGCGAAATCCCTGGTGGAGACGGCCATAGCGGCCTTCGGCGGCCTCGATATCCTCGTCAACAATGCCGGCATCCTGCGCGACCGGCTTTTCGCGAACATGTCGGAAGCGGAATGGGACACCGTCATCCGCGTCCATCTCAAGGGCCACGCGGCGCCTTCCCGCCACGCGATGGAGTTCTGGCGCAACGAATCCAAGACCGGACGCAAGGTGGCGGCCTCCATCGTCCACACCACGTCGCTCGCCGGCCTCATCGGCAATTTCGGTCAGGCGAACTATGCCTCGGCCAAGCTCGCCGTCGTCGGCCTGTCGCGCACGCTCGCTCTGGAGGGTATCCGCTACGGCGTGCGCTCGAACGCCGTCTCGCCGTCCGCCCGCACCCGGATCGAGACATCGCTGCAGCCGCCGCCGGAGGGCGTCTTCGACGTCTTCTCGCCGGACAACGTGGCGCCCCTGATCTGCTGGCTGGCGCTTGCCGACTGCCCGGCCAGCGGCCAGGTGTTCCAGGCCTATGGCAACCGTATCGAGATCATCGCGCCGAGCGCGATCGAGGTGGACGTCCGCACCGACGGGCGCTGGGAGCTGGAAGCCGTTGAGCGGGCGCTGAACCATCGGCTGCCGAAGCTCCCGCGGCTCGGCGATTTCGTCGAAGGTCTTCCGGCATGATGGCCGATGCTGCGCCGGCCGCCGACTTTCCGATCGGCTTTTCCAGCATGTCAGAGGAGTTCCGCACCAGCAGCCACAGGCTGGCGCAGTTCGCCCGTTCCGTGGACGACGAGAATCCCCGGCACCTCGCCGGCGAATTCGCCTCGCCGGTCTTCTCGCACATCCCGGTCATGCAGAGCATGATCGACGTCTTGCATCGCGGCACGACGGATTTCGTCCTGCATGGCGAGCACGACTTCTTCTTTCATGCTCCGATCGTGCCCGGGCAGCGGCTGTTCAGCCGCTCGACCCTGGCTGGCATGCGCGGCACCCGCGCCGGCACCGCCTTCATCATCCGGTCCGACACCTCGACTCATGACGGCAAGCCGGTCTGCACGCAATACAGCACCTGCCTGCGCCGCGGCGCGCCGCCACCGCTCGCTTCGGGAGAGGTCCCGCCGCCGCGCCCGCGGCCGCCGAAGCAGGACGCCGCCGCTTCCTCCTACGCGCTCAGGCCCGACCAGACGCGCCGCTACGCCGACGCCGCGCGCGACTATTCCGCCTATACGATCGACCCGGCCGCCGCCGCGCGGGAAGGGTACCCGGCGCCCATCGTCCACGGCATGTGCACGCTCGCCTTCGCGGCCCGCGCCATCGTCGACGATCATTGCCGGGGCATGACCCCGCGGCTGCGGCGGCTGGGCTGCCGCTTCTCCCATCCCCTGTTCCTGACCGGCGGCCAGACGCTCACGGTCGAGCATTGGGCCGGCGCCGACGGCCTTGTCGGCTTCGAGGCGGCCGACGCGGACGGAAATGCCGTCATCAGGAACGGCTATGCCGAGGTGTCGGCATGAGCGGGCGGACCGCGGCCGGCCGCGGCGAAGCCGGCGCCGTTGCCGCGCCGGAGCGGCCGCAGGCCTGGGTGAGGCATGAGAATGTCGCGCCGGACTGGTCGGCGGTGCCGCAGCGCACCGTGATCGAGCTCGTCCGGCAGGGCTGCATCGAGGATCCGGAACGTCCCGCCATCATCGTCGAGGACGGCCCGACCCTGACGCGGCGCCAGCTCCTCGAGCGCTGCCAGCGCTTTGCCGGCTATCTGGGCGGCATCGTCCGGCCGGGCGACCGCGTGGCGGTCATGCTCGACAACCGGCTGGAATTCATGATCGCCCTCTTCGCCATCATCGCCAACCGCGCCACACTGGTGTCGATCCCGCCGACCGCCATGCCCCATGATGCGGGCCATATCGTCGGCGACGCCAGGCCCGTCGCCGCGATCGTCGGAAAGCCGCAGCTTCCGGTCGTCGCCTCGGTGCGGACCGCCGCGCCGTTCCTCGAGCACGTCCTCGTGGTCGAGGGCGACGAGCCCGACGGGCTTGCCGCCTACGAGAATGCCGCGGCACCGCTCGACTTCGCCGCCGTCGGCTGCGCGCGCGAGGACATCGTCACCGTCTATTACACCTCGGGCACCACCGGCGCGCCCAAGGGCTGCATGCTGCATCACGGCTGGTGGCTGCGCGCCGTCGACATCGACCTTCGCCTCTTCAGGCGCGGCTGGCAGGACCGCCAGCTCTGCTGCCTGCCCTTCTACTACGCCGACCCCACCATGCAGCTCCTCACCTCGCTCGCCTCGCGCGGCACGCTGGTGGCGATGCGCCGCTTCTCTGTATCCCGCTTCTGGGACGTCGTGACCCGTTACGACGCCACCGAGATCCTCTCCATCGCCTCCATTCCCGCACTCCTGCTGAAGGCGGAGCCGCAGGCGGCCGAGCGCGATCACCGTGTCCGCCTCGCCATCCATGCCGGACTGCCGAAGGAGCTGCATGGAGAGCTGCTGCGCCGCTACGGCTTCCACTGGCACAACCAGTATGGCAGCACCGAGGGCGGCATCATGAGCCGGGTGCCCGGCCATCTGGCCGACGATCTCGTCGGGACCGGCACCATGGGCGTCGAGCCGCCCGGCGTCGCCATCCGCCTGGTCGACGACAACGACAGGGATGTTCCCGAGGGCGAGCCCGGCGAATGCCTGATCGCCGGGCCCGATCTCTATGCCGGCTATCTCGGCCGGCCGGACGTGACGGCGCAGGCCAACCGCGGCGGGTGGTATCATTCGGGCGACGTCGCGCGCCGCGACGAACGCGGCCTCCTCTATTTCGTCGGCCGCAAGAAGGAGATCATCCGCCGCTCCGGCGAGAACATCTCCGCCGCCGAGGTCGAGGAGGTCCTGCGCGCGCATCCCAGGGTGGTCGACGCCGCCGTCGTGCCCGTCCCCGACACGTTGCGCGGCGAGGAGGTCAAGGCCTATGTTCAGGTGAAGCCCGGGGAAAGCCTGGCGCCCGAGGAGATCATCGACTTCTGCAGGACGAAGCTGGCCGGCTTCAAGCTGCCCCGCTTCATCGAATGCCGCGAGGCCGATTTCGAACGCACACCGTCCATGCGCGTCCACAAGCGGGCGCTGCTCGAGGCGAAGGCCGATCTGCGCCGGGGCGCCTGGGACCGCGAGACCGGCAAGGTCGGAGAATAGGCGGAGACGGCATCCGAATGATCGCTCCTGGTGAGATCATCGAGGAATGGGATTTCACGGTCGAGGCCGGCAAGGTGCGGGAGTTCGCTCGCGCGGTGCGCGACGTCCACGGCGAGGACAGCGACATCGTCCCGCCGACATTCCCGGTCGTCGCCGCGGCGCCGTTCGTCGAGCGCCTCATCGTCGACGTCCTCGCCTTGGACCGGTCGCGCACGGTGCATGGCGAGCAGCGCTACGACTATTTCGAGCCGATCCGCAAGGGCGACCGTCTGCGCTGCACGGCGCGCCTGGCCGCCGACGAGATCAAGACGGGACGGCGCGGCGGCGCCATGCGCGTCGTCACCACCGAGGTGGAATACCGCTCGATCGCGACCGGAGCGCTCCTGTGCCGCGAGGCCATGACGTCGATCGAGAAGGCGGCGGCCGAGCCATGACGCTGCCCTGCCCCGATCCGATCGTCTATCCGGCGCTGACGCGCACCGACCTCGTGGTCTATGCCGGCGCCTCGGGCGACTTCAACCCGCTGCATCACGATCCCCGCCGCGCCGCCGAGGCGGGCCTGCCCGACGTCATGGCGCACGGCATGCTGTCGGCCGGCCTCATGGCCTCCGCCCTGACGAAATGGTTCGGGGCCGGGAGCGTCGCCGGCTACGCCGTCCGGTTCCGCAGCCCGGTATGGCCGGGCGACATGCTGAGCGCGCATTGCCGCAGGCTGGAGATCCGGCCGGCCGCCGGCGGCGGGCGGATGGCCTGCGCCGAGATCGAGCTCGTCCGCGCGAACGGCGACGTCGTGCTGACCGGCACCGCGCGCCTCACGGGAAGTGTCCTCGCATCTCCTTCATGAAAGGCTCATCATGTCCGGCAAGACCCGCAGCATACGCCCGGCCGAAGCTGGCGACCGCGATGCCTTCCTCGAGATGTGGCGCGATTTCGTCGCGCTCGCGCCCGGCGAGCCCGGCAACCACCGGATGGGAGAGACCAACTGGGCGCGGATCATGGATCCCGGTCACGGCCTCCAATGCATCATCGCCCTGGGCGACGACGGCACGCCGGCCGGCTTCACTCTCTTCCTGGCCTTGGCCTTCACCTGGAGCACCGGCGATGCCTGCTATCTGCAGGACATCTATGTGCGCGAGGAGCAGCGCGGCAGGGGCATCGCCCAGGCCATGATCGAGCATCTGCGGCAGCTCGGCCTCGAAGCCGGATGGTTCAAGATCTTCTGGATGACGCAGTCCGACAACTTCGCGGCCCAGCGCGTCTACGACAAGGTGGCCAGGCGCATGGACTATCTGCGCTACGATCTCGACGTCTGCCCGCCCTGACGATGCCGGCGCGTGCCGGCGCGGCGCGCCGCTACAGGAGATCGATCAGATGCGGGATCAGCGGCAGGTCGGCCGGCGGCATCGGATGGTCGCGCAGGCGGTTGGGCCTGACCCATTTCAGCTCCTGGCCTTCGAGCGGCCGCACCATGCCGCTCCAGCGCCGGCACACATAGAGCGGCATCAGGAGGTGGAACGTCTCGTAGCGGTGGCTGGCGAAGGTCAGGGGCGCGAGGCACGCTTCGGTGACGTCGATGCCGAGCTCTTCCCCGAGCTCGCGGATGAGTGCGGCCTCCGGCCGCTCGCCCGCCTCGACCTTGCCGCCGGGAAATTCCCACAGGCCCGCCATGGTCTTGCCCTGCGGCCGCCTGGCGATGAGCACGCGGCCGTCGACGTCGATGAGCGCCACCGCGGCGACCAGGACCAGCGGATGTCCGGGTGAAGCGGGCACCGGCTTCAGCTGCGATAGGAGCCGTTGATGTCGATATAGCGATGGGTGAGATCGCAGGTCCACACCGTGGCGCGTCCCTTGCCGACCCCGACATCCGCCTTGATGACGATCGAACGGCCCTTCATATGCGGCATGATCTCTTCTTCGCGATAGCCGGGTGCGCGCATGCCGTTCCTGGCGAGCTGCACGCCGCCGATCCAGATCCTGAGCCTGTCGCGCAGCGCCTTCTCGCCCGATTTGCCGACCGCCATGACGATGCGGCCCCAATTGGCGTCCTCGCCGGCGATGGCGGTCTTGACCAGCGGCGAGTTGGCGACCGCCATGCCGATCCGGCGCGCCGCCTTGTCGTTCTCGGCACCCGTCACGGTGATCTCGATCAGCTTCTCGGCGCCCTCGCCGTCCTTCACCACTTGCAGCGCCAGGTCCCTGCACAGATCGTCGAGCGCGCGGGCGAAGCCCTTGAGCCGGGGATCGCTTTCCGATCTCAGCCCCTTGAGGGCGGCGCCCGCCTTGCCGGTGGCGAACATCAGGAGCGTGTCCGAGGTCGACGTGTCGCCGTCGACGGTGATGCAGTTGAAGCTCTGCGCCGCGCTCCGGCTCAGGAGCTTCTGGAGGATGCGGGGCGGTAGCGCCGCGTCGGTGAAGACGAAGGCGAGCATGGTCGCCATGTCGGGCGCGATCATGCCCGAGCCCTTGGCGATGCCGTTGAGGGTGACGGTGGCTCCGCCGAGGCGCGCCCTGCGGGTGGCCGCCTTGGGGAAGGTGTCGGTCGTCATGATCGCCCTGGCCGCCTCGGCCCAGGCGTCCCGGCGCAGGCCGGCGAACAGCCCCGGCAGGGCGTTCACGATCGGCGCCGGGTCGAGCGGCTCGCCGATGACGCCGGTCGAGGCCTGGAAGATTTCACCGGGCGCGCATCCGGCCCGGGCCGCGACCGCCCTGGCGACCGCGCCGACCGTCTTCACCCCGGCTCTGCCGGTGAAGGCGTTGGCATTGCCGGAATTGACCACCAGCGCCCGGGCGCGGCCGCCCTTGAGCCTTTGCGCGCACCAGTCGACCGGCGCCGAGCGCGACTTCGACAAGGTGAGGACGCCGGCGACCGAGGTGCCGGGCTCGACCATGGCGAGCAGCACGTCGGGACGGTTCCTGTAGCGTATGCCGGCCTCGGCGGCCGCCAGGGCGACGCCGTCGATCGCCGGCAGAACCGGAAATTGCTCCGGCGCCAAAGGCGACCGGACGTTGGCAGCCCCCATTCTCCCCTCCCCGGCGGGTCCAGGCGCTATTGCGGCGCCTGCATGTCCGACTTGCCGCTTCCCGTCGTCTGCTGGTCGTCGCCGGTGAGCGCCGGCGCGTCGTTGCCGTCCTGCTGCTCGCCGTCGGGTGCTGCGTTGCCGCCGCCTTTTTTCTGCTCCATGGCCTTCTGGCGCAGCTTGCGCGCCTCTTCGGCGAACTTCTGCAGGTCGGGATCCTTGAGCTCGACCTTGGACTGGAGCCTGAGCGAGATGATCTTCTCCTGCGTCTTCTTGCGCAGGAGGATGTTGCGGATCGCCGTCTTCACCTGGTCGTAGGGCTGGGCGCCGCCCATCTTGCGGTCCTCGAGCTTGATGATGTGCCAGCCGAAATCGGTCTTGACCGGCTGCGACACCTCGCCCGGCTTGAGCGCGAAGGCGGCCTTGGAGAATTCCGGCACCATCTCGGGCGCGGTGAAATAGCCGAGATCGCCGCCATATTCCTTCGAGCCGTCGAGGCTGTATTTCTTGGCCAGGTCCTCGAACTTCTCGCCCTTGTCGATGCGGCTGCGGATCTCCTTGGCCTCCTGCTCGGTGGCGACGAGGATATGGCGGGCCCGCACCCGTTCGGTCTGCGCCACCTTGGCGGACTCGGTCTCATAGGCCTTCTTCATTTCCTCTTCGGTGACGGTCGGCACGATCGTCTGGGCGAAATAGGCGTCGCGCAGCGCCTTCGCCTGATAGAGGGCGAGGCGGCGCTTGTATTCGGCCGAATCCGCGATGCCTTCCTTGACCGCCGCCTGCGCCAGGAGATGGCGCTCGACCAGATATTCCACGATATAGGGGTAGCGCAGCTTCGGCGGGACGTCCGGCAACTGGCCGAGAATGTCCTCGGCCGCCATCTCGACCTCGGAAACCTTGATCTCGTGGCCGTTCACGACGGCGACCGTCTTGTCTTCCTTCTTCTCGGCCGTTTGCGCGAAGGCCGGCGTCAGGAGCATGAAGGAGACGGCCGCCAAGGCGGCGAACTTGCTGAATTTTTCGGTCATTTGCATCGGATTCCCATATGGGGTCATGCGTCAGGCGGCCTGCATGCCGCGGGTGTAGCTCATTGGCGGCCAAATCCGGCAAGAATAAGCCGTTACAAGGCCCTTTTGATCCCTAAAACGATTGTCACGCGGGCGGACAATGGTCGCAATGAAAGGCAACTTCAAGGGGTGTTTTGGAACATTTACGCCCTGTGACCTCCTTGCAACGCATTGAAGTCCTTGGCCCGACCGCCTACTTGGAAACCGCATGTTTTAAGGAGGCAGACCCGAATTTCGCTTGCCCGGCAATTGCCCGTCAGCCTCAATTTCATTAAAAGGCGGCCCAGACTCGCGCAACCGCGCGCCGTTCCCGAAGGAAACATACCATATGCTAGGACTGCGTTCGATCGCGTCGCGGATTTTCGGCACCGTCAATGACCGCAAGGTCGGGAAATATGCCGGCAAGGTCGCCGAGATAAACGCCCTCGAGGCGGGCGTCGCCGGTCTCGCCGACGACGCCCTCAAGGCCCGCACCGTCGAGTTCCGCGAGCAATTGGCGAACGGCCGGCCGCTCGACGAGCTCCTCGCGCCCGCTTTCGCGACCGTGCGCGAGGCCGCCAGGCGCACTCTCGGCCAGCGCCATTTCGACGTCCAGCTGATCGGCGGCATGGTGCTCCATGAGGGACGCATCGCCGAGATGAAGACCGGCGAAGGCAAGACGCTGGTGGCGACGCTTCCCGTCTATCTCAACGCGCTCACCGGCAAGGGCGTTCATGTGGTGACCGTCAACGACTATCTCGCCCGCCGCGACGCCGGCTGGATGGGCCAGATCTACAATTTCCTCGGCCTCTCCGTCGGCTGCATCGTTCACGGCCTTTCCGACGGCGAGCGGCGCCAGCAATATCTGAGCGACGTGACCTACGCCACCAACAACGAGCTCGGCTTCGACTATCTGCGCGACAACATGAAGTTCCATCTCGAGGAGATGGTCCAGCGCGGCCACAATTTCGCGATCGTCGACGAGGTCGATTCGATCCTCATCGACGAGGCGCGCACGCCGCTCATCATATCGGGGCCGCTCGACGACAAGTCCGACCTCTACAACACCGTCGACACCTTCATTCCGCAGCTCGTCGCCGCCGATTTCGAGCTCGACGAGAAGCAGCGCGCGGTGACGCTGACCGAGCAGGGCAACGAGCACATGGAGCAGCTGCTGGCGGCCGCCGGCCTGCTCAAGGGCGAGACGCTCTACGACGCCGAGAACGTCACCATCGTGCACCACGTGCAGCAGGGCTTGCGCGCCCACAAGCTGTTCCAGCGCGACAAGGACTACATCGTCAAGGACAACCAGGTCATCATCATCGACGAGTTCACCGGCCGCATGATGCCGGGCCGGCGCTACTCGGACGGCCTGCACCAGGCGCTCGAGGCCAAGGAGCATGTCGCCATCCAGCCCGAGAACCAGACGCTCGCCTCGATCACCTTCCAGAACTATTTCCGCCTGTATGAGAAGCTCGCCGGCATGACCGGCACCGCCTCCACCGAGGCGGAGGAGTTCATGGACATCTACAAGCTCGACGTCATCGAGATCCCGACCAACGTTCCGGTCGGCCGCAAGGACGAGGACGACGAGGTGTACCGCACCGCCAAGGAGAAGCACAAGGCGATAGTCTCGATCATCAAGGACGCGCGCGAGCGCAAGCAGCCGGTGCTCGTCGGCACCACCTCGATCGAGAAATCGGAAGTGCTGTCGGGCCTGCTCAAGAGCATGAACGTGCCGCACAACGTGCTCAATGCGCGCTATCACGAGCAGGAGGCCCAGATCATCGCGCAGGCCGGCCAGCCCGGGGCCGTCACCATCGCCACCAACATGGCCGGCCGGGGCACCGACATCAAGCTCGGCGGCAATGCCGAGATGCGCATCGAGACCGAGCTCGCCGACGTCGAGCCCGGCCCCGAGCGCACCCGCCGCGAGGACGGGATCCGCGCCGAGGTCGAGCGCAACAAGCAGGAGGTCCTGGCCGCCGGCGGCCTCTTCGTCATCGGCACCGAGCGCCACGAGAGCCGGCGCATCGACAACCAGCTGCGCGGCCGCTCCGGCCGCCAGGGCGATCCCGGCCGCTCGCTGTTCTATCTCTCCCTCGACGACGACCTGATGCGCATCTTCGGCTCCGAGCGCATGGATTCGATGCTGCAGAAGCTCGGCCTCAAGGAGGACGAGGCCATCGTCCATCCGTGGATCAACAAGGCCCTGGAGAAGGCGCAGCAGAAGGTCGAGGCGCGCAACTTCGACATCCGCAAGAACCTTCTCAAGTTCGACAACGTGATGAACGACCAGCGCAAGGTCATCTTCGAGCAGCGCATCGGCGTCATGCGCGGCGAGGACATATCCGAGACGATCGACGACATGCGCCATCAGGTGATCGACGACCTCGTCTCGCGCTACATTCCCGAGAACGCCTATGCCGAGCAGTGGGACGCCGCGGGCTTGCGCGAGAAGCTGCGCGAGGCCATAGCGCTCGACCTGCCGACGGACGAATGGGCCAAGGAGGAAGGCATCGCGGACGAGGAGATCCGCGAGCGCGTCACCAGGGCGGCCGACGAGTTCTACGCCAGGAAGCGCGAGACCTATACGCCTGAGATCATGACCCAGGTCGAGAAGGCCGTGCTGCTGCAGACCCTCGACCATCTCTGGCGCGAGCATATCGTGACCGTAGAGCATCTGCGCCAGGTCATCCATCTGCGCGGCTACGGCCAGCGCGATCCGCTCAACGAGTACAAGACCGAGGGCTTCACGCTGTTCGAGGCCATGATCGCGCGCCTGCGCGAGCTGACCACCGGCCAGATCATGCGGGTCGAGCTGACCAGCCGGCCGGAGGAGGACCTGCTCCCCGACGAGGACGAGCTCCCGCCCATGCACGCGCATCACATCGACCCGACCACCGGCCAGGACGACGTCGGCGAAGGCTTCGTCTTCGGCCAGCAGCCGGCGCCGTCGTCGCGCAAGGTGGCGGCGCGCAAGGATCCGAACGACCCCTCGACCTGGGGCAAGGTCGGCCGCAACGATCCCTGCCCGTGCGGCTCGGGCAAGAAATACAAGCACTGCCACGGCTCCTACGCCTGAGTCGTCTGCCGCAACGTCAGGCCCCGGACCTGCTTCCACGCTCCTCTCCCCGCGGCTGTTGCAGAAGAGTCACAATCGCGGATTTTTTGCCCGCCATCGTCGGGCCGGTGTGGATTCGGACGGGCGGTCTGGCGCATATATCGCTCGAGGGCGTACAGGAGAATTTCATACATGCCGAGAACAGCAATTCGCAGCCTGCTCATATCCGGTGCATTGGCGGGCTTCGTCGCAACACCGTCGCTCGCCGCCGATATCGAGCTGCCCCCCGACGACAGCCTCCTGTTTTCCGGATTGCTCGGCCTGTCCATCGGCATCCAGGACGCATCTGCCGCGAAAGGCGAGCCGGACGTGAATGGCGGCACCGAGCTGACCTTCGCCGGCCACGGCCATGTGAGCATACCGTTCGGCGACTCTTTCTCGGCCCAGCTCGACGGCCAGGGCGAGTTCTACGACCGCAGTGGCGACGACGACGCCAGGAACGCCTATGTGGCCGGCGCTCATTTGAGCTGGCGCGACCCGCAGGCGGGATTGTTCGGCGTCTTTGGCGGCGCCGGCTCGGCCGACGACGGCGAAGCCGATTCGGACGGCGACGACATCAGCTTCCTTGCCGGCGTGGAAGGGCAGCTCTATCTCGACCAGCTCACCCTTTATGTGCAGGGAGGCTGGGCCGATTTCCAGATGGACGATGACGACGAAGGGTTCACCGACGCCTGGTTTGCGAGAGGTGTGGCGCGCTACTTCTTCACCGAGGATGTCCTCGTCCAGGCCGAGGTCGCCTATGGCGAGACGGCGCAATATGTGGACGGCGACAGCAAGGGCGAGGTCTGGAACTGGGGGATCCTCGCCAAGACGCGCCTGTCCGATTCCGTGCCGCTCTATGGCACCCTCGAATATCGCGGCGGCCATTACGAGGAGACCGAGGACGACGCCGAGGCCGTCGAGGAGCACGCTTTCCTGATCGGGGTGGATTTCGCCTTCGGCGCGCAGACCCTCTGGGAGAACGACCGGCGCGGCGCGACGCTCGACACGCCCATGCTGCCCGCCAGGGCCGCCTCGTGGACGGGGAGCGTCGACTGAGGCGGGAGCCGGGTCTCGCGATGGCGTCCGATACCCCTGGGGCCGGATCACTTCGCCATGCTCGGCGCACCGCCCCGGCTTATGCCTGAGGCTTTCGCATGCTGATCCGCTCCTGAAAGAAGCCGGGAAAGAGTTCGTGACCTGAGGAAGAGGTAGTCAGCCGGTCGAACGGCGCTGCGAAGCTTTCGTCGGGATCGAGTCCGGGCCGCCTGATCCCGGTCGTCGCAGCCGTCGACGAGCCCCCTTCTTCTCACAGCAGGCGACGCGCAGCCGAAACACATGGCTCTCATCCCTGCGCGACGAACGCCATTGGCTCACACGAGAGACTCGTGCATCAGGAATTTGCCGCTCCTGGCCCGCGGCAACTCGGAAAGCTTGCGGCAACTGATCCTGAATCCGCGAACCATGTATTTGTCGATGAGTTCCTGACCTCGTTCCTGCGGCAATTCGAAAGCCGGATCTTTCGGCACATACTGCAGCTCGATGTCGGTCAGGCTGCGCTGCAGCAGCCGGAAATGGCGCAGGCCGAGATCCAGGAACGGTTTCGGGTCCAATCCCGGGAAGATCCGCCTTCCATCGGGCATTTTGAAGAGATTCCTCTCACGGCCGCAGATTTGCGCCAGCGAAAGGGACGCATGAATGCACGTCGGCGCCCTGGCGACGACGGCATAGTCGCCGATTTCATAGCGCACAAGCGGCATTGCCCGATTGAACAGAGGGGTAACGACCACCCTGCCCGTCTTGCCGGGGCGCACCGGACGGTCACCCTCGTCCAGGATTTCCACGATCATCTGACGTTCCGTCGGATGATAGGCGCCGCAGCTTGAGCATTGAACGGCAATGATCCCGGTCTCTTCCGAACCATATTTGTCGACCATCCGGCAGCCTGGAAGCTCGCCGACCATGGACCGCAGCTGATCGGGAATGACCTCGGAAATCGTGGAAATCAGCTGGAGGGGCAGTTTGACGCCGGCCTCTGCCGCATGCTCCAATATGCCGAGAGCCATGTGCGGACGGGTGTAGAGCAGCGTCGCGCCGGCTTTTCGGACGAGGTCGAAGGCCTCGCGGCTATCCGCAGTATAGAGAACACGTAAAAACCCCGTTTTATGAAGCGTCTCGACCATCGTGCCCGGCAGGTTCTCGGTGGACGGGTTTTTGACCAGCGCCACGCTTGCATGGCCTTCGAATCCCCATCCCCGGCATAGCCGCTCATCCTCGAGGCTATTGATCCTGGACGATCTTTCCGTCACCCTCACCGCCATTGGCTCGCCGGTCGATCCTGATGTCAGCTTGGTTTTCACCCGTCCTTCGGATGGAGGGACATCAGGGCAGAAAAAGCGTTCCGTCTGATCCCTCAGTTGGGATTTCCGGGTCACCGGAATGTTTTTCAAGGCGATCGTTGCGCCGCCTCTCACGCTCTTCGCCCAGGCCAGCTCGCGATAGAAGGGGGAGTGGGCCGCCGCGTGGGCGAGCATGGCCGCAAGCGCCTGCCCGACATCGGTCTTGAATTCTGCTCTGGCGGAAGACATCGTTGGCATTTCCCATCCTAGACGAGAACGATCCCGCCCGTCCCGGTCATGACAGGCTGGCGGACCGTGTCTCTTCCCTGCCGCAGAACCTGCTGGTATAGGAAAAATTCTGCGCATCCTGCCAGGTCACTATGACCAGCCCCTGCGCTTCTCTCTTGAGCGACGGCCGGGATGGCGGATCGCGATAAAACCGCCGTTCCGAAACGGCGAACATCAGGTTTCTTCCAATGAGATCCTTGTTTTCATTGAAGAAACCGCGCAGGGCCGCTGCCGGTATCCCGGCGCAGCGAAAAGTCCTGTTGGCGTTCGTAAACCGCGTGGCCGCCTCGAACTGCAGCGCATTGGCCTTGATGGCTTCGCCTGGGACAGGCGCGTCGTAAATTCTGATCCTCTGGCCGGGATTGGGGGTGGTGTACATGGCGTAGCCGCCCAGCTTCCATGGGTTGATCTCTTCGTTCATCACCCAGCGCATATGGTTTCCGATCCAGCCGGTATGGAGAACCAGCAATCCCGCGATGGCCCACTTGAGAGGGGTCATGCTACGCGGCATGGCCGAGCACCATCTTCACGAGGTTGCCGATGCCGTAGATGTCGAGAGAGAGCATGGCGACGCTCACGGCGAGCAGCCAGAGGGGCATGCCGAAGCGGAAAACGATGCACAGCAGCGCGATATTGAGGATCTGAAAGTTCATCTCGTCGGCATAGAGCCCAGCTCCCAGCAGGAAGCCGATTTCTATGGCGAGGAAGACCAGTGAATTGAGCCCGAGCAGCAGCAGGACGCCCACCGCGAACTGCCAGGCCAGGATGAATATCGAGATCGCGCGATAGTAGATGCAGGGCTCGGGCGAAGTGCCGTCGCACAACCAGGAGAACATTCTCTCCGTCGGCGTGCCATAGGCGCTGAGATAGGTGATATAGGAGCCGTCGAGATAGGTGCCCGCCAGAATTTTCTGCGAGAAGGCGGCCAGCATCACGATCCCGAGGGTCATCCTGAGATAGAAGGCGTACAGATCCGACGTCCACCATCGTCTGAACAGGATCGCCACCGGTATCGACCACAGCGCCAGATAGGTATGGTTGGCGATCACGGTCCAGTCGGGCAGTATCGCAATCGCCGCGATCGCGATGAAGACCCATATGCCCAACCTGCTTGTCCGGGCGAATGCGGTCAGCGCGGCGGCGGCAACGACGCCCGCGCAAAGCAGGTGGAGGCCCGGCCGGCTGTACAGGTATACTTTGACGTCGGACCCTATCCATTGCGGATAGAGCTGGAACGCGACGGTGAGGATGGCAATGGCGAGGGGCAGCCGGCTCCGTAAGCCGCTTTCTTCGTAAGCTCGCGAAAATCCGGAACAGGCGTCCGCCCTTCCCGGCATTTCGTCTTCGAGCGAGACCGCCCTGAAGGCCAAGGGGCTACGCCTGTCTGTCACTGGACACGTCCACCTGCCCTGCTGATGGCATCGTTTCCGCCCGGCAAAAAAGAAGGGCCCTTGCGGGCCCTTCCGATCTCATCTGACCCCGGACCGGCCGAGATCACTGGAACATGTTGAAGCGCCAGGACAGGACCGCGCGGACGGTGTCCCGGCCGAACTTCACCTTGCCCCGATGCAGGTTGTCGTCGTCGATACCCCACTCAGGATCGAACGCCGCCTGGCTCCACTTGATGTCGTCCAGGAAGTCGTGGCGGTACTCGACCTTCACGGAGATGTTATCCGTGAGCAGGTGCTCGATGCCGCCGCCGACCGTGAACCCGCCGACATCCTTCTTGTCCGAGAAGAGGGCGGCGTCGTCCTCATCATTGTCCTCGAATTCATGATAGGCTTCGACCTTGCCGTCCGCCCAGGTATAGCCGGCCAAGGCATAGAGCAGCGTGGATTCCTGCATGATGAAGCCGACCCGGCCGCCGACAAACCAGGAGTCATCGAGCTGCGCCCCGATATAGGAGTACGAATAGTCTCCATCGGGCTCGTCGGTACCCGCCTCGGCCTCGGCCTTGCCTTTGCCATTGAAGTCATAATTGCCGAGGATGCCGATCAGGAGCGGCGAGTTGTCGAACTGGAAGTCGAACCCGAGCTCGACGGTGCCGAAGCCATACCATTTTCCGAGATCGTCACCGCGGATTCCCAGGAAGTAGTCGTAGAATATATCTCCGCCGTCGCCAGTGTCGATGTCCTTGTAGAATTCGGATTCGGCATCATAAGTATTGTAGCCGACACCGCCGCCGGCACCGATATGGAACCCCGTCCAGTTGGCAACCGGCTCCGGCGCGATCACATCGGCTGCCTGCGCTGCCGACAGGCCCAGTCCCAGGCCCAGCGCCGACACGGAAACCATTAAAAACCTTCGCATCTTGTATCCCCTTCCTCTTCAACCGTCTGATATTACTTTAAGTCATTGTCAGGACGTTAAGTCAAATCAGTGGGCGCGGGAAGAGAGCTGCCGTCTCAAAAGCGCGATTTTGAAGGGGTGTTGCAAAAAAGACGCATATTCAAATGACGTAACGTAGGAAAATCTCCTTAAGGTAATGAACCTATGGAGGTCGTGAGGATAAGCCTCTCCAAGATCTCCGGTTCCCGGCACGCCTGGGCCAGATCCCTCGAATGACGGAGAATCACCCGGCCGGCATCTACCTGGCATATCCAACATCAAACCATTGAAATAACTGAGGATTTTATCCAATCCAGCCGCCGGGATCCACGTCAGGCCTCGTAGGTGATCCGCCCGTCGCAGATCGTCACCACCGGATGGAGCGTGTCGATCGCTTCCGGATCGACCGCCTCGATGTCGTCAGAGAGGACGACGATGTCGGCGAGGAGGCCGGGTGCGATGCGGCCCTTGCGCGCTTCCATGAACTCCGTCCAGGCGCCGTCCGCCGTATAGCCGCGGAGCGCGTCATGGAGCGACTGCCGCTGCTCCGGCAGGCCCGCCTTCCAGGCCTTGCGCGTCACCGCCGCATGGATGCCGCGCAGCGGATTGATGTCCGAGACCGGCCAGTCGCTGCCGAAGGCGAGGCGCACCCCCGCCGCGCGCAGGGTCTGCCAGGCGTAGGACCAGGCCCAGCGCGCCTCGCCGATGAGGCTCGCCGTCGGCTCGAGCGGCAGGCCCATCGTGCCCGGCGGGTGCGGCGGCTGCATGGAGGCGACGACGCCCAGCCTCGCGAAGCGCTCGACGTCCTCAGGCCGGACCACTTCGACATGCTCGATCCGATGCCGGCTGTCGCGCCGGCCGTTGGCCGCCTCGGCCGCGGCATAGCCGTCGAGGACGCGCGCCACGGCGCCGTCGCCGATCGCGTGGACGGCGATCTGCAGGCCGCGCCGGTCGGCCTCGACCGCGATCGCATTGAACTGCTCCGCCGTGAACAGGGGATCGCCGTTCTTCACGGCCGGATCGGCATAGCCGTCCGCCATGACGGCGGTGCCCGAATCGATGACGCCGTCCATGAACATTTTGACGAAGCCCGAGGCGAGGCGCTCGGAGCGGTAGCGCCGCTGCATCTCGCTCGCTTTCTCGAGGTCCGAAAGCTTCATGAAGTTCTTCATGTGGAACGGAACGCGCGCCCTGACGGCGAGGCCGCCGTCGCGGTCGATCTCGTCGAGCAGCTCGAGCTGGTAGAAATTGCCGTCCATGTTGTGGAAGCTGGTGATGCCGTGCCGCGCGCAGTGGGCGAGGCCGCGCCTCATGGTCCCGCGGTCGGCGTCGCGCTCGGCGGCGGTCGGCGCGGCTTCCGGCTCGCCGCCCGTCTCGAGCCCGAGCCGCTCGCGGCCGGCGCCGCCCAGCGCCCTGACCGGACCGATGGCGCCGCCTTCGCGCAATTCGCCGCTGGCGAGCCCGTCCTCGCCCATGACGATCTCGGCGCCGACCCCGACGTCGCGCCCCGTGAGGATCTGCGCCCGCTCGAGCGCCGCCGTGTTGGCCCAGGCGGTGTGGTGGTCGGGCGAGAACATCATGAACGGCCGGTCCGCGATGATGCGGTCGAGATGATGGCGGGTCACGCGCTCGTCTTTCAACAGGATCGTGTAGTCGGCGCCTTGCGCGACCAGGAGTCGCGCATCCGGCCGCGAGCGCGCATAGGCTCGCGCCTTCTCGGCGAGCTCGTGGAAGCCCTTGACGCCGGTGAGATGGAGATGGCCGAGCTCGGCCGCGCCCGAGAAGACATGCATGTGCGATTCGACGAAGCCGGGCAGCACCGAGGCGCCCTGCGCGTCGATCACGCGCGTGCCGGCATGGCGCAGCGCTTGGGCGCCCGCTTTGTCGCCGGCGAAGACGATCTCGTTGCCGTTGAGCGCCACGGCCGCGCAGCGCGCGCCCCGGCGGTCGAGGGTGAGCACGCGCGCATTGACGATCAGGATGTCGGCCTGTTTCACGATCCGCCTCTTTTCTGCAGACGTCAGGCGGCGTTCACATAGGCGACCGCGCCCATCATGCCGGCGTTCATATGATAGAGATGGTGGCAGTGGAAGGCCCAGTTGCCGGCATTGTCGGCGTCGAAGGCGATGGTCACCGCGGCGTCCGGCGGCACCAGCACCGTGTCGCGCAGCGCGCCCGCGATGCGCCGGCCGTCGATGTCGATGACCTGGAAGTGATGGCCGTGCAGGTGCATCGGATGCGCCATGCCGGTCATGTTGTGCATCATGACGGCGATGCGCTCGCCCAGCCGCACCGCGAACAGCGTGTCGTGCGTCGAGGGCCTGCCGTTCAGGCCCCACACATAGCCGGCGCCGCCGCCGGTCAGCATCAGCATCTCGGTGCGGGTCACGGGCTCGGGCCTGAGGCTCTTGCTGGCCCTGAGCCTGAGCTCGAAGGCGAGATCGAACGCCGGCGCCGTCTCGCCTGCATCCGCGATCTTCGCGATCTCGCCGTCGCCCGCGGCGATGACGAGCCCGGTCCGCAGGGCGAGGCCCTCCGGCCGGAACAGCACCGGCCAGGCGCCGCTCTCACGCGGCAGGTCGACCACGAGGTCGATGCGCTGGGCGACGGCGAGGGGAAAGAGCCTGTCCCTGACCGGCATCACCGGATTGCCGTCGACCGCGACCGCCTCGCCCTCGAGCGCGCCCAGGTCCACCCACATGTTCGACGCCGCGGCCCCGTTGATGATCCTGAGCCGCACCCTGCCGCCCTGTTCGGCGCGCAGGATCTCGGGGTCGTCGAGGGTCCGGTCGTTGGCCAGGAACGCGTCGAAGCGCACATCGTTGAGCATCGCCGGCATCGCCAGTCTTCCATGGTCCATGCCGCTCATGTCGCCCGGCATGCCGCCACCATGCGCGGCATGGCCGCCGCCCCCGGCCTTGAGCTCGGCCAGGATTTCCTCCGGATCGCGGAATGTGAAATCGTGCAGCAGCACCACATGCTCCTGCATGTCGGCGGCGAGATCGGCGCCGTCGCGCAGGATCATCGGCGCGGCGAGAAGCTTCTGCTCCTGGAGCCCGACATGGGAATGCATCCAGTGCGTGCCCGGCCTCGGCCTGAAACCGTAGGCGTGGCTCTCGCCTGGCGCGAGCGGGGCCTGCGAGAGCATCGGCACGCCGTCCTGCTCGCTGGGCGGGGTCTGGCCATGCCAGTGGACGAGGGTCGGCTCGCTCAGCCGGTTGGTGAGCGTGAGGCTGAGGTCCTCTTCGGCGTCGAAGACGAAGCCGCTGCTGCTGGCGAGACCGAAGACGGTCGCCGCCTTGCCCTTCACCTCGATGACGCGCGTCGCCGCCTCGATCGCGGTCGTCTCCGGCGCCGCGCGTGCCATGCGGGCGCAAGGCGCCAAGGCGGCCGCCGCGGCGAGACCGGTCATGAGACGGCGGCGTGTGAATGAGGTCATTCGGTCTGTCCTGTGCAAAGGGGTGGAGGACGGCGCGGGGGCCGGTCAGCCCTGGACGACATAGCGCTTGTCGGCGATCCTTACCGCGGGGATCTGCCTGCCCTTCTCGAACAGGTCGTATCCGGCCTTGAGGTCGCGCCAGAAATCGATCCAGCGTGACTGCGAATGCCGCGCCATGTTGATGTCGGTCATGCGGAACGGAAAGGCATGGACGTCGACATTCGGCTGCCCGCTGCGCAGCGCGGCGGAGACCAGCCCGTAGATATCGTCGACCGCGGGGTCGGTCATCGCATAGCAGCCGATCGAGCTGCAGCCGCCATGCACCATGAGGAAGGAGCCGGTCCGCCCATGCGCGCGGTCATACGCATTGGGAAAGCCGAGATTGAACGAGAGATGATGCCGGCTGTGGGGATTGAGCTGCCCGCTCGCCACTTGATAGAAGCCTTCCGGCGCCTGGCGGTCGCCTTGCTTGAGCTTGGGCCCAAGATGGCCCGAGAACCGGCAGATCGGATAGGACTGGAACAGCCGCCATCCCGCATCGCCCCGCATCCACAATTCGAGGACGGCTTCCTGCTTGAAGATGCGCAGGAACACCGGCTGCCCCTGGCGCAGGCCCTTGGCCTGAAGCCGCGCCGGCAATGTGCGGCGCGCCTCGGCGATGCTCTGGCCGTCGAATCCGACATAGACGGCGTAGCCCGCCGCCGCAGCGGCAGCCAGGATCAGGAACAGCATCAGGACCCGCATGGCCGCGACACTGGCCGGGAATGAGGGCAGCTTTGCGGCGACCTGGAAGAGGTTCCGGGGGTGCGGCAACGGTAATTGCATATGGGTGATTCGATCTTGACATCATGATGTCTCGATCATAGCATCAAAACATGCGCACGACACTGACTCTCGATGAAGACGTAGCGGCCAAGCTCAAGGCGGAGTCGCGGCGCGCCGGTCGGCCATTCCGTGAAGTCCTAAACGACACATTGCGCCGCGGGCTCGCAAGCCGACGCGTCACGGCCCAGCAGCCATCCTTCAAGGTGAAAGCCCGCGATCTCGGCAATCTCAAGCCGGGGCTATCGCTGGACAGCGTGGCCGACCTCCTCGAGCAGGTAGAGGGACCGCTCTATCGATGATCCTCATCGATGCGAACCTGCTGCTTTATGCCTATCATCCGAAAGCGGAGCAGCATGAGAGAAGCCGCGCTTGGCTCGAAGCCGTGCTTTCGGGACCGGACCTCGTCCGCTTTTCCTGTCTTACGCTATGGGCGTTCATAAGGATTGCCACCAATCCGCGGGTTTTCGATCAGCCCCTGTCCGCATCCGAAGCCGAAGTGGCGGTTTCCTCATGGCTTGCACAGCCCACTGCAGGAATCCTCGATCCGGGCGAGCGTCATTGGGACATCCTGTGGAGACTCATGCGCGACGGCCAAACCGCGGGGCCGCTCGTCATGGATGCTGTCCTTGCGGCAATAGCGCTCGAGCACGGCGCCACGATCTGCACGACGGACCGCGACTTCTCGCGGTTTTCGGGGCTCAGATGGACAAATCCGCTCGCGGCAAAAGGCTGACGGGCGATCCGGCGCTCAGAGGTCGCGTCCGATCGCCAGGAACTTGTCGCGCCGCTGCTGCCTGAGCGCGTCGGGCGGCATGGCGCCGAAGGCCCTGAGCGAGCGCGATATCGCCTCGTCGGTGGCGGCCAGCACCTGCTCGCGGCCGCGATGGGCGCCGCCCAGCGGCTCTGCGATGATGTCTTCGATGATGCCGAGCTTCTTCAGGTCCTGCGCGGTGATGCGCATCGAGCTTGCCGCGTCCTTGGCGCGGGTCGAATCGCGCCACAGGATGGTGGCGGCGCCCTCCGGCGAGATGACGCTGTAGATCGCATGTTCCAGCATCAGCACGGCATTGGCCGTGGCGATGGCGATAGCGCCGCCCGATCCGCCTTCGCCGATGATCACCGAGACGAGCGGCACGCCGAGCCCCAGGCAGCAGTCGGTCGAGCGCGCGATGGCTTCCGCCTGGCCGCGCTCCTCGGCGTCGATGCCGGGGTAGGCGCCCGCCGTGTCGATGAAGGTGAGGACCGGGAGGCCGAAGCGGTCGGCGGTCTCCATGAGGCGCACCGCCTTGCGGTAGCCCTCCGGCCGCGCCATGCCGAAATTGTGCTTGAGGCGCGTCTGGGTGTCGTGGCCCTTCTCCTGGCCGATGACCATGACCGCCTCGCCGCGGAACCGGCCGAGCCCGCCGATGATGGCGTTGTCCTCGGCGAATTTGCGGTCGCCGGCCATCGGCGTGTAGTCGGCGATGAGGCCTGCGATATAGTCGGCGCTGTGCGGACGGTCGGGATGGCGCGCGACCTGCGCCTTCTGCCAAGGCGTCAGGCTCTGATAGAGCTCCGACAGCATCTTCGCCGCCTTCTTCTCCAGGGCCTTCACCTCTTCGCCGATCGAGACGGCGGAATCGGCATCGGAAATGGCCTTGAGCTCCGCGATCTTTCCTTCCAGCTCGGCAAGGGGGGCTTCGAAATCGAGATAGGCGTGCATTGAACCTCGGAAGTGGGGAGGACGCGCTCCATAGGGGACAGGGAGTGTTCTACCCCATGCCGGTTGATTCAGCCTGAACGGGGAAGGCCTCCCACCCTATCGCGGCGCAAACTGGCTATCCGCGCAGCGGATGTCAACCGGCCTTCGCCAGCGGGTGGTGGGTCTCGACCGCCGAGCGGAGCCTGTCGCCCTGGACGTGGGTATAGATCTGCGTCGTCGCGATGTCGGCATGGCCCAGCATCTGCTGGACCGCCCTGAGATCGGCCCCGCCCGCCAGGAGATGGCTGGCGAAGGCATGCCTGAGCACATGCGGCGAGATGCGCTCGGCGGCGATTCCGGCCTCCGCGGCCAGCGACTTGAGCTCGAGGGCGAAATGCTGCCGGGTCAGGTGTCCTTCCCCGCCATGCGATGGGAACAGCCATGGCCCCTCCCCGCCCGCCTCCTTCAGCGCCGCGAGATAGGCCGCCGCGGCTTCGCCGGCCTTGCGAGAGACCGGAACCAGCCGCTCGCGGCCGCCTTTGCCCCTGACGGTGATGAACTGCGCCGCCTTCGCCAAAGCCTGCTTCTTCAGGGCGACCAGCTCCGATACCCTGAGCCCGCTCGCATAGAGGAGCTCCAGGAGACAGCGCAGCCGCAAGGCCTTGAGGCGGGCTTTGCCTTCGAGCCGGCCGGTCCGTGCCGCGGCGAGCTCGATCAGCCGCGTGACCTCGTCCACCGTCATCACCTTGGGTAAGGCGCGCCGCCGCCGCGGCGCGTCGACCGCGGTCGCGGGATTTTCCTGAACGATGCCTTCGCCATAAAGAAAAGTGTGGAACTGCCGGAGCGCCGAGAGCTTGCGGGCGGCGCTCGCCGGCTTGAGGCCCCGGTCGGCCAGGCTGGCGAGATAGGTCCTGACATGTTCTGCGGCGGCTCCTCTGAGGTCCGAGCCGGCGGCCTCGAGGAAGCCGGCATAATCCGCAAGATCGCGCTCATAGGCGGCGAGCGTGTTGCGCGCCGCCCCCCGTTCGGCGCTCATCATTTCGAGGAAGCGGTCGATCAGCCGGCCGTTCCGGCCTCTCTCACTGCTGTCTGAGTCTCTCATGCGGCAATGACCTGACGATCTGGGTCTGTTCCGGGGGATAGTTGGCGAGCGCCCACACTCCCCCGTAAACGGCTCCAGCCAAGCATGCGATGATTAACAGAAAGCGAACGGTATCCGGCACGCCATGTCCTTCCTCACCCGGCCGTCCTTTTGCCCGATTGCCCGACCGGCGCCAAGAGATTCGGTCCGCCCATGATCTCACGACGGCGACAAAATTTGGTGAAAGTCCGAAATAATTCCCCGCCTGTGGAGCCTCGCCTGCCGATACGGTAAATTCGGTCTCCGGATGATCACCCGCCGCCACATGTTCGAGCCGCTCCTCGCGGCGCTGCCCGGCTTCCGCCCGGCCTGGCAGGCTTTCGCGGACCACTGGACGGACGCTTCCCGCGACCGCGGCGCGGAGCCAGGCGACCTGCCGCACTATCTCCTCATCGCCGATCTGGCGCGCCATCTCGCCGATCTGCTCGAGGCGGGACGGCAGGACGACGTCCGGCACGCCCTGGCGGTTGCCGAGCGCTGGCTCCTGGAAGGCGATGCTTATGTGAAGGAGGCGGCGACCGTGGGGCTCATCGAGGACCTCCAGAACGTCGCGCAGCGCCGCGGCATTGCCGAGGACCGCTTCACCGTTCTGCTGGGCCCCGAGGGCCGGCACTGGTGGGACAAGGTCAGCCGGTTCTGGAGCAAGGGCGAGCATCTCGTCGACGAGCGCTCGATGTCGCCGTCCGCGCGGGCGGTGTGGAAGATGGGCCAGACCTTCAATCTCGCGCGCTGGCGGGCGCGCCGGCGGGATTTGCCCTGAGGCGGCATAATGCGCTAGGCCATGGCGAGACTTTCACCCGCGACTCTTCGACAGATGGCCCGCCGCTCGCTCAGCAAGGATACGACCGCCGTCCGCCAGCGCCTCGACGGCCACGCGATCGTGCTCGTCGGCCTCATGGGCGCCGGCAAGACGACGGTCGGCAGACGGCTGGCCGAGAAGCTCGGCCTCGCTTTCGTCGACGCCGACCACGAGATCGAGCTCGCCGCCGGCCAGACCATCCCCGAGATCTTCGCCCGCCACGGCGAGGCCCATTTCCGCGACGGCGAGCGCAAGGTCATCGCCCGCCTGCTCGAGAACGGCGCCCAGGTGCTGGCGACCGGCGGCGGGGCCTATATGAACGCCGAGACGCGCGCGGCCATCCGCCGCCACGGCATCGCCGTCTGGCTGAGGGCCGATTTCGACCTGCTGATGCGCCGGGTGCGCCGGCGCTCCAACCGGCCGCTTCTGGAGAACGCCGATCCGGAGGCGGTGATGCGCAAGCTCATCGCGGAACGCTATCCGGTCTATGCCGAGGCCGATCTCACCGTCGACAGCCGCGACGTCGCGCATACCTCCATCGTCAACACCATCATCAGGACCCTGGCCCGCTGGCCGGGCTGGGACCGTCTGAGCAATGCCGAAAGCTGATGCCGCCACTCCCACGGTCGCCGTCGAGCTGGGCTCGCGCAGCTATTCGATCGCGATCGGCGACGGCCTGATCGGGCAGGCCGGGGCGCGGCTCAGGCCGCTCCTCAGGCGTCCGCTCGCCGCCATCGTCACCGACGACAACGTCGCCGGGCTCCATCTCGAGACCTTGCGCGCCAGCCTCGCCGCGGCCGGCATCGAATCCACGACCGTCGTCCTGCCGCCGGGCGAGGCGACCAAGAGCTATCGCCGTCTCGCCGAGACCTGCGACGGTCTTCTCGCCGCCGGCATCGAGCGGCGCGACATGGTCATAGCGCTCGGCGGCGGCGTCATCGGCGATCTCGCCGGCTTCGCCTCGGCCATCCTCAGGCGCGGTGTCGATTTCGTCCAGATCCCGACCACGCTCCTGGCCCAGGTCGATTCCTCCGTCGGCGGCAAGACCGGAATCAACTCGCCGCACGGCAAGAACCTCATCGGCGCCTTTCACCAGCCGCGCGCCGTCCTCATCGACATCGGCCTTCTCGACACGCTGCCGCGGCGCGAACTGGCGGCGGGCTATGCCGAGGTCGCCAAATACGGCCTCCTCGGCGATGCCGGATTCTTCGCCTGGCTCGAGGCCCATGCCGCATCGATCTTCTCGGGCGACGCGCAGGCGCGCATCAAGGCCATCACCCGCAGCTGCGAGATGAAGGCCGGCATCGTCGCCGAGGACGAGACCGAGACGGGCGTGCGCGCGCTCCTCAATCTCGGCCATACTTTCGGCCATGCGCTCGAGGCCGCGACCGGCTATTCGGCGCGCCTCCTCCATGGCGAGGGGGTCGCGATCGGCATGGCGCAGGCCTTCCGCTTCTCCGAAAGGCTCGGCCTCGCCGCCGGAGCGGACGCCGAGCGCGTCGAGAAGCATCTGCGCTCGGTCGGCCTGCCGACGCGCCTCGCCGACATTCCGGGCAGCCTGCCCGAGCCGCGCAAGCTCCTCGAGATCATGCGCCAGGACAAGAAGGCGGTGGCGGGCCGGCTCACCTTCATCCTCAGCCGCGGCATCGGCCGGGCCTTCATCGCCCGCGACGTCGAGGAGCAGGCGGTGCTCGACTTCCTGGCCGGGGAGCGCTCGGCGGGATGATCGCGCTCGTCCGGGGATTGCGGCGGCTCCTCGAAAGGCTGGGACTGATGCATCCGCAGACCGCGCAGGAGGAATTGCGCGGCGCCATCGACCATCATCACAGGGAAGGCGCCGTCGTCAAGAAGGACCGCGACATGCTGGGCGGCATCCTCGATCTCTCCGAGCTCGAGGTGTTCGACGTGATGGTCCACCGCACCAAGATGACGACCATCGATGCGGCGATGGCGCCGGACGAGATCATCAAGGAGGTCATGCGGAGCGGGCACAGCCGCGTGCCGGCCTGGAAGGGCGGGCCCGACAACATCGTCGGCATCCTGCATGTGAAGGACCTGTTCGCCGCCCTCCTCGACCATGAGGGCGACGCGGCGAAGATCGACGTCGCGGCGATCGTGAACCCGCCCTGGTTCGTGCCCGACACCCGCCGGCTTTCCGACCAGCTCGCCGCCTTCCTCAGGCGCAAGAACCATTTCGCGCTGGTGGTCGACGAATATGGCGAGGTCATGGGCCTCGTCACCCTCGAGGACGTGCTCGAGGAGATCGTCGGCGACATCTCCGACGAGCACGATCCCGACCGTCCGCGCATCCGCAGGCAGAAGGACGGCTCGGTGCTGATCGACGGGGCCGTGCCGATCCGCGACGTCAACCGCGCCCTCGACTGGCGCCTTCCCGACGGCGAGGTGACGACGGTGGCGGGGCTCGTGATCCACGAGGCGCGCATGATCCCCGATACCGGCCAGGCCTTCACCTTCCACGGCTTCCGCTTCGAGGTCCTGCGCAAGCGGCGCCACCAGATCACCACCCTGCGGGTGGTGCCGGCGGAGTGATCCTTCTGTCGCGCGATCCATGCGGGCGCCTGCTGCTTGATTTGGCTGACGACGTCCGATAAGGCTTCTGCTGATCCGGAAACTGGAGAAGAGCTGGGCTGCGGGCCCCACCGCATGACCGGTGCGACGCGGCTTCGTGCCCATCGACTGAGAAACCCGTATTTTGCCCCTCGCCTCCAAAAGCCTTAAGATGCGGCGCAACCTTGTCCTGGTGCATACGCCGGGACTGCAGGCGCTGGAAGACTTCCTGGATATTCGCAAGCGGATGGCCGTCATGGCCCCGGATATCACCGTGATGATTGCGGACACGCTTCGGCGTGATCGGGCCTTCGCCGATCTGGCCGGCGGCCGACCGAGCCTGATCGTCTCGCCGACGCCGCTCGGTGCATTCAAGCCGCGCCGCGGACGCATTTACCACGGACGGGCCATCGGCAAGGAAGCGCAACTGGAGCGATTGGCGGCTCTGGGCATTCCGACTCCGCTCACGACGGACCTTGCTCCGGGAATATCCCTCGATCCTGGGGCCTGGGGTTCCCACGTGCTTCTCAAGCCCACGGGGCCAGGCTCTTCGCATGGCACCGGCTTTCCGATTGTCCCGACCGTGGAGATCAACGCCCGCGGGCCGGAATACTACGTCCGGAAATATCTGGACACGCTCGGACCGTTCATGGTTCAGCAGTTTGTCGCGACCGGCGCCAGCGCGCGCCACTTCCGCGTCAACACGTTGTTCGGCCGCCCGCTTTACTGCCTGCTCTATATCTCGACGGAGACGCTGCCGGATCTCGAGACGATCACGGAAGATCGTCTGTCCGCCGCGGTCGCCACCAACTCTCCGGATCCGCGCCGGCGCACCTTCGAGCTGGTTGCCGACAAGGACGTTCTGGAACTTGCCGCACGCTGTGACAAGGCGTTTCCCGACGTGCCTGTCAAGGGCGTCGACATCGTCCGCGACCGCAAGACCGGCCAGCTCTATGTCCTGGAACTCAACTGCATCGGCACGACGTGGCACATCTCGTCGGACTTCTTTGAAAAATATCGGTCGGGTCCTCTCACGAGGGCGACGATGGTCGCGCAGTTCGGAGCGTGGGACGTCGCCGCCGCGGTGCTCGCCGAGCGGACCCGGTGGGAGGCGCTCTGAGGGAGGCGCGGGTCTGGCCCGCGATTCCCTGCCTTCAAATTACCGCCTTCCGGGCTATTCTGGATCGCACTGACTTGAGGTCATGCGGCCTCACGTCGGGGATGTGAGCGGAGTCTTGTCGATTGGCGCGTGATCGGACGGAACGCCGGCACAAGTCTTTCCCGCCGGCGCGCCATCGCCGGCGATGAAAGACACGGCGGCATATGATCTGGTGATCGTGGGCGCGAGCTTTGCCGGGCTGGTCTGCGCCCGCGCCGCGGCCATCCGCGGGCTGCGCACCCTGGTGCTCGAAGCCAAGCGCGAGCCGGGTGCCCGCATCTCGACCACCGGCATCCTGGTCAAGGAGGCGGCCGAGGAGGTCGACCTTCCGCCCGGCCTCACCCGCACGGTGCACGGCGTCAGGCTCTATTCGCCCTCGCTCAACTCCGTCGATCTCTTCGCGCCGGGCTATTATTTCCTCACCAGCGACACCGCCGATCTCCTGCGCTGGCTGGCGCGCGAGGCCGAGACCACGGGCGCCCATGTCCGCTGCTCGGTGAAGCTTTCCCGCGCGGTGCGCCAGGGCGACATGATCTTCCTGCCGCAGCTCGGCATCAGGACGCGCTATCTCGTGGGCGCCGACGGTGCGCGCTCGACCGTCGCCCGCCTCTTCGATCTCGGCCGCAACAGCCGCTTCCTCACCGGCCTCGAAGTGGAATATCCCGAGCTGCCGGGGGCCGATCCCGGCTACCTGCACTGCTTCCTCGATTCACGCCTGGCGCGCGGCTATCTCGGCTGGGTCGCCCCGGCGCCCGGCTTCTTCCAGGTCGGCCTCGCCGCCGTCGAAGGTGCAAGGCCCGATCTCAGGGCCTTTCTCGGCCATGCCGAGCGGCTCTTCGGCTTCTCGAAGGTCCAGGCGAAGGAGCGCCGCAGCGGCCGCATCCCGTGCGGCGGACCGGTCCATCCCTTCGCCGCGCCGCGCGTGCTTCTCATCGGCGACGCCGCGGGCCATGTCTCGCCCTTGACCGGCGGCGGCATCAGGCTCGCTTTCCGCTATGGCCGCCGCGCGGCGCAGCTCATCGCCGATCACCTGACGCGTCACGGACCGCCGCCGGAGCTCGTGCTCGCCGCCGAGATTCCGGCAATGCGCCGCAAGCTTCTCCTGCGCCGCATCATGGATGGCGGTCCGCCCAACTGGCTCTACGACCTGGCGATCGGCACGCCCGTCATGAACTGGTTCGCCCGCAAGGTCTATTTCCACCGCCGCGCCCAGCCCGGCGACAGCCTCGAGGCCTTCGAGCAGCGGGTGAAGAGCCGCATCTGATCCGGCGCGCGGCGCCTATGGAAGATGCGAGAGAACGTTGACCAGCTTCCCCGCCGGGTCGCGGATGAAGAAGCGCCGCACGCCCCAGGGCTCGTCGGTGAGATCGTGGATCACTTCGCAGCCCATCTTCTTCGCCCGGCGATACATCTCGTCGACGTCGTCGACTTCGATCGAGAGGTCGGGCACCGGGGCGCCCGACCCGCCTTCGCTGAGGACGCTGATCTGCGGGATCGTGCTTTCGCGCGACGCCAGAGTGACCACCCATCCGAGATCCATGACGGTATCGAGACCGAACAGTTCGGAATAGAACTTGCGGATCTCCGGCACGGACTCCGCCGCGATATTCGCCACGACGCGCAATACGGTCATCTCGTCATCCTCTCATGCCGAAATGGGACAGGCGAACGCCGCTGCTTCATCTTGCCCCCGAGCCCCAATGATGTAGTCTTTGACGCTGGGGCATTGGCAAGGCTGGGAGTGCGGCATATGCCCGATGAAGATGCTTCTGCGAAGAACCTCCGGGAGAATCCCCTGGTTGCGACGCTGCTGGCGCACGGCGCCCAGTCGGCCGTCAAGCTGCGCGGCTTCGTCGGCCCCTCGCCGCATGCGGACAGGATCCGGCTCTTTCCTCGCCTCGACAATCTCTCCGAATGCGTCGAGATACCGAGATCCGCCGTCATCCATTCGCTGAAGGCGCCGGGCTCGGCGCTCGGCGCGGTGATCATATGGGTGAGGAAGGACGCGACCCTCACCACCCTCCGCTTGAGCGAGACCGCCGCGCCCGCGCAGGCCGGGCCGCAGATGGAGGAAGTCCGCAAGGGCCGGCTGCGCATGCGCATGCGGCGGCAGCAGGCCGATGACCCGATCTGCTTCTCGGTATGCATGGACTGCATCTCCTGGTGCGACTGCAGCATCTGCCACTCCGAGCCCGCATGAGATTCGACACCTTCCTCGAGCGGCTCGACGCGCTTCATTTCCCCCGCGGCGCCGATGCCGCGCATCCCGACCGTCCGCTGGTGCAGTCGGCGCGCGCTCTGGTCGAGGAAGCGCTCGGCGACGACGAGTTCCTGGCCGGTTGCATCGACAGGGAGCTGGAGCTCATCGCGCAGGGTACGCCCCGCCGCGGGCTCGTCCCCTTCTTCGTCATGCCGGATCTCGGAATAAGGTTCGCGCTGGGCTACTGGGCGCCGGGGCATGGCGCCGGCGCTCATGAGCACACCGCCTGGACCGTGACCGCGGTGTGCCGCAACGAGCTCGAGGTTCTGACCTACGACTATGCCGAGTCCTACCGCACGCGCCGTCTCGTTCCCAAGAACCGTTTCCACGCCGGGGCCGGACGTGCCGGCTTCATCAGCGAACCGTGCATTCACGAGCCGAAGAACGTCTCTTGCGACTGGTCCCTGTCCTTTCACATGTCGAGCCCTCTCGACGGCAGGCCGAAGGCGGAAAGCACCGGGGACCTGCCGGCCCTGCGCGCCCGGCGCCGGCGCTTCGCCGGCCTCGGCGCCCATCCCTATGCGCAGGTGATCTTGGCGCGGCAGCGCGACGGCTGCCTGCATCTCCTGGCGCGCATCGCCGCCCGGATGAGCTCGGCGCAAGGTCCCGCGCTGGTCGAGAGATGCTGCGCCATGGGCTCCATCAGGACGCGCAATGCCCTGCGCCGGGAGCCCGACGCCGGGCGCGGGATCACCCTCGTCCGCACGCATCCCGCGCTCGATCTCAGCCTGCGCCGCGACGGCGCGATGATCGCCCTCGATGCCGGAACGCCGCGCGGCCCGGTCGAGGAGTTCGCCGTCGCCGATGGCGCCGCGGCGGCCATGGCCTTCATCCTGCGCGAGCCGGTCTTCGACGCAGCCGCCATTCCCGGCGCCTTCTCGGCCGAGGAGCGCCTGGGTTTCGTCGAGGCGCTGGAGGAGACCGGCCTGTTCAGGAGGATCGAGACATGACGGACGCGGCGACGGCCGGCCCGCCGCCGGCGCGGGTCCTCGGCGCGCTCGACTACCGCGCACCCTTCCTCGTCGAGAAGCTGGTCAAGGATCATATCGCCGACACGCCGGAAGAGGCCGAGGCCCTGTTCGCCGAGGTGAAGCGCTACCTGGTGATCGCCGCGCTCGATTCCGGCACGAGCTGGCACATGTATTCCCTGCGCATCGACGAATGCTGGCACCAGTTCATTCTCTTCACCAGGCAGTATGTCGAGTTCTGCAAGCTCTATTTCGGCCGCTATGTCCCGCATGCGCCGAGCAATTCGCCCGAGACCGGCCGGAAGCCGGGGCGGCGCGCGACCTTCCGGGAATTCGATGCGCGCTATCGCGAGCTTTTCCATTCGCCGCTTCCGGAGATCTGGGTCGACGCGCGCAACGTCACCCTCAACCGCCGCGTCCTCGCCGACCGGGAGGGGCGCCTCAGGCTGCGCCGGCAGGGTGGCATGATCGAGGTCCTTGGCAGGGACGACCAGCCGGTCGCCGCCGTCAGCGACCTTGCCGGGGAGGCTCTCGGCTTCATCGGACGCACCGGCGCCTTCTATGTGCGCGAGCTGCCGGGCCTCGACGATGAGGAGAAGGTGGCCCTGGCCGCGATGCTGGTCGAGTGCCGGATGCTTCGCCTGGCCTCGTGATCGCGGCGCGCGCGGAAGGATGGTCTATTTCGGCGCCGATGCCTGGATCGCGAGCGCATGCACCCGCGACCTGAGCTCTTCCGCGAGGGCGTCGTTCACCATCCGGTGCGCTTGGACGCGGCTCTTGCCGGTGAAGGCGTCAGACACAATTTTGACGCGGAAATGGCTTTCACCCTCGGGATGCGCGCCGGCATGGCCTGCATGCAGATGCGATTCGTCGGCGACGTCGAGCGCCTGCGGCTGAAAGACGCGCTCGAGCTTGTCCCTGATCTGCGTGCCGACCGGTCCCAGCGCCATGACTTGCTCCTGCTTCGACTGATGCCCATAATTGAGCGACGATGAAACTCGATTCCAAATATTTCGACAAGATCAGGGTCAAGCCCGGCGAAGAGCGCATCGCGCGCGGCAGGCATCCCGATTGCGAATGGCCGGGCTGCACCAGGCCGGGGCGCCACAAGGCGCCCAAGGGCCGCGACCGGGAAGGCCAGTTCCATGCCTTCTGCCTGGAGCATGTGCAGCAGTATAACAAGACCTACAATTATTTCGCCGGCATGAAGGACGACGCCATCCGCGACTTCCAGAAGGAGGCGGCGACCGGCCATCGCCCGACATGGAGGCTCGGCCAGAACGCCAGCACGATGAATGCCGACGGCCGCCGCGCGCGCCCGGGCAGCTTCCGCGATCCGTTCAACCTCCTGGGCGAGGACGGAGAGCCGGGGACGGCCGCCAGGGCTGCCCGCCCTGTCCGCAATGCTGAATTGAAGGCCCTGCATACTCTGGGCCTCGACGAGACGGCGACCAGGGAGAAGGTCCGCAGCCAGTACAAGACGCTGGTGAAGAGACTTCATCCCGATGCCAACAACGGCAGCCGGGCGAACGAGGACACGCTCAAGGCGGTCATCCAGGCCTACGACTACCTGCGCTCGACCGGCTTCTGCTAGAGCGTGATGACTTGAGAAAGAGTCGCTCCGCCTGGTACCCTCATGCTGAGGTGCGACCCGGCCTCGAGCCGGGGAGCCTCGAAGCATGGTCAAGGTACAAGAAGTTTGCCGCTTGCCACCCTTCGAGGCCCGCTGCGCGGGCGCCTCAGGGTGAGGGTTGTGGGGCGACGTATGCTCATCTCGCGCTGGAGCGGCTCCCGCCGAAGGCCTGCCCGGACCGCTCCGCGGCCGTGACTTCGGCGATGAGACCGGCCGCGAAAGCGTCCCGAGCAGCCTTGCTCCGGCTGCCCTGACCGTCTAGAACCCTCCGCATTCCGAAACCCGACACTATATTGATACTGGCTATAGACATATGACCGCGACCACCAATGGCGAAGCAGCCCCTCTCCCCGACATGAAGGTGTCGGTGCGTCAGTTGTTCGGCTTCGATTCGAGTCTCGAAGTTCCGGCCTATTCCCGGACCAGCGAGCACGTGCCCGATCTCGACGAGGACTATCTCTTCAACCGCGAGACCACCCTCGCGATCCTCGCGGGCTTCGCCTACAACCGCCGCGTCATGATCGCCGGCTATCACGGCACCGGCAAGTCGACGCATATCGAGCAGGTCGCGGCCCGCCTCAACTGGCCCTGCATCCGCATCAATCTCGACAGTCATATCAGCCGCATCGATCTCATCGGCAAGGATGCGATCGTGCTCAGGGACGGCAAGCAGGTGACCGAATTCCGCGAAGGCATCCTGCCCTGGTCCTATCAGCACAATGTGGCTTTGGTGTTCGACGAATATGACGCCGGCCGCCCGGACGTGATGTTCGTCATCCAGCGAATCCTCGAATCCTCGGGCAAGCTGACGCTGCTCGACCAGTCGCGGGTGATCCGTCCGCATCCCGCCTTCCGGCTGTTCTCGACCGCCAACACCGTCGGCCTCGGCGACACGACCGGCCTCTATCACGGCACCCAGCAGATCAACCAGGCGCAGATGGACCGCTGGTCGATCGTCACCGCCCTCAACTACCTGCCGCATGCGCAGGAGGTCGGCATCGTGCTCGCCAAGGCCAAGGGCTACGACAACGAGAAGGGCCGCAAGGTGATCGCCAACATGGTGCGCGTCGCCGACCTCACCCGCAACGCCTTCATGCAGGGCGACCTGTCGACGGTCATGAGCCCGCGCACGGTGATGACCTGGGCGCAGAACGCCGAGATCTTCGAGGATCTGGGCTTCGCCTTCCGCGTCACCTTCCTCAACAAATGCGACGAGCTCGAGCGCGCCCTGGTCGCCGAGTTCTACCAGCGCTGCTTCGGCGAGGAGCTTCCCGAATCTCCGGCGCATGTCGCTCTGTCATGAGAGGCTGATGGGCCATGGCCCAGGACCGCGAAGGACCGGCAGGCGAGTTCCGTAACGTCCTCACCCTGGCGATGAAGACGATCGCCGGGGAGCCCGAGCTCACGGTCTCGTTCGGCGCCGAGACGCCTTCCCTCCAGGGCAAGAAGGTCAAGCTGCCGCAGGTCTCGATCGAACTCGATCCGCAGGAGGTCGCGGTCACCCGCGGCATTTCCGACAGCTTCGCGATGCGCCTCGCCAACCATGACGACAAGGTGCATGGCCGCTACCGCCCGGAAGGCAAGAACGCGCGCGCCATGTTCGAGGCGGTCGAGCAGGCGCGCGTCGAATGCATCGGCGCGCGCGCCATGCCGGGCATGGCCGGCAACATCGCGGCCATGCTGCAGGACCGCTACCAGAAGAAGCTGGGCGGCCGGCCCGCCACCAGGAAGGATGCGCCGCTCGAGGAGGCCGTCGCCCTCCTGGTGCGCGAGAGGCTGACCGGCGCCGAGCCGCCGGCCGAAGCGAAGGCCCTGGTCGATCTGTGGCGGCCCTGGGTCGAGGAGAAGGCCGCCTCCCATCTCGACCATCTGACCAACGCCATCGCCGACCAGGCGGCCTTCGCGCGCATGTCGCGCGACATCATCGCCGCCCTCGACATGGCCGACGAGCTCGGCGAGGATCCCGATCAGAGCGACGATTCCGACGACAATGAGCAGGCCGAGCCCGACTCCGGCGACCAGCAGGAGACGCCGGAGGGCGAGGAGCAGGAGAGCCAGCAATCGGCCTCGGAGGAGCTGCAGGACGCCGAGGGCGAGACCGACGCCTCCGAGATGGACGCCCAGCAGCTCGACATCGACGACATGCCGGACGACATGGAGAGCGAGGAGGCGCCCGACGGCGAGGAGCCGTGGCGCCCGCAGCTGCCGTTCTCGTCGCTCTCCAACGAGGATTTCTACCGCGTCTACACCAACCAGTTCGACGAGGAGATCGCGGCCGAGGATTTGTGCGACGCCGAGGAGCTGGCACGCTTGCGGAACTATCTCGACAAGCAGCTCTCCAATCTCCAGGGGGTGGTGGCGCGTCTCGCCAACCGCCTGCAGCGCCGGCTCATGGCGCAGCAGAACCGCTCCTGGGATTTCGATCTGGAGGAAGGCCTGCTCGACGCTTCGCGTCTGCCGCGCATCATCATCGATCCCCTGCACGCTTTGTCCTTCAAGGTCGAGCAGGACATGCAGTTCCGCGACACGGTGGTGACGCTGCTGCTCGACAATTCGGGCTCGATGCGCGGCCGGCCGATCACCGTCGCCGCCACCTGCGCCGACATCCTGGCGCGCACCCTCGAGCGCTGCGGCGTCAAGGTCGAGATCTTAGGGTTCACCACCCGCGCCTGGAAGGGCGGCCAGTCGCGCGAGAAATGGCTCGCCGCCGGCAAGCCCGGCAATCCCGGCCGCCTCAACGACCTGCGGCACATCATCTACAAGTCCGCCGACAGCCCGTGGCGCCGGGCGCGCCGCAATCTCGGCCTCATGATGCGTGAGGGCCTGCTCAAGGAGAATATCGACGGCGAGGCGCTGATCTGGGCGCACAACCGTCTCCTCGCCAGGAGCGAGCAGCGCCGCATCCTCATGGTGATCTCGGACGGAGCGCCGGTCGACGATTCGACGCTCTCGGTCAATTCCGGCAACTATCTCGAGAAGCATCTGCGCCAGATCATCACCGACATCGAGAGCCGCTCGCCGGTCGAGCTCATCGCCATCGGCATCGGCCATGACGTGACGCGCTACTACAAGCGCGCGGTGACGATCGTCGACGCCGAGGAATTGGGCGGGGCGATGACCGAGAAGCTCGCCGAGCTCTTCGAGGAGCGCGCCGCCCCGCCGCGCAAGCCGCCCGGCAAGCCCGCGGCCAGGCGCCGGCTCAATTGATGAAGTGGCTCTGGCTCGCGGCCGCTCTCCTCGCGGCGCTCCCCGCCCGGGCCGAGGACGGCTCCCTCGCCGTCAGGACGCTGCCGGTGAAATCCTTCACCATGTTCTCCCAGCTCGTGACCTTCGGCGGCCTCGAATGGCGGGGCGGCCTCGAGCTCGCCAGCGGCGACGAGCGCTTCGGCGGCCTGTCCTCGCTCGAGCTCTCGCGCGACGGCGGCAGGCTTCTGGCGGTGAGCGACAAGGGCTTCTGGCTGAAGGCCGAGCTGCTTTACACCGACGGCCATCTCTCCGGGCTCGACGACGCGGTCATGGCGCCGATCCTCGGTCCGGACGGCAAGCCCTACAAGGGCAAGGTCCGCAACGACGCCGAGGCGCTCGCCGGCTGGGAGCCCGGCCGGATCGACGGCAAGGTCATCGTCGGCTTCGAGAGCCGGGCGCGCGCCGGCCTGTTCGATCTCGGCAGGAACGGCTTCAAGGCGCGCTTCAGGGACCTGAAGCTGCCCAGGGCGGCGGTCAAGGGGCCGCCCAACCGCGAGCTCGAATCGGTCGGCCGCTTCGCCAGCGGGCCTCTCGCCGGCTCCATCATCGTGATCTCGGAGCTGAACAAGGACGCCAATGGCGACATCCGCGCCTTCGTCTGGGGCGGCAGGAAGGCGTTCGAATTCGCGGTCAAGCAGTTCGAGGACTATGCCATCACCGACCTCGCCATCCTGCCCGACGGCGACATCCTCACCGTCGAGCGCAGCTTCAGCGCGACGACCTTGCCCGGGATGGCGGTCCGCCGCATCCGCACCGACGACATCGTCGAAGGCGGCGCGGTGAGCCCGACCCTGGTCTTCTCGGGCCGCATGCCCTTCTACCGGATCGACAACATGGAAGGCATCGCCGTCTCCGAGCTCAACGGCGAGACGCGCGTCACCGTCATGTCCGATAACAACTACCGCCCGGAATTCCAGCGCACCCTCCTGCTGCAGTTCGCGCTGAAGCAGTGACGGCCCCATTTCCCTTCTCCCGTTGCGAAGCAATGGGAGAAGGGAAACTCACTGCAGCCGCGCCGCCACTCCTTCAGCTGCTTCTCGGCAATGCGGCTGCACAGGTCGCTGGTCACGCCGATATAGAGCGTGCCATGCCGCTTGCTGGCCAGGATATAGACTGCGGGAACTTTCTCCTCGCGCATTCGATTCCCGATACCGCCCGCAGGCGCTTGTCCGGGGGGCCCGGCTTTCGCCGGGATGACCATTGTAGAACATTCTATAGAATGGATGGGGCCGGCCCGGACCCGTTACGATCCGGGCGAACCGAAATTGCTCCACCAGTAACGGGCGATCTCCTCGCGGGTCGCAAGCCAGGCGAGCCCCTTCTGGCGCATATGCGTGATGATCTGCTCCAGGGAAGCAATTCGTCCCGGCCGCCCCACCATGCGCAAATGCAGGCCGACCGACATCATCTTGGGGCTCGTCGCGCCTTCCCGCCACAGCCAGTCGAACGTGTCGCAGACATATCCGGAAAAATCATGAGCCCGCACGAATCTCTGCGTGTGATGAAAATGCATGTCATTGGTGTCGAAGCCGTAGGGCACCACCAGATGCCGCTTTCCCGCATGTTCCACGAAATAGGGGAGATCGTCGTTGTAGGCGTCGCTATCATAAAGAAAGCCGCCATGATCGATCAGGAGCCGTCGCGTATTGAGAGATGTGGCAGAGCGCGTATGCCAGCCAACGGGCGACCGGCCAGTTGCCGTTCCGATGGCCGCCACGGTCTTTGCGATGCGCGCGCGCTCCTCCGCTTCCTCCAGGTCGGCGTGTGATTCCCATCGCCATCCATGCGCGGAAACCTCATGCCCCCGGCGCGCCGCGTCGGCGACGAGCGACGGCAGGCGGACGGCCACAAGGCCGCAGGTGCTGAAGGTCGCCCTGACGTCGAGCTCGCGCAGCACGTCGGCGATGCGCCAATAGCCGGCTCGCGTTCCATATTCGAAATGGCTGTCGATGCAGGAGTCGGGCCTGCCGGCGACGGCGTGGATGACCTCGTAGATGGCCTCGTTGGCAGCATCGCCATCTGTCATCGAGAACTCCGCCCCCTCCTCCACATTGACCACGAACGAAACTGCGACGCGAGCGTCGTTCGGCCAACGCACCGCCGGTGGCTTGCCGCCGTAACCTAGAAAATCGCGCTGCTGCATGAAGGCTTCCTCAGAAATCACCCAGCCGCCGCAAGCCGACCAGACGGTCGGCGACAATCAGGACGACTGCGGTCAGCAGGATGAGGAGCGACGATATCGCGGCGATTGTCGGGTCCGGCGTTTCCTCGATGTATTGCAGCATCTGAATGGGAAGCGTCTTGGTCCAGGCATCCGTAAAGAAGATCGATATGGGATAGTTGTCCATCGAAGCGAGGAAGGCGAAGAGGCTGGCGGTGAGGAAGGCGGGGGCAAGGACCGGAACGGTGACCTTGATATGCGCTCGGACGTGGGAATAGCCCAGGGTCCGTGCCGCATCGATCATGTCGAAGTCGAACAGCGCCAGCGCCGCCAGGACGATCCGCACGACGAAAGGCATCGTGATGATGACGTGGGCGATGAGCAGGCTGCCATAGGGATCGCCCAGGCCGAGCGCGCGGAAATACTGGAGAAGGGCCACTCCGATCACCAGTTGCGGCATCATCAGCGGTGAGACCATGAATGCCGTGACGATCTCGCGGCCGGCAAACTGCCCGCGCCTGATGCCGATAGCGCACAAGGTGCCGAGGAACAGCGATACCGCCGTCGAGACGGCCGCGACCTGCAGCGACAGCAGCAATGCGGGAAGGAGACCCTGATAGCCGGCCAGCCGCCGGTACCATTGCAGCGACCATTCGGGCGGCGGCAGGGTGAAGATGCTCGAAGACGAGAACGACACCACAATGGTGACCGCGAGGGGCGTCAGCAGGAAGACGACCACCGCGCCCGTTACGCACCACGTCATGATCAGGGACGACCGTTCTACCAGGGTCACGGACTGAATCTCCGGCTGAGCCTGTCGCTGAGAAAGATGACGAGGATGGAGATGAACAGCAGGATCACCGCGGTCGTCGCGCCGAGCGTCTCGTTCCGCAGAAACAGGAAAGACCGGCCGGTCAGGGTGGACAATGTCTGAAATCTGTCGCCGATCAGGAGCGAAGGGATCACATACATCGCCACCGACATGGAGAAGACGAAGGCCGTGCCGGCAATGATACCGGGCATCGACAGGGGCATGCTGACATGCAGGAACCGGTAGACCGGCCCCGCTCCCAAGGTAGTGGCGGCGCTCGCGATCTCGGGATCGATCTGCTTGATGACCGAATAGATCGGCAGGACCATGAAGGGCAGAAGGATGTTCAGGGCGCCGATGATGAGGCCCGGCTCGGTGAACAGAAGCCTGGCGGGTTCATCGACGATGCCGAGCTTCTGAAGGAACAGATTGATCACACCGTCGCGGCGCAGCACGATCTGCCAGGAGAAGGTCTTCACCACCGCGCCGATCGACAGTGGCAGTATCAGTGACACGAAGAGAAGAACCTGGGTCCAGCCGCGGGCGCGAGAAAGGGCGACCGCCATGGGATAGCCGATCAGGATGGAAAGCAGCGAAACCCAGAAAGCGATCCACAGTGTGTTGCCGATGACGCGCCACCCGAACGGGTCTGCGAAGAACTCCCGATAGGAAGCTATGCTGAAGCCCTCCGGCGTCCACACGCTCCTGAGAAGGAGCAGAACCAGAGGAATGGCATAGATGAGTGCGAAATAGAGCACCGCCGGAAGCACCATGAATCCCGAGGAATTGCCGCTTGCCGGGAATTTGAGCCGGGAAGCGGCTCCGGAGAGCGCAATGTCGCGGGAGGCGCGCTTCACGTCTTCGTCGCTCCTTTCTCGAACACCAGCGTTTCGCATCGCGGCCAGCTCAGGCTCATCTCCAGTCCGGACTGGGGAAACTCGGCCGAGCCCGGATTCACTTCCGCCACGACGGTGTCCTCGCCCGAGGACTGCAGGAGCAGCTGGATCTTGGAGCCGGTGAACGTGACGTCGGCCAGGCGGGCCTTGATCAGGTTGTGGTCCGGCCGTTCATGGCGGTCCACCGCCATGCGCTCGGGCCTTACTGCCAGCAGCACCTCCGCCTTCGGTTTCAGGTCCGAATTGGCCGCCAGCCGCCCGTACTTCGTCTCGACTTGGATCTGTCCGTTCCCCGCGGCGACGACGGTGCCGTGCAGGCGCGTCGAAAGGCCGACGAACTCCAGGACGAACGCGGAGCCCGGCCGGTCGTAGATGTTCCTCGGGGTGTCGTATTGCTCGATGAAGCCTTTGTTCATCACGGCGACCCGATCGGAGATGGTGAGAGCTTCTTCCTGATCGTGGGTCACGAATATGGACGTGATGTTCTGATGCCTGAGGATGCGCCTGAGCTCGACGCGCATCGTCTCGCGAAGCTTGCGGTCGAGCGCGCTCAACGGCTCGTCGAGGAGCAGGAGGCTGGGCTTGACCGCCAATGCCCGCGCCAGAGCGACGCGCTGGCGTTGGCCTCCCGACAGCGCGGTGACCGGCTTCATGGCATGGTCGCCGAGCTGCACCAGCGACAGAGCGCGCTCGACCTCGGCGCCGATCTCGGCCTTGCATTTGCGCTGCGCTCTCAGTCCGAAGGCGATGTTGTCGACAACCGAAAGATGCGGAAACAGCGCATAGCTCTGGAACACCACCCCGATATTGCGCTTGTGCGGCGGCAGGCTGGTGACGTTGCGGCCGTCGACGAGGACGGTGCCCTCGTCGACTTTCATCAGCCCGGCGATCAGGCGCAGAAGCGTGGTCTTCCCGCACCCCGACGGCCCGAGGAGCGATACGAACTCGCCGCGCCGGACGGAGAGGCTGAGCTGCTGGAGGGCCGCGAACGATCCAAATCGCTTGCTGACCGTATCCACCCTCAAGAGGTCGTCCATGAGCTCCCGGGCCCTTGATGGCACTGGCTAGAGCGCCATCAGGCGGTCCCATTTTTCGATCCAGGCCTGGCGGTTCTTCGCGACATAGCCCCAATCGGTCGGAAACACTTCCACCTTGGGCATATCGGCCGCAGCCGGCACTTCCGCATTGGTCGGCAGCGAGAAGGTCGGCTCGACGAGCTGCGACTGGATCTCCAGGCTCAGCAAGTCATCGATATAAAGATCGGCGAGATCGGGATGAGGGCCATCCTTGACCTTGGCTATTCCCGAAGGGCTGGCGAATATGCCCTCCTTCGGCGCCGCGAGATCGATGGGCACGCCTTCCTTCTTCCGCGGCAGGACGAAGCTCGAATAGGCGCTCGCGACCATCCAGGCTTCGCCCTGTTCGAGAAGACTGAAGGCTTGCGGCATCTGCGTATAGGTGGTGAGCAGATTGGGTTTCATCCGCACCAGACGCTCGAATCCGGCATCGATCTCCATCACGGCCTCCGCCATCGGCTTGCCGGTCTCGAGATGGGCGGCCATGAACAGATTGGCGATGCCTTCCGTGTTCTGGAGCGAGGGCAGGATGATCCTGCCCTTGTTGGCCGGATCCCACAGATCTTCCCATGAGGGAACACCCTGCTGCTTTGCGTTCGAGTTGAAGGCTATTCCCTGCCAAGGCTGCAGATAGTTCGCCCAATAGCCGTCCTGGTGGATGGTTCCCGGCTTGAGCTTGGCCAGATTCGGAATGGCTTTCTCGTCCAGCCGGTCGAGAAGGCCCTGTTCGATCGCGAGTATGAGAACCGGGTCGTCCATCTGCACGACGGACAGGTATTGCTTGCCCTTGTTGTTCGCCATCTTCTCCAGATTGACCATCGATCGGGCACCTTCGAAGGTGACCTTGACCTTGTGCTTCTGCTCGAAGTGAGGAATGACGACCTTCTGCATCCAGGCGAGATGGCTGGCCGCGCCGCCGATCACGATCTCGCGGTCTTGCGCGCGCAGCACCGCCGGCGCGCCGACAAGCGAGGCGGCGGCGATACCGCCGGCCGAGATCAGGATGCTGCGCCGCGTATGAGATTTTACGCCAGTCCGGGACATCGTCATTGCTGGGCCTCCTCCGATTGCACGTCTATGCGCGCGTGACATGGCAGTTTACATCGGTTTGAAATTTTGTAAACATAATCTCGCAATAATGCGCACATTTTGTGTCGGCGCGCGTGCGGTGTTAAGGAGGCGGAATGAGCAAGCATCCCCATGAAGACGACTTCGACATTCTGATCCGGGGCGGCACCATCGTGACCGGGGAAGCCGACAGGCCCCTGATCGACGACGGTCTGGTCGGCATACGCCGCGATCGCCTCGCCCTGCTGGATGCCCGGCGAGCCATTGACCGCGAGCCCCGCGCGCGAAAGGTGATCGACGGCCATGGCCACGCGATCCTGCCCGGTTTCGTGAACGTGCACACTCACGCGGCCCTCATTCTGGTGCGCGGCATGTCCGAAGACATGGGCTTCGCTCCGGCATACATGCCGAACGTCCCGCAAGGCCCGATGCTCAGCCCCGATGATGCTCTCGCCCTGGCCCGGCTCGGCGCGCTGGAGCTCCTGCGCTTCGGCACGACCTTGATCAATGACAGCTACGTCTATCCGCATTCGACGCTTCCCGGGATGGGCGAGGTTGGATTGCGCGTCTACGCCTGCAACCGGATCCACGACGTCGATTTCGCCGCTCTGCCGCGCGGTGTCTGGCATTATGATGACAAGCGGGCCGACGCTTCCCTTGCCGAGGCGCTCGACCTCGCCGGCAAATGGCACGGGAAGATGGATGGGCGGCTTGGCGTTCAGTTGTCGGCTCACGCGCCGGATACCTGCTCGCCGCGGCTTCTCGGAATGATCGCCAGGGCGCGGGACGAGCACAAGCTGCGCGTTAACATTCATCTCGCGCAGAGTCAGGCCGAGTTCGACCAGGTCATGGCGCGTGACGGCCGAACCCCCGTGGAGACCGTAGAGGAGGCAGGTCTGCTGGACGGCGGCCTGACGGCAGCCCATTGCCTCATTCTCACCCAGAGCGACATCGCCCGCCTTGGCAAAGCCCGGGTGAACATGGCGCACGCCTCGAAGATCAGTCTCATGTCGGGAATTCACGCGCCCACCTCCGCCTTGCGGCGAGCCGGCGTGCAGCTTTGCGTCGTCACCGACGGCATGCACGGCGACATGCTCGAGGTGATGCGCTGGGCGCTGGCCATCGGCCGCTTGCAGGAGAAGGCGGTAACCACGTTCTGGCAGCCCGAGCACGTCCTAGCTGCGGCGACGATCAACGGCGCGCGCGCCATGGGCATCGAGACCGAGATCGGCAGCCTGAAGGTCGGCAAGAAGGCCGACCTTGTGATGTTCGATCTGCGCAAGGCCCATCTGACCCCCGCGACTTCGGCGCTCGGAACGCTGGTGCATGCGGGCCAGGGTGGAGATGTGGCGCATGTCCTGGTCGACGGCAGGATAGTGATCGAGGATGGGCGATCGACACAGGTCGACGAGGAGGAAATACGCCGCGCGGCCGCGGCCGCCTGCGAACGCCTCTGGCGGAAGGCGCAAGGGGCAGCCGCATGACAGGGCCGGCTACACGTGCGGCTCAATTCACGCTGCGTCAGCGCGATTGCTGACTGAGCAGCTCCGCAATGACGTCGGTCGCCTTCGATGCCGGCCGGTTGGCGAGCAGGCGCTTCTCCACGTGAAGAAAATGGTGCTGTGAAAGCTTGATCGCGCCCTGAACGTCCTTTCGCCGAAGGGCGCGGACGATAGCCGCATGCTCATCGACGCCACAGGCGGAATCCGACATCGGCTCGAAGATGGACACCATGATCGACGATCGCGTCAGCAGATCGCGCAGGAAGCCGGAGATTTCCGCGTTTGCGATCGCGTCGGCCAGGATGATGTGGAACTCCCCCGACAGTCTTATCGAGCTGAAGCGGTCGCCCGTTCTCGCTGCCTCGCGCGCGCGCTCCAGGTTCCGGTCCAGGCGTCGAAAAAGCTCATCGGAGAGATGCTCCTTCAGATGCAGCAGGACTCCCGCCTCGAAGATCCGATGCGCTTCGTAGACCAGGCGAATGTCCTGAAGCGTCGGCTTGGGCACGCGGACGCCCCGATTCGGGACTGCTTCGAGCCGCCGCTCCGCAACCAGCCGGTGCAGCGCCTTTCTGACCCGGTCCCGCGAGACGCCGAACACTTCAGCGAGAGGCTTTTCAGCAAGCTTGGAACCGGCTTTCATCCGCCCCTCCATGATCGCCTTGAGAAGGGTCTCATAGATCGCCTCGTCCTGGGCCGGATTTGCTTTCTTCGTCCTCGGCGGCTTCGCTTGGCGGACTCGTTTGGCTGCCATCGTCAGGACCATATGGAAGGAGGTACGGCTAGCATAAAAATATGCACATTGTTGATCGTTATCTTCGCTCATTCTACAGTACGCCACGGCGGTTGCCAGCCTTTGCGGCGAGCTGCGCCAATTTACAGCCGCGGGAGCCCGCTGGTCTCACGCCATCCTTGCACTCGTCCCCGTAGCCTCGAAGATCCTCCTATGCCGCTTTCGCTCCTGCTCATAAATCCGAATACCTCGACCGCGACCACCGAAATGATGCTCGCGGCGGCCCGGCCGTTGCTGGGCAGCCATGCGGTGTTGCGGGGGATTACCGCGTCTTGCGGAGCCGGGATGATCCTGGGCGATGCGGACGTGGCGATTGCTGCGCATGAAGTCATCCGGATAGGACGCGCCGAGGCCTGCCGGACGGACGGCATCGTGATCGGGGCCTTTGCCGATCCGGGCCTGGAGGAATTGCGGCGGTCACTCGCTTGCGACGTTGTCGGGATCGGCGAAGCCGCTCTGCTGGAAGCAGCGATGAACGGGCGCCGGTTCGGCATTGTCACCACCACGCCGGATCTGAGAGCTTCGATAAAGCGCGGCGTGGGAAGGCTTTCGCTTTGCGGCACGTTCGCGGGCGTGCGTATTGCGCAGGGCGGTCCGCTGGTTCTGGCCCAAAACCCCGATGCCCAGTACCGCGCCCTGCATGATGCCTGCGTGAGATCGTTCGAGATCGACGGCGCGGAGGCCATCGTCATCGGAGGCGGGCCGCTGAGCGGCAGCGCGGCGGCCCTGCACAGGCGTTTCGGCGACGTCATCGTTCAACCGCTTGCCGCTGCCATGCGTCTTTGGCTGAAGAGAATGGATGTGTGACCGGATCAGGCGCGGGAAGGACATCGCCCCATCCGCGCTCACTCCGCATACTTCTCGACGAACTCCTCCGCCGTCAGCCGCGCCATGTCGTCCACCGCGTCGCAGAGCCGGTCATGCGGCCAGTCCCACCAGGCGAGCGCCGCGATGCGCTCGCAGGTCTCGGCCGCGAACCGCTTGCGCAAGGGCCGGGCCGGGACGCCGGCGACGATGTCGTAGGGAGCGACGTCGCGGGTGACCACGGCGCCGGCGCCGATCACCGCGCCATGGCCGATCCTGACGCCGGGCAGGACGATGGCGCCATGGCCGATCCACACGTCATGGCCGACCGCCACCTTCCGCGCCATGCGTTCTTCGCGGAAATCCTTGTCGAGCTTCTTGCCGAGGAAATATTCGTTCGGGCGGTAGGTGATCTTGTGCTGGCTCACCCGCTCCATCGGATGGTCGAGCGCGTTGATGCGCACGTCGGGCGCGACGGCGCAGAACTTGCCGATCCCGGCATAGATGATCTCGGCGTGGCGCTCGACATAGGAGTAGTCGCCGAGCACCGAATCCTTGAACGAGACGCGTTCGGCGATCTGGGTGAAGCGGCCGAGGCTGGCATTGCGCAATTGCGCGCTCGGATGGATCCGGGGCTCGCCGTCGCGCGAGGCTTTCGGCGAATGCCGTTTTGGATGGCCCTTCGTCATGGCGGCCAGCATAGCAAAAGCCGCTCCATCGGGAGCGGCTTTCCGCAATCCGTGCCGCCTGCCGGATCAGGCCGCCTTCTGGGCGGCGACGCGCTTCTCGACGGTCTTCTTCAGGCGGCGGGCCTTGAGCGACAGGGTCTCGTCGCGCGCCTTGATGAGGAAGGCGTCGAGGCCGCCGGCATGCTCGACCGACTTCAGCGCGATGGCGCTGACCTTGAAATTGTAGCCCTGCCCCATGGCGTCGCTGATCAGGTTGACGCTGCACAGGTTCGGCAGGAACCGCGTCTTCGTCTTGTTGTTGGCATGGCTGACCTTGTGGCCAACCTGGGCGCCTTTGCCCGTTAACTCGCAACGACGAGCCATCTCACTGCTCCACTCGAAATCCTGGAAAGAGGCGGCCCGTATAAGGGCAAAGGCCCTCGAGCGTCAAGCTCGGCCGGGCCTTTGCGCGCCGGTTGCGACCTTGCGGGCGCTTTCCCGTTTTGGCGCAAAAGGTAAACGCCCGCGGCCCCGAGACGGCGGGAGCGGGTTAACAGGCCCGCCCGGTCTTGTGGGCGGGCCTCTCCCGACCACAAGATATTGTTATAACCTGTTTGAACAAATAAGGAAAATCGAAGGATCAGCGATTCGGACATGCTCTGTTCCGGAAGGGGAACGCTTTCTTAACGAGCCCACTCGCTTTCGCCGGCCGCCGGTCATGGATCGTAAACCATACGGTTCCGTCGGCCCGTCCGGATTAACCTTTGCCGGCCTTCCCGCTCATCCGGCGCCCGACGCCCCGCGCCGGGCGTCCGCATCCTGACCCCGCGAAATAAAAGCTCAGCCTACGGAACAAAGCCGGAATCGGCCGCGAGTCAGCGATTCGGACGGGATTTGTTCCCTTTTGAATCCGAGGGTTAAAGAAGCGGCGATTTCGCCTCACCGAAAGCCTTGACCCCGGCCGCCCCGGCCCTCAAGTGAAGCGTGTAAAAAATGCCCGCCTCCCGCAGCGTCACCGCCGTCCTCGGCCCCACCAACACCGGCAAGACCCATCTCGCCGTCGAGCGCATGCTGGCGCATGGCACCGGCATGATCGGCCTGCCTTTGCGCCTTCTGGCGCGCGAGATCTACGACCGGGTGCGCCTCAGGGTGGGCGACCATGCGGTGGCGCTGGTGACCGGCGAGGAGAAGATCATCCCCGCCGCGCCGCGCTTCTGGGTGGCGACGGTCGAGGCGATGCCCTCCGACATCGATGTCAATTTCCTCGCCATCGACGAGATCCAGCTCGCCGCCGACTTCGAGCGCGGCCACATCTTCACCGACCGGCTGCTCAACCGGCGGGGCCGCGAGGAGACGATGCTCCTGGGGGCGGCCACCATGCGGCCCATCATCGAGCAACTGGTGCCGGGCGCCGCCTGCATCGCCCGCCCGCGCTTCTCGAGGCTCACCTATGCCGGATCGAAGAAGCTGTCGCGCCTGCCGCGGCGCTCGGCCGTCGTCGCCTTCTCGGCCGAGACCGTCTATGCGGTGGCGGAGCTCATCCGCCGCCAGCGCGGCGGTGCGGCGGTCGTGCTCGGCGCGCTCTCGCCGCGCACCCGCAATGCGCAGGTCGCCCTCTTCCAGTCGGGCGACGTCGATTACCTGGTCGCGACCGACGCCATCGGCATGGGACTCAACATGGACGTCGATCATGTCGCCTTCGCCGCGACGCGCAAGTTCGACGGCTTCCATTATCGCAACCTCGCCCCGGCCGAGCTCGGCCAGATCGCCGGCCGCGCCGGACGCTATCTCAATGACGGGACCTTCGGCACGACCGGCGATGCCGGGCCTTTCGACGCCGAGACGGTCGAGCGGCTCGAGAACCACAAGTTCGACAACGTCCATGTCCTGCAATGGCGCAGCCGCGATCTCGATTTCCGCTCGATCGAGGACCTGAAGCACAGCCTCGGCCGTTTCCCGCGCCTTGCGGGCCTGACGCGCGCGCAGTCCGGCCCCGACGTCGTGGCCCTCGACACGCTGTCGCGCGACGCCGCGGTCGCAGCCCTCGCCGCCACGCCCGCCCAGGTTTCCCTGCTCTGGGACGTCTGCCAGATTCCCGACTACCGCAATATCAGCGCCAGCGAGCATGCGAGCCTCATCGGGCGCATCTTCGAGTTCCTGTCCCGCGACGACCGCCGCATTCCCGAGGACTGGTTCGCGCGCCAGCTGAGCCATTGCGACCGGTCGGACGGCGACATCGACACCCTGTCGAACCGCATCGCCCATGTGCGGACCTGGACCTTCGTGGCGAACCGCACCGACTGGCTGGAGGCGCCGCTCTTCTGGCAGTCGCGGACCCGCGAAATTGAGGACAAACTATCAGACGCCTTGCATGAAAGGCTCACACAGCGTTTTATCGACCGCCGCACGAGCGTGCTCATGCGCAGGTTGGCTCAAAAGGAAGCGTTGATGTCGACGGTTGAGGAAGATGGCGCCCTTCATGTGGAAGGCGAGTATGTGGGGCGCATCAAGGGATTTCATTTCATTCCCGACGGCGGCGACGGGACCACCGGCAAGACGGTCAAGGCGGCCTCGCTCAAGGCCGTGGCGTCGGAGATCCAGGCACGCGCCCAGACGGTTGCCGCCTGTCCCGATCCCGATCTCTCGCTCACGCGCTTCGGCCAGATCGTCTGGCAGCATGCGCCGATCGCCAGGCTCGAAGCGGGCTCCTCGCTGCTCAAGCCGCGCATCGCGGTCGTCGCCGACAACCAGCTTGCGGGACCCGACCGCGAGGCCGTGCAGGCGAGGCTCGAGAAGTTCCTCGGCCGGCACATCGCCGGCATCCTCGAGCCCCTGGTCAAGCTTGAGGAAGGCGAGGGCCTTGCCGGGACGAGCCGCGGCATCGCCTTCCGCCTGGTCGAGACCCTGGGCGTCCTGCCGCGCGACCAGGTGGCCCAGGAGGTCAGGAGCCTCTCCCAGGAGGAGCGCGCCGCCTTGCGCAGGCTCGGCGTGCGCTTCGGCGCCTTCAACATCTTCGTGCCGGTGCTTTTGAAGCCGGCCGCGACGCAGCTGCGCCTGCTGCTCTGGGGCCTCGACAGGAGCCGGGACGGCAAGTTCGACGTCGAGACCCTTCCCGGGCCGCCGGGCCAGGGCCTGACCTCCGCCCTGTTCGACCGCTCGACGCCGCGCGGCTTCTATGGCGTGTGCGGCTACCGCATCTGCGGGCCTCGCGTGGTGCGCATCGACATGCTGGAAAGGCTCGCCGACCTGATCCGCGACCGGGTGTTCTGGCGCCCGCGCTTCCCCGAGGAGCCGCGTCCGCAAGGCTCGGTCGAAGGCGGCGGCTTCACCGTCGTTCCCGACATGATGTCGCTGGTCGGCTGTTCCGGCGAGGAGTTCGAGGCCATCCTGCGCAGCCTCGATTTCCGCATGCAGAAGCGCAAGGTGAAGCGCCCGGCGCCAGCCGCGGCAGCACCTGCCGAAGCTTCGGCCGCCGAGGCGGCGGCGCCTGTCGCCGCCGAGCCGGCCGAGGAGGGGTCTGTCGATCAGCCGGCCGGGGAAGCGCCTGCCGAACCCGCCGGGGAACCGGCTGCCGAGCCGGCTGTTGCCGGGCCGGCCGGGGAGGCCGCCGCCGGACCCGCACCGGTTTCCGGGACGATTCCCGGTCCGGCGGAAGCCGTGGCGGCATCGGAGCCGGTCGCCGAACCGGGGCCCGACGCCCGAGACCCGGCATCGCCCGAAGGCGGCGAGCCGGCCGCCACCGTGGAAGCGGCCGATGCCGGTCCGCCGGCGGAAGAGGTCGAGATCGACGTCTGGTGGCCCAAGGATACCGGCCCCTTCCGGCGCGAGCGGCCGAAACAGGATGCGCGGCCCCGCGAGCGCCACAAGCGCAAGGACCGTCCGGAGCGCAAGCCGCAGGCCCAGGACGGCAGCGCCCCGCCGCCCAAGCCCGCCGCCAGGCCGCCGCAGCGGCCGCGGCCGGACCGGCGGCCGGAAAAGCCTGTCGACCCCGATTCGCCTTTTGCCGTCCTCGGGGCTCTGAAGGCCCAGCTTGCCAAGAAGACGTGACCGGCCCGCGCCAGCGCATAGACAAATGGCTGTGGTTCGCCCGGATGGTGAAGACGCGGACCCTGGCCCAGGCCATCGTGTCGCACGGGCAGGTCCGGGTGAACAGGGCCCGGATCGGAAAGCCGAGCCACGCGGTCGGGCCCGGCGATATCCTGACCCTGGCGGTCCATGGCCGGGTGCGGGTGCTGAGGGTCCTGGGCGTCGGTGTCCGGCGCGGCCCGGCGGACGAGGCCCGGACCCTCTTCGAGGACATGTCTGCTCCCGAAACGGCGGGGGCTGCGTCGGAAAAGCTGCTGCACAAGGGTTGAAGCCTTGCTATAGAGCGTTCGGAATAAAGAACGGATTGTCGCGAATGACCTATATCGTCACGGAAAACTGCATTAAGTGCAAATACATGGACTGCGTCGAGGTCTGCCCGGTCGACTGCTTCTACGAGGGCGAGAACATGCTCGTCATCCATCCGGACGAATGCATCGACTGCGGCGTGTGCGAGCCTGAATGCCCGGCCGAGGCGATCAAGCCCGACACCGAGCCCGGCCTCGAGAAATGGCTCGAGCTCAACACCGAATATGCGCCGAAATGGCCGAATATTACGATCAAGCGGGATGCGCCGCCCGATGCCAAGGAATTCGACGGGGTCGAGGGCAAGCTTGAGAAATATTTCTCACCCGAGCCCGGCGACGGCGACTGAGATGGATTTGGCGCGCGAGCGGCTCGAATTCGGGTAATTAACCTTTTCACCCGTAAATACTGCCTGTTGCGCAAAATTATACCGTACACGGACAGGCCGGACTTTAATTTTCATTAAAGCTGTGCTATATTCACCCATGATGTAGACAAGACTTACGGAAACGATCCCGGGCTCCCGAAGCTCGGATTTTTTTCGCCTGAAGTGCCTGTCCACCGCTGGAAAGTGGGCCCGAGATCCCCATCCGCTGGACCGTTGAAGGCGAGATCTGAAGATCGGCCGTTTGCCTGAAGGCGCAGGTTCCGCCTGCGCCCTCGATAGGTTGCGAGGCGAAGGAAAGCCATGACCAGATCGAAGACCAAGGCGAAAGCAAAAGCCCATAAACCCGCTGTGAAGAAGAAGATCGTGAAAGCCACTGCCAAGAAAAAGCCGGCCGCGAAGGCCAAGACTGCCGCCCCTGCCAGGAAGCTGAAGCCCACCGCCCGCCCGGCCCCGGCCAAGGCGGCGGCGAAGCCTTCCCAGAAGCCGTCTCACAAGCCCGAGACGAAGGCCCATGCGGCCAAGCCCGCGCCGGCTCCGAGGCCTGCGCCCGCCGCCAGGCCGCAGGCCCAGGCGCCGAGGCCCTCGCCGGCGAAGCCGGCCCAGCCCGCTCCGGTCGCGGCCCGTCCGGCTCCGGCCCCGATCACCAATCTGGCCGACAGGCCGATCGTCGCCACGCCGGCCGCCAAGAAGCTCCAGTTCAAGGTCAACGAGCTGATCGTCTATCCGGCCCATGGCGTCGGCCGCGTCGTGCAGATCGAGGAGCAGGAGATCGCCGGCATCAAGCTCGAGCTCTATATCGTCGATTTCGACAAGGAGAAGCTGCGCCTCAAGGTGCCGACGTCCAAGTCCGAGCAGAAGGGCATGCGCAAGCTCGCCGACAAGGCGCTCATCGAGCATGCGATGAAGGTGCTGAAGGGCCGGGCCCGCATCAAGCGCACCATGTGGTCGCGCCGCGCCCAGGAATATGAAGCGAAGATCAATTCCGGCGACCTGATCGCGGTGGCCGAGGTCGTGCGCGACCTCTACCGCTCCGAGCGCCAGCCCGAGCAGTCCTATTCCGAACGCCAGCTCTTCGAGCAGGCGCTCGAGCGCATGGCGCGCGAGATCGCCGCGGTGAAGAAGATCGACGACGACATGGCGATCAAGGAGGTCGAGGCCTTCCTCGCCAAGAACGCCCATCGCAACGTCAAGGCCGAAGAGGCCGTCCCGGCGGAAGAAGCCGCATAGGACAGCGCACATCCTGCGACGGAAAGCCCGGCCCGCGCGCCGGGCTTTTTGTTCTGCCGGCGCGAGGCGCGACGAGATTTCCCCTTTCCGTCACCCCGACGAAAGTCGGGGCCCCCTGAATAAACCAAGGGCGGGTGCTGTTTCCGCCAAAAGCACAAATGCCATACGCAGCGCCGCCCGCCGGCTCTTATTCAAGGGGTGCCGGCTTTCGCCGGCATGACGGATAGAACGCATGACGTGCGGGCTGGCGCCGGCGCCGCGGCTGCCCTAGACTTCGCTCGAATCCGGCAGGCGATCATGAGCCCGCAGACCACCGTCAAGCCGCGCACGAAAACGAGAGCCAGGGCCGAGCGTCCGAAGCTCTGGAAAGTCATCCTGCTCAACGACGACTACACGCCGCGCGACTTCGTCGTCACGGTTCTGAAGGCGGTGTTCCGCATGAACGAGGCGCGCGCCTACGGCGTCATGATGACCGCCCATCAGCGCGGCGCCTGCGTCATCGCGGTGTTCACCAGGGACGTCGCCGAGACGAAGGCGAAAGAGGCGACCGAGCTCGGCCGCAGCAAGGGCTATCCGCTGTTCTTCACGACCGAGCCGGAAGAGTGACGCCGGCTCTGCTCGGGCCAACAGCACCGGCCACTCTCCCAACCCGTCATGGCCGGGCTTAAGACCCGGCCATCCAGCCCCGGACGCCGTTCAGCTGATGCATGGAGACACGGGCTGAACGCTCCCTACTCCGCCGATCCGGTTTTGGTTGCACGCGCCGTCCTCAATTCATTGTGACGCTCGCCAGGGCGTCTTCCTTGCGCCGCCCCTCGTATCGAAGGGCGCATCCATGTGGATGCCACATGAGAGGAATGAACGATGACCCAGCTTCACAAGACGCTGATTGCAACTGCTGCCGTCCTGGCGATGGGCGCCTCGGGGCTCGCCTTCGCGGCCAATCCGATGGTCGGCGGCGGCGAGATGTTTCCGGAAAAGAACATCATCGAGAACGCCGTCAACTCCAAGGACCACACAACGCTGGTCGCCGCGGTGAAGGCGGCGGGCCTGGTCGAGACCCTGCAAGGCAAGGGTCCCTTCACCGTCTTCGCGCCCACCAATGAGGCCTTCGCCGCCTGCCGGCCGGAACCGTCGAGACGCTGCTCGAGCCTGCGAACAAGGACAGGCTGGTCAAGATCCTGACCTGCCATGTGGTCACCGCGAAAGCTTTCTCGAAGACGATCAGGAAGATGGTCAAGGAAGACAAGGGCAAGCATCCGGTGAAGACGGTGGGCGGCTGCACCCTCACCGCCATGGCCAAGGGCGGCAAGATCACGATCGCCGACGAGAACGGCAACGTCGCCAATGTGACGATTGCCGATGTCGACCAGTCGAACGGCGTCATCCATGTGATCGACAAGGTGCTGTTGCCGAAGATGTAAGCGGCGCCCGACCCGTCTGCGAGAACCTTGGGCCCGGTGCGCTGGGCCGCTTTTTTGAAGGGTTCCGTTTGCCGCCCGAAGGCTCTATAAGCGGCCCCGATGCGACCCCGTAGCTCAGCAGGATAGAGCATCAGATTCCTAATCTGAGGGCCGGAGGTTCGAATCCTCTCGGGGTCGCCAAATCACTTTTTTCTATACCGAAGACATGGGTTACGGATTATTCTGGAGACATAGGTCACACCTTTTCGCCTTTGCAAGGAGCATCGCATTTCCGGTGTGCAATGCTGTACCCATCCGTTGGCGGCCGCCTTGCGGGTGATCTGAGATTGTGAGTTCTGTGAGTATTCATAGGAGTACTCACATGACGAACCAGCGGGTTGAGATCATCACATCGGTGCAGCGCCGTCGGCG
>JBFWVM010000017.1:0-114121 GCA_050246735.1 Parvibaculaceae bacterium | reverse complement strand
GGCAGTTTGCCATCCACTTCGGCGCGCGATTTCCGGGCTCAGCTCGCTGAGCCCGGAAAACGCATCTCAACCTTCACAGAGGCCTCTTACACAAAATTTCGGACATTCCCTGATCCGCCGCTACCTGCAGGCTGGGTTGATGACGGGCGGGCTGGCGACGGCGCGCAACGAAGGAACGCCGCAAGGTGGTCCCTTGTCGCCGCTGCTGTCGAACATCCTGCTCGACGACCTCGACAAGGAGCTCGAACGACGCGGTCACGCCTTTTGCCGCTACGCCGACGACTGCAATATCTATGTGCGGTCCGAGCGTGCCGGCCAGAGGGTGATGGCCTCGCTCACACGGTTCCTGACCGAGAGACTGCGGCTGACGGTCAATCGCGCAAAGAGCGCGGTCGAGCGACCCTGGAGACGGACGTTCCTCGGCTTTACCGTGACGGCTCACAAAGAGCCGCGCCTCAGGGTTGCGCCCAAAAGCGTGACCCGGTTGCGGGACAAGCTCAGGGAACAGTTCCGAGTCGGGCGCGGCCAGTCCGTGGCACGCACCATCGAGGCCCTCACCCCTATCCTGCGCGGCTGGATCGGATACTTCCGGCTGGCACAGGTGAAGGGGATCTTCGAGGAACTCGATGGCTGGATACGGCGCAAAACTGCGCACCATCCTGTGGCGCCAATGTAAGCGATCGTGGACCCGAGCCAGGCAACTGATGCAAAGAGGCATCGACAAGGCTCGCGCATGGGTGTCCGCTACCAACGGACATGGACCCTGGTGGAATGCCGGAGCCAGCCACATGAACGACGCCTTCCGAAAGGCCTTCTTCGGCCGACTCGGGCTGAAATCTCTTCTGGAGATGCACCAACGCCTAGGTCAAACTACATGAACCGCCGTATGCGGAACCGCACGTACGGTGGTGTGGGAGGGGGCGCTACAAAGCGCTCCCTACCCGATGTGGAGGGACGACATGCCGAAGGCCGGCAGAGCGCGCATCGCCATCACCTACTGCACCCAGTGCCGGTGGCTGCTGCGCGCGGTCTGGATGGGGTAGGAGCTGCTGTCGACCTTCGGTACGGAGATCGGCGAGATCGCCCTCGTACCGGGGACCGGCGGCGTCTTCGAGATCGCCTGCGACGGCGAGCTCCTCTGGGAGAGGAAACGCGACGGCGGCTTTCCGGACGTGAAGACGCTGAAGCAGCTGGTGCGCGACAGGATCGCGCCCGGCCGCGATCTCGGCCATGCCGGACGGTGACTTCAAACCGTGCCTGGACGGCGGCTCTAACCTGCGGCCAGGTCGTGATCGGGCTGGTTGAGATAGATCAGCACGCCCAGGATCGCGACATAGAACTTGAAGGCGGCGTCCTGCCCGTTCCAGGTCGGCGACTGCCACATGGCGAACCATTCGCCGCCCACCACCATGAAGCCGAAGAACCAGACGAGGAAGCCCATGGTGGCGGCGGCGACGGCAAAGCGCTTGGACCGGTCGAAGCCAGCGCCGGTTGCGTGGCGCGCCTGCCAGAGATGAAAGGCGCCGATGAGGAAGAGGAGGCAGGTCAGGCCTTCGCCCAGGATGATGAGCCAGTAGGCCAGGTGCCACAGGGGCTCGCTGGTGATGGCGCGATACATCAGCCGGTTGCCGGGAAAGGTCGTGTCCATGCTCAGCACATGCTGGACAAAGGCGAAGTTCGAGCCGTAATCGGTGATGTTGCCGAAGGCCACCAGGAAGGCGAAAGCCGCCAGGCACAGGCACAGGACGATCTTGGAGAGACGGACGGTCATGGCAGGGATCCCCCAGGACGAATCGCCCGGAGATCATAGCCGGGATGCGGGAAGCGGACCAATGCGCCGATGCGCGCTGCGCCTGACGGAGAGCGCGCTGCGCTATGCGCGGCGCCACCGGCTCGAAGGCGAGATCGAGAGGCTCGGCCTCGGCGCGGACTGCCTGACGGGCGACGTCGTCTCGATCGAGACCGGCGAGCGGCCGCACGATTTCGTCATCCTCGCCCGGCGCTGGGCGGTCACGAGCGACGGCCGCCGGCTCGAGCTGACGCTCGACCATCCGGCGCGGCGTCCGCGCGTTTAGAACCGGGCGTCATTGAAGACCATTCCAGGCAGGGTCAGCCCGGCGAAAGAGCGTCAGTCTGGATGCAGCTTTCTGGATGAATGGTAGCCTCGGCGGGAAAAGAGCAGGGGCCTGCCCTCGTCGCATGCAACGGCCACCACCAATCCGATGAACACGCAATGCGTTCCCAGGGTGAGGCTATGATGCAGCAGACAGTCGAAACTCGCAACTGCGCCTTTGAGGCGCTGCGCCTGTGTTTGACCTTGCAGCCACTCGGCGGTGCCGAAATCATACGCCTGCCCGCCCACACCCGGCCTTCCTGCGAATGTCTGGGATATTCGTACTTGTGTTGCATTGAAGGCGTTGATGCAGAACTGGCGGTTGGTCTCCAATGCGGCGCACAGCGGATTTCGCTTGTTGATGCACGCCAACAGCATCGTCGGATCGGCGGATATCGAAGCCACGGCGCTGATCGTCGCCGCAACGCGGCCGCCATGCCCGTCGGTGGTCACCAGATATACACCGCTTGCCGTGCGGCTCATCGCCTCGAGAAAGGCATTCCTGTCCGCAGCGAGATTCCGGTAGAGATCGGTCTCGGACAAACCCTCGGCATGCATTGAAGTCTCCCGTGCGGCGGCCGGCAACGGCCTCTCAATCGGATTCTCTGGTGGGAAGCCATTTTCCGTCCCAAGGGTCTTCCCTGGGCTCGAGTACGATTGGTCCTTCAATCCTGACCGGCGGCCGCTGGCCGAGAGCCCAGACGACCGCCTCGGCGATGTCTTCCGGGACAAGAAGCCGCTCATGCCGTTCCGGCTTCAGGCTGAGTCCCATGTCGGTGTTGGTAAGGCCGGGGCAGATCGCAAGCGCCCGGATCCCTCGTGAACCGTATTCCTCGGTGATGAATCTGGTCAGGGCATTGAGCGCATGCTTGCTGATCCCGTAGATCGATTCGCCCGCATAGTGGCGGATACCCGACACCGAGCTGATGTTCACGACGTGACCGCCGCCCTGCTCGACCATGGCGGGAATTGCAGCCTTCGCAAGAAGGAACGACGAGCGGACATTGGTGTTCATGACGGTGTCCCACTCATCGCAGGTGTAGGCGGCCATCAACTTGCCATGGGCCACGATGCCGGCATTGTTCACAAGGATGTCGAGGCGCCCGAGCCTGCGGAGCGCCGAATCCACCAGCCTTCCGCATTGGTCCGGATCCGCCACGTCACACGCTTCGAAGACGACCCGGCCGCCCTGCGCCTCGATGTCGAGCGCAACGCCTTCCAACCTCGCAAGCCGTCTTCCGGCAAGCATCACCCTCGCGCCGTCAGCGGAAAGCGCTTTCGCTATGGCGGCGCCGATGCCGCTGCCGCCGCCCGTCACCAGGGCGGTTCTCCCCTTCAAAGCCATGACCGCTCATCAAGATTGACTCGAGACTTACTCATGAGTAAGTAGAAGCGCACTGCGTGGCATGTGTCAAGGCCGATACGCCGCGCCGGGGAATGGAAGGGAAGTCAAACGTGAAAATCGAATTTTTTACGCCACCGGGACATCGCGGCGGGGCGTCTCAAGGCGCGCAGGCGGCCAAGGCCGGGAATCTGATTTTCGTCGGCGGCCAGATGTCGCTCGACGACAAGGGCAAGGTCGTCGGTTCGGATATCGCCACACAAGCGCGCAATACGTTTGAGGCTTTGAAGCGTGTTTTGGCGGCGGCCGGCGCCAAAATGTCAGACGTCGTGAAGCACAACGTCTATTTTGCATGCGAAGATTCGAAAATAGCGGAGTTCATGGCCGACCTCGATCGCGTCCGCGCAGACTATTTTTCCAGCCCGGGCCCGACGACAACGGAGATAAGGGTGGGTCTCGAGAAGGAAGGCGCGCTGATCCTGGTCGACGCCTGGGCCGTTCTGGGCGACAACAAACGGCGGCTCATGCCCGCCAATCACTGGAGCTGGAGCAAGCCAACGCCGTTCTCGCATGGCTGGCAGGCCGGCGACCTTCTATTTGTCGGCGGGCAGAGATCGCTCGACGGGAATGGAAATCCGGTCGGACAGGGCGACATCGAAGCGCAGACCGCGAATGTGTTCCGCAATCTGGAGACCGTCTTCCGGGAGGCCGGCGGCGACCGCAACAATCTCATGCGGCAGAACACCTATTACCGCTTTCGCGGAGAAGGCCGCGAAGTGACGGAATACTGGGAAAAGATGACGCATGTTCGCCGCAAATACATGGCCGTGCCTTCGGCGGCGGGCGCAGGTCTGCGCATTACGGGCTTCCCGACCGACAGGGAATTGATCCAGGTCGAAGGGATAGGAGTGTTGTCCGGCGACAGGCAGCGGCTCATGCCGGCGGATCACTGGGATTGGAGCATTCCCGACAACAAGTTCACACAAGGCTGGAAGGCTGGCGGTATCGTGTTCGTCGGCGGGCAGATATCGGCCGATGCGAAGGCTCGTGCGGTCGGGCCGGATCTGGCGACGCAGACCCGCAACGTTTTCAACTTCATTCGCAAGGTCCTCCAGGAGGCCGGGCTGGAGGAAAAGGACGTCGCCAAGCTCTATACCTATTATGACGGCGGCGAGAGCTGGGCGGACATCGAACGCAGCAGTGCCGAAGTGCAGAAGATAAAGGACGAATTCTACCCGGCGCCCGGACCGGCATCGACCGCCGTGCGCGTCACCGGCTTCGCCTATGAGAAACTGCTGATCGAGATCGAGGCCGTCGCCATCTGTCGCGACTGACGGGAAGGGTCAGCCCGTACCCTCGGCCCCGGCGCCGCAAACCAGCGCACAGACATTCCGGGCATCCTCGATGCCCGGAATGCCGCGACGAAGCGCAGCCAAGGAAGCCGCTCCGGAAAGATCGGCGGCCACTCCCATCTCGAACCAGAGCCATTCGGAAGCCTTCTGCATTTCGTCGTCATCGACCAGGACGACGTCGTCGACCCGCCGGCTCACGATCTCCAGGATGCGCGGGTCCGTCCGTCTGCAGGCCATCGTGGGAACTCTGGTCGTTATGTCCGCCAGGGTGACGCAATGCCCGGCATCGATGCTGGCTTTCAGCGTCGGCGATCCAACCGGTTCAACGCCAATGATCCGAACCGAGGGACGAAGGCTTCTGATCGCCGTCGACATGCCCGCAATCAATCCGCCGCCGCCGATGGCGATGACGATGGTGTCGAGTTCGGGAAGGTCGTCGAGTATATCGAGACCGAGGGTGCCCTGACCCGCAACGATCAGCGGATCGGCAAAAGAGTGCAGGTAATAGGCGCCGGTCGACCCGGCATGATCCAGCGCGGCAGCGTTGGACTCATCCCACTGCGATCCCACGATGCGGACCTGTGCGTTCCACGACTTCATCTTCCGGACCTTGGCAGGCGAGACGCCCGTAGGAACAAATATCGTGGCCGGGACCTTCATCGCATAGGCTGTCCGCGCCACCGCCAGTCCGTGATTGCCGCCAGATGCCGTGACAATACCCTGCGCATACCGTCCTCGGTCGACGGCAAGAGCGGCATTCATGGCGCCGCGCGCCTTGAACGAACCCGTAACCTGCAGACATTCAAGCTTGAGAAAGATCGGGACGTCGGATGCCGGCGGCGACTGCAAATGCGCCATGGCGACCATGGGCGTCCGCCTGATGCATTTCGCGATGCGCTCCCGCGCCGTGTGTATGTCCGAGGCGTCGATCACTGGCAGGGATCCTTATAGAGCGATGCTACGACGAGACAGCAATTCCCGGGGCGCACACGGCCCGGCTGGCGGCGCGCATAGACGATCCCGTCGGCCTGATAGCAGACGGTATCGGGCGCGCGCGCCGGGTCCCAGGTGCAATGAATGCGCCCGGCCGCTTCTCCGGCGTGAACCTCGTCGCCGTTTCGATGAAACGGCTCGAATACGCCGTCCATCGTCGCGAATACGTAAGCTTTGCTTCCCGGGATCTCGAGGATGCTTGCAGGCTCGGCTCTCGGCGCCGCCCGGTCGGCCGGCAAGACGCCCAGATGCGCCAGCACATTGCGTACTCCGCGCCGGCAGATCTCCAAGGCGTCGAGAGAAACCGTGCCGCCTCCCCGCATCTCGGTGCCGACCGTCACGAGCCCGGCGCGGCATGCGGCTGCGGTCGCCGTCCGGGGCTCGCCCAGATTGCCGATGACGACGGTGTAGGGCGCTCCAAAGGCGGTCGCCGCGGCGACGTTGCGACGATGCAGCTCCGGATCTTCCGTCGGCTCGATGATGGCGCTCGGCAGGATATCGAGCGAAGAGCCGCCGGAATGAAGGTCGAGGAATGCATCCGCTGCCGGGTATATGTAGTCGGCGATATATCCGGAAATCTGCTGAGTGATCGTGCCTCTCGGATCGCCGGGAAAGGTGCGGTTGAAGTTCAATCCATCGATGGGCGACGTCCGCCGGCCCGCGACAACGGCATGAACGTTGTTGGCAGGCATCAGGATGAGCCGTCCCTGAATCTCCGTGGGATCGAGCTCGCGAATAAGGTTGCAGATCGTTATCTGCCCTTCGTACTCGTCGCCGTGATTGCCGGCCTCCAGGATGACGGTCGGACCGGTGCCGTTGGCGACTACCGCCACCGGAATTCGGGTGACGCCCCACGCGTCGTCGTGCGGGGAGTGGGGGACCATGATAAAGCCGGTCTGCTTGCCCGCCGCATCCAGATCGACGGTCATGAAGGTCGATGTCGGACGCGGAGTCGTGGTTCCTCGCATGATGCCTCCAGCTCCTTGGACCGGCTGACTGATCAGTCAGCACGTCCGATATTGAGAATTCGCGGTCAGGATGCGCGCGTCGATGGCGATGCCGGGCTGCCGAGAGGGCGGGACGCCGTCAAGGCGACGGCCGATGAGGCCGACCGCTTCTGGGTTTCGGGTGTGCCGAATGCTACCGAGATGATCCGCGTGAAGCCCGCATAAAGCTGCTCAAGGCGCTCGAAATCGCCGGCGTCCTGGGTTATCGGCGCCGCGCTGTTCGCTATGCTGACGAGCTGAAGGGCGACATCCTCGGTCGGCATCGTATCGACGAATTCGCCCTTTGCCTTGGCCGTCTCTATGGCCACAGTTATGTAGGAGTTCAAATCCTTGCCGAAACGCTGCAGAGAAATTCGTCCGTTCGGCGTCAGGCATTCGCTGTCCTGACGCATGCGCGCGATGAGGCTCCAAGGACGTCCCTTCTTCCCGGGCGGATTGTATTTGAGATAGCGGCGCCGGCTGTGCTCGGTCATCAATGCGATCTTCTCCGTGAAGGACAAATCGGCCGCGGCCCATATGCCGCGGAGGCCCTCCAGGGTCGTTCTCACGTAGTCTTCGATGATCTCCTCCACCAGCGAACTCTTGTTTCCGAAGTGGTAATGAATGTTCGCACGAGTCATCTTGAGCTTCGCGGCGATAATCCCGAAGCTCATTCCGCGGTAGCCGTTCCTTATCAGGAGCTCTTCCGCCAGGACCTTGATCTGCGTTCGCATGCCTCGATGGTCTGTCTAACCGGGACTTAGTCAAGAAGCGCTGCCGGCTATAGTTAAGCCGCAGAGCCCTTCAAAGCCGTAACGTCGATTTCGATGTGAAGGCGGGGATCAAGAAGGGCGGCCACGCATGTCGTCAGTGCCGGGCCGACCGGCTTGAGATAGGAGCCGATTACGGGAGCGACGCGCGCATCATCCTCGGCTCTCGTCATGATGATCCTGCCGCGCACGACCTCGTCGAGCGAGCTGCCCGCTTCCCTTAGCGCCCAGGAAATAGTCTTGAAGCATAGATGAACCTGGTCGACGACGTCCTCCGGGATCTCGCCCGTCTCATGATTTCGGCCTGTCGTGCCGGACACGAAAACCCAGTCGTCGACGACGACCGCACGCGAATAGCCGACGAGCTTCTCGTAGTCGGAACCGGTTGAAATCCTTCGCCGCATTTCAGTCTCCCTTCTGCACACGACGCGAACAGCGCCTTCGCCGCACCGATGCGCCATCTATACGATGGCGCCGACGTTGACACAAGACTGACTTATGAGTAAGTATGCCGTGGACGAGGTGGTACTGCGGGAGGTTGGATTGGGTATGCAGCATCGGTCTGTCGCAGAGGGTTGGGGACTTGGCAAGCTCAGGGCGGTTCTGGGGAGCGGTTCCGAGCCGCACCTGATGTCCGGTGCGCAGTACAAGGAAAGCCTTCGCGACGGGCGCCGGATCATCGACAGCAACGGCAGGGAGATCGAGGACGTTACCACGCATCCGCATCTTCGGCGTTCGATCGACACCATTGCGAGCACCTTTGATGCGCAGTTCGACGCGGAGACCCGCGATATAACGACATATGTGGATCGGACGGACGGCAAGCGCTATGCGACCGGCTGGCAGGTGCCGATCAAAATGGAGGATCTCATCCGGCGCCGGAAGACCCTGCAGCTGAGCACGCTCAAGACGCTTGGCGTATTCGGCCGGCCGCCGGACTACGGCTCCACCTGGGCCATGGGCTTCTTGTCGATCGTGGACAAGATCGAAGCGGACAACCCGCAATTCGCGCAGAACGTGCGCGACTTCGTGGCGACGAGCCGTGCCCACAACGTCATCAGCGCCGATGTCGGCGTAGATGTTCAGTCCGACCGTCGGGTTCCGCGTTCGCAGCGCCCCGGCCGCCTTCACGTGGTCGAGCGCCGGGCGGATGGCGTCGTGCTATGCGGCGCGAAGGCCTGCGCCAGCATTGGCGCAATCGCCCACTTCAGCACGATCGCGACGACGTTCACGCCCGACCTCGATGACGTCGATGCGATCTTCTGCGCTTTGCCGATGAATGCCGAAGGCCTGACGCTGCTCCTCAGAGAGCCAACGACCGACCCGCAGAGCGAAGCAGAAGATCATCCGCTCGATTTCCATGGCGAAGAGATGGACAATCTCCTGATCTTCGATCACGTCTTCGTGCCCAGCAGCTATATATTCGGATTCAACAACAAGGTGCTTCTCAGCCTTTATGCCGACTTCAGCGTCCTGGCGTTCTGGCACATTCTTTCCCGTCTGGCATACCGCGCTGAAATCTTCGCCGCAGTGGCGCAGACGATTGTGGATATCCTCGGCACCGAGCCTGTCCAGTCGGTCAGGCATGCGGTCGCGGAAATAATCCAATATGCGAAGCTTCTGAAGGCCGTCGTGATCGCTTCGGAAGCGGAGTCGTATACCCGGAACGGGGTTCTCATACCGAACAATGAGTATCTCCACTCGGGTCGTCTCCTGTCGACCGAATCCTATCCACGCGTCCTGCACCTTCTGCGCGACTTGAGCGGACAGGGCATCGTCAGCCGATGGCCCAAGGCCGTATGGGATCATCCGACACTCGGAAAGACATTGGACGAGTGGTTGCCGGGCATCGGGGTCACGGCGCGGGAGAAGAACAGGTTCTTCAATTTCGTATGGGATCTGTGTTGCAGCGGACATTCGGCGCGAGTCGCAATGTTCGAGCACAACAACGCGACCCCGCCTTCCGTCATACGCGAGCAGGTCTATCGCGGATGGGACCGCCGCGACGCCTGCAAGTTCATCAGGGAGTACGCCGGCATCAATCCGGCGCGGACGGTCGCGAAGTGACAGCACATCCAACAGAAAGATGATGTACGCCGGCCCATGCAGCCGGGCAGGACAAGGAGGAACAGACATGACGACGATCAAGGACAATACGCGCCTTCCCATTTCCGGCCTTCAACGCCTACGCACCATCGCGCCGATGTCGCGGCGCAGATTCGGCCTCTCCATGGCTGCGGCAGGCCTCGGGCTGACGGTCGGCTACGGCACCCGCCCGGCGCAAGCCGCAACCACCGTCAATTACATGGGCTGGCAGGGTTACGACGAAGCAACGAACGTCGGCGGGTTCATGGACAAGAGCGGCGCCGTCCTTCAGCCTACCTACATGGAATCGCAGGAGCAGTGGATCACCGCGATGAGAAGCGGCGGACGCGGCAATATGGATCTCGGCACTCCGGTCGATATGTACATGCCGCTGACCATGAAGGCCGGGTTCTTCTCGCCGCTGGACCTGAGCAAAATCCCCAACATGGAGAAGGTCTTTCCGGAGTTCCGCGATCTCGACAATCTCAAACTCGACGGCAAGCATTATGCGGTGCCTTTTACCTTCGGGTCGATGCCCATAATGTACAATGCAAAGGAGATCACCGAGCCGCCCGCGTCATGGTGGGAGCTCTTCAATCCAAAATACAAGGGCAAGGCGGCGATCGTCCAGGACTCGCTTGGCGTCTTCATGATCTTCTCTCTCATGGCGAACGGAACCACGACGCCGTGGAACAATACGAAGGAAATGGTCGACAAGACCGTCGATCTTCTGATCAAGTTCAAGAAGGAGCAGGCGCTGACCATTTGCGCGGCCTATGGTGACCTGGCCGCTCTCCTCGCAAATGGCGAAGTGATCATAGCGCAGGGATGGGAACCCGTCAGCACGATGACGGGGGAGAATTCTCCGCCCATCAAGTGGAGCTATCCCAAGGAAGGCACCTGCAACTTTGTCGACACGTATGTCATCTTTGCCGACGCTCCCAACCTCGATCTCGATCACCGGATCCTCAATCAGGTGATGTCGGTGGAAGCCCAGGTGGCCAGTGCCGAAAAGAGCGCGACGGCGGTCACCAACATGGAGGCCGTGCCATTGCTGAGCGAGAAGGCCAAGTCGCTGTATCCTTATGACGATATTGCCGGCTTCTTCAAGAAGGTCGGCGGGCACTATCAGGCACCGCCGCTCGAAGACGGAGGCGAATTCCAGTCCCTCGATCAGATCCTCAAGGGCTGGGAGGAGTTCCTGAAGGTCTAGCAGGGAATGGGGCCGGCAGATGAGCCGGCCTGATCGGCAACTCGAAAGCAGACAAGGATCATCCCGGAAATGTTGTCGACGCCTGATGGGCGGATACTGGTCAGGTTGAAGGGCGTTTCAAAGGCTTATGGAGCGAATGTCGCCGTGCATCCGCTCGACCTCGAGATCAGAAACGGCGATTTTCTCGCGATCCTCGGTCCTTCGGGTTGCGGGAAGACCACTCTTCTCAATCTCATCGCCGGATTTCTGCTTCCCGACACCGGGACGGTCGCCATCGGAGACACCGACGTCACGCAGCTCGGTCCTGAACGGCGGCCGACGAACATCGTCGTGCAGGGATATGGTCTTTTCCCCCACATGACGGTGTTCCAGAACATCGCCTACGGTCTGCATATCCGCAAAATCTCTCCCACCGAGATCGCCGCGCGCGTTAAGGAGATGGTCGAGCTCGTCCATCTCGAGGGCTTCGAGCAACGTTCGGTTACTCAGCTGTCCGGCGGCCAGGCGCAGCGCGTCGCTCTGGCGCGAGCCCTGATCATGCGTCCGCAGGTGCTGCTGCTCGACGAGCCGCTGGCCGCTCTCGATCTGCAGCTGCGGCGCGCCATGCAGGATGAGCTGCGGCGGATCCATCAATCGATCGGCGGGACATTCGTGTTCGTGACCCACGATCAGGAAGAGGCCATGCGGCTGGCCAACAGGATCGCCGTCATGAAAGGAGGGCGGCTCATCCAGGAAGGATCCGCGGAAGAAATCTACGAACGGCCGCAGACGCACTTCGTCTCGACATTCATCGGCGAGGCGAATGTGTTCAGGGGCAAGCGGACTTCCGGCGTCGTCAGGCTCGATGCCGGCCTGGAATTCCCGTCACCGGGAGCCGACGAGCACGTCGTATGCGTCGTGCGTCCGGATGCAATCAGCCTCATGCCTTCGTCAGCGCCCGAAGGATTGAAGCTCGAAGCGCAGGTCACCGACATAATTTTTCTGGGCGCCCATGTGGTCTACAAGGTCAAGGCGGGAGGTCAGGTGATCTCGGTGCACAGCGCGGATCGTGCCGTCCGGCGCGCGCTTGCGGTGAAGGACAGGGTGGTCCTCACATGGCTCCCCGCACATCATACCGTGCTGGCCTGCGAATGATGACGTCGCCGCGCTCGCCCTTCCTCCTCCTCGCCCCGGCGATGGCGATCTTCACCGCCGTCTTCGCCTTACCGGTGGCCTATTTCTTCATCGTGAGCTTCTGGAGAAAGGACTCGTTCAATCTCGTTCCGGATCTTACGCTCTCCAACTATGCAGTCGTATTCTCGGAGTATGCGCGCCCGCTTTTCTTCACCTTTGCGATGGCCACCATCGTCGCCGCCATCACCACCGCGCTCGCCTTCTGCATGGCCTATGTCATCCGTTTCAAGGCCGGCCGCTACTCGCTTGTCCTGCTGTTCGTCGTCCTCATCACGCTGTTCGGCGGCTATCTGGCCAAGATCTACGTATGGAAGACCATCCTCGGCCAGACCGGTATCCTGAACACCGGACTGTTGCTGCTCGGGCTCATTGAAACGCCGATCAAGGTGTTTCTGTTCAATCCGATCGCGGTGGTCATCGCCCTGTCGCACTATCTCCTGCCGTTGGCGGTTCTTCCGATCTATGGTTCTCTGCGGGCGATCGAGGACTCGCCCCTGCAATGCGCGCGCGATCTCGGCGCCGGCCCGGGGCGGTGTTTCCGCGACATCGTCCTGCCCCAGTGCGGCACCGGGCTGCTCGTCGCCTTTGCGCTCAGTTTCCTCTTTGTCGCGGGCGACTGGGTGACGCCGAAGCTGATCGGCGGACCTTACACGTCGATGATCGGCACGTTCATCGAGTACCAATATGGCAGCCGCTTCAATCAGCCGCTTGGGGCGGCAATGGCGTTCACCGTCATTGTCATCTGCGTTCTCATCATCGGCTGCGTGGCGCTTGCCGGCCGGGCCCTGTTGAGGCCGCGATGACGGATTGCAGAACCCTGGCATGGCGGGCCGGCGCCGGAGCGATCCTCTTCTTCATGGTTTCGCCGATAGTGCTGCTGGTGCTTTTTGCGTTCAGCACCAAGTCGATCATCAGCTTCCCGATCGAAGGACTGACGTTCGGTTGGTTCCACAAGCTGTTCACCAATCCGGTCTTCTGGATCTCCATGAAGAACAGCCTCATCGTCACGGGCATAACGGGCTTCGTGTCCACCGTGGTGGGGACGATGGCGGCAAGCGCCCTCATTCACGTGCCGCGGCGCACCGTCGGGATATTGACGACCGCCCTGACGCTGCCGGTGATGTTGCCGCCGCTTGTGCTCGCCGTGGCGCTCTCAAACTATTACGGCAGCCTCGGCGTCCGCTTCGGCCTCCCGACCGTCGTCATCGGCCATCTCGTGTTCACCCAACCCTTCGTCATCCTGATCGTCCATGCCCGGCTCGCGAGCTTCGACTATCGGATCATCAACAGCGCCCGGGATCTCGGCGCCTCGCCGATCAGGGCGTTTTTCACGATCACGCTCCCGGTGATCCAGCCGACCATCCTCGGCGCCGCCCTCGTCGCAATGGCCCTCTCGCTGGACGATTTCATACTGACCTTTTTCACGATCGGCGGCGGCAGCACGTTGCCGATCTACATGTGGGGCCTCATGCGGAAAGGTGTCAATCCGCAGATCAACGTGGCGGCTCTGGTGCTCATCACCATGACCATTGGGGCCAGTCTGCTGGCCTTGCGGGCGACCAGGTACAGAGGCTGAAGACATCGATGGGACAAGATCAGGAGGACAGGAAATGACACGCGGCAATTTCACGATGGTCGAGAATCCCGTGCCGTGGCCCAACGGGGCGCGCTGCGCGGTGGCCTTTACGTGGGATATGGACGCCGACAGCATCCTGCATCTCGCGCATCCGGATACGGCCGACACGCGCATGTTGACCGGATCGGACCTGCGGTTCGGCCCCGAAGTGGCCGTGCCGCGCATCTGCCGGGCGTTCGAAAGCTACGGCGTCAAGCTCACGTTCTTTGTGCCCGCCTGGTGCATCGAAAAATATCCGAAGGCCGTCGAGAGAATATTGCAGGGCGACCATGAGCTTGCCCATCACGGCTATATGCATGAGCTGCCGAACACCTTCACGAAGGAGCGCGAGCGATACTGGACCAATCGCGCCTTCGACGTGATCAAGAAGGCAACGGGGAAAGCACCGCGCGGATATCGCGCGCCGTTTGGCGGATATTCCAAACACTCGACCGAGATCCTGACGGACCTGAACTTCCTCTATGACAGCTCCCTGGCTGGCGATGACGTGCCCTATCTCATCAGGGATCGGGCCGGCCGCGAGCTTATGGAGATTCCGGTGAAATGGCCGACCGACGACTGGCCGCATTTCCAGCATAGCGTCGACCTCGACTATATGATGGCCATTTCAGCCCCGCAGCGCGCCAAGGAAGTGTTCATGTCGGAATTCGAGGCGGCGTGGAAATACAAGACATTCTGGCAGTGCGTCTTCCATCCGTTTCTTTCGGGGCGCATTCCCCGGCTCGATTCGATCATGTCGATGGTGGAGGAAATGCAGGACAAGGGCGGCGTCTGGTTCACCACGATGGAGGATATGGCGCGGCACGTGCGCGGGCTGATCGATCGCGGCGAGTATAAGCCGCGCATACACACATTGCCCGTCACCGACGGCCGCATCGCCGATATTCCCGATCCCGTAGCGGAGCGATAGCCGAGAGGAGCGGTTGGCGGCGATGTGCATGCTGTGCGGCGCCTGGAGCGGAAAGCGGCAATGGGGCGGCGACCCGGGCGCCGGCGCCGCCGAGAAGAGGGAGCAGCAGTTCCGGGAGCTGCTGGCCGGTCATGTTCTCGAGTATTACGGCTTGGAGCTGAAGCCCTGGAAAGGGGAGGGATATCTTGTCGGCGGCCGGGCTGGTCCGGCCCAGCACGCCCGGGACATCCCCGGTCTCTGGCCGGCCGTCGAACGGGCGACGGGCAAGAAATGCGATCCCCTGGATTCCGGTTTGATGCAGTTTCTCATGAGCTTGCACGATGGGCCGCGACGGGGTTGAAAAGCCGATTCCGGTCGTTCTCGTCACCGGGTTTCTCGGCAGCGGCAAGACGACGCTCCTGCAGCGCATTCTGAACCTTCCCCAGCTTGCCAATACGGCTGTGATCGTCAACGAGTTCGGCGAGGTTGGAATCGATCATCACCTGGTCCGTCAGGTCGCCGAGAACGTCGTGCTCCTCCCCAATGGCTGTCTCTGCTGCAAGGTGCGCGACGATCTTGGCGTGACGATGCGAGAGCTCCACGCGGCGAGCCAATCCGAAACGGCCGTTCCGCTCGAACGACTGCTCATAGAAACGACCGGTCTGGCCGACCCCGTGCCGATCGTTCATACGCTAATGACCGATCCGGTCGTCGACAGGGCCTTCAGCCTGCGCACGATCATAGCGGTCGTGGACGCCATCAACGGCGAGCATAATCTGTCGACTCACCAGGAATCTGCACGGCAGGTCGCGATAGCGGATCGCTTGGTGATAACGAAGACCGACATCGCCGACGGTAAAACTGTTGCGGCGCTCATTCCGCGTCTGAGGCAGATCAATCCGGCCGCGATGATCGACGAGGCGCAATCCCCGGCGTTCGACCCGAGCACCGTCTTCGCCGATCAAAATCACGACCTCCAGGGAAATCCATCCGACGTCCGCTCATGGATCAAGGAAGGGGCTTATCGCGGCGGGCAAGGCGGCGGCCATCGTCATGCCCGTCATGCCGAAAACATCGGCGCGACATGCGTCGTCTTCGACAAGCCACTGGAATGGACGGCCTTCACCGTCTGGCTGACGATGCTGCTCCACAGCCAGGGCAAGGATTTGCTCAGGATCAAGGGGCTGCTCAATATCGAGGGACAGTCAGGGCCCGTGGTCTTCCAGGGTGTGCAGCACGCCATTTCGCCACCCGTTCATATGCCGAACTGGCCCGACGGAGATCGGCGCTCGCGTTTGGTGTTCATCGCACAGGGCGTCGAACCGGAAAAATTGAGACAGTCACTTCTGATATTCGACCGTGCGGCCAAATTCTCGCGAAACCATATGCCCCTGAAGAACAAAACCATCCCAACGGGTGTCGGAACGGAGGTCGAAGGCCGCCCGTTTCGCCGGGTGGGCGGGCTTTCCTGGATGAAATGAAAAGGTCTTGGTTTCGTTTTGCCGGGCACGGCGGAGTGCCCGCCGATTGCACGCGGGTGCGCGACAGGACTAACGCTGCTCGTGCGGGCACCGTCCATTCGTCTGCGCGGCCATAGGCCGGTTGGACGCCTTCCCCACCGGAGAGGGATCGGCTGTGCGAACCCGATGCGGCTTTGCCCGGGCGGGGCCGGCGATCCCGGTCCTAGCGACGTGCCATTTTGAAGACCGCGGCCAGGCGGTCCATCTGGTGGCTGACCGGGCTCGGCTGGGGAATGGCGAACCTGGCCTTGGCCGACAATATCCCGTCGAGCTTCTGGATGCGCTCATGCAGGCGCAGCGAGCGCTCGACGAGCGCTCTCAGGGCCTGGGGAAGCTGGTCGTGACCGGTCAGGACGTGGCCCGCGCCGATCTCGGCCAGGTTGATGCGGTGCTTTTCCTTCGAGGCGTCGAGGAGCGAGATCTCGCCGGCGCTGACCGCACGCTGGAGCAGGAGCCAGGAGGCGAGCTGCATCAGCCTGGTGGTCAGACGCATGCTCTCGGTGGCATAGGCGATGGCCCCGGTGCGGTCGAGAAGCCTTGCGTCCTGGCGGCCCGGGCCGTCCAGATAATTCGCCGTCTCCTCGACTAAACCCATGCCCTCCTTGAATATTCCTGCAAACTGGTCCGACGCGGTGAAGCGCGCGAGGAAGTCGACCAGGCTTTCATTGCGGTCGTTCCCCGAATTGTCCCCTGCAACCTTCATGAGAATCGATTCTTTCGTTCTTCTCCGTCGCACCCTCATCGAAACGGGATTAACGGAACATTAATCTTGGTTCATTTCCGGCCACTATCCACAGAAATTGGCCTTAACGGGCGTTAACCAGCAAATGCCGGGCCAAAAAAAAGCCGCGCAAAAGCGCGGCTGAAGGTTCTAACAGGGAGGCGTCAAACAGAGTGGACAGGAGCCACTCGGAGAATCCAGATGACTGGATTACATTGACGAAAATACAACCGAATCCCTTACTGATTGGTTAACGATACGGTTGCTTAACGCAAAAAGAGTCTGAACCGCCCGTCAGCTGCGGAAAAACGCAGCGGCGGCGGTCTTGCTCGAGCGCTTCGCGGCGACCGCCTCGCGGATGCGGGCGATCTCGGATTCCAAAAGATGAACGCGCTGTTCGAGTTCGGCCACCGACAGGAGAGCGAGATCCTCGCCGATGACGATCTCGGGCTTCCGGGCGGGGCGGTTGTCGTCGAGGTCCATGGGCCTGCTCCCTGACGATGCGAAACGGCGCGCAGTTTGGCCCGGGTGCCAGGCGGTGGCAAGCCTACCGGGCCGCCCCATGGGAGCGCGCCCGCATGCGGCGCAGCGCCGCCGCCTCCTCGGCGCTCAGCAGGGAGGCGAGATTGCGCAGGACAACGGCGATGGCCTCGGCGCGGGTGACGTCGTGGCCGACAGCCTTGCGCAGCCACAGACCGTCGATGACCGCGGCGACCGAGACCGATGCCTGCCGAAGGCGGTCCCGGTCCAGCAGGCCGCCGAAGGCCGAGGCCAGGTTCGAGACGAGGCGGCTGTAGAACAGGCGCTGGAGGCGCTCATAGTTGGGGTTGACGTTGGTCGCGGCGCAGACGGAGAGCCAGGCGACGGCGACGTCGCGGGTGAAGGAGTGGTCCGGGAAATTGCCTTCGACGATCGCCTCGAGCCTGTCCCAGGAGGTTTTCGCCCGGCGCATCCGGGCGACGACGTCCTCCATCAGGAGCCGGTTGTTGAAGCGCACCATGGCATAGAGGACCTCGTCCTTGCCCTTGAAATAGTAGGCGAGGATTCCGGGCGACATGCCGGCCTCCCGGCAGATGCGCGCCGTGGTGAGGCCCTGCAGCCCTTCCCGCAGGAAGATGCGGTGGGCCGCTTCGATCAGCTCGGTGCGGCGGATTTCGTCGATTCGCTTGCGCATGGCCACGACGTTTTATTTCAGATCAGCAAATTGTTCGATCATACAATTTTCTGTATTGACATAAAGTGGCGCCCGGATAGGCTGGTCGGAAAGCCAGGAGAGGAAACCGAAGGATGCGCCAGCTTCTTGCTTTTGCCTTGCTCGCCCCGATCGCCGCTTCGCACGCATGGGCCGCCGATGCGCCGCAATGCCGGAAAGTGCGCCTGTCGGATCTCGGCTGGACCGACATCATGCTGACCAACAGCACCGCCGAAGTGCTGCTCGACGCCCTGGGCTATGACGCCAGCCAGACGCTCCTCGGGCTCGACGTCACCTATGTCAGCCTCAAGAACAACGAGATGGACGTGTTCCAGGGGAACTGGCGGCCGGTGCAGGACGAGCAGTACAAGTCCTATTTCGAGGACGGCGCGGTCGAAGTCCTCGGCACCAATCTCGAAGGCGCCAAGTTCACGCTCGCCGTCCCCAAATACGTATCCGACGCGGGCGTGAAGAGCTTCGACGACCTCGCCGCCCATGCCGACAAGTTCGACAAGAAGATCTATGGCATCGAGCCGGGCTCCAACCAGCCTCTGTTCGACATGGTCGCCGCCGGCCGGCACGGCCTCGGCGGCTGGGAGATCGTCGAGTCGAGCGAGGCCGGCATGCTCACCCAGGTGAGGAAGGCGGTGCCGGCGCAGGACTGGATCGTGTTTCTCGGCTGGGAGCCGCATCCGATGAATCTCGACTACCAGCTCACCTATCTCGCCGGCGGCGACGCCGAATACGGGCCGAATTTCGGCGGAGCGACGGTCCGGACCATCGCGCGCCGGAACTATTCCGCCGAATGCCCCAATGCGGCGAAGCTCTTCGCCAATCTGGTCTACGACCTCGATTACGAGAATCGCGGCATGCAGATGGTGATCGGCGAGGGCAAGAGCCCCGAAGAGGCGGCGCGCGAGATGATGAAGCGCAATCCGCAGAAGCTCGGCCGGTGGCTCGCCGGGATTTCGACCTTCGAGGGCAAGGAAGCCCTGCCGGCGGTCAAAGCGGCGCTCGGCCTTTAGAACAAATCCGCCAAAGTCGAAGACTTTGGCGATAAGGGTTGCTCCAAAGATACCGATTTGGCGCCAATCCTTTTCGGCGAAGCGATTCCACTTCGCCGGGATGCGCGCCAGGCCGGAATTTCCTCTTCAGTTTTGCGTGGAAAAGTCCGACTCTCGGCAGGACGCGTCCGCCGATCCCGCGCCCTGAGGAGTCCCCCATGACCGCATTGCCCCGTGAAATGACCGCCATCGCCATCAGCACGCCAGGCGGGCCCGAGGTGCTGAAGCCCGAGCAGATCGGCGTGCCGGCGCCGAAAGCCGACGAGATCCTGATCAAGGTCGAAGCGGCGGGCGTCAACCGGCCGGACATATCGCAGCGCCAGGGAGCCTATCCGCCGCCGCCCGGAGCGCCGGCGACACCCGGCCTCGAAGTGGCGGGCCCTGTCGTCGCCAGGGGGGCCGCGGCCGGGCGCTACCGGGAAGGCGACAAGGTCTGCGCCCTCGTCCCGGGCGGCGGCTATGCGCAATATTGCGTGGCGGCGGAGGCCAACGCGCTGCCGGTGCCCGCAGGCCTCTCGATGATCGAGGCGGCGGCCATCCCCGAGAACTTCTTCACCGTGTGGACCAATGTCTTCGAGCGGGCGGGCCTCAAGCCCGGGGAGACGCTCCTCGTCCATGGCGGATCGAGCGGGATCGGCACCAGCGCCATCATGCTGGCGCATCAATTGGGCTCGCGGGTCTTCGCCACAGCGGGCTCGCCGGAGAAATGCCGGGCCTGCGAGACGCTCGGCGCCGAGCGCTGCATCGACTACCGCTCGGAGGACTTCGTCCGGATCGTCAAGGACCTGACCCGGGGCAAGGGCGCCGACGTCATTCTCGACATGGTGGGCGGCGACTATGTCGGGCGCAATCTCGCCGCCGCGGCGATGCATGGGCGCATCGTCAGCATCGCCTTCCTCAAGGGCTCGAAGGTCGAGGTCGACCTCCTGCCCGTCATGGTGAAGCGGCTGACCCTCACCGGATCGACGCTCAGGCCGCGCAGCGTCGCCGAGAAGGCCGAGATCGCCCGGGCGCTCGAAGCCCGGCTGTGGCCGCTCCTGGCGCAGGGCAAGATCCGGCCGCAAATCTACCGGACCTTCCCGCTGGCCGAGGCGGCGGCGGCCCACAGGCTCATGGAATCGAGCGCCCATATCGGGAAGATTATGCTTGTGCCGTGAGGGGCGGGGCGCCTATATAACCGGCATTCCATCCATTTTTTTGATCTCGCGATCACGGAGCCATCCGGTTCTGAAGGAGTTTGACCCATGTCACGCGCACCCCTGATGCCCAAGGCCACCGCCGTCTGGCTGGTCGAGAACACCGCGCTCACCTTCCGTCAGATCGCTGATTTCTGCGGCCTGCACGAGCTCGAGGTGAAGGGCGTCGCCGACGGCGACGTGGCGCAGGGCATCAAGGGGCTGGACCCGGTCACCGGCGGCCAGCTCACCCGCGAGGAGATCGAGAAGGGCGAGAAGGATCCGGAGTACCGGCTCAAGCTCCTCGAGCCCAAGGTCAACATCCCGGTGCAGAAGGCGACCAAGGGACCGCGCTACACGCCGGTGTCGAAGCGCGGCGACCGGCCCGACGCCATCGCCTGGCTTTTGCGCTATCACCCGGAGCTACCCGATTCGCAGATCATGAAGCTCGTCGGCACCACCAAGACCACGATCGCGGCGATCCGCGACCGCACCCACTGGAACACGCCGAACATCAAGCCGGTGGACCCGGTGTCGCTCGGCCTGTGCTCGCAGATCGACCTCGATTTCGCGGTGCAGAAGGCGGCGCGCAAGGCCGGCCGCGGCATCGCTCCCGAGGCCGAGCCGGTGCGCACGCTCATCCCGGCGGCCGCCAGCGTGGCGCCGGAGCCCCAGCCGGCGCCCGCCGAAGAGCAGGCCCGGCCGCCCAAGAAGCCGGAGGAGGAGCAATATGACGCCGATTCCGTCTTCGCCAAGCTCAAGGCCCTGAAGACGCCGTCGGAGGACGAATAATGCGCATACTGATCATCGGCGCCCATGGCACGCTCGGCCAGGCGGCGGCGGCGGCGCTCCAGGGCCGCCACGAGATCGTCACCGCCGGACGCTCGTCGGGCGACGTCACGGTCGACCTGCTCGACCGCCGCTCGATCGCCGACATGTACAAGAAGGCCGGCAAGCTCGATGCGGTCGTCACCTGCACCGGGCATGCGCATTTCGGTCCGCTCGCCCAGATGACAGAGGACCAGTTCATGGTCGGGCTCAAGGACAAGCTGATGGGGCAGGTGAACGTCGTTCTCATCGGCCAGTCGCTGATCAACGACCGCGGCTCCTTCACGCTCACCGGCGGCGTCCTCGATCGCGAGCCGATCCGCAAGGGCGCCAATGCCGCGGCGGTGAACGGCGCCCTGAACGCTTTCGCCATGAGTGCTGCGGTCGAGCTCGAACGCCAGATCCGCATCAATGTGGTGAGCCCGACGGTGCTTGAGGCGTCGGCCAAGAAATACGAAGGGGTCTTTCCCGGCCACGTGCCGGTGTCCTCGGAGCGGGTCGGCTTCGCCTATGTGAAGAGCGTCGAAGGCGCCATCACCGGCCAGGTGATCGAGCTCGACTGATCGCCGATTCGCCGGCTCCGGTCAGGTCCCGCCCGGACTCCCCGGAATATTCCCCCAAGTCCATTGTTTTTTCCTGTGAGGAACGGAAAACGAGACTTTCGCGATCAAATATGTTGTAAGTACAACATTTATCGTGTAAGATAAAACCAACTTGAGGCTGTCCCGGGCAGATTCGCTCCGCGACCAACCTTAGGCCTGCCGGCGGGACGGCGCAAAAAACTCTATTTTACAAGAATTTATCTGTATGAACTGTGGATGAACGGGTTGTCCGGCGCTCGTTCAGAAACCGAATGTTATGTTGTAAAGACAACACGTCACGGAAAAAATGTTTCAGGGTGTTCACTTTCGACCTCCACGACATGAGGCGGCACGGTCATGAACAAACTCATCTGGGATGAATTCAGCACCAACGTGCTGCCGCTCGAGGCCGCCGTCCGGCAGGATGCGAGTCTTTCCGGCACGATCAGGCGCTGCCGGCTCGGCGCGGTCGACGTGGCCCGGATAATCACCATGGTTCCCAGCCATGTGCGCACGCCGGAACTCGTCGACGACGGGCGCGACTCCCTGTTCGCGGTTCTCTGCCTGGACGGCAGCATGCTGTGCACGCAGGGCGAGGCTCCGGTCAGGATCGGTCCGGGCGAGGGCGTCATCTGCGACAGCGGCCAGCCCGGCGGGCTGCAGCTCGAGACCGCGACGCGCTACTGGGCGCTGAAGGTCGCCCGCGCCGACATGGCGAAGGCCGCCCCGCATGTCAGGCGCTTCGCCGGGCGCAAGCTCGACAATACCGGCATGGCGGTCGGGCTGCTGGCGCGCTATCTCGACGGCCTGCAAGGTGCCGACGCGGCGGCCGACGCGCGCGAGGCGCGCATCTTCGGCGAGCATCTCCTCGATCTCATCGGCATGGCCATCGGCAGCGAGGAGGAAACGCGCCGGCTGGCCGAGCGGCGCGGCGTCAGGGCGGTGCGCCATGCCGCCGTGCTGCGCGAGATCGAGAGGAATATAGCCGACAGCCGGCTGAGCGCCGCCGCGGTCGCGGAAAAGCTCGGCGTCACGCCGCGCTATGTGCATTTCCTGCTCGAGGAGAGCGGCCGGACCTTTTCCGAGCATGTCCTCGCGCGGCGGCTCGAGCTGGTGGAAGGGCTGCTCGGCGACGCCGGGAAGCGCACTCTCAAGATATCGGCGATCGCGCGCGAGGCCGGGTTCACCGACATGTCCTATTTCAACCGCTGCTTCCGCAGCCATTTCGGCGACACGCCGACCGGATACCGCAGGCGGGCCGCGCCGGCCGGCGACGCCGTCCGTCTGAAATGCGCCTGATGGTGTGGTTCAGTTTAGCAACAGCGCGGCTCGCTACCTATGGCATTTGCGGGCTCAGGGCTTCACCGGAACCGTGTAGTTGAGCGGCAGCCGGCCGCCGTCGGCATAGATCGTCTGGCCGGTGACGTAGCTCGCATCGTCGGAAACGAGGAAGGCCGCGATGGCGGCGACCTCGGCCGCCTCGCCGATGCGCCCCAGGGGGGTGCGCGACAGGAGGCGGCCGCGCGCCTGCGGATCGGCATTCACCGCGGTCAGCATGTCGGTCATGATCGAGCCCGGCCCGATGGCGTTGACGCGGATGCCGTAGTCGGCAAGGCCGAGCGCCATCACCTTGGTGAGCTGGTTGATGCCGCCCTTCGACGCCGAATAGGGCACCTGCGATGCGATGGCGACGACGGCGTTGACCGAGGACATGTTGACGATGGCGCCGGGCTTTCGTCCCGCCTCCACCTGCCTCACCATCTGGCGGGCGCAGGCCTGGCCGACCAGGAAGGCGCCCTTGAGATTGACCCGGATCACCCGGTCGAAATCGGCTTCCGATATTTCGAGGATGCCGCCCGCAGCGCCGATCCCGGCATTGTTGACGAGGATGTCGACGCCGCCATCCTTTCCGACGACGTCGGCGATCATGCGGTCGACCTCGGCCTTGTCGCCGACGTCGCAATGGAGGTAACGCGCCGCGGCACCCAGCGAAGCCGCCGCCGCGGCGCCGCCCGCATCGTCGATGTCGGCGAGGACGACCCGCGCCCCTTCCGCGCCGAGACGCTCGGCGCAGGCGCGGCCGATGCCGCGCGCGGCGCCCGTGACGATGGCTGTCCTGTCCTTGAGCTTCATTATTTCCGCCTTACGATGATGTTGCGATGATCCTCAGTCCGGCAAGGTGCCGCCGCGATCCGGATCGACGACGATGGAAGAGAGCACGACGTGGCGCGGACGCGAGAGCGCGAACAGCCCGGCCTCGACGATGTCGCGGTTGGTGGCGAGCGAAGAGGGCGGGCGCGGCGCATCCCAGGCCGCGGGGTCGAGCGGCGATATGTCGACCAGGTCGGGCGGATAGAGCGCGCTCACGCGCACGGGCCGGCCGCGCAGCTCCTGGCGCAGGCCTTCCGTCATGCCCGCCTGTCCGTGCTTGGCGGCATGGAAGGCGACGGACTCGCCCTGGAGGGGCGCGTTGGGGAGGCCGGAGACCGAGATGATGTTGAGGATGTCGCCGGCGCCCGAGGCCTCGAGCGGCCTGATGAGGCCGCGGGTAAAGAGCAGCGTCCCGGTGACGCCGGACGATATGGTGCCGACGATCGCATAGGCGTCGTGCTCGTCCATGCGGCCGGGCAGCCATTGCGCGCCGTTGTTGATGAGGATGTCGATATGGGCCATCCCGTCGCGCATCGTCTTGGCGGTGCGGGTGACCTCGCCCGGATCGGCGAGGTCGAAGAGGAGGGTGCGCGGGCGCTTGCCGGTGCGCCGGCCGATGGCCTCGGCCATGGTCGTGACCTGCTCGGTGTTGCGGCCGGTCATGACGACCTCGGCGCCGAGATCGGCGAGGACGACGGCGAAGGCGGCACCCAGCCCGCGGCCGGCGCCGGTGACGACGACGATCTTGCCCGTGAAATCCTGCCCGTCCATCGATTCCCCTTACGGACCGATCCTAGCTAATAGGCGTCGGCGGCGCCAGCCGCCCGCGCGAAGGCGGCGATCACCAGCGCGGCGAGCACGATGAGCCCGAGCGCGGCCGGCAGCCCGGTCAACTCGGCGACGAAACCGACGAGCGGCGGACCGGCGAGGAATCCGGCATAGCCGAGCGTGGTCACCGCGGCAATGCCACGCCCGGGTGCTGAGGGCTCGAGACGGCCGCCGCCGGCAAAGAGAATGGGCGCGGCGTTGCCGATGCCGATGCCGGCGAGAGCGAGGGCGGCGATGGCGACGGGGACGGAAGGAACGGCGAGGGCGACCGCGAGGCCGGCCGCCATCAGGAGCGCGCTACCGCGCACCAGCCGCACGGCGCCGGCCTTCATGCGCAGCCGATCGCCGAGCAGCCGCGACAGCGACATGCCGGCGGCGAAGCCGGCAAAGCCCAGGGCGGCCGTGCTCGCATCGAGCGCGAAACGCTGCAGAAGCATGAGGCCGGACCAGTCGACGACCGCGCCTTCCGCCATGAGGGCGAGAAAGCACAGAAGGCCGAGACCGACCGTGGCCCGCGTCGGCCAGACGAAGCCCTCGCCCGACAGTCCCTTGTCGGCCGCGCCCGGCAGGAAGAAGCGCATCGCCGGAAGGAACAGGACGCAGCCGATGGCGAGGCTGAGAAAGACATGCGCCGTGGCGTCCATCAGCCTGAGCGACAGGGCGCCGATGAGCGAGCCCGCCATGGCGCCGATGCTGAAGCCGGCATGCAGCAGCGACATGGTCGCGCGGCGCAAGGCCTTCTCGACCGCGATGCCATGCGCGTTCATCGCGACATCCATGCTGCCGATCGTCGCGCCGAAGACGAGGGCGGCGGGCAGGAAGGTCCACAGGCCGGGCATCAGCGGCGGGAGGATGAACGCGAAACCGAAAGCAATGCCGGCGACCGCCGTGACGCGCGCGCTGCCGAAGCGGTTGACCACGGCGCCGGACAGCGGCATGGCGACGATGGCGCCGGCGGCGATGGCGAGGAGCGCCAGGCCGAAAACGCCGGTGCCGACGGCGAGGCGCTCCTTGGCGAGCGGTATATGCGCGATCCAGCTGCCCACGACGAAGCCGTGCACGAGAAAGGTGAGCGCGATGGCCCAGCGCGCTTTATGGATCGTCGAAGGCGACATGGGAACGACCGGGAATCGATGGCTGATCGGAAAGGTTCCCCTATCATCTTGTCGCTGGCGGGACACGGTCCACTTTCCCGAGGATCCGGCGAATTGCGGGTTGCGCCCGCCGGCGAATTGTACGACAAGACCGCCTGCGCAGGACACGTGCCGCAACGGAATGGCCGGCCGCGCCAACAACAATGACGATTGAACGGGTGTGAGGGATCAGGGCATGGTTGCGGGCAAGCTGGCTGCCGCCGCGATTTTCCTGGCGGCGATGATGAGCAATCCATGTGCCGCGGCCGATCATCGGCTTCTGGTGCTGGAAGGATCATGGGTCAAATGGGGCGAGCCGCAATGGGGGGCGCGCGCCACCGTGACCTATGCCTTCGCGTCGGCCGCGCAGACGTCGCCCGGCGCCCGCAACTGCGCGGTGCTGCGGCCGTTCGACGAGTTGATCAGGAAGACGGGCCTGCCGGAGCATCGGGTCGAGAGCGAGGCGCAGGCGGCCTTCGCCGCCTGGTCGCGGGTCACCGGCCTCGCCTTCGTCGAAACGAAGGCGCCGGCGCGAGCCGACATCGTCATCGGCACCCAGGGCCGGCCGGCGGGGCGCGCCTTCACCAATGTCGAGCTCGAGGCGGGTCCGGTGGCGCAGGCGCCGGCGGCGGAGCGCGGCTTCACCGGTGCCGACGAGCCGCCCGCGAGCGACGATGCCGAGCCGCAGGGCCTGCGCGCGATCCGCAAGGCGTTGATCTGCTTCAATCCGCTCGAGAAATGGAAGATCGGCTTCGACGGCAATCTCGATGCGTACGACCTGCGCTACACGCTGACGCATGAGATCGGCCACGCCATCGGTCTCGACCACCCGGGCCCGACGGGCGCGCTCATGGGCTTCCGCTACGACGAGAAGCTGAAGGGCCTGACCAAGGGCGATATCGCCGCAGCGCAGCGGCTCTATGGGCCGAGGCCGAAGCCATCGGAAAGACATTGAGCGTCCGACACGCATGGCGCTGTGTTTCATCTGCGCGACAGTGCAGGCTTGACCGACACCCTCATCCGCCCTGTCGCAGGCGGGAGAAAGGGAGCTAACCCAGTCCCCTCGTCCTCAGCGCCGCGGCGATCTCCTCGAGGATCGCCGGATCGTCGATCGTCGCCGGCATCTTCCACTCCTCGCGGTCGGCGATCCTGCGCATGGTGGCGCGCAGGATCTTGCCCGAGCGGGTCTTGGGCAGGCGCTGGACGATCATCACCGTCTTGAAGGCCGCGACCGGACCGATCTCGTCGCGGATCATCTTCACGCATTCCGCCTCGACCTCCCGTGGCGTCCGCGCAACGCCGGACTTGAGCACGACGAAGCCCACCGGCACCTGGCCCTTGAGCTGATCGGCGATGCCGATGACGGCGCATTCGGCGACGTTGGGATGGCCGGCGAGGACCTCTTCCATGCCGCCGGTCGACAGCCGGTGGCCGGCCGTGTTGATGATGTCGTCGGTGCGGGCCATGATGTAGAGATAGCCGTCCTCGTCCATGAAGCCCGCATCGGCGGTCTCGTAGAAGCCCGGGAAGCGCTCGAGATAGCTCGAGCGGAAGCGGGCGTCGTTGTTCCACAAGGTGGGCAGGCAGCCCGGCGGCAAAGGGGTCCTGATGCAGATGGCGCCCAGATCCCCGCGCTTCACCTCATGGCCGCCCTCGTCGAGCACGCGCACGTCATAGCCCGGCATGGCGACGGTGGGCGAGCCGTGCTTCACCGGCAATCGCCCCAGGCCCACCGGATTGGCGGCGATCGGCCAGCCCGTCTCGGTCTGCCACCAGTGGTCGATCACCGGGACGGCGAGCCGCTCCTCCGCCCATCTCACCGTATCGGGATCGGCGCGCTCGCCGGCGAGGAAGAGGGTGCGGAATCGCGAAAGATCGTATTTGCGGATGAAATCGCCGTCGGGATCCTCCTTCTTGATGGCGCGGAAGGCGGTGGGCGCGGTGAACAGCGCCTTGACGCCATGCTCGGAGGCCACCCGCCAGAAGGTCCCGGCATCGGGCGTGCCGACCGGCTTGCCCTCGAACAGGATGGTGGCCGCGCCCTGCAGCAGCGGCGCATAGACGATGTAGGAATGGCCGACCACCCAGCCGACGTCGGAAGCCGCCCAGAACGTCTCGCCCGGCGCTATGTCATAGATATTCGACATCGACCATTTGAGCGCCACCATGTGTCCGCCATTGTCGCGCACCACGCCCTTGGGCTGGCCGGTGGTGCCGGAAGTGTAGAGGATATAGAGGGGATCGGTGGCCTTGACCGCGACGCAGCCGGCCCGGCGGTCCGCGGCGCGCGCCTTCGCGAGGAGAGCCGCCCAGTCGTGATCGCGCGCCGGGTCGAGACCGGCGGCGAGCTCGGGGCGCTGCCAGACCAGGCCGAGGCGCGGCTTGTGCGCCGCGATCTCGATCGCCCTGTCGACCAGGGGCTTGTAGGCGACGACGCGGCCGGGCTCGATGCCGCAGCTCGCCGACATGACGAGCTCGGGCGCGGCGTCGTTGATGCGGGTGGCGAGCTCGGCCGCGGCGAAGCCGCCGAACACCACCGAATGGATGGCGCCGATCCGCGCGCAGGCGAGCATGGCGAAGAGGGCCTGCGGGATCATCGGCATGTAGATGAGCACGCGGTCGCCCCTGGCGATGCCGAGATCGGCGAGCACGGCGGCGAGCGTCGCCACCTCGTCCTGGAGCTCGCCATAGGTGAAGCGCTGCTTGCGGCCGGTCAGGGGACTGTCATGAATGAGCGCGGTGCGCGCGCCATGGCCCGCCGCCACATGGCGGTCGACCGCGTTCCAGCAGGTGTTGCACTCGGCGCCGGCGAACCAGCGGTCGAGCCCGTCGACCCTGGAATAGACCTCGTCCCAGGGCCTGATCCAGTCGATATCGCGCGCGGCCTCGGCCCAGAAGGCCTGCGGGTCGGATTGCCAGCGCCGGTAGGTCTCGGCGTAAGTGCTCATGAGCGTGTCCTTCTCGCTTTCCGGCGCAGTTTTCGTCATCGGCGCGGGCGGAACAACAAGAAAATGGTCTAGCGCGCATCCCGGCGAAGTGGAATCACTTCGCCGAAAAGGATTCGCGCCAAATCAATATCCTGGAGCAAATCCTTATCGCCAAAGTCTTCAACTTTGGCGGGATTTGCTCTAGGCGCGGCACGGCGGACTTGCTAGACGAAGCCGTCTCCCATTCACGTCAGGACCCGCATCTTGGCCCAGTCGGCTCATCTCACCGTCATGATCAACGCCGTGCGCAAGGCGGCGCGCGGCGTGCAGCGCGATTTCGGCGAAATCGCCAACCTCCAGGTCTCGGTCAAGGGACCGGGCAACTACGTCACCGCCGCCGACAAGCGCTGCGAGAAGGTGATCCGCGAGGAGCTGGAGAAAGCGCGCCCGGGCTACAGCTTCCTGATGGAGGAAGCGGGCAGCGTTCCAGGCAGCGACGCCGACCATCGCTGGATCATCGATCCGATCGACGGCACGACCAATTTCATCCACTCGATACCCTTCTTCGCCCTGACCGTGGCGCTCGAGCGCCGGGGCGATCTCATCGCCGCCGTCACCTACAATCCGATCAGCGACGAACTGTTCACCGCCGAGCGCGGGCAGGGCGCCTTCCTCAACAACCGGCGTTTGCGGGTCGCGGCACGCAAGAGCCTCGCCGACGCCGTGCTCGCCTGGGGCATCCCGATCATCGGCGACGAGGACCGCCATGCCCAGTCGCAGCGCGAGCTGGCGCGGATCCAGCCCAAGGTGTCCGGCATCCGCCAGATCGGCTCGGCGGCGCTCGAGCTCGCCTATGTGGCGGCGGGGCGGATGGACGTGATGCAGGCGCGCGGGCTCAGCCCGTGGGACACAGCGGCCGGCATATTGCTGGTGCGCGAGGCGGGCGGCGTCACCATGTCGGCGGAAGGCGAGAAGCCGCCCTTCGAGACCGGCACCATCCTCGCCGGCAATGCCGACCTCGTGCCCCTGATCAAGGCCGAGATCGCCCGGGCCGGCAAATAGCAAAAGGCCGGGACGCGCCCGGCCTCATGACTGTCCTGCGCCGAGGCAGGATCGTTACGGCTTGACCACCTTCTTCGGCGCCGGCAGCAGGCCTTCGCGCTGCAGGCGCTTGCGGGCGAGCTTGCGGGCGCGGCGCACGGCCTCGGCCTTCTCGCGGGCCTTCTTCTCGGAGGGCTTCTCATAGTGGCCGCGGAGCTTCATCTCGCGGAAAATGCCCTCGCGCTGCATCTTCTTCTTGAGGGCCTTGAGCGCCTGGTCGACATTATTGTCGCGAACGATAACTTGCACGAGATCTGACCTCGGTTCCTTTGCCTAAGGTTATCATAGAAAACCGGCCCGGAACGACCGGGCCGTCCGAAAGGGTCGCCCCTTTCAAGCTGGCGGGCGAAATAGCACAGGGCTTCAGCCCTGTCGAGGGGTCAGCCTGTTCACATGGCCCATCTTGCGGCCCGGACGGATTTCCCTCTTGCCGTAGAGATGGACCCCCGCATGGGGGGTGCGGGCCAGATCCCGCCAGGCCCGGGCCTCCTCGCCCAGGAGGTTGGTCATGACCACGTCGCTGTGGCGCTCAGGGCTTCCCAGGGGCCAGCCGGCGACGGCGCGGACATGCTGCTCGAACTGCGACACCAGGCAGGCATCCATGGTCCAGTGGCCGGAATTGTGGACCCGGGGGGCGATCTCGTTGACGACGAGCCTGTCCCGGCCGCCCGCACGGGCCAGGAACAATTCCACCCCGATGACGCCGACATAGTCGAGCGCCCCGGTGATCCGCGCCGCGATCTCGCGGGCCTCGGCCTCGATTCCGGGCGCGACCGCCGCCGGCACGATCGATTCGCGCAGGATATGGTCGGCATGCCGGTTCTCGGGCACGTCATAGACGGCAACGGCGCCGTCCCAGCCGCGCGCCGCGATCACCGACAGCTCCTTCTCGAAATCGACGAAGCCTTCGAGGATGGCGGGACGGGAGCCGATGGCGGCCCAGGCCCGCTCCAGCGGCGTATCGGCCTTTATGGCGACCTGGCCCTTGCCGTCATAGCCGAGCCGGCGCGTCTTCAGGATGGCGGGACGGCCGATCCGCCCGACGGCCCTTTCCAGGCCGTCGGGCCCGTCCACATCCGCGAAAGGCGCCGTCACCAGGCCGATCCCGGCGAGAAACGTCTTTTCGGCCAGCCGGTCCTGGCTGGTGGCGAGGACCTCGGCGCCGGGCGCCAGGGGCTTGCGGCGGCCGAGCAGGGCCGCCGTCCCGGCGGGCACGTTCTCGAACTCGTAGGTCACGACGTCGACGGCGGCGGCGAAGGCTTCCAGCGCCGCGGCGTCGTCATAGCCGGCGCAGGTGCGCGCCGCGGCGACCTGGAAGGCGGGGCTGTCGGGCTCGGGCGCGAAGATGTGGCATCTCAGGCCGAGCCGGGCGGCGGCGAGCGCCAGCATGCGGCCGAGCTGGCCGCCGCCCAGTATGCCGATGACGGAATTGGGCGGCAGGGCGCCGGCAAGCCGCATCAAGGAGCGTCCTTGGGGTGCTCGGCCACGGCGGCGGTCTGGCGGGCGCGCCAGTCTTCCAGCCGGCGGGCGAGCGCCTTGTCGTGGAGTGCGAGGATGGCGGCGGCGAGGAGGGCGGCATTGACGGCGCCGGGCCTGCCGATGGCGAGCGTGCCGACAGGAATTCCGGGCGGCATCTGGACGATGGAATAGAGGCTGTCCTGGCCCTTCAGCGCCTGGCTTTCGACCGGGACGCCGAGCACCGGCAGCGTGGTCATGGAGGCGGTCATGCCGGGCAGATGCGCGGCGCCGCCGGCGCCGGCGATGATGACCGCGAAGCCCTCGTCCCTGGCGCCCCTGGCGAAGGCATAGAGGCGCTCGGGCGTGCGGTGCGCCGAGACGATCCGCGCTTCGTGGGCGATGCCGAGCTCGGACAGCGTGTCGGCCGCATGCTTCATGGTGGACGGCCAGTCGGACTGGCTGCCCATGATGATCGCGACTTTGCCGGTCATGCGATGATGTCCGGAATGAGCTTGTCCTCGACCTTCTGGATCTCGTCCTTGATCTGAAGCTTCATCTTCTTGAGCCGGCGCAGCTGCAGCTGGTCGCCGGTGCCGGAGGCCTCGAGCGAGGAAATGGCGGCATCGAGGTCGCGATGTTGCTGGCGCAGCGTCATGAGCCGTGTCTGCAGAAGATTCTCTTCAGTCCCGTCGATCATCCGGCGCCTGAACCCCGTTGCGCACCGCTTTTCCTCTCTCACCTATGCCCTTGCAGAGGGTTCGACAAGCCCCCAACTCTATGTCACTATCGACCAGTCAACAGAGGAGGCTTTGATGAGCGTTCAAGCGCATCTCGGTGAACTCGCGGCAAAACACAAGGCCCTCGAGGCGGAGCTTGAGGACTGCCTGTCCCATCCCGCCTCGACGGATGCCGAAATTGCCGAGCTGAAGCGCAAGAAACTCCGAATCAAGGACGAGATGACCAAGCTTGAAGTGCAGATGAAGCATTAAGTCTTCAAGATTTCCGGCGCTGCCGGTCCGGCAGGCCGTCATGCGGGCCGAGCGGCCGCGCAGGCTCTATCTTCCAATGGCGCGCGCCGATCTCGGCGTTGCGATGCGGGTGAAGCGGATAGTGAATGCGGCTGCGCCGCCGCGACGCCTCGCCGACGACCAGCACCCTCACATCGGTTTCCGTGTTGTTGATGACCGTGTGGGCGAGACCCGTTCCGGCAGGGAAGGCCACGCCGTCGCCGGGCTTCAGCCGCTTGAGATGGCCGTCGGCCCACAGATCGGGCTCGCCCTCCAGCACGAAGACGAACTCCTCCTCGTCGGCCTCGGCATGCGGCCAGGAGACCCGCCGGCCGGGCTTCAGCCGCTCGTGATGGATGCCGAGGCGCATCAGGCCGAAATCGCCGCCATAGGAGGCGCTGATCGACTGCAGCTCGTCGGAACCCGAATAGTGGTTGTCGTCATCGCCTTCGATATCGCGCCAATGGGCGACGAAGGCCGAGAAGTCGATGGGGCCGGTCATATCGCTGGGTTTCCCGTGAAGACGCGTGACGATACTACCGGCCCCTCGATCAGGTAAGGGCCGGCAGACCGGATCAGGCCGCCTTCTTCTCGAGGGTCTGCGACCACTTGCCGGAGGCCGCGAGCGCGTTCATCTCGGCGCGATGGTTGAAGGCGCGCTGGGCGGCCGCGACATTCTCGGCCTTGCCTTTCCAGGTCTTGAGCGCCGCCGCCTGCAGCGCCCTTCCATAGGAGAAGGTGAGCTTCCATGGCAGGCCGCCCATCGCATTCATGTAATGGAGATGCGCCGTCGCGTCCTCGTCGGACTGGCCTCCGGACAGGAAGGCGATGCCCGGCACCGCCGCCGGCACGCAGCGCCTGAGCACGGTCACCGTCTTCTCGGCGACTTCCTCGCGCGAAGCCTGCTTCGGGCAGTCCTTGCCGGACACGACCATGTTGGGCTTGAGGATCGTGCCCTCGAGCACGACGCCGGCGAAATAGAGCTCGCGATAGAGCTCGTTGAGCGCCCATTCCGAGACCCTCATGCAGGTGTCGATGTCGTGGCCGCCTTCCATCAGCACCTCGGGCTCGACGATGGGCACCAGGCCGCCTTCCTGGCAGAGGGCGGCGTAGCGGGCGAGCGCATGGGCGTTGGCGTGGATCGAGTTGTGTGTCGGCAATCCCTGGCCGATGTCGATCACCGCCCGCCATTTGGCGAACTGGGCGCCGAGGCCCACATAATCCCTGATGCGCTCGCGCAGGCCGTCGAGTCCTTCGGTCACCGTCTCCTTCGGCGACAGCGCCAGCGGCTTGGCGCCGGCGTCGAGCTTGATGCCGGGAATGGCGCCGGACGCCTTGATGAGGTCGACCAGCGGCGTGCCGTTCTTCGCCTTCTGGCGGATCGTCTCGTCGAACAGGATCACGCCCGAGATGTATTTCGACATGCCGTCCCTGGCGGAGAACAGCATCTCGCGGTAGTCGCGGCGGTTTTCCTCCGTGGACGGAAGATTGATCGAATCGAAACGCTTCTTGATCGAGCCGGTGCTCTCATCGGCGGCCAGGATGCCCTTGCCCGGCGTCACCATCGCCGCGGCCACTTTCGCGAGTTTGTCGGTCATGTTCACGCTCCTCTCAAAGCTCTCACGCCCGGCAGCGGCTTGCCTTCCAGCCATTCGAGGAAGGCGCCTCCCGCCGTTGAAACATAGCTGAAGCCGTCGGCGGCGCCCGCCCGGTTGAGGGCCGCGACCGTGTCGCCGCCGCCGGCGACCGAGACGAGCCGGCCCGCTTTGGTCAAGGCAGCCGCGTGCCGCGCGGCTTCATTGGTCGCGGCATCGAAGGGCGCGAGCTCGAAGGCGCCGAGCGGCCCGTTCCAGACCACGGTGCCGGCCTTGTCGAAGGCGGCCTTGATGGCGGCGACGCTTGCGGGTCCGGCATCGAGAATCATCTCGTCTTCCTTGACATCGGCGGCGTCCGCCACGCGATGCGGGCTTCCCGCCTTGAACTCCCTGGCGACCACGCCGTCCACGGGGAGCAGGATTTCGCAGGATTTTGACTTTGCCGTGGCGACGACGTCCCTGGCGGCCGGCGCGAGGTCGTGCTCGCACAGCGACCGGCCGACCGGATGGCCCTCGGCGGCGAGGAAAGTGTTCGCCATGCCGCCGCCGATCACGATCACATCGGCGATGCCGGCGAGATTGCCGAGCAGCTCGAGCTTGGTCGACACCTTGGCGCCGCCGACCACCGCGACCAGCGGGCGCTTCGGCTTGTCGAGGGCGGATTCGAGCGCCCTGAGCTCGGCCTCCATGGCGCGCCCGGCATAGGCCGGCAGCAGATGGGCAATGCCCTCGGTCGAGGCATGGGCGCGATGGGCTGCGGAGAACGCGTCGTTCACATAGGCATCGCCGAGGCTCGCGAACAGCCCGGCGAGCTCCGGATCGTTCTTCTCCTCGCCCGGGTGATAGCGGGTGTTCTCCATGAGCAGGCATTGTCCGGGCTCGGCCTTCCTGGCCGCGGCCACCGCCTTGCCGTCGCGCCAGTCGGTGGCGACGAAGGTCACCGGACGGCCGAGCGCCCGGGCGAGCGCCGGAGCCACCGGCTCGAGCGACATCTCCGGAACGATCTTGCCCTTGGGACGGTCGAAATGGGCGAGCAGGATGACGGCGGCGCCCTTGTCGAGAAGCTCACCGATGGTCGGGACGATGCGCTCGATGCGGGTCGCGTCGCGCACCTCGCCGTTCTCGACCGGCACATTGAGATCGACGCGGACCACGATGCGCCTGCCAGAGGCCGCGAGCTGGTCGAGGGTCCTGAAGGCGGGAAGAGACGCCATTCACCGCGTCTTCTTCTTGACGGCCTGGAGCACGTGCCGGGCGGTGATGCCGAAATGCGGATAGAGCTTCTCGATCGGACCCGAGGCGCCGAAGCCGGTCATGCCGATGAAGATGCCGTCCTGGCCGATGAAGCGGTCCCAGTAGCCGCGCACCGCGGCCTCGACGGCGATGCGGATCTTCTCTGTTCCCAGCACCTTTTCCCGGTAGGCCTTGCTTTGCTTCTCGAACAGCTCCATCGACGGCACCGACACGACGCGCGCCGGGATCCCGGCCTTGTCGAGCAGGGCCTTGGCGTCGATCGCGATCTCGACTTCCGAGCCCGAAGCGAAGATCACGGCCTTGGCCTTCCTGGCGCTCGCGGCGATCTCATAGGCGCCCAGGGCCGACAGGTTCCTGGCCGAATAGGCCATGCGCGTCGGCCTGAGCTTCTGGCGCGTCAGGGCCAGGATGCTGGGCGTCTTCGGCGAGCGCAAGGCGAGCTGCCAGCATTCCGCCGTCTCGACCGCGTCGCAGGGACGGAAGACCTGAAGATTGGGGATGGCGCGCAGGGCGGTCAGGTGCTCGACCGGCTGATGCGTCGGCCCGTCCTCGCCGAGGCCGATCGAGTCGTGCGTCATCACATATATCACGCGGATGCCCATCAGGGCCGAGAGGCGGATGGCGGGCCGGCAATAGTCGCTGAAGACGAGGAAGGTGCCGCCATAGGGAATGACGCCGCCATGCAGCGCCATGCCGTTCATGGCCGCCGCCATGCCATGCTCGCGGATGCCGTAATAGATGTAGCGCCCGCCATAGTCGGCGGCGTTCAGCGGCTTCAGGTCCTTGGACCTGGTGTTGTTCGAGCCGGTGAGGTCGGCCGAGCCGCCGATGATCTCGGGCACCGCCGGGTTGATGACGTCGAGCGCGTTCTGCGAGGCGTTGCGCGTCGCGAGCGTCGGCGGCGCCTTGGCGAGCTCCTTCCGGTAGCCGGCCATGGTGTCGTCGAAATCGGCCGGCAGGGCGCCCGATATCGCATGCCTGAAGCCGGTCCGGGCGCCGCTCCGGGCGAGCCGCTTCTCCCAGGCCTCGCGCTCGCCGCGCCCGCGCTTACCGGCGGCGCGCCAGAAGGCGAGAATGTCGTCCGGCACCTCGAAAGGCGGATATTTCCACCCGAGCGTCTCGCGGGCGGCGGCCACCTCGTCCGCACCCAGGGGCGAGCCATGGGTCGCGGCCGTGCCCTGCTTGTGGGGCGCGCCATAGCCGATGATCGTCTTGCAGGCGATGAGCGACGGCCGGTCGCTCGTCTGCGCCGCAGCGAGGGCCGCGGCGACGGCCTCGGCGTCATGTCCGTCAACGCGGGTCGTGTTCCAGCCGGAAGCGGCATAGCGGGCGAGCTGGTCGGTCGAGTCCGCCATCGAGACCTTGCCGTCGATCGAGACGCCGTTGTCGTCGAAGAGCACGACCAGGCGGTTGAGCTTCAAATGGCCGGCGAGCGTGATCGCCTCCTGCGAGATGCCTTCCATGTGGCAGCCGTCGCCGGCCAGCGCGTAGGTCCGGTGATCGACGAGATCGTCGCCGAAGCGGGCATTGAGGTGGCGTTCGGCGATCGCCATGCCGACGGCGTTGGCGAGGCCCTGGCCCAGGGGGCCGGTGGTCGTCTCTATCCCCGCGGCATGGCCATATTCCGGATGGCCGGCGGTGCGCGAGCCGAGCTGGCGGAAGTTCTTGATCTCCCCGATCGTCATGTCCTTGTAGCCGAGGAGATAGAACAGCGAATAGAGCAGCATCGAGCCATGGCCGGCGGAGAGCACGAAGCGGTCGCGATCGGGCCAGTGCGGGTCGGCGGCGTCGAATTTCAGGAAGCGCGTGAACAGCACCGTGGCGACGTCGGCGCACCCCATGGGCAGGCCGGGATGGCCGGAATTGGCCTTCTGGACGGCGTCCATGCTCAGGGCGCGGATGGCATTGGCGCAGGTCCTGAGCCGCCGGCGCTCGTCATCCGAACCGATGGGGGACTGCAAGGAGTTCGCGGCCGACGCGGCCGTTTCGGAGGTCATGGGCTGCTCGCTTTCGCTGAATGCGGGGCCAGAGATAGCACTGAAGCCCCTTGAGTCAACCTCCCGGAAGGACACCGAGGCGGTTGCGCGGATGAGCGCCTGCGCCTAACTTATGGGCGGCGCCGGCGGGGATTCGCTGAGGCCGGGCAGCAGTTGGGGTCAAATGGCGGATACGCGCAAGCTCGACGAGGCATTCAACCGCTTCGACGCCGCGCTCAGGCAGTTCGAGGCCGCGCTGGCGCGGCACGACGAGCGCAAGGCGCAGGAGCAGTCGCTGGAGGCGGCGGCCGAGTCGCTGAGGCTCGACCGCTCGCGTCTGGCGCAGGAGCTCGACGGCGTGCGCGCCAAGGCCGACGATCTCGTCTCCACCAACCAGAAGGCCGTCAACAAGATCGATGCGGCGATGTCGCGTATCCGTGCCGTCCTCCACAGCAACAGCGGAGGATCGTGAGGTCCGATGGCGCAAGTGATCGTCCAGGTGAACGACAGGCCCTATACGATGCAGTGCCCGGATGGCGAGGAAGACCATCTGCGCGAGCTGGCGAGGCTGCTCGATACCGAGGTCTCGCGCATCAAGAGCAATGTCGGCACCGTCGGCGACATCAGGCTCCTGGTGATGGCGGGGCTGATGGTGGCCGACCGCCTGTCGGAATCGGTCCGGCGCCTCGAGGAGCTCGAGGACCAGCTGCGCGGCGCCCGCGAGGCGCGCAACGCCACGGTCCAGCAGGCGCGCGAGATGGAAGCGAAGTTCGCCGAGCGGCTGGAGACGGCGGCGCAACGCCTCGCCGGGCTCGCCGGCAAGATCGGCTAGCGCCCGTATCCGATCGCATTTTTTTTCTTTTAATTTCTATTTCCTATTTCGGTGACAGTGCATTTAATTCGTTTCTAAAGTTAAATGCACTGTCACCGAAATAATCACCACATCAGGAAATCTTTGATTTTGCGCATCGGTTTGCCCCGAAAGCGCGCACTTCAGATGCTCTAGTCCTTCTGCCGCTTGCTTGCTACGCTGGGCACCGGTTCAACCGGCGCCAGCGAGAGAAGCCCCATGCTGCAAGCCTGCCTCAACGGCGCCCGCTCGCGCCGGGACCATCCGAAGATCCCGCTGACTCCTGAGGAACTGGCGGAGGACGCCGCCCGCGTCGTGGCCGCCGGTGCGGCGGAACTGCATGTGCATCCGCGCAACGCGGAAGGGAGCGAGACGCTCGATCCCGACGACACCGCCCGCGCGCTCGAGGCCATCCGGACAAAAGCGCCGGGCGTTCCGGTCGGCCTCACCACGCGCGAGGGCATCAGGACCGACGCCGGCCGCGGCTTCGAACAGATGAAGGCCTGGCGGGTCCTGCCCGACTATGTGTCGGTCAACCTCGCCGAAACGGACGCGCCCGCAATCATGGCGCTCATGAGGGAGAAGGGGATCGGCATCGAGGCGGGCCTTGCGACTGTTGCCGATGCGCGCCGGTTCGCGGCCCTGCCCGCGGCCGAGGCGTGCCTGCGCATCCTCATCGAGATCGATTTCGAGGAGGATGCGGCGAAAGCGGCCGGGCTCGCCGACGACATCCTGCGCGTCCTGGCCGACGATACCGTCGCGCTGCCCCTCCTTCTGCACGGTTTCGATTCGAGCGTATGGCCGCTCTACCGCAAGTCGCTCGAGCTCGGCATCGACGCGCGTCTGGGCTTCGAGGACGGTCTTCGTCTGCCCGACGGCCGCGTCGCGGCCGACAACCGGGCCATCATCCTCGCCGCCCGCGGGCTCGGGCCGTCTCCGGCGAAATCGCGATAGCGCGGCGGCGAAACATGCATGTGGACTCTTTTGATCCGGCTTCTGGATTTCCCCGGCGCTTGCGCCTACATAGAGAGCGGCGAGCTGCCCGGTGCGTGAGGAGATCTTTTCCCTGGGGCCTATACGATTCTCGCGGGAGCTGTCCCTAGGCTTGGCCGTGGCCTTGCCCACACGGCGCCCACCTACACTTGTAGGTACCCGGGATCGTCACTCTCCCACGGCCAGGGCGGCCCGCCACTCCATTCGGAGGACCGGCGGACGGCCGGTCCGACCCGGCCATGAACTTCAAGCGAGGGCTGACATGCAAGCTGCAAAACGTTCCGGCGATCTTCTCGACCAAAAGCGCCGGGCACGAACGGCGGCCAACGCGGCGCGCTTGCAGGCCCACAAGGTCCTCGGCGAGAGAGCCGGCCTCATGCTGGCGCAGCACGAGCTGCCGGTCGTGCGCGACGAGGGGCTTGCCTGCGTCTCCGGCTTCTATCCGTATCAGGCGGAGATCAACGTGCTGCCGCTCCTCGCCCGCCTCGTCAGCGAAGGCTGGCAGACGGCGCTGCCGGTGGTGATGGCCAAGGGCGAGCCGCTCACCTTTCGCGCCTGGGCGCCGGGCGAGCCCACCGGCCGCGGCATCTGGGACATCCACATCCCGCTCGAGACCGCAGCCGAGCTCAAGCCCGACGTGCTGCTCGTCCCGATGCTCGCCTTCGACAGGCGCGGCTACCGGCTGGGCTATGGCGGCGGCTTCTATGACCGCACCCTCGCCGAATTGCGCAAGCTGAAGCCGGTCGTGGCGATCGGCGTCGCCTATGCCGAGCAGGAGATGCCGGCGGTTCCGATCACCTCCCATGACGAGCCGCTCGACTGGATCCTGACCGAGCGCGGCGTCATCGAGCCGAAGCCCTGACCATGCGAACTCCGGCCCCGGCACGCTAGATGCGCCTCCTGTTCCTCGGCGACGTCGTCGGCCGGACCGGCCGCGAGGCGGTGGCGCGCGTGCTGCCGCCGCTGCGCGAGCGCCATGCCGTCGACCTGGTGGTCGTGAACGGCGAGAACGCGGCGCACGGCTTCGGCATCACCGAGGAGATCCATCAAGGCCTTGTCGATGCCGGCGCCGACGTCGTGACTCTCGGCAACCACTCCTTCGACCAGCGCGAGGCGCTCGTCTTCATCGAGCGCGTGCCCAATATGCTCCGTCCACTGAATTATCCCCCGGGGGTTCCCGGCAAGGGCGTCGGCGTCTTCACGACGAAAGCCGGCAGGCGCGTGCTGGTGATGAACGTCATGGGCCGGGTGATGATCGAGCCGCAGCTCGACGATCCGTTCCGCGCCGCCGACCGCGAGCTCGCATCGTGCCGGCTGGGCGAGAGCTGCGACGCGGCGATCGTCGATTTCCATGCCGAGGCGACGTCGGAGAAGATGGCCTTCGGACACTATCTCGACGGGCGCGTGAGCCTGGTCGTCGGCACCCATACGCATGTCCCGACCGCCGACCATCAGATCCTGACCGGCGGCACCGCCTATATGAGCGACGCCGGCATGTGCGGCGACTATGATTCCGTCATCGGCATGGACAAGGAAGAACCCCTGACCCGCTTCACCCGCAAGCTGCCGGTGGAGCGCATGCGCCCGGCGGAAGGCGAGGCCACGATATCGGGAATAGCGGTCGAGACCGACGACCATACCGGCCTTGCCGTCAAGGTCGCGCCGGTCAGGATCGGCGGCCGCCTGTCGGAAGCGCGGATCGATTTCTGGTAAGCTGCGGCGCCGTCAGCGGCGGCGCAGGAATTCCGGCGTGCCGCCGGCGAGCGCCGGCTCCTTCGAGCGCGCCTCGTCCGCCATCCGGTCCATGACCGTCACGGCGCAGGTCCATTCATCCCGGGCGCCTGGAACATTGCCGCGATCGAGGGCATCCCTGCCGGCCCTGAGGTGGCTCTCCGCCGTCTGGGAGAGGTCGCTCAGCGTGGCGATGGCGGCGAAAGCGCGTCCGCTGGGAGCGGCCTTGGCGAGGGAGCGGACCTTTTTCAGGGCCGCGGCGCCGGCGCTCCCCGCCATGCCTTCGGCCGCAAACGCAATCGAGTCGATCGAACCCGGCTTCACCGTCATGAAACGCTCCTGTTACTCACCTTTCCATTCAAATTCGATGATCCGCCTTAAAGAGCGGTTAAGCGCCAGGGGCCGCCGGCCGGCCACGTTAACGACGGGTAAAGCCGGCCGGGAAGCGCGTCATCCGCTGCCCGCCGGGCGGTCGGATCGAGCCCGGCCGCGGGCTTGTTAATCTCGCCGGGCGGGGTCTATAAGGCCCCGAAGATTTCAAGCTTCGAGGGTCCATGGCAGGTCATTCCCAGTTCAAGAACATCATGCACCGGAAGGGCAAGCAGGACGCCATCAGGTCGCGGCTCTTTTCCAAGCTCGCCCGCGAAGTGACCGTGGCGGCCAAGAGCGGCCTGCCCGACCCCGAGAAGAATCCACGGCTCAGGCTCGCGGTGCAGAACGCCCGCGCCGAGAACATGCCCAAGGACAATATCGAACGCGCCATCAAGAAGGCGATGGGCGGCGATGCCGACACCTACGAAGCGATCCGCTACGAGGGCTATGGGCCGGGCGGCGTCGCCGTCATCGTCGAGGCCCTGACCGACAACCGCAACCGCTCGGCAAGCAGCGTGCGCTCGCTGTTCGCGAAGTATGGCGGCAATCTCGGCGAGACCGGCTCGGTCGCCTTCATGTTCAACCGGGCGGGCGAGATCACCTACAGGGCGCAAGCCGGCTCCGCGGACCAGGTCATGGAAGCCGCAATCGAGGCGGGCGCCGACGACGTGCAGTCGGACGAGGCAGGCCATGTCATCCTGTGCGCCTTCGAGGATATCGGCGAGGTCACCGCGGGCCTCGCCGCCACGCTCGGCGAGGCGGAGACGGTGAAGGTGGTGTGGAAGCCGCAAACGGTGACGCCGGTCGACGAGACGGCGGCGCAATCCCTGATGAAGCTGATCGATGCGCTCGACGAGGATGACGACGTGCAGAACGTCTTCACCAATTTCGAGGTCTCCGACGAGGTGATGAAGAGGCTCACCGCGGCGTGAGGCGGGTCAGCGGCCGCTCACGGCCCAATCCTCGACGCGAAGCCCTTCGACGCGTTCGAATTCACCGGTGTCGCTCGTGACCAGGACCGGGTCTCGGGCCTTGGCTTGCCCGGCGATCAGCACGTCATAGGGGCAGATGGATTTCCCCTGACCGCCAAAACGGCGCGGATCTCGCCGGATATCAGCGCATCCTCCCGGTCGAAGCCTTTGAGCGGAAAATCCGCCATCAGGAGGTGAGCATTTCCAGATTGAACGAAACCCTGGCGCTCTTGTAAGTCCCGAAGTAAAGCTCATGCGCGACGATGGCGCAAAAACCGATCGAGCCTTCGTCGCTGTCCAGCACGCGTTCGACAAGCGCGTCGGACTTGCGGGCCCGCAGCGCCATGACCGCATTGGTATCCAGAAAATGAGTGATCATTCGAACAGATCATCGAGCCGCGGCCTGTCTTGATCCCCTGGTTGCCGGCGGCCTTCGGCCATGAAATCGTCGCTGAAACCGTGTTTCAGGGCGGCGCGCAGCGACGCCCAGCGCTGGCGACGCACAGCTCGCGGACGCAGGATCACTGCGTCTCCTTCCCGCATCACCTCCACCTGGTCCACGTCGAAGCGGAACTCCTTCGGCAAGCGCACGGCCTGGGAGTTGCCGGACCGAAAGACTTTCGCATATTGGGGCATGGACTCACGGCTTTCATAAATGTGTCCGTATATATTCCCCCAGGCCTGACTTGCGAGGCTATTTCAAGAACTCAAGCACGGCCTGGTTGAAGGCCTCGGGGTCCTGCAGCATGGCGAAGTGGCTGAGGCCCGGCAGGATGACGAGCCTGGCGCCGGGAATGGCCTTCGCCATCTCTTCATTGTGCTCCTGGCGGATCGCCTCGTCGTGCTCGCCGTCGGCGATCGCCACCGGTGCCGTGATCTTCGCCAGCTGCCCGGGCTTGTAGTCGGGCTGGGTCGCCCACATCCGGCCGATCTGGGCGACGAAAGCCTCGAATTCCCCGGGCGTCTTCGACAGCCGCGCATAATCCTTGCCGGCCCTCTCGATATACTCGGCGAAGACCGGGTCCTTGTCGGCGTCGGGCTTGAGGCCGGCGACATTGGTGTTGGCGCCGAAGGCGAACAGCCGGTCGAGGCGGTCGGGATGGTTCATGGCGATGTCGAGGCCGATGATGCCGCCGTCGCTCCAGCCCACGATCGAGGCCTTGTCGATCCGGAGATAGTCCATGAGGGCGACGACGTCCTTCGCCATGAGGCCGTAGCTGTAGGGCTGCGCGTCGCGCGTCGAGCGGCCGTGGCCGCGGCTGTCCATGGCGATGACCCTGTACTGCCTGGCGAATTCCGGGACCTGGCCGCCGAAATACTCGGTGTTGCCGAGACCGCCATGGAGCAGGATGAGCGGCGAGCCGTCGCCCCATGCCGCATAATGGATCTTGATGCCGTCGACCGGCGCCTCGCCGCTCTCGGTGGGTGGCGGCAAGGGCCGGGGCGCGGGCAGCGTCTTCCAAAGCTCCTGCGCCGCGAGCGGCAGGACGGCGAGCAGGACAGCGGCGATCGTGATGGCGATGGACTGAAGATATCTGCGCATGGAGCCCTCTCGCGAAGATGTGACAGCCGGGAAAGGATGCTATGCCTCGCGCCATGGTCCTGTCCACCGTCCGAATCATCGGCATCGATCCCGGCCTCCGGCGCACCGGCTGGGGCCTGATCGCCTGCCAGGGCACACGGCTCTCCCACATCGCCGACGGCGTCATCACCAGCGACCAGGCGCTCTCGCTCGCCGAGCGGCTGGTGCAGCTGCGCCGCGCGCTCGCCCGGGTCATCGCCGAATGGCGGCCGGACGAGGCGGCGGTCGAGGAGACCTTCGTCAATACCGACGCGCGCGCCACCCTGAAGCTCGGCCAGGCCCGCGGCATCGCGCTCCTGGTGCCGGCGGAAGCCGGCGTCGCGGTCGCCGAATACGCCCCCAACCAGGTGAAGAAGACGGTGGTGGGCTCGGGCCATGCCGAGAAGGACCAGATCCATCACATGGTGAAGGTGCTGCTGCCGCGGGCGCGGCCGCAATCGGCCGATGCCGCCGACGCGCTCGCCATCGCCATCTGCCATGCCCATCACCGCGGGGCGCACAGCCTGGCCAGAAGGCTGGTGTGTTCTTGACTTGTTCCAGATGATGCGTTATATGTAGAAACATCTCTACAATCTCGATAGGAGGCGAGGATGGCGATCACGACCCTGTCCAGCCGGGAATTCAATCAGGATACCGGCCGCGCCAAGAAGGCGGCCAGGAAGGGTCCGGTCTTCATCACCGACCGCGGCAGGCCCGCGCATGTGCTGCTCAGCATCGAGGAGTACCGGCGGCTGACGGGGAAGGGGCGCAGCATCGTCGACATGCTGGGCATGCCGCCCGGCATCGAGGATGCGGAGCTGGAAATTCCCCTCATGCGCGATACTGCGCGCCCGGCAGATTTCACGTGATGTTTCTGCTCGACACGAATGTCATTTCCGAGCTGCGGAAAGCAAAAGCGGGAAAAGCCAATCGCAACGTTGTTGCGTGGGTGCAAAGCGTCGCCGCCGAGAGCTTGTTTCTTTCGGCTATTGTCGTTCAGGAACTGGAAATCGGCACACTGCTTGCGGAACGGCGCGGTACGCCGCATGGCGCAATTCTGCGTGCCTGGCTGGACGATCATGTCCTCCCGGTTTTTTCCGATCGTGTCCTGCCTGTCGACACGGCCGTCGCCCGGCGGAGCGCTGCGCTGCACGTGCCCGATCCCCGCCCGATACGGGACGGCTTGATCGCCGCCACCGCCCTTGTCCACGGCCTGACCATGGCCACCCGCAATGTCGCCGACTTCGCCCCGACGGGCGTCGCGCTCCTCAACCCGTGGGAGCATGCCCGGTGATCAGCAAGCTCAAGGGCCGCATCGACGCCTACGGGCCGGACTGGGTGGTCGTCGACGTCAACGGCGTCGGCTATCACTGCTCCTGCTCGGCCAAGACGCTGTCGCATCTGCCGGCGGTCGGCGAGTTCGCGGAAGTGCTGACCGAGATGCTGGTCGGGCAGGACATGATCCGGCTCGTCGGCTTCGCGACGCAGAGCGAGCGCGAATGGTTCAGGCTCCTGCAGACGGTGCAGGGCGTCGGCACCAAGGTGGCGCTGGCCGTGCTCTCGACGCTGTCGACCGCCGACCTCACCAACGCCATAGCGCTCCAGGACAAGGCGATGGTGGCGCGCGCGCCCGGCGTCGGGCCCAAGGTGGCGCAGCGGATCGTCAGCGAGCTGAAGGACAAGGCGCCCGCCTTCGCGCCGGCCGATCCCGCCCTGGCGAAGCTCCAGGCCGACCTCGCGGCACCCAAGCCCACCGCGGCCACGGATGCGGTTTCGGCCCTGGTCAATCTCGGTTATGGCCAGACCCAGGCGGGTGCCGCGGTGAGCGCCGCCATGCGCAAGGCCGGAGAGGACGCTCAGACCGAGCAATTGATCCGGCTCGCCCTCAAGGAACTGGCCCTGGCATGAACGAGCGCCTGGTAGATCGCGATCAGCGTCCGGAAGATCAGCTCGACACGCATCTGCGGCCGCAGCTGCTCAAGGAATTCGTCGGGCAGACGAAGGCCAAGCAGAACCTGCACGTCTTCATCACGGCCGCCAAGGGACGCAACGAGGCGCTCGATCACGTGTTGTTCGCGGGGCCCCCGGGACTGGGCAAGACGACGCTCGCCCAGATCGTGGCGCGCGAGCTCGGCGTCAATTTCCGCGCGACCTCGGGGCCCGTCATCGCCAAGGCGGGCGACCTCGCGGCGCTTCTCACCAATCTCGAGGAGCGCGACGTGCTGTTCATCGACGAGATCCACCGGCTCAATCCGGCGGTCGAGGAGATCCTCTATCCGGCGATGGAGGATTTCCAGCTCGACCTCATCATCGGCGAGGGACCGGCGGCGCGCTCGGTGCGCATCGATCTCGCCCGCTTCACGCTGATCGGCGCCACGACCCGCACCGGGCTCCTGACGACGCCCCTGCGCGATCGCTTCGGCATACCGGTGCGGCTCGATTTCTACACCGACGAGGAGCTGCTCGACATCGTCACAAGGGGGGCGCGCGTCCTGCAGGTGGCGATGGCGGACGAGGGCGCGCGCGAGATCGCACGGCGCTCGCGCGGCACGCCGCGCATCGCCGGGCGGCTGCTCAGGCGGGTGCGCGATTTCGCCGCCGTCGCGGGCTCGGCCACCATCGACGCCAAGGTGGCCGACCGGGCGCTGCGCAATCTCGAGGTCGACACGCGCGGCCTCGATGCGCTCGATCACCGCTATCTCACCTGCATCGCGGTCAATTTCGGCGGCGGGCCGGTCGGGGTCGAAACCATCGCCGCCTCGCTCTCGGAGGCGCGCGACGCGATCGAGGAAGTGATCGAGCCCTTCCTCATCCAGCAGGGCTTCGTCAACCGTACGCCGCGCGGGCGCCTGCTGACGGCACATGCCTTCCGGCATCTGGGGCTCGCCGTGCCGCAGCGCCCGGAGATCACCCAGGGCGTCCTGCCGCTCGGGAACGACGATGACTGAGTGGAAAGACCTGGCCGGGCGCCGCGAGCGCGGTCTGCACGTGCTGCCGGTGCGCGTCTATTACGAGGACACGGATTTCTCTACGCTATTATACGATAACGGCTCCCGCTTTAGCCTATAGCAGCCGAGTCTACCCCACGGCCCTACTGCATGCTCATCCGCTTACGACCCGGATGCACCATAATGCAGTCAATCACGTCACGGATGGCCACGCGGGTCTCTATAACTTTCGGGTTTATCTTGAGCGCGGTGACGAGTTTCTTAACCTCCGAACGGTAAAGTTCACTGAACTTCGGTGGTCGAACGGGATCACATTCTCGCTGCCGTCGTCCAGCAGCCCCAAGCGCGCATCAACGTTCTTCCGCTTCAGGTCGCATTCATCGATGCGCTTGAGCGTCTCGTCGGGTTTACAGAAAGTCTGCTAACGTCAAGCACCACACGCCTCCGCGGCTAGGGCCGGAGCGGGATTACCCGAAAACGCCAGCCCCGAACATTGCTTGAGTCGTTCACGCCGTCAGAGAATTTATAGAGAAGGTCATCGATATCCGACTCACTCAAGTCGCATGGGTTCGCTAGGACGCTTTGGTCGAATCCAACATTCCATAACGTCAGCAGCTCGGACTTCTGGTTCCACCGAGGATGGACGAAGGTGATGGCCATCAGCCCAGGACACTCGCCAAAGACACCGTTTCGGGTCTGGTGACCGGCAAGATTACTTTTGCCGTCGAACTCGGGCAGTGAAAACAGTTGCTCGCCAATCTTGCCAAACCCGATCTGCCATAGCTCCCCACTGACGCAGCTCTCGGCAGGCGGGCCGTCGTGAAAGAATACGGGAAGCAGACTTGAGGGCCCGTAAGGGATCGTATTGAACCGTCCAAGATCGACCACAAGCACTGTCGGCCCGTAGTGTATTTGGTCACTCTTCAAGTTGTTCGTGATTTTTTCGATAGTCGCGTCAAGGCGCTCGGCCAAACTCACGCCAGGCAGAGGCCCGGAGATTTCGACAGGATCGCCGAAATGAACGCCCGGCCCGCGAGCGCGTTCGTCAAGCGCGGCTGCACTGTCCAGCGCGTCATAGGCGATTTGATCATGACGCGTGGTCGGGTCGGCTATTTCCAGCGCCTTGACCTCGAAATACACGGGTCCCGCCGGATGAGCGTGGACGAAATCGGGACGTTTCTGATTGTGCTGTCCCGTACCCGGTGTCCGGTCGAGGCGCACACCCCGATCGGCCATTTCTAGCCAGAAAGAGGCTTCGGCGTAGGCCTCATAGGCCTGCGCCATCGGCGTGTGGTCTTGCGGACCTTGAACCGCCTTCAGCTTCTTTCGCAGTTCATGGTTCAGAGCGGCAAGCGTTGGTTCGCTTGCCGATCGTGTCTCGATTTCATCGATCCGCGATCTCGTCATGAGAGCGATCGGGACCGACACCGTCAGGCCGGCGAGTATTTGTGAAACGCGAAAAAATTCTTCAGGCGTAGTGAGAGCGGGCATGGGGATCACTCAAGAACTGCGATCAGCTGGGCCACAAGCTTTTCGCGATCTGCAGCGCGCAACTTATCAAGGTTGAACTGTTTCCATCGCACCGCTGGAAGTTCCGCCGCTCTCTCGACGCCCAACAGAGCCCAATCTGGCCTGCCGCGTTTGAATTCGATCAGAAATTCCCGGTGTTCCTTCGGCATCTTTCCAGATACCTCCGCGATCAAATCCTCGCGGGCCTTCAATAGCTCATCCAGTGAAACCGGATCCGAAGTCATGCCCTCGAAGCCATGCTCGAATTCCTTGCTGATATCCTTGCGTCGCGGTACCACGACCTCCGAAATCGGCCGGTCATGGCTGATGAGATAGACGATGAAGGCCCGCCTCAGGTCGTCGCTGATGCCCTCATTCGCCAGAAGATCGCGGATGTCAAACAGATCGCGAGGATGTTGGCGGTCAAGGGCGGCGACAATCTTTCCTGCGTAGAGGTCGGAGAAGGAGACGATTTGCGTCTCCGCAAAACCAAAGGTCTCTTCCACCTTCGGCAGTACGGATCGCGTCTCGGGATCAAAGACACAGCCGCGAAGGACGGGAGTGACTTCGATCTTGATCTGAGCGTCAGCCTTTTGAAGTGTCAGCTTGGTAATGATGCCTTCCGCGCGGTTCACGACCTCATTCACCTTGACGCCCGGAAGTCCCTCGCCAATGGCGACAGCCATTCTTTTCATGCCCGCATCGATCGCGGCCAGTGATTCCGGCCGCCCGGCCACAGGTAGGTAGGTCAGGTCGATATCGACTGATAAGCGCGGCATATCGCGCACGAAGAGATTGATCGCGGTCCCGCCTTTGAGAGCAAAGTCCTTTTCCGCCGCAACGAATGGCAGGGTCTCGATTAGCAGCGCGACCTGATGCTGATAGCGTTCAGACAGGGGCACTGAGATCCTCCGGCACGGTGATCAAGTATTTCGGATCAAGCCTTCCGCCTTTCACCAGCATGCGCTTTCCCTTCCCCAAATCGACCTTGTCACGGTCTATCCGCTTCAGCCATGAATGATTGTGTCGGTCAGCGAACCAGAAGAACAGCCGTTTGACTTTCACGCTTTTGCAGTCGTCCAGCAATTTTTGCAGCTTCCTGGGACCAAGATTGCGCAAGCCCTCAACCAGCATATCAACTTGGTGGAAGCTCTCGTTGCTCGGCAGCTCGTCGAGCAGTTCAAGTAACGCGCGTTCGGGCGATGAGACCGTCAGCGGCCATTCGCCCTCGCCCCATATCTGCTTGAACGGTCCTGCCTGGAATTCATCGGCGGCGACCCCGGTATTGCTCTGGACATTCCAGGCGTAGTTCTTGAGCCCCTTTGTCACGGGGGCCGCTTTGAACAGCGTTGTGCTCTTGCGGAAGGTGAAGCGTTCTTTGAGCGGAAGCTTGGACAGCCATCCGGGCGGAGCATGCGGACCGTAGAGATAGACAACGGTCGGACCATTTGCCCTGAGGTAGTGCGAAAAGCCTTGCAGTTCGAGCGCAGTTCGCCCACCGACTATCAGGGGGCGCTCAAGCAGGGTCTGAAGCGATATGACGGCCTTCTGCCATGTCAGGGTGCCGAGCGGGCGCTTGAAAGTTCCACGTGTCGGCTGAACCAGCCAGCCAGCCGAGACATACTGGCTGCGCAGGCCTGTCGAATAGCCATGCTTCGTCATCCACCCGGAATCGACCAACAGGCCTTGCGGGAGGGTATGTTCGAGGTAGTTTAATTTTCTGCCAAAACGCTCAGTCATACTTAGCAATATAGAATTATTTCAAACCAAAGGCAAGTTTATGAATTTGCAAATTTGCTAAGCCCGACTATGCAGAAAGCTCATAACCAAAACCGGGCCTGTCGGGCACGCCAACCGAATTTCGATCTCCAATGCGCAGCCATGGGTGAAGCGAAACGAAAAAGAGAAGCCGTCTTAAACGGGCCGTGTCCGTGCGGCTCGAGGAAGACCGCGCGACTCTGCTGCTTCAACGGGCAGGGCTGGCACAAGCCGCCCGCTGTCCTTGGACTCAAAGCGCTGCCTGCCTCGGGACGTGTCGAAAAATGCTACATGAAGGAGCTGGGATCATGCATTCCCCCCATCTCGGCCGAACACATCATTTCGGATTCCGTCTGCCGCGTATTGATGGGCGACGGCGAGTTTTCGATCTCAGGCGTTCCGTGGCTGGAGGCGGGCGAAACGAAGATCATGGCGCCGCCTCAGGCAAAATGTCTCTGTACCAAACACAACAGCGCGCTGAGCCCGCTCGATGCCGCCGCACATTATTTCTTCGCGTCGCTTAGGTCATATCTCGAACATGATGCCGGGTCGCGACATGCCATTCTATCCGGGCACGACCTCGAACGCTGGGTCTTGAAAACCGCCAAAGCAGCAGCGGTATCGCGGAATCTGGCACGCGGAAGAGAACGACTGTCGGGTGCGTTCTCGCGGGATGAAGCAATTCTCGACATGCTTGACGACCCTCGGCATTGGCCCGAAGGGGCGGGGCTGTACTGCACCATGAATACGGGCGACATCGCGGAAAACACCCCGCGCTTTCAGTTCCAGCCGCTGACAGATGAGCATGACGAAATCAAAGCGTTGGCGATCAACATCATGGGCTTTCGCTTCGAGTTGCTGCTCGAAGCGCCTGATCTGAGCAAGCATCCCTCCTTAATCGGTGCAAGATATCGGCCGAGCCGAATTCTGATCTCGTATCCAACCTCAACGAATTGGGTGACACTGAGCTGGGAGGACGACAAAAAACATGAGGAATTGACTGTCCAATGGCTTCAGCGTCGTTGAGCTTCCCCGTCGAGCCCGGGGCTGGCGAGGTAGACGAGCGAGGGCTCTTTGTCGTGCAGGTCCCCGACATCCGCGCCAGGGTCTTGCCGCTGTTCAGCTTCGATCCGCGGCGATCCAACGACCGCCCGATCGGCCACGGCACGACCTTTCGCATCGACCCGTGGTCCCGCTGTCTCACCGCATACCACGTCCTGGAGGATCTTTTCGAGGTTGACGAAGCCGGCACCGGGGCGGTGCTTCGATCCGATCTGCGGCTTGCCGCGCTGGAGGTCGAGGGTACTGGGTTCGGCCTGGTCGGGTTGCGCGCGGACGCTTGGCGACCATTGGCTGGATCGTATGCCCTCTGCGGCGTCGAGGCCCCGCCCTTTCAGACGCCCCGTCTTCGGAATCTAACGGAACTGGTCGTGTTGAGGATCAGACCTGCAACGCGCACCTCCGAGGGCACGCCATACTGGCCACTCGATCTTCGGCGATGGCGCCCGGTGCGCGGCGAGCGCGTGCTCGCGCTCGGCTTCGCGGACCTCGATGTTGAAGAGGGCAGCGAGGAACGGCCAATCTCCCAATATCTGTATGGGTCCTTCGGTGAGATCACGGACGTGGAGCGGGCAGACGGCGCGCGCGGCCGCCCCTGGCCTGTGATCAGAGTCGCCGCCGAATGGCCGGGCGGCATGAGCGGCGGCCCGGTGTTCAACGAGCTCGGCCACGTCATAGGCGTGGTCAGCAGCGGTATCGCCGGCGGGACCGGCTCGGCAACCTTCTTCTCAGGCTGGAACATGGCCGAGCGGGTCATGGGTTCGATCGATCCCAGCAATCCCGGACGTTTTCTGTGTCACGGCGTTTTCGACGATGCCGGCGAGCTCGCCTACGCGACGCAGAATGCCGAGCAAGCAAGGCGCTTCGCCGAGACTCGCGGACTGACAGACCTTGCTGTGGTTTCCGTCGACCCGCACCAGGATGGCTGGATGCGCGTGAACGGACGATGGTGACGTGCATGAATCAGGAACGGTTCGCGGCGCTGGCGATGTGGTGTCGCAGCACCGGGCCCGTCGGCCGCCCCGGGGCGGTCTCGTCGCTGCTATCGTCGAGGTGGCCACGATCCGCGTGCTTATCCTTCTAACGAGCGCTATCGCCGAATTCGCTGGCGCTCGGATCGCTAAACAAAAACGAGAAATCGCACCGAACCTTGGCGCAGAGTTCGTGGTCAGGAAAACGCTCTATCGCCGCCGCCCAAACCTCCGCCGCCGTTGCCGCATCACCGCCGTTCCAGTGAGCGCCGCCAAGGTTGAACATCGCAACGGCATAGTCCGGGTCGAGCGCAAGCGCCCTCTCGTAGGCGTCGATCGCCTCTCGCCAGTTGCCGAGGCTGGCGTAAGACGTAGCCAGCTGAAACCAGCTCATGGCGTCCGGCTGAACGATCTCGGCCTGCTCCAGCAGCAGCGGTACGCTCTCCTCGAACCGCTCCAGCGATTTGAGGGCAATCGCCAGGCAATAACCATATTCGCCGCCCGCCAAGTCATAGGCCTTGCGGAAGCAGCGCTCCGCCTCCACCCAGTCCTCGTCATCCTGCGCCCAATGGCCCAGACGATCCCAGGCCAGCGTAGCGTTCTCGGGGTCGACGTGGGCGATGTGGCGATCAAATTCCTCGCGGAATTCGTTATAGCTCTTTCCGATATTCTCCCCTCGGCCGCGCAGATAGAACGTCGTCATCAGAAGCTCCCACCTCGCGGCGGCGTGCTCAGGGTTTGCTTTGACATAGCGTTGCCAGAAGGGCGCAGCTTGGCGGGCGTTGTCCACGTTCGTGCGCCCGAAGCCCGCGACTAGACGGCCACACCAGGGCCAAATCCAACCGAGGCGATCGGCCTGAGCCACCAGGCCATTGATATCGCGAAACGCTGCGCGGCCGTCACCAAGGTTGAAAAGGACGTTGGCGCGCCAGCCAGTGACCGCAGAGGTCCGGCCGTGCTTTTGATCTGAGAAGACGACTTGGTCGAGATGACGCAAAGCATCCTCGTATTTGCCCAGGCGGATATAGTGGATGCCCAAGCAGTTGTGCGCCTCCGCAAGGTCGGGATCCAGCCGCAAAGCTTCGTGGTAGTGATCTACCGCCTGGTCACGGTCGCCAAGCAGCGTGTAACTGGAACCAAGGTTTTTGTGGACCTGAGCCGCCAGTTCGGGTGAGGCGGCGAGCGCCGGGTCGGCCAGCGCCGCTTCGAAGGCGCGCTTTGCTTCCTGCTCATTACGGAGAGCGTGGAAAGCGTTTCCGATCGTGTAGTGGAGGTCGCCGCGTTGGGGCTGATTGTCGGCGAGCATTGTTCGGAAAAAGCTGATGGCTTCCTCGATCCGCTCTGGGTGGCGGCTCATGCCATCCATGCCGAGGTTGATCTCGGACATGTAACAAATACTCATTTCCTCGCTGCCCACGCCAAGAACGGCCCCGAACTTAGCGAAGCCGGCGCTAATCGCCTCATCCGCGTTCTTCTCGTAGAGTTGCACAAGCAGCTTGCGCGCCAGGCCCGGCTCCTCGGGAACGTGAATGTCCGGCAGAGACTTCAGAACGTGACTGGGCAGGTTTGTCGCGGCCACTTGATCTACGCGACGATCGCGTGATGATTTTGCACCGGCACGGGCGAGATCCGCGAGCCGGACAAGGTGCTCGACCGTCAGCTCGTCAACGAAAGAGACCGTCAACGATCGCTGGGCAGTCCAGTTCGTACCGCCATGCTCATATTGACGAGCAACACTTTCCGCCGTGCGGATGCGTAAGGAACCTGTCGGCGCGTGATAGGCGACATAAATGCTGTAGGGCTGCATAAGCAAGTAGTTGAGGTTGGTACGGCGCACCTCGATACTGAGCGAACCGTCGGCGTTCAGTGCGCTCTCAGTTCCCTTAAGCTGGACGTGGACACGGGCATTGGTGGCCTGCCCATCAGCCATCGCCTCGATCTGGCAGTCGGTCCCGTAGTCCTTGCGGTCAGGCGCCTGCAGAATGAATGCGCCACTTTCGGAAAGCCGCATCTCAAAAGCAGCTTTCGCCTCGTCTTCAAGCTCGTGATTTCGGTCACGACGCGGTAGTTCGTCAAAGTGACTCATAGGCTTGATGCGGGAATCGCTACATGTAGAAGCTGTAGCTGACCTGCGGCTTTTCAGTCGGGCTGACGTATTTCATGATGTCTCCGATCTTCCGCGCGCACTCCAGCGTGATCGGCAGACGACCATCCATCTGAGTGTTGTTCCAATTCATCTTGGTCAGCCCCAATATCTCATCGCAAAGGCTCTCAAGCGACGAATCTTGCTCGTACACGGTGACCTTCAGCGGAGCCGGCACGTACATGCCAGGATAAGTCTTGTAGAAGTCCACAGTACCGCGCGTGTACAGCACGCCCTCCGTCTCGGAGATGGTCATCAGCGTGCCCCGCTTCGGCGGATAGTCCTTGTCTCCAAACAGCCTGATGTCTGTGTCCGTTATCGCGACGAAGTCTTTCGCTCGGATGCCCTTCTCATTCAGCGCCCTGAGAAATCCTTTGCGCTCGCTCTCGCGGAATTGGCTCGACTTGTGGATCACGATCCGAGCCGGCATGTGCTCAAGCGCTCGGTCATACTCGTCCAGCGCGTCGCGCAGCAACTCGTACGCCTGATCCTCGCTCAGGTACGGATGACGATTCTTCTTGTCGATCGACACCGGCGTACCGCGAAGAATGATCCCGTGGCCGAACTCGTCGAAGACCTGCGCCAGGCTCGACGATACCGTCTCTCCGTCGCGGCTCTTGTAGAAACCGATGCCGATGTAGCACGACCGCAGCTTCGAGGTATCCTCGACGAGCCGCCAAGGGATCGTCTTGTTGCCCTTGTAGTAGAGCGCCGTGACGAAGTTCCATGCTTTCGTAGCCGGGTCCTGCTGATCTCCCGCGTGCTTGGTAATGAGGATGGTCTTCTCGCGAACCAATTGCAGCGGGGTGCCGAGGTGCATGCTCTTGGCCTTCAGGATGCGTCTGAAGTTGTGCTCAAGCTCGCTATCCCCCGAATCATCATCGTCGCTCTCCGAAGTCGTCGTGATCGAGTCGAACATCTCGTTCGGCATCACGCAGACGATGACGTCGACCGATCTGTTCTCGGCGAGGAAGCGAATCTGCTCGTAGTAGAGCTCAACTGCCTTCTCCACTCGCTCCGCCCGGGACGCGAGCTTAACTACTGCCGAGATATCCGACTTCTTGATGGTGCGGGTGTACTGCGGAGAGTTGATGATCCTCGTCAGGAATCCGTAGTCCTGATTGATGCCGCCAAAGGCTCGGAACAGGTTCAGCAGCTTGGACTCTGCCTTGCGCTCAATTCCATCCCGGCACCTCTCGAGCCAATCGTCCAAGAGGTCGATTCCTTCTCCGCGTCCGACTACGCCGATCCGCAGTTCGGTTCGGCGCAACTCGTCTCGCTTGTCGTAGACGCCCAAGTGTTCGATTCCGGTGCGGGGACAGATGTGTGTCCCCGTACCGAATTCGAGCAGCGGTTCAGGTAGGGTCGTGAGTTTCATGCTGCCGTCCCTCCCGCCACTTGGATATCGTCTTCTTCGTCGTCACCGACCGGCTCTGCCTCGTCGGCGTCCTGCACGTTGAATTCAACGAGGGATAGGAAGCGCAGCCCGTGGTCCTCGTCCTCGTTCTTACTGGCGCCGGATAGGAAATAGGCCACGAAACGAACCATGTTTCGGACTGTTGCATTGTGCTCAAGACGTTTCTGCGCCGACAACAGTTCATCGTGCCAGCGCGATTGGCGGTAGCCGTCATAAGAATAATACCAACTCGGCACGATCTGCGCATACCAGTCGTCGCCCAGCTTCGTGAACGTCAGGTCGAACGAGAAGTGCTTCTGGTGCGCGACCTTGGACGGATCCTTGCGCTGGTACTTGACCTCGAACACGCGGCGGATCGCGCTCCTTTTCCCGATCCAAGTCTCCCTCCGCTCAAGCTGTCCCTCCTCGGTCGGTCCGAAAAAGAAAGACCCGTCCTTGTTGTGCATGCGCACGCGACGCTGCTTCAACTGCTCGCGCGTCTCGGCCGAGAGAAGCTGCTTCAAGATGTTCACGTTGTCCAATTCGGGGGACTCGGCCAAGTCGGATACATTCAGCCTTTCCACCGAGCCCGGATCCACCACGCTGATCAGGCCGCATTGTTCTATGTCGTGGAACGAGAAGAGCTTGTTGTCGTAGCAGACCCACGCGTCTGTCTCGACGTCATTCAGGAGCAGCGCCATCTTGACGACCGACTTCCTGCTCCGCGCCTTTCCCCCGTAGTTGAGCTTCGCCTTCCCCTGCGCGATCACCTTCTTGTTGTCGATGGTCAGCTCGGCAACGTACACCGCCTCGGGCAGCCTGATCATCTGAAGGTTGGACGTGACGGCCGTCGGTGCAGCAATGCTCTCCGAGCTGAAGCTGAGGTACGCGTCGACTTCACCGAGGATGCGCTTGAACTCCGACAGCACTCGCTCCTGCGCTGCGAGTCGCAGAGTGGTCACCTGACCCAGAATGTCACCAAGGTCGATGATATGTTTCTTGCAGTTGAAGGCGAACTTGTCGGTCAGCAGCTCATTCACCGATGCCTGGCTGTAGGACGACTGCTTCGTCCCGAGCATCAGGATGAAGAGCTCGTCGAACGTGTTGTAGTAGGCCCGGTCCATAAACTGCCGAACGGTGAACTTCACCTTATCGAGCGTCGTGGTCGACGTTATCTGGAAGGCCACCCGGTCGTGATCATCGCCGAGATCGATACCAGGAAAGTTCTTCTGCTTCCGGTTCAGATTGGTGAGGTGCGGGAGGTTGTAGACCGATTCAGGATCGGGATGAAGGCATCCTCCAGCGCCAGGTTGATGTCGGTCCGCCCCTGGGAGGTCGCAAGCTGCACCTGAAGGATAATTCGGCTGACCACGTCCCGGAGCTCGTTCTCAACGTCGAGCTGCCTCATTCCGCCCCCCGTCCTGCATAAGGATTCGCCATAGTGATGGGAACGCAGGGGGAACATTTCAAGGGCCCGGGGCAAGCCATCCCCTTGAGAAGTTCGCTTCGGTGCCAGTTTCTGGTGGAAATCCACCGCCCGCCCTTGCGGCAAACGCCCGCCACCGCAAATGAACTCACAGAATTCGAGAGGCCGAGCCTTGAACGGCGAATCGAAGAACCACGGCTACGCTATACTTCACCTTGCCCCTCCCAAACGGGTGAAAATCGGTCCGGCAGCTCTCGGGGGCAGGCGTCCGTAGACTGAACTTCCGACCCCCCTCCCGTTGGCGCCATCTCCGACGCCACTGGCGAAAGCTCAAAGAAAGGAGCGCGTGACGATGAGCCTCAGTGAACGATTTTGGCTCCGTGTAAACAACATGATGGGGGCCGACCTTCCGAAGGGCGTCGATTTGGGTCTCGGTCTCACGAGTTTACTTGTCGGAGACATTATTGGCCGGATCGGCCTCGCCAACACGCCGACATCCATGATCACCATCATTGGGGCGATGCCGCTCGTGGCCACCTACTACGTCAGAAGCCATCGTGAGAACTTTAACACGCAAGGTGGCAGGGGCTTCCTACTCTATTTGCGAGCGCTCTTCTGGTTCCTCGTGGCCTTCGTCGTGCTGGGCGGAGTTGGCTGTCTGTTCGCCCGGTTCGGGGGCCCCGGATCATAGTACTTCAAGACGGTATTTCTGTGAGGAATCGCCAGTGACAGCCTCTCTCGATGGCAAAATTCGTGACGGTCGCCATCATATGCATGTCCGCGTCTATCTCGAAGATACGGACGCCGGTCAGATTGTCTATCACGCGAACTTTTTGCGCTTCATGGAACGCGGCAGAACAAATTACTTGCGTCTGCTCGGAACGAATCAGCAGGAGCTTCTCAAGGAGGCACGGGAAGATGCGCCGGGCTTTGCCTTCGTTGTCCGTTTGATGAAAATCGAATTCTTGAAGTTTGCAGTGTTGGATGACCTGATTGAAGTTGTCACGATTCCGGAAGAAGTGAGGGGCGCGTCGATTTCCCTGCTGCAGGAATGCAGGCGCGGAGATGATCTATTAGCTACAGCCCATGTACGCGTGGCGTTTATCTCAGGTGGAAAAGCACAGCGCATCCCGAAGTCGCTGCGGATTGCAATGGAAGGGCATCGCTAAATCTACGCGTGTTCATGCTATGGTCCTCCAGGGTCCCAATGGAATCAGGCGGTTAGCCTCCTGTTGCGATATTGGCAAATCAGAGTTCTCGGGCGCCGTCTATCACGCCAACTACCTCAAATTCTGCGAGCGCGGCCGTTCCGACTGTCTGCGCCTTCTCGACATCCATCACCACGAGATGCATCGGCACGAGACCGGGGAGCGCATGGGCTTCGTCGTGAGGCGCATGGCCTGCGAGTTCCTGAGGCCGGCGCGCATCGACGACCTGCTGGAGGTCGAGACCCGCTTTCGCGGCATGGGCGGCGCCCGCCTGGAGCTCGCGCAGAAGGTGGTGCGGCAAGGCGAGGTGCTGTTCGAGGCGGACGTCACGGTCGTCCTGGTCGACGCCGCGGGACGTCCCAGGCGCTTCCCCAAGGCCATGGCCGAAACCCTCAAGGCATTCTGACGCAGCGGCGGGCGCGCACACGCTTTTTCCGGATCGATGCTCCCGTAACCGTACATTAACCATAGGCTGGCGATGGTGGGTCCGGACCCCGGCTCCTGAGGGGGCGGAACAGGGCGCGTCCGGCGCGAAATCGCCGACCGCGCCGCAGTTTGGACAGATTTAACCTTATTTACCTCGCTCTCTTCACCAGAGGATCGGGCGGGCTCCTTCGGATTCGAAATTCCGGCGGTGGGAAAGAAAGCAAGGCATGGAAGTCGAGACGGTACAGAACGTGGCGCAGACGGCGGGGCAGCTCTCGCTCTGGCATCTCATCTGGAATGCGGGTTTCGTGGTCCAGGTGGTGATGCTGGGCCTCGCCGCGGCCTCGGTATGGTCCTGGGCCATCATCTTCGAGAAATTCGTCGTCTACCGGCGCACCCAGGCCCAGGCCGAGAAATTCGAGCAGAATTTCTGGTCCGGACAGTCGCTCGAGGATCTCTACATGGCGCTCGGCTCCCGCAACAACAGCGGCCTCTCGGCGATCTTCATGGCGGCGATGCGGGAATGGAAAAGAAGCCAGGGGGCGGCCAGCCGGGCCGGGTTCCAGGGCGTCCAGAAGCGCATCGAGAAGGTGATGGACGTCCAGATCCAGAAGGAGATGGGCTATATCGAATCGCGGCTCCTGTTCCTCGCGACCGTGGGCTCCGCCACACCCTTCATCGGCCTCTTCGGCACCGTGTGGGGCATCATGACCTCGTTCCAGGCCATCGCCAACTCGCAGAACACCAATCTGGCGGTGGTGGCGCCCGGCATCGCGGAGGCGCTGATCGCGACGGCGCTCGGCCTCCTTGCTGCCATACCGGCGACAATCTTCTACAATAAGTTCGCCGCCGACGCGTCGAAGATCGGGGCCAGGTTGGAGAATTTCGCCGACGAATTTTCCGCGATCATCTCGCGGCAGCTGGACGAGCGAGTGTAGATATGGGTGCCTCGGCAAACGGAGCGGGTGGGGGATATACGCGGCGCGGCAGCCGGCGGCGGTCCTCGTTCTCGGCGATGAGCGAGATCAACGTGACGCCGCTGGTCGACGTCATGCTGGTGCTGCTCATCGTCTTCATGGTGGCGGCGCCCCTGATGACCGTCGGCGTGCCGATCGAGCTGCCGCAGACCAAGGCCAAGCCGCTCCAGGGCGACACCGAGCCGATCACCGTGTCGGTCGACAAGGACAGCAAGGTGTTCCTTCAGGAAACCGAGATCGATCCCGACACGCTGGTGGCGAAGCTCGAGGCGATCGCCAAGAACGGCTATGAGGAGCGCATTTTCGTGCGCGGCGACACGAGCGTGAACTACGGCGCGGTGATGAAGGTCATGGGCGCCCTCAATGCCGCCGGCTACAAGAAGATAGGCCTCGTCACCGGTCCCGACACCGACAAGAAGGATCAGAAGAAGGCGCAGAAATAGGCATGCGGCGCAGCCTCACGATATCGCTCCTGATGCATGCGGCGATTCTCGCCGCCGCCTTCGTCGTGCTGCCCAATCCGGACGAGTTCAAGGTCGAAGAGCAGGAATCGATCCCGATCGACATCGTCTCGATCGAGGATCTGGGCAAGCGACAGGCGACGGTGAAGACGCCCGAGAAGCCGGTGGAGAAGCCGGCGCCCAAGCCCGTCGAGGTGATGAAGAAGGCGCAGCCGGCGCCCGAGGTGGCGCCGGAAGTGAAGACCGCGGCGAAGGAAGCCTCGGCGCCGCCCGAGCCCAAGCCCGAACCGAAAAAGGAAGAGCCCAAGAAGGAGAAGCCGAAGCCTCAGCCCAAGCCGGAGGAGCTCGCCGAGCTCATCAAGAAGACGGATGTCCCCGAGCCCGAGAAGCCGAAGGAAGAGCCGAAGAAGGCGGAGGTCAAGCCCGAGAAGAAGCCGGAGCCCAAGCCGCCGGAGAAGAAGCACGAAAAGAAGCTGAAGCCGAAGAAGGAATTCAACCCCGACGAGATCGCGGCCTTCCTCAACAAGACGGACGAGAAACGGACGGCGCCGCTCAAGCCGCAGACCGAGAGCGGCACGCCGATGCAGGGCGCGTTCAACCTCTCGGGACTCGACGACGGCGTCGCGGCGACCATCGCCGACGCCATCCGGCAGCGTCTCGCCAAATGCTGGAACATCCCGCCCGGCGCGCGCGAGGCCGAGGTCAATGTGAGGATCCGCTTCCAGCTCAATCCCGACGGCTCCGTCTCCGGATTGCCGCAGGTGCTCAACAGCAGCCCGGACCCGCTCTTCGCCGCCACGGCGCAGTCGGCGGTCTCCGCGGTGATGGACTGCCAGGCTTATGACTTCCTGCCCCAGGACAAATACAATCTGTGGCAGGAGAACACCGTCAATTTCAATCCCAATCAGATGTTCCCCAGCTGAGATACAGAGGCGACATGGCGCAGAGACTTCATTTTGCGGCGAAGGCCGTCGCGGCAATGGCACTGGCGTTGATCGCAGCGCTCGCGGCGCCGCCGGCGCGCGCGGTCGAGATCGACGTCAACAAGGGCCAGATCGATCCCCTGCCGATCGCGATCACCGCCTTCATCGGCGATTCGCAGGAGAGCGCCCAGACCGGCGCCGAGATCGCCGGCGTCATCGCCAACAATCTCGGCCGCTCCGGCTACTTCCGTCCGCTGCCGCCCGAATCCTTCATCGAGCAGATCACCAATTTCGATCAGGAGCCGCGCTTCGGCGACTGGCGGCAGATCCAGGCCAAGGCGCTGGTGACCGGCCAGGCGACGATGGACGGCGGCCGGCTCAAGGCGAAGTTCATACTCTGGGACGTCGGCTCGCAGCAGAAGCTCGCCGGCTTCGAATTCGCGACATCGCCCAAGAACTGGCGCCGCCTGGCGCATCTGATCTCGGACAAGATCTATGAGACGATGACCGGCATCCAGGGCTATTTCGACACGCGCATCGTGTTCGTGGCCGAAACGGGACCCAAGGACAAGCGGGTCAAGCGGCTATCGATCATGGACCAGGACGGCGCCAATGTGCGCGCGATCAGCGACGGCAAGCAGATCGTGCTGACGCCGCGCTTCTCGCCCAATTCGCTCGAGATCACCTATATGTCCTTCGGCTCGGGGACGCCGCGCGTCTATCTCTACAATATCGAGACCGGACAGCGCGAGATCGTCGGCGAGTTTCCGAATATGAGCTTCGCGCCGCGCTTCTCGCCGGATGGCCAGCGCGTCATCATGAGCCTGCAGGAGCAGGGCAACTCCAATATCTTCGTGCTCGATCTGCGCTCGCGCCAGACCCAGCAGCTCACCGACGTGCCGGCGATCAACACCGCGCCGTCGTTCTCGCCCGACGGCAGCCAGGTGGTGTTCGAATCGGATCGCGACGGCGCCCAGCAGATCTATGTCATGAACGCCGACGGCTCGAATCAGCACCGCATCTCCTTCGGCAACGGACGCTATGCGACGCCGGTGTGGTCGCCGGACGGCCGCTATATCGCCTTCACCAAGCAGGCGAACGGGCGCTTCGCCATCGGCGTCATGAATCCGGACGGCAATGGTGAGAGAATATTAACCGAAGGCTTCCACAATGAAGGTCCGACATGGGCACCGAACAGCCGCGTGATCATGTTTTTCCGCGACGAGCCCGGGGAGAACGGTGGCCCGAGGCTCTATTCGGTCGATGTCTCGGGCTACAACGAGCAGCTCGTCAAGACGCCGAGCTTCGCGTCGGATCCGGCGTGGTCGCCACTGTTGAACTGATCCGCCTGCGGATGGATTCGCCCGGCGAAGGGGACGACATGTTGGTTTCGGGGCTTGGGGGTCCTGCCTGCCTCGAGGGTTATCTCTCGCGCAGGCGCCAACGACTTTAAGGAGTGGGATAAGTCATGTTGCGTATGAGTGCGGGGTTCAAGGCCATAGCCTTGTGTTTCTGCTTCCTGGCCCTTGCGGCCTGTTCCAAGAAAAACTCGCCGGATCTCGAGGCCGATGGCGGTCTCGGCCGCGCCGCCGTCGCCGGTTCCGAGAACCAGTTCAAGACGGAGGTCGGCGATACGGTCTACTTCCTGGTCGACCAGTCGACATTGACGCCGGAAGGCCAGGAGACCCTGCGCCGCCAGGCGGCATGGCTCAGGCAGTATCCCGACGTGATGGTCCAGGTCGAGGGCCATGCCGACGAGCGCGGCACACGCGAATACAACATCTCGCTGTCGGCCCGCAGGGCGACCGCGACCCGCGATTTCCTGATCTCGCAGGGCATCGAGGCAAGCCGCATCTCGTCCATCGCCTATGGCAAGGAACGCCCGGTCGCCTTGTGCGACGCCGAACAGTGCTGGTCGCAGAACCGCCGCACCGTCACGGTCATTACCTCGGGGGCCAGGACGAGCTGACCCCGGCATGGTTCGGCGCGCCGATCTGGGGCGCGCCGGTCCGGGGCGCGGCGCTGAATTCGGGCGGACATGGTTTTCATGTCCGCTTTTTTCTGTATTTTCCTAGGAGAATTGCAGCAAAGGGCCGCCGATGGTCACAGAATCGCCGCGCTGTTACGGTCATAAGCCAGCATTCCGTGCTCCCTGGCCCGGCCAGGAAGGGAATATTAACCCTGCTTGAGCACAGTGCGGTAGCAATTTGGTCCTGTGGTGGGTGCGGCGCGGCTCGGCCGGGGCGCGATGCACAGGGCGGGACATAGGAGTGGGAAGACAATGTTGCGTCGGTTGGCGGAATTCAGGATCGCTTTGATCTGCTGCTGTTTCCTGGCTTTGGTGGCATGCTCGAAGAAAAACCAGCCGGATCTCGAAGGCGACGGCGCCGGATCCGCCATTCCCGGCTCCGAAAAGGACTTCGCCATCAATGTCGGCGACCGCATCTATTTCATCGTCGATACCTCGACGCTGACGCCCGAAGCGCAGGAGACGCTGCGCCGCCAGGCCGCCTGGCTCCGGCGCTACCCCAACGTGACCGTCCAGGTCGAAGGCCATGCCGACGAGCGCGGCACCCGCGAATACAACATTTCGCTGTCGGCCCGCAGGGCCACCGCAACCCGGGAGTTCCTGATCGCGCAAGGGGTTCAGGGCAACCGCATATCCTCGATCGCCTATGGCAAGGAACGCCCGGTGGCGCTGTGCGACGCAGAGCAGTGCTATTCCCAGAACCGGCGCGCGGTGACGGTGATCACCGGGGGAGCCGTTTCCGGCTAGCCCGGCCGGGTTGACGGGCGGGGACCTGTGGCATCGCGGCAACAGTCCCGCTTCTTGTTCGCCGCGCCCTGAAAAGCCTCATTTTCACCGCCTTTGCAGATCATGCCACATACGGGGTGCTGGGGACGGCTCGGCACAGCAGCGGTTATCGCTATGAAGACAGTATTGAAGTTCACGCTCCCGGCGACCCTCCTGATGGCCTTCGCCATCGGCAATCCTTCCCTTTCCCTCGCCCAGTCCGATGAGGATATCGACGGCCGCCTCAGCCGGATGGAAGAGCAGATGCAGCAACTGATGGGACAGGTCGAGCAACTGACCTTCGAGGTGCGCCGCCTGCAGGGGCAGCGCAGGTCGGGCGACCTCGGCCAGCCGGCCGGGCAGAAGAAGCGGCAGGTGGCGGTCGCCCAGGAGCTGGCCGAAAGCCAGGGCATCGAGCAGATCGAGGGCGACACCCAGTATACGCAGGTGCCGGTGCGCACGGTCGGCGACGACGAAGACCTGCCGGACGGCGCCGTGCAGCGCGCGCCGGGTCCCAAGATACTGGGGACGCTCCCCGGAACGGCCTATCAGCAAGGCAATGACGGCTACGATCAGGACGGCGTGTTCCAGGGCCAGGTCCTGGTGCCGCCGGCCGACCAGGTCGAGGGCCGGGTTCTGGTCCCGCCGAGCAATGGCGGCGGCGGGCAGGTGCTGGTTCCCCCCGCCGATGGCGGCGGCAACGGTCTCGTGCCCGAGAAGGTCGAGACGGTGGCGCTCGGCAATGCCGCCTCGGGCGATCCGGAAGTGATCTATGAGCATTCCTACGAAAGCCTGCTCCGGCGCCGGTTCAACGATGCCGAGGTCGGCTTCCGCAGCTTCCTCGACCAGCACCGCGATCACAGCCTGGCCGGCAATGCGCAATACTGGCTGGGCGAGACCTATTACGTGCAGGGCGACTACAAGCAGGCGGCGCAAGCCTTCCTGTCGGGCTATCGCGATTTCCCGAAGAGCCGCAAGGCGGCGGACAGCCTCCTGAAGCTCGGCCTGTCGCTCAACCGCCTCGGCCAGAAGGAACAGGCCTGCGCCGCCTACATGCAGCTCGGCTCGCAGTTCCCCAAGGCGGTGGAGGCGCGCAAGCGGGCGCAATCGGAGATCAGGCGTGCCGGCTGCTGAGGCAGCCCGGCCGATCAGCCCCGCCGCGGCGCACGACATCTTCGCTCCCTGGAGCTTTCACGCCCATGTGGCGCTCGCCGTCTCGGGCGGCGGCGATTCGACCGCACTCATGTGGCTCGCCGCGCGGTGGCGCGCGGCCGCCACGCGGCCTCCAAAAATCAGCGTACTGACGGTCGACCATGGCCTCAGGCCCGAAGCCGGGGCGGAATGCGCGGCCGTCGCCGGATGGGCCGGGGCGCTGGGGCTCGAAGCCCATATCCTGACCTGGAACGGCCGGCCGCCGGCAAGCGGCCTCCAGGCCAGAGCGCGCGAGATGCGCTACAGCCTCCTCGGCGATTGGTGCCGGAAACATGGCGCCACCTTGCTGGCCACCGCCCATACGGTCGAGGACCAGGCCGAGACCGTCCTCATGCGGCTCGCCCGCGGCAGCGGTATCAGGGGATTGTCGGGCATGCGCGCCGACGAGACCGGAACCGTGCTTCTGGACCGCCCGCTCCTGACGGCGAGCCGGGGGGAGCTCCGGGCGACGCTCAGCGCCGCCCGGCATCCCTGGATCGACGATCCGAGCAACGAGGACGACCGCTTCGAACGGGTCCGCCTGCGCAAGGCGGCGCCGGTGCTGGACCGGCTCGGCCTCACGGCGCGGGCGGTCGCCCGCTCGGCGATGCGTCTCGAACGGGCCCTTCTTGCGCTCGAGAGCCTGGCGAAGGCCTTCATGGCCGGCGCGGTCGAGGTGAGGCCCGAGGGCTTCGCCATGGTCGACATGGCCGCCTTCGGCAAGCTCGACCGGGAGATCGCCATCCAGGTCCTGGAGCGGCTGCTCGAAAGCCTGGGCGGCGGCAGCGCGCCGCCGCGCCTTGCCGCCGTCGAGGCCCTGGAGCACTGGCTCAGGCGCGGGGAGAGCCGCGCCCGGACCCTCGCCGGATGCCGCATCGCGCGGCGCAGGCATCATATCCTGATCGGGCGCGAGGCCGGCCGCATCGACCCTGAGCCGGTTGCGATCACTCCCGGCCAGAGCGTCCTCTGGGACAGGCGCTTCACGGTGTCGCTCGCCGGCGCCGACCGTCCCTGCGCCATCGTGCCCGTCAGGGTGCTCGATCTGGCGCGCCGCGGCGACATCCCCGCCTTCGTGCAGGAGAGCCTGCCCGCGGTCATGGACGGGCGCGACATCGCCGCCGTCCCGGCGCTCGGGATCGTGGGAAAATCGATGCGCCCCGGCCTCGAGGTGCGCGCCGATTTCCATAAAAATGGCCTTTAACTTGCACCGGGAATGCCGTTACGCTTGGCAATCCGGGCGGGCATCCCTATGTTAGGATTAACTTTTGGGCGGCAGAATTGCGCCCGGATCCCGGGCTTGCGCGCCTTGCAGAGAGGAACGACGTGAATAACTTCCGCAATTTCGCCGTCTGGATCGTCATCGCGATCCTGCTGTTCGCCCTGTTCAGCCTGTTCCAGGGCCAGGCGTCGCGCTCCAAGAGCGACGATCTCGATTATTCGCAGTTCCTCAACAAGGTGAATGCCGGCGAAGTGCAGAGCGTCACCATCACCGATGCCGGCATGGGCTCGAGCTATCTGACCGGCAAGCTGGTGGGCGGCGACACCTTCGCCACCTACGCGCCGCTCGATACCGACCTCATCAAGACTCTCAAGGACAAGAACATCACCTTCAACGCCAAGCCGGCGCAGAACGACAGCTTCCTGTCCAACGCGCTGCTCTACTGGCTGCCGACGCTGCTGCTCATCGGCGTGTGGATATTCTTCATCCGCCAGATGCAGTCGGGCGGCGGCAAGGCCATGGGCTTCGGCAAGTCAAAGGCGAAGCTCCTGACCGAGCGCCATGGCCGGGTGACCTTCGAGGACGTCGCCGGCGTCGACGAGGCCAAGGAAGACCTGCAGGAAATCGTCGAGTTCCTCAAGGATCCGCATAAATTCCAGCGCCTCGGCGGCAAGATCCCCAAGGGCGCCCTGCTGGTCGGCCCTCCCGGCACCGGCAAGACGCTCCTGGCGCGTGCCATCGCCGGCGAGGCCAATGTGCCGTTCTTCACCATCTCGGGCTCCGACTTCGTCGAGATGTTCGTCGGCGTCGGCGCTTCGCGGGTGCGCGACATGTTCGAGCAGGCGAAGAAGAACGCGCCCTGCATCATCTTCATCGACGAGATCGACGCCGTCGGCCGCCATCGCGGCGCCGGCCTCGGCGGCGGCAACGACGAGCGCGAGCAGACGCTCAACCAGCTCCTGGTCGAGATGGACGGCTTCGAGGCCAATGAGGGCGTCATCCTGATCGCCGCCACCAACCGGCCCGACGTGCTCGATCCCGCATTGCTGCGCCCGGGCCGCTTCGACCGCCAGATCACCGTGCCCAATCCCGATATCATCGGGCGCGAGCAGATCCTGCGCGTCCATATGCGCAACGTGCCGCTGGCGCCGGATATCGATCCCAAGGTCATCGCGCGCGGCACGCCGGGCTTCTCGGGCGCCGATCTCGCCAATCTGGTGAACGAAGCGGCGCTGCTGGCGGCCCGGCGCAACAAGCGCCTGGTCACCCAGCACGAATTCGAGGACGCCAAGGACAAGGTGATGATGGGCGCCGAGCGCCGCTCGCTGGTGATGAGCGAGGAGGAGCGCCGCAATACCGCCTATCACGAAGCGGGCCATGCGATCGTCGGGCTTTCCGTGCCTTACGATCCCCTGCACAAGGTCACCATCATTCCGCGCGGCCGGGCGCTCGGCGTCACCATGAACCTGCCCGAGGGCGACCGCTATTCGCGCACCCGCGAATGGTGCGAGGCGAGGCTCGCCGTGCTGTTCGGCGGCCGCGAGGCGGAGCTCGTCCTCGGCGGCGAGAAGAACGTCACCAACGGCGCCACCGGCGACATCCAGATGGCGACCGGGCTGGCCCGCTCGATGATCATGGAATGGGGCATGTCCGACAAGCTCGGGCGCGTGCGCTACAATGGCAACGAGCAGGAGGTCTTCCTCGGCCATTCCGTCACCCAGACCAAGAACATCTCGGACGAGACGGCGAAGCTCATCGACGAGGAGATCCGCAAGCTCATCGAGGACGGCGAGCGCAAGGCGCGCGATATCCTCAAGAAGAACCGCGACAAGCTCCACGCGCTCGCCAAGGCGCTGCTCGAGTTCGAGACGCTGTCCGGCGACGAAGTGAAGCTGGTGCTCAAGGGCGAGCAGATCCATCGCGACGATCAGGGCGGCGGTTCGAAAAGGCCGGAAAAGGCGGCTTCCTCGGTGCCGGTCACCGGACGTCCCAAGGGCGGCCAGGCGCCCGGCGAAATGGAGCCGCAGCCGCAGAGCTGAAAGCCTGCGCTCAGGCGGCGCCCGTTTCGAAGATGACCCGCTATCTTCGCCCCCTGGGTCTGCTCCACGGCCCGGACGCGCGCCGCGCGATCTCCTCCGGCACGGGCGGCGCGCTCGGCGGATCGGGCTTCATCGCCTTCACCCTGGCCGAGCTCATCGAACGCGAAAGCGGGCGCATCGCGCGGCGCGTCATCTCCTATGAGGACGCGCGGACCTTTCCCGACGAGCTGCGGCCGATCGAAGCCCGGCGTCCCGATTTCGCCGGCCTCCCCCTCGACCGGCCGAAGCTCATGGGCATCATCAACGTGACGCCCGATTCATTTTCCGACGGCGGTCGCCTGGCGGGGCCGGAAGAGGCGATCGCGCTCGGTCTCAGGCTCGCTGAAGAGGGCGCCCATATCCTCGATGTGGGCGGGGAGTCCACGAGGCCGGGCTCCGATGCCGTGCCGCCCGGCGTCGAGACGCAGCGCGTGGTCCCGGTCATCCGCGCGCTCGCCCGTGCGGGCCATCGCCTGTCCGTCGACACCCGCAAGGCGGCGCTGATGCGCGAGGCGGTGGCAGCGGGTGCGGCAATCGTCAACGACGTGTCGGCGCTCACCTTCGATCCCGACAGCCTCGCCATGGCGGCGAAGCTCGGCTGCCCGGTGGTCCTGATGCATGCGCAAGGCGATCCCAAGACGATGCAGGTCAATCCGGTCTATGACGACGTGGCGCTCGACGTCTTCGACATGCTCGAGGAGCGGATCGCCGCCTGCCTGGCCGCGGGGATCGCGCCCGGGCTCATCGCCGTCGATCCCGGGATCGGCTTCGGCAAGACCTTCGCCCACAATCTGGCGCTGCTCAGCCAATTGCCGCTGTTCCTCGGGCTGGGCGCCGTCCTGCTGCTCGGCCTGTCGCGCAAGGCCTTCACCGGTGCCCTCACCGGCGAGAAGACGGCGGGCGAGCGGGTATTCGGCTCGGTGGGCGGCGCCGTCCATGCCGCGCTCGCCGGCGCGCAGATCCTGCGGGTCCACGACGTCAAGGCGACCCGGCAGGCGCTCGCGGTGGCGCTGGCGGCGGCCGACCCCGGAAACGCCCTTTAACCCCTGGCGGGCCGATCTGGTATAGACTCGCGGGCATGGAGGCCAGGTAGGAAAAGGATAACCATGTCCCGCAAGTATTTCGGAACCGACGGCGTGCGCGGCATCGCCAACCGCGCGCCGATGTCGCCCGATATGGTCATGAAGATCGGCCTTGCGGCCGGCAGCCTCTATTCCAGGGGAAGTCACCGCCACCGGGCGGTGATCGGCAAGGATACGCGGCTGTCGGGCTACATGATCGAGCAGGCGCTGACCGCGGGCCTGCTTTCCGCCGGCGTCGACGTGTTCCTTTTCGGCCCCTTGCCGACGCCCGCCGTCGCCATGCTGACGCGCTCGCTGCGCGCCGATCTCGGCGTCATGATCTCCGCCTCGCACAATCCCTACCACGACAACGGCATCAAGCTCTTCGGGCCGGACGGCTACAAGCTTTCCGACGAGCAGGAGCTCGCGATCGAGAAGCTGATCGACACGGCCGACGGGGCCGGCCTCGCCGCGCCCCAGGAGAAGCTCGGCCGCGCCAAGCGCATCGAGGACGCGCAGGCGCGCTATATCGAATTCGCCAAGCGGACCTTCCCCAAGAAATTGCGGCTGGAAGGCCTGCGCATCGTCATCGACACGGCCAATGGCGGCGCCTACAAGGTCGCATCCACCGCTCTGTGGGAGCTCGGCGCCGATACCATCGCCATCGGCAACGATCCCAACGGCTTCAACATCAACGAGAAATGCGGATCGACGTCGCCGGAAGCGATGTGCGCCAAGGTCGTCGAGACCCGCGCCGATATCGGCATCGCGCTCGACGGCGACGCCGACCGGGTGGTCATCGCCGACGAGCACGGCACGCTCGTCGACGGCGATCAGCTGATGGCGCTGATCGCCACGTCCTGGCATCGCCAGGAACGGCTCGCCGGGGGCGGCCTCGTCGCCACCATCATGTCCAATCTCGGCCTCGAACGGCATCTCCAGGATCAGAAGCTCACTCTGGCGCGCACCAAGGTGGGCGACCGCTACGTGGTCGAACATATGCGCCGGCATGGCTTCAACATCGGCGGCGAGCAGTCCGGCCATATCGTGATGTCGGATTTCGCCACGACCGGCGACGGTCTCATCGCGGCCCTCCAGGTGCTGGCGGAGGTCGTGCGCACCGGCAAGCCCGTGAGCCAGGTCTGCCACCTGTTCGAGCCGGTGCCGCAAGTGCTCAAGAATGTGCGCTACGGCGAAGGCAAGCCGCTCGAAACCAGTGTCGTGAAGGAGGCGATCGCGGAGGCGACCTCGCGGCTGGGCAATTCGGGGCGGCTGGTCATCCGTCCGTCCGGAACCGAGCCCCTGATCCGCGTCATGGCGGAAGGCGACGATGCCGGCCTCGTCAAGAAGATCGTCGACGAGATCTGCACGGTGATCGCCCAGGCGGCGTGACCGGAGGCCCGGCGGGCGGCCCCATCGACTTCCATGCATGTGGTCGCCCTTATTGCCGGATGGATCCGGGCCGGCGCCGGAGCGAGGGCCGGCGGAGCGAATGTATGCGGCTCGCGGCGATGCCGGCAAGGATGAGGAGGAGGCCGATCCCGACATTTGCGGTGAGCGTCTCGCCCAGCACGAGCGCGCCGAGGCCCAGCGCATAGACAGGCACCAGATAGTTGGAATAGGCCACGAAGCTGACGCCGGCCAAGCGCACGACGGCATAGACCAGCAAGGTGGCGATGGCGGTGGGCACGATTCCGAGCCCGATGACGCAGAGACAGGCGAGCCAGGTCGCCCGCTCCAGGCCCTGCGGCGCGTAGACACAGGCGAAAGCCAGACCCATTGAGCCGCCCGCGAGGCACACGGCGGCGGCCTGCTCGACCGGTCCCTGGAACGGGATGCGCCGGGCGAGGAGGCTGTGCACGGCATAGCACAGGCAGGAGACGAGGATGGCGATCTCGCCGACGAGCGCCATGCCCTGGCCTTCGAAATGCAGGAGCTTTTCCGGCCCCAGGACGACGATGAGGCCGATGAAGCCGGTGAGGAAGCCCAGGGTCTTCATGCGCGTGAGCCGCTCGTCGGGCAGGAAGACATGCGCGAGCACGATGACGAACAACGGAATGGCTCCCATGAGCACGCCGGAGAGGCCGGAAGTGATGAACTGGGTGCCCCAGGAGATCAGGAAGAAGGGAACCGCATGACCGACCAGGCCGAGGCCCACGAACCAGGTCCAGACGCGCCTGCCGCGCGGCCACTGCCGGCCGGTCAGCATCACGATGAGGGCGAGGAACACGCCGCCGACGAGGAGACGCAGCGCCATGACCCAGGCCGGGTCGATCGACCCAACGGCAACCTTGGTCATAGCGAAGGAGGAACCCCACGCCGCGACGAGCGCCGCGAGGATGAGCCAGTCCCTTGTCGTTGCGACGGGCGTCATGATGCTGCGGTTCCTAGAGCAGATCGCGCGAAAGTTGAAGCCCGGCGAGGAACAGGCCGGGAGGCCAGTCGGGCGCCGGTCGTTCCGCAGGGTGAATTGCCGCCGAGACGCCATATTGGTCAGTGCACGGTCAATGACGTGTTCCGCTTGGGCACAGGCCGTCGTGATGTTTTTGCAACAGTCCCGAACTGCCTTTTTGCTGCCCGATTGGGGTCAGTCTCTCGTCACATGCCGCTCCTAACTAGGAACCATCACGAAGGGACGTGTGTTACCGGGAACACCGGGAGAGGAGAATATCCATGAAGTCTTTGAAGCTCGCTTTTCTGGCCGCCGCGATGACGGCGGGATTTGCCGTCGCGGCGCAGGCCGCCGATCCGTATGTGCCCGAACCCGAGCCGACTCCCACGCCGGAACAGTACCAGGCAATGGGCTTCTACCTGCGCGGCGATCTCGGCTGGTCGTTCCTCGACTGGGGCGACGACGACAGCGCCTTCACGGCGGGTGGCGGCGTCGGCTATCAGTTCAACGAATATCTGCGCTCGGATCTGCGCGTCGACTGGTCGGGCGACTATGACGTCGGCGATGACGCCGATGCCAGCCTCACGACGGTGCTCGGCAATCTGTATTTCGACTGGTCGAACGATTCGATCTTCACGCCCTATATCGGCGCCGGCGTCGGCTATGGCTGGGCCTCGGTCGACCATGGGCCCGACGATGACGGCTTCGCCTATGCACTCACCGCCGGCGCGTCGATCGACATGTCGGAGAGCATCGCTCTCGATCTCGGCTACCGCTATCGCGAACTGATGATCAACGGCGAGAATCCGGCCGATCACTCGGCGCTTGCCGGTGTCCGCTTCAAGTTCTGAGACTCGATCGAGAGCTCTCGCTTGAACGATGGCGGCGGTGGAGAGATCCACCGCCGCTTTGCTGTGTGAGATCCCCGCCGGCAACGCGGCTGTTGACGAAAGCCCCGGTCTCGGGCATCAGCGCTGCCGGGACACCTCTCCCCACCGAGAGGCGGCCCATCTGAAAGGATGGTGCAGACATGACGAGCTTCGAGAAACCGGCCGTGCGGCCGGTCAATCCGCACTTCTCTTCCGGCCCGTGCGCCAAGATCCCGGGCTGGTCGCCCGATCTCCTCACGCAAGCCCTGACCGGACGCTCGCATCGATCGAGCGAAGGCAAGGCGCGTCTCAAGCGGGCGATCACGCTCACGCGCGAGGTCCTCGAGGTGCCGGACAGCCATCTGATCGGCATCGTGCCGGCCTCCGACACGGGCGCCGTCGAGATGGCCCTGTGGTCGCTGCTCGGCGCCCGGCCGGTCGATCTCCTGGCCTGGGAAAGCTTCGGCGAAGGCTGGGTCGGCGACGTCGTCAGGCAGCTCAAGCTCGAGGAGGCGCGCATCCTGAAGGCGCCCTATGGCGGGCTTCCCGACCTCGCCCAAGTCGATTTCAGCCACGACGTCGTCTTCACCTGGAACGGCACCACGTCGGGCGTTCGGGTGCCTGACGCAAGCTGGATCGCCGCCGACCGGCAGGGCCTCACCATCTGCGATGCCACCTCGGCCGCCTTCGCGCAGGCCCTCGATTTCACCAGGCTCGACGTCACCACCTTCTCCTGGCAGAAGGTGCTGGGCGGCGAGGGCGCCCATGGCGTCATCATCCTCTCGCCGCGCGCGGTCCACAGGCTCGAGACCCATGTGCCGGCCTGGCCGCTGCCGAAGATCTTCCGCATGACGCAGGGCGGCAAGCTCATCGCCGGCATTTTCACCGGCGAGACCATCAACACGCCCTCGATGCTCGCCGTCGAGGACTATCTGGCGGCGCTCGACTGGGCGCAGGGCATCGGCGGACTCAAGGTGCTGCGCCGACGCGCCGACGCCAATGCCGAGGCCGTCGACGGATGGATCGCCCGGCGGTCCTTCGCCCATCACCTGGCGAAGGACCCGAAGACGCGGTCGAACACCTCCGTGTGCCTGACCCTCGACGGCGGCGAGCACGTGCCGAAGACGATGGCGAGGCTGCTCGAGGCCGAGCGGGCGGCCTTCGATATCGGCGCCTATCGCGACGCGCCGCCGGGCCTGCGCATATGGTGCGGCGCCACGGTCGAGACGTCCGACGTCGAGGCGCTGCTGCCCTGGCTCGACTGGGCCTACGGCCAGGCCGTCCGCTGACAATTCTCTGGTCAATCCCATCCCGGAGTCTCTCCCATGAAATCGCGTGTGCTCGTTTCCGACAGGCTGTCCGAAGCCTCCGTCCAGATCTTCCGCGACCGCGGCATCGATGTCGACTATCGGCCCGACCTCGGCAAGGACAAGGACGCGCTCCTCGCCGCCATCCCGGCCTATGACGGCCTCGCCATCCGCTCGGCGACCAAGGTGTCGCCGAAGCTCATCGCCGCCGCCGGCAGGCTCAAGGTGATCGGCCGCGCCGGCATCGGCGTCGACAATGTCGACATCCCCGCCGCCACGCAGCGCGGCATCATCGTGATGAACACGCCCTTCGGCAACGCCATCACCACGGCCGAGCACGCGATCTCGCTGATGATGGCGCTCGCCCGCCAGATCCCGGAGGCCAATGCGTCGACCCATGCCGGAAAATGGGAGAAGAACCGCTTCATGGGCGTCGAGCTCTTCAACAAGACACTGGGCGTCATCGGCTGCGGCAATATCGGCGCCATCGTCGCCGACCGGGCCCTCGGCCTGAAGATGAAGGTGATCGCCTTCGATCCGTTCCTGTCGCCGGAACGGGCGGTCGCCATCGGGGTGGAGAAGGTCGAGCTCGAGGACATTCTCAGGCGGTCGGACTTCATCACCCTGCACACGCCGCTCACCGACAAGACGCGCGGCATCATTGATGCGGCGGCGATCGGCAGGATGAAGAAGGGGGTGAGGATCATCAACTGCGCGCGCGGCGGCCTGGTGGTCGAGGACGCGCTCCACGAGGCGCTCAGATCGGGCCACGTGGCGGGCGCGGCGCTCGACGTGTTCGAGACCGAGCCGGCGCAGGAGCACAAGCTCTTCGGGCTCGAGAACGTGGTGGCGACGCCGCATCTCGGCGCCTCGACGGCGGAAGCGCAGGAGAACGTCGCGATCCAGATCGCCGAGCAGATGGCGGACTACCTGATCACCGGCGCCGTCTCGAACGCGCTCAACATGCCCTCGATCTCGGCCGACGAGGCGCCGCGCCTCAAGCCCTTCATCGCGGTCGCCGAGAGGCTCGGATCGTTCGCGGGCCAGCTCACCGACGAGCCGATCACCGGCATCGTCATCGAATATGCAGGCGAGGTGGGCGACATGAACACGCGCGCCCTCACCTCGGCCGGGCTCGCGGGCGTGCTCAAGCCGATGCTGGGCGATATCAACATGGTATCGGCCCCGGTGGTGGCGAGAGAGCGCGGCATCAAGGTCGACGAGGTGCGCCAGACGCAGCGCGGGGCGTATGAGACCTATATCCGCCTCGCGATCCGCACGGCGAAGATGGAGCGCTCGGTCGCCGGCACGGTGTTCTCCGACGGCAAGCCGCGCATCATCCAGATCAAGGGCATCGAGCTCGAATCGGAATTCGGCCCGCATATGCTCTATGTGACCAACATGGACAAGCCGGGCTTCATCGGGGCGCTCGGCATGCTGCTCGGCAATGCCGGGGTCAATATCGCGACGTTCCATCTGGGCCGCATGGCGCAGGGCCAGGACGCCATCTGCCTCGTCCAGGTCGACGAGCCGGTGCCGGACCAGGTGCTGCGGGCGGTCGAGGGGCTGCCGCAGGTCAGGCAGGCCAAGCGTCTGGCGTTCTGAGCGCCTCAGACTCGACGCTATCCCGCCCATAATTTGCCGTTGCGTCCGTCTCTGATAGCTCCCTGGACAGGAACCACGGAGCATCCCCATGCGTGCCATCACCGTTGCGCTTTTTCTCGCCACCACGGCGCTGACGCCCGCCATCGCCGCCGACATCACCGCCGTTTCGCGCATCGATGCGGTGACCGTCTTCCCGCAAGGCGCGGAGGTCACGCGCATCGCCGAAGCCCGGATCGGTCAGGGCCAGCATACGCTGGTCTTCGAGGGCCTGCCGGCCGAGCTCGCGCCCGAGACCCTGCGCGTCGAAGGGGCGGGCGATGCCGGGATCGAGATCGCCTCGGTCGATTCGCGCGTCGTCTTCACGGCCGGCGATGGCCGCGATGAAGAGCGCAAGCGCATCGAGAAGGACATCGAAGCGCTCGGCGACGAGCGCGCGGCGCTCGACCAGGCGGTCGCCGACGCCGAATATCAGAAGAGCCTGATGCAGCAGCTGGCGAGCGCGACGCTCGCCCGGCAGCCGAAGGAAGGCGAGACGCGCATCCTCGACGCGCAGGGGCTCGCCGGCGTGCTCGACCTCGTCGGCACCAGGCTCGCCGGCCTCGGCAAGGCCGTGCTCGATGCGCGGCTGCGCCAGCGCGAGATCGACCGGTCGGTCGCCGACCTCAACAGGCGGCTCGGCGATCTGGCGCCGCAGGACGAGCAGCGCTTCAAGGTCAGCGTGCACCTGACGGCGGCGCAGGAGACGCAAGGCACGTTCCGCCTGCGCTACCGCATCCACAATGCCGGATGGCGGCCGCTTTATGACGCGCGGCTCGGCGAGATGGGCAAGGACGGCAGGGCCGCCATCGATCTGGTGCGGCGCGCCGACGTCGTGCAGTCGACGGCGGAAAGCTGGGACGATGTCGCGCTTACCCTGTCGACGGCGCGCCCGCTGGGCGCCACCGCGGCGCCCGAGCTCACCCCTATGGCCATCGACGGCTTCGAGGAGGGCCGGCGCGAGAACTTCACCTCCCGCGGCATCGGCGATGCCGGCGCCGGGCCGCCGGCCGTCGCCGATGATCTGGCGCATGCCTACGGCGAGAAGACGCGTGAGCGGATACTGGCCCCGCAGAAGCAGGCGACGGTCGAGATCGCGGGCTTCCAGGCGCTCTATGGCATCGCCGGCCGGGTCAGCGTCGACAATACCGGCACGGCCAAGAAGGTGCGCATCGCGACCGACAGGATCGCCGCCAGGCTGTCGGCGCTCGCCGCGCCCAGGCTCGATCCCAATGCCTATCTGACGGCGGCCTTCACGCTTTCGGGCGACACGCCGCTGCTGCCGGGCCCGGTCATGCTCTATCGCGAGGGCGTGTTCATGGGCGAGGGCGCCCTGCCGATGCTGTCGCCCGGCGAGGAGGGCAGGCTCGGCTTCGGCGCCGACGACCTGGTCAAGGTCAAGCGCATCGAGGTGAAGCGGCGCACCGCCGAGGAGGGGCTGATCTCGACCTCACATGTCGCCGAGCGCGCCTTCGACATCACGGTCAAGAACCTGCACCAGGCGCCCATCCCGATCACCGTCCTGGACCAGATGCCCTATTCGACCGAGGGCCGGATCACCGTCGACATCCTCTCCGGCATGACGCCCCCGACGGTCAGGGATTTCGAGAGGCGGCGGGGGGTGCTGGCCTGGAGCTTCGAGCTCGCGCCGCAGGACGTCAAGGTCGTCAGGCACGGCTACAAGGTGAGCTGGCCGCGCGACCTCGAGATCGGCTTCAACGCCGAGTGAGCCCGCATCGTCCCTCCGCCGCGAAGCGCCTTGATATTCACATATCTTCCTCCTTCCCCACGCTTCGCGTGGGGAAGGAGGCGCGGAGCGCCGGGTGGGGGTGGCCCAACCGACGAAATTCCGGAGATCTGTATGCTGATGCTTCAGCGCTGCGGCGATCAGATGCCTGGGCTGGCGACGCTGTCCTTGCTGCACCGCCCCCATCCGTCTACCCGGCCATGGGCCGGGTAGACACCTTCCCCACGAGGGGGAAGGATAAGTTGTGCGAATCCGGTAGCGTCCGCCCTGCGGGCGCGCTACCGGGGGTCCTTCGCGCTGGCACCCAGCACCTTCTTCTCGAGAAACTCGAGCCGGGCGGACAGATCGTCGGTCTCGCTCTGGAAATAGGCGACGATCAGGACGGCCAGCAGGAGGCTCGAATTGAACACGCCGATCGTGGCCGAGAGCCACGGGCCCAGATAGGCCAATATGCCGGCGAGCACGATGACGATCACGACGATCTTCAAGGCGCGGACCGGACTTGATCTCTGTTTTCTAGCCATGCGTCATTTTAATCCCAGCCCCGGATTCCCTCAAGTCATTCATGAGCAACGCCGCCATGGAGGTCAATACGCGTTTGCCTTTCGCCGGTTCCGGTGTAAAAGCCTGCAACGGCCCCGGCGCGAAAGCGCAGCGGGGCCGTTTCACGTCGGGAGATCGGATGAATGGCGAATGTCGCGGTCGTGGGCGCCCAGTGGGGCGACGAGGGCAAGGGCAAGATCGTCGACTGGCTGTCGGAACGTGCCGATATCGTGGTCCGCTTCCAGGGCGGACACAATGCCGGCCATACGCTCGTCATCGACGGTGTGACCTACAAGCTCTCGCTGCTTCCCTCCGGCATCGTGCGCATGGGCAAGCTCTCGGTCATCGGCAACGGGGTGGTCATCGACCCCTGGGCGCTGTGCGCCGAGATCGAGAAGCTCGAAGGGCAGGGCGTCGCCGTCACCCGCGACAATCTGCGCATCGCGGGCAACGCCACGCTCATCCTTCCCCTGCATCGCGAGCTCGACCAGATGCGCGAGGCCGCGGCGGGCGAGGGCAAGATCGGAACCACCGGACGCGGCATCGGCCCCGCCTATGAGGACAAGGTCGGCCGCCGCTCGATCCGGGTGCATGATCTCGCCAATCTGGCGACGCTCGACCCCAAGATCGACCGGCTGCTCGCCCATCACAATGCGCTAAGGCGCGGGCTCGGCCGGCCGGAGGTGAGGGCGTCCGACCTCAAGGGCCAGCTCGCCGAGGTGGCGCCGCGGCTCCTCGGCTATTCCGATGCGGTCTGGCATCTCCTCGACGAGGCCCGACGCGACGGCAAGCGCATCCTGTTCGAGGGCGCCCAGGGCATCCTGCTCGACATCGATCACGGCACCTATCCCTATGTGACCTCGTCGAACACGGTGGCGGGGCAGGCTTCCGCCGGCTCCGGCATGGGGCCCTCGTCGATCGGCTATGTGCTGGGCATCGTCAAGGCCTATACGACGCGGGTCGGCGGCGGCCCGTTCCCCACCGAGCAGGACAACGAGACCGGCGAGCTCCTCGGCCGGCGCGGCCGCGAATTCGGCACGGTGACTGGGCGCAAGCGGCGCTGCGGCTGGTTCGACGCGGTGCTGGTCAACCAGACCATCAAGGTCTCCGGCATCCATGGCATCGCGCTCACCAAGCTCGACGTGCTCGACGGTCTCGACGAGATCAAGGTCTGCGTCGGCTACGAGCTCGGGGGCGAGCGCATCGACCGGCTGCCGGCGGCCGAGGAGGCGCAGAAGAATGTCGAGCCCGTCTACGAGACGCTGGAGGGCTGGCAGGCGACGACGGCCGGGGCCCGCTCCTGGGCCGAGCTCCCGGCGCAGGCGATCAAATATGTGAAATATCTCGAAGAGCTGATCGGCTGTCCGGTGGCGCTGCTGTCGACCTCGCCCGAGCGCGACGACACGATCCTCATGAAGGATCCCTTCGAAGACTGAGGATGCCGGGCCGGACTTTCCCGCCTATATATTGGAAACAAGGAAAGTCCGGAGCGCGCCATGCATCCCATCCTGATGTTCGAGCCGTCATTGGCACTCAAGATCGTCGTCGCCATCATCGCCATCGTGGCGCTCATCCTCTTCATCAGGTCCTATTGGCGCGATGGAAATCTCTAGACGTTCCCAAGACCGTGGGCGCCCGACCGGTGACATGCCGATGGCGCCTTGTTAGTCTCGGCTTGTGAATAGTTTCAGGAGGCGGACCGGATGGACAAGAAGCAGCAGTTCAATCTGTGGTACGTGGTTCTCGCCCTCGCCGCCATCTTCTTCATCCAGGGCTGGTGGCAGACCTACCGCACCGTCGAGCCGCTCGATTATTCCGAGTTCCAGGCGCTGCTCAAGAAGGGCGAGATCGCCGAGGTCTCGGTCAGCCAGAACACGATCCAGGGCAAGTTCAAGACGCCGCAGAACGGCAAGACCTATTTCACCACCACGCGCGTCGATCCCGCCATCGCCAACGACCTCGCGCAGTACAATGTCAAGTTCTCGGGACAGGCCAGCAACGGGTTCCTGTCGACGCTCCTCTCCTGGATCGTGCCGGTGCTGTTCTTCTTCGGCCTCTACATGTTCTTCTTCCGCCGCATCATCGAGAAGCAGGGCCTCGGCGGCATGATGAATGTCGGCAAGTCCAAGGCCAAGGTCTATGTCGAGAAGAACACCGGGGTCACATTCAAGGACGTCGCCGGGATCGACGAGGCGGAAGCGGAGCTGGTCGAGATCGTCTCGTTCCTCAAGGACAGGGAGAAATATGCGAGGCTCGGCGCCACCATCCCGCGCGGCATATTGCTGGTGGGCCCGCCGGGAACCGGCAAGACGCTCCTGGCGCGCGCCATCGCGGGCGAGGCGAAAGTCCCGTTCTTCTCGATCTCGGGCTCGGAATTCGTCGAGATGTTCGTGGGCGTGGGGGCGGCGCGCGTGCGCGACCTCTTCGAGCAGGCGCGCAAGGCCGCGCCCTGCATCATCTTCATCGACGAGCTCGACGCCATGGGCAAGGCGCGCTCGGGCCCGAGCTTCGGCGGCAACGACGAGAAGGAGCAGACCCTCAACCAGCTCCTGGCCGAGCTCGACGGCTTCGATCCGCGGGAAGGCATCGTGCTGCTGGCCGCCACCAACCGGCCGGAGATCCTCGATCCGGCCCTGCTGCGCGCCGGGCGCTTCGACCGGCAGGTGGTCGTCGACCGGCCCGACCAGTCGGGGCGCGTCGCCATCCTCAAGGTCCATATCCGTAAGATCAAGGCCGACAAGGACATCGATCTCGAGCGCGTGGCGCAGATGACTCCAGGCTTCGCCGGCGCCGACCTCGCCAACCTCGTCAACGAGGCGGCGATCTTCGCCACGCGGCGCGGCGGCAAGGCCGTCACCATGGAGGATTTCGGCAATGCCATAGAGCGCCTCGTCGCCGGCACCGAGAAGAGGAGCCGCGTTCTCAATCCCGCCGACAAGCAGCGCGTCGCCTATCACGAGATGGGCCACGCGCTCGCGGCTGCCTCGCTCAAGGGGGCGGACCCGGTGCACAAGATCTCGATCATACCGCGCTCGATCGGCGCGCTCGGCTATACGATGCAGCGCCCCACCGAGGACAAGTTCCTCATCACCCTGGAAGAGCTAAAGAACCGCATGGTGGTGCTGATGGCGGGCCGGGCCGCCGAGGAGCTCGTCTTCAAGGAGATCTCGACCGGTGCGGCCGACGACATCACGCGCGCCACCGACATCGCCCGCCAGATCGCGACCCGCTTCGGCATGGTGAAGGAGCTGGGCCAGGCGGTGTTCGAAAGACAGAGCTCGAGCTATCTCGGCGACAATGTGGTCGGCATGCACCAGAAGGACTATTCCGACGAGACGGCGGAGAAGATCGACGTTGCCGTGAAGCGCCTGATCGACGAGGCCTACGGCCAGGCCAAGAAGATTTTGACGAGCCGGCGCAAGGACCTGGAGGCGGGAACGAAGATCCTGCTCGAAAAAGAGACGATAACGCCCGAGGACTTTCCGCCTCTGTTGCCGGCCAGGGAAAAAGCGGCGGCGGAGTAGGCTCAGAACTCGCGGTTCTCGACGAAGAAGCCGTAGAGCGAGGTCAGGATCGTGATGCTGAAGATGGTGAAGATCCAGTTCACCAGGAGCTGAAGCGCGAAGCCGACGGTGAGGCCCAGCACCTCATGGATGGCGTTGGCGCCGAAGGCCAGCAGGCTGAGCACCAGGCCCGCGCCCAGGGCGACGACGATCTCGAAAAGGAAGATCAGGAAGATCGCCAGATTGTTGCCGGCCGACACCGTCCAGGCGTCGCGCATGAGGAAGTCGCGGCGGTCCACGGCGATGGCCGGCAGCTTGACGCCGAGACGAAGCGCCAGCACGCCGACGACCGGAATGATGGCGAGGACGATGAGGACCATGAAGGCCTCGAGGGCGCCGAGGAGGCCGCCGACGAGGCCGAGCGGCAGGCCGATGGCGATGCCCGCCGCCACAAGGACGAGGGAGATCAGGAGGAGATTGCCGAAATAGCGCCAGGTCTTGTCGTCCAGCCGGAAGAGCTCGCGGCGCCCGGGCACCTGGTCGAGAAGGATGTAACGGTGCCAGTTCACCGCGATGGAGGCGAAGGCCAGCATGGTGAGGATGGCGATAGCGAGATTGATCAAGAGGGCAAAGGCCGGATTGGCTTCGGGATCGCCGCCGGTCGCGTAGCCGAGCAGGGTGGAGAGGGCGACGACGACCGGCACGAAGACCGCATACCAGGGCCAGCTGATGCGGAAGGCGTAGGCGATATTGTTGCGCACGCTGCTCACGGCATGCCGGAGGCAGGCGCCGGCGGGAAGCTGACGGGGCATTTGACTTGTCTCTCCTCGCCGCCCGCCTTAAGAAAGCCCGAAGCGTCCGTCAAGCGCCTGACCCTGACGGACCATTCATCCATACGGCATTTCCCAATGAGCACGATCATCCCGCGCAGGCCTCTTTTCCACATCGCGGCGCTTATGCTGGCGGCGGCAGCTTTCCTTCTGCCCGGCCGGGCGGCCGAGGCGTCGAGCGACTATGCCTACTATGCGCGGTCGCTGCTCAGCCGGCTGCCGGAAGGCACCGGCGCCCGGCCCGATCTCGAGGACTATCTGGACAAGCTCGTTTCCGCCTACCGCCAGTCCAAGGGCCGCAAGGGTCTCATCGCCTCGGACCTGATGCGCGAGGCGGCGCGGGCGCAGGCCGCCGACATGATGTTCGCCGGCAAGTCTAACCACAGGTCGCGGGCGGGCCACAGCTTCGACCAGCGTTTCGCCGCCTATGTGGAGGACGTGGAACTCTATCGCGCGCGCGGCGAGAATGCCGCGAGCGACCGCCGCAAGGGACCGGCGGACGAGCGCAAGGCGCGGGCGCTGTTCGCCTCCTGGCTCGCCAGCGGCGGCCATCGGCGCAACCTGATGAAGCGGGATTATGATTTCGTCTCGACCGGCGTCATCCAGCGCCGGAACGAATTATGGGCGGTGCAGATCTTCTGGTCGAAGCCGGTGCCGCCCGACAGCAATCCCTTGATCGTGGGTCAATAGAGGCCAGGGAGCGCCGGTTCGGCTGCCCTCTCCCATGCGCCCGCACGGAAGAGGGGAATCTCGTGGCGGTCCTCAGACCCTTGCTTCGGCGGCGGCGATCGCCGGCTTGGGCGCGAGGGCCTTCTGGGCGGCGTTCTTCACCGCCTTCTGGACCTTCTCGAAGGCCCGAACCTCGATCTGGCGGATGCGCTCGCGCGACACGCCGAACTCCTGGCTCAGATCCTCGAGCGTCGCCGGATCTTCCTGCATGCGGCGCGCCGCGAAGACGCGGCGCTCGCGGTCGGTGAGCTTGTCCATGGCTTCGGTCAGAAGATCGAGACGCATCCGCTTCTCCTCGCTCTCGACGAGGGCGTCCTCCTGCGTCTCCGTGTCGTCGACCAGCCAGTCCTGCCATTCGCCCTCGGACTCGGCGCGCACCGGGGCGTTGAGCGAGGCGTCGCCGGACAGGCGCCGGTTCATCGACACCACGTCCTCTTCCGGAACGCCCAGGCGGCGCGAGATCTCCTTGACCTGGTCGGGACGGAGGTCGCCGTCCTCCAGGGCCTGGATCTGGCCCTTGACCTTGCGCAGGTTGAAGAACAGCTTCTTCTGGCTGGCCGTGGTGCCCATCTTGACCAGGCTCCAGGAGCGCAGAATGAACTCCTGGATCGAGGCCTTGATCCACCACATGGCATAGGTCGCGAGGCGGAAGCCCTTGTCGGGCTCGAAGCGCTTGACCGCCTGCATGAGGCCGACATTGCCTTCCGAGACGACCTCGGAAATGGGCAGGCCATAGCCGCGATAGCCCATGGCGATCTTGGCCACGAGCCTCAGATGCGAGGTCACGAGCCTGTGCGCCGCCTCGCGGTCGCCATGCTCCTTCCAGCGCTTCGCCAGCATGAACTCCTCATCCGGCTGCAGCATGGGAAACTGCCGGATCTCCTGGAGATAGCGGGCAAGGCCGCCTTCGCTGGAGACGCTGGGAAGTGAAGCGACGGGTTTATTCATGATATGCCCCCCTTTCACGGGCCGGCGGAGACGAGACCCTCCGCCGGTGATGAGGATATAGGGTTCAATGCGCGGAATTTAAGACCGTTCCAGCAAAAAAAGAAACTAAATAAGTTGCAATATATTTCCGAATGTTTCAGGGAAGCGGCGCCCTCGGAGCCAACTCTTTCGCCTGCCCCCTTGCGGCACCCCGTACCCATTGAAGTATAAGGGTTTCTTGGGGAGGCGGAACCCATGGACTGGCTTTACCAACTGCCGCTCGTCATCTTGTTCCTGGTCCTCAACGTGCTGGTCGGGGCGGCGGCCCTGATCCTGTGGTTTTTGCCCAGGCTGGCGGTCTCCTTTCCCCTGGTGCGGGCGGCGCGCGAGGTGTCGCCCGTCATGCAGACCATCTGCGGCACCCTGTTCGTGCTCGCCACCACCTTTCTCGCCTCCAGCGTGTGGACGATCGAGGACCACGCTCATGAGGCGGTCGCCATCGAGGCCCGCGAGGTGCGCCTGCTCAGGACCCTTTCGCACCTCCTGCCCGAGCCGCGGCGCAGCGAGATCGTCAACCTGGTGGGCGACTATGCTGGGCAGTCCGCCGCCGAATGGCCTTACATGGACGATCGCGGCGGCAGCCGCGAGGCCGAGCGGGTGCTGGCCGCCCTCTACGGCGCCACCGTCTCGCTGGCGCCCGGCGAGCAGATGCTGTCGCGGGAGCTCATGACGGCGCTCAAGGCGGTGGGCGAGGCGCGCGAACGCCGCCTCGACATCGCCCGCAACAATCTGGCTCCCGACCAGTGGGCGGCGATGCTGATCCTGGCGCTCGCCATGGCGGTCGCGGTCACCATCGTGCATTCGGGCAGCGACGGCGGACGGGCGATCGCCTTGGGCCTCGTCTCGGTCATCGTGAGCACGGCGCTTTTCCTGCTCATCGCCCATGACCGCCCGTTCGTCGGCTGGGATGCGGTGGGGCCGCAGTCTGTAATCGCCGCGGCCAGGGGGTCATGAGGGCGCAAGGGCCGCCATGAGGACGGCGAGGTCCTCCGGGGGATCGCTCTCGAAATGCAGGGGCTCGCCCGTCACCGGATGCTCGAAGCCCAGCACCGCGGCGTGGAGCGCCTGGCGGCCCAGCGCCGCGAGCGCGCCTTGCGCCGGTTCCGGCAACTTGCCGATCGAGGACCTGAAGCCCCGGCCATAGGTCCCGTCCCCCATGAGCGGATGGCCGATATGGGCCATGTGCACGCGGATCTGATGGGTGCGGCCGGTCTCGAGCCGGCAGCGGACGAGGCTCGCATAGGGGGGCGAGCCGAAGCTCTCCTCCACCTCGTAATGGGTGACGGCCGCGCGCGCCCGGGGCCTGCGGACGACGCTCATCTTCTCGCGCGCGGTGCCGTGCCGGCCGATCGGCGCATCGACCGTGCCGCGCCGGCGCTCGGGCGCGCCCCAGACGAGGGCGACATAGGCGCGCTCGAGGCGCCCGTCGCGGCCATGGGCGGCGAACTGCGCCGCGAGGCCCCGGTGGGCCTCGTCGGTCTTCGCCACCACCAGGAGGCCCGAAGTGTCCTTGTCGAGGCGATGAACGATGCCGGGACGCCGGACCCCGCCGATGCCGGAGAGGCTCGCGCCACAATGGGCGATGAGCGCATTGACGAGGGTTCCCGTCTCGTGGCCGGCGGCCGGATGGACGACGAGGCCGGCCGGCTTGTCGATGACGATGAGGGCGTCGTCCTCATGGACGACGGCGAGCGGGATGGTCTCGGGCAGGGGCTCGGGGGCCGTGGCCTCGGGCAGGCGGACGGCGACATGCTCGCCCGCCTTCATCTTGCGGCGGGCCTCGGTGACGGGCGCCCCCTCGACAGCGACGCAGCCATTGGCAATAAGGGCCTGGAAGCGGGCCCGGCTGGTCGGCGGGAACTGGCGGGCCAGGAACCGGTCGAGACGCTCGCCGGCCGCTTCGGCGGGAACGGCCGCCTCGAGCAGGCGAGATGATGATGGAGAGGTCATGACGGACAACCAGCAGCCGGCGACGACGGAAGGCGAAGCCCCGCCGCAGCCGGGCTTACGATTCCTGGAGATGACCGTCTATATCATGGGCGGTCTGCTCGTCATCATGCTGCTGGTGCTCCTGGGCGGCGTCGCCTGGAAGGTGACGCGCGGCAAGGCGCCGGAACAGCCTCAGGAGGCGAGGCTGGTCGACATCGCGGCACCCGCCGGGGCCACGGTCGCGGGCGTCACCCTCGACGGCTCCACCATGGCCGTGCATGTGGCCGCGGGCCCGGCGCATGAGGTGGTGGTGGTCGACACGAGGAAGGGCGTGGTGCTGAGCCGGGTGCGCCTCAGGCCCGAAACGCCTTGATCCGGCAAACTGCCTCCGACATCTTGCGCTTTGTCCGACGGGCCCGTATATCGGGCCTCTCGACCAGTGCGCCCCCTTCGTCTAGCGGCCCAGGACGCGGCCCTCTCACGGCTGAAACAGGGGTTCGAGTCCCCTAGGGGGCGCCAGAGTTCGACTAAGCTCTTGAGTTAGCTGAAAATAAGCGTTATCAGCAAGTTAGCTAAGCCGGGTTGCTACATCAACCAGCTACACCGGCGTGCTACACATGATCCAAATGACCCACCTGACTTGGCGCCAGGGACGCGCCGTCTTCCGCTACCGACTTCCGCCTGAGCTTCGAGCGATACCAAAGCCAAAGCACTGGCCGCCAGAGCTTGCCGAGCTTGTCAGCGAAGCGAAGCCACATCAGCTCAAGCACGAACTGTCCAAGGCCATTGGCACCCGTGACGAGAGGACAGCCAAGCGCGAAGCCTCGAAGCTCGTGGGTTGGGCGGAAGACTTAGTCGCAGAAGCGATACGGTTACTCAAACAAGGCCCCCGTCGATCGCTCTCTGCCGCCGACATTGAGGCGATGGCAGCGAACTATGGCGCATCGCTGATCAGCAGCGATCTTGAACTGCGAAAGAAGGGCATTGGCCTAGACTTCTCAGTTGGAGCAAAGCTCAGGATCGGTCCGCCTCCGCCACGTGAGCCCGGCCTCTCGAATGATGATCTTGGACTACTCAGGTTCGCGGTCGAACGCGTAGGACCTGAGTTGCGCGAAGCAATGGCGCGGCAGCGAGTGCCTGACCACGTCAAAGAGGCGGTGAACGCTGCACTTGGCGAAGCGGGTATCGATCTTCCGTCCGGTGCGTCGGAACGCAGAGAGCTTGAACTCGCCTTCCTTGAACAGCGGTTGAAAGCGCTGCAGGTCATGGATGCTCGCAACAAGGGCGAGATCGTCGTTAATCCTACCGCCCCGCAGAAGGCAGGAGCCGGTCCCACCATCCAGGAAGCCTTTGAGGCGTGGAAGACCGGAGTTGGCGCTCGCGGTGAGAAGCTCCCCAAGCTCAGCACAATCCAAGACGGGGACTATGTCACCCGTCGGTTCAGGGAGCAGTTCGGCAACCTGCGTATTGCTGAGATCACGCCATCTCAAGCTAGGTCCTTCCGTGACGCCTTGGTTCGCATTCCGCCCCGTCTCTCGCAAAAGCTCCAGCGTTTGCCCTTGCCCAAGCTGATCGAGCATCCAGAGTTGCCGCTAAGCAAGCCAGCGGCGGGTACCGTCAACAAGAAGCTGCAGGTTATGTCGGCGATCATGAACTCTGCCGCGAGGCGGTTCGATCTCAAGTCACGTCCCGGGGGCTGGACTGATCCGTTCGAGGGTCTCAAGCTCCACGAGGCGAAGAGTGCAGCGCATCGTCGGGCAACCTTCGCCATCGATGATCTAAAGATCATCTTTTCGCAGCCTTTTGTCATCGAAGGCGATACAAGCGATGGAGGCGGCAAGGGCCTCGCAGCCCGGTGGATACCCTTGGTTGGGCTCTTCACTGGCGCACGGCGCGGGGAGATCGCCCAATTGAAGGTGGGCGATGTTCAGGTGGAGGGCGAGATACCCTTCTTCCGGATCACCGATCTTGGTGAAGGGCAGCAGGTCAAGAACATCAAATCCATCCGGCGGGTGCCTCTCCATCCTGAGCTAGTGAAGTGCGGCTTCCTTAATTTCGTTCGTGGTCGCAAGGATGCTGTCGGACAAGAAGGATGGCTCCTCGATGGCCTCAAGAAGAACCAGAGGGGTGATCGTGGCGATGCATGGGGCCGGTGGTTCGGGCATCAGTTGCACGACCTGGGGATCAATAAGGATGGACGCAAGGTCTTTCACTCATTCCGCCATACGTTCATCGCTTGGTGCCGCGAGGCGGGCATCGAAGAGGAGGTTAGGTTTGCCCTGACGGGGCACTCAAGCGGCAGTTCTGTTGGCCGTGGCTACGGTGCGGACGAGAGCGGTTACAGGTTCTCACTGGAGCGGCTGCAACGCGAGATCGCCAAGGTACGTTATCCCGGCCTTGATCTGAGGCAACTTCACCAACACTCACCCGCCAAATGAGACGGTCCCCCCAGTTCAAACCTTAGGAAATTCTGCCGTCCTGTGGGCATTCGATTGCCCGGCGCGGCAAGATGGGTCAAACTGAGTTGGGGTCGTGGTGGGGGAAGCAGGGATGGCATCTGAAATTGCTGAGGTTGAGAACAGGCTCTGGAGCGTGGCGGACCAACTGCGGGCAAACTCCGGGCTGAAACCATCGGAGTACTCGCGACCTGTCCTCGGCCTCCTCTTCCTCCGCTACGCTGAAAGCCGGTTCGCGGCAGTCGAGAAGGAATTGAAGCCGCGTCCTGGCAGCCGCCTTGGTCCTCCGGGACCTGACGCCTTCAAGGCTCGTAACATCATCTACCTCTCGCCCGAGGCCCGCTTTTCCCACCTGCTGCAGCTCCCTGACGGAGCCAACCTTGGCCGTGCCTTGAACCAGGCGATGGAAGACATCGAGAAGCACAATCCCGATCTCGCCGACGCGCTGCCGAGAAACTACGGCGCAGTGGGGGACGACATCCTTCGCGAGTTGATCAAGCTCCTCGCGCCGCTCGACATCGAGGGCGACGCCTTCGGCAAAGTCTATGAGTACTTCATGGGCTCGTTTGCCATGCAGGAAATGCAGAAGGGTGGCGAGTTCTACACGCCCGCGAGTATCGTGCGCCTTATCGTCGAGATCATCGAGCCGTATCATGGGCGCATACTCGATCCGGCTTGTGGCTCGGGCGGCATGTTCGTTCACTCGGCGGACTTCGTGCGCTCACACCAGAAGTTGCCGCAGAAGGAGCTGTCGATCTTCGGGATCGAAAAGGTGCGCGAAACGCTGCGACTCGCCAAGATGAACCTTGCTGTTCACGGTCTCGGCGGCACAATTATGGAGGCGAACTCCTACCACGACGAACCGTTTGGCGATCTTGGCGCCATGGTGGGTAAGTTCGACTTCGTCATGGCCAACCCGCCCTTCAACGTGAACGGCGTTGACAAGGACAAGGAGTCCATTGCGAAGCGCCCTGACCGCTTTCCCTTCGGGCTGCCGAAGCCGGACAATGCCAATTACATCTGGATCGAACTGTTCTGGTCGGCGCTCAACGAGAAGGGGCGAGCGGGCTTCGTCATGGCCAACTCAGCATCAGACGCAAGGGGCTCGGAGGCCGAGATCAGGCAGAAGCTGATCGAGAGCGGCACGGTGGATGTTATCGTCTCGGTGGGGCCGAACTTCTTCTACACGGTGACGCTACCCTGCACTCTGTGGTTCCTCGACAAGGGGAAGCCCGCTACCGCCCGCAAGGATCAGGTGCTGTTCATCGACGCCCGTCACACCTTCCGGCAGATCGACCGAGCCCATCGCGACTTCACCGATGCACAGATCGAGTTCCTGGCGAACATCGTGCGGCTTTGGCGAGGACAGGAAGTCGAGAAGAGTAGAGGCAGTCAACCGCTTCTGGCAGCTAATGGACTCGATGGTACCTATGTCGATGTACCCGGCCTCTGCAGAGCCGCGAGGCTCTCAGAAATTGCGGCTCAGGGATGGAGCCTCAATCCCGGCCGTTTTGTCGGTACGGGCCGGGGCACCTCTGAAGATTTGGATTTTGCCGAGCGGCTGGAGGAATTGCAGGAGGAGTTCGAGCGTTTGACGCTAGAGGCGCGGAAGCTGGAGACCCGCATTACCGGGAACTTGCCTCTGCTCCTAGCCGCTGAGGCGACGCCATGAGTTGGCAGAAACGGCTTCTTGGCGAGCTTTGCGATGAAGGGGGCGGCTTAATACAAACCGGGCCATTTGGCAGTCAGCTTCACCAGAGCGACTATCAACCCTTTGGAACCCCTGTCGTGATGCCGAAGGACATAGTGGACGGCAGGGTTTCGGAAGACACAGTTGCACGGGTGGGCCAAGAGGATGTTCGCCGCCTCTCACGTCATCAACTGGAAGCTGGCGACATAGTCTATGGCCGACGAGGCGACATAGGGCGGTGTGCGCTGATCGGCCCCAGAGAGAAGGGCTGGTTGTGCGGTACCGGTTGCTTGCTCGTTCGGCTTGGCGCGGCTGAGGTCATGCCCGACTTCCTGTTCTTTTTTCTCAACCACCCAAAGACGATTGCTTGGATTTATGGTCAGGCGGTTGGGGCAACCATGCCCAACCTCAACACGGGGATTTTGCGCTCCGTCCCTGTTCGCTTTCCTGATCGGAACACCCAGGGCCGCATTGCCGCAATCCTCTCCGCCTACGACGTCCTGATGGAGAACAACACGCAGCGGGTTGCGATCCTGGAGGAGATGACACGGCGCATCTACGAGGAGTGGTTTGTCCACTTCCGCGCTCCGGGGTGTGAGGTGACTCCGCTTCTTGAAAGTGGGCTCGGCGCGATCCCGAAAGGCTGGGTAGTGCAATCCATTGGCGAAATAACAGAGTTCGTCCATCGCGGCATAGCTCCCAAGTATGATGACGATGCGAACAGCCGTGTGATCAATCAAAAATGTATTCGCGACGGTCGCTTACAACTGGGACCGGCTAGACGTCAAAGTAAGCAAGTGCCGGAGAACAAGTTAGTTCGCCAGTGCGATGTGCTAATAAACTCTACGGGCGTCGGAACGCTTGGACGAGTTGCGCAGGTTCTTGATGCGCTCGTTGACACGACAATTGACTCTCACGTGACAATGCTGAGGCCCTTGCACGACATTGATCCCTATTTCTTTGGTCTGTCGATGTTGCGGCTTGAGTCCGTGTTTTCGGAAGCTGGCATTGGCTCTACCGGGCAGACCGAACTGGGTCGCGACCGAATACGGTCCCAACGGGTGATCGTCCCACCTAAAGATCTTCAACGGATGTATGGCGGCATCGTTCGCGACATGCGCCAGCTAACTGCTACGCTGGAACGGCAAAATGTAAATCTTCGCGCCCAACGCGATCTCCTCCTGCCCAAGCTCGTCTCAGGTGAGATCGACGTTTCAGATGCGGACCAGATGATCCGAGAGGCGGCGGAGTGACAGGCGGCGACAACGGGTTCGAGGAGCGTTCTCCTCTCTTTGGGGGGTATTCCGAATTTGAGCTAATTGAGCAGCCGGCCATCGACCTGTTCAAATCCCTCGGCTGGCGGATCATCAATCTCCATGGCGAGTTCGGCACCGCCAACGCGCCGCATCAAAGTCCCGAAGGGCGCGAGTCCCGTCGCGATGCCGTGCTACCTCTTCGCCTCAAATCAGCACTCAGGCGGCTCAACCCCGAACTGCCGGATGCAGCACTCGATGAGGCTTGCGGGTCGCTTGGGTCCGAACGTGCCGCGCTGGAACCCGTCCGTGCAAACGCCGAACTTCATGAACTTCTCCGCGACGGTGTGAAGGTGAAGGTTCGTTCCCCGCGCGGGGCGCTGCGCGACGAGACGGTGAGGATGATCGACTGGGACGAACCGGCGAACAATGAGTTCCTGCTCGCTTCGCAGGTGTGGTTCGCGGGCGATCTCTACACGCGCCGGGCCGATCTCGTCGGCTTCGTCAATGGGCTGCCGCTGCTGCTCGTCGAACTCAAGGCCGCCTACCGTGGCTTGTCCGACGCGTATGACGGGAACCTGCGCGACTACCGCTCCGCCATCCCGCAGGTCTTCGTTCCCAACGGCTTCGTCATCCTCTCCAACGGACATGAGGCGCGGCTTGGGGCAGCTCATGCGCCTTTCGAGTTCTTCGGCGAGTGGAAGAAGGTGGACGACGAGGAGGAGCCCGGCGTCGTGTCCCTTGAGACGTTGATCAGGGGTACCTGCCGACCTGCCCGCTTCCTCGACATAGTCGAGAACTTCATCGCCTTTCAGGAAGGCAAGACCGGCCTCGTCAAGGTGCTAGCCAAGAACCATCAGTTTCTGGGCGTCAACCGGGCGATGGCCGCCGTTGGGAAAATCAGGGAGAACCAAGGCCGTCTCGGTGTCTTCTGGCACACGCAAGGGTCGGGCAAGAGCCTGTCCATGCTGTTCTTCAGCCGCAAAGTGATGCGACAGGTACCGGGTGACTGGACCTTCCTGATCGTCACCGACCGCAAGGAACTGGACGACCAGATCGCGGACACCTTCTCGGCCTGTGGGGCGTTGACCAAGGATCGGCAGATGATCCAGGCGCAGACGCGCGATCACCTTCAACAGCTACTCAAGGGGAACGAGAGGTTCATCTTCACACTGATCCAGAAGTTCGGGACCGAGAAAGGCGAGGTGTATCCCAAGCTGTCCGACCGTTCCAATGTCATCGTGATCACCGATGAAGCCCATCGCAGCCAGTACGACGTCCTTGCCGCCAACATGCGGGCGGCCCTGCCTAACGCGGCCTTCCTCGGGTTCACCGGAACGCCGCTCATCGCGGGTGAGGAAGAACGGACGCGTGAGGTTTTCGGCGACTATGTGTCGATCTATGACTTCGCCCAGTCCATCGCGGATGGTGCGACAGTGCCGCTGTACTATGAGAGCCGCTTGCCCGAACTCCAGCTCAAGAGCGCTGACCTCGACGATGAGATCGCCCGTGTTCTTGACGACGCCGGACTTGATCCCGAGACCGAGGACAAGCTCGCCAAGCGGTTCGCCCGTCAGTATCACCTGATCACCAATGACGACCGGCTGGAGAAGATCGCCGCCGATCTGGTGCGTCACTTCACGGGGCGAGGCTATCGTGGCAAGGCCATGTTCATAGCCATCGACAAGGCGACGGCGGTCCGCATGTTCGACAAGGTCCAGCGGCACTGGGCAGCGCACCTCAAGGCCGAGAAAGAGCGGGTGGCAGGGATCGCCGATGCGGTCGAACGTGCCGCTCTTGAGGAGCAACTCGCCTGGCTTGAGCGCACCGACATGGCCGTTGTGGTCAGCCAATCGCAGAACGAGATCGAGACGCTGGCCAAGCAGGGGCTCGACATCCGCCCTCACCGGCAGCGGCTCGTGAAAGAGGCCCTCGACGAGCGGTTCAAGGCCCCCGACGATCCGCTGCGCTTCGTGTTCGTATGCGCCATGTGGATTACTGGCTTCGACGTGCCGACCTGCTCGACGATCTACCTCGACAAGCCGATGAAGAACCACACGCTCATGCAGACCATCGCGCGGGCGAACCGTGTGGCTCCCGGCAAACAGGCGGGCCTCATAGTGGACTATGTGGGGGTGTTCCGGAACCTCAAGGAGGCGCTGGCCATCTACGCAAAGCCCCGGCCAGGCGTGGAGACCGACCTGATCAAGGAGAAGGATCAACTCCTCACCGACTTGAAGGATGCGCTGGGCAAGGCGCTGGCCTTTGCCAGGGAGCGTGGAGTTGACACCGGAGCGGTGATCGCTGCGGAGGGGCTTGCTCGGGTGGCGGGGATCAGGAAAGCAGCGGAGGCCATCCTCGGCAAGGATACAGACAAGCTGGAGTATCTGAGACTCGTCGCCAGCGCCTGGAAACTGTTCAAGGCCGTCCTGCCCGACCCTGCTGTGCTCCCGCATCGTGGCGACATGGTTGTCCTGCAGGTGATCGCCGAGATGATCAGGAGCCTCACACGGGCCGCTCCTCCCAGAGGCCTCGACGCGATCCTGGCGGAGATCGAGCGGCTGGTTGACGAGGCGATCTCGGGGGTTGCGATCCGCGCCCCGATCCCGAAGGGAGACGACCTCAAGAAGCTGTTCGATCTCTCGACGATCGACTTCGACAAGCTGGCCGATCTGTTCGCTGGAGGCTCCAAGAAGACCGCCGCAGAACTGCTGCGCAGCAAGGCTGAGGCAAGGGCGAAGCAGCTCGCTTCCCGTAATCCCACACGCGTCAGCCTTCTTGAGCGGCTGCAGAAGCTGGTGGACGCCTACAATGCCGGTAGCCTCGATGTCGAGCAGCTCTTCGAGGAACTGATGGCCTTCGTCGGCGAACTCGACGATGAGGAGAAGCGCCACATCCGTGAGGCGCTGAGCGAGGACGAACTGGCGATCTTCGACATCCTCACCAAGCCTGAACCCAAGCTCACCAAGGCGCAGGAGATCGAGGTGAAGAAGATCGCGCGGCTGCTACTCGACAAACTCAAGAAGGAGAAACTCGTCCTCGACTGGCGAGGGAAGGAAGGGGCGAAGGCGGGTGTCCGAGAGACCATTAGGGAAGAACTCGACCTGCTCCCCGAAGTGTATGACCGCAAGCTCTGGGAGGAGAAGGTCGAGCGGACGTACCAGTTCGTCTTTGAGCGCTTCGCTGGAGCAGGGGCGGTTGCCGTGTCTTGAAGGCGAAGCCGAAGGATCAATCATTGTATGGGGTTGAAATTGGGGGCAAACCTCCAGAAAGGTTCTTGGGATTGTGCCCCCGTTTCCCGCCCGTGATGTCAGGTTCGCTTGACCAGAAAGGACTTGGCGCCGCGTCCTCGCCCATCGACGTAGTAGCTTACGTCAATTAGTTCCAGATCGCGGACGATGGACCGGCCCTTCTTGAGGGCATCCTTCAGATTTGCGGTCTGAGTTTTGGAAAGCGCCAAGGACTTCACAACCTCCGAAATCAGGTAGCGCCCAGGCTTGCACGTTCGCATGTGGGTGACCACAGCAGCCGAGACTTCGCGACGGGCATCGGTTGTGACATCATCGCCGTCAAGTGTGAAATCCCAATCCTTGATCGTAACGTCTGGGAAGTCCGTTTTTATGGTCTCTTCGAGATACGACCCAAGCGCGTCGGGGGGCAGGGTAAGGTAGATCGTCGTCGGGAGGCAGTTGCCTTCCTCGTCAACAACCCGGCGACTGCGGGGACGCCCGAGAGCCTGTAGCACCTGAGCTGCGAGTGACTTCTCTTGGAGCTTCCGTTTGATCTTTGTCGCTTCTCCCGACTTGAACCAGTCGGATGGTTGGTACCCGCGCAATGCGAAGTAGAGTGGCGCGAACGTGGTAGGTTCCTTGTAGCTCAACCCGAACAGCACCGCCTTGTTGCACTCCTTGAAGTCGTTGAGGCCATCTAATGCGCCCCAATGAGCGGTCAGGCAGTTGTCGGGAAATTCGAGCTTTGCTCTCGCCTCGACATCCTTGTGAGTGACGATCATCCACTGATCGTCGCGCTCCCAGTGATCTCTCACGAACTGGCCTACACGGCTCAGGCGTTCCTTCTGACGAGCGATCATCTCTGTCTTGCCGAGACCGCTGGTCCTGAGGATGTGGATCGTCAGGTTCTTGTAGTTGCGAACCTTGGGCATCGGTATGAGACGTCCGCCGGTATGGTCAAGCAGCACGTCCTGGGGTGCCGTCGCATTGAGCAGCACGGGGCACCAAAGGTCACGAGGCAGTCTGACCCTTGCGGTCATGAGGGTTGCATCTTTGCCCTTCTTGGCGAAGACCGCCCATTGCCGGAAGAGGGCCGCTATGTCGTCGAGTGTCGCCTTGATGATCTTGAGGTCGGCGTCGTGGGCCGCTCGGTCATTCCATTGACGATCACGCCCTGCCAAGCCCGTTGTCTTGAGGTCCTCTAACAGGCGCTTGAACAGCAATGGGAGCTTTACTGAGAGGTTTGTCTCGCCGTGGGGTACTGGAGGCCACAGCGTGTAGGCTTCATCCGTTGTGGTACCAATGTGCTTGAGACGATCTAGAAAGCTGCTGATGATGTCTACAGCGAGCTCGTGCCGTTCCTTCACGGAGCCTGGTATGCGGGAGAGTAGGAAGTGCAGCGACTGCTCGTTGATCGACTGGAACTCGACCGCATTGGCCAAGGCTTCGTCAATGATGATCAGCGGTCGGGTGCCGCCGTCCCAGTGGGCATAATCATCCCATTGAACGTGTCTGTGCTTGTCATCCGTATTCACCAAAGCTGCATGAGTGATCACGAGTATGGGATGCCGCTTGCTTTGTTCAATGGTGACTTCATTGTCAGAATGTCGTGTGATTGCGGCGGGAAACCCAGCGTGTTCGTTAATGGCCGAAACGGCCTCTTCGCATTGCCTGATTGTACGGCAGACTAGCACCCCACCGAAGCGAACCGGCGGCGACACAGTTCGCAGATCACGGGCCAAGAGACCCAGGTAGAGGCAAGCGCCTACCGTCTTGCCGGTTCCCATCTCGGGCGAAAGCACGAGCCAGTCGGGCGGGAAGATTTGCAGTGGCCGCCGACCGAGCGTCTTCAAGATGGCAGCGTTGTAGGTCTCCGCCATGAGGGCCCACACTTGGCGGAACCCGGCGCTGGATGTGTTGCCGAGCTTCTCGGTCCAGTGCCGTTCCATCTCGTTGACGAATCGCTCGATGTGGGCGGTATCATTGGTCATCTATGGAGCCGATCAATCGCATTGCGCGTTGCAGTGCGGTTTTTGACCGCCGCTTCGCTCCGAACTGGAGCAACTCTTCGATGCGCTCAGGAATGAAGAACTCTGCAAGTCCCTCCGCCTGTTCGCCAAGCTCGCGCAAGACAAGACCCTCTGATGCCGGGAACCACCGCAACACCTTCTCCTTGGGAAGGCGGGGGTCTGTGTAGTGTGTCGGCCACCGCTTCACGGTGCCACCAGCCATGCGGCTCAAGACCTTCGCGATTTGGACTTGGCGATACTCTTTCTTGCCCGGTTGACGATCGGCCTCGTGGTACATGGCGACCGCAAGGATGCTCTGGAGGATTTCGGTTGGCGCAACTTCGCGATCCCTCAGCCTCGCCCAGATCGACCGAGCCTTCTCTGCCGCCGGCTGGCCTCGAAGGTTGCGAACTTCAATCGCGCGTCCTGCCCCGCGCATCTTGCCTTCGATCCTCTGGAGAGCGTTCACCAGCCAACGGTCATCCGCATTGGTCTTCATCCACGCAGCAACGGCGCGGCGATGGGGCACTAGCTGCGCGGCCTTGTACGAGGGTTTCAGCGGGTCGCCATGGCGGCGGTAGTGCTCCAGGTGCTTCCGGCAGAACCGCCCCAAGCCATCGCCTGATGCGTTCCCGGCGGGCACCCCACAGTCGAGAGCCCAACAGCGTCTTGAGTGGGTTACATTGGTCTCCGTCAGTCGCCGGGCAAGGTCCGCCCGACGCCTTCTCTTGCGTTCGTACATCATGGTCCTGCGTCGTGGAGGGTTATGATTGCCAGGCTTCGGCTCAGTCGTCGCCGTCGAGCCTTAAAGTCTGACCACCGCCTTGTGGCACCCAGGGACGCGAACGGGAAGGCGCCAATTGTCGCTGGCGTCTCCGCAGTGTTCCCTACGCAACGAGGCGCTTGGCGACCTTACTGAGGGTCGAGCGGGAACATCCCGTTGCGGCAACAATGGTGTTCCAACTCTGCCCGCTCTTGAGCATCTTGAGGATCGCCTTGTTGCGCTCGGTGTCCTCCGGGCGGCCACGGTAGCGACCCTCGGTCTTCGCCTTGGCTATACCCTGAGCTTGTCGGCGGCGACGGTCGTCGTAGTCCTTGCGGGCGACTGCGGCCAGCATGTCGAGCATCATGCTGTTGATCGCGTCGAACATCCGAGAAGTCAGCTCGTCGCGCTGCGCCGTCGCCATCACCCATGACGTCGGCAGATCGAGAGCGACCACGCGCACCTCTCGGGCTGCTAGCTCTGCCTTGAGCTTGTCCCAGTCAGCAGCATTGAGGCGTGAGAGGCGATCTACTTGCTCGACGAGAAGCAGGTCACCGGGCTGGCAATCGCCAAGGAGCTTGAACAACTCTGGCCGCTTGAGGCTCGCTCCGCTCTCGTTCTCTTGGTAGTACGCCGCGATCTTGAGGCCGCGTTCCTTGGCGAAGCGGTCTAGGTCGCTCTTGGCGCGGCTCGCATCTTGGTCCTTTGTCGAGGCTCTAAGGTAGGCACGAACGAACATCTGATCCCCTCCAGTTCGGTTAGAGTGGTTCGCTTATGACTGGTTCGTTTTGGGTTGTCAACAGGCAATTAGCGAACCAACGGCGACGTGGTTCGGCCAAGGTGTACTCAAAGAATACCGGAACTTATAGAGAGCATAATTGCGGGGGATAACAGTCCACTCGCAGTGGAACGGCAATCAGCTTTGGTACATGTCGGGGACGTCTTCGCGTTGGAGGGGATGTGAGCCGGACTGCAACCTTCTCACACCCCCCGTCTGACCCAGACCCGAAGACTGGTGGAGCCCAAGGCCAGAAGCTGTGCCATCGGCGGCTTCTGGTTCGTACCACGGGCGGCAATGATCGCCAAAGCGGGATGTTCAGCTTTTGAGCAGCAATCTGTAGGCCCCCCACGGGGGGTTTTGCTGCCCGTCGCCGCTGTCGATGGGCCTCTCGCATTTTTTAGCCGTTTTTAGGTGTACTGGGCTGGCTCTAGTTCTGTGGTACGTTGTTGGGAGTGGTCACCCTTCGACGGCGTCAGATGGCCGACAATCTTCTCACCGAAGCGGACAAACAAGAGGCGTTTTCTCGTGTCTACGCCAGCGCCGTAGCGGCCGCTGCGGGCTATGTGACAAGCGTCCCCGCCGTAGACCGAGACAGCATTGACATCACGTTCCAAGCCGGAGGCGAGGCGCGACCCAAACTAGATGCCCAGCTCAAGGCTACAATCAATCTGACGCCATCAGGTGACAGTTATAGCTTCCCGTTAAAGAAGAAAAACTACGAGGACCTTCGGATTGACACGATGGTACCCCGGATACTGATCGTGCTGAGGATGCCGCAGGAAGCAAATGATTGGATCAAGATTTCCATTGAGGAACTAATCCTTCGACATGCGGCTTACTGGGTGAACCTCAATGGAAGCCCCCCGACCAAGAACGAAGAGAGCGTCACCGTGTACCTACCTGCGGCGAATGTGTTTGATGTCGAGGGGTTGCAGAAGCTAATGCAGATGGCCAAAACGGGGAAGGTCTCATGAGCTTCAACGCCAAAATCCTTGACGCTGGAGCGCTGAGGCAGGTTACACCATCGGCACTGAGAGCCTATGCAGCATCTCAAGGTTGGCGGAAGGTCGAGCCTTACGGCGACCACAGCGACGTTTATGCGTTCGGTGGGCGTGAGATCATTCTTCCTGGCACCGCGCGTCTCGGTGACTACGCTTCAGCGGTATCCAATGCGCTCACCACGCTCGCAGTTGTCGAAGGCCGTGACGAGTTGCAGGTCTACTTCGACCTCTCGACGGCAGATCAGGATGTGGTGCGTGTGAGGGCGCCTCGTGCGGCTGATGACGGATCAGTCCTTGTAGAGCCGGGTGTCGAGTTGTTCGTTCACGCGAAGAACCTTCTCTTGTCCGCCGCATGTTCTGTAACCGAGCCGCGTCGAGCCTATCGGGTCGGTGGGATGAAGGATGCGTCTGCTTACATTGACAGGGTTCGCCTGGGTCAGACCCAGCGGGGCAGTTTCATCGTGACGCTGCTCTCACCCGTACCGCCAGCGCTAGAGTACTCATTGCAACAGTCTTTCTGGCCAGCAATGGGCGATGAACCCTTCGAGCGTAAGGTGACCCGCCAACTTGTGCAGGGCTTGCGAGCAACCCGGAAGGCAGTGGAGAGCTTCAATCGCGGTGACGGCTTTGAGGAGTTTGAGAAGGCAGTTGAGCACGGCGCCAGTGCTAACTTATGTGAGGCTCTTGCGACCCTGGTAGAGCAGGGGGAAGGGGCTGATGTGTCGGTTACTTGGGCCCAAACGCGACAAGCACCGGAGTCCCGGAGCAGCGTTGAATTTCCCGTCTCGGATGCTGCTATCCTCAAAGAAGCGGCCAAGGTGTTTCGTGATCGCGAGCCGCGAGCTGACGAGCTGATCGAAGGCTTCATTGTTAAGCTGTCGAGAGGAGCATCGGAGTCCGATGGGAGGATCACTGTTAGGGCTTACATTGATGAACAGCGGCCCGTGTCTGTGGCAGTTGAACTTCCTCAAGTGATTTACGAACGTGCGGTTGCGGCACATCAGGCCAAGCTGCCCGTGTCCATTCGTGGTGACTTAGTGCGAGAAGGACAGCGTTGGCGCCTCAAGAACGCCCGCGATGTTCGGGGGCTGCATGTTGACGAGCCGAGCGAGTCCGCTTCCGAGTGAGCGTTTGTCGCGTTCGTTGACATCGCCGCATCGCATTGCTACATCGGTGCTGCTCGGCTTGGATGTAACTCGTTGCTTTTCAAGAGCTTAGCGACCTAGTTGTCGCCTCCCCTAGGGGGCGCCAAATAAATCAATAACTTAGAAGCGTGCTCCTGGAGCCGGACCATGCTCTCGGCTAGACAGTCCCGGTCGATCGCCGGACGGCGTTTCAAACGGGCGGCAAGCAAACGCCCTCATATCCGCGCCCCATAGTGGTTTTCATGCGCGAAGGTCGCGCGGGTGGACGGCAGGCGGCAACAGTAAGACCATCGGGATTGGACGGCAACGATGACAGCTGCGCTCTGCCAGGATCGAACCGCGCGGTCTGACCGGGCTGGAGGATTTCGGTCTGCGCACAGGGGGCGGGGTTGATCTCGCCGGGCAGGCAAAGGCCCACGGCGATCGGCTCGTCGCAGATATTGACGACTTCGCGGGGTTGGACCTGCCCCGTCATGCCGCGCGTGCAATGATTGACGTCCGTATGCAGCGAAGGGCGCTGATAGCTGCCCGTCACCAGATTGAGGAATGGCGGCAGCAGGGCGGCGAACGCCACGCCGGTCAGCAGCCCGGCCCAGAGAGGCACAAGCGGCTGCCTGCCAGGACGACGGCCGATGGCGAGCACGAAGAGCGCCACCAATGCTCCGATGAACGCCTGATCGAAGGTGATGACGGGCAGGTCGGGCAGCGCTGGCGTGGCGCGCCATGCCTCGGCCGCGAGGGCGAGCGCCCACGGGATGACGTAGGCCGCCGCGATGCCGATCAGACCCAGCTTCCAGGCCGGCAGGCGCGGCTTGCCGGCACGCATGCGCAACACCATCACGAGCACAATCGTCAGGATGCCGCCGAACACGGCGCCGGGAAGAAAATCTGGCATTTGGCTCTCGCTGGCAGGAACGTCACGCTATGCCTCCGCCAGAGGCGTGTCCAGGGTTACATAGGCTCAGTCGGTTTCCTGGGAAATATCAGGACCGAAGAACCCGCGCGCTCAATCATGCTGTGCACGATGGACAGCAGCATCGTGTCCCAACTGGCTGCGGCGCCTGTTGCAGTTCTGGATCGCTCAGTCGTGAATTCGGGCATTCCGTAACGAAAATCCGGTCGGCATGAGCCGGTCGGGCGCCGCCGGCGCCGCGGTCAGTTTCCCGCATAGACGATCTTGGGCAGCCATGTGGCCAGGCCGGGAAACATGATGCACAGCGTTACGCCGATAGCCTGAAGGCACAGAAACGGCGCGGCGGCCCGGAAGATCAGGCCCATCGAGATCTGAGGAGGCGCCACGCTCTTCAGATAAAACAGCGAATATCCGAAGGGCGGGCTCAAAAAGGCCATCTGCATGTTCACCATGAAGATGACGCCGTACCACAGAGGCACATCCTCGGCGGCGACGCCCGGAAGCCCGGCGACACCGTCGAACTGCAGCGAGGTCAGGATCGGCAGGAAGATCGGCACCGTCAGGAGCAGGATGCCCACCCAGTCGAGGAACATGCCGAGCACGAAGAGGATTACCATCATCAGCACCAGCACGCCATATGGCTCAAGCCCGGTTCCGAGGATCGATTCCGCGACGAAGGTCTGGCCTCCCTTCAGGATGAAGAAGCCGACGAACATGGTGGCGCCGAAGAAGATCCACATCACCATCGCCGTCGCCTTCAGGGTGGCGATGCAGGCTTCGCTGATGGCCGCCCAGTTCAGCCGGCGGTGCACGGCGCAGACGACGAAGGCGCCGAAGGTGCCGATGCCGGCGGCTTCGACCGGCGTGGCGATGCCCAGGAAGATCACGCCGAGCACCAGGATGATCAGCAGGACGGGCATGATGGTGCTCTGAAGGAGCCGCAGCTTCTCGGCCAAGCCGATGCGCTCCTCCGGCGGCAGCGCCGGCCCCAGCGCCGGATTGATGTAGCAGCGTATCGTGACATAGGCGACGTACATGCCGGACAGAAGGAAGCCGGGGAAGACGGCTCCGACGAGGAGCTCGCCGAGGGATTGCTGCGCCACCACCGCATAGACGATCGCCATCACCGAAGGCGGGATCAGGATGCCCAGCGTTCCGCCGGCCAGGAGCGAGCCGCAGGCGAGCTTGGGATCATAGTTGCGCTTGAGCATCGCCGGCAGCGCGATCATGCCCATCGTCACTTCGGTCGCGCCGACGACGCCCACCATCGCCGCCAGCAGGGTGCACGAGATCACGGTCGCCGAAGCGAGGCCGCCTTTCAGGCCGCCGAGCCATTTGTACACGACGTCGAACAGCTCCTCGATGATGCCGGCCTTCTCCAGGATCGCGGCCATGAAGATGAACAGGGGCACGGCCGAAAGCTGGTAGTCCGTCATGAACGGGAAGACCCGCGCCGGCAGCATGTTCAGCATCGCCGAATTGCCGAACAGCCACAGGAACAGCACCGCCAGGCTGCCGGTGCAGAACGCCATCGGCAGGCCGAGCATCAGAAGCACGGCGAGGCCGCCGAACATCAGCAGGCTCAGCCACAGGATCGGCAGCTCGAGTCCCATGTCAGCGTGCCTTTCCGAAGGCGACGGTGATGTCGCGTGCCAGACGTGAAATGCCCTGGAGCAGCAGCAGCGCCGCTCCGATCGGAATGGCAAGCTTCACCGGCCAGTACTGGACGCCCCATTCCGTGAACGAGGTCTCGCCGACGGACATGGCGTCGCTGGCGAAGCGCCAGCCGCTGACCACCATCGTCCCGACGAACAGGAAAAAGAAGGCCGAGGTTATGATGTCGCAAACGGCGCGGGCGCGCTCCGAAAGGTGGCTGTAGACGATGTCGACGCGAACATGCGTCTCGTCGCGATAGGCGTAGGCGCCGGCCACCATGTACTGCATGCCGAACATCAGGAACATGCTCTCATGCACCCAATTGGTCGGCGAGTTGAAGATATAGCGAGCGACGACCTCGTAGTAATAGACAAAGACGGCGAGCACCGCCCAATAGGCGACCAGCTCGCCGGTGACTCGCGCCAGCCAGTCGACCGGCCGGAAGAACGGGAGCGGCTGCTTCACCGGCGTCGCCGGGACGGCTGTCTCGAGCACGTGGTCCTCGGCCGCGGCCGCGGGCGGCGGCTCGCTTGCGCGGGCGCGGCGGACAAGGCCCGGCAGCAGAAACGCTTCGATGAGCAGCAGGATGCCAAGCAGCGCACCGGCGGCATGGGCGTAGCGGTTCGCCCGGACGAGGCCGGCGGTGGCGGCCGCCTTATTGCCGTCCGCTTCGGCAGCGTCGGCCTTCGCTTTTGCTAGCTTTTCCTCAGCGCCTTCCCGCCCCTTGTCGACATCGGCCTGCGCGCGTGGCAAGTAGCGCTCGGCGCGCTCGGCGATGGAGCGTGCGAGCGAGAGGTCCTCGCGTGCGTCGCGCACGTCCGCGGCCGTCCACAGCACCGCCAGAAAGAAGGGGATCATCAGAAAACCCCAGCCGCTCTTCAGGTAGAATCGGTGCATGCCGATGAAACCCGCGGTGACCAGGAAGAGATAGCCCAGGAAAAGATTGGGCCGGCCGGCCCAGGGGCGACGACGCTCCCGATGCACGAGCCATATGGCGATCAGCGGGAACAGCGCCAAAGCCGACCAGTAGAGCCAATGCGGCATCACGAAGTTCAGAGAAGGCATGGGATCGCCGGGATGTGCGTTGAAAGGGTGCCCGCCGCGGACGGGCGGGCACTGACGGGACGATGCAGATGCTCCAGGGCGTCAGAGCTTGATCGACAGGCCCTTGTACATGTCGGGCGTCACATAGCCGACCGTCGGATCCTCCATGACTTCGAGCTGGAGCTTGAAGATGCGTGCCGCATCCTTGTCCTTGTTCGCCCATTCGAACCAGATCGGCACGGCGACCTCCTGGAAGCGCTCCAGATCTTCGGCGTTGAGCCTGTTGATCTCGATGCCCGCGTCGGTGAATTTGTGCCAGGCTTCCATGTCGGCCTTCTGAATGGCGCCGAAATGGATGTTCGAATAGACCTGGACTTCGCCCTCGACGAACTGCTTGAGCTTGTCGGGCAGCTTGTTCCAGACATCCATGTTGACGGCGAAGTCCATCAGGTCGACCGGCTGATAGACCGACATCAGTCCTGGCGGTCCCATCGAGATGTACTTGGTCACCTGCTGGAAGCCCAGCGCCCAGTTGACGGCGGGCCCGGTATAGTCGGCCGCATCGATGGTGCCCTTCTCGAGCGCGGAGAACACCTCACCGCCCGGCAGCAGGGTGGTCTTGGCGCCGGCCTTGGCGAAGGTTTCCGCGATCATGCCGCCCGGCACGCGCAGCTTCAGATCCTTGAAGTCGTCGAAGGAGCGGATCGGCACCTTCGAGTGGATGATGTTCGCCCCGTGATGAATGCGGTTGACGTAATAGAGTCCCTGGGCGGCATAGACGTCGCGGCAGGCCTGCAGTCCGCCCTTCGAATAGAAAAAGATGTCCCATTCATGCGGATGGCGCAGGCCGAGCGTGTAGGAGCTCATGAAGGCGGTGGCCGGCAGCTTGCCCGCCCAATAGAGAGAGAACGAATTCATCGCCTCCAGCACGCCGTTCTTGACGCCGTCGAACAGCTCGAAATCACCGACGATGTCCTTCGCCTTGAAGGCCTGGAAGTCGAGCTCGCCGCCGGTCTTCTCCTTGATCGAGCCGCACCATTTCTGGAACGTTTCCAGACCGACACCGGCCGGCCATGAGGTCTGCACCTTCCAGGTGATGGTGTCGGCAGCCTCCGCCTTGCGGACCCAGGGCATGGCCGCGGCGGCTGCCGCGGCAAGGGCGCCCGACTTGACCAAGTTTCGCCGTGACAGAGGCAGCTTGTCTCTTTCCATGTGCTCTTCCCTCCCTTGTTGCCCGGTTATGCAGGCTGGGCGCGGGCATTAATGCATATGCGGCCCTGCAAGCCAACCGTAAGGATGATGAGGATAATAAACCTATCGACGCTCAATGCCGTCACGCCCTGCCGCTCTGCCGTGCAAGGCGGCGGAGGCTGGGCATGGCGGCGAGGAGGCTGCGCGTGTAGTCGCTCGCCGGATGCTCGAAGATCCGGCCGATGCTTCCGTGCTCGACGAACCGGCCGCGATTCATGACGACGACCTCGTCGCAAAGATAGCGCACCACGCCGAGATCGTGGGAGACGAAGAGCATGGTGAGGCCCATGGCGCGCCGGAGCTCGCCAAGCAGGTTGTGATTGCCATCCGCACCGCACCGAGCGAGTCCTCAAAGAGCTTGGCGCTCGGGCCGACAAAACCATCACCATGGGCAGTGTGATAGTGAAGGTTCGAGAGTTCGAGCGATGAAATGGGAAGTTTTGCTCAGAGGTCGCGAAGCATCATTTCGTATTCAGACACTTCTCAACGCCGGTCAGGCCCAATGAAATCATCCTCTCACGGGCGGTTTCGAGTGCGCCTTTCCAGTGCGGACCACGTTTTGCCGCCTCCTCAAATGCCTCGACCAGGTCATTTGGCCGTCTGGTTTCCAGCAGCGCCATGGCAATCGAATTTGCCTGGCGAAGGTCCTTCACTTCCTTGCTCGCACCTGCCGGCCGGCGTGTTGCTACAATCATTTTGTGAACGGAGTATCTCTGGGGCTGCGGGACCAGGACAGGTATTCCGCCTTTATGGAGCATTACGGTTCGTACCGGTTCATAAATGAGATAGTCGAGAAACCTCAGAGGCTCTCCGGCCGCCCCTCCCAGTGCCGGCAGCGGTATAGGATGCCTCGTCTGGTCGTCGCTTCCTTGGTTGGGCGTAAGAAATTCGACGCGAAGCCCGTCTCGTCCGGCAAATCTTGTTGTTCCTTCCTCGTCGTTCAGGCCGGGCAACGGCTTGAATTTTTCATCTACCGCTTGAAGGACATTCAGGACAGGAGGAATGCTGTCCTCTACTGCGATGGAAATGGACTTGAACTGAGCAATATCTATGTCACCAGTCTGCATCGCAGTGTCCGCAAGCCTGTATCCCAGGACTGTTCCATAGGCTTGATATGCCACCGTTCCTACAAGGCACGCCCGAAGGCGAAATACGCCCGCTTTCCAAAGGGCCTCTATAAGATCTCCTATTCTGGTGTTCGGGCCGAACAGCCGCGCCTCGCGTCTTAGTGTCGATACCAGTTTGCGACGCCGTTGGTAGTCGTCCTTGATGGACGCGAATGCCGAGACTCTCTTTGCGATTTCCGGATCGTCAGCGGGACCAACGTATTTTTCAGGTCGAGGGTCCGTGCCCTTTTGGGATGGTTTATAATACCAGTAGGTTCGGCCGTTCACTTTGCGTTTCTTGAACAATCCGCTTTCATCGAAATCAATGTCGAATTGTGCATCCAAGGCGCGTTCCAACAGCTCTGCGGCGAGCGTGATGTATGCGAGGTCCAGCTCACGGGCCATTTTGGCTTATCCTGAATTTGCAATTTTGGTATAGCGTATTTATGCCAAAACACAAATTTGGTATAAGCAACTTGGAATTGCTACATCGATGCTGCCGGAGACTAAAAATACGACTATAAATCAATAGCTTGTATAGGCTGCCACAGCCTTTCCCCGATGTCGTATTGGCTCTGAAGATCAAGCCGGAACTGTGCGGCTGCCGAAATGACTGTCCGCGGCGGCCGGTGAGGCTGCCGGTCCTCCTCGTTCCGCTAATCGCTCTGCCGTGCAAGGCGGCGGAGACTGGGCATGGCGGCAAGCAGGCTCCTCGTGTAGTCGCTCGCCGGATGCTCGAAGATCCGGCCGATGCTTCCGTGCTCGACGAGCCGGCCGCGATTCATGACGACGACCTCGTCGCAGAGATAGCGCACCACGCCGAGATCGTGGGAGACGAAGAGCATGGTGAGCCCCATGGCGCGCCTGAGCTCGCCGAGCAGATTGAGGATCTGCGCCTGGATCGAGACGTCGAGCGCCGAAAGAGCCTCGTCGGCGATGATGAGCTCGGGCTCGACGGCGAGCGCCCGGGCGATGCCGATGCGCTGGCATTGGCCGCCCGAAAGCGAGGCCGGGCGGCGGCCGGCGACGTCGGCGGGGAGCCCGACCTTGTCGAGCAGGCCGCGGATCGCCCGGTCGCGGTCGGCGGCCCGGCGCATGCCGTGGACGGCCAGCACTTCCTCCAGCGTCTCCCCGGCGGTGCGCCGCGGATTGAGAGCGCCGAAGGGATCCTGGAAGATCATCTGGGCGCGCCTGCGATAGTCGAAGAGCTGCCGGCCGCCGAGCGCGTGGACGTCCTCGCCGTCGAAGAGAACATGGCCCGAGGTGGGCGCGATCAGCCGCATGACGGTCCGCGACAGGGTGCTCTTGCCGCATCCGCTCTCGCCGACCAGGCCGAGACAGGCGCCGCGCGCGACGCTGAAGGAGACATCGTCGACCGCCTTGGTGACATGGACCTCGCGCCGCATGAGAGAAGCGAGCGGGGACCGAGCGAAATGGACGCTCAGGTTCCTGACTTCGAGCAGGGCGCTCACGAGACGGACCCGCCCGCCGGAAGCTCCCGCCACCTGATGCAGGCGTTGGCGCGCTGGGGGGCGGTGGCGACAAGCGGCGGAACGGCCGCGCGGCAGGCCTGGGCGGCGAAGGCGCAGCGCGGATGGAAGCGGCAGCCGGGCGGCAGGGCGAGGAGGGCGGGCGGCTGTCCGGGGATCGACGGCAGGGGACGGTCGCGCGCGGCCGATTCCGGCTGGGACTGGATCAGGCCGCGGCTGTAGGGATGGAGCGGCTCGAGCAGCAGTGCGGCGGTCGGCGCCCTCTCGGCGATGCGGGCGGCATAGAGGACGGTGACGGTGTCGCAGATCTCGGCGACGACGCCGAGATCGTGGGTGATGAGTATGACCGAAATGCCGGTCCTGTCGCGCAGGTCCCTGAGCAGATCCAGGATCTGCTTCTGGACCGTGGCGTCGAGCGCGGTGGTGGGCTCGTCGGCGATCAGGAGCTTGGGCGTGCAGGCGAGCGCCGCCGCGATCAGCACCCGCTGCTTCATGCCGCCGCTGAACTCATGCGGATAGGCGTCGACCTGGCGCCGAGGGTCGCGGATGCCCACCCGGCCGAACAGCTCGACGACCTCGTCTCTCGCCGCGCGGCGCGACAGGCCGCGATGGATCCTCAACGGCTCGGCGACCTGCGCGCCCACCGGCATGAGAGGGTCGAGATAGGAGCTCGGATTCTGGAAGATCATCGCGATGTCGCGCCCGCGCACCTCGCGCAGCCGCGGGGCCGGCAGCGTCACCAGGTCCCGGCCGTCGAGCAGCACCTCGCCCGACACGATGCGCGCCACGCCCGGCTTCAGCAGGCCGATGATGGCGCGCATGGCCATGGTCTTGCCGCTGCCGCTCTCCCCGACCAGTCCGGCGATCTCGCCCGGCGCAACGGACATGGAGAAGCTTTCGACCGGATAGACCGGACCGGACGGCGTCGAGACCTCGACGGTGAGGTTGCGGACGGTGAGCATCGCCGTCATGCCTGCACGCCGTATTTCGCGGCGAGGCCGTCGGCGGCGAGGCTGAAGCCGAGCGCCAGGAAGACGATGGCCAGTCCCGGGAAAAGGCTGATCCACCAGGCGGTGGAGATGAAGTTCTGGCTCTCGGCGATCATCACGCCCCATTCCGCCAGCGGCGGCTGGGCGCCGAGGCCCAGATAGCTGAGGGAGGAGCCGAGCAGGATGGTGAGGACGATGTCCGACATGGCGAAGACCAGCGCCGGCAGGACGGCGTTGGGCAGCACGTGGCGAAGCATGATGCGCAAGCTGCTGAAGCCCAGGATGCGGCCCGCGGCCACGAAATCGCTGTGCCTGAGGACGAGGGTGCGCGAGCGCACGAGGCGCGCATAGGAGACCCATCCCACGAGGGCGAGCGCTATGAAGAAGCTCGCCAGGCCAGGCCCCAGCACCGAGATGATCGCGATCATCAGCACGAAGAAGGGGAAGGAGATCGTGATGTCGAGGATGCGCATGAGCAGCGTGTCGACGATGCCGCCGAAATAGCCAGCGACAAGGCCGATGCCGCAGCCGATGGCCAGCGGGGCCAGGATGCCGAGCACGCCCATGGCAAGGTCGATGCGGGCGCCCCAGACGACGCGGGACAGCACGTCGCGGCCGAAATTGTCGGTGCCGAAGGGGTGCGCCGGGCCCGGGGCGAGGAGCGCGCTCTGAAGGTCCTGGGCGGTGGGGTCGTAGGGCGCGATCCAGGGCGCCAGGAGCGCGATCGCGATCCAGGCGGCGATCAGCCCGATGCCGGCCTTGAGCGCAAGGTCCTTGCGCCCGGCGCCTGGAGCCGCTGCGACCGTCCGTTCCGCCCTCACAGCCTGATCCTCGGATCGACGGCGACGGTGGCGACGTCGACGACGAAGTTCGTGGCGATGACGGCGACCGCGAAGATCAGCGTGATGAGCTGGACGACCAGGTAGTCGCGGGCAAAGATGGAGGCGACCATGAGCTGGCCGATGCCGGGGACGGAGAACACCTGCTCCACGACCACGGTGCCGCCGATCAGCCAGGCGAAGTTGACGCCGAGCAGAGTGATGGTGGGAACCAGCGCGTTGGGAAAGACGTGGCGCAGGAACACGCCGTTCTCCGACATGCCGCGCGAGCGGGCGGCCGTCGCATAGTCGGCGTCCATCTCGGCGAGGAGGCTGGCACGCAGATTCCGGATGAGCACGGGCGAGAGCGCAAGCGCGATCGAGACCGCCGGCAGGAAGAGGTGATGGATCCGCCCGGCAAGAGTTTCCCCGTAGCCCGACGTCGGAAACCACCCCAGCCGGACGCTGAACAGCATGATGAGGATAATGCCGAGCCAGAAGGTCGGGAGGCCCAGTCCGGCGGTCGAATAGACGCGGATCAGGCCGTCGGGCAGGCGCCCATGATGACGGGCGGCAATCCCGCCGAGGATCACGGCGACGACGACGGCAAGCAGGAGGGCATAGAGGAGCAGGAACAGGGTCGGCGGGATCCGATCCATCACGACGTCGAAGACCGGGGCCTTGTAGACGATCGAGCGGCCGAAGTCGCCCTGGAGCAGGTTCTTGAGGAACAGGAGGTACTGCACCGGCAAGGGCTCGTCGAGCCCGTACTGGGCCCGGATCTTGGCGATGACCTCGGCGGTCGCGCGCGAGCCCAGCAGGATCCGTACCGGGTCGCCGGGAATGGACCGCACCAGGATGAAGCTGATCACGCTGACGCCGAACAGCACCGGGATCAGCTGGAACGGCCGCAACAGGACGAACTTAAAACGCTCCATCTCTACCCATGATGACGATCGAGAAAGCCGGGCAAGGCACCGCTGCAGTGCCCGGATTCCCCCAAGAATGGCACATGGGCGTCGTTTTGGAAGCCCCCGGTCTCCTCGGCCGAGGGTGCTTCATTCCGTCCGGACGGGTGCCGGTGACATCACTTCTTGTCCGCCGTCTCCAGCATGTAGCGGCCGAGCGGGTTCTGGACGAAGCCGGTGACCGACTTGAGCGATGCGTTGCGGAACGGACTGTAGTAGAGGTCGATCCAGTGGACGTCGTCCTTGACGATGCGCTGGATCTCGAAATAGAGCTCTCTGCGCTTCTGGGGATCGAGCTCGACGGACGCCTGGTCGACAAGCTTGGTGACGACCGGGTTCTTGTAGTTGGTGTAGTAGGAGCGGTTCTCCTTGTCGCCATAGACGCAGAACTTCGCCTTCTGGTCGGGATCGAAGATGTCGTTCACCCACCACATCAGCCCGAGGTCGTAGTCGCCGGCGACGAGCGCGTCCCACTGCTGGCCCGCCTCCATCTTCACGATATTGATGTTGACGCCGATCTTGGCGAGCTGGTCCTTGACCAGGATGGCGATCTGCTCATGAGCCGAATCGCCGCTCACGATGACGAAATCGAGGGAGAGGTCCTTGACGCCCGCCTTCTCCAGCATGGCCTTGGCCTTCTCGGGGTCGTGGGGATAGTTCGGATTGTCCTTGTTGTAGTCCATGCCGTCGAGCGGGAAGAACGAGTTCGCCTTGGTTCCGAAGCCGAAGGTGACCGCGTCCACGATAGCGTCCTGATCGATCCCCATGTTCAGCGCCTGGCGCACCGCCTTCTTGTCGAGCGGCGCATGGCTGTGATTGACGAGGATGTGATCCATGCGGGTCGACTTGTCGAGCTGCACCTGGATCTTCGGATTGGCCTGGAGCTCCTTGATCTGGTTCCAGGGCACGAAAGTCGCCGCGTCGACCTCCTCCGCGGTGAGCTTCAGCATGCGGGTGTTATCGTTCGCCACATAGATCCACTCGATGCCGTCGAGCTTGGGCAGGCCCGCCTCCCAGTAATTGGGATTCTTCTCCAGGACCACCCTGTCGCCGCGCTTCCATTCCTTCAGCACGAAGGCGCCCGAGCCTATGGGCTTCTCTCCGAACCGCTCGCCCTCGGCCTCGACGGCATGCTGCGGCACGATGGAGGACGCGAACATCGCCAGCGTCGACATGAAGGCGGGCGCCGGCTGGGATAGGGTGATGACGACCGTCCGGTCGTCGGGCGTGGCGACGTCGCTCATCATGGCGTAGAGGCCGCGCATGGGCGCCTTCTCGTCGTCGCGGACCCGCTTCAGGCTGAACGCCACGTCACTCGCCTTGACCGGCGTGCCGTCGGAAAATTTCGCGTCGCGGAGATGGAAGGTATAGGTCTTCCCGTCGGGGGAAGCCTCCCAGCTCTCCGCCAGGTCCGGCTCGATGCCAGTCGCGTCCGCATTGGCGCGAACGAGCGTCGAATAGAACTGGTTCAGCACCCAGACGTCCGGCGCCAGGATGGTGTAGATCGGATCGAAGGTCGTGCTGCCCTGCTCGCGCGCGATCTTGAGCACGCCGCCGGCATCCGCCGGCGCCGGCAGGACGGTGGCGCCGAGAAGCGTGGCGAGCGCCAGAACGGCGCTTCCGAACATCCGTCTCGTGATCATCTTCGCTCTCCCTCCATTATGATTGTGCATGATTATACGTTTGCCGCGGTCCCGCAATGCCGTCCGAGGAAGTCGAGGACCGTGCTCAGATAGTCCTGCCGTTCCTCGAAGAACGGCATGTGCGAGCTGTTCGGAAACACCTTGAGCTCGGCCTTCGGCAGGCCGCGCATGATCCGCGCCGCGCTCACCGGACCGAGCTCGTCATGATAGCCGCAGAGCACCAGCGCGGGCTGGCTGACGCGGTGGAGCTGCGGCAGGCGGTCCCAATCCTTCAGGCGGCCGATGCAGGTGAACTCGTTGGGGCCCCACATCGTGCCATAGATATCCATGTTGATGCCGGCCATGGAGCGGTTGAGGGCCGCGGGCCATTGCTGCAGGCGGCAGACATGCCGGTAGTTGAGGATGGTGATCGCCGCCTGGTATTCCGGATGGCCGGTCGTGCCTTCGGCCTCGTGGCGCGCCATCATTGCGACCGTCTCATGTCCGAGCGCGCCCCGCAGGCGCTCGAGGTCCTGGAGGTGCAGGGGGACCTCGCCCGTGCCGTTGGCGCAGATGAAGGTCTTGGCATGCGCCGGATAGGTGAGGAGATACTCGAAGCCGAGCCAGGTGCCCCAGGACTGGCCGAGCAGATGCACCCGCCCCAGGCCCAGCGCGCTGCGCACGGTCTCGACCTCCTCGACATAGCGCCCGATGGTCCAGAGATCGGTGTCGTCGGGGCGATCGGAGGCGCCGGTGCCGAGCTGATCGTGGATGACGAGGCGGTAGCCGTGATCGGCAAGCACCGAATGGCTGTCGCGGACATAGTCGCAGGGAAGGCCCGGCCCGCCATTCAGGCAGAGGACCACCTCGTCGCCGGAGCCGAAGCTGTAGACCACGACCTCATGGCCGTCGACCTTCACACGGAACGTTTCGTCCGCTTCGCGGTCCAATTCCTCCTGCATTACGGCAGCATCCCGGCAGTTCCAGACGAGCGGGGACAGGGTATGGCACGCGGAACGCCGCGTTAAGCTGTAAGAAATGATAGTTTGTGCCCCTCCCGCCGACCAGGCGCTCAGTGGAGAGGCTGGAGCAGGCGGTAGTGGGCGGCAAGGGCCACGGCCTGGGCCCGGTTGCGCGCGCCGAGCTTCCTGGCGGCGCTGTTGAGATGGAGGACGGCGGTCGGCAGGGACCGGCTGATCCGCCGGGCGATCGCCTCCGCCGTCAGGCCCTGGGCCGAGAGGCTGAGGCACTGCCTCTCGCGGCGAGTGAGCGGGACATGCCGGCACGAGCGGGCATCTTCGTCGAAACCGGCGTAGAGCGCCTCGTGCAACTCGAGGGCGAGCAGGGTGAAGACGGGGATGTTGTGCTGGGCATCCTTCAGGAAGGACGGTTCGGGATCGATCCGGATGCCGGTCACGGTCGCGAGGTCGCCGCCGCGCAGCCTGATGGGCACGGTCACCCCGCACGTCAGCCCGGTGTCGCGCAGATAGCGCACCACCGGCTGCTGTTCCGGTTCCCAGGTCCGGTCGAGAATGCGGTTCTGCCCGTCGAAATGCGACCAGGCGAAGGGCCGGATGGTCGTGAGGCACACCTGCTGCACGAGGTCGATCGCGAAATAGTTCTTCTCCATCCAGAGGCTCTCGAAGCTCTCCGGCAAGTTGGCCGTGCGCATGACATTGGGGCGAAGCGGCGTGCCGTCCGGCGCGCAGGAGACGGGAGCATAGTCATAGACGAGCGACGAGAAGCCGAGGGGGCGGACCGCCTCCAGCATGGAGGCGAGGCTCTGGTCCTGGGATTGCGCGGCCGCGAAGGTCGGCCAATCATCGAAACCGGTGCTCATCACGCCGGAACGATGCCATAATACGCCATGACGACAAAGTGGATTCTGGACGATCCGATTGCCCGCGAAGGCAGGATATTGCCGACCCGAGTTGTATCGATCCGGCATTAAATAGCAAGCTCACCAAGTCCACTATGGCGGCGATAACCCGTGCGCGCGATCCTGCGGCATGGCCGATCCCCATGTCATATCCGCTCTTGTCCGCAAGCGTTCGGAACTGGCCGGCGATCTCGACAAGGTCGATGGAAAGAGGCGGGCCATACTTGTCACCCTGGCCCACATAGATGCAACGCTGGCGCTGTTCGGCTATGCGGACGATCCCCAAGCCATCCCGGCCAGACGCCGTCACAAGAGGCGCATTTTCCGGCGAAGCGAATTGCAATGCACCGTCTTCGACATAGTTCGTACCCATCCGTTGGCGGCCGCCTTGCGGGTGATCTGAGATTGTGAGTTCTGTGAGTATTCATAGGAGTACTCACATGACGAACCAGCGGGTTGAGATCATCACATCGGTGCAGCGCCGTCGGCGG
>JBFWVM010000016.1:0-114428 GCA_050246735.1 Parvibaculaceae bacterium | reverse complement strand
TGCCGGCATCGAATCATATCCCGACTGATTTGGGAATCCCCCCACATGGACACCGATCCAAGACCACAGCGGACTCAAATCATTGCAACCACTCACCTTTCAAGCCGCGAAAGGCAAAAACTTCAGTCTAGAATAGTCCAATAATATCAATCAATGAATTACGCGAAAAGCCCCGGATCGGATCCGGAGCTCTGGAGGGCGCTTAACCGGCAGGGGCAAGTTTGCCCACCGCCGCAAAACTGCGGCAACAATGCGAAAGCTACTGCACGTCCTTGGAATAAATGTAATCGTAGTTCACGGGAATGTGGATGGGGTCGACGAAAAGCGCGGGATCGCCGCCCAGCCGAGCCGAATGAAAAGCGAACTGTCTCTCATTGAATATCGGCACCCACGGCGCGTCCCTGGAGATTTCATCGAAAACCGACCTCCACTCGGCAATGCGTGCGGCTGCCTGGTCGTTCTTCACCATGCCGTCGGCCTTCGCCGCCCGCTCATCGAGCGCCTTGTTGCAGTATCTTGCCCAGTTCCACCCGCCTTCTATGGCCGCGCCGCAGCTCAGTCCGCTCCAGTAGAGATTGGCCGCGTCGGGGAAGTCGGCGATATAGGCGATGCCTCCGGACCAGATCATGGGTGCGGTCCCCGAACCGCCGGCCGAGATCACCTCGGCCTGTGCGAGCGACTTGATCTCCGCCTTGATGCCTATCGCGGCGAGGTCCTGCTGAATTGCCTGCGCTATGCGCGGGTTGGGATCCACATTCATGGTATAGAGTTCGGTCGTGAAACCGTCCCCGTGGCCCGCTTCCTCGATGAGCTTTCTGGCGCTCTCGATATCGTAGCCGTAGTCCTTGTTGTCTGGATTGTACCCCGGCATCGCCGGCGGCAATGCCTGGGTCGCGGGCTTGGCGCGGTTGTTGATCAGCCGCACGATGCGATCCTTGTTGATGGCCATGTTGACCGCGCGCCGGACGTTCACGTCGTCGAAAGGTGGTTTCGTCACGTTCATGGCCAGATAGGCCGTATGCAGTTGCTCGCCCTCGACGACCAGAGCCTTGGTGGCGGCATCGGTCGTGATCTCGATGAACTGCGCCGGCGGGATGCCGTCGCCCGCGATGTCCACCTCGCCGTTCTTGACCCGTAGCACGGCGATCGTCGGATCTTGGCCGAACTCGAAAGTGATCCTGTCGAGATAGGGCAGATTGCCGCGGTAATAGTTCCTATTGCGCTCCAGCACCAGCTTCTGGCCTGATGTCCATTCGACCATCCTGAAGGAACCGGTGCCCACAGGCTGGCGAGCCCAGTTCGTGCCCGCCTTCTCCACTTCCTCTCTCGGCACCACGTAGCTGAAATTGATCGCCATGAGATGCAGGAACGTGGCGTCGGGCCGCGTCAAGGTGATCTCGACCGTTCTGTCGTCGGGCGTCTTGACGCCCGAAAGCTCCTGCGCTTTCCCGGCGACCAAGTCGTCATAGCCCAGAATGGCGCTGAAGTAGCCGCTGCCCGGGCTCTGCGTCTTTGGACTGACAGCCCGTTCGAGGGAGTACTTCACATCACGCGAGTCCATCGATCGTCCATTGTGAAACCGCACGCCGGGTCGCAACTTGAAAGTATATGTCAGGCCATCGGCCGAGACGGCATAGCTCTCCGCCAAGTCGGGCTCCAGTTCGGTGGTGCCGGGCTTGTAGTCCATCAGCCCGTCGAAGATGGACTTGATGACCGACCAGTTCTGCCAGTCGTATCCGACCTGTGGATCGAGCGTGGTGAGTTCGTTGCTGAAAGTGACGACCGCGGCGCCCCCCTGCTTCACAGTTGCTGAGGCGGCTGGAGTCGACAGCACCACGGCTGCTCCCAAAATGACGGCGAATCCCGGTTTCATTCGATCTCTCCTCGGCGGACCTGCTGATAATTGCTTTTTTGTTCAAAGCCTTAGCCAAGATAGGTGGCCGTTTCCTGGACGCGCTAGAACCTAACCGACAAAACCTCTACGCTTTCGACATGGAGTGCAGTCCGGCCAGGCTCATCTTGGTGCGTCTAGCTGCGGTGGCGGTCGAGGAATTCCGTCAAAGTCTCGAGGTATCTCTCCGGCTCTTCGAAAAAGGGCGTGTGCGAGCTGTTGTCGAACACCCTGAGCTGCGAATTACGAAGCCGACCGCAGATGCGGGCGGCGCTTTCCGGCGGTGTTTCATCATACCTGCCGCAAAGCACCAGACAGGGCTGCTCGATTTCATGAATGTCGGCCAATCGATCCCAGCTCTTGAGAGGGCCCGTGCAGGTAAATTCGTTCGGCCCCCACAAGCTCCCATATATCTCCATGTTAAGATCGTCGACGGAGTGCCGCAATGACACCGGCCATGACTTGAGACGGCAGAAGTGTCGATAGTTCAGGATGGTTATGGCCGCCTGATACTCGGGGTGGTCAGTGGTTCCTTCGGCCTCGTGCAACTCCATCATGGCGACGGTCTCGGGCCCGAGCGCCGTGCGGTACCGGTTGATATCCCGCAGGTTCAACTGGATCTCCGCCGATCCATTGGCGCAGACGAAGGTCTTGGCGACGCCTCGATACCGAAGCAGGTATTCGAAGCCGAGCCACGTGCCCCAGGAATGGCCAAGCAGGTGAACCCTCCCTAGCTCGAGTGCATCCCGAACGGCCTCGATCTCCTCGACGTAGCGCTTCAGGGTCCAGAGCGACTTGTCCGTCGGCCGGTCGGAGCGGCCGGTGCCCAACTGATCGTGTATGACGACGCGATACCCTCTGTCGACAAGCGCCGAGTGGCTGTCGCGAAGGTACTCGCAGGGAAGTCCGGGACCGCCATTGACGCAAAGCAGGACCTCCTCGCTTCTTCCGAAGCTGTAGACCTGGACCTCGAAGCTTCCGACTTTGACACGGTATTCTTCATCGGGTTGACGCTCACGCATCGCTGGTCGAGCCTCCCCTCCCGCCCGGCCCCGATGCGCGGTGCCGTCGCTGGTCAAGCAGCGTTCGATGTCCTAGCATTCCGGGCCACAGAGCGCGTCTTCGAAGTGTCGACCGCCGCATGCCAGGAGGCAGTTTCATGTCCATGTCCGTGAACCTCCAGACCAAGAGCGCTCAGGCGGCAGCGGCGCGGCATGATCATGCAAACGACTGCGCGGCGACTTTCGAAGCCCCATTGGCTGCCCTTGCGATGCCCGTGTCTCCGAAGCTGCGGGTAGGAATCCTGCTTTGGCCGGAATTCACCATGCTCGCCTTCTCCGGTTTTGTCGATGCCTTGCGCCTGGCAGCCGATATCGGCGACCGCAGCCGCCAGAAGTTCTGCCGGTGGGACGTCATGGCCGAGAGCCCCGAGGCGATTGCGGCCAGTTGCGGCGTGAAGGTCAGCCCGACTTGCCGGTTTGCCGATCCAAGGCAGTTCGACTACGTGGTCGTGGTCGCAGGGCTGCTCCATCGAATCCACGACTCGCCGCCGGGCGCTGCCGAATACATACGGAACGCAGCGGAGTGCCGCGTCCCGCTCATCGGCATCTGCACCGGCAGCTTCGTGCTGGCCGGCCTCGGCCTGCTCGATGGGCGGCGCACCTGTCCCGGGCACTATCACTACAAGGAGTTTTCGGAACGCTTCCCGCGCGTGCCACTGGTTTATGATCAGCTCTACTGTGTGGACGGCGACCGCATCACCTGTTCGGGCGGGGCGGCATCCATCGATCTTGCCGGATATCTGGTAGGGCGCCATTGCGGCGTCGATCGTGCCGCCAAAGTCTCTCACATGGTCATCGTCGACAGGCTGCGAGGCTGCAACTCGCCGCAGCGCGTTCTCCACGGCGAGGACCAGCAAGTCGCCGACCATCGCGTGTCGAGGTCGATCGGCCTCATGGAACAGCATATGGCGGAGCCGATTCCAATCGGCTCGATCGCGGCTCAGGTCGGCATCAGCGAGCGCCAGCTGGAAAGAGTGTTCCTCGCATTTGCCGATCGGTCGCCTGCAAACTACTATCGCCTCATCCGGCTGCGCTATGGCAATTGGCTGCTCGGCAATACCGACGCCTCGATCACTCAGATCGCTCTCAGTTGCGGATTCTCAGACAGCGCGCACTTCACCAGATGCTTCCGCAAGGAATTCGGGCGGACGCCGAGCCGCTATCGCCCCGCCGCTGACAGCCAGCGGCAGGAGGACCACGACAGATCGGGCAGTGAGTACGCAACACTCTGCCAACCCTTGGAAATGTCGGGCTGATTTTCGCCTAACCCATTGTCTGGGAATGTCTTTCCGGCTCGCGGACGCCTGTTCTTCCGCTTGGACAAAGGAAGTTCGCAGCCCTCTATCGGTCACCTAGATCGACCAATAATATCAAGTAGTTAGAAGTGGCGGAGAGGGAGGGATTCGAACCCCCGATACAGTTGCCCGTATGCCGCATTTCGAGTGCGGTGCTTTCAACCGCTCAGCCACCTCTCCGCTGGATCAACGAGGCGCGCTTGCGAGGCGGCGGTCGCTAGATAGCGAATGAAGACCCGGACGGCAACCCCGGCGGATCGCCTACGCATTTCTTGACATTATATGTCGCTCTGGCTAGAACCGCGCGGCCTGCGGGAGGCCCCGAAAGCCGTCCCGCAATTTCAATGTCGCTGCCCCAGGCTCGGAAAGACCGACTGAAGTCCGCCTCCTCATGGCACGGCGGCGCCGATGGGCGCGGGAAAAGGAACGTCATGTACGCAGTCATCAAGACCGGCGGCAAGCAGTATCGCGTTGCGGCCGAGGATAAGATCCAGATCGAGAAGCTTCCGGGTGCTGCCGGCGACATCGTCGAATTCACCGATGTGCTGATGGTCGCCAATGAGGGCGGCGTCGATGTCGGCGCTCCCTTCGTCGCCGGCGCCACCGTCGCCGCCGAGATCCTGGGTCAGGTGCGCGGCCCCAAGGTCATCATCTTCAAGAAGCATCGCCGCAAGCATTTCCGCCGCAAGAACGGCCATCGCCAGGATCTGACCTCGGTCCGCATCACCGAGATCCTGACCGGCGGCGCCAAGCCGGCGAAGACGGCGGTGGCGAAGAAAGCCGAGCCGGAAGCCGCACCTCTCGCCGCCCCGGCGGGCGAGGTGAAGGCGGACGATCTTTCGCTCATCAGCGGCGTCGGCCCGAAGCTCCTCAAGAGCCTGAACGACATGGGCTATACCTCCTTTGCCCAGATCGCCGATCTGAGCGCGGACGAGATCGGGAAGATCGAGGCCGAGATCAAGATGCCGGGCCGCATCGCGCGCGAGGAATGGTCCGAACAGGCGAAGGAGCTGGCCGCCGGCAAGCCGCCGCGCGCCAAGGTCGACAAGGAAGCCAAGGCCGAGAAGGCCAAGGCCGCCAAGAAGAGCAAGGAATAAAGGAGAGCCCCTCATGGCACATAAGAAGGCAGGCGGTTCATCCCGCAACGGGCGCGACACGGCGGGCCGCCGTCTCGGCGTCAAGCATTTCGGCGGCGAGGCCGTGATCCCCGGCAACATCATCGTGCGCCAGCGCGGCACGAAATGGCATCCGGGCACGGGCGTCGGCATCGGCCGCGACCACACGATCTTCGCCACCGTCGCCGGCACGGTCACTTTCCGCGCCAGCAGGAACAACAAGCAAATCGTGTCGGTAACGCCGCCGAAGGCTGCGGAATAATACCGGTGGATCCGATCGTTCCACCGGGTTCATCGATCCGGTGCGAATGAGGAATGTTTCATGAGACGGGGAGATGGGCAGACCATCTCCCCTTTTTGCTTGGGAAACATGCCCATGGCCAGGACCACGCTCGTCACCGACCGCCTCATCCTGCGCACCGTCGCGGAATCCGACGCCGAAGCCATCGCCGCGCTCGCCGACAACTATAAGATCGCCATCATGCTGGCCCGCTTGCCCTATCCCTATCGAATCGAGCATGCGCACGATTTCATCGCCCGGGCGGCGGGGCGGCGCAGCGAAGAAGGCATCTTCGGCCTCCATATCAAGCCCGATGAGACCTTCATCGGCGTGTGCAGCTATGAATTGCGCGGCGGCGCCGAGCCCGAATTCGGCTATTGGCTGGGCGAGCCCTATTGGGGCGAAGGCTATATGAGCGAGGCCGTGAGCGCCGTCGTCTCCCACGCCTTCACGATCAACCGCCATGCGGCGCTGCGGGCGGGCTGCCGGCTGCAGAACCTCGCCTCGCGCCGCGTTCTGGAAAAGGCGGGCTTCGAGCATATCGGCCACGGCGCCATCGACTCGCTCGTGCTGAAGGCTAGGCTGCCCGGTCATCGTTTTCGTCTTACGCGCGAGCGCTGGCAGGGGCTCGCCGCATGACCGCCGAGATTGTTTCTTATATGAAACAGAACGACGAAGCGCCGCGGCGCTCAATCGGATCAGAACACTTTCGCGATGTAGCTGTGGACCAGCGACTTGCGGCCGAGACCGGCATTGTGCTTGGAGGCGGCGAGCCGCAGGTTGCCGCCCGAGGATTCGATGGCGAGCGAAAGATGCTTGAGACCCCAGCGCACATTTGTGCGCACGTCGGTGAGGCCGGAGCAGTCGCCCTCGAAGCCCATGCCGCGCGCCGTCTGGCATTTGAGCTGGTAGATGCCGATCTCGCCGGCGCGCCCCCGCGCATAGGGATTGTAGCCCGACTCGACATTGGCGATGCGCAACGCGAACCAGGTCGGCACGCCGTAGGAAGGCGCCATCTCGCGGATGACCTCGATGACCCGCATGTCGCTGGCCTCCGCCGCCTGCCCGGACGCGGCCTTTTTTACATCCCGGGGAAGCTTCTTCATTTCGCGCGGACCGCTGCGCAGAACCTTGGTCAACGACATCGAAGCGAACCGCGGGGTCTTGACCGACGTGCTCTCGACCTGCCTCGGGCCTGCCGCGGCAGGAGACTTGCGCGTCTTCTTTGCCGTCGATGCCGCATCGGCGGACGCCACCTTGTGCATCTTGCTGTCGATCTTCTCCTTCACCGCCACGGCGGCGGGCTTGCGCTTCTTTGCCGCCGACCTGCGCACCTTGGCGGCGGGCCTTTTGGCCTCACTTGCCGTCTTGCGCGCCTTCAGCCTCCGTGCTTTCGCGATCTTGCCGGGCTTTTTCATCGCCATGGTCTTGAAGTACTTTTGCCGCGAGCTAAGCCGCTCGGCATGCACACTGGGATCTTCCACTCCTCTTGCCTCCACCGGCACGGAGAGAACGGTTCCGGCCAGCAGCGCGGCCGGAATCAGCGCGTAGACAGACTTCATGCAGGTGTCCCTCGTCTTTTTAGACATCCCCTCGCTGGTGTAGTTTCCCTGTCACGACCAGCAGTGAAGACCCTTAGAAGCCCAAGCGATGTGACCAAAATAAGATGCTTCCGGTTCAATTTGCGGGCAGAAATTTAAGGATATTCATCCTAGAATGCGTCGAGAAAATTAGGCAAAAATTATGAAGTTTCTGGATCAGGCGAAAATCTTCGTGCGCTCGGGCGACGGCGGCGCCGGCAGCGTCAGCTTTCGCCGCGAGAAGTTCATCGAGATGGGCGGTCCCGACGGCGGCGATGGCGGGCGCGGCGGCGATGTCTGGATCGAAGCGGTCGATGGCCTCAACACGCTCATCGACTATCGCTATCAGCAGCATTTCAAGGCGAAGACCGGCGGCCACGGCATGGGTCGCGATCGCGCCGGTGCCAACGCGCCCGACATTGTTTTAAAAGTGCCGGCCGGCACGCAGGTCTTCGAAGAGGACAACGAGACCCTGATCGCGGATCTTGCCCGCGTCGGCGATCGCGTACGCCTGGCGCGCGGCGGCAATGGCGGCTTCGGCAACGCGCACTTCAAGTCCTCGACCAATCGCGCCCCGCGCCGCGCCAATCCCGGCGAAGCCGGCGAGGAGCGCTGGCTGTGGCTGAGGCTGAAGCTCATCGCCGACGCCGGCCTGCTCGGGCTTCCCAATGCCGGCAAGTCCACCTTGCTCGCCGCTGTTTCGGCCGCGAAACCGAAGGTCGCCGACTATCCCTTCACCACCCTCAGCCCGCAGCTCGGCGTGGTGCGCGTCGGCGGGGCGAGCTTCGTCCTCGCCGACATACCGGGCCTCATCGAAGGCGCGCATGAGGGCCATGGCCTCGGCACCCGTTTCCTCGGCCATGTCGAGCGTTGCGCGGTTCTGCTGCATCTCGTCGACGTGACCGGCGACGATCCGGTCGCTGCCTATCGGACCATCCGCAGGGAGCTCAAATCCTATGGCGGGCATCTCGCCGAGAAGCCGGAGGTGATCGCTTTCAACAAGATCGACGCGGTCACGCCGGAGGAACTCGCGCGCAAGCTCGCCGATTTCAAGCGCCGTATCCGCAAGGTCCCGACGACCATGTCGGGCGCGGCGGGCAGGAACGTCGAGGCGGTGATGAAGAAGCTGCTCAAGGTCATCACCGACACGCGAACAGGCGAGAAGAGCACGATGAGCGGCGAAGTCAAAGTCGAGACCTGGCAGCCGTGACCCGGAGACTTGACCAGGCCCGCCGCATCGTGGTGAAGATCGGCTCGGCTCTTCTGGTAGACGCCGGGACGGGGACGCTCAAGGCCCCTTGGCTCGCTTCCCTCACCGAAGACCTCGCACGGGCGAAAGGCCGCGGCCAGGACGTCATCATCGTGTCCTCGGGCGCCATCGCGCTTGGCCGCCGCAGGCTCGGCTTCGCCCACGGCGCGATAAGGCTCGAGGAAAGCCAGGCCGCGGCCGCGGTCGGACAGATCGCCCTCGCCCAGGCCTGGTCGGAAGCCCTGCGCGAGCACGACATCGTTGCCGCCCAGATCCTGGTGACGCTCAATGACACGGAGGAGCGCCGGCGCTATCTCAATGCCCGTTCGACACTGTCGATGCTGCTGGCGCGCGGCGCGGTGCCGGTGATCAACGAGAACGACACCGTGGCGACGTCCGAGATCCGCTATGGCGACAATGACCGGCTCGCCGCGCGCGTCGCCTCGATGATGTCGGCCGATGCCCTGGTGCTGCTTTCCGACATCGACGGGCTCTACACCGCGCCGCCCGGCGCACCGGGCGCCACGTTCATTGCCGAAGTCCGGGGAATCACGCCAGAGATCGAGGCCATGGCCGGCAAGCCCGTGTCGGGCCTGGGCTCGGGCGGCATGATCACCAAGATCGAGGCCGGCAGGATCGCGCTCGCCGCCGGCTGCAACATGGTGATCGCCTCGGGCCACGGGCTCCACCCTCTTCGCCGCATCGGCACGGGCGAGGCCTGTACCTGGTTCCTGTCCGGCGCCACTCCGCTGCAATCGCGCAAACGCTGGATCGCCGGCACCCTCGTGCCCATGGGCCGTCTCCATATCGACGAAGGCGCGGCGCTCGCCTTGAGCAAGGGCAAGAGCCTCCTGCCGGCGGGCGTCAGGCGCGTCGAAGGCAGCTTTGCCAGAGGCGATGCGGTGAGTATTGTAAGCGCCGCCGGGATCGAGATCGCCCGCGGGATCGTGGCCTATGACAAGGACGACGCCGCCCTGATCCTCGGCCGCAGGACGAGCGAGATCGAGACGGCGCTGGGCTTCAGAGGACGCGACGAGATGGTGCATCGTGACGATCTGGTGATGACGGGAGCGCGCATATGAACCGGCCTGAACCCGAGACGGATGTCCGCCGGACGCTCCTGGCGATGGGCCGCGGCGCCCGCGAGGCCTCGCGTCTCCTGGCCCTCGCCACGAGCGACGCCAAGAATCGGGGGCTGGCCCACATGGCCGAGGCGGTCCGCCGCGACGCCCCGCTCATCGGGCGCGAGAACGAGGCCGACCTTGCCGCCGCGCGCTCCAAGGATCTCAAGTCCTCCTTCATCGACCGTCTGACCCTGACGCCGGAGCGGATCGAGGCGATGGCCCGGGGCCTCGACGACATCGCCGCCCTGCCCGACCCCGTCGGCGACGTGACCGACCGCTGGACCCGGCCCAACGGCCTGAGGATCGCCCGCGTGCGCGTGCCGATCGGCGTCATCGGCATCATCTACGAGAGCCGGCCGAACGTGACCGCCGATGCCGGCGCGCTCGCGATGAAATCGGGGAATGCCGCGATCCTGCGCGGCGGTTCGGACGGCTTCCGCACATCGGCCGCCATCGTCGCCGCCCTGCAGCGCGGCCTCGCCGCGGCGGGCCTGCCGGAGGCCGCCATCCAGATGGTGCCGACCATGGACCGCGACGCCGTGGGCCTGCTGCTTTCGGGGCTCGACGGGGCGCTCGACCTCATCGTGCCGCGCGGCGGCAAGAGCCTTGTTGCGCGCGTGCAGCAGGAGGCGCGCGTGCCGGTCTTCAGCCATCTCGAGGGCATCTGCCATGTCTATGTCGACAAGGCCGCAAGGCTCGACATGGCGCAATCGATCGTCCTCAATGCCAAGATGCGGCGCACCGGGGTTTGCGGCGCCGCCGAGACCATCCTTGTCGACCGGGCCTGCGTCCCGACGCATCTGCGCCCCCTTGTCGCGACTCTCATCGACGGCGGTTGCGAGATCAGGGGCTGCGCCACGACCGTGGCCGCCGACGATAGGGTGAAGCCCGCGGACGAGGCGGACTGGGCCACCGAATATCTCGACGCCGTCGTGTCGATGAAGGTCGTCGACGGGCTGGAGGCCGCGATGGCGCATATCGCCCGCTACGGCTCGCAGCATACCGACGCGATCGTCACCGAGGACGCCGCGGCCGCCCGCCGCTTCCTCGCGGAAGTCGACAGCGCCATCACCTTGCACAATGCCTCGACCCAGTTCGCCGATGGCGGCGAGTTCGGCTTCGGCGCCGAGATCGGCATCGCCACCGGCAGGCTGCATGCGCGGGGCCCGGTCGGCCTCGAGCAGCTGACGACCTTCAAATACCAGGTCTCGGGAACCGGACAGACACGTCCGTGATCCGCGCGTGATCATTCCGCCACCCTTCGGCGACGGCCAGCGCATCGGCCTGTTCGGCGGCTCCTTCAATCCGGCGCATGGCGGCCATCGCGCCGTCGCCTTCTATGCCCTGCGGCGCCTCGATCTCGACTGGATCTGGTGGCTGGTCTCCCCGCAGAACCCGTTGAAGGAGGCCGACGGCTATCGCGACTATGACGAGCGTCTGAAGGTGGCCCGCCGGGTGGCGCGCCATCCGCGTTTCGTCGTCACCGACCTCGAGCAGCAGCTGGACACGCGCACCACCGCGGCCACGCTGACAGCGCTGGCGTCGGTGCTGCGCCGCGGCCGTTTCGTCTGGATCATGGGGGCCGACAGCTTCGCAGGCCTCCATCATTGGAACGACTGGACGGATATCCCCGAAACGATCCCCCTCGCGGTCATGGCGCGGCCGGGCTTCTCCATGCGGGCCCTCGAGAGCCGCGCGGCCTTGCGCTATCAGGGCCGCCGGATCGCCAGCGAGAAAGCCAGGGAGCTGCCCGGCGCGCCGGCGCCCGCCTGGTGCTTTATTCCTATGCCGTTGCGGCCTGAAAGTTCCACGGCGATCCGGGAACGCGTACAGAACAAGAGGTCAGGCGGCAGACGGCCGTCATCAGCGCGTCATGAGGTGGTGCTTGATTAGAATCGCCCGCGCACCTATTCTCTAGGTGTCGTAATCCCGAGGGGAACTGACGCAGTCCTCATGCAGAGCTGCTTTGTCAAAGAGGAAATCCACCCTGACAGCGCCAAGACAGAAGAACGGCGCGCCTAAGCGCGCCGCCGCGGTGAAGTCTGCGCCGAAGCGCAAGACGAAGAACCCCCTGCTCACCACCATTCTCGGCCAGCTCGAAGATGCCAAGGCCGAGAACATCGTCACCATCGATCTCAACGGCAAGGCCGTCATCGCCGACGAAATGATCGTCGCGTCCGGCCGCTCCAACCGTCATGTCGGCGCCATCGCCGACCAGCTGGTCGAAAGGCTCAAGCATGACGGGCGCCGGGATATCAAGGTCGAAGGCATGCCCAATGCCGACTGGGTGCTGGTCGATGCCGGCGACGTCATCGTCCACATCTTCCGGCCGGAGGTCAGGAGCTTCTACAATCTGGAAAAGCTCTGGTCCGATCACGCTCCCGACGAGCGCATCGCGGTCTGAGCTCTCGGGGACTGATCACGTCCCCCAAGCTTGCCCGGGATTCAGTCGCGGGGATGGAGTCTTGGACTGGGCGGGAACGGGCATCCTTAGAGAGAGCTCATGAAGCTCCATATTCTCGCCATTGGCCGCCTCAGGGCCGGACCCGAGCTGGCGCTGTTCGATGACTATCTGAAGCGCGCCAGAGGTCTGGGGCGGTCCTGCGGCTTGACCGACATAGCCGCACGCGACTTCCCCGAATCGAGGCTGCCGGATGCCAGGAGTCGCATGGCGGCGGAAGCGGCTCTCCTGGCCGGCGTCATTTCCGATCCTTCCATGCGAATCGTCCTCGACGAAAGAGGCAGGATGCTGTCGAGCGGTGATTTCGCGCTCGTCCTCAGGCGCCACCTCGGCCAGGGCGCGAGTTCCCTCGCCTTTCTCATCGGCGGTCCTGACGGCCATGCACCGGAGATGCGCCGCGACGCCGGGCTGCTTCTGTCCTTCGGCCCCATGACCTGGCCGCATCGGCTGGCGCGGGTGATGCTCGCCGAGCAAATTTACCGGGCGGTCACCATTTTGGTGAAACATCCCTATCATCGCGGGTAACCGCGATAGCCCATCCGTTATTCCAATAAGCCGCACTCAAGCCCCATTTTGGACATGGCCGCCCGATAGCCTGCTCTCGATGTCGCTGTTTCCCGACCCTCGCACCGTGCTGGTGGCCGTGGCGGCCTTCGCTGCCGCAGCGACTGCGGCCGCGGCACAGACGGCGAAGGATCTTTCGACCATCGAGCAGCAGATCGACGCCTCGAAGAGCCTGCAGGATCAGATGGCCGCCGAGCGTGACGCGATCCGGGGCGAGCAGGAGGCCCTGTCGCAGAAGCTGATCGCGCTCGCCGAGAAGATCCAGTCGCGCGAGGCCGCGATCCTTGCCGCCGAGGAACGCCTGGGCGGTCTTGCCGCCGAGCAGCTCAGGATCCATTCAGGCCTCGCCTCGCGGCGCGAGGAGATTTCACGGCTGCTGGCCGGTTTGCAGCGCATCGAGCGCAACCCGCCGCCGGCGCTGGTGGTCGAGCCGACCGATGTCCTTTCCGCCCTGCGCAGCGCCATGATGTTCGGCACGATCGTTCCGGAACTGCGCCACGAGGCCGCAGCCCTTTCGGCCCAGCTCGCCCGCCTTCAGACGCTCGAGACCCAGACCAAGAGCGAGCAGGAGCAGCTCAGGGACCATGTCGCGCGGCTGCTGCAGTCGCGCCAGGAGATGACCGACCTGCAGGCGCGCAAGAAATCGCTGCTCGCCGACACGACGGAACGGCTCAAGGCCGAGAAAGAACGCGCCCGCGAGCTTGCCGCGAAGGCAAAGGACCTGAAGCAGCTTTTGGCCACCCTGGAGGAGGAGCGCCTCAAGGCCGAGGCGGCCGAGAAGGCGCGCGCCGAAGCCAAAGCCCGCACCGCCGCCGAGCTCAAGGCCAAGGCGGAAGCCCAGGCGCGCCTCGAAGCCGCCAAAAAGCTCAAGCCCCGGCTGGCTTTCGCCGACGTCAGGGGCCGGCTGCAATATCCGGCCCAGGGCCAGATTCTCAAGACCTACGGGGCGAAAGACGGCTTCGGCGGAACCACCCGGGGGGTCTTTGTCGCCACCCGGGCCGATGCCCAGGTCGTGACTCCTGCCGACGGCCGCGTGGAGTTTTCCGGCCCCTTCCGGTCCTATGGCCAACTCTTGATCTTGAATACCGGCGGCGGCTATCATGTGCTGTTGGCAGGCTTGGGAGAAATCACGGCCGAGCAGGGACAGTTTCTGCAAGCCGGAGAGCCTGTGGGGATCATGGGAAAAAGCGCCGCACCGGGGACGCTGACGGGCGACCAGATGCAAGATGGCCGGCCCGTACTATATATTGAGTTCCGGAAGAACGGCGAAGCGATCGATTCGTCACCCTGGTGGATCGGCGGCTTCGCGCAAGCCCGAGGATGAGGCCTGATATGAAGATGCGTTCGATTGGTTTGGTATTGGCCGGCGCCGTCTCGGCGACGGTCCTGTGGCAGGCCTTTGGCGGCGCCATTGCGGCGTCGAATTCAGATACCTACAAGCAGCTCAACCTGTTCGGCGACGTGTTCGATCGCGTGCGCTCCGACTATGTCGAGCCGCCCAATGAAGAGAAGATGATCGAGGCCGCCATCGACGGCATGCTCACCTCGCTCGACCCGCATTCGAGCTACATGAACGCCAAGCGCTTCCAGGAAATGCAGGTGCAGACCAAGGGCGAGTTCGGCGGTCTCGGCATCGAGGTGACGATGGAGAACGGCCTCGTCAAGGTGGTGGCGCCGATCGACGACACGCCGGCCGCCCGCGCCGGCGTCATGGCCAACGACCTCATCATCAAGCTCGACGGCGCCGAGGTCCAGGGCCTGTCGCTCAACGAGGCCGTCGACAAGATGCGCGGCAAGGTCAACACCCCGATCACCCTGACCGTCATGCGCCAGGGCGCCAAGGAGCCGCTCGAATTCAAGCTGGTCCGCGACATCATCCGCGTGAAGTCGGTGAAGTCCGAGGTCGAAGGGCCACAGAAGGATGTCGGCTATATCCGCATCTCCTCCTTCACCGAGCAGACGCAGGAAGGCCTCGAGGCCGCGATCAACCAGCTCAAGAAGGACACCGGCGACAAGCTCAAGGGCTATATCATCGACCTGCGCAACAATCCGGGCGGCCTGCTCGATCAGGCGATCTCGGTGTCCGATACCTTCCTCGACCGCGGCGAGGTGGTCTCGACGCGTGGCCGCAATGCCGACGAGACGCAGCGTTTCAACGCCCAGAAGGGCGATCTCTCCGAAGGCAAGCCGATCGTCGTGCTGATCAATGGCGGTTCGGCCTCGGCGTCGGAGATCGTCGCCGGCGCCCTGCAGGACCACAAGCGCGCAACCCTCATCGGCACGCGCTCCTTCGGCAAGGGCTCGGTGCAGACCATCATTCCATTGGGCAGCCAGGGCGCCTTGCGCCTGACGACGGCGCGCTACTACACGCCCGCCGGCCGCTCCATCCAGGCCAAGGGCATCGATCCCGATACGATCATCGAGCAGGAGCTGCCGCCGGAGCTTTTGGGCAAGGACACCTCGACCAAGGGCGAAGCGAGCCTCAAGGGCCATCTGACCAACGAGTCCGGGGGCGACGAGGGCGGCGGTTCCTCGGCTTATGTGCCGGAGGACAAGACGAAGGATCTGCAGCTCAAGGCGGCGATCGACGTCCTGCACGGCGTCCGGGTGGCGAGCAACGTCAAGCCCAAGGAGGCCAAGCCCGCTCAGCCGGCAAACAAGACGGACAACGAAACCAACGCCAACTGATCCAGGCTGTTTCACATCATGGCGCGTGGCCGCCCGGTCGCGCGCCATTTTTATCTGGCCTATGGCGGCGCGGATCGCCACCAACTGAATCCCGTTACAATTCAAGGGGTAAACCCGGAATTAACCCTTCCGCGCGCAGCATGGCGGCAAGGGAGACGAATCGCTCATGCAGCGGGACGAGTTGCGGCAACCTCTGCGCAGACGCGGGGCTTTCGAGAAGCTCTGGGCCAAGCGCCCGTCCGCTCTGACCGCCGCCACGCTCGTTACCGCCTTGACTCTGGCCGTTCTTGCGGCCTGGCTCATCCGCACGCCCTTTCCTTACGCCGGCGAGCCGATCGTCACCGTGAGGATTCCGCCGGTCGAGGAGCTCAAGACCGCATCCACCGACAAGGCGCCGCAATCGCCGGTCGAAGCCGACGATGGGGCCGAGCCTGGAGAGCCAGCCGCAGACGGCGAGCAGAAGTTCGAGATCATCGAAGCTTCGCCGCAGGAGACGGTGGAGACGGAAGCGGCGATCATCGTCTCGCCGCGGCGCAGCCTGAAGCCGGCGCCCCTTGCCGAGGTGAGCGAAGCGGGACCTTACGGCACACTGCCGCGCATCGGTCGGGGCAACCGCAAGCCGCAGACCGTCTATGCGCGCCCGGTTCCCATGGGTGTTATCCATTCCGACATGCCGAAAGTGGCGATCCTCCTCGGCGGCATGGGTCTCAATCGCGACCTGACCCGCAAGGCGACGCGGGAGCTTCCGGGCGAGGTGACCTTTGCCTTCGCGCCCTATGGTGAAGACCTGCAGGCGCAAGTGAACAAGGCCCGCTCCCAGGGCCATGAGATCCTGCTGCAGCTGCCGCTCGAGCCATTCGGCTATCCCAGCACCAATCCCGGGCCCAAGACCCTGATGGCGAACGCCGAGGGCAAGGCCAATCTCGATGCTCTCGCCTGGCATATGGGCCGGTTCGCCGGCTATATCGGGATCACCAACTACATGGGCGGGCGGTTCCTGGACGAAATCCGGGCCGTTCGGCCGGTGTTCGCCGAGATGAGGAAACGCGGTCTCGTCTTCCTCGATGATGCAACCGTGCCGCGCAGCAGGGCGGAAGAGGTCGGCCGGATCGTCGGCCTGCCGGTAAGGAACGCCACCCGGGTGATCGACGCGGACACGGATCCCGAGGCCATCGGGCGGACGCTGGCCGAGCTCGAAGCCGAGGCCAGGAAGACCGGACTGGCCATCGGCACCGGAACCGGGCTCGAGGTCACCATCGACGCCGTCGAACAATGGTCGCGCTCGCTTGCCGAAAAAGGCCTATTGCTGGTTCCCGTCAGCGCCGCCTATCGTGGAAGCGTGAGCTAGCAGCGCATCGGAACCAGAGGTGGGGCGCGGCCTTCGGATAGTCCGATGCGCAAGACAAAGAGACATTTGTGAGCAGAAGAAATCCCGACCTCGCCTACCGCCCCTGCGTGGGCGTCATGCTGATCAATGCTCCAGGGCTGGTATGGATCGGCAGGCGGGCCGACAAGCCGAATGACGAGGGCTCCGGCCAATGGTGGCAGATGCCGCAGGGCGGCATCGACAAGGGCGAGGATCCGGCAATAGCCGCCTTGCGCGAATTGTACGAGGAGACCTCCGTCACTTCGGCCGAGGTGATCGCGGAATCGCCCGACTGGTACAATTACGATCTGCCGCCGCACCTGATCGGCAAGTCCTGGGGCGGCAGATACCGCGGCCAGACGCAGAAATGGTTCGCCATGCGCTTCACCGGAGAGGACCGCGAGATCGATCTCAAGCCGCCCGGCCATAAGCAGGAGTTCGACCGGTGGCGCTGGGCGAGGATGGACGAGATCCTGGACGTCATTGTGCCTTTCAAGCGCGAGGTCTATGAGAAGGTGATTGCCGCCTTCCGCCATCTGGGAGCCTGAGATCTTGAGCCGAGCTCGCAATATCCGGGCTGTTTCGATCGTCGTTGCGACGGCGGAGGAGATGCCTCGCGGGGCCTTCTCCGGCTAGCCGCCCTCTTATGTTCAAGCACGTCATTTTCGATTGCGACGGCGTCCTGGTCGACAGCGAACCGTTGTCGATGGAGATCGACCGCGACATCCTGGCGGAGAACGGCATCGCCATGACCGTCGCGGAAGTCGGCCGCCGGTTCATCGGCCTGACCTTCGAGGCTTTCGTCGAGAAGATCGAAAGCGACTACCGCATCAAGCTGCCGCGCGACGTGAGCGAGGACAAGAACCGCCGCCTTCTCGCCCTTTACGAGAAGAAGCTCGCGGCCGCCCCCGGCGTGCATGGCGTGCTTGTGGACATGAAGCTGCCGATGAGCATCGCCTCCAACAGCCCGCGCCATCGGGTCGAAGCTGCTTTCCGCATCGCCGGCCTCGCGCGTTATTTCGGCGACCGCATCGTCACCTTCGAGGATGTCGCCCGCGCCAAGCCCGCCCCCGACATCTATCTCGAGGCCGCCCGGCGCGCCCGCGTCCCGGCCGGAGCCTGCCTGGCCATCGAGGACAGCAAGGCAGGCGTTGCCTCGGCCATGGCGGCTGGCTGCACGGTCATCGGCTATACCGGCCTCGCCCATGACGGCGCCGCTTCAGCCCGGGCCTTGACCCGCCTCGGCGCCCGGGCCGTGATCAGCCGCCATGAGGATCTGCCTGCGGCAATCACTGCCGTCGCAAGGCTTTGACTTTTCGACTCGAAGCGTCCATATAGCCGGTGCCCGCAGCATAAAACGGATGCGTGAAGTGGCGCTGAAGCGTCCCGTCCGGCTCTCACAGGGCTCCCCGAACATTCCTGTCACGCGGAAGGTTTCAGCGCCGCGCTCAGGGTCTGCGCTCAAATTGCGCATACCCGTTTCGGACGGTCGGCGCTGCTCACCCGTTCCGAATCTGAAAGTCTTATCTTGACGAAATTCACCGAACTCGGCCTTGGATCGCCCCTCCTCAAGGCATTGGAAGCCGAAGGCTATCACACCCCGACGCCGATCCAGGCGGCGTCCATTCCCGAATTGCTGAAGGGCAGCGACCTGCTCGGCATCGCCCAGACCGGAACCGGCAAGACCGCGGCCTTCGCGCTGCCGATCCTCGATCGCCTGTCGAAGCTGAAAGGCCGCCCCGACCGCGGCACCTGCCGGGCCCTCATTCTCTCGCCGACGCGCGAGCTCGCCGCCCAGATCGGCGAGAGCTTCCGTGCTTACGGCAGGTTCTTGCGCCTGTCGCAGGCGACGGTCTTCGGCGGCGTATCCATCGGCAACCAGATCCGCGCCGTCGGCAACGGCGTCGATATCCTGATCGCCACGCCCGGACGGCTGGTCGATCTCATCGACCGCCGCGTGCTGTCGCTCGCCAGGATCGAAGTCTTCGTGCTCGACGAGGTCGACCAGATGCTGGATCTCGGCTTCATCCACGCCATTCGAAAGATCACCGGCCTCCTGCCGGCCAAGCGTCAGAACCTGTTCTTCTCCGCCACCATGCCGAAGGAGATTGCGAGCCTCGCCGCGGCGCTGCTCAGGGATCCGGTGCGCGTCGAGATCACACCCGTCGCGACGACCGCCGAGCGTGTCAACCAGGGCATCATCCACGTCGAGATGCGCAGCAAGCTGGCGCTGCTTGTCGATCTTCTGGCCAAGAATGCCATGCCCCGCACTCTCGTCTTCACCCGGACCAAGCACGGCGCCGACCGCGTGGTGAAGGGCCTCGTCCGCGAGCGCATCGAAGCGGCGGCGATCCACGGCAACAAGTCGCAGGGCCAGCGCGAGCGGGCACTTGCGGGTTTCAAGGCCGGCCGCTTGCGCGTGCTGGTGGCGACCGACATCGCCGCGCGCGGCATCGATGTCGACGGCGTCTCGCATGTGGTGAATTACGATCTGCCCTTCGTGCCGGAATCCTATGTTCACCGTATCGGCCGCACCGCTCGGGCCGGGAGTTCGGGCGAGGCCATCGCCTTCTGCGATCCCGAGGAGCGTCCATTGCTGCGCGATATCGAGCGCACCATCCGCCAGAAGGTTCCCGTGATCTCCCATGCGCTGGGCATTGCCGCGCCGCAATCGCATGAGCGCTCGGGCAAGCCGCAGGGCCACCATCGTCCGCAGCAGAACCAGCCGTCCTGGCACAGGAGGCCTGGCCAGGGATCGCCGGGAAATCGCGGCAAATGGCGTGCGAAGCAGGGCCAGAAAAGGGCGAGTCCCGCTCGCTGACTCCGAGCCGCGGTCATACGCCGGCGCACGAGCAAAAAGGCCCGCCGAAGCGGGCCTGTCTTATTCAGGGCCGAAGCATTCTCACTGCAGCGCGCTTTGCAGCGCCACCAGATGGTCGAGATTTTCCTGGGCGCGGCGGCGCGTCTCGTCGTCCTGAGCGTCGGCCACGTCTTCCTGCGCATTCTTGACCTGCTGCGCCAGGATGTCGGCATTGAGTTCAGCCAGCGGCACCGCTACCTCGGCGAGCACGGTGAGGCCTTGCGGATTGACCTCGGCAAAGCCGCCGCGCACGAAGATCCGTTCCTTCTGTCCGCCGTCCCTGGTCATCGTGACGACGCCCGGCCTGAGAGTCGAGAGCACCGGGGCATGACCGGGCAGGATGCCCATGTCGCCCTCCGTGCCCGGGATGTCGACTCCCGCGACCTCGCCCGAGAAGAGCAGGCGTTCCGGCGAGACGAGTTCGAAATGGAGCGCCATGACGATCAGGCCGCCTCGGCCAGGCGCTTGCCCTTCTCGACCGCTTCCTCGATGGTGCCGACCATGTAGAAGGCGGGCTCGGGCAGATGGTCATACTGGCCTTCGCACAGTCCCTTGAAGCCCTTGATCGTGTCTTCGAGCTTGACCTGGACGCCGGGCGAGCCGGTGAACACGGCGGCGACGTCGAAGGGCTGCGACAGGAAACGCTCGATCTTGCGGGCGCGGGCGACGGTGAGCTTGTCCTCTTCCGAGAGCTCGTCCATGCCGAGAATGGCGATGATGTCCTGCAGCGCCTTGTAGCGCTGGAGGATCACCTGCACGCGGCGCGCCGTCTGATAGTGCTCTTCGCCGATGATGCGCGGATCGAGCATGCGCGAGGTGGAATCGAGGGGATCGACCGCCGGATAGATGCCCTTCTCCGCGATGGCGCGAGACAGCACCGTCGTCGCATCGAGATGGGCGAAGGAGGTGGCCGGCGCCGGATCGGTCAGGTCGTCGGCCGGCACGTAGATGGCCTGCACCGATGTGATCGAGCCTTTGGTGGTCGTGGTGATGCGCTCCTGGAGCGCGCCCATGTCGGTGGCGAGAGTCGGCTGGTAGCCCACCGCCGAAGGAATGCGGCCGAGGAGCGCCGACACTTCCGAACCCGCCTGGGTGAAGCGGAAGATGTTGTCGACGAAGAACAGCACGTCCTGGCCCTGGTCGCGGAAATGCTCGGCGACGGTGAGGCCTGTGAGGCCGACGCGGGCACGCGCACCCGGCGGTTCGTTCATCTGGCCATAGACGAGGGCGCATTTCGAGCCCTTGCCGCCGCCCTTCTGGTTGACGCCGGATTCGATGAATTCGTGATAGAGGTCGTTGCCTTCGCGGGTGCGCTCGCCGACGCCGGCGAACACCGAATAGCCGCCATGGGTCTTGGCGATGTTGTTGATGAGCTCCTGGATGAGCACCGTCTTGCCCACTCCGGCGCCGCCGAACAGGCCGATCTTGCCGCCCTTGGCATAGGGCGCCAGCAGATCGACGACCTTGATGCCGGTGACCAGGATCTGCGCTTCCGTCGACTGCTCGACGAATTCGGGCGCCGGCTGGTGAATGGCGCGAGACGACTCGGTGGTGATCGGGCCGGCCTCGTCGACGGGCTCGCCGACGACGTTCATGATGCGCCCCAGCGTCTCGTCGCCGACCGGAATGGTGATCGGCCCGCCGGTGTCGGCGACTTCCTGGCCGCGCACCAAGCCTTCGGTCGAGTCCATGGCGATGGTGCGCACCGTGTTCTCGCCCAGATGCTGGGCGACCTCGAGGATCAGGCGGTTGTCGCCGTTGCGGGTCTCGAGCGCGTTCAGGATTTCCGGCAGATGCGCGTCGAACTGCACGTCGACGACGGCGCCCGTCACCTGACGGATGCGGCCGACGGACTTGCCGGAGGCACTTGCGGGTTTCTTCGCCATATCGATGTTCCTTCCGTCGTCTCTCTAGAGCGCTTCCGCGCCCGAAATGATTTCGATGAGTTCCTTGGTGATCTGCGCCTGGCGCTGCCGGTTGTAGCGGATCGACAGCTTGTTGATCATGTCGCCGGCATTGCGCGTCGCATTGTCCATGGCGCTCATGCGCGCGCCCTGTTCCGAAGCCGCGTTCTCGAGCAGCGCCCGGAAGATCTGCACCGCGATGTTGCGCGGCAGGAGGTCGGCAAGGATCTCGCTCTCGTCGGGCTCCGCCTCGTACATGGCGCCGCCGAGATCGGGCGCCTTGCCGCCCGCGACGCTCGCCGGGATGAGCTGCAGCGCCGTAGGCTTCTGCGAGATCACCGACTTGAATTCGGCGAAGAACAGGGTGCAGACGTCGAACTGGCCGTCGTCGAAGAGCTTCAGCACCTTCTGCGCGATGCCTTGGGCGTGCATGAAGGCAAGAGTGCGCGCCGCCCTGAGATCGACCGTGTCGATGATGTAGCGTCCATAGAGCCGCTTCAGGATGTCGTTGCCCTTCTTGCCGACGGTGATGATCTTCACCGTCTTGCCCTGCGCCATCAGCCGGTCGGCATGCTCGCGCGCCAGCTTGGCGATCGAGGAGTTGAAGCCGCCGCACAGGCCGCGCTCGGCGGTGCACACGACGAGGAGATGGGTCTGATCCCTGCCCGTACCGGCAAGGAGCGGCGGCGCATCGTCGCGTCCTTCCATCGACGAGGAGAGATTGGCGAGCACCGTCGCCATGCGCTCCGAATAGGGGCGCGCCGCCAGCGCCGATTCCTGGGCGCGGCGCAGTTTCGCCGCCGCCACCATCTGCATCGCCTTGGTGATCTTGCGCGTGGCCTTCACCGAAGAGATGCGGTTTCTGAGGTCCTTTAGACTTGGCATCGTCCTGCCTTCAGCTCCCAGCCCGGTTCAGGATGATCAGGCGAAGGACTTGGCGAAGCCCGCCACGACGCTCTTGAGCTTCTCGCCGACCGCGTCCGAGATCTGCTTCTCGTTGCGGATCGAATCGAGGATATCGGCATGACTCTCGCGGATGAGGCGCAAGAGGCCATCCTCGAACTCGCGCACCTTGTTGACCGGCAGCGGATCGAGATAGCCGTTCACGCCGGCATAGATCACGACGACCTGCTCTTCGGTCTTCAGCGGCGAGAATTGCGGCTGCTTGAGGAGCTCGGTGAGGCGGGCGCCGCGGTTGAGGAGGCGCTGCGTCGCCTGGTCGAGGTCGGAGCCGAACTGCGCGAAGGCCGCCATTTCGCGGTATTGCGCGAGCTCGCCCTTGATCTTGCCGGCAACCTGCTTCATCGCCTTGATCTGCGCCGAGGAGCCGACGCGCGACACCGAGAGGCCGACGTTAACGGCGGGACGGATGCCCTGATAGAAGAGGTCGGTCTCGAGGAAGATCTGGCCGTCGGTGATCGAGATCACGTTGGTCGGGATATAGGCCGACACGTCGTTGGCCTGCGTCTCGATGACCGGCAGAGCGGTGAGCGAGCCGGCACCCTGGCTGTCATTGAGCTTCGCGGCGCGTTCGAGCAGGCGCGAATGGAGATAGAAGACGTCGCCGGGATAGGCTTCGCGGCCGGGCGGGCGGCGCAGCAGCAGCGACATCTGGCGATAGGCGACGGCCTGCTTTGAGAGATCGTCATAGGCGATCACCGCATGCATGCCGTTGTCGCGGAAATATTCGCCCATGGTGCAGCCGGCGAAGGGAGCGAGATACTGGAGCGGCGCCGGATCGGAAGCGGTGGCCGCGACGATGATCGAATATTCGAGCGCGCCGTTGTCTTCCAGCACCTTCACGAACTGCGCCACGGTCGAGCGCTTCTGGCCGCAGGCGACATAGACGCAGTAGAGCTTCTCCTTCTCGGGACCCGCCAGATGGATCGGCTTCTGGTTGAGGATCGTGTCGAGGATGATGGCGGTCTTGCCGGTCTGGCGGTCGCCGATGATGAGCTCGCGCTGGCCGCGGCCGATCGGGATCAGCGCGTCGACGGCCTTGAGGCCGGTCGACATCGGCTCATGCACCGACTTGCGCGGGATGATGCCGGGCGCCTTGACGTCGACGCGGCGGCGTTCCTTCGACGTGATCGGTCCCTTGCCGTCGATCGGATTGCCGAGCGGATCGACCACGCGGCCGAGGAGCTCGCGGCCGACCGGCACTTCCACGATGGCGCCGGTGCGCTTGACCGTGTCGCCTTCCTTGATGTCGCGGTCGGAGCCGAAGATCACGATGCCGACGTTGTCGACTTCGAGATTGAGAGCCATGCCGCGGATCCCGTTGGGGAATTCGACCATTTCGCCGGCCTGGACGTTGTCGAGGCCATAGACGCGGGCGATGCCGTCGCCGACGGAGAGCACCTGGCCGATTTCGGACACTTCGGCTTCCTTGCCGAAGTCCTTGATCTGCTTCTTGAGAATTGCGGAAATTTCGGCGGCGCGAATATCCATGATTAGCCGATCCCCTTCATCGCGATCTTGAGGTTTTGCAGTTTGGTCTTGAGCGAATTGTCCACCATGCGCGAGCCGACCTTGACGATGAGGCCGCCGAGGATGGCGGGATCTACCCGGGTGGAGAGCTGAACATCGCGGCCCACGCTCGTCTTGATGGCGGCCTTGAGTTCGGCGAGATGTGTCGGTGAAAGCGCATCCGCCGAGGTGACTTCGGCGCTGATCTCGCCCTTCGACTGGGCTACCAGCGTCCGGTAGGCCTTGATCATGTCGGTAAGGACGAAGAGCCGGCGGTTCTGCGCGACGAGCTTGATGAAATTGAGCGCCAGGCTCTTGATGCCGGCCCGGCTCGCGATCGCTTCGAGAGCGGAGATCTGGTCCTCGGCGGAGAAGACCGGCGAGCGGACGAGACGCTTCAGATCGTCGGACTCGTCGAGGAGCGCCTGGAAGGTGGCGAGATCGGCGCCGATCTCGTCGACGCTGTTTCCTTCCTGGGCCAATTCGAACAGGGCGGTCGCATAGCGCCCGGGAACGCCCGATACTGTCTGATCGCCTTGAGCCACGACAACTCCCCGCAGAACCCGCGCCTGTCGAACCATCGCCATTGGATTCGCAAGCGCCTGAATTTGTTGATTGATCGTGCTGAACCAAGCACGTGCGACATGGGTCCCGCTCGACGTCGCGCGCGTGGGTTATCACATGGGAAATGGACTCGCAACAAGGAAGGCACGGCGGATTGCCGCAAGCGCAACGGCATCCGCATGGCGCAAATGCCGAGAGCCCGCCGGTTGGCCGGTGGGCTCTCGGTGAATTTCGGCTGGAGCGAGGCTCAGCGGCTCACGCTCTCGCGCGCGATGCGCGGAATGTCGGAGCGTATGATGCCGAGATCGGCAAGCTCGCGGTCGGTGAGGAGGTCGAGCTCGCGCCGGGTGGTGTTGTAGCGGTTCCAGCGCCTGAAACCGTCGGTGAAGAAGTTGAACATCGTCGTTCCCCTGGGGACTGGCAGGTGATTGGTTGCTTCGGGCGCGACCTATATGGTGCGCCGCAGTATTTTGTGCAATGCAAAAAATACATGGCTGAAGCGCCGATCCGCTTCATGGACTCTTCATGTTGCTATGCATAAGCCATTGAATTTATATGTTCAAATCTTCTACCAGCTAAATACGATCAAATTCATAGACTTAGCTTTGGCAAAAGTCTCAAGATCGTCAATCCACCCGCTCTATTGCGCACCGCAACATAGCTTGATGGAGAGGTTTCCCGCACGCTCCGGCACGGTTAATGAGAGACCATGATTCGTCTCGTCCTCGATTGCGATCCGGGCCTTGACGACGCCGTGGCTCTTGCCCTCGCCATGGCGTCGCCCGAACTGGAGTTGATCGCGGTCTCGACGGTCGCCGCCAATGCTCCGATTGAGGTCGTGACCGGCAATGCCGAGCGGGTCATGGACCGGCTTGGCTGCCGCTGCCCCTTGTTCCAGGGCGCCGCCCGGCCGCTCGCCATCGAGCCCAGGCACTCGACCGACCTCTGGGGCGGTGACGGCCGATTGCCTCTCGCCCCGCCGGCGCAGTCGGCCAGCCGCATCGACCGGCACGCTTTCGAGATGCTGGCGCGCACGGCGGACGTCGTCTGCGCCATCGGCTCGCTCACCAACGTCGCCGGGCTCATCGAGAACGGTGAGCCTCCGGGCCGGCTGGTGGTCATGGGCGGAGCGCTCGGCCGCGGCAATGCCACGCCGCATGCCGAGCTCAATATCTGGGCCGACCCGCATGCCGCCCGGATCGTCTTCGCCTCCGGCGTGCCGGTCACGCTGGTGCCGCTCGACATCACCCGCGGCCTGATCGTGCCCGATGACATGGCGAGGAGGCTCGCGGCCGCGAGGACGCGCGCGGGACGGCTGGTCGGCGAGCTTCTGCCCCATGCCGGCAGCAACGCCCAGCCTTCCGCCATTCACGATGCCGCCGTGATCGCCTTCCTTCTCTGGCCTGCTTTCTTCACATCCGAGCCCGGCCGAATCCGCGTCGTCACCCAGGGCTCCGAGGAGGGCCGCACAATCTTTACGAGCGCAGCGGATGGCCCGCATCGCGTCCTGACCGAGGTTGTCCGGGACGATCTCTTCCGGCATATGCAAAGGCGACTCTGCGGGGAGAAGGACTGAATGAGCGTCGCGGTGTTCGGCTCCATCAACATGGATGTGATCGCCTATCTCGACCGTCTGCCGAAGCCCGGCGAGACGCTGCATGGCTCGAGCTATCGGATGGGCCTTGGTGGCAAGGGCGCCAATCAGGCGGTCGCGGCGCGCAAGCTCGGCGCCGACGTGATCTTCGTCGGCCGCACCGGCGCCGATGCCTTCGGCGATGCGGCGCTGGCCGAGCTTGCCGCCTGTGGACTCGACCTTGCCCATATCCGCCGCGATGCGAATGAGGCGACCGGCATCGCCATCATCAAGGTCGGCGAAGGCGGGCAGAACATGATCACGGTGATCGCCGGCGCCAACGGCGCGCTCGACGCGGGCGACGCCGACGAGGCCGGGCGCGATCTCGCAAGGTGCCGGGTTCTGCTGCTGCAGCTCGAAGTGCCGCTCGCCGCATCGCTCGCCGCGGCGAGAATCACGCGCGCGCATGGCGGCATCGTCATTCTCGATCCGGCCCCCGCGCCGCGGCGGCCCTTGCCGCCCGAGGCGGTCGCCGCCATCGATATCGTGACCCCGAATGAGAGCGAGGCCCAAGGCCTTCTCGGCTGGCAGCCCACGGTGCCGGAGGACGGGCTTCGCGCCGCCCGTGAGCTCAACGCCAGGGGCTTTGCGACGGCGGTGGTCAAGCTCGGCGCCAGGGGCGTCGCTTTTTCAGGACCGGATTCGGAAGGTTTCGTGCCGCCTTTCAAGGTCGCGGCCATCGACACGGTGGCGGCCGGCGACAGCTTCAACGGCGGCCTCGCTTGCGCCCTCGACGGCGGCAGGCCGCTTGCCGAGGCGGTACGCTTCGCCGCCGCCTGCGGCGCGCTGTCGACGACGAAGAAGGGCGCTTCCGCCGCCGCCCCGACAAAGGTCGAGATGGATGCCTTTCTCGCGAGCCTGGCCGGAGGCTGAAAATCCCGGACAACCTTCATCCTTCATCGCCAGGGCCTGCATTGCGGGTCACCGGGCCTTCCGTTAAAGTCCGCCGTCAAAGAACCGAGGGAGACTTCCATGCTGCCTTTTGCCCCGTCCCGCCGTACCGCTCTCGCTCTCATGGGTGGCGCCGCCGCCTTTGCTCTCGGCCGCCGCGCCGCCCATGCCGCCGGCGAAATCAAGGTCCTGAACTGGCAGGGCTACGGCACCGACGAGAAATGGGCGCTCGACATGTTCGAGAAGAAGACCGGCATCAAGGTCGTGCACGATTATTTCAACTCCGAGCAGGAGATGCTGACCAAGCTGCGCACCAGCCCCGGAGTCTACGACGTGGTTCTCATGAACAACATCTATGTCATGGAAGCCGCCCATGAGGGCCTGGTCCAGGCGCTCGACACGGCGAAATTCTCGAATTTCGGCGACCTTACCCCCGCACTGCGCGACAGCGACCGCTTCGTCATGGACGGCAAGCACTATGCCATCGCCTGGGTCTGGGGCCTGACCTCCTTCGCCTACAACACCGAGAAGATCAAAGCCAAGCCCGACACCCTGGAGGCCCTGTGGGATCCGGCCCATGCCGGCAAGGTCGGGTGGCGCGACGATGCGCTCGAATCGATCCAGCTCGGCGCTCTCGCCACCGGCCAGGACATGAACGCGCCGGCCGACATCGAGAAGGTGAAGGAGAAGCTGAAGAGCCTCAAGAGCCAGATCAAGACCTTCTGGTCGTCGGAGGACGAATGGAACAAATACATGGCGGCGGGCGACTATGACATTGCCGTCTATTGGTCCGGCTCGGCGGCTCGCTCGAAGAAGGCGATGAAGCTGCCCGTCGAATTCGTCGTGCCGAAGGAAGGCGCCATCGGCTGGTTCGACGGCCTGACCATCCCCACCGGTGCGCCCAATGCCGAAGGTGCCGCGGCCTTCATCGACTTCATGGTCGACCCTGAATTCTATGTGAAATGGGACAACGACATCGGGGCTCCGGCCTCCGCCAACGCCAAGGCCAACGAGCAATTGCCGGCCGACGCGCTCAACCGCGCGGTGCTCGGCGATCCCGAAGTGGTGAAGCGCGTCCAGTGGATGGCGCCCGTCTCGGACGAGCAGAAGCAGAAGAACCAGGAGCTCTGGGACGAGGTGAAGACGAGCTTTGCCCTTTGACGCATTCTCGCCCGGCGCCGGTCGCGGCTTTCGCCGCGATGACGGCGGTTTCCGGCCGCGTCGAGCTGATGCTCGGCGCCATCCTTGACCGCGGCGGCCGGTGACATGGCCGTCTCGCGCCAGACCCGCGCCGTCTTTGCCCTGACGGCGCCGGCCTATCTGTGGCTTGCCGTGACCGTGCTGCTGCCGCTCGCGGCCATGTTCTATTTCAGCTTTCTCACCGCAACGCCGCTCGGCGGCAAGGAAGTCCACTTCACCCTCAAGCACTATGCCGACTTCTTCACCAAGTCCATCTACTGGTACAATGCCTGGCGCTCGATCGAGCTCGGCCTCTATGTGACGGCGCTCTGCCTCGTCATCGGCTATCCGGCCGCCCTGGGCCTCGCCAGATACGTGAAGGGACGCTGGCGCGAGGCGATCTTCCTGCTCATCATCCTGCCCTTCTGGTCGAACGCGCTGGTGCGCACCTTCTCCTGGACCATGGTGCTGCGCGAACCTTTCAACATCCTGTTCTCCTATCCGGCGATCGTGGTCGGGCTCGTCCACGCCTATCTGCCCTATGCGATACTGACCTGCTACATCTCTCTCCAGGCGATCGACGATACGCTGATCGAGGCCGGGCGCAGCCTTGGCGCCACGCCGGCCCAGGCTTTCCGCCGCATCACCCTGCCCTTGAGCATGCCCGGCATCCTTGCCGCCGTCTTCCTCATCTTCGTGCCGGTGATCGGCTCCTTCATGGAGCCGCGCATATTGGGCGGCAAGGACGCCATCATGCTGGGCCCGATCATCGAGGGCCAGTTCATCACCGCCTTCAACTGGCCGCTCGGCGCGGCGCTCTCCTTCACCATGCTGGGCATGGTGCTGCTGATCCTGCTGGCCGCGGCGCCGTTCCTCAAGCGTCAGATGGCGGCGGACTGACATGGAGCGCACCGTCAAGGCCTATCTCGGCCTCGTGCTGGTCTTCCTCTACCTGCCGATCGCGGTGATGATCGCCATGGCGTTCAACCGCTCGGCGCTCTACGAGTTGCCGTTCACCTTCGACCTCGTGTGGTTCAAGGCGCTGGCCCACAACCAAAGGCTTCTGCAAGCCAGCTGGAACAGCGTTTGGATCGCCTGCGTCAATGCGGTCATCGCGACGGCGCTCGGCACGCTCGCCGCCTATGCCTTCGCGCGCTATGACTTCCGCGCCAAGCGGCTCCTGCAGATCCTGCTCTTTCCGCCGATCACCATTCCCTGGCTGATCATCGGCACCTCCATGCTGATCTTCTTCTTCTGGACCGGTATCGGGCGCGGCCTGCACGCCATCCTGCTCGGCCATGTGGCGCTGTCGCTTCCCTATGTGATCGTCGTGATCGGCGCCCGCTTCGCGAATTTCGGCCCGCAACTGGAGGAAGCGGCCTTGAGCCTGGGGGCGACACCCTGGCAGACCTTCTGGCGCGTCACGGTGCCGATCCTGCGTCCCGGCATCGTCGCCGCGGCGCTCTTCGCCTTCGCGGTCTCCTTCGACCAGTTCGTGATCTCCTATTTCCTCGCCCCGCCCGGCACCTCGACCTTGCCGGTCGAGATCTACACTTCCATCCGCAAGGGCTTCACGCCGGAGATCAACGCCATCTCCTCGATCATCATCCTCGTATCCATGGGGCTCATGCTGATCGTCGCGCGCAACTACAAATTCGGCGGAGAGGGCTGATGAGCCGCGTCGCGATCGACCATGTGACCAAGCGCTATGGCAGCTTCGCCGCGCTCGACGATATCTCCATAACCTTCAACGACGGCGAGTTCTTCGGCCTGCTCGGGCCCTCGGGCTCGGGCAAGACCACCTTGCTGCGCGCCATTGCGGGCTTCATCGCGCCCGACGAAGGCACGATCGCCTTCGACGGCGAGCAGGTCGAGACCGTGCCGGTGCACCGCCGGGCGATCGGCATGGTATTCCAGTCCTATGCTCTGTTTCCGCACCTGACGATCGCCGAGAATATCGGCTTCGGCCTCGACGTCCGTGGGGCGCCGCGCGGCGACATCCGCAAGCGCGTCTCCGAGATGCTGGCGCTCGTGCGCCTCGGAGGCCTCGAAGCCCGCTATCCCCGGCAACTGTCGGGCGGCCAGCAGCAGCGCGTGGCGCTGGCGCGCGCCTTGATCACCCGGCCCAAGGTCCTCCTCCTCGACGAACCCCTGGGCGCGCTCGACCGGCGCCTGCGCCAGGAGATGCAGGTCGAGCTCAAGGACATCCAGCGCGAGACCGGGGTCACCGCCATCTTCGTGACCCATGACCAGGAAGAAGCGCTGACCCTGTCCGACCGCATCGCCATCATCGACCAGGGCCGGCTGATCCAGGTCGACGCGCCGCAGACCGTCTATGAGCGCCCGGCCAACGTCTTCGCCGCCAACTTCCTGGGCGATGCCAATGTCTTTCACGGCACGCCGGTGAAAGAGGGGCTGAAGCTCGCCGACGGCATGCTCATCGAAACCTCCGGGCCCTCGACGGGAGCCGCGATCGTGCGGCCGGAGAAGCTTCGCATCGCGCATAGAAGGCCGAAAGCCGCCGGCAACAGCCTGGCCGGCGAGATCGTCCAGGCGATCTATTCCGGCGCCAGCGTGACCTATCGCATCCGCACGGCCGTGCTCGGCGACGTGCCGCTTCTCGCCTTCATCCAGAACCAGACCGGCGCCGTCCTCGAAACCGGCTCTTCCGTCACGGTGAGCTGGGACAAGGAACAGACCATTCCGGTGGAGCCATGACCATGGAAGGCTTGCGCTTCGGCGCCATCGGCGGCTGCGCCGTCCACGCCTGCATCGACATGCAGGGACTCTTCGCCGAGGAGACCGACTGGGCGTCGCCGGTCGTCTATGAGATAGCGCCGCGCGCCGGCCGGATTGCCGCCCGGGCGCCGCATCTGACCCTGTTCACGCGCTTCCTGACGCCGGCGCGCGCCGAGGACGCCAAAGGCCAGTGGCGAATCTATTACCGCCATTGGAGGAGCGTGCTCAGCAGCAATATCGATGCCGGCCTCCTCGACATCATCCCGCCTCTCAGGCGCTTCGTGCCGCCGGCGCGGGTCATCGACAAATACGTGCATTCGGCCTTCGAGGCGCCGGCCTTCCAGGATGCGCTCGACGAGCTTGACGCCGACACCATCATCTTCACCGGAGTCGAGACCGATGTCTGCGTGCTCGCCACGGCGCTGACCGCGATCGACCGCGGCTACCGCACCATCCTGGTCTCCGATGCGATCGCGAGCTCTTCGCCGCCCGGTCACAGGGCGTCGCTCGACAGCGTCTATCCCCGCTTCGACCAGCAGGTCGAGATCGTCGACACCGATACTTTGCTGAGAGCCTGGACGCCATGACGGTTCCAAACTACCTGCGCACCCTCAATGTCCCGGCGCATCGCGCCTGGAACACCTGGACGGCCGACCGCTATCTTGAGATGTCGCATTTGCCGCTGGGCGTGCGGATCACGCCGATTTTCTACGCCGCGAGTCTCGGCAAGACCACGCTCATGGGGCCGGGCTGCGACATCAGGCTCGGTCGTCATGAGACCGACGGCCGTCTCGTCTCGGCGTCCTTCGCGCATGGCGGCACGCATCTCGACTGGAGCTATGAGAAGTCGTCGCCATTCCATCTCGCCGGAGCCTGGAAGGTCACGAAATTCGGCGAATGGGGCTTGCGCTTCTGGGTGGTGCTGGCGCTCACCCAGGATGATGGGGCGCTTTGGTCCTATGACGAGGAGGCCCGCGCCGCTTGCTGCACCATCGGTCCGCGCACCGTCGCCGTCAAGGCCGCGCGCGATCCCCTGCTGGTGACGGCGCATGACACGCTTGCCGGCCTCGGCGCCGAATACGAGACCCGTGGCTATTGGTATCTGGCCTCTCGCGCCCTGAGCGGCACGGTCCTGGCGCTGCGCTTCAATCTCGAGGAGGCGCCGGAGAACGGCTTCGCGGTGGCCATCGCCGACCGCAAGGACCTGGCCCTCAGGCAACTCGCCGCAACACCGCAAGCCCGGACGGCGCCGTCCCGCGGCGCCGCCCTCGACGCCATGGCCGACATCATGGGCTGGAACACGGTCTGGGACGGCGTCAATCACCGGCCCTACATCACCTGCTCGCGCAACTGGGATCTCAAGAAATTCGGCGGATTCGGCTTCTGGCTCAATGACACCGCCATCAACGCCTTCATCGTCGCGCAGTTCGATGCCGACCAGGCTCGCGAGAACCTGGCGATGCTGCTCGCCGCCGTGACGCCCGAAGGCAACCTGCCCTGCATCATGACCGGCAATGACGCCTGGCTCGACCGCACCCAGACGCCGATCATCTCCTTCATCGTCTGGCAGGTTTATCTGCGCACCGGCGATCGCCTGTTCATCGACATGGCCTACGACACATTGGCGCGCAACAACGAGTGGATCAGACGGGCGCGCGACGGCAATGGCAACGGCCTGCTCGAATTCGGCTCCTCCGATGTCGGTCAAGGTCTCTATAAGGGCACCAAGCTCGCCGCCAAGGACGAATCATTCATGGACAATTCACCCATCCATGACGAGGCGCGCTGGAACGAGAAGAGCCGCACGCTCGATTGCGAGGATGTCGGCTTGAATTCGCTCGTCTGCCTCGATTGCGAGATGCTGGGCCTGATGGCGCGCGCTTTGGGCCGCCTGGACGAGGCCAGGCGCCATGCGGCCGACGCCGCGGCCCTGCGCAAGAAGATCGGCGCCCATTTCTGGGACGACAGGCGCAAGATCTTCGCCAACCGGCTGTGGTCGGGGGCTTTCGTGAAGAGCCTGGCGCCTACGAGCTTCTATCCCCTCCTCTGCGGAGCGGCTTCGAAGGAGCAGCAAAGGCATCTCCTGAAGCATCTCGAGGATCCGGGGAAGTTCGGCGGCGCCTTCGGCCTGCCGTCGGTGTCGCGCGATGATCCGGCCCTTGCCGACAATGTCTATTGGCGCGGCCGCATCTGGCCGATCCTCAACTGGCTCGTCTGGAATGGTCTCGAGCGGGCGGGCGAAGAGGAGGCGGCCGACCGGCTGGCCGAGAAGGGCTGGCGGCTCTTCCTCCAGAGCTGGGAGAAGCGCCGCCTGTCGCCAGAGAACTACAATTCCGAGACCGGGGAGGGCCTGGACCAGCCCGATACCGATCCTTTCTATTCCTGGTCGGCGCTGCTGCCCTACATCGCCCAGGCGCGGATCATGAACTTCTCGCCCTGGCGCGGCTGGCAATTGCGCAACGAGGGCGACGACTTCTCCTTCGGTCCGGTCACGACGCCGCTCGGTTTTGCCACCGTCACCCGCAGGAAAGGCATTCTCACTCTCAAGCGTGGCACCGAAACCATATTCAGAAGCAGCGATCAGGGCCGCATCCCCGGGCCGGTCACAGTCACGTGATCGGGGCAGGAGATTCGCCGTTATTGTCCGGTCATTAAACCGACGGGATTTACCGGTTCCCTCGTCTTATCCGTGGGCTTGTTTTCCGCTATTATACAGATCTATGAAGAAGACGCTGGTTTCCCTGTTTGTTCTCGCCGTCCTGGCCGCTGGTGCTTATTACACGCAGCGGGCGGGATTTGTGTCGTCGCTCTGGTCGGCGACGACCGGCAAGCTTGCCGAAAGCCAGCCGGTGCCCGAGAAGCCGCGCCAGCGCAGCCAGAACTCCTCGCCCGTCGAGGTCGCCGCCGCCTCGACCAAGACGATGAGCGACGACATCACCGCCGTCGGTTCGCTGCTCTCCGACGAATCGGTCCAGATCGCCGCCGAGACGCCGGGCCGCGTGTCCGAGATCAAGTTCACCGAAGGCGACGTGGTCGAGGCCGGTGCCGTCCTTATCACGCTCGATGATTCCCTGATCACCGCGCAATTGGCGGACGCCGAGGCTCGCCTGATCCTGGCCAAGGCGAACTACGATCGCGCCGTTTCCCTGCGCAAGTCCGGTACCGCCTCGCAGACGACGCTCGACACCGCCAAGTCCGAATTGTCGATCGCCCAGGCCGCCTATGACCTCATCAAGGCTCAGCAGGAGAAGCTCTCGATCAGGGCGCCCTTTCCCGGGGTGCTCGGCTTCCGCACCATCTCGCCTGGAGCCTATGTCACGGCCGGAACGCCCCTGGTCAATCTCGAGAAGATCGACCGCCTGAAGGTGAATTTCAGCGTGCCCGAATTCTACCTGTCGAAGCTCAGCGTCGACCAGAAGATCGAGATCATCGCCGACGCGTTGCCCGGCACGCGCTTCGAGGGCCAGATCTACGCCATCGATCCTGCGATCGACGTCAATGGTCGCGCCATCCGGATCAAGGCGACGCTGTCCAATGAAAACGGCAGATTGCGGCCGGGCCTCCTCGCCCGCATCACCGTCAAAGGCTCGCCGCGCACGGCCGTGACCATTCCGGAAAGCGCCCTCGTCTCGCGCGGCGATGATTTCCTTGTCTTCAAGGCCGACAATGGCAAGGCCAAGGAAACGAAGGTTCTGGCGGGACGGCGCGAGAACGGCTTCGTGGAGATCCTCGAAGGGGTCGAAGCAGGCCAGCAGGTGGTGATCGCCGGCCAGGCGCGGCTGCGCGACGGCGTCGACGTCGAGATCGTATCGCCGACGACCGCCGCCGTCGAAGGCTGAGCCGTGTCGATCTCTGAAATCTGCATCCGAAGGCCGGTCTTCGCGACCGTCCTCAGCCTCATCATCCTGCTCATCGGCATCGTCGCCTATGGTCGCCTGACGGTGCGGGAGTATCCCCAGGTCGATGAGCCGGTCGTGTCGGTGACGACCGCTTACACCGGCGCCTCGGCGGTGCTCATCGAATCGCAGATCACCCAGGTGCTGGAAGGATCGCTCGCCGGCATCGAAGGCATCGACGTCATCGAATCGACCAGCCGGTCCGAGTCGAGTCGCATCACCATCCGCTTCAAGTCGGACGTGAACATCGATACGGCGGCGAGCGACGTGCGTGATCGCGTCAGCCGCGTGCGCGGCCGTCTTCCCGACGAAGTGGACGAGCCCATCATCGCCAAGGTCGAAGCCGACGCGCAGGCCATCATCTACATCACCTTCCGCTCCGATCGGCTCAACGCCATCGAACTTACCGACTATGTCGACCGCTACGTCGTCGATCGCTTCAAGAACCTGACCGGCATTTCTGACGCCACCATCTACGGCGAGCGCCTCTATGCCATGCGCATCTGGATCGATCGCGACCGGCTCGCCGGCTACAACCTGACCGTCCAGGATATCGAGGACGCCATCCGCAACCAGAATGCCGAGATTCCGGCCGGGCGCATCGAAAGCGACGACCGCGAATTCACCGTGCTGTCCAAGACCGCACTGTCGACGGCGGAGGGTTTCCGCAACATCGTGCTGAAGTCGGCCGGCGGGCTGCAAGTCAAGCTCGGCGACGTCGCCCGCGTCGAGCTCGGCTCGACCGACGTGCGCCGCATCAGCCGCTACATGGGCGAGACTTCGATCACCGTCGGCATCATCAAGCAGGCGGTCGCCAATCCGCTCGACGTCTCGAAAGAAGTGCGCAAGGTCATGCCTTCGATCGTCGACTCGCTGCCGGAAGGGGTGGGGGCCGAAATCGGCTATGATTCGACCCAGTTCATCGAGCAGTCGGTGAACTCGGTCTTCACGACGATCCTGGAAGCCATCGTATTGGTCATCCTGATCATCATGTTCTTCCTGCACTCGCTCAGGGCCTCGCTGATTCCGATCGTCACCATCCCGATCTCGCTGGTCGCCACTTTCGCGGTGATGCTGGCGACCGGTCTGTCGATCAACATGCTGACCCTTCTCGCCATGGTGCTCGCCATTGGCCTCGTGGTCGACGACGCCATCGTCGTGCTCGAGAACATCTTCCGTCACATCGAGGAGGGCATGAAACCTTTCGACGCGGCGCTCAAGGGCATGCGCGAGATCGGTTTCGCCATCCTGGCGATGACCTTGACGCTGGCCGCCGTCTACGCGCCGATCGCCTTCATGCCGGGATCGACCGGGCGGCTGTTCCTCGAATTCGCCCTGACGCTCGCCGGCGCCGTGGTGATCTCCGGCTTCATCGCCCTCACGCTGACGCCGATGATGTGCTCGAAGCTCCTCAAGCACAATGCCCGGCCGAACGTCTTCTCGCGTCTCATCGAGGCGGCCCTGGCCTATCTCGAGCGCGCCTATCGCTGGCTTCTCGGACTCGCCATCAAGGCGCGCTATGTCGTCTTCATCATCGCTCTGGCGGTCGCCGGCCTGGGCGGCTTCCTGTTCACCACCCTCAACTCCGAGCTGACGCCGCGCGAGGACCGCGGCGTCCTGCAGATATCGGGCCAGACACCGGAAGGCTCGACGCTCGCCTTCACCAACCGTTATGCCGCCCAGGTCGAGAACATCCTCAAGAACTCGCCCGATATCCGCGCCTATCTGGTCACCGTCGGACGGCCGGAGGTCAACCAGTTCAATGCCATCGGCCGGCTCGACGACTATTCCGAGCGGACGCTGAGCCAGTCGGACGTGCAGCAGCTCCTGCAGCCGGATCTGCGCAAGGTGGCGGGCGCCCAGGTCTATGCGCGCTCCTCCGGCGGCTTCGGGCGGCGCGGCGGCGGTCGGCCGGTGGAATTCGTCATCCAGACCTCCGGCACCTATGAGGATCTGCAGAAATACAGCGACGCCATGCTCGAGCGGCTGGCGCAGAATCCGGGCCTCGTCGAAGTCGACACGGATCTCAAGCTCAACAAGCCGCAGCTCGAGGTGAAGATCGACCGTGACCGCGTCGCCGACCTGGGGCTTGATGTCTCGGAGATCGGTCGCACTCTCGAGACGATGCTCGGCGGCCGGCAGGTCACCCGTTTCGAGATCAGCGGCGAGCAATATGACGTGATCGTCCAGCTCGACGCCAGCGAGCGCACCGCTCCCGAGAACCTCGCTCGCATGTTCGTGCGCAATGCCGCGGGCGAGATGATCCAGCTCTCCAACATCGTCTCGATCACCGAGACCGTGGCGCCGAAGGATCTGCGGCGCTTCAACCAGCTGCGCTCGGTCACCATCCAGGCCAACCTGGCGCCCGGCTACACTCTGGGCCAGGCCTTGCAGGCGCTGCAGGCGACGGCAGACGAAGTCCTTCCCTCCAATGTGCTGACCGACGTCTCGGGCCAGAGCCGCGAATTCCGCGACGCCAGCAGCAACATCCTGTTCATTTTCCTGCTGGCGCTCGCCTTCATCTATCTCGTTTTGTCGGCCCAGTTCGAGAGCTTCCGCGATCCTCTGATGATCATGCTCACCGTGCCGCTGTCGATGACCGGCGCGCTCCTGGCGCTGAAGCTCTCGGGCGGCACCCTCAACATCTATTCGCAGATCGGTCTCGTCACGCTGGTCGGGCTCATCACCAAGCATGGCATCTTGATCGTCGATTTCGCCAACCGCTTGCAGGACGAGGGCAAGAGCCGCGCCGAAGCCGCGGTCGAGGCGGCAACCTTGCGGCTGCGTCCGATCCTGATGACCACCTCGGCGATGGTGCTGGGCGCCATGCCGCTGGCTCTTGCGCATGGCGCCGGCGCCGAGGCCCGCGTCCAGATCGGCTGGGTCATCGTCGGCGGCATGAGCTTCGGCACGCTGCTGACCCTGTTCGTCGTCCCCTCCGTCTACAGCCTGTTCGGGCGCAAGGCAGGCCAGCAGGCCGGCGTCGCGGTTCCGGCGCCCGCGCCGGCGGAGTGACCCGGCTCGAGGCCTTTGCTACGCCACTACCACCGTCTTCGGGTCCCAGCCGTCGGGCGGCGGGTATTTCGGCGCCATTTCCTCCAGCGTCTCGCGCACGATGCGGGAAATGGCGGCATTGCGCGTCCAGTTGCGGTCGGCCGGGATGACGTGCCAGGGCGCATGGGAGGTCGAGCAGCGCTTGAGGGCGGTCTCATAGGCCGCCATGTAGTCGGCCCAGAGCTTGCGGTCCGCGAGATCGTCCGGATTGAATTTCCACTGCTTGGTCGGATCGGTGACGCGTTCGCCGAGCCGCTCGGCCTGCTCTTCCTTGGAAATATGCAGCATGAACTTGAGGATGCGGGTGCCGTTGTCGCTGAGCAGCTTCTCGAACCGGTTGATCTCTTCATAGCGCCGCTCGATCGCTTCCGGCTTGGCGAGCTTCTTCACCTTGACGACGAGCACGTCTTCATAGTGCGAGCGGTTGAAGATGCCGATGATGCCCTTGGAAGGACAGGCTTTGTGAACGCGCCAGAGATAGTCATGCGCGCGCTCCTCCGCGCTCGGCGCCTTGAACGGCGTCACTTCGACGCCGATCGGGCCGCAGGTATTGAAGACGGCGCGCACCGTACCGTCCTTGCCGCTGCAATCGATTCCCTGCAGCACCACGAGGAGGCTGCGCTCGCCCTCGGCATAGAGCTTGTCCTGCAGTTCGTTGATCGCTGCCGCATCCTTCTTGACCTGCGCCTTGGCCTTGTCCTTGCCATCGAAAGACCGGTCGTCTCGCGGGCTGATCCTGGCCAGGGAAAATGCCTTGCCGGGCTCGACCCTGAATTTTTTCGCAAAATGGCTGGCCATGTTCTCTCCGGTTCTGGTCCGGTCAAGGTTGGGACATTGGGCCCTTGATTGCAAGGCCGGCGGGCCCTAATCCCTAATGCCAAAGGATTGATAAATATGACGGATAATAAGGCTCAACTGGCGTCCCCGGCCTATCGGCTCGCGGCCCTCGACCAGGATTTCATCCTCGGCGACACGACTCGCGGGGTGCGCTTCCAGCTCGAGTATCAGAAGGCTGAGGAATATTTGCGCAAATGGGGCGTCGCCTCGACCGTGGTCATGTTCGGCTCGGCCCGCGTGCGCGAAGGTGACAAACGCGGCTGGTATGAAGCGGCCCGTGCCCTGGCGAAGATCGTCTCCGAAAGAGGCGGGTCACTCTACAGCCATTCAGGCCCGCGCCAGAATGTAGTCGCCACCGGCGGCGGTCCCGGCATCATGGAAGCGGCCAATCGCGGTGCGCACGACGCGGGCGCGCCCTCGATCGGCTACAACATCACCCTGCCGCATGAGCAGGAGCCCAACTTCTACTCGACGCCGGAGCTCACCTTCCGCTTCCACTATTTCGCGATGCGCAAGATGCATTTCGCCATGCGCGCAGCAGCGCTCGTCGTCTTTCCCGGCGGCTTCGGCACGCTGGACGAGCTGTTCGAGATTCTCACGCTGCGCCAGACAGGCAAGATGGACGAAGCCCTGCCCATCGTCCTCTATGACAGCATCTTCTGGCAGAAGACCGTAAATTTCCGCCGTTTCGCCGAAGAAGGCTTGTGCGCGAAGGGGGATCTCGATCTCTTCGCCTTCGCCGACACGCCCGAGGCGGCCTGGAAAGAGCTTCTCGCCCGCGGCCTCGAAATCCCGGAACGCAAAGGATAGGACATGAGCATAAAAATACATTTTCACGGCGCCACCCGCGTCGTCACGGGATCCTGCTATCTGATCGAGACCGATACGGCCCGGCTTCTCGTCGATTGCGGCATGTTCCAGGGATCGAAGACCGAGAAGGAGCTGAATTACCGCGCCTTCCCCTTCGATCCGCACAAGATCGACGCCATGCTGCTGACCCATGCCCATATCGATCATGCCGGTCTGATTCCCAAGCTCACCAGGGCGGGATATGCCAACAAGATCTACGCGACCCATGCCACCTGCGATCTGGCGGCGGTCATGCTGCCGGATTCGGGTTTCATCCAGGAGACCGAGGTCCGGCAGCTCAATGAGCGCAACCGCAAGCGCGGGCGGCCCGAGGTCGAACCGATCTACACCGCCGAGGATGCGCGCGAGGCGCTCGAGCATTTCGAGGGCGTCGCCTACAAGATGTGGATCACGCCTGTTCCCGGTGTGCGGGCGCGCTATTGGAACGCCGGCCATCTCCTCGGCTCGGCTTCGATCGAGGTCGAGGTGGCCCGCGAAGGCGGCAAGCCGTTGCGCATCCTGTTTTCGGGCGACATCGGTCCCGATCACAAGCTGTTCGAGCCCGATCCCGAAGCCCCGGTCGATTTTGACTATGTCATTTGCGAATCCACCTATGGCGGCAAGGACCGCTTCGAGCGCTCGCAGGAGAAGCGCCGCGAGGTGCTGGGCGCCGAATTGCGCGCCGCGGCGAGCCGCCAGGGAGCCGTCCTCATCCCGTCCTTCGCGGTCGAGCGCACCCAGGAGATCCTGGTCGACCTGATCGCTCTGATGGATTCGGGCGTCGTTCCGTACGCGCCGGTCTTCATCGATTCGCCGCTGGCGCTGAAGGCGACCGACATCTTCGCGCATCATGCCAAGTCGCTTCAGAATGGCGATGCGCTGCTCAGGGCGCTCAAGTCGCCCTACGTGAAGACGACCGAAACGGCCGATGAGAGCAAGGCGATCAACCGCTTCTCCGGCTTCCACGTCATCGTCGCGGCGAGCGGCATGTGCGAGGCGGGCCGCATCCGCCACCATCTCAAGAACAACCTCTTCAAGTCCAATGCCACGGTTCTTCTCGTTGGCTTCCAGGCGGCGGGCACGCTCGGCCGCCTGCTCGAGGAGGGCGTGCGAAGCGTCAAGATCCACGGCGAAGAGGTCAGGGTGAAAGCCGCGATAAGACGATTCGAGGATTACTCCGGCCACGCCGACGGACCCGAGCTGCTGCAATGGCTGCGCGAAAGACTGCCCATCGCCAAGGCTGTCTTCCTCACCCACGGCGAGGAGCAGGCCCAGCTTGCCCTTGCTGGCGCGATGGCGGGCGAGATCATCGCGGCCGAGCGCATCGAACGACCCCGTCTCGACGATGTTTATGATGTCGCCGGCGACGTGCCGGTTCGCCGTGAGGCGGAGAGCCGGCCGCGCATCAGCCTCGAAAAGATGGCGCGGCCCGACTGGCACAACGAGTTGGCCGAGCTCGTCCTCGATATCAATGACGAAGTGGGCAAGGCGGCGGACGAGAAAGCGCGCGCGGTCATCATCAGACGGCTCAAGCGCGCGCTCGAAGAGACGAAGGGCCGGATGCCGCCCAATGCCCGGCAGAAGCGGCACAACGAGGGCCACGGCGACACCGGGAGCCTCGAACAGGGCTGAGGGGCTTTCGCTCCCGCCCTCACCGGGACGGAGAGGATCCCGTGACGAGCCGGACCGCCTGCGCGCCGATCTCCGGCAGCATGGCGGCGCTGTCCGACGGCCATTTGCCCTGGGTGAAGACGACGAGCGTGAACGCCTCGCCCCCGGGCAGCACCGCATGCAGCGCGTCATGGCGGCGGTAGCTCGCAAGCTCGTCCCCCGTCCAGCCGGTCCAGCCGGCTTTCGCCCAGATGCGCGCTCCTTCCGGCATCCCTTCCCCGAGATAACCCCGGATCTGCGCCTGCGGCCGGTCTCTGAATGCTTTCGTGTTGGGCCGGTGCAGCGTGTCGCGCATGATCCCCGAGCGCCGGCTCGAGATCATCTCGCCGCTCATGATCGCCGCCAGCAGCGCCGCGGCGGCATCTGTGGAGAGCCGGTTGTGGTTGTTGCCGCCATGCCGAACATAGATCTTCTCACGGCCGTAGCGATCGTCGTCCATGAGCTTCTGCGACACGTTGATGCCGGCGAACTCGCGCCGGCCAAGAGAACCGAAATAGCGGTTGACGTTCTCGCGCGCCGCGGTCCAGCGCTCCATCTCCCCCGCTTCGAGCTCGGTGTCGCCGGTGGTGCCGCTCAGATGGTCGATGATGTAGTTGGTCGCCATGTTGCTCGACCATTTGATCATGTCGTGCATGGCGCGGTCGAGCTCGGGCGTCTCGACCAGACGGCCGTCTTCATAGGCCTGCTGCAATGCCGCCATGTAGAACATCTTGACGACGCTGCAGGGATAGAAGGCCACGTCTCCGCGATGCGAGAAGCTCGCTTTCACCGGCCCCTCCGGACCGTCGTGCAGGTGAAGCGTGAGGGCGAAATCATCGCTGCGAACACCCTCGGGCGCAAATCGCTCCTTGATCCACGCGACGAGCTCGGCGCCGGCTCTGTCGGCGGGCGATGTGGTCTTTGACGGCATGAAGAGGTCCTCGAGATGATGGATTGGTCAGGAGCGGGGCGGGAAGGCGAATTCGGTTGAGGCTTCCGGATTGAGACAGCGGACGGCGTGGTCCTGCTCAGCCTTCCGCAGCACCGGGTGTTCGGCGCGGCAGGCCGGCAGCACGAAGGGACAGCGGGTCGAGAAGCCGCAGCCGAGCGGCGGCGCCAGCGGGTCGGGCACCTCGCCCTCGATGCCGGGCGCGGTGCTGCGCAGACTTGGATCGGGCATCGGAATGGCCGCGAGAAGCCCGCGCGTATAGGGATGCAGCGGCCTGGCGAACAGGGCTTCCGTCTCCGCCACCTCCACGATCTCGCCCAGATACATGACGGCGACGCGGTCGCTGATATGACGCACCACGTTGAGGTCATGAGCGATGAACATGATGGCGATTCCGAGCCTGGCGCGCAGGTCTTCGAGCAGGTTGATGATCTGCGCCTGGACGCTGGCATCGAGGGCGGACACCGGCTCGTCGGCGATGATGAGACTGGGCTCGACCGCCAGCGCCCGAGCGATGGAGATGCGCTGGCGCTGGCCGCCGCTGATCGCATGCGGCAATCGTTCCTTGAGCGCCGGCGGCAGGCCGACCATCGCCATGAGGTCATCGACGCGCCGGCGCCGCTCCCAGGCTTCGGCGGCGGTGCCATGAACCTTGAGGACCTCCTCCAGCATGGCGCCGAGCGTCATGCGGGGATTGAGCGAGGCATAGGGGTCCTGGAAGACCATCTGGATCTGGCGGGCGCGGATGCGGCGGTCGCCATCGAAGGTGCCGCCCCGCCAGGCAAAACTGCCTTTTTCCGGCTGGTCGAGGCCGACGATGCACCTTCCGAGCGTCGACTTGCCGCAGCCGGACTCGCCGACGACGCCGAGGATCTCTCCCGGCCTGACGGTAAGGCTGACGTCGCGCAACGCGGCAAGCCGCGCCCGCGGCTTGCCGGCGAGCACATCGCTGAGCGGCCGATCGAGCATATAGGTCTTCGACACATGGCTGACCTCGAGCAGCGGCGTGGAGGCGCTCATGGCAGCTCTCCCACCCGGATGCAGGCGCTGCCGTGACCGGGCTCGACCGGCAGCAAGGGCGGCAGCTCGCGCGCGCATTGGGGCACGGCAAAGCGGCAGCGCGGATGGAAGCGGCAGCCGGGCGGCGGCGCGGAGAGGTCGGGCGGCGCGCCGCCGATCGGCTCGAGCCGCTCGTGCCTTTTGCGCATGGCGGGAAGGGCGCCGAGGAGAGCCCGCGTATAGGGATGCGACGGCCGCGCGAAGATCTGCTCCGTGTCGGCGTCCTCGGCGATGCGTCCGGCATACATCACGGCGACGCGGTCGCAGGTTTGCGCGACGACGCCCAGGTCGTGGGTCACGAACAGCACCGCCATTCCGGTCTCGTCGCGCAAGCGCCGGACGAGCTTCAGGATCTGGTCCTGGACGGTGACGTCGAGCGCCGTGGTCGGCTCGTCGGCGATGAGCAGCTTGGGCCGGCAGGCGAGCGCTATGGCGATGAGCACGCGCTGCCGCATGCCGCCGCTGAAGACATGCGGATAGGCGCCGAGCCGCCTTTCCGGCGCGGTGACGCCGACCGACTTCAGGAGGTCGACAGCCGCCGCCCGCGGGCTTTTGCCGCCAAGCCGGCCATGCCGGACGAGTCCCTCCTCGATCTGGCGGCCGATGCGCATCGTCGGATTGAGCGCGGTCATCGGATCCTGGAAGATCATGGCGATGCGGCTGCCGCGGATTCCGGAGAACTCGGCGTCGGCGAGAACGGCGAGATCGCGGCCCTCGAACCGGATCGAGCCTTCGATGCGGCTGGGGGCTGCGCCGCCGAAAAGCCGGATCAGCGAGCGGCAGGTAACACTCTTGCCGCACCCCGATTCACCGACCAGCCCGAAGATCTCACCCGCCTTGATGTCGAAGCTGACGCCGTCGACGGCCGTCACGGTCTTCTTTTGCCCCGTGAAGGCGACCTTGAGATCGCGCACCCTGAGGAGAGGATCGCTCATGCCTTGGGCCTCAGGAAATCGTCAAGCCCGTCGCCCAGAAAGGTGAAGGTGACGCCGACGAGGACGATGGCCAGGCCGGGAAACAGCGAGATCCACCATCCGTCCTGGATGAAGTTGCGGCCGTCGGCGATCATGACGCCCCATTCCGGCGTCGGCGGCTGGATGCCGAGCCCCAGAAAGCCGAGCGAGGTGACGGCGAGAATGGTCAGCACCACGTCGGCCATCATGAAGACGATCGCCGGCGTGATGACATTGGGCAATATGTGCCGGAACATGATGCGGCTGTGGCTGTAGCCCAGGACCCTCGCCGCCTTGACGTAGTCGAGCTGCTTGGCGAGCAGCACTTCGCCCCTGACGATACGCGCGAAGGAGATCCACACCACCAGGGTAAAGGCAAGATACATGTTGCCGATGCTGGGCCCGAGCGCGCCGACGATGGAGATCACCAGCACGTAGAAGGGAAAGGCCCAGAGGATGTCGACGAGGCGCATCAGCACAAGATCGAGCCAACCGCCGAAATAGCCGGAGACGAGGCCGATCGCCGAGCCGATGACGAAAGGCAGCAGCACGCAGACGGCAACCACTTCGAGGTCGACGCGCGCGGCCGCGATCACGCGCGCCAGGACGTCGCGGCCAAGATCATCCGTTCCGAACGGATGGACGAGACTCGGCGGCTGCAGCGTGACGGCGAAGTCTATGGCCACCGGATCATGCGGCACGACGAACGGTCCGGCAACACTGGCCAGGACCAGCAAGGCGAGCAGCGTCAGGCCGACATGGAGGTTGTGGTTGCGCCGGAACCTTTCGGCCGTCTCGCCCGAAACGAGGCGTCTCATGACAAGGTCACCCGCGGGTCGACCAGCGCATAGGCGAGATCGGTCAGGAGGTTGACGACGACGACGAGGGTCGCGAAGACGACGGTGAGCGCCTGCACCATCGGATAGTCGCGGGCCGAGATCGAGGAGACGAGGAGCAGGCCGAGACCGGGAATGCCGAACACCGTCTCGATCACCACGGTGCCGCCGATCACCCAGCTCGTATGGACGGCGAGCACCGAGATCGTCGAGGTCAGCGAGTTGCGGAAGACATGGCCCCACAGCACCTGGCGCTCGACCAGGCCCTTGGCGCGCGCGGTGTCGATATAGTCGGCGCCGAGAACCGCGATGATCGAGCTTCTGAGCGAGCGGATAGTGAGCGCCGCCGTGCCGAGCGCGATGACGAAAGCGGGCAGAGCGAGGTGATGCAGCCTGTCCCAGAAGCCCTCGCCATAGCCCGATACCGGGAAGAGCGGCATGTAGATGGCGAGAAGCAGCACCAGAAGCACGCCCAGCCAGAAGGCGGGCATGGACATCGCCATGACGAAGACGACGCGCACCGCCTGGTCGAAGGCCCCGCCGCGCCGGATCGCCGTCAGCATGGCCAGCGGCACCGTCATGATCACCGCCATGATCGTGGACAGGCCCACCAGGGCGAGGCTCGGCCACAGTCTTTCGAAGATGAGCGGGGCGATATCGGCCTTGTAGGCGATGGAGCGGCCGAAGCTGCCCTGAACCATGTCGCCGAGGAACCGCAGATATTGCCGCCACAGGGGCTGATCGAGGCCAAGCTCGGCGCTGAGCTTGGCGATGTCTTCGGGCGTGCCGCGGCTGCCGAGCATCAGGGTCGCCGGATCACCCGGCATGACCCGCAGCAGAAGGAAGGCCACCAGGGTGATGCCGACGAGCACCGGCACGAGCTGGATGATCCGCGACAGGCAGAAAAGGACGATCTTCATGACGAGCGAATACGCTTGGTACCGGGGCTCCGCTCGCCGTCACCTCTCTCCCGTGCGTGTCGCACGTGAGAGAGGGAACAACTGGGGCGAAGGCAATGGCGCCGGGCTATTTGATCACGACGTCCTTCAGCGAGTAATTCGCGGTCGGCAGAACCTCGAAGCCTTCGACATTGGCGCGCATCGCATAGGCCGATTTTGGCATGAACAGGAATATGAAGGGAGCCCCTTCATGCACCCGCGCTTCGATCTCCTTGAACATCTTGCCGCGTTCCTCGCCCTCGTTGGTCGAGCGCTCCAGCGCATAGAGCTCGTTGACGCGATCATCCTTCCACTCGGTGTGGAAGGCGTTGGCGCGCTCCGGATTGATCATGGTGAAGCCGACGAGCTGGTCCGGATCGATCGTGTCGCTGGTGGCATAGGACAGCGACAGCTCGTAATTGCCGGATTTGGTGGTGCTGAATTGCGAGGAGCCTTCGATGGTCTGCAATTCGACCTCGATGCCGATCTGGCGCAGCGACGCCTGGATCGCGCTGCCGATCTGCCGGCTGGTCACGTCGCCGCCGCGCACCAGCATGCTGGTCTTGAAGCCCGATTCGAGGCCTGCCTCCTTGAGCAGCGACTTGGCCTTCTCGAGATCGACCGGATAGGGTTTCAGTTCGTCATTGTGATAGGCCATGACCGGGATGGAGGAGGTCGCCGGCACCGCGTCGCCGCGGAAGATGCCGTCGACGATCGCCTGCTTGTCGACCGCATAGTTCATCGCCTGGCGGACGCGCACGTCGTCGAAAGGCTTTTTCGTCGTGTTGATCTGCACCAGATCGATGCGGAAGACCTGGGCGACGCCGACCTTGACGCTGGCGTCGCTCTTGAGCGTCGCGGCCTGGTTGAACGGCACTTCGATGATGGCATCGAGCTCGCCTGCCTTGAGCTTCAGCACGCGCGAATTGTCTTCCGGCACGATCTCGATCGTGGCGCCGTCGATCGCGGGCTTGCCCTTCTCCCAATAATGCGGGTTCTTGGCGAGCTCCATCTTCTGGCCACGCGCCCAGGATGTGAGGATGAAGGGGCCCGAGCCGACCGGCTTCTCGAAGAAGGCCTCGCCCTGCGCTTCGACCAGCTTGGCGGGAAGGATCGAGGCGCTGAACATCGCAAGGTTGTTGATGATCGGCGTGAAGGGCTTTTCGAGCTTCATGACGATCGTGTGGTCGTCGACCACCTCATAGGTGGTGATCGGCCGGAAGAACCGGCCCCATTCCGACTTCTCGCCGGCCGCCCGCTTGAGCGAGAATTCGACATCGGCCGCCGTCACCGGCGTGCCGTCGGAGAACTTCGCGTCGGCGCGCAACTTGAAACTGTATTCCTTGCCGTCCGGCGAAACCGTCCAGGACTCGGCGATGCCCGGCTCGAGCTTGGTGCCGTCCTTGCTGGGCCGGACCAGCTGGTCATAGATCTGCAGTTCCGCCCAGATCGAGGCATTGTCGCTGGACGCGATGGGATCGATGGTGAGCGCGTCTTCCCGCACGCCCACCTTGAGCGTCGCGGCCTCGGCCGAGGCGAGCGGGCTTGCGGTCAGCGCCGTCGTCGCGAGAGCCGCACAGAAGGCCTTCGCCAGGACGGCCCGTCGTGAAAATCCAAGGATTGTGTTCCGATTGCGCACTTTAGCTCCTCCCGGACCTTATTCGTGGTTATGAACTGAGGCGGGAACCGGCCCGTACGCCTGGCAGCCGCCCGCGTATCGCGCCTGTCCCATAAGGCCAATCTCGGAGCCGGCGGCCCGACGGTCAAATGGCAATATGGACGGTATCCATAACTTCGGGTTATGACCTTGATGTCCCAAAGGAGGAGCCGTTGCGTCTGCGCCATATCGAGGTGTTCCACGCCATCAAGCAGGCCGGATCGATCAGCAAGGCCGCGGCGCTGCTGGGCGTCTCGCAGCCGGCGGCCAGCAAAGTTCTCCAGCACGCCGAATCCTCGCTCGGCTTCAAGCTCTTCGAGCGCGTCAAGGGCCGCCTACTGCCGACGGCGGAAGCCGAACTGCTTTATGTCGAGGTGGTCAAGCTCAATTCGGGCCTCGACCAGCTGCGCAAGCTCTCCGCCAATCTGCGGCGCTTTCCGCAAGGGCGCCTCCATGTCGGCTGCCTGCCGAGCCTTGGTCTTTCGATCATGCCCAAGACCATTCATGACTTCCGCGAGGCCTATCCGTCGGTCACCTGCGAGGTCGAGACAAATCATATCGAGGCGCTGGTGGCGGCCCTGCGATCGCGCCAGCTCGATCTCGCCGTGTCGATCTTCCCCGACGAGCGTCCGGATCTGCGCACCCAGATCATCGGCGAGATCGACCTCGTCTATCTGGGGCCCCGTGACGGCGGCGACGTCGACCTTGCCGAGATCAACGACCAGGAGCTCGTCGGCTTGTCGCGCAGCGATGGGGTGGGCGGCCTTATCGCCGATGAGCGCGAACGGCTGGGCTGCAGCTACAATCCCGCCATCGAGGTGCAGACCTACTATCTCGCTTGCGCCTTCGCGGCGGCCGGCTGCGGTGCCGCGATCGTCGATCGCCTGACGGCGCGCAGCATGCTCAGGCCCGGCCTGTTCCTGCGGCCGCTGAAGCAGCGCCTCTCGGTGCACATCGTCGTGCTGACCCATGAGGCGAATGTCATTCGCGGCTTCTATACCGACTTCGTGAGCATCCTGAAGAAGTCGATCTCCGCCATGCCCGACATGGAGAGCAGCGCGCCCGCCTAGGGAGTCAGTTCACCTCGGTCCAGCGCTTTTCCCGTGCCGAGCGCGCCATGCCGTGGATGACCCGCTCGATCTTCAGCCCTTCGGCGAAATCGACGAAGCAGTCGCAGCCGCTGGCGATGCAGTCGAGAAGATGCTTTGCCTCGATGACCTTGAGCTCGTTGAAGCCGAGCTGATGCCCGCCGACGGGCGTGAACTGCGCATAGGGCGGATGGGCGGGGCCGGTGAGGATGGTGCGGAAGCCGCGCGTCGCTTCAGGCCCCTCGCTCACATAGAGCTGCAGTTCGTTGAGCCGCTCCTGGTCGAAGGTCAGCATGCCCTTGCGGCCATGGACCTCGAAGCGGATGAGGTTCTTGCGGCCCCAGGCGGCGCGGCTCGAGACGAGCGTGCCGGAAATGCCGGACTTGAAGCGCACGATGGCATGGGCGATGTCCTCGTTCTCGACCTCGCGCATCTCATTCGTGCCGGGAACCGGGCGCTCCCTGACCACCGTCTCCATGTCGGCCGCGACCGAGGCGATGTCGCCGATGAGGAAATGCGCGAAGCTGACGAGATGGCAGGTGATGTCGCCGAGCGTGCCGAGGCCCCAGAGGTCGATGCGCGCCCGTTTGCTCCACGGCACGTCGGGCGAAGCCAGGTAGTCCTCATCCACTTGCCCGCGGAAATGCACCGCCTCGCCGATGGCCCCGGCCTGGATCAGGTGCCTGGCATGCTGAACGGCCGGGTTCTTGATGTAATTGTAGCCGAGCAAGGTGCGGGTTTTGGCCTTTTGCGCCGCGGCCGCCATGGCTTCCGCCTCTTCGAGCGACAGTGCCATCGGCTTCTCGCACCACACATGCTTGCCGGCGGCGAGGAAGGCGACGGCCATTTCGCGGTGCACATTGTTCGGCGCGGTGATCGAGACGACGTCGATGCGCGGGTCGTCGACGAGCTTGCGCCAGTCGGTCTCGGCCCGCGCGAAGCCATATTCCGCCGCGCGCGCTCTTGCGAGCCCGGGATCGACATCGCACAAGGTCTCGAGCCTGATCTCCGGCACGTCGGCAAAGACCGGCCGTACATGGCTCCAGGCCATGGCATGGCATTTGCCCATGAAACCGGTGCCGATCAAACCGATGCCGAGGGATGTCATTGTAATGCCCTTGCAAGCCGGATCCCGAATGCCGCCGATTTTCCGGGAGGAGCCCTGCGCCGTCGAACGTGACAGGCCCCGGCTTCCGCCGGGACCTGCCGTCAAGACGACGGAGAGCCGATCCTATTTGAACTGATCGGCGTTTTCCTTGGTGACCAGCACCGTGCCGGTGTCGATCACCGCTTCGATCTTCTCGCCCTTCTGCAGTTTGACCAGGTTCTCGACCGCGAAGGCGCCCATGTTCTTGGGGGCCTGGGCGACGGAGGCGGTCATGTCGCCGGCGAGGATCGAGGCGGCCGCATCCGGATTGGCGTCGAAGCCGACGACCATGACGTCCTTGAGCTTGTCGGCGGACTTGAGGGCCTCGACGGCGCCAAGCGCCATGTTGTCGTTCGAGGCGAAGACCGCCTTTATGTTGGGATTGCCGGTCAGGATGTTCTCCATCACCGACTGGCCCTTGGCGCGATCCCAATCCGCCGGCTGCTCTGCGACGACCTTGAGGCCGCAGCTTTCGAGCCCGGACTTGGCTCCGGTGGCGCGTGCCTGGCCGGTCGACTGGGTGATGATGCCTTGCAGGATCGCCACCTCCGATCCCTTCTCGACGTTCTTGCAGATGAAATCGGCCGCGAGCTTGGCGCCGACTTCATTGTTGGTGCCGATGAAGGTCACGCCCTCATTGGTGCCCTTGGTGTCGACGAAGACGACCGGCACGTTCTTGGCCTTGGCGGTATCGACGACGGGCGCTAGGGCATTGGGATCGGTCGGCGCCAGGGCGAGACCGGCGATGCCCTTGGCGAGCATGTCCTCGAGCTGGGCGATTTGCGCCTGGACGTCGGATTCGGCCGGCGGCGACATGACCACGACTTCGACGCCGAGTTCCTTGCCCTTCTCTTCCGCGCCGGCCTGCACCGCGGCCCAGAACGGATTGCCGGCACCCGGGCCTTTCATGTCGAGCACGATCGGCTCGGCGAAAGCCGCCGAACCGGCAAAGCTCAGGGCCGCCACGGCGACGCCCGCAACAAGAAATCTCTTCATCTGTTCCTCCCATGGACAAGACGTCTCCGACACCTGGCTGCATCCAGCCCGGAGACGAGGCCGGATGCGACGTTTCATTTGCGTGTCGCGGCACGCCGCCGCAGCACGTCGACATAGACGGCGATGATGATGATGAGGCCGATCAGGATCTGCTGCCAGAACGGACTGATATTGTTGAGATTGAGCCCGTTGCGCAAGAGCCCCATGATAAGGACCCCCGCAAGGACGCCCAGTACCGTGCCGCGTCCGCCGAAGAAGCTCGCCCCGCCGATGATCACCGCCGCAATGGCGTCGAGCTCGTCGCCGAGGCCGGCGAGCGGGAAGCCCGAATTGGTGCGCCCGGCGAGCAGCAGTCCGGCCATGCCGGCAAAAAAGCCGCAGATCGCATAGACGTAGACCAGCACCCGGTCGACATTGATGCCCGATACGCGCGCCGCCTGTGGATTGCCTCCGATCGCAAAAACATGCCGGCCCATGTCGGTGCGGTTGAGGAAGAACCAGAGGGCCACGGCTGCGATGACGACGAGGAAGAAGCTGACCGGAATGCCGACCGGCCCTTCGAACAGGCCAAATCTGTAATATTGCTGTCCGACATAGCGCACTTCCGGCTGAAGCCCCGAGATCGGCGCTTGGCTGATGAGGCTGGTCAGCCCGCGCGCGATATTGAGCGTGCCGAGCGTCATGATGAAGGGATGCGGCAGCTTGAGCAGCGTGTAGCCGAGACCGTTGACGAGGCCGGCGGCGGTGCCGACCAGGGGTCCGATCAGGATGACGATCGGCCAGGGCAGGCCCGCTCTGTCGGCGACGGCGAGGCAGATCATCGCCAGCGCCAGCACCGACCCGACCGACAGATCGATGCCGGCGGTGACGATCACCACGAACATGCCGAGCGCCAGCATGGCGGCATAGGCGTTCTGCTTGAGGATGTTGGTGAGGTTGCCGGCCGAAAGAAACGTCTGAGGCTGCGTAGCATAGAGAATTGCCATCATGACGATCACCACCGCGATGATCCCGTAGCTTTCGAGAAACCGCGCGAGCGCCGGATTGTTGCTGATCATCACTGTACCCTGTCATGGGCGAGCTGGCCGGTATGGCCCTTCGTTCCCATGATCCAGCCGATCACTTCGTTGCGATTGGTCTCGCTGAGCGGTGCGTCCGCGAAATTGGTGCCGTGAAACAGCGCCATGACCCGATCGCAGGCATAGAAGATGTCGTCCATGCGATGCGAGATGATGATGACCGCGACGCCATGCTCCTTCAGCGTCTTGATGAGGTCGAGCACCTTGCCGACCTCCTTGATGGCGAGCGCCGCGGTCGGCTCGTCCATGATGACGATCTTGGCGTCGAAGGCGGTGGCGCGGGCGATGGCGACCGCCTGGCGCTGGCCGCCGGACAGTTCCTCTACCGGCTGGTCGACGCTCTTGACATGGATCTTCAGCTTTTCGAGATGGGCCTGCGCCATCTCGCGCTCCTTGGCCCTGTCGATGACTGTGAGGCCGCCGACGCGCGAGCCGGGCTCGCGGCCGAGATAGATATTCTCATAGATCGGCAGGTTCCCGGCGAGCGCGAAGTCCTGGTAGACCATTTCGATGCCGATATTGCGGGCGGCGCGCGGGCTCGAGAAATGGACCGGCCGGCCCTCGAAGGCGAGATGTCCCTCGCTCGGCTGGTAGAGGCCGGACAGGATCTTCATCAAGGTGGATTTCCCGGCGCCATTGTCGCCGACCACTCCCAGGGCTTCGCCGGCATTCACATGGAAATTCACGTTGCGCAGGGCCGTGATCGCGCCGAAATACTTCGTGATGCCCTTCGCCTCGAGCAGTGGGGTGCCGGTGGTGCTCACCTTCTCCGTTCCTCCCGTCAGCGCCCGCCCGCCGGGCCAAAATAGAATATTCTGGCAATTATTTTTGTTATTGGAACATTTATTCCATTTTTGCTTGACGGCGTCAAGCCCTTCTGTTGTCATGGGTCATGGCGACGACCGATATCGCTCCCCGGGATTTCACAAGTCTCAAAACGCTGATCATCGAGCGCGGCAAGTCCTTGCCCAAGCGCCTGAGCCAGATCGCCGCCTTCGCCCTCGACAATCCCGACGACATCGCCTTCGGCACCGTCGCCTCGGTCGCCGAGCAGGCGCAGGTGCAGCCCTCCTCCCTCATCCGCTTTTCCCAGGCCATGGGTTATCAGGGCTTTTCCGAGCTGCAGGAGATCTTCCGCGCCCGCTTGCGCGACCGGGTGCCGAACTACGAGGAGCGCATCGCGCACTTGCGCGAGCATGCGCAAACGGCCTCGAAGGCCCGTATCCTCTTCGAGGGATTCTGCGAGGCGGCGCAGAAATCGATCTCGGATCTTGGCGGCAGGATCGATTCCAGGGCGCTCGACAAAGCCGTCGGGCGGCTCGCCGCCGCCCAGACCATCCATATCATCGGCTTGCGGCGATCCTTTCCCGTCTCCTCCTACATGGCCTATGCCTTCGGCAAGCTCGGCATCCGCCATGCATTGGTCGACGGCCTCGGCGGGCTTGCATCGAACGACATCGCTTTCGCGACGCCCAGGGATGCGGTGCTGGCCGTGAGCTTCACGCCCTATGCCAGCGAGACCGTCTCGCTGGTTGCGCAAGCCGTTCGCGCAAATGTGCCGGTGATCGCGATCACCGACAGCGCCTTCTCCCCGCTCGCGCGCGACGCCGAGATCTGGTTCGAGGTGGCGGAAGCGAATTTCGAGGGTTTCCGCTCGCTCGCCGCCACGCTGGCGCTCGCCATGACGCTCACCGTCGCGGTGGCCGAGAAAAGAGGCGACTGACCGCTTGAACCATCGCTCCGGCCCTCAAACGGAACAAATGTTCTGATTGACGCCATAATAGAATTACTATTTCATATAGATCGAGCATACAGACAAGCCCAAGCTTCATGGAGGCCCATGGCGCAACTTGACGTCATCGCGATCGGCCGGTCTTCTGTCGATCTCTACGGCCAGCAGATCGGCTCGCGGCTCGAGGATATCGCCTCCTTCGCCAAATCGGTGGGCGGCTGTCCCTCCAACATCGCCATCGGCACGGCGCGGCTCGGCCTCAAGCCGGGCCTCATCACCCGTGTCGGCGATGAGCAGATGGGCCGCTTCATCAAGGAGCAGCTGGCGCGCGAGGGCGTGGCGCTGGACGGAATCGTCACCGACAAGGAGCGGCTGACGTCGCTCGTCCTTCTTTCGGTCGAGAACGACAGGACCTTTCCGCTCATCTTCTATCGTGAGAATTGCGCCGACAGCGCGCTTTCGGAAGACGACATCGACCCGGCTTTCATCCGCTCGAGCCGTTCCGTGCTCGTCACCGGCACGCATTTCGCGAGACCCGCCAACCATGCCGCTCAGCGCAAGGCCGTCGGGATCGCCAGGGCGAACGGCGGCAAGGTGGTCTTCGACATAGACTACCGGCCCAATCTCTGGGGCCTCGCCGGCCATGCGGCGGGCGAAGAACGCTACATCCGGTCCGACAAGGTCTCGGAAAGCCTTCAGGCCATACTTCCCGATTGCGACCTGATCGTCGGAACCGAGGAGGAGGTGCATATTGCCGGCGGTGAGGAGGACACGCTGGCGGCGTTGCGCAGGATACGCGCTCTGTCGAAGGCGACCATCGTACTGAAACGCGGCCCCATGGGCTGCATCGTCTTCCCCGACGCCATTCCCCAGCACATCGAAGACGGCATCGTCGGCCAGGGCTTCCCGGTCGAGGTCTACAACGTCCTGGGCGCCGGCGACAGCTTCATGTCGGGCTTTCTGCGCGGCTGGCTCACGGGCGAGGACTATGCCACCGCGGCGACCTGGGCCAATGCCTGCGGCGCCTTCGCGGTATCGCGTCTCCTGTGCGCGCCGGAGATTCCGACCTGGGACGAGCTTCGGTATTTCCTGAGGCATGGCAGCAGGCATCGGGCCTTGCGGCGCGACGAGGCGATCAATCACGTCCATTGGGCGACGACGCGCCGCCCGCAGCCCGAGAGCCTTTTTGCTCTCGCGATCGATCACCGCAAGCAATTCGAGGAGCTGGCGGACAGGCTCGATGCGCCGCGCCGGCGCATCGCCGATTTCAAGCGCCTCGCCGTCAAGGCGACGGCCGATGTGGCAGGAGACGGTCCGGGCTTCGGCATGCTGCTCGACGATACCTACGGTCGCGAGGCCATGTTCGACGCGGCCACGCACGGCTTCTGGATCGCCCGGCCGCTGGAGGTCTCGGGATCGCGGCCTCTTCGCTTCGAATTCACCCAGGATGTCGGATCGCGTCTCGTCGAATGGCCGGTCGACCACACGGTGAAGTGCCTCGCCTTCTATCATCCCGACGACGAGGCTGCGCTCAAGGAGGAGCAGGCACGCAAGCTGCGCACGCTCTTCGAGGCGGCGCGAGCCATCGGCCGCGAATTGCTCATCGAGATCATTGCCGGCAAGCACGGGCCCTTGCGCGACGACACCGTCGCGCGGGCGCTCGCCGACCTCTATGCGCTCGGCATCAGGCCCGACTGGTGGAAGCTCGAGCCGCAGCCGGCCGCGGAAGCCTGGACGGCCATCGGCTCCGTCATCAAAGGCAACGATCCCTATTGCCGCGGCGTGGTGCTTCTGGGGCTCGACGCGCCGGAAGCCGAGCTCGCCAGGGCTTTCGCCGTGACGGAAGGCCAATCTTATGTGAAGGGATTTGCCATCGGCCGCACGATCTTCAATGATGTGGCGAAGGACTGGCTCGGCCGCCGGATGAACGACGACGATGCTGTTGCCGCCATGGCCGAGCGTTTCGGCAAGCTCGTCCAGTTGTGGAAGAGGACGCATTCATGAGCCAGACGATCCGCCTCACCATGAGCCAGGCTTTGGCGCGTTTCCTCACGCGCCAGATGACGGTGATCGACGGCGGCAAGCAGCCGCTTTTCGCCGGCATGTGGGCGATTTTCGGTCATGGCAATGTCGCCGGCATGGGCGAGGCGCTTTATGGCGTCAAGGACGAATTGCCGACCTATCGCGCCCATAATGAGCAGGCCATGGCGCATGCCGCCATCGCCTATGCCAAGGCGACGCGGCGGCGGCGCATGATGGCCTGCACCACCTCGATCGGCCCGGGGGCACTCAACATGGTGACGGCGGCCGCCGTCGCCCATGTCGACCGGCTGCCGGTGCTGTTCCTGCCGGGCGACGTCTTCGCCGGCCGCAAGCCCGATCCGGTGCTGCAGCAGATCGAGAATTTCGGCGACGGCACCGCCTCCGCCAATGACTGCTTCCGCCCGGTATCGCGCTATTTCGACCGCATCGCGCGGCCGGAGCAGCTCGTTCCGGCGCTTCATCGCGCCATGGAGGTCCTGACCGATCCGGCCGAATGCGGTCCCGTCACGCTGGCGCTGTGCCAGGACGTGCAGGCCGAGGCCTATGACTATCCGGCGAGCTTCTTCGCCGAGAAGGTCTGGTCTCCGCGGCGCCTCCGCCCCGACGAGAACGAGCTGGCACGGGCCGTCGGCGTGCTGCGCGACGCCCGAAAGCCGATGATCATCGCGGGCGGCGGCGTCCTCTATTCGGAAGCCTCATCGACGCTCTCGGGATTTGCCGAGCGGCACGGCATTCCGGTTGCCGAGACCCAGGCCGGTAAATCCTCCCTGCCCTTCCCGCACGAGCTCAATATGGGTGCCATCGGCGTCACCGGCACGTCGGCCGCCAACCGTCTGGCGGAAGAGGCCGACGTCGTGCTGGCGGTCGGCACGCGCCTGCAGGACTTCACCACCGGCTCCTGGGCGCTGTTCAAGAATCCGCAGAAGGCGATCATCGGCCTCAACACCCAGGTCTTCGACGCAACCAAGCATCGGGCTTTGCCGCTGATCGCCGATGCCCGCGTCGGTCTGGAGGAGCTTTCCGCCAATCTCGGCGGCTACCGGGCGCCGGCGACCTGGACGAGATCGGCCGGGGACGGCTTCGCGGCCTGGATGAAGGAGGCCGATGCCGTGACCGCGGCGTCCAACGCGCTGCCCTCCGATGCGCAGGTGATCGGCGCGGTGCAGCGCGCCCTCGGCCGCGACGTCTCGGTGCTCTGCGCGGCGGGCGGGCTGCCCGGTGAATTGCACAAGCTCTGGCAGGCGGGCGCGCCGTCCTCCTACCATCTCGAATATGGCTTCTCCTGCATGGGCTATGAGATCGCCGGCGGCATCGGCATGAAGCTGGCCCAGCCCGGGCGCGAGGTCGTGGTGATGGTGGGCGACGGCTCCTATCTCATGCTCAATTCGGAGCTCGCGACATCGGTGATGATGGGCGTCAAGCTCATCGTCGTCCTCCTCGACAATCGCGGCTTCGGCTGCATCACGCGGCTGCAGAAGGCGACCGGCGGGGCGCGCTTCAACAACCTCTTCGCCGACACCGTGCATGAGAGCCTGCCCGAGATCGATTTCGCCGCCCATGCCGCGAGCCTCGGCGCCATCGGCCGCAAGGCCGCCTCGCTGGCCGACCTCGAGACCGAGCTCGGAAAGGCCAAGGCCGGCGACCGCTCGACCGTCATCGTCATCGACACCGATCCCTGGATCTCGACCGAGGCCGGCGGCCATTGGTGGGACGTCGCGGTGCCGGAGGTCTCGGCGCGCAGGGAAGTGGACGCGGCGCGCAGGAAATACGAGACGGCGCTCAAGCAGCAGCGCATCGGGGATTGAGCAGGAGGTATCGAATATGGCAATCCGCATCGGCGCCAACCCGATCGGCTGGTCGAACGACGACATGCAGGAGATCGGCGGCTGGATCCCGCTCGAGCAATGCCTGAGCGAGGCCCGGGCCGCAGGCTTCGTCGGCATGGAGCTCGGCAACAAATTCCCGCGCGAGGCGGCGAAATTGCGCCCGATCCTCGAGAGACATGGCCATGCGCTGATCGGCGGCTGGCATTCGGTCTTCCTGATCGAGCGCGATGCCGAAACCGAATTCGCCGAAGCCGCCCATCACCGAAAGCTTCTGAAGGATATGGGCACGCCCGTCTTCATCGTGGCCGAATGCACCCGCACTGTCCATGGCGACAGGTCGAAGCCGCTCTCGGCACGGCCCAGGATGACGGAAGCGGAATGGAAGCGCTTCACCGGACGCTTGACGATACTCGCCGAGCTTTTGCGCAAGGAGGGCTTCCAGCTTGTCTATCATCATCATATGGGCACCGTCGTCCAGACGCCCGAGGAGATCGACCGGCTGATGCGGCAAACGGGCGAGGCCGTGCATCTTTTGCTCGACACCGGGCATGCCACCTGGGGCGGCGCCGATCCCGCGGCGCTCGCCCGCAACTACCGCCATCGCATCAGCCACGTGCATTGCAAGGATGTGCGCGCCGCCGTCCGCAAGGAGGCGGACGCGAAGGACTGGTCCTTCCTGGATAGCGTTCTCGCCGGCGTCTATACGGTTCCGGGCGACGGCATGGTGGATTATGTGTCGGTGTTCAAGGAGCTTCCGGGTTATTCCGGCTGGATGGTGGTGGAGGCCGAGCAGGATCCGAAGAACGCCGAGCCCGCCAGATATGCCAGGATGGGCCATGACAATCTCGTCCGGCTCCTCGAGTCGGGAGGGCTTCTCTGATGTCGAGGCTGCTCGTCAAGCCGGAGGCCGGTGACGGCCGCGTTCTCCATGTGACGCCCGAGACCGCGGGCTGGACCTATGTCGGCTTCGATCTGTGGAAGCTCGGCGGAGGACGGACCGCCGAGGGACGGAGCAAGGATCGCGAGACCTGCCTCGTCTTCGTTTCGGGCAAGGGCCGTGTCACCGCCGGCGCCCAGGATCTCGGCGTCGTCGGCGAGCGCCTGTCGCCTTTCGAGGGCAAGCCCTGGTCGGTCTATGTGCCTGCGGGCCTGGCCTGGAGCGTCACCGCCGAAACGGCGCTCGAACTCGCCGTCTGCTCGGCGCCCGGCTCGGGCAAGGTGCCCATGCGCGTCATCCCTCCGGACGAACTGGGCCGGGAGACCCGCGGCAAGGGCACCAATACGCGCTATGTCACCAACATCCTGCCCGAGACGGAACCCGCCGAGAGCCTCCTGGTGGTGGAGGTGATCACGCCCGGCGGTCACACCTCCTCCTACCCGCCCCACAAGCACGACCAGGACGACCTGCCGCACGAATCGCTGCTCGAGGAGACCTATTACCATCGCTTCAACCCGCCCCAGGGCTTCGGCTTCCAGCGCGTCTATACCGACGACCGCTCGCTCGACGAAGCCATGGCGGTGGAGGACGGCGATCTGACCCTGGTGCCCAGGGGCTATCATCCTTGCGCCGCCACCCACGGCTACGATCTCTACTATCTCAACGTGATGGCGGGGCCGAAGCGCACATGGAAGTTCCACAACGCGAAGGAGCACGAATGGCTCATCGCCAGGTGAAGCGCTCCATCAGATAGTCGGGCTCGGGCTCGAATGCGCCTTGGCCTTCCGATACGCCGGTCCTGACGAGGAGCGTCGCGAGGCCGGCGCCGCGCCCGCCGGCCACATCATGCTCGGCGCTGTCGCCGATGCACAGGGTCCGCTTGGGACGGCCGATGGCGTTCAGCGCGTAGTCGTAGATCTCGCGATAGGGCTTGCCGATCCACCGCACCTTGCCGCCCTGCGCCTCATAGAGCGCGGCGATGGCGCCCGGCGCCGGCTGCAAGCCCGACGCGGTGAGCATCAGCTTGTCTGGATTGCAGCAGATGGCAGGCGCGGTGATGCCGTTCAGGAGGCGGCCGTAATCCTCGAGCGAGGTCTCGGGCACGTTCGTCCCCAGAATGAGGATGACATCGGCATCCTCGGGCCGGGCAACGAGCTCGAAGTAGTCGAAGCCGTAGTCGTCGCCCGTCCTCCCGATGATGAAGGCGCGCCTGGCCGCCGTGCCGCGCAGGAGATCATAGGCGACCTCGCCCGAGCTGACCACGTCGACGAAGTGATCGCGGGGGATCCCCATTTGCGTGAGGCGCGCCACATTGGGCGCCGCGCGTCTGCCCGAATTGGTCATCACCGCGATGGGGATGCCGAGCCTGCGCAGTCCGGCGAGCACGCCGAGGCTGCCCGGATAGAGCTTCGCACCGTCATGCAGCACGCCGAACTGGTCGATCAGCATGCCGTCATAGCCGGGGGCGATCTCGGCGAGACCCTCAATAGGGATCATGACCGATCCCTCGCCAGGCGAGCCGCGCCACGCCGACCGCCGCATGCTCGCTGAGCGGCGTTACGCTTCCGACCTTCAGCTGTCTTTCGCGGATGCGCGTCCAGCCTTCATTGGCCGCACCGCCGCCGACCGTGCGCAGCGCCTTCAGCGGGCTTGCGCCGAGCTCGGCGAGCCGGCGATAGCCCAGGGCCTCGACGCCGGCGATGCCTTCGAGCAGGCCCTGGAAGAACACCCTCTCGTCGTCGGGCTTGGGCGCCACGCGCGAGAGCATCGTCGGATCGTTGATGGGGAATCGTTCGCCTGGCTTGGGCAGCGGGTAATAGTCGAGGCCGGTCGGATGATCGGGATCGATCAGAGGCGTCAGGCGCAGGATGGCCTCGCGGTCGAAATGGAGGGCGAGCGCCGCGCCGCCGGTGTTGGAGGCTCCGCCGGCCAGCCATTGATCGCCGATGCGATGGCTGTAGATGCCGTAATCCGGCGCGAAGACCGGCTGGTCGGAAAGAAGCTTCAGCGTCAAGGTCGTGCCGAGGGAGGTGACGCCATCGCCGGGGGCGCCGGCGCCGCTGGCCAGGAACGCGGCGCAGCCGTCGGTCGTTCCGGCGACGATGACGGCATCGCGCGCCAGGCCGTAGCGGTCGGCGACAGCCGGCAGGATCATGCCCGTGCGCTCGCCGGCCGCCGCCACCCGCGGCAAGAGCCCGGGCCTCAGGCCGGTGTCCTCGATCCATCGCGGCCACTGGCGCTTCATGGGATCATAGCCGGTCTTCAGCGCATTGTTTTCGTCGCTCACGTCGAACCGGCCGGAGAAGCGGCCCGCGATCCAGTCTGCCTGGTGCAGGATGCGGCATATGCCGGCCTTGTCCTGCATCTCGAGCGCCCGGGCCAGAGGCGATGACGAGCCGCGCGCCGCCGTCTCCGAGGGCGCCGCTTTCATCACCGCCGCCAGGAAGCTCGCATCGGCCACATCATTGTACATGGAAGCGAGCTCGATCGGGGCGCCCCTGTCATCGACGGGCAGGATCGTTCCCGACGTCCCGTCAATGGCGAGCGCCAGCACCCGGTGGTCCTCGAAACCGGATCTGAGCCCGAGCAGCACCTCATCGACCGCCGCCGCCCAGACATGCGGGTCCTGCCACAGCCGGCCGAAGCTCTGCTGCGGCAGCAGCATCGCCGTCTGGCGCATGGCGAGGATATGGCCGTCCCTGCCGACGAGGACGGCGCGCACGCCCGACGTGCCGATGTCGATCCCGAGGGCAGCTTCGCTCATCCGCCTCTCCGCTCGGCGATCGCCAGCACCCCTGAGGCCGTCGCCTCGTCGGTGATCAATATGTCGACCATTTGTCCCTTGAGGGCGCCGTGCAGGATCTCGATCTTGTCGGCGCCGCCCGAAGCCACGATGACGCAGGGCACTGATTTGAGATCGAGGGGCGACAGCGCCACGGCCCGCTTGTTGAGCGGATGATCGACGAGCCTGCCGTCGATGTCGAGCCAATGGGCGCAGAGGTCGCCCACCGCCCCGGCCTCCCTGAGCGACCTGCCTTCGGTCTCGCTGATGAGGTCGACCTGGTGGATGGTGCTCCCGGAAGCGAGGCCGCCCGCCGAGACGAGCACGAGATCGACCTTGCGCAGGCGTCCGAAAACATCCTTGATCATGGGCTGCTGGGCGAGAAGATCACGCGTCGCTTCGGAATCGGCAAGAGCGGGCGCGGCGATATAGTAGCATTGCGCGTCGATGAGATCGGCGAGATGGGATGCCGTCTCGTGCGGGTTGACGGCGGCCCCGCGCGTGAGGCCGCCCATCAGCGAGACCACCGAGACGCGGCGCAGCGGCCGGCGCGGCACCGACCGCAGGCTCAGGCGCAGGGTGCGGCCCCAGCCGACACCGACCGACATGCCGTCCTTGAGCCGTTCGGCCAGCGCGCTGCCGGCCGCCGCTCCGATCACCTGGCGCACCAGCGCCTCGTCGGGCGGCGTCGGCACGATGATGGCCTGCTCGAGGCCGAACATCTCCTTGATGCGGTTCTCGAGCTCTATGCAGTCGGCGAGCCGGCCGGTGATCCTGATCTGCACCATGCCCTGGTCGCGGGCCTGCGCCAGCAGGCGGTTGACGCGGATGCGGTTGATGCCGAGCTTCTTGCCGATCTGCGCCTGGGTCAGGCCGGCGACGAAATAGAGCCATGCGGCGCGCGTCGCGAGCTGCTCGTCGCGATCGACGGACAGGACCAGCATGGACTCGTCGTTCATTTCGCGGGCTTGCGATATTTTTCGTCGAGCGCGTCCATCTTGGCGACCTTCGGCGCCGAACGGCCGCCCTGGAACTCGGCGTTGAGCCAGATGTCGGTCAGCGCCTTGGCGACGGCCGGCCCGACGATGAGCTGGCCGAAGGTGATGATCTGCGCATTGTTCGACGCCATGGCGCGCTCCGCCGTATAGGGATCCATCACCGGCACGGCGCGCACGCCCGGCACTTTGTTGGCGGTGATCGCCATGCCCGCACCGGTGCCGCAGACCAGTATGCCGCGCGGATAGTCGCCGCGCCCGACGGCCTCGGCGACCTTCACTGCGATATCGGGATAGTCGACCGGACTGCTGTCGGCCACGCCCATGTCCTTCACTTCATAGCCGCGCTCCCTGAGATGCTCGACCAGCGTGTTCTTCAATTCGAGGCCCAGATGATCGGCGCCGATGGCGATGGATTTCTTCTCGGTCATGACACACTCCGTCATTCAATCACGAATAGCGATGCAGCCTGTCCCAGGGCATCACGAGCCTCTCGTTGCCGGTGAGCGCCCTGAGCAGCGCTTGCGTGACCGGCAGGTATCGGCCATCGAGCCGGCCTGATTTGAGCAGGCGCTCGAGCGTGGGCGCCAAGGCTATGCCGAGCTCGGCGCCCTCGATCGTATCGTCCTTCATCGGTCCCGCCTTGACCTCGGCGTAGGAAAGCCCGAGGCCCAGTTGCCGCCCGAGCCTGGAGTTGCGCCCGGCCTGGCAGGTCACGTAGAGGTCGCCGGCGCCCGGCATGCCCCACACGCTGCGCTCCTTGCCGCCGAGGAATCTCGCGAGCACCATCATCTCGGCGATCGCCTGGTCGAAGATCACCGAGGCGGCATTGAAGTTGAAGGCGCCGTTCTCTGTCCGGGGCGCCGTCTCGAGCTGGCCCTGGGCCCAGCCGACCGAAATGGCGAAGAAGTTCTTGAAGGCGGCGCAGAGCTCGACGCCGTCCAGGTCGTCGGAGACGCGCGGGTGGTAATAGGCCGTCGCGAGCATGTCGCAGAGCTTGTGCGCGAGCCCGGGGCTGCGCGACGTGACGACCACGCCCGTCTGGCGGCGGACCGCGAGCTCGCCCGCGATGCAGGGTCCGCCGACCGCCGCAAGATCGAGGGTCAGTCCCTTGCGCCGCTTCGCTTCATCCTGCACGAAATCGGGCAGCGGCAGGATCGCATCTTCCGTCGGCATCAGCCCCTTGGTGATCATCAGCACCGGCATGGGCTTCTTCACCGCCTCGCACAGGCGATCGATGGCCCAGCCGACGCCCGCCGAGCTCACGCCGAGAAGGACGAGATCGGTGTCCTCGCCGAGGGCCTCGGCGAATACGCCGTGGGGAAAGGCCTTCACGCCTTCCGGCAGTTTCACGTCGAGGCGCGGATGGCGGCCGGTCTTCGCGACGCTGTCGATGATGGCCTGATCGAGATGGGTGCCGACCAGCCTCACCTCATGCCCGTTGTCGCGGGCGGGCAGGACCATGGCCGATCCCATCACGCCGGCGCCGAGAATGGTGATCACTGCCATGGTTCACCCGCAATTCGCATGGCGTGAGCCGCCGGTGGCGCCCCTTTTCCGTCACCCCGGCGACGCCGGCTTCCGCCGGGACGAGGGATGGATATGGTCGGGCCTTTCATCGAGCTGCCCTCCTACAGGATCGCCTGTCCGCTCTGCGCGTCGAAGAGATGGACCCGATCCAGCCTGGGCTTGAGGCCGATCGTCCCGCCGCGCTTCCAGTCGAGCCGCTCGTCGGTGATGGCGCAGACCTCCTCGCCCGCGAGTTCGGCATAGACGTGAATCTCGGGGCCTGTGGGCTCGGTGACGCTGACGGTCGCGGGAAGTCCCCCGCCTTGCATCACGGGGTCGAGATGCTCGGGCCGCACCCCATAGATGACGCTCCGGCCGGCTTGCGCCTTGGCGCTCTTGGGCAAAGGCAGGAGCACGTCGCCTGATCTGACCGCCGTGCCGCCCTCCGCCGCGACGGTCTCGCCTTTGAGAAGGTTCATCGCCGGCGAGCCGATGAAGGCCGCGACGAAGAGATTGGCCGGACGGTCGTAGACCTCGAGCGGCGATCCGATCTGCTCGATCCGGCCGTCACGCAGGATGACGATCTTGTCGGCCATGGTCATGGCCTCGATCTGGTCGTGCGTCACATAGACCGTGGTCGTCCTGAGCCGCTCGTGCAGCTCCTTGATCTCGGTGCGCATCTGGACTCGCAGCTTGGCGTCGAGATTGGAGAGCGGCTCGTCGAACAGGAACACCGCCGGGTCGCGCACGATGGCGCGGCCCATGGCGACGCGCTGGCGCTGGCCGCCGGACAGCTCGCGCGGGTAGCGCTTGAGATAGGGTTCGAGATTGAGGATCCTGGCGGCCCATTTGACCTTTTCGTCGATCTCCGCTCGCGGCCGTTTGGCGAGCTTGAGCGAGAAGCTCATATTGTCGGCGACGTTCATGTGGGCATAGAGCGCATAGTTCTGGAAGACCATCGCGATATTGCGGTCCTTCGGATGGACCTCGTTGACGCGCTTTCCGCCGATCTCGATATCGCCCTTGGTCACCGTCTCGAGTCCGGCGATCATCCGCAGCAATGTCGATTTGCCGCAACCGGAAGGTCCGAGCAGCACGACGAAGGAACCGTCCTCGATGTCGAGATCGATGCCATGGACGACCGCCACGTCGCCATAGTTCTTGAAGACTTTCTTGGCTGCAACCGATGCCATCAGACCATCCCGTCCCTATTGCGCGTCACGTGAAAGGAAATCGTCGAGGAGGCCCGCATCATCCGCGAGATCGAGGAAGGACCAGCGGTTGCGGACGTCGCGGGCGTATTTCATGGCATCGCGCCAGATCTTGCGCGGCAGCCCCATTTCGTTCGCCGTGGTCGGGCCGCCGGCGGCCTTGAGCGCCTTTTCCATCTCCTTGGGATCCATGGCGAAGGGCTTGAGCTCCTCGCGCAGCTGCGGCCACAGGCCGGCGAGCCTGGCGTTGAACGCGTCGGCCCCTTTCTGGTCGAAGGCTTTCTTTTTCGCTTCCGCGTAGCACATCATGCCGATTTCGCGCCCATAGCGGTCGACGAATTCCGCTTCGACGATATGGGTCGGCTTGATCCTGGGCGCCTTTTCCAGGCTCAGCATCTCGGCCTGCAGCCGCGCAATGGCGAGCGACGCCACCCCCACTTGCTGGCCATGCGTCGTGCCGGGATGGGCGGGACCGGCGAACATGTCGATCCAGTGCGAGACCTGGTGCTCGCCCATCGAGCCGTGATGCGAGACCCCGGTGAAGCACACGCCGAGGCCGCACAGCGTCAGCACCCTGTGCAGATAGCCGTTGGCGGCGACATCATGTTGCGCGAGGCCCGCCGCCGCTTCCAGCATCGGCGCCTCGTCGTCCTTCTGCAGCACATAGGGGACCGAGGAATAGAACGTGTCGAACAGCCGGTGCGAGGCCCACCAGTCGATCTGCGCGGTCGAGCGGCACAGGCAGTCGCCGAGGCCTGCCGCCGACAGCCAGGCCGGCGCCGCGGCCGAGACCTCGAGATCGAGGAAGATGCCCTTGGGCGCATGCGCCGGCAGCGACGTCTTGTAGCCGTTCGCCAGCGTCACCGAGGCCGTCGAGGCGGCATAGCCGTTCATCGACGCGGCCGTGCCGAAGGTCGCATAGGGCCGGCCGTCCTTGAAGGTGGCATATTTGCACGTGTCGCTGAGCGCTCCCGATCCGACCGCGACCAGAGCATCGGCATGGCGCGTCTTTTCCTGCACCAGCGCGATGGTCGGCTCGTCGCACTCCATGTTGCCCGGCATGACGATCTCCTCGACCGTGCCGAGTCCCTTCAACTCCTTGGCGACGCGCCGGCCCATCGCCTCGACCGTGTTCGCGTCGCAGACCACCGCCAGCCGCTTGCCGAGCTTCAGGGGCGCCGCGACGTCGGCGGCGCCGCCATCGAGCGTCTCGGCGAGCAGGATGGTCTTGAACGGCACCTGTGCGGGCTTCCCCGTCTCGGGATCGGCCCAGTTCCCGGCGACGACGTCGTCGATCAACGCATTCCAGTCGCGCATGGCCTTGATCATCGAGAAGCTCCTTGGGCGAAGGCGGCCATGCGGGCATTCCATTTCGAAAGTGACGGCCAGAGATCGGCATAGATGGCGGAGAGCTCGGCATAGCGCGCTTGCGCCGGTTCGACGGGTGCGAAGGTCCGGGTGACGTCGCCCGCCATGGCGTGCGCCGCCGCGGTCACGGAAGCATACCAGCCCGCTCCTGCCGCTGCCGCGATCGCGGCGCCGAGCGACGAAGCCTCGACCGTGGTCGAGCGCAGGACCTTGCGGCCCGTCGCATCGGCGATGATCTGGCACCAGAGGTCGGACGCCGCCCCGCCGCCGATGGCGATGAAATGGTCGATCGGCCGGGTGACCCCGGCGATCCTGCCGCTCACCATCGCCTGTTCGAGCGCCACGCCTTCGAGGAGAGCGCGATAGACGTCGCCGCGCCGGTGCGAGGCTGTGAGCCCGGCGACGATGCCGCGCGCATTCGGATCCCAATAGGGCGTCATGCAGCCCGACCAGTAAGGCACCAGCGCCAGGCCGTTGGCCCCGATCGGCGACTGCGCCGCTTCCGCTTCGAGCGTTTTGAAGATATGCGGATTCCCGGCCGCTTCCACGTTGAACAGCTGCTCGACCAGCCAGTTGACGAGGAAAGTGCCGGTACGCTGGCAGGATTCATAGATATAGCCGCCCTCCGCCACCGCCTTCATGGTGCGGAAAGCGGGATCATGCGCGTAAGCCTCGCCGAAGCTGCCCGACACCACGGCGGTGCCGAGATTGAGATAGGCGCGCCCGGTCTCGAAGATATCGGCGCCGGTGCCGGCACATTGGCCGTCGCCGCCGCCCGCGATCACGATCGTGTCCGGCGGAAGTCCGGTTGTCTGAGCCGCGTCCCTGGTCAAGCGGCCGATCTCCTCGCCGGGCATGGCGAGCTTCGGCAACTGCGACCGCGTCAGGCCCACCGCCTCGAGCAGCGTGTCGGACCAGTCCTGGGTCCGCATGTCGATGAGCCCCATGGGATCGGCCGAAGCCGTCGATGTGACCCATTCGCCGGTGAGCCTGTGCACCAGGACGCCGTGGACTTCCGCGGTCATGGCGGTCTTGCGCCAGATCTCGGGCATATGCGCCTGGAACCAGGCGCAGCGATAGAGACAGGGCGTCAGATCGACGGGCTTGCCGGAAATGCGATGGATCTCTTCGCGTCCGACCGCCTTGACCAGGCGGTCGATCTCGGAGCGTCCGCGCTCGTCGAGCCACAGCGTGCCGGGCCTGAGCGCTCTGCCGTCCTTGTCGAACTGGGCGAAGCTTTCGCGCTGGTTGGAGATGGCGATGGCCGCGATGCGCTCGTGGCTCACCTTGCCGAGGAGGCTCCGTATCGCCGTCTGCGCCGCCGTCCACCAATCCTCCGCCTCCTGCTCGAACCATCCGGCTTGCGGATTGGAGAGCGCGATCGCGGCGCGGCCCTCGGCCAAGGCGCGGCCGTCGCGGTCCCAGGCAATGGCCTTGGTCGCCGTCGTGGAGGAATCGAGGCCAATGACGAGATCGCGGCTCATGCATTCATCGAAACGAAAAAGAGCGGCGGAGACGGGATGAAGTCCGTCTCCGCCAGTTCAGGGAGTTATCAGAGGAGCCCGGCGTCCTCGACGGCCTTGTCGATCAGGCTGGCGACGTTATCCATGCACTTCTTGGCGTCGCCGCCATAGTCCTGGTTGGTGAGGAGCTTGCCGAGCTCGACCGGTATCTCGTTGTTGGAGAAGCCGGCCCACAGCGGCATGTCGGGCTCTGACGCCATGACATTGTCGATCGTCCATTTCACCACGGCGAGATGGCGCGTGGTGCCGGGGCCGACCACCGCCTTGGCCTTGACGCGCGGATCTTCGAAGGAGGACAGCCGCATCGGCGCGAAACCGCCCAGCAGGGTGCAGCGGGTCATGATCTCCTTGGAGCAGGCCCATTGCATGAATATCCATGCGGCGTCGAGGTTCTTCGAGTATTTCGACAGGCCCAGGATCGAGCCGCCCTGGTGGCCGACATTCGGAATCTCGCCGAAGCCCGCTTCGGCGACGGGGCGCAGGCCCGACGTCGAGGAGATCGGATGCATCGGCTCCCACAGGCCTTTCACCTTCGAATCGTCGGCATCGAGCCCCGGGAAGAACTCGTCCCAGCTGTTGACGAGAGCCACCTGGCCGGCGTGCATCATCTGGAACTGGCCGTCCCAGGTCGACGCCGTCGACTGCGGCGGGGCGTTCTTCAGCATCTCCTGATACCACTGGAGACCGTTGATGGCCTGCTCGTCATTGCCCTTGAACTTCTTGTCCTTGCCGAAGATCGAGCCGCCATGGCCCCACACGGCGGCCGTCCAGTCGCATTCGAGCGAATAGTGGCCGGACTTCGCCTGCAGGCCGGTGCCGAAGATGCCGTTGGCCTTCTCGGCCTCCGTGATCGCCTTCACGCCGGCGGTGAACTCGTCGAAATTGGTCGGCGGCTTGATCCCGTGCTTCTCCAGTATGTCCTTGCGGTACATGGTGATGAAGATCGGGATGTCGAAGGGAATGCCCACCCATTTGCCGTCATAGACGGCGAGGCCCTCGACCAGCGGCTTCGAGAAGTCGTCGAAGTCGAAGCCCGGCATCGCGAGATCGGGCTTGTCCTTGTAGTACTGCACGGGGTCGACGGTGTCCTGCGAGAAGGTCGCGGTCCATGACTGGTCGAGATAATAGACGTCATAGGTGCCGAGCTGGCCCTGGACGTCCTGCATCGCCTTGGCGAGCACCTGCTCGAGCGGCACGATCTCGATCTCGACCTCGATGCCGGTCGCTTCGGTGAACTCGTCCTTGATCTGGTTGAGGACGACTGTCGGGGGCGTCGCTTCCGACGTGTAGCGTACCTTCGAACCCTTGAACTGGCCGCCGACATCCTTGAGCCATTTGGTCATGTCTTCGGGCGTCTGCGCCAGGGCGGCATTGCCGGAGAGATTGCCGCGGAACGGCCGCGTCGAGCCGAGGAGCCCCGAAGCGAAAGCCGAGAGGCCGATGCCGGCCATTCCGGTCTTGCGCAGGAACTCGCGCTTGGAGATGCGCCGCGCCGCGAAGTCGCGCGCCGTGTCGATGATGAAGGTCTTCCTGTCGTGTTCTCTGAAGCTCATTTAAGTCCTCCCATGGGTTGAGTAGTGCTCGCCCGCCGCCTCACTCCTTGAGCGAACCAAGAGTGAGCCCGCGGACCAGATGCCGTTGAACCAGAAGAATGAAGATGAAGCCGGGCAGGATCGCCGCAGTCCCCAGCGCCGAGATGAAGCCCCATTCCGAGCCGGTCGAAGTGACGAAGGTCGTGATCTTGACCGGGACGGTGCGGATGATCGTGGTGAGGAAGAGCGACAGCAGGAACTCGGTCCACGAGAAGATGAAGCACAGGACCGCCGCCGCGGCGACGCCGCCTCTCACCATCGGCAGCACCACCTTGCGGAAAGTCTGCCAGCGCGTCGCGCCGTCGATCATCGCCGCCTCGTCGACGTCCTTCGGCACGTCGTCGAAGAAGGACTTGAGCAGGAGCACCGCGATCGGCAGGTTCATCAGCGTATGGATGACGATGAGGCCTATATAGCCGAGGAACAGATTGTCGGTGTCGCGCATGCCGGCGGCCTTGTACATGCCGACGAGCGGCACGATGATGGCGATCGGCGGCAGGAAGCGCTGGCCCAACACCCAGTTGAGGAAGCCGGTGCGGCCTCTGAACCGCATGCGCGACAGGGCATAGGCGGCGAGCACGGCGATGGCGATGGTGAGTGCCGTCGCGCCCACGGCGACGATGATCGAATCGGCGATGGTCTGGCGCGAATCATAGGAGCTGGTGCCGCCGACCCCGAAGGTCGATCCGCTCTCGATGGCGATCTCGGCCCGCGACCATCCGAGCAGCACCACGGCATAGTTGATGAGCGTGGGGACGAAGTCGAAGACGACGACCGCGTCCTTGTTGAAGATGGCCGACATCGGCTTGATCGAGGTCAGCGCCCACCAGAACAGCGGGAACATGAAGAGGGCGACGGTGAGGACGGCGACGACGTCGCGCAGGATGCGCCTGGGCAGCGACTGTTCCATCAGAGCCTCACCCGGAAAATCTTCATGAACAGGCTCGAGGCCGCGATCACCAGCACGAGAGTGATGAGCGACAGCGTCGAGGCATAGGGAAAATCGCCGTTGAAATAGATGCGGCCGGCATAGGAGGTGAGCGTCTCGGTAGCGGTGCCCGGGCCCGAATCCGTCATCACTTTCACATAATCGAAGATGCGGAAGAGATCGATGCCGCGGATGAGGACGGCGATCGCGATCACTTTCGACATCATCGGCAATGTCAGCCTGAAGAAGGCCTGGACCGCCGAGGCGCCGTCGATCGCCGCCGCCTCGAACGGCTCCTTCGGAAGCGATCGCAGGCCCGCCAGCATGATCAGCACCATGAACGGGGTCCATTGCCAGATGTCGGCGAGGAGCACGCCCGAGAGCGCCGACGAGCTGGTCGCGAGGATAGGATATTGCGGCGACCACAGGCCGACCGCATAGAGCGAGCGCGACAGCACGCCGAAGGACCCGTCGAGCATGAGGAGGAACATCATGCCGGTGACGGCGGGCGGCACGACCAGGGGCAGGGTCATCAGCGCGCGCAGGACGCCGTAGCCCCTGCGGTCGGTGTCGAGAAGGAGCGCGATCAGCAGGCCGAGCGCCAGCTGGATGACGAGGGCTATGCCGGTATAGAGGAGGGTCGTCGCGACGGCGTCCCAGACGCGCTGATCTGCGAACGCCTTTGCCCAATTGTAGTCCGGGTCGAAGACGTTCAGCCGGGTGACCGGATTGCGTTTGTGCAGCGACAGCCACAGCGCATAGAGCAGCGGATAGATGCCGAAGATGGTCATCAGAGCCGCCGCCGGCAGGAGCCAGGGCAAGGGATGCTCGGACGTCAGCCAGCGCCATCTGGGCAGGAAGGATCTCGTCCCGTCTTCACGCCCGAGCACCGCCTCGCTCATGCGAAGACTCCGGCAAAGATGATCCCGGCCGCCTGGTCTGCGGTCATTCGGGTTGCGCCTCCCATCCTATCCGGCCTTTTGAACTTTTGTAATCTGGCTCGAACAAATGTTATGCAAGAGTAAACGCGCCCACGGTTCTCCTGTCAACCCTGAAGTCCCGAACGTCCCCATGCCGGTTCTGCATTTCCACTCGCCACAAGGCCAGGCGGCCGTTAGAAATCTTGACGAATGGCTGAGCTTTTCTAGTTTGGCCCGAAGGCCGCATTTTGCTGTGAGACATCGGTCAATTGAACTGCCGGGGCTGGAAGCATGACGTCACTGCCCGCACACAAGGAGAAACCACGATGCCGTTGACCCGACGTTCCGCCCTTCTGGCCCTTGGCGGCGCCACCCTGACGATATCCTCCTTCGGGGGCGTCGAAGCTCAGGCCGCCCCCATCGAAGCGACCATCGCTTATGGCAGCACCGGCTATACCTGGGCGCTGTCCTTCGTCGCCGAGGGCATCGACAGCTGGAAACAGGAGGGGGTCGCGCTCACCGCTCTCGATTTCCCCACTGGCCGCGAATCGATGCAGGCTCTGCTCGGCGGATCGGCGCAATTCGCCACCTCGACGGACACGCCGGTGATCTTCGCCGCCCTGCAGGGATTGAAGCCTAGGATCCTGGCCAGCTACAGCCGCTATTCGCGCGACATGAAAGTGACGATGAGCAAGGCCAGCGGCGCGTCCGAGAAGGACCCGTCCTCGCTGAAGGGCAAGACCATCGGCACCCGTGTCGGCACCAGCGGCCAATACATGCTGTCGCGCTATCTCGCGATGGGCGGCCTCCAGGACAGCGACGTCAAGATCGTCGACCTCAATCCGAGCGACATGCTCGCCGCCACCTTGCGCGGCGACGTCGACGGCTTCGCCTGGACCTCGCAGGCGTCGAAGCTCGCCCTCGACGCGGCCCCCGACAAGATGTTCGAGATGACCCAGGACGGGCTCGAGAAGTTCTTCGTCAGCCATCAGTTGCTGCTCGTCAACGAGGGCACGCTGACGGGTCAACCGGAGCTCGGCGAGCGCGCCGTGCGGGCGCTTCTCGCCGCCGAGGATTACATGAAGAAGAACGACTCCTGGCCCGAAATCGTGGCCCCGCGCGTGCGCGCCGAGGCCGATTTCGTGCGCCGGATGACATCGGTCTTCGAATTCCAGGTCCGTCTCGACAAGGCCTTTCTCGCCGATCTGGTGAGCCAGGCGGAATGGGCGATCAATTCCGGCCTCGCCCAGGCGCCGGCCGGGGATGTGCGGACCCTGCTTTCGGACCTCATCGTTCCCGAGCCGCTCAAGAAGGCCGCTCCCGACCGCGTGAGCCTTTAGACCCATGCCGCTGATCGCGATCGAGCAGGTTTCGCATCTCTATGTCGGGACCGGCGGCACACCCTCCTGGGCATTGCGCGACGTGAGCCTCGGCCTCGAACGCGGCCGCTTCACCTGCCTTGTCGGCCCTTCGGGCTGCGGCAAGACCACCTTGCTGCAACTCGTCGCGGGTTTCCTCAAACCTATCGCCGGCAGCATGTATCTGGACGGCAGGCCGATCTCCGGTCCCGGTCCCGACCGCAGCGTCGTCTTTCAGGAATATGCGCTCTTCGCCTGGTTCACGGTGCGCCAGAATGTCGAATTCGGCCTGCGCGTCGCCGGCATGAAGGCGGCGGAGCGGCGCAAGCGCTCGGACGATCTTCTCGCCATGGTCGGCATGAGCCATGCGGCCGACCGTTATCCGCATGAATTATCGGGCGGCATGCGCCAGCGCGTCGCGGTCGCCCGCGCTCTCGCCACCCATCCCGAGGTCGTCCTCATGGACGAGCCCTTCGCGGCGGTCGACGCCCTGACCCGCGCCACGCTGCAGGAGGAGCTGCTCCGCCTCTGGCAGCAGCTGAGGCTGAGCATCCTCTTCATCACCCACAATGTCGACGAGGCCGTGTTCCTCGCCGACGACGTCGTGGTGATGTCGGCGCATCCCGGTTCCATCCAGGAGATCATGACCATCGACATGCCGCATCCGCGCGATCGCGGCTCGGCAAGCTTCGCTCACTGGTATGCGCGCATCAATGCGGCGCTGCACCGGCATCCGAAGCGCAGGCAGGCCGCCTGATGGGCGACGGTATGAACGATATCGCGGCGCTTGAAACCCGCTTCCTGGCCGATCACCGGCGCGGCGTCCGGCTCAGACGCTGGCGCGGCATGGCCCTCAACATCCTGGGCGTTCTACTGTTCCTGGCCTTGTGGGAGATCCTCCCGCGGCTCGGCTTCATCGCCAATCCGGTTCTCTTCCCGCCGCCCTCGAAAGTCGTCGAGGCCGCGCTGCCCATGCTGGGTTCGGGCGAAATCCTCCACAACATCCTGGTGAGCCTGGGACGCGCCGGCGCGGGCTTCCTCATCGCCGCGGTGCTGGGCGTCGCCATCGGCGTCGCAACGGCGCGAGCCCCCCTGATCCGCGATCTGGTCGAGCCCTTGCTGCAGGGCTTCCGCGCGGTGCCGGTCATAGCGTTGGTTCCCGTCTCGGTTCTATGGTTCGGCATCGGCGAGGGTGCGAAGATCGCGCTGGTGGCCATCGGCGCCTTCTTTCCGATCTGGATCAACAGCTTCATTGGCGTGCGCGACGTGCACGAAGTCTATCTGCGCTCCGCCGCCTGCCTCGGCGCCAATCGCTGGCAGACCTTGTGTTTCGTCGTCCTGCCGGCCGCGCTGCCCTTCATCATCGCAGGTCTCAGGCAGGGCATCGCCATAGCGCTCATCGTGCTCGTCGCCGCCGAACTGGCGGGCGCCCGCGCCGGCGTCGCCTATATGATGTCGATGGGCCACCAGCTGTTCCGCGTCGACATAATGTTCGCCGGACTGGTGATTCTGGGCTTTCTCGGCTTTGCCGGCGACCGGCTCTTCGTCGTTTTGTGTCGCAGGCTCTTTCCCTGGTATCGCCCCAGTGCTTGACGCGATCGTCTCCACCGGCTGCGTGCGCACGCTCGATGCGCAAGATCGCGTCGCCGAGGCCGTCGCCATCGCCGGCGGCCGCATCGCGGGCGTCGGCGCCGCGGCGGATCTCAAGGCGCGCGCCGCCTCGAACACGCGGCTGATCGATCTGCCCGGCGCCACCGTGACGCCCGGCATCAACGACGCGCATGCTCACATGGAGCGTGAAGGGCTGAAGCTCCGGCGCCCGTCGCTCGCCGGCTGCCGCTCGATCGCCGATATCCAGGCGCGCATCCGGGCGGAAGCCCAAAGGACGAAGCCGGGCGACTGGATCGTCACCATGCCGGTCGGCACGCCGCCCTTCTTCTTCGACGCCATTGCCGAGCTCGCCGAGAAGCGCGCCCCCAACCGCTTCGATCTCGACGCCGCCGCTCCCGACCATCCGGTCTATATTCCGGGCCTTTTCGGCAACTGGGGCTCGCCGCCCGGGCATTCCTGTCTCAACACGCGCGCATTGGCGCTCAATGGCATCACCGCGGCGTCGACGCCGAGCATCGGCGGCATCGAGATCGTGAAGGACGCCAGGGGAGAGCCGACCGGCATCATCATAGAGCGCAATCCGCGTCCGATGGTCGAGTTCGACCTGCTGCCCGCCGTGCCGCGCTTCTCCGCTGCCGACCGCCGCGCCGGCACCCTCGCCTCGATGCGTCTCTATAACGGCGTCGGCACGACGTCGGCCTATGAAGGCCATGGCTCTGCCGCCGAGATCATCGGCGTCTATCGCGACCTGTGGGAGAAGAACGAGCTCACCGTGCGCCTGGGGCTGGTGGCGAGCCCGTCCTGGAAGGATGCGCGCGAGGCGGCGGCGATCATGCGCGACTGGCTGGCGCATGCGCGCGGCGCCGGCCTCGGCGATCCGTGGCTGCGCCTTTCCGGCATCCATGTCGCTTTCGGGGGCGACGAACGCATGGCCGAGATCGCCCGCAAGGACCTGCCCAATACCGGCTGGTCGGGCTTCGTCGAGCAGGCCCAGGACCCGAAGGAGTTCGAGGAGCTCTGCCGGCTGGCCCTGCTCCATGACCTGAGGCTCAACACCATCGTCGCCGACCGCCTCGAGGATGTGGTCGCCATACTCGAGCGGGTGAACGATATCGCGCCTCTCGGCCCGCGACGTTGGGTGATCCAGCACATCGCCAAAACGGAGCGCGGGACGCTCGCTCGCCTGGCCCGGCTGGGTGTGCTGGTGACCACCATTCCGGTCTACTATCTGTGGAAGGGCGGCCATTGGTACGATGAGGCTGACGGCGACCGGATCGTGCCGATGCGGACGATGCTCGATCTCGGCATCGATGCCGCCGCCGCCACCGACAACATCCCCTACAATCCGGGTTTCACATTATGGACGATGTGCGAGCGCCGGCGCCGCTGCGACGACAAGGTGCTGGGCGCCGCGCAACGCCTGACCCGGCGCGAGGCTCTGCATGCGCTGACGGTGAGCGGCGCCCGCCTTACCTTCGAAGAGCATCACAAGGGCCCGCTGGCGCCAGGCTTCTTCGCCGATCTCGCCGTCTTCGACGCCGACCCGCTGACCGTCGAGGCGGAGGAGCTGAAGAAGCTGTCGAGCCTCCTGACGATGGTGGGCGGCCGCGTCGTATTCGATCGCACGCGCTCCTGATGAACCGACGCATCGTCGTCATCGGCGGGGGCGCCGCCGGCGCCTGGATGCTGCTGCGCCTCTTGCAGCGGGGCCGCGAGGCCATCGACGTGGTCGAGCCGCGCCGCGGTCTTGCTTATTCGGCGAGCTTCGACAAGCACCTCCTCAATGTGACGGCGTCCAGGATGGACATGCTGGCCGAGGACGGCGATCCGCTGTTCGGACCATGGCTCGGGGCGCGCCCCGGTCACGACTACGTGCCGCGCCGCCTCTATGGCGACTTCATCGAGCAGGCGGTCGCGAAGGCCGTCGCCGGCAAGGATGTGCGGCATTTCAGGACGGCGGCGACCGCGATCCGCGCGGCCGGTGACGGGCTCGTCATCGCCTTGGCGGACGGAACGGCGCTCTCCGCCGCGCATGCGGTCCTGGCGCTCGGCAATCTGCCGCCCAAGCTCCTGGCGCCCGGGATCGACGATCCGCGCATCGTCGAAAATCCCTGGAGCCTCACGCCCGCAATGGCGGAAGGCCGCGACCGGATCGTCGTCGCCGGCACCGGTCTGACGGCGCTCGATGCGGTCGTGCTGCTGGCCGACGCCAATCCCGCGTCGCAATTCACCTTGGCCGCCGCGCATCCGCTGATGCCGCCTTGCGACCGCACGGTGACACCCTGGCCCACAGCGGAGCATGCCGTCGGCCTGGCGCCCGCGGCGATCTGGGGCATGGCCAAGCGGGCGATCCGCGCGCGTGACTGGTATGAAGTCGTGGACGGCCTGCGCGCCCATGTCGAGGCGATCTGGACCCGCTGGACGCCAGAACAGCGCCGCAGCTTCGTCACGCATGGCGCGCGGCTTTGGCTGCATCACCGGCACCGCTCGCCGCCGCCGACCTGGCGCCGGATCGAGGAGCTCAGGACGGCCGGGCGGCTGTCGCTCCATGCCGGCCGCGTCCGCCGCCTCACGCCGCGGCCTCGCCATATCGATGTCGATTTGGCCGCCGGAACGGTTCCGGCCGATCTCGTCGTCAACACGACCGGCCCCGGCCTTTCACTGCGCGCGCATGGCCTTCTCGGCGCGGCTCTCGATGCGGGGCTGATCACGGAATGTCCGATGGGCCTCGGCATCGCGGTCGATGATGACGGCCGCTGCCCGACGCGGAACGGTTCTCCGTCACGCCTCTTCGCCCTCGGCACGCTGACCCGCGGCCGGTTCTTCGAGACCGTCGCGGTACCGCATATCGCCAGGCGCGCAGGAGATATCGCCAGGGCGATTGTGGACTGAATCCCCCCGCGGCCGTCGATGCCGCCTATTCTGCCGCGGCGAGGAATTTGGCGTCTGCCTGATCGAGGCGGCGGCGGATCCGTGTGATGGCGAGCGTGTCGTCGGGCACGCAATTGTCGTAGGTGAGGTAACCGCCGGCCTTGACCGCCTTGACCACCTTGGCGCGCTCGGCGATGCCGATCGGGATCGCATTGGCTTTCCGCGCCTCGTTCCAGGTCATGGCCCAGGCGCGATATTGCGTCTCGCCGATCTTGCCCAGGGTCTCGCCCACCCCGAGGTCGCGCTTGGCCACGGCGACCGCCTCGGCCACCGGACGCTCGAGCGGCACCATGTCGGCGCGCCGGTGCAGCACCGCATGCGCCGCCGACAGCGGCACTTCGAGGCTGGTCAGGTGGAAGGGGCGGAACAGCGAAAAGTACGGTCCCTTGCCCACTTTGAGATCGATCATGCGCTCGACCACGCGCGGATGGTCGGTCTCGACGATGCAGAAGACGCCGGGCGCCACACCCTTGCCGATCGAATAGTCGACGCAGCCCTTCCGGCCGAGCACGCCGCCATCGGCGCGCGGGATCAGCACCTCGGCGAGTTCGTCGCGCGTCGCCTTGGGCCCGTGCATTCCGGGAATATCGGGCTCGAGCCCGGTCGCATTGGCGATCGCCACCATCTCAACCATCGTCTTCGAGCCGTCGACGAACTCGACCAGCATGCGCGCGTTCATGTTGCGCGCGCGCGCTTCCGTCTCGTAATCCGCCGGCACCGCGCCGAAGTCGAGAGGGTTGTTCTTGCCCTTGCCGGCGCAGACGATCGAAAGGCCGAGCGACTGGGCGAAGCCGATGAGCTCGAGCGCCGCGGCCGGCTCGTCGCCGGCGGCACCCGTATAGACCACGCCGGAGCGCCGCGCCTCGGCGCTGAGGAACCGGCCGATGGTGATGTCGGCTTCGACATTGAGCATCACGATGGGCTTGCCCTGGGCGATCGCCGAGAGCGCGAAGGCGGCGCCGGTTTCGGGGCTTCCCGTGGCATCGATCACGACGTCGATCCGGCCCGCCCCGGTCAGCGCCTCGAGATCCTGCGTGATCGCGATCCTGTTCGATTCGATGAGGCGGTCGATGTCGCGAGCCGTTCCGGCTTCGGCGAAGTTCTCCGCGTCATGGCCGGCAAGGGCGAGCGCCGTCCTTGCCCGCGCCGGGGTGATCTCGGAGATGGCGCCGAGCCGCATGCCCGGCATGCGGGCGAGCTGCACCGCGAGATCGGTCCCCATCTGGCCGGCGCCGGCGAGGCCGACGGTGATGGGTCCCTTCGCCTGCGCATGCCGGCGCAACTCCAGCGCCAGCGGTGATACATCGGCGATCACTTCGATTTGCCCTTGTTCCTCTTCGACCTGTTCTTCTTCGGCTTGCCTTTGCCCTTGCCCTTCGTCGGGGCGTCGCGGCGCGTCGGCGCGATCACCGCCAGCGCCTCGCCGGTTTTCAATTCGCCCGCCTGCTTGCCATAGGTCTTGAAGCGGGCCAGTACCGTCTTCATCTGCGCGTCCGAGAGGATGGCGGGCTTGCCGGCGAGGCTCGCCGCCCAGTATTGCCGGCACAGGGTCTCGATCTCTCCCGCGAGCCAGAGCGCCTTGTCGAGATCGGGACCGAAGGCGATCTGGCCGTGATTGGCGAGAAGGCAGGCCGTGCGGCCCTTCAGCGCCGCCAGCATCGTGTCGGAAAGGGCCTGGGTGCCGAATTCGGCATAGTCGCTCACCCGCAAGGTCGGGCCGCCGGTGACGCCGATCATGTAGTGGAAGGGCGGGATGTCCTTGCGCAGCGTCGCCAGCGCCGTCGCATAGATCGAGTGCGTGTGCACGATGGCGCCGGCTTCCGGCCGGGCCTTGAAGATGTCCATGTGCATGCGCCACTCCGTCGAGGGCAGGTAGTCGCCGTAATAGCCGCCGTCGAGATCCATCTCGACGATGTGCCCGGCGTCCATGACGTCATAGGGAATGCCGGAAGCAGTGATCAGGAAGCCGTCCCCGGTGCGGGCGCTGACATTGCCGGATGTGCCCTGATTGATGCCCATCTCGTTCATCCGGCGGCACACCTGGATGATCTTCTTCTTGAGATCGGCAGTCTTCGTCTTCGCCATTCCTGGCTCCGTTCACAAAACCGCGCGGACCCTACCGCCCCGATGCCGAAAGGTCCAGAAATGCCGGACCGGACTTGACATCGTCTCGGATATGAGAAAGTTTCTCATATATGGAACAAACCGATGTCCCTGAAGACACGATCGACGAGCGCATCGCGCGGCGGCTGAGGGATTTGCGCCGGGAGCGCGGCTGGTCGCTGGAGGATCTTGCCGGCCGCAGCGGCGTCAGCCGCGCCACCCTGTCCAGGCTGGAGAATTCCGCCATCAGCCCGACCACCCTCATGCTGAGCCGGCTCTGCGCCGCCTACGGCCTGACCATGTCGCGGCTCATGCACATGGCGGAAGGCGATTTCACCCCGCTGGTCCGGCGCGCGGCGCAGGGCGTGTGGAGCGACCGCGATCTCGGCTTCAGGCGCCGCGCCGTGTCGCCGCCGGCGCGCACGCTTGCCGGCGAAGTCATCGAGGGCGAGCTCGCGCCAGGCGTCCGCATCGCCTACGATCATGCGCCGAAGCCGGGCCTTGAGCATCACCTGCTGCTGCTCGAAGGCGAGCTCGAGATGACCGTCGGCGGCCGCAGCCATGAGCTCAAGCCCGGCGACTGTCTGCGCTACCAGCTCTTCGGCCCGAGCGCTTTCGCGACATCGAAGACGTCGTCCGCGCGCTATCTCATTTTCATGGTGTAGACTCATGCCGGCGTCCGACACTCTGACGCTCTTCGACGCCGACGACATAGCGCGGCATATCGAAGGGCTGGCCGAGCTCGTCCATGCCTGTGTGCATGACGGCGCCAGCATCGGCTTCGTCCTCCCTCACTCGCGAGCCGACAGCGAAGCCTTCTGGCGCGCCAGTGTTGGTCCTGCTGTGCTGGGCGGCGGGCGCCTGCTCCTCGTCTCCTGGCGTGACGGACGCATCGCCGGGTCGGTGCAGCTCGACTGCGACACGCCGGCCAATCAGCCGCACCGCGCCGAGATCCGCAAATTGCTGGTCCATCCCGACTTCCGCCGCCAGGGCATCGCCCGCCGGCTGATGGCCGGGATCGAGCGTCATGCCGTCCGATTGAAGCGCAGCCTGCTCACCCTCGACACCCGCACCGGCGACGGCGCCGAACCGCTCTATCGCTCCCTCGGCTACCGGACGACCGGCATCATTCCGGGCTATTGCCGCGATACCCACACCGGGCGTCTCGACGCTACGACAATTATGTACAAGCGCCTCTGATACATCGAAGATTGACGCTCGCCGCAATTTCGGCTCACCTCCATGCACTCGATGGATTGATCATGCGAGCCTGCGGAGAGAGGGGCCATGACCGAAGAGCTGCGCGGCATTGCCGTCGTCGACGTGGGCGCGACCAACAGCAAGATCGCCCTGTTCGAGTCCTCCGGCAAGCTCCTGGCCGAGCGCAAGACGTCGAGCCGCCATGTCGCCGGGCCGCCCTATCCGCATCTCGATCCGAAGCCCCTCGTCGCCTTCTGCGCCAGGCATCTGCCCGATCTCGACGCCATCATGCCCATCGACGCGGTCGTGCCGTCGGCGCATGGCGCCGCCATCGCCTGTCTCGACGGCCAGGGCCGTCTCGCCTTGCCGGTCATGGACTACATGGCCGAGCCGCCCCTTGATGTCGTCGAGGCCTATCGCAAGTCGGAGCCGCCCTTCTCCGAGGTCTTCTGTCCGCTCCTGCCCATGGCGCTGACCCATGGCATGCAGCTCTTCTGGCAGCAGACGGCCTTCCCCGGAGAATTCGCCAGGGTCAGGACGATCCTGCCCTGGATCCAGTATGTCGGCTGTCTGCTGAGCGGCAAGCCGGTGATCGAGATCGCGTCAATGTCCTGCCAGTCGCAGCTCATGGACGTGCGCGACAACACCTTCTCGTCGCTCGCCCGGCTGCAGGGCTGGGACAGGCTTTTCGCGCCCTGGGCCAAGGCCTGGCAGGTGATCGGGACGCTGAAACCCCAGTTCCGCAAGGACCAGTTTCGCGGACGCGGCCGCGTCCTGGCCGGCATCCATGATTCGAGCGGCAATTACCTGCGCTATCTGGCCGGCGGCCGGAGGCATTTCTCGCTTCTGTCGACCGGCACCTGGATCATCGGCTTCGACACGGATACCGGCGTCACCGAGCTCGATCCCGCCCGCGACACGGTGACCAATACCGATATCTTCGGCAAGCCCGTGGCCTGCTGCCGCTTCATGGGCGGGCGCGAATATGAGGTCCTCTCGCGCGGCGCCCCGGCCGAGGCCGCGAGCTTCGAGGCGCTGGGCGGCCTCCTCGCGCAAGGGACTTTCGCCCTGCCCTCCTTCACCGATTCGGGCGGACCGATGCCGGGCACCGGCAACAAGGGGCATGTGAGGGGGCCAGCACCCGCCGGCGAGGAGGAGCGCTCGACGCTTGCCGCCCTCTACTGCGCGCTGATGGTCGACCGCTCGCTGGCGGCGGTGAAGTCGAAGGGCGACGTCATCGTTGACGGGCCCTTCGCCCAGAACCCGGTCTTCCTTTCGGTGCTCGCGGCCTTGCGCCGGCCACAGACGGTGCTCGCCTCGCAATTGCGCGACGGCACGACCGCGGGCGCCATGGCCCTGGCGCTGATGACCGAGACCGGCGAGATCCCGCGGCTCGCGCTCGATCTCGACGAAGTGACGGCATACGCGCCGGGAGCCCTTGCCGGCTATGCCGCGAAATGGCGGCAGATGACGGAGGAGATGAACGAAGAAGCGCCGCCTCCGCGCCGGCAGGGTCTGGGGTGAAGGAGCCGCCTGCCCCGTCCCTCGCGATGGACGGCGGGCCTCTCACGCCCGGTTGCCCTTGATGATGTCCGCCGCTTTCTCGGCCATGGCGATGGTCGGCGCGTTGGTGTTGGACGAGACGAGCCGCGGCATGATCGAGCTGTCGCACAGGCGCAGGCCGTCGATGCCGCGCACCCTGAGGCTTTGCGGCTCGACCACCGCCATCTCGTCGGCGCCCATCTTGCAGGTGCCGACCGGGTGATAGGCCGAGCGCGCCACCTGGCGGGCGAAGTTCCGGTAGCCGTCCTTGCTGCGGCAGGTCTCGTCCGGCAGGTGCCGGCGCGCCACGTATTTGGCGAAGGCGCGCGTGCGCCCGATCGCGCAGGAGATCTCGATCGCATCCGCCGCCCGGTCGAGATCGTAAGGCTCGGCGAAGGAGTTGGGATCCACGACCGGCGCATCGAGCGGATTGGCGCTCGCCAGCGCGACATGGCCGCGCGAGCGCGGCCGCAGATGATAGGAATTGAGCGTCGCGCCATTGCCGCCCGGCACCGAGCCGACGCCTTCCTCGACACCCGCGCCGGGCAGGAAATGGAACTGCAGATCGGGCGATTTCTCGCGCCGGTCGCTCCACCAGAACGCGCCGCCCTCGACCAGGCTCGAGGCGACGGGACCAGAGCGGGCCAGCAGGTATTGGACGCCGGCGACCGCCTGCCAATGGAGCTTCTTGTACTTGTCGTAGGAGTGCGGGCCGTTGAGCTGCCAGACGATGTCGCTCGCCATGTGGTCCTGCAGGTTCTGTCCGACCCCCGGCAGGTCCTGACGCACGCCGATGCCGTGGCTCCTCAGATGGGCGGCGGGCCCGATCCCCGACAGCATCAGGAGCTTGGGCGAGCCGATGGCACCGGCGGCGACGATCACGTCGCGCTCGGCCGCGATGACCGCCTCGCGTCCGTTCTCGATGACGGCGACCCCCTTCACCCGGGTCCCCTCGACCACCAGCCGGGTGATGAAGGCGCCGGTCCTGACCGTGAGGTTGGAGCGGTGGCGCACGGGTCGCAGATAGCCGACCGCGGCGCTGCAGCGGCGCGCGGCGCGGATCGTCATCTGATAGACATTGACCCCTTCCTGATGGCCGGCGTTGAAATCGGGATTGAAGGGCATGCCGAATTCCTGGGCGCCTTCGACGAAGGCCCGGGTCATGACATTCGGCGCCTTCAGCGTCGAGACGCCGAGTGGCCCGCCCTTGCCGTGCATACCGCCGGCGAGGCGGTCGTTGTCTTCCGACTTCACGAAATAGGGCAGGAGCTCGGACCACGACCAGCCCGGACAGCCCTCCGCCTCCGCCCAGCCGTCATAGTCTTCGGGTGCGCCGCGCGTATAGACCTGCGCATTGATCGAGCTGCCGCCGCCCAGCACGCGGGCCTGCGGATAGACCATCTCGCGCCCGCCCGCATGGCGGGCCGGCGCCGTCCGGTAGCCCCAGGTCAAGGGTCCGCCGGTCATCTTGAAGAAGCCGCAGGGCATGTGGATGTAGGGATTCCTGTCCGACGGCCCCGCTTCCAGGAGCAGCACCTTCGCATCCGGCATCTCGCTCAGGCGCGCCGCCATCACGCATCCGGCCGACCCGCCGCCGACGATCACATAGTCATACATGCACGGCACCCGTCTTGCTGCCCCACAAGTAACCAAACGGTGCATTCATGGCAAGCGCCGGGGCGTCACAGGAAACTGTAGGGATCGACGTCGATGGCGAGCCGGAGCGAGCCCGGGACTTTCACGGGAGCGAGCCAGGCCCGCAGGAAAGCCTGGACATTGACGCTGCGGCGGGCCTTGACGAGATAGCGCCAGCGATAGAGGCCGCGCACCAGATGCAGGGGGGCGGGCGCCGGGCCCAGCACATGCACGCCCTCGCCATGGGGCGCCAGAGGCTGGAGCGACCTCGCAAAGCGCTCGGTCTGGTGCGCCTCGCGGCCCGATATGACGAGGGCGGCAAGCTGCCCGTAGGGCGGAAGCCCCGCGCCTTCTCGCAGACGCTTCTCCTCGGCGAGGAAGCCGTCGCGATCGCCCCTGGCCAGCGCCTGCATCAGGGAATGCTCCGGCCGGTAGGTCTGGATCAGCGCGCGGCCCGGCTTCTCGCCGCGTCCGGCGCGCCCGGCGACCTGAGCCATTTGCGCCCAGCTGCGCTCGGCCGAGCGCGGGTCGCCCGAATCGAGCGCCAGATCCGCATCGACGACGCCCACCAGGGTGAGATGCGGGAAATGATGGCCCTTGGCGATGAGCTGCGTGCCGATGACGAGATTGTGCGCGCCCTCCGCCACTTCGGCCAGCGTGTCCCTGAGCAGGGTGCCGCGCGCCAGATCGCTCGACAGGATGGCGAGGCGCGCTTCGGGGAAGCGTTGCGCGGCCTCCTCGGCGAGCCGCTCGACACCGGGCCCGCAGGGCACGAGCTTGCCGGGCGTCCCGCATTTGGGGCATTCGGGCGGTATCGCCTGCGTGTGACCGCAATGATGGCACATGAGCTGCCGGCGGAACCGGTGCTCGACCAGCGACGCCGCGCAATTGGGGCAGTCGATGCGATGGCCGCAGGCGCGGCACAGCGTCAAGGGCGCGTAGCCGCGGCGGTTGAGGAACAGGAGAGCCTGATCGCCGCTCCTCAGCGTATCGTCGACCGCTTTCGTCAGGGGCTCCGACAGCCAGGAGCCGGAAGCGGGCGCCGCCTGGCGCATGTCGATGATGTGGCTCGGCGGCAGCTCCGCTCGCGCATGGCGGGCGTGGAGGCGCACATGGCCGTAGCGTCCGCGCTCGGCATTGACCAGGCTTTCGAGCGACGGCGTCGCGGAAGACAGGACGACGGGGAACTTGCCGAGCGCGCCATAGACGATGGCCATGTCGCGCGCATGATAGGGAACGCCGTCCTCCTGCTTGTAGGCGCCTTCATGCTCCTCATCGACGATGACGAGGCCGAGCCTGACCCAGGGCAGGAACAGGGCCGAGCGCGCCCCGACGACGATCTGCGCCGTCCCTTCGGTCACCGCCCGCCAGGCGCGCTCGCGCTCGCGCGGCCGCATGCCCGAATGCCATCGTGCCGGCTCGGCGCCAAAGCGCCGTTCGACGCGCTCGATGAATTGCTGGGTGAGGGCGATCTCGGGCAGGAGCAGGAGCACCTGCCTGCCCGAAGCGAGCACCGCCGCCATCGCCTCGAAATAGACCTCGGTCTTGCCCGAGCCGGTGACGCCGTCGAGCAGCATCACCTTGTGTCCGCGCCGCGTCACCACCGCGCGCAGCTCCTGCGCCGCCTCTTCCTGCGCGCGCGACAAGGCGAGCTTCCCGGCGGTCGGATCTGGCGTCGCGAAGGCCCGATGCGGCGGCAAGGCGACGGCTTCGAGCGCCCCGGCCTTCGCCAGGGCCTTGACCACCGACGTGCCCGCGCCGGCAAGCTCGGCGAGCTGCGATGCCTTCAGCGCCGGGCCTTCGCGGGCGATCTCGAGGATCCTCGCACGCTGCGCGGTGAGCTTCGCCGGGCGATGCGGACCGATGCGGTAGGCGATCTCGGTTCGCGCCTCGCCGAAGGCGCCGGGCGCCCTGAGGCAGGATCTGAGCACATTGCCGATCGGCTCGAGATAGTAGTTCGCGACCCAGTCGATGAAGGCGCGATGCGTGTCGCTGAGCGGCGGGATGTCGAACTTCTGCACGATCTCGCGCAAGGTCTTGCCGCCGCTCGCGTCCGAGCCCAGACGCCAGACGCAGCCCAGATAGGACCTGGGCCCTAGCGGCACCTCGACATAGTCGCCGGGCGTCACCGCGAGACCCGGCGGCACGGCATAGGTGTAGGCGCCCGCGAGCGCCAGAGGCAGCAGGACTTCGGCTGTGGCGCGGGAGTCTGCGGGCATCGGGTAAAGCCTTGCGCCGGAGCGCTTCCCGCCGCAGTCGCTCGACGTCGGCAAAAGGACGCGCTCCGGTCAGAATGTTTTCGAGCCTGTTTAACCCGTTTTGATCCAATCAGCATGATTCGATCAAAACGGCAAAGGCTCCGTGCCGCGAGCCGACAAGCCCATGGCGAAAACCCGGCGTAAAGCCTATATCAACCGCCCATGAAGCATGTCGTCCCGGCCACTGACGAGCCGCTCTGGCGCGAGGTCGCCTATGATGATCCGGCCGTGATGCTGCGCCGCTTCGGCAAGCGGAAGGATCTGACTTTTCTCGACAGCGCGCTCCGCCAGGGTGAGCTTGGCCGCTATTCCTACCTCGCGGCCGATCCTTTCGAGACCTTCGCCGTGGCGGAAGGGGAAAGCGGGGCTGCCGCCCTCGCCCGGCTCGACCGCCGCCTCGAACGCTGGAAGCTCGCGCGCGTCCGGGGACTGCCGCCTTTCCAGGGCGGCTTCGCCGGCTATTTCGCCTACGAATTCGCCCGCCTGCTCGAGCCGCATGTCAGGGCGAAGACGCCGGCGCCCGACATTCCGCCCGTCGCCCTGCACGCCTATGACACGCTCGTCGCCTTCGACCATCAGACACGGCAATGCTGGATCATCTCGACGGGCTTTCCCGAGACCGAGCCGCGGGCGCGCATCGCCCGCGCCGGGGAGCGGCTCGCCGAATTCGAGAGCCTCTGCCTCGCGCCTGTCGCCGAATTCTCGGGCGACGGCGTCATCACCGGCTGGCAGTCCGATTTCACCCGCGCCGACTATGAGGCCGCCGTCCGGCGCGTGATCGATTATGTGCTGGCCGGCGATATCTTCCAGGCGAATATCGCGCAGCGTTTCACCGCCGCGATGCCTCCGGAATTCGATCCGCTTCGCCACTATCTCGCCCTGCGCGCCGCCAATCCCGCGACCTTCGGCGCCTTTCTCGATTATGGCGCGGTCAAGATCGCCTCGAGCTCGCCCGAGCGACTGATCAGCTTCGACGGTGTCACGGCCGAGGCCCGCCCGATCAAGGGCACGAGGCGGCGCGACCCGGAGACGAGCATCGATGCCGAGCTCAAGGCAGAGCTTCTCGCCAGCCGCAAGGACCGCGCCGAGAATGTGATGATCGTCGACCTCCTGCGCAACGATCTCTCCCGCGTCGCGGAGCCGGGCTCGGTGCAGGTGCCGGTGCTCTGCGGTCTCGAATCATATGCCTCCGTCCACCATCTGACCTCCGTGGTCACCGCCCGGTTGGCGCAGGGCAGAAGCCGCGGCGATCTCATAGCCGCCTGCTTTCCGGGCGGCTCGATCACCGGCGCGCCCAAGATCCGGGCCCAGGAGATCATCGCCGAGATCGAAGGGCTGCCGCGCAACGTCTATTGCGGCTCGATCGGCTTTCTGAGCTTCACCGGCCATATGGATCTCAATATCGCCATCCGCACCGTCCTCTTCCATGCCGGCCACGCCTCCTTCCAGGGCGGCGGCGGCATCACTGCCAGGTCGCGGCCCGCCGATGAATATGAAGAGACGCTCGCCAAGGTGAGCCGGATCGCGCGGAGCTTCGCGAGGCCGGCATGATCCTGGTCATCGACAATTACGACTCCTTCGTCCACAATGTGACGCGCTATCTGCGCGAGCTCGGCGCCGACGCTGAAGTCAGGCGCAACGATGCTTTCCATCCCGGCGCGGTCGCTGACGACGTGAAAGGCATCGTGATATCGCCGGGGCCGTGCACGCCGCGCGATGCCGGCGTCTCCCTCGCCATCGTGAGCAGGCTGTCGGGCACCGTTCCGATCCTCGGCATCTGTCTCGGCCATCAATGCATCGGCGAGGCCTTCGGCGGCAGGATCGCCCGCGCCAGGCGGCCGATGCACGGCGAGGCCTCGGCCATTCGCCATGAGGGCGCAGGCGTGCTCGCCGGAATTCCCGACGGCTTCAACGCCGGGCGCTATCACTCCCTCATCGTCGAGCTCGATGGCGACGAGCCGTTGACGGTCACGGCGCGCTCCGAAGACGGCGAGATCATGGGGCTGGAGCACAGGAGCCATCCGACCTTCGGCGTCCAGTTCCATCCCGAGTCGGTGCTCACCGAGCATGGCTACGACATCCTGCGCAATTTCCTGAAGAGGACGCGGTGAGCGCGACGGTGTGGTTCAACGGCGCGCTTGTCGGCCCGCCGCTCGCCCTCGATCCGTCGGACCGCGGCCTGCTGCTGGGCGACGGGATTTTCGAGACCATTGCCGTCTTCAACCGCACCGGCGTCTGGCTCGGCGACCATCTCGACCGGATGATGGCGGGCGCGGCGGCGCTCGGCCTCCCCGTCGACCGCCGCGTCGTCGATGCGGCGGTGGCCGAGGTCGTGAAGGCGGCTCCTGACGCTCATGGCATTCTGCGCGTCACGCTGACGCGCGGGCCCGGCCTGCGCGGTCTTGCCGCGGACGCCTCGCGGCCGAGCCTTCTCGTCACGCTGGCGCCGTGGACGGCCGGGATGCTGTTCGCGCCGGCAATGCTGTCGACCTCGTCGATCAGGCGCAACGAGACCTCGCCCGCGGCGCGTCTCAAGACGCTGTCCTATGTCGACAATATCGTGGCGGCGCGCGAAGCCGCATCCATCCATTGCGATGACGCGCTCTTCCTCAACCATCGGGGCCTTGTGGCCTCGACCACCATCGCCAATATCTTCATCCTGCGCGACGGCTGGATCGCGACCCCCCGGGCAAGCGACGGCGTCCTCCCGGGCATTGCGCGCAAGAAACTCCTGGGACTGGCGAATGCCGAGGAACGGCCGGTCACTCCGGCGGAACTGCTGGATGCCGAAGCGGTTTTCCTCACCAACAGCCTGCGCCTGGTCCGGCCGGTCCACTCCCTCGACGGCCGTCCGCTCGGCCGCAACGACGCGGCGCTCGCCGGAGTCTTCGACATGTTGTGCCGCATGGTTGCCGAAGACTCCGGCGTCGATCCGCGTGAAGTTGATGTGCTTTGACCTTGTCAGGCCGTGACGTGAGGACTAGCTAGAGCAAATCCCGCCAAAGGCCTGCCCCGGACCCGATCCGGGGTTGAAGACTTTGGCGATAAGGATTTGCTCAAGATATTGATTTGGCGCGAATCCTTTCCGGCGAAGCGGTTCCGCTTCGCCGGGATGCGCGCTAAGTTCCCGGAACAAGCTCAAGGATGATGTCATGAAATTTTTCGTCGATACCGCCGAAATCAAGGAGATCAAGGAACTCGCCGCCACCGGACTTCTCGACGGCGTGACCACTAATCCCTCGCTCGTCGCCAAGTCCGGCCGCGAATTCAAGGAGGTGATCGCCGAGATCTGCGGGGCGGTCGAAGGTCCGGTCTCGGCCGAGGTCACGGCGCTCGATGCCGACGGCATGATCGAGGAAGGCAGGAAGCTCGCCAAGATCGCCAAGAATGTCGCGGTCAAGGTGCCGCTGACCCTCGATGGCCTCAAGGCCTGCCGCACGCTCAGCCAGGCGGGCACCATGGTCAATGTGACGCTGTGCTTCAGCGCCAACCAGGCGCTGCTCGCCGCCAAATCCGGCGCCACTTTCATCTCGCCCTTCATCGGCCGCCTCGACGACATCAATATCGACGGCATGGAACTCATTCGCGAGATCCGCCAGATCTATGACAATTACGATTTCACCACCGAGATCCTGGCCGCCTCGATCCGCAGCGCAAACCACGTGAAGGAAGCGGCACTCGTCGGAGCCGACGTGGCCACGGTGCCCCCCGCGGTGCTCAAGGGGCTGGTCAAGCATCCCCTCACCGACAAGGGCATCGAATCCTTCCTCGCCGACTGGAAGAAGACCGGCCAGAAGATCTGAACCTTCGATCAACCTTTCGGCTGTAGTCTTCCTCCATGGCCGGAACGCCCGACGTCGAGCTCTTCCATGCGGCACCCGACACCGCCGCGACGGTTGCCGCATGGCTCGCTTATTTCAGGACCGAGCGCCGCTCATCGGAGCACACGCTTGCCGCCTATGGCCGCGATATCGGCCAGTTCATGGCCTTTCTCGCCCGGCATCTGGGGGGCGCGCCGACGCTTGCCGATCTCGCCGGCCTCACGCCGTCCGATTTCCGCGCCTTCCTGGCGCGCCGGCGCAATGAGGGCAGCGGCAGCCGCACCCTCGCCCGCCAGCTTTCCGCCATCCGCGGCTATTTCCGTTTCCTCAAGCGTCGCAAGCTTCTGAGCAACCCCGCCTTGAGCGTGATCCGCGCGCCCAGGCTTCCCCATGCCGTGCCGAAGCCGGTGACGCCCGCGGCGGCGCGCGACCTGCTCGGCGTGGGCCTGCTGAGCGGCGAAGAGGTCCCCGCCTGGATCCTCGCGCGCGATGCCGCCGTGCTCACTTTGCTCTATGGCTGCGGGCTGCGCATCTCCGAAGCCTTAGGGCTGACGCCGCAGGCGGTGCGCAACGACCCGCTGACCATCGTCGGCAAGGGCGGCAAGGCGCGCATCGTGCCGGTCCTGCCGGTGGCGCGCCAGGCGATCGAGCGTTATCTCGATCTCTGCCCCTTGCCGCTCGACCAGCGCGCGCCGATGTTCCGGGGCGTGAAGGGTGGGCCGCTCAATGCCCGCAACATCCAGCTCCTGATCGCGCGGCTGCGCGGGGCGCTCGGCCTGCCGGAGAGCGCCACACCTCACGCCCTGCGCCATTCCTTCGCCAGCCACCTTCTGGCGGGCGGCGCCGACCTGCGCACCATCCAGGAACTCCTGGGCCATTCCTCGCTCTCGACCACGCAGGTCTATACCGAGATCGACACTTCGCATCTCCTCGCGCAATACGCCAAGGCGCATCCCCGCGCCTGACCAGGCGGATGCACAGATCTTATTGTCCTCGGACGCACTCCCTCTGTGTCATGCCGGCAAAAGCCTGCTGGACACCGGGCAGACCACCGGCGCTCCGTCTCGCCAAGGACTTGTGGAGCTTCCGCAAAGCGCGCTACGAGGGGAACAACCGCCAACGAAATCCCGCCCATCATGCCCGTCACGCCCGATCCCGTCCCTTCCGACACCGAACTGCCCGGCAGGACGGCGGTGGCCGTCATCGGCGGCGGCATCATCGGCGCGGCGACGGCGCTCGAGCTCGCCGAGCGCGGTATCGACGTGACGCTTGTCGAGAAGGGCGTCATCGGCGGCGAGCAGTCGAGCCGCAACTGGGGCTGGTGCCGGCAGATGGGCCGCGACATCCGCGAGATCCCGCTGATCCTGGTGGCGCTCGAGGCGTGGCGCGGCATGAATGAGCGCGTCGGCGCCGAGACCGGCTTTCGCCAATGCGGCATCATCTATCTGTGCGAGACGGATGCGGAGCTGGCGGCGCGCGAGCAATGGTATGAGCGCAATGCGAGGCCGTTCAATCTTGCGACCCGCATCGTCTCCGGCGCCGAAGCCGCCGAGCTCCAGCCCGGTTCGGCACGCCGGTGGAAGGGAGCGCTCTTCACCTCGGCCGACGGCCGCGCCGAGCCTTTCATGGCCGCGCCGGCCATTGCCCTGGGCGCTCGCAGGAAGGGCGCCAGGATCCTGACGGACTGCGCCGCGCGCGGACTCGAGACGTCCGCCGGCAGGATCTCCGCCGTCGTCACCGAGAAGGGCCGCATCGTCTGCGATACGGTGGTGCTCGCGGGCGGCGCCTGGTCGCGCCGGTTCCTCGGCAATCTGGACATCCCCTTCCCGCAACTGACCGTCGTCAACTCCGTGATGCGCTCCAAGCCCATCGACACGCCGCTCGAGCGGTCCTGCTCGGCCGGCAGGTTTTCGTTGCGCAAGCGCAACGACGGCGGCTATACCATCGCCCACCGTCACCTCTCGGTGGCCGATATCGTGCCGGACTCCTTCCGGTTGTTCCGGGAATTCCTCCCCGCCCTCAAGGTCGACTGGAGCGGCCTGCGCCTCAGATTGGGCAAACGTTTCCTCGACGAGGCGCGGCTCAAGCGCCGGTGGGCGCTCGACGAGACGTCGCCTTTCGAGGACGTGCGCATTCTCGATCCCGAGCCCGTGACCTCGATCCTCGAAGAGGCCGCGGCCAGCCTCAGGGAGTACTATCCAGTGTTCCGCGACATGGAGATCGCCGATCGCTGGGCCGGCGTCATCGACGCGACGCCGGACGCGGTGCCGGTGATGTCGCCGGTCGCCAAGCTGCCGGGGCTGTTCCTCGCCTCGGGCTTCTCGGGCCACGGCTTCGGACTGGGACCCGGCGCCGGCAGGCTCATGGCCGATCTCGTCACCGGCGCTCCGCCTTGCGTCGATCCCGAGCCTTTCCGTTATTCGCGCTACTTCGACGGCACCGACCCGCAGCCGACGACGGGGCTGTGAAAGCTGCGATCGCCCGCTACGAATGGATCGCCCGTCCGGCAACCGCTAGGGCTGCTTCCTTCACCGCTTCGGCGAGTGTCGGATGAGCGTGGCAGGTGCGCGCCAGGTCTTCCGCCGAGCCGCCGAATTCCATCAGCACCGCCACCTCGTGGATGAGCTCGCCCGCCTGCGGTCCCAGTATATGGGCGCCGAGCACGCGGTCGGTTCTGGCGTCGGCGAGGATCTTCACGAAGCCGTCGGTCGTCTGATTGGCCTTGGCGCGGCCATTGGCGAGGAACAGGAACTTGCCGGCCTTGTAGTCGTGCCCCTCGGCCTTGAGATCCTCCTCGGTCTTGCCGACCGCCGCGATCTCGGGCGAGGTATAGACGACGCTCGGTATGACGCCGTAATTCACATGGCCCGCCTGGCCGGCGAGCAATTCCGCCAGCGCGACACCCTCGTCTTCTCCCTTGTGCGCCAGCATGGGCCCGCGAATGACGTCGCCGATGGCGTATATGCCGGGCACATTCGTTTCGAAACGGGCGTCCACCTCGACCCGGCCCTTGGCGTCGCGCTTGACGCCGGCCTCGTCGAGGCCGAGCCCCTGCGTGAAGGGAACGCGCCCGATCGCGAGAAGCACCGTATCGGCTTCGATCGTCTCGGCCGCGCCGCCCGCCGCCGGCTCGACCGAGAGCCTGACCTTGGCCTTGGCCTTCCCGGCACCCGTCACCTTGCTCGCCAGCTTGAAGGTGAAGCCTTGCCTGGCGAGCAGGCGCTGGAACGTCTTCGCGGTCTCGAGATCCATGCCCGGCAGGATGCGGTCGAGATATTCGATCACCGTGACCTTGGCGCCGAGCCGCGCCCACACCGAGCCGAGCTCGAGGCCGATCACCCCGGCGCCGATCACCACGAGCGTTTCCGGCACTTTCTCGAGGGCAAGCGCGCCCGTCGAGGAGACGATCTGCTTCTCGTCGATTTCGACGCCTTCGAGCCCGGCCACGTCGGAGCCGGTGGCGATGACGATGGTCTTCGTCTCCACGATGTCCTTGCCGTCGACCTGGACCTTGCCGGGGCCGACGATCCTGGCGGTGCCGCGCAGGGCCGTGATCTTGTTCTTCTTGAACAGGAAATCGATGCCCTTGGTATTGCCGTCGATCGCCTCCTGCTTGAATTTCAGCATCTGGACGAGATCGAGCGACGGCGAGACGCCGATGCCCATCCTGGCGAAGGAATGTCCGGCCTCGGCGAAGAGCTCGGAGGCATGCAGGAGCGCCTTGGACGGGATGCAGCCGACATTGAGGCAGGTGCCGCCATGGGTGGCGCGCTTCTCGATCACCGCCACCTTCATGCCGAGCTGGGCCGCGCGGATGGCGCACACATAGCCGGCCGGTCCGGTGCCGATGATGGTGACGTCGAATGGGTCTGCCATGTTCGGAATGCCTCTTTGTTTTCGTCGCGGCCGGTCCCGGCCGGCCATCCGCCGATCGGGCGGCGTGTCAGAGATCGAGCAGCGCGCGCTGCGGATCCTCGAGCCCCTCCTTGACGCGCACCAGGAAGGTGACCGCCTCCTTGCCGTCGACGATGCGGTGATCATAGGACAGCGCCAGATACATCATCGGACGGATCGCCACCTGTCCGCCGGCCGCAACGGGCCGCTCTTGGATCTTGTGCATGCCGAGGATGCCCGATTGCGGCGCATTGAGGATCGGCGTCGACATCAGCGAGCCATAGACGCCGCCATTCGAGATGGTGAACGTGCCGCCCTGCATCTCGGCGATCTGCAGCTGCCCGTCACGCGCCCGCTTGCCGAAATCGTTGATCGTCTTCTCGATCTGGGCGAAGGACAGCCGGTCGGCGTCGCGCACGACCGGCACCACCAGGCCCTTGTCGGTGCCGACCGCGACGCCGACGTGATAGTAGTTCTTGTAGACGATGTCCTCGCCGTCGATCTCGGCATTGACCGCCGGGATCTCCTTCAGCGCATGGACGCAGGCCTTGACGAAGAAGCTCATGAAGCCGAGCTTCACGCCATGCTTCTTCTCGAACACGTCCTTGTATTGGCTGCGCAACGCCATGACATGCGTCATGTCCACCTCGTTGAAGGTGGTGAGCATGGCCGCGGTATTCTGGGCGTCCTTGAGCCGGCGCGCGATCGTCTGGCGCAGCCGCGACATGCGCACGCGCTCCTCGCGCTCGGCGTCGGCCTGGGGCGACGGCGCCCGTGCCGCCGCGGGCTGCGGCGGTGCCGGTGGCGGCTGGACAGCCGGCGGCGCCGCCGGCTTGCCCGCTTCCGCCAGGACGTCGCCCTTGGTGAGGCGGCCGTCCTTGCCGGTGCCGGCGATCGATCCCGGGTCGAGCTTGTTCTCCTCGACGATCTTGCGCACCGCCGGCGACAGCGGCTTCGCCTCGCCGCCGGCCGCCGCGGCCTGGGGCTCGGCCGCCTTCTTCGGCTCTTCGGCCCGGGCCGGTTTTGCTTCCGCCTTGGACGGTGACGCGCCGGCGCCCGCCGCGCCTTCCTCGATGGCGCCAAGCAGGGCGCCGACATTGACCGTCTGGCCGGGCTGCGCGGCGATCGAGGCCAGCACCCCGCCTGCCGGCGCCGGCACTTCCACCGTCACCTTGTCGGTTTCGAGCTCGACCAGCGGCTCGTCCACCTTCACCGCGTCGCCTTGCGCCTTGAACCACTTGCCGATCGTCGCCTCGGTGACCGACTCGCCGAGTTGCGGGACGCGGATTTCCTTTGCCATGGCCTGTCCTATTTCTCCCTGAGAGCGTCGTCGAGAAACGCCTTCAATTCCTTCTGATGCTTATTCATCAGGCCCGTCGCCGTGGCGGCGGAGGCGGGACGGCCCGCATAACGCGGCCTTCTGTGCTGGGCATTGATGAAGTCGAGGGCGCGCTCGATGCCGGGCTGGACGAAGCTCCATGCCCCCATGTTCTGCGGCTCCTCCTGGCACCAGCATACCTCGGCCTGCTTGAAGCGGGCGAGTTCCTGGATCAGCGCCTTGTGCGGCCAGGGATAGAGCTGCTCGAGGCGCAGCAGATAGACGTCCTTGCCTCCGCGCTTCTCGCGCTCCTCGTAGAGGTCGTAATAGACCTTGCCGGAGCACATGACGACACGGCGGATCTGGTCGTCGGGGACGAGTCCGCCGCTGTATTGCGCGTCGTCCCACAACAGCCGGTGGAAATAGGTTTCTGGCCCCATCTCGGCGAGGGTCGAGATCACCCGCTTGTGGCGCAGAAGCGATTTCGGCGTCATCAGGATGAGCGGCTTGCGGATATTGCGCTTGAGCTGGCGTCTGAGGATATGGAAGTAGTTGGCGGGCGTCGTGCAGTTCGCCACCTGCATGTTGTCCTCGGCGCACATCTGCAGATAGCGCTCGAGGCGGGCCGACGAATGCTCGGGCCCCTGCCCTTCATAGCCATGCGGCAGGAGGCAGACGAGGCCCGACATGCGCAGCCATTTGCGCTCGCCGGACGACAGGAACTGGTCGAACACCACTTGCGCGCCATTGGCGAAGTCGCCGAACTGCGCTTCCCACAGCACCAGCGTGTTGGGCTCGGCCAGCGAATAGCCGTATTCGAAGCCCAGCACCGCCTCTTCCGACAGCATCGAGTTGATCACGTTGATCTTGACGGTCTGATGCTTGACCATGTGGTTGAGCGGCGTGAAGCGCTTCTCGGTCTCCTGGTCGACCAGAACCGCATGGCGCTGCGAGAATGTGCCGCGCTGCACGTCCTGTCCCGAGAGCCTGACGGGGAATCCTTCTTGCAGGAGGGTGCCGAAAGCGAGCTGCTCGGCCATCGCCCAGTCGATGCCCTGTCCTTCCTCGATCGTCTTGCGCCGGGCGTCGAGCACGCGCTGCAAGGTGCGGTGCGGCTTGAATGTCTTCGGCACCTTGGTGAGCTTGAGGCCGATCTCCCTGAGCCTGGTCAGATCGTAGCCGGTCTGGCCGCGGCGCGGGTCGTCGTAATCCTTGGCATAGCTCAAATGCGACCAGCGCCCGTCGAGCCAGTCGGCCTTGTTGGCGCGATAGGATTCGGATGCCGAGAAATCGTCGTCGAGGCGCCGGCGGTACTCGGCCTTCATCTGATCGAACTGCTCCGCCGTGATCACGCCGGTATCGATCAGCCGCTTGCCGTAGACGGCCACCACCGTCTGGTGCGCTGCGATCCGCTTGTACATCAAAGGCTGGGTGAAGGATGGCTCGTCCGATTCGTTGTGGCCGAAGCGGCGGTAGCAGAACATGTCGATGACCACCGGCTTCTTGAACTTCTGGCGGAACTCGATCGCGATCTTCGCCGCGAACACCACCGCTTCCGGATCGTCGCCGTTCACATGGAAGATCGGCGCCTCGATCATCTTGGCGACGTCCGAGGGATAGGGGGAAGAGCGCGCCCATAGCGGGCTCGTGGTGAAGCCGATCTGGTTGTTGACGATGAAATGGACCGAGCCGCCGGAACGATGGCCCCTGAGACCCGAGAGCCCGAAGCATTCGGCCACCACGCCCTGGCCGGCGAAGGCCGCATCCCCATGGATGAGGAGCGGCAGCACGCTGGTGCGCTCCTTGTCCTGGCGCTGGTCCTGCTTGGCGCGCGCCTTGCCGAGCACCACCGGATCGACGATCTCGAGATGCGACGGGTTGGCGGTGAGCGAGAGATGCACGCGGTTGCCGTCGAATTCGCGGTCGGACGACGAGCCCAGGTGGTATTTCACGTCGCCCGAGCCCTCGACCTCGTCGGGCGTCGAAGACCCGCCCTTGAATTCGTGGAAGATCGCCGAGAACGGCTTCGACATGAGATTCGCGAGCACGTTGAGACGGCCACGGTGCGCCATGCCGAGCACGATCTCCTCGAGCCCGAGATGGCCGCCGCGCTTGACGATCTGCTCCAGCGCCGGGATCATCGACTCTCCGCCATCGAGGCCGAAGCGCTTGGTGCCGGTATATTTCACGTTGAGGAAATGCTCGAAGCCTTCCGCGGCGATGAGCTTGTTGAGGATGGCGACCTTGCCCTCGGGCGTGAAGGAGATCTCCTTGTCCGGCCCTTCGATGCGCTCCTGGATCCACGCCTTCTGGTCGGGATCGGAGATATGCATGAACTCGACGCCGAGCGTGTTGCAATAGGTGCGCTGCAGGATGTCGACCATTTGCTTGATGGTCGCCTGCTCGAGGCCCAGCACCCTGTCGATGAAGATCGGACGGTCGAGATCGGCCTCGGTGAAGCCGTAGGATCTCGGATCGAGCTCGGGCTGCGGCACCGGCCGGCGCAGCCGCAACGGATCGAGATCGGCGGCGAGATGACCGCGCATGCGATAGGCGCGGATCATCATCAGGGCGCGCACAGAGTCCATCGTCGCCTTGCGCACTTCCTCGATGGTGAGCGTCTGGCCCTTTTCCTTCGCCTTGGCGGTGATCCTGGCGGAGGCCTGCGCTTCCGCCGCCGGCCAATTGCTGTCGAGGGCCGAGATCAGCTCGCCATTCTGCGCCTGCGGCCAGTCGGGCCTCGCCCAGGACGGGCCCTTCAGCTGCTTCTTCGCGGCATCCTTGTCGTCGGCGAGCGTGGCGAAGAACTGTCGCCAGGCCGGGTCGACGGTCGCCGGATCGTCGAGGAATTTCTGATAGAGCCGCTCGATGAACTGAGCGTTGCCGCCGTAGAGGAAGGAGGTCTGCTCGAACGCGGTCGTGAGATCAGTCTTGTTCATTTCCATCAAGAACCGGGAACCCTGTCCGGCCCTCCCTATGTCAACATAGAAAGCATCAACTGCCGTTCAAGACATCCTTGAGCGTCGTTCCGAGGGCGGCGGGGGAGTCCGATATGGCGATGCCCGCCCGCCTCATGGCTTCGATCTTCGTTTCGGCCTTGCCTTTGCCGCCCGAGATGATGGCGCCGGCATGCCCCATGCGCCGTCCCGGCGGCGCCGTGCGCCCGGCGATGAAGCCCACCATCGGCTTCTTCACCTTCGAGCGGCGGATGAATTCCGCCGCGTCCTCTTCGGCCGAGCCGCCGATTTCGCCGATCATGATGATGGACCGGGTCTCGGGATCGGCCAGGAACATCTCGAGCACGTCGATGAATTCGGTGCCCTTCACCGGATCGCCGCCGATGCCGACCGCCGTCGTCTGGCCCAGTCCCTGTTGCGTCGTCTGGAACACCGCCTCGTAAGTGAGGGTTCCGGAGCGCGACACGATGCCGACCGAGCCTTTCTTGAAGATATTGCCCGGCATGATGCCGATCTTGCATTCGTCGGGCGTGAGCACGCCCGGGCAGTTGGGCCCGATGAGGCGCGATTTCGAGCCGCTGAGTGCCCGCTTGACCTTGACCATGTCCATCACCGGAATGCCCTCGGTGATGCAGACGATGAGCGGGATTTCCGCCTCGATCGCTTCCGCGATGGCGTCGGCCGCGAAGGCCGGCGGCACGTAGATGACGGTCGCATCCGCGCCGGCCGCGGCGCGCGCTTCGGCCACCGTATCGTAGACGGGCAGGCCCAGATGGGTGATGCCGCCCTTGCCCGGCGTCACGCCCGCCACCATTCTGGTGCCGTAGGCGATCGCCTGCTCGGTATGGAAGGTACCGTTGTTGCCGGTGATGCCCTGGCAGATGACCCTGGTATTCTTGCCGATCAGGATGGACATTACCTGGCCTCCTCGACGGCCTTCACGACCTTCTGCGCCGCATCGTCGAGGTCGTCGGCAGGGATCACATTGAGCTTCGATTCTCTCAGGATCTGCTTGCCGAGCTCGACATTCGTGCCCTCGAGGCGCACCACCAGCGGCACTTTGAGGCCGACATCCTTCACTGCGGCGACGACCCCTTCGGCGATGACGTCGCACTTCATGATGCCGCCGAAGATATTGACCAGGATGCCCTTGACCTTGGGGTCTGCGGTGATGATCTTGAACGCCGCCGCCACCTTCTCCTTGGAGGCGCCGCCGCCGACGTCGAGGAAGTTCGCCGGCTCGGCGCCATAGAGCTTGATGATGTCCATCGTCGCCATCGCGAGCCCTGCGCCGTTCACCATGCAGCCGATCGTGCCGTCGAGCGCCACATAGGAGAGATCGGACTTCGACGCCTCGATCTCCTTGGGATCCTCTTCGCTCAGGTCGCGCAGCTCCTTGATGTCGGGATGCCGGTCGAGCGCGTTGCTGTCGAAGTTGATCTTGGCGTCGAGGCAGAGAATGTCGCCGGCCTTGGTGACGATCAGCGGATTGATCTCGAGCAGGCTCATGTCCTTGTCGACGAAGGCGCGATGCAGCTCCGTGACCAGCCTGGCGAGCTGCTTGAACTGCGGGCCGCTCATGGGCAGCTTCAGCGCCCTGGCGACGGTGCGCACGTGATGCGGGCAGATATTGGTGGCGGGATCGATCGAGACGGTGACGATCTTCTCCGGCGTGTCATGCGCCACCTTCTCGATATCCATGCCGCCTTCGGTCGAGACGACGAAAGCGAGCCGCGACGTCTCGCGGTCGACGAGAAGCGCCAGGTAGAACTCCCTGTCGATGGCCGAGCCTTCTTCGACATAGAGGCGCTGCACCACCTTGCCCGACGGGCCGGTCTGGTGGGTGACGAGCGTGGCGCCCAGGAGCCTTTTGGCCTCGCCGCGCACGTCGTCGATCGACTTCACCACCCTGACGCCGCCCGCCTTGCCGCGACCGCCGGCATGGATCTGCGCCTTGACCACCCAGACCGGGCCGCCCAGCGTCTCCGCCGCCTTTACCGCCTCATCGACCGTGAAAGCGGGAAGGCCTTTCGGCACCGGCACGCCATAGCCCTTGAGGACCTGCTTGGCCTGATATTCGTGGATGTTCATGACGTCTGCCCCTTGTCGTCATCCCGGCGGAAGGCCGGATCCCATGAAAATCCCCGATGTCATGCGAGATCGGGAGCGATCTTCCTCGCCGCGTCCATGAGGCCCTTTACAGCGTCGACCGATTTCTTGAATGCCGCCTTCTCGTCCGAATCGAGCTTGATCTCGACGATGCGCTCGACCCCTTGCGAGCCGATCACCACCGGCACGCCGACATAGAGACTGTCGACGCCATACTGCCCGCCGAGCTGGGCGGCGCAGGGCAGCACGCGCTTCTTGTCCTTGAGATAGGATTCGGCCATGGCGATCGCCGCGGTGGCCGGCGCGTAATAGGCCGAGCCCGTCTTGAGCAGGCCGACGATCTCCGCGCCACCGTCGCGGGTACGCTGCACGATCTGGTCGATGCGCTGCTGCGTGGTCCATTTCATCTGCACGAGATCCGGCACCGGGATGCCGGCCACCGTGGAATAGCGCGTCAGCGGCACCATCGAGTCGCCATGGCCGCCGAGCACGAAGGCGGTCACGTCCTCGACCGACACGTTGAACTCCTCGGCGAGGAAATGCCGCAAGCGCGCCGAGTCGAGCACGCCCGCCATGCCGATCACCCTGTTGGCCGGGAGATTGGAATATTTCTGCAAGGCCCACACCATCACGTCGAGCGGGTTGGTGATGCAGATGACGAAGGCCCTGGGCGCATATTTGGCGATACCGGCGCCAACCTGCGCCATGACCTTGAGATTGATCTCGAGCAGGTCGTCGCGGCTCATGCCCGGCTTGCGCGGCACGCCGGCGGTCACGATCACCACATCCGCCCCTTCGATCGCTTCATATTTATTGGTGCCGGCGAGCTTGGCATCGAAACCTTCGACCGGCCCGGCTTGCGCGATATCGAGCGATTTGCCCTGCGGCAGGCCTTCGGCGATGTCGAAGACCGTAACGTCGCCCAGCTCTTTCAGCGCGGCCAGATGCGCGAGAGTCCCGCCGATCATGCCACCGCCGATCAGCGCAATTTTATTTCGTGCCATTTCGATTTTCCTGTGACGCGCAGGTCAACGCGGTCCAGAGATCGCGCGCGCCCGTTTCGCAGTTCAAAAGCGACGCAAGCTGTACTCCGGCGCAATGACGGCTTCAAGACTTGATTCCTGACCAAAACGTCAAGTTTCGACGATTTTTGCACCCCACCAGGAGGCCGATTGCATCTCCTTGAGGCGGGAAACCGTCCGGGCGAATTCCTGGACATGGTGCCCCCGCTCATAGAGGGCCTCGGGGGGTGCCGCGGCCGAGACCACGAGCCTCGTATGCGCATCATAGAGCGTGTCGATCAGCAGGATGAAACGCTTGGATGGATTGCGATGGCGTGGGGTCAGGATCGGAATATGCTCGATGAAGACCGTTCCGAAGACGCTTGCGATGGCGAGGTAGTCGGGAGGGCCCAGGGGCGCCTCGCAGAGATCGGCGAAGGCGAAGCGGGCGGCCCCGCGTGCCGCTTGCGGGACGGCGAGCTGCCGGCCGAGCACGTCGAGCTTTCTCGGCTCGCCTTTCTCCGTGTCCGTCAGTCTTTCCCACAGTTGCTGCAGCTTGCGGTCGGCCTCGCGACCCAGCGGATGGATGAAGGTCTCATGTCCCTTCACCCGTCCCAGCCGGTAGTCGGTCGGGCTGTCGAGCGTCACCACCTCGAGCCTTTCCTCGAGGAGCCGGACGAAGGGCAGGAAGAGCTGGCGGTTGAGGCCGTCCTCGTAGAGATCCGCAGGCTTGCTATTGGAGGTCGTCACCACCACGGTGCCTTGCGCGAGAAGGATCTCGAACAGGCGTCCGACGATCATCGCATCGGCGATATCGGCGATCTGCATCTCATCGAGGCAGAGGAGGACCGCTTCCGCTGCGACCGCCTGCGCCACCTCTTTCAGCGGATCCTTGGAATGACGGCGCGCCCGATGCAGGCGCGCATGGATATCCTGCATGAACGCATGGAAATGCACGCGCCGCTTGGCTGTGATCGTAGCCGCGGCGCAGAACATATCCATGAGCATGGTCTTGCCGCGTCCGACGTCTCCCTGGATATAGATGCCTCTCGGGGCCGGCCCGTTCTTCGGCTTGATCAGACGGGCGAGGAACCCGGAGGGCGTCGGATCATAATCCCGGAGCGCGTCGGCCAGCCCGTCGAGCTTGCGCGCGACAGCCGCCTGCGCCGTGTCCGGCTTGATCGCTCCGCTCCCGATCCTGTCCTGATAATCCGCCCAGAGCCCCATGCGGCCTTATGACGTGCCGCGTGCCCGCACGCAACTGGCGGTCAGCTCGCCGGACCCAGCTGCTTCGCCGGCATCTCGTCCCAGGCCTCTCCGGCGGCAAGCACGCATGTCATGCCGGCCTCGTTGGTGACCACCATGGTCCATGTGCCGCGCGCCGAGATATAGACTTCCATCATCGCCTTGTCATTGATGAGGCCCAGGGCACGCTGGCTCTCCTGATATTTGGCATTCAGAACCTTGACCACCTGATCGCGCGGTCCGCATTGTTCCTGTGCCTGTGCGGCGGCCACGGTGCCGGAATGAAGCGTGCCTATTGCAAGGGCGCACGCGAGCCCGGTCATCTTACGCATCCAACTCTCCTTGCCTGTCGTGAAAAAGAGGCAGGCAACTGAACTTGACTGCTAATGCGTAGCGGTCTGCGATGGTTCCTCAATCCGGCGGCTGTTCCCCCGGGCCACGCGGCGGGGCGGCCTGGTCTCGGTCATGTAACCTAATTCGCCGAACGGCATCCAATCCCTGTGTTTCACGATGGAGAAGCCGATGGATATGCTCGTCAACGCCTTGGTCCGGCCGGAAGAAAGCGCCTTTGCCGATCGCGGTCGGCCTACGCGCGCCGAGGCCGAGGCGGCTGTCAGGACGCTCATCCGCTGGGCCGGTGACGATCCGGCGCGTCCGGGCTTGAGCGACACGCCGGAGCGCGTCGTACGCGCCTATGACGAATGGTTCAGCGGCTATGCCCGCGATCCCGCCAGCCTGCTGACACGCACATTCGACGAGACCGGACATTACGACCAGATGGTCGAATTGCACCACATACCGTTTCACTCCGTCTGCGAGCACCACATGGCGGCGATCGCCGGCAAGGCGCATGTCGCCTATCTCCCGGGAGATCGTGTGGTCGGCATTTCGAAGCTCGCCCGCCTGGTCGATGCCTGCGCCCGCCGCCTGCAGATCCAGGAGCGCCTGACGACCGACATCGCCTCGGCCATCGAACGCGCCCTCGCCCCCCGCGGCGTCGCCGTGCTGCTGGTGGCCGAGCACGGCTGCATGACCTCGCGCGGCGTCCGCGCCCATGGCAGCCGCATGGTGACGCGCTGCCTGCTGGGCGCCTTCCGGCAGGATGCCGCCCTCAGAGGCGAGTTCCTGTCGTCCATCGGCAAATGACGATGCCGGGGAACCTTTTCCATGGACCGGCATCCAATGGTAAGGAGAACGTCATGCCGCAGCTGCAACCGGACAGCCCCCCAAACAGCGATCTGGAGCTGGCCTTGCGGGCCCAGACCCGCGATACCGACGCCTTTCGCGCCATTATTCGCCGGCACAATCAGAAGCTCTATCGCCTCGCCCGCAGCATCGTGCGCAATGACAGCGAGGCGGAGGACGTCGTCCAGGAAACCTATGTGACCGCCTTTGCTCATCTCGCCTCTTTTCGCGGCGAAGCGTCGCTGGCGACCTGGCTGTCCCGCATCGCCATCAACGAGGCGCTCGGCCGCTTGCGCCGGAAACGCCGCGCCGCCGCGGTCATCGCCGCCGAGCCGCTCGGCGATGCGCATATCATTCCCTTTCCGCTCGCGACGAGCGGCGACGATCCGGAACGCGCCATGGCACAGAGACAGATCCTGAGCCTCGTCGAGCAGGCGACCGATGCGCTTCCCGATGCCTATCGCACCGTGTTCGTGGCCCGCGTGATCGAGGGGCTGAGCACCGAGGAGACGGCCAGCCTCCTGCGTCTCAAGCCGCAGACGGTGAAGACGAGGCTGCATCGCGCGCGCGATCTCGTGCGCAAGCAGATCGACGCGCGGATCGGCCCCATCATGCTCGACGCCTTTCCCTTCGCCGGCCGGCGCTGCGAGCGGCTGACCGCCGCGGTGATGCGCCGGCTCGGCCTTCCCGGGTAAGGGATCGGGAACGTTTCGCCGGCTCCGGCATCCAATCCTTGTCGGGACATCGACGACAATCAGGATGAAGGAGACAATCATGCATGTTCGAGCGATCGCGGCACTCGCCGCCCTGTGCCTCATCGGCGCGGCCCCCATGGCCGAAGCCGCCGACAAGCCGAGCGATCCCCAGATCGCCCATATCGCCTATACCGCCGGCGTGATCGACATCGAGGCGGCGAAGCAGGCCATCGCCAAATCCAGGAACGAGGAGGTCGTAGGTTTCGCCAGGGACATGGTGCGCGACCACGAGGAGGTCAACAAGCAGGCCCTGGCGCTGGTGAAGAAGCTCAAGGTCGAGCCCGAGGACAATGCCACCAGCCGGGCGCTGACGAATGCTGCGGACGACACGCGCGAGAAACTTTCCCATCTCGAGGGCGCCGCCTTCGACAAGGCCTATGTCGAGAATGAGGTAGCCTATCACAAGCAGGTGAACGAGGCGCTCGAGACGCTGCTCATTCCCTCAGCCGACAATGGCGAGCTCAAGAGCCTGCTCGAAACCGGCCTGAAGATCTTCCAGGGCCACCAGCAGCATGCCGAGCACGTCGCGAGCGAGCTCAAGTAAGCACCGGACGAGAAGTGGAGCCGGTTTTCGGAGAATCCGATGCGCAAGAGAAATTTCATGCTCAACCGACGCCATGCTCTGATGGCGGCCGTGCTGGCGCTGCCTGTCGGCGCCGGCGCGGCCGCGGCGGAAACGCTCCGCGTCACGATCGACAGGATGGCCTTCTCGCCGGCCGAGATCCAGGCGAAGGCCGGCGACACCATCGAATGGATCAACAATGATGCCTTCGCGCACACGGCCACGGTCAAGGGCGGCTTCGAGGTCATGCTGCCGCCGAAGACATCGGGCAGCATGGTGATGGAGAAGGCGGGAACCGTCGATTACTACTGCCGCTTCCATCCCAATATGAAGGGCCGGATCGAGGTCGCGCCGTGACGGGGTTCGACTTGATCCCCGTCACGCTTCATGATGGGCGAAACGCGCCGCCGGGAACGGTCACAGCCGCTTGCGGCGGCGAAGCCTTCGCGCATTCGCCTTTATCCGTCGCCGGGCCGGCCGCGCCGCCGCATCCGCGAGGCGCGTCATCGCGGTGCCGGCGGACGTCCGCCCGGCGAGCATCTCCATCCACTGCGTGAAAGCGGCAAACGCCGCGGCATTGATGCCTTCCGCCGCCGCCGCCTGCTTTTCGACGATCATCTTCACCGCCTCGGCCCGGCGGGCGGGCGTCGGCGACAGCGTCATCGCCCACAGCATCGGCAGCCGGAAGGCCAGCACCTGCGCCGCGGCAAGGGCCGTCGCGAGCTCTTTCATGCTCAGCGCATCGTCGGGATGGAGAACTGCGCGCCTTCCTTGATGCCGGAAGGCCAGCGCGACGTCACCGTCTTGGTGCGGGTGTAGAAGCGCACTGAATCGGGCCCGTGCTGGTTGAGATCGCCGAAGGCCGAGCGCTTCCAGCCGCCGAAGGTGTGATAGGCGAGCGGCACCGGGATCGGCACGTTGATGCCGATCATGCCGACCTCGACGCGCGAGGCGAAATCGCGCGCCGCATCGCCGTCGCGGGTGTAGATCGCGACGCCATTGCCATATTCATGATCGTTGGCGAGCGCCAGTCCCTCCTCATAGGACGTGGCGCGCACCACCGAGAGCACCGGGCCGAAGATCTCCTCCTTGTAGATGCGCATGTCCCTGGTGACATTGTCGAAGAGCGAGCCGCCGAGGAAAAAGCCGTCCTCATAGCCCTGCATCCGGAAGCCGCGGCCGTCGACCTTGAGCCTGGCTCCTTCCTCGACACCGAGATCGATATAGGACTTCACCTTGTCGAGATGGGCCCTGGTGACGAGGGGACCGTAATCGGCCTCGCGATCCGTCGACGGGCCGATTTTCAGCTTCTCGACCCGCGGTACGAGCCTGTCGACCAGCGCATCGGCGGTGGCTTCGCCGACCGGCACGGCGACCGAGATCGCCATGCAGCGCTCGCCGGCCGAACCGTAGCCTGCGCCGATCAGCGCGTCGACCGCCTTGTCCATGTCGGCGTCCGGCATCACGATCATATGGTTCTTGGCGCCGCCGAAGCACTGCACGCGCTTGCCATGCGCGGTGCCGCGTCCATAGACATAGGCCGCGATCGGCGTCGAGCCGACGAAGCCGACCGCCGCGATGCCGGGATCGTCGAGCACCGCATCGACCGCTTGCTTGTCGCCGTTGACGACATTGAGGATCCCCGGCGGCAGGCCCGCCTCGACGAAGAGCTCGGCGAGCCGCATCGGGCAGGACGGGTCGCGCTCCGACGGCTTGAGGATGAAGGCGTTGCCGCAGGCTATCGCCGGTGCGGCCTTCCACAGCGGAATCATCGCCGGGAAATTGAACGGCGTGATGCCGGCGGCGACGCCGAGAGGCTGGCGCATGGAATACATGTCGATGCCGGGACCTGCCCCCTCGGTGAACTCGCCCTTGAGGAGATGCGGGATTCCGGCGCAGAATTCCACCACTTCGAGGCCGCGCTGCAGGTCGCCCAGCGAGTCGGGAATGGTCTTGCCGTGCTCCATCGAGATGAGCAACGCTATCTCCTCTCGGTGCTGGTTGGCGATCTCGATGAACTTCATCATCACGCGGGCGCGCACCTGGGGGTTCTTCGCAGCCCAGGCCGGCTGCGCCGCTTTCGCGTTGAGCACGGCCTCATGCACCTCGGCGGCCGAGGCGAGCGCCACTTTCGCTTGCACCTCGCCGGTATTGGGATTGAACACGTCGCCGAAGCGGCCCGATTTGCCTTCGACCCGCTTGCCGCCGATGAAATGTCCGATCGTCTTGCTCATGAAAATCCTCCGGGCGCCTCAGAACGCCATGCTGTTTGACCTTGGCCGCGCCCAACTTAGCTCCGGAACGGGCCGAGAGGAAATCCGCCCTGGCGCAGCCCTGCGTCGCCTGAGTTTCTACCATGCATTGCACAATATTCGTCGTGATTTTGCTGTCGCGCAGCAAAATTCCTGTCATGGTCGGAGGCGAGAGTCCGCTCACCTCGAATGATGGCAGAGGTGCCGATGTCGCAGGTCTATTGGACGCCCATTCCTACCGGCCTGTCCGGACAGGAGCGCGTACGGCGGAGATGGAAGGGCCGCCTTCCGCCTCTGCTGATCGTGCGCAGTCCTGTTCAATCCGTCCTGTCGGGAATGCCGATGCCCGGCACCCAGGCATAGCCTTCATGGTCGAGAATGACGCATTCGCGAAGCCCATGCGGCTTGTCGATCGATCCGGCGAGCACCGTGAAGCCTTGGGCCCGGGCGCGGGCCTCGGCTTCATCGGGCGGACAGCCATAGAGCCTGAGCTCGATGCCGGCGCCGCGTCCCTCGAGATCCTGCACGAGGCCCAGGGCGGCATTGCCGCGATAGGTGCGGTCGTGATGCAGCATCCACACGCTCTCGCCGAACCTTATGGCGGCGAAATCCTCGCTCGCATGCAGGATGGTGGCGCCGAGCACGTCCTGCGCGAAGCGCACGCCTTCCATGACGTCGCGCATCAGCAGGTTGACGCCGAGTCCCCGCCGGAAGGACCGGCCGAGCTCCGGCGCCGGCATGAAGAGATCGTCGCTCATCTCAGGCACGCTTCAACAAGAGCTCACGGCGACGCTCCTCGTCCCAGAGCAGGACGCAGGGGCCGATTTCATCAGGCGTTCTCACGCCGGAGCGGCGCATGGCAAGGAGAAACAGCACCGCGGCATCGCTCACCACGTCGGTGAGATCGGCGGCATCGATATTGTCCTCGAGCACCGCGGCCAGACGCGCGCCGGCGAGCCGGCTCATATCGGCAAGGGCCGCGGCCGGCAGGGCGACGGCCGTTTCCCAGCTTTCGACGAGGTCGACTTGCGCGATCTCGGCCAGGAGGCGGTCGTCGATCATCAGGGGCAGATTGCCGCGCTCGCGGATCGCCTGGACCTTGCGGTCGGGACTATCCTTGGCCGGACAGGTCAAGGTGAAGGACCGGGCCTCCGGTATGGCGTCTGGCGGCATGGCGCGGCACTTTCCTGAAGAAGCGGCTGAAGGCAACTGTGCCTTCACGATGTTTCCAGGCGGTTAATCATGGCTGCGCTCCAGCACGGCAAGAACCCTTCGGCGTTCCAGGACATCGTCGGGTCCGATGGCGAATCTCCACACCAGGCTTTGCGCGGATATTTCCGTGAGCCGGGATTTCCGGAACAGCGCGCGAACCTCGGCTAGCGACCGGAATTCTCCCGGCCGTTCCCGACTGTCATGCTTTGCGCGTTCAAGCCGTTCCCCGAGAGCTTCGGCAGTTTCGGACATTCGCAATATTCCTTTGGCAAGCGCTTCCAGTGCGGCCTTGTTGGCGGCCGTCCGTTTGCGCGCCTCTGCCTCGGATTCGGCTCGCCTGTCGTCGAGCAGGATGCGGTTTGAGAAGACGAGACGGCCGCCGGGGGAAAGCCAGTCCCCCAGACGATCCAACAGCCTGACCTGATCGGCATGGGGGATGAAGCGGAAAAGGCTGTGCACGACGATGAGATCGGCATGCATGGGCAACGATGCCGAAGCGAGATCCGAGTGGTGTGCGCGAAAGTCAAGGCCATGTCTGACGGCGAATTCCGCGCATACCGTCAGCGGCGTCCGGCAGCGATCGAGCACGCGGAAGCGGCATCGACCGAGCGCCTCGCTTCCCAGTGTCGCTGCGGCATGGGCCGCCGTCGCGAGCACCGCCGTATCGGCGCAGCCCGGCATAACGATCTCGATCGCCCCTTCCTTGCGCCCAAGAACCTCCGCGATGGCCTTCCGGATGATCTGAATGAGTTCCGGACGGTCGAACACGCTTTTCGGCGGTCCGGCGCAGCGGTGCACTGCGCTGCGGATATGATAGTCGGCGCAGCCCGAGCAATGAAGCGGCGCCAGCTCGCCGAAGCGCGCCGCATTGTGGAGAAGATCCTCGCCGCAGCTTGCGGGGTCAAGCAGCATATGATCGAGGGACATGACAAGCCGGAAAGGTTGCGCGCATTTGCGGTTGACTATGCCTCAAAGTAAGATCATGTCCAGTTCCCCAGGGGGCAAAAAGGTCATCGGGGAAACGGCTGATGTTCCGTATTTTGGCGATCGCATGCTCTTTGCTGCTGTGGGCCAACCCTGTCGGCGCACAAAGCAATCCCTTCGATGGCAAGACGATTACCTATATCGTGGCGACCAAGCCGGGCGGCGGCTATGACACCATGGGCCGGCTCGTATCGAGATATCTGGAAAAGCATTTGCCCGGCTCGCGGATCATCGTGAAGAACATTCCCGGCGGCGGTCATCTCGTCGGCGCCAAGATGATCTATGCCGCCGATCCCGACGGCCTGACGATCGGTACCTTCAATACCGGCCTGGTCTACTGGCAGATGACGGCCGGCGATCTCGGCGATCTCGATCTGACGAAGATGAGTTGGATCGGCAAGGCTGCGTCCGAATCGCGCGTCCTGATTGTCTCAACGAAATCCGCCGTAAGGACCATTGGCGACTTTCGCAATCCGGATCGTCCCGTGAAGATGGCCAGTTCGGGGAAGGGCTCCGCGGCCTATCAGGAGGCCAAGCTCCTCGCCAGCGCTTTGGGCCTGAATGTCGAGATCATTCCAGGTTTCGAAGGGACCGAGGCAGAAATGAGCATGCTGCGTGGCGAGATCGACGCCAATCTCGGCTCCGCAAGCTCTCTCAAGCCGTTCATCGACAATGGAAACGGCAAGATCCTTCTTGAAATTGGCGGCAAGCCGGATTCGGACCTGCCTCAGGCGAGCGCTCTCGCCGAGACCGCCGAGGCCAAGTCGATCATCTCCCTGATCGAGACGCAGGCGCAGCTGTCGCGGCTGACTGCCGCGCCGCCGGGTCTGGCACCGGAACAGCTGAACGCGCTCCGAGCCGCCTATCTCGCGGCTCTCGCCGACCCCGGTTTGCTCGCTGAAGCGAAAAAACTCGACCTGCCGATCGCACCGGCCGGCGGGGAGATCGTCGACGAGCGCATCCGCGCGACATTCGATCACGACCCGGAAACCCTCGTTTTGCTCAAGAGACTGCTGACGGGCGGTTGAGATCGGCCGTGCTGCCAGGAACGACTGATGATCGAGACCTCCCTATCTTCATTGGCCGGCATCTTCCTGTCGCCCTATATGATGATGCTGATGACAGGCGGCGTATGCGTGGGCTTGTTCTTCGGCATAATGCCCGGCCTCGGCGGCAAGCTCGGTATCATCTTCCTGATCCCTTTCGTCTTCGGCATGGACCCGGTCCCGGGCGCGGTATTCCTGCTGGCCATGCACTCCGTCGTTCATACCAGCGGGGCGATTCCCAGCATTCTGTTCGGCATACCCGGTACGGGCCCGGATGCGGCGACCATCGTCGATGGTTTTCCCATGGCTCAGAAGGGAGAAGCTGGACGGGCGCTGGGCGCCACCCTTTGCGCTTCGGGAATCGGCGGCGTGGTCGGAGCGCTCTTTCTCAGCCTGCTCATGCCCCTTGTCGGTTCCATCGTGCTGGCCTTCAGTCCGGCCGAGTTCTTTCTCCTTGCCGTGCTCGGCATCACCTTCATTGCCGCCTTGAGCGGTGACAGCCTACTCAAAGGCCTGATCGTCGGTCTGTTTGGTCTTATGATCGCCTGTGTTGGACTCGATCCGAACAGCGGCGAGGAGCGCTACACCTACGGACAGCTATTCCTGTGGGACGGGATCGACCCCGTCACCGCCGTCATTGCGCTGTTCGCTGTCCCCGAAATGATTGCGCTTGCGGCCAGAGGAAATGCCGCGGATGACGGCTCGGCCGGCGGATTTCGCTACAGCACGCGCGATGTGGGGAATGGCTGTCTCGACGTCTTCCGTCATTGGGGCCTCACTTTACGCACCTCGGTCATCGGCGCTTTTGTCGGCCTTGTCCCGGGGCTGGGCGGCGACGTCGCTTCGTGGCTGTGTTACGGCCATGCGGTTCAGTCGTCGAAATCGCCCGAACGATTCGGGAAAGGTGCAGTCGAAGGCGTTATCGCGCCAGAAACCGCGAACAACTCGAAGGAAGGCGGCGCGCTGCTGCCGACATTGTATTTCGGAATTCCGGGCAGTTCGGGCATGGCGATCCTGCTCGGCGCCTTCGTCATGCTCGGCATCAAACCCGGCCCTGGCCTCGTGAACGACGATACCGGCTTGGTGTGGACGCTGGTGTGGACGCTGGCCATCGCCAACATATTGGCGGTTCTGCTGCTGTTGGCGGCCGCACCCTGGCTCAGCCGGATCGCTTCGTTGCGTATCGGGCTCCTGATTCCCTTCGTCATCGTGCTATCGCTGCTCGGCTCTTATCTGGGCGCCGGCGCCTGGCAGAATTTCGTGCTCGTCCTCGCCCTGGGCGCACTGGGCTGGCTGTTCAAGAAATATGAGTGGCCGAGACCGCCTTTCGTCATCGGCATCGTGCTCGGCCCTGTCGCGGAAAACTCGTTCCACAAGGCGATGGCGCTATGGGGACCGGGATTTCTTCTGCGTCCTCTCTCTCTGGTCCTCCTGGCGATCATAATCGCGAGCATCGCGCTCCATATCATGCGGTCGCGGCGGAAAGCGGCCGGCTCATGACTGCGAACGGCCGGATTATGACCAGTCTTGTGATGCTGCTGGTGTTCGCCTTTTTCGTAAGCCAGGCAGCTTTCTTCCGCCCTGAAGCCGCCTTGATGCCGCTCCTGGTCGGTTTGCCTGGCCTGGTCCTGAGCCTGGTCCAATTCGTCGTCGACCTCAGAGCCGGCCGGAATCGCAAGGACGATGAGCCGATCGTTTCCCGCGGCGAAAGGCCGATCATGGTGTGGCTGATCCTCTTCACCCTGGGTATCATCCTGTTCGGATTTAGTCTTGCCGCGCCCCTTCTTCTTGCCGCCTATCTTTTTTTCACGGCAGATGAACGTCTGCCGGTGGCGCTCGCCGGCGGCGCACTTTGTTTTGCCGTGCTCTATGGACTCGAACGCCTGATGAACATGCCGCTTTTTGAAGGACTGGCGATTCACTATCTTTCCTAGGCAAGGAAGGGTTCCCGGAGCATGGCAGAAATCGAAACCGAAGGATATGCGGCTCGTCACAGGCGGGCGGTGGCGTTGCACCAGGCCGGTGAGATTGCGGAGGCCCTTGCCCTTTATACCGCCCTCCTCGAAGCTCAGCCCGCCGATCCCGAGATTCTGGGCCTCCTCGCATTGGCGCAATTGCAGCTCGGACGCGAGCAGGACGCTGTGGCCGCCTGGCGCAAGAGCATGTCGGTGGAGTCACCGGCGCCGATCAGGCTCCGCACCACCGCCAACCTTTTGACTGCGATCCGCCGAAAAGGCTCGGCCCAGGCCTCGGGCCTCTTTGCGGATCTGATCGTTCCGGAGTGGCCGCGAGGCGTCTCGCCCGACCAGACCGACAGACACATGTTAATCACTCTCGCCCGTGGCCTGCTGGATATCGATCGCGGAGAGGCGGCATGCAAGCTTCTGGACAGCGTGCTTTCGCAGCTGTCCAGCGACACGGCGTTCGTCACCGCCGCCATGGCCATCATGATCGACGCCGGATATCCGGAAATGGCCGTCAGGCTCTTGCGGCCGCTGACTTCGGAGGCGGGCAAAGTCGACGGAAATCTTCTTATCGCACATGCGGCGGCGGCTCACGCCGCTGGCCATGCCGAGGAGGCCCAGCGCCTGACCCGCAGGGCAATGGAGGCCGTCCCCGTATATGTCACGGCCAAGGAACCGACGCAGCTTCTGCTTGTCGGCGTCTTGAACAAGGCGCCGGTATCGATCAACCGCACCACCGGTCCGGCCTATCTGCATTTTGCCGCGAACACCCCGGCGACCCTCGCCACACGGCATAATGATCAATACCGCTTCGTTTCGATTTTCCCGGAGGCGCGGGCGGCCCTGCGAGCCCTAGCATCCCTGCCCCGGCCACATGTCATCCTCAACAACTGGGTGAATGCGGAAATGCTGTCCACTCCCCGCACTCTTCAATTCATTACTGATTTTGCCGATCGGCTGGGATTGCCGGTCCTCAATCACCCGCGCAAGGCTGTGGAGACCACGCGTCAGAAGAACGCCGATCGCCTTGCGGGAATCCCGAACCTTCTCGTCCCGCGCCTCGTGCGCTTCACCAATGAACCGGAGAGGAGAGACCTAGCAGTCCGCGTCGTCGGCGAAAAGGTCGGCTTTCCGGCCATCATTCGCGGCCCCTTCGGCCAGAGAGGAGCCGGCGCCGTGAAGATCGCCACATCGGCGGACCTCCGCGGTCACCTCGCGAGCCTGCCGGGAATGCAGCTCTACGCGATCGAATATGTTCACAATCCGGCCGCCGCGGGCGTATACCGCAAGATCAGGGCTGCGGTCATCGGCCAGGATGTCTTCATCACCCATGTCCATCTTGGCCCGCGCTGGAATGTGCATCGCGAGCGTGACGGCGAGGAACGCGCCGCATTCGATCCCGATGGCAGGCAAGCGGCTCTCGCCAGCAGCATGATCGCCCGGCCGGAGGAGACATTGGGCGCCGGGGCGATGGCGGTCCTGCGGGAAATCCGCGCCAGAATCCCTCTTGATCTCTATGGCATCGACTTCGACGTGACGCCCGATGGCCGGGTGTTGTTCTTCGAAGCCAATGCGGCCATGAATCTCAGCATGTCGGATCGCAAAGGTCTTGAAACGACGAGAGCCGCGATGCGCGCAGCGCTGCGCCGGCTCTTCCAGAACCCTCCCTGACCGGATTCGCGCCGCAATGCGGTGTGATGGCATGGCCGCAAACAAACCTGGCGCCATCGGCGTGGCCGCCACTGATTGGGCTCGAACAAACAAAAAGGGGGCGGTGAAAACCGCCCCTGAACGTACCGCCGGACGGTCAGAGACCGCCCAAATGTATGCTGGCGCCCACGCGCAATATGAAGGCGTCGTCGAACTCGAATTCCTCACCGTCGTTGGCGGAATGCCAATCACTGACATCCTCATCGTCGCCGAAGAAGTAATATAGTCCCTCCGCGCGCAGGCTCACCATGTCCGACGCCGCCCATTCCAGGCCGCCGCCCACGACACCGCCGACATCGTTGAACTTGGCCTTATCGAAATTCCCGTGCTGTTCGCCCTTGATCTTCGCCTCGGTGAAGGCGACACCGCCGGTGGCGTAGATGAGTATTTCATCCATCGCATAACCCGCCCGCGCCCTGATGCTGGCAAGATAGTCCACATCACCGAGAATGCGATCGCTGCCGCCGCCTGCTTCATTGACCGTATCGTCGAAACCCATCCAGGTGAA
>JBFWVM010000015.1:0-121632 GCA_050246735.1 Parvibaculaceae bacterium | reverse complement strand
GAGGCCGCAGCGTCGATGCTGCGGAAACCCCGGACGCTTCGACGGCGGCGGGATGCGATTCGTAGCTTCAATGAGGCCGCAGCGTCGATGCTGCGGAAACACACCAAGGAGACGGAGTGGCTGAGCGAAGAGCAATTGCTTCAATGAGGCCGCAGCGTCGATGCTGCGGAAACCGCCGGGCAGGATGTCGCCCCGACGCTCGTCGGCACGCTTCAATGAGGCCGCAGCGTCGATGCTGCGGAAACACACGGCGACGGGCGGCGGCGGTGACCTCACTGTTGAGCTTCAATGAGGCCGCAGCGTCGATGCTGCGGAAACACCCGCTCACGCATGAAGTTCCTGACGCAGGCTTTCGAGCTTCAATGAGGCCGCAGCGTCGATGCTGCGGAAACCCTCGGCAATCAATGCCTGTGGCGTCCGGTCCATGGGCGCTTCAATGAGGCCGCAGCGTCGATGCTGCGGAAACATCTCGGCATCGTCAATCCCGAGCTCTACCGCAATCCGCTTCAATGAGGCCGCAGCGTCGATGCTGCGGAAACCATTCGGTCATTGGGGAACGACGTCATTCGACGGTGAGCTTCAATGAGGCCGCAGCGTCGATGCTGCGGAAACCGCCTGCTCGGACGAGGTGACTCCGCTGACGGCGGGGCTTCAATGAGGCCGCAGCGTCGATGCTGCGGAAACCCGCGTCTATGACCAGGTGCTTGAGGACGTCTTCAGGCTTCAATGAGGCCGCAGCGTCGATGCTGCGGAAACTCTGACCGAAGAGGACGAGGCAGGTGGCGGAAACGGCTTCAATGAGGCCGCAGCGTCGATGCTGCGGAAACGCGCAAGCGCCTTTCGGACCTCGCGAAGCGCTGGAGGCTTCAATGAGGCCGCAGCGTCGATGCTGCGGAAACCACGTGTACGGCGAACACTGACGGACAGCTCCGAACTGCTTCAATGAGGCCGCAGCGTCGATGCTGCGGAAACGCCCAGGCGGCGGGGCTCGATCCCGCGGCCAAGCCGGAGGCTTCAATGAGGCCGCAGCGTCGATGCTGCGGAAACGAAACGGCCACAAGGCCAAAGGGGCCGACGCCAAGGCGCTTCAATGAGGCCGCAGCGTCGATGCTGCGGAAACAATACGGTAATGAAAGTAGTATCAAAGTAGAAGAAACTGCTTCAATGAGGCCGCAGCGTCGATGCTGCGGAAACATAATCTCAGCGTACTTCGGCGAGCCATGGAGCAAGATGCTTCAATGAGGCCGCAGCGTCGATGCTGCGGAAACTGAAAAGATAGAAAAATAGTTTAGAATCTACGGAACCGCTTCAATGAGGCCGCAGCGTCGATGCTGCGGAAACAAAATGTATTGGTCAGGACACCAATCTTTCTGCGGGTGGCTTCAATGAGGCCGCAGCGTCGATGCTGCGGAAACCTGTCTGCCTGGGTGGCCGTATTCGCTATTACAGGGCTTCAATGAGGCCGCAGCGTCGATGCTGCGGAAACGCACCACGACACTGTCGCACCAGTCACGCGTCGCAAACTGCTTCAATGAGGCCGCAGCGTCGATGCTGCGGAAACAGGTGCGCATCGCGTCTTACTGGCATCGGGAGCCGGTGCTTCAATGAGGCCGCAGCGTCGATGCTGCGGAAACGACTTGCACCACCTCCCTCATCTCCACTCCGCCTTGCGGCGCTTCAATGAGGCCGCAGCGTCGATGCTGCGGAAACCCGGCGCATGCCTGGGTATCGCACCCGCTGAACCCGCTTCAATGAGGCCGCAGCGTCGATGCTGCGGAAACCCTGATCCCCAAATGGGTGCCGCTCGACCTGCATGATGCTTCAATGAGGCCGCAGCGTCGATGCTGCGGAAACAGGCTGCTTGACAGCGCGGGGCGCAGGGGTTAATTTCCGGCTTCAATGAGGCCGCAGCGTCGATGCTGCGGAAACGCGACGCATCGGCCGCCGCTTCGCTATCCTGTTGATTTTGCTTCAATGAGGCCGCAGCGTCGATGCTGCGGAAACGGCTTCCTCGCAGATCCTTGTGGGATCGGCGAGACTCGCCGCAAGGGCGAGCCCTGCTCCCTTGCGGCGAGATGATGCAGGACTCCTTTGCATGACATTCTTCACGATATCAAAGAGCAGGTTGAAAACAAACTCATTTCTCGCTTGCGAGCGCTGGCGGGGACTCTTTCGCCACCTCAGCGCTCGCACGCCGGCGGCGGAAAGCGCAGCCTGCGTTCAATCCCGTGCACTCCCGGCATCTCGACATCCATCCCCGGCTGCCGTGCCCCGCATGACATAGCACGGCCAAGCGCAGCTTGAATATGGGCCGCCGGCAAGAAGCGCCTCGGCGCGCCGCCGCCGTCGCCGCTGCCCCCGCCTCTCACACGACCACGGCCGCCCGCGTGATCGTCTCGAAGCTCTTGCCGAGGCTCTCGACCCTGGGATCGACCTTGTCGGCAAGCCCCAGGTCGAGGATGAGCACATGGTCCTCGCGCCCGTGGATCGTCGCCTCGAGCCTGCGCGCCATTTCCGCCCGCCGCCGCGCCGTCAGCCGGCACTGGAACACCGACAGCTGCAGCCAGCGCCCATAGCCGTGCATCAGCTTGAAGACCCGCCGCCAGCGCCGGTCGTCGGCGATGTCGTAGGTCACGATATAGAGCCTCTCCTCGACCATCGCTCATCTCACCCGGTAATGCGGATAGTCCTCGATCTCGCCCGTGAGATGGCGCGCCAGCAGCCTCGCCTCGACCTCGAGCAGGCGCCGCATGGAGACGCGGTAGCCGAACAGCGGATGGGTAGCCTCCTGGTCGAGCCGGCGCTCATAGGCCGCGATGAAGGCGCGCCTGGCATGCGGCTTGAGGTTGACGGCGCCGGCGCCCGAGACGAAGCCGTCGGGCTTCACCTCGCCGTTGTTGACGACCTGGATCACGGTCGAGTCGGCGAGGATGGGCCGGAACGGCTCCATCATGTCGAGGGCGAGCGCCGGGCGGCCGAAGCGCGGGCGATGGTAGAAGCCGAGATAGGGATCGAAGCCCACCGCCGAGAGCACGCCCAGCCAGCTGCGCGCCAGCAGCGAATAGCCGAAGGAGAGCATGGCGTTGACGGGATCGGCGGGCGGCCTGCGGCTGCGCTTGTCGAAGGCGAATTCCGGAAAGTCGCGCGCCGCCTCGCCGAACAGGGTGGAGAACTGGCGGAAGTAGCGGGCGGCGGCCTCGCCCTCGAAGCCGAGAAGCTCGTCCAGCGTCGCCGCGTGCAGCGCGTGGTCGGCGAGGCGCGACAGCGCCGCGAGAGCGGACTCGCGCTCCGCCTCGTCGCCCGCCTTGAAGTTGCGGCGCAGGAACACCCGGCTGTTCTTGATCTTGGCGACGACCAGACGCCTTGCGAAATCGAGGCAGCGGCGCTCCTCGAAGGCGCGGCGGTACTGCGCGATGCGGATGGAGACGTTCTTGTGGCCGGTCGAGACCGTGTGGCCCAGCACCCAGCCGCCGGACGACGCCCAGGTCACCGGAATCTCCTCGCGCATGAGCGCCCCGAGCGCCGGCGTCGTCACCGAGATGGGCCCGTGCAGCACGAGCTCGGAGACGTCGCCCAGCGCCACCTCCGTCTTGCCGGCCTCGGTCTCGACGGTGAGCACCTCGCCAGACTTGGCGACGCGCGCACCCGGCTCCTGCACATAGAGCGGCAGCGCCGTATCGGCCGAGGGATTGAGCGGCCGCGGGCTCAAGCCGCGGCGGAAGAAGCTCACCTCGTCGGGCAGGCAGATCCCGGCGAGGGAGCATTTCGCGCATTTGGGGCTGTCGACGAGCGGCGGCGGCAGGCGGCCGGCCGCCGCGGCGAGCCTGAGCTCGGAGATCGCCTGGCGCGTCCGCGCGCGCAAGCCCTCGTCGAGGCCGATGCGCACACGCTCGCGCGAGCCCGCATACCATATGGCCCCCTCCTCCACCCTGTAGCCCTGGTCCTCGAGGATGAGACCCTGGGCGCAGACCTGCACGCGCTCGGGCTCATAGGCGCCCTCGGCGACATGCGGCCGCTTGCCCTTCTTCGTGTCGACCGGGGTGACGGCGCCGTCCTCGCCCTCGACCAGATCCATCTTGGCGATGATGCCGAGCGCCTCGGAGGCGAGCGTCACCGAGCGGGCGGTGAAGTCCGGCGTCCCGGCGGCGTCTTCCGGCGCCGGCATCCGGCCGCCGCCCGAATCGACGCGGGCATGAGCGCGCCGGCCCTCCTCGGTGTCGCCCGAATCCGCCCATTCGCCGTCCACCCATTCGAGGAAGGCGAGGCGCGGACAATAGACCCACTCGTTCACCATGCGCACGGGCACGAGCGGCGTCTCGGCCGTGGCCGCGGGCGCCGGCAGCTCGAGGGTGAGCTGGCCCGGCGCAGCGGCGGATTCGGTGGGAGGTGACGGCATACGCGGACACACCTTGCCGAAGCGCTGAAGACGGCAGATCAAAGCGCGAAATTGCCCTTGCGTCCAGTTCTATATTTGAAACGCTCGCACCCGTAGCATCGACACTCAGAGCAGGTCCTGCCACTGCCGCGCACCATGGATGACCCGAACGATCTCGGCTCCGTCGTCGATTTCCCGATAGAGGATCAGATAGTTTCCCGCCGGAAACAGTCGCAAGCCGTGTCGGACATCGAACCGGGTGGCTCCCATGCCGGGCATCTCGCCGAGCCTCCGGCAGTGCCGATAAGTATCCTCGATCCAGCGCCTCGCGGCCGGCGGATTGTCCCCGGCAATGTGACGGGCGATGCCCTCGATGTCGGCCTTGGCTTCGGGTCGAAGTCGAAAGCTCACGACCGGGTTCGGCCTGGGACCTCGGCGTCGAAGCTTTTCCGCAACTGAGCGAATGCCTCCTCGCCGTCGCTCGCCGGTCCGCTGGCTATTCCTTCATCCCATAGCCGGCGAAGCTCTTCGATCGCCTGCTCGCGTTGCACTCGCCGGAACTTCCAATCGCGCAGGGCTTCCCGGACCACTTCGCTCGTGGAGGCATATTCGCCGCTTTCGACGACCCGGCGCATGGCCGCCGCCATATCGTGCGTGACGGCCACGCTGATTTTCTCGACATTCGCCATGTCCGATCTCCTTTCGTTTGAAAGTAGGCAGGTTTACCACCAACGGCAAGAGCCGTTCGATCTACGGAGGCGCCGCACCGAGGCCTTTCGTCCGATTTGACGACTTGGGGCTTAGATTTCTGAACAAAAACCCTGATTTAGACACGATCATATAATATTTATAGATTCATGTCGGATGGCGATGAGCCGCTGATCCGGAAATTCCCGATGAACGCCGTCGACATGCAGCGCGTCGTTTGGGAGATCGATCTGTAAGACCAGGCTGATCGTTGCGGAGGCTCGAATGAGCTATCATTACAAGGAAAGCGGTCTCGACAACATCTATCTCGAGAACGGCTACACCATCCACAAGACGCCTTACGGCAAGGGCATTTCCATTCACGATACCGAAGGCCTGCACAAGGTCATCGGCCGGTGGCTCGTCCATGCGCCCGCCCCGCTCGACGGCCGGACGCTGCGCTTCATCCGCCGCGAGATGGAGCTCACTCAGGGAGCCCTTGCCAGCCTCATCGGCACGACCGAGCAGACACTGCGTCTGTGGGAGAAGCATCGCGGCAAGGCCATCCCGGGTTCGGCCGACCGTCGCTGCGCGCCATCTACGCCGAATATCTCGGCCGCGATGGATCGGTGCGCGCTCTTGTCGACCGGCTGGCGCAGCTCGGTCGGCGGGAGACCGGCAAGGTCCGCCTCATCGAGGACGAGGCCCGGGGCTGGAAGGTTCAAACCGCGGCATAGAGTTGAGAGTCAAGAGGATTGTCGAAGGCGAGGTGCAAGTCATGAAGCGGGAGTTCGACGACGACAGGATCGACGAGGCGATGCTGGCGCTCCTCTATCTGGGCCTTCACGACAGGTTCCGGGCCTGGAAGGGCTTCGACTGGGACGCCATGGACCGGCTCTACGGGAAGGGCTTCATCACCGATCCCAAAGGCAAGGCGAAATCGGTCGTCTTCACCGAAGAAGGCCTCGCCGAATCCGAGCGGCTGTTCTGGAAGATGTTCGGGAAGTAGGAACGGGGGCCGCCGCGCCGTCGCTCGTCCCGGCTCATTCGTTCCAGAGGCAGGACAGAGGCACCGCAAAGAGCTTCTCCCCGAACGGCACGATCCGGTCGGCGTCATAGAGGACGATGCCCAGCCGGAAGGCGCTGCCGGCGGCGTCCGCCACCTTGCGCAGGGCCCGGAAGTCGGCCGCGGTGACGGTGGCCGCCGCCTTCACCTCGATCCCGACCAGCGCGCCGCTGCCGTCCTCCAGCACGAGGTCGATCTCGTCCTGGTCCTTGTCGCGATAGTGGTGCGGTGTCGCGGCGATGTCGCTCCATGTCGCGAGCTTCAGAAGCTCGGCGACGACGAAGGTCTCGAGGAGAGGACCGAAGAGCGCGCGGTCCCCGGCGATCCGCTCCGGTGTCGCGCCGGTCAGCGTGGCGAGGAGGCCCGAATCCAGGAAATGCAGCTTCGGCGTCTTCACCAGCCGCTTGAGACGGTTGCTGGACCAGGGCTCGATCCGGCGGACCAGGAAGAGCTGCTCGAGCACGCCGACATAGCGCTGCGCCGTCTTGGCGTCGAGACGAAGCTCTCCGGCGAGCTGCGAGAAGTTCGTGAGCTGTGCGGCATGATGGGCGAGCGCGCGGACGAGCCGCGGCATCTGCCCCAGCCTGTCGACCTCGGCGACGTCGCGGACGTCGCGTTCGACGATCGTGCGGACATAGTCCCTGGCCCAGGCCGCGCGGCGCTGCGGCTCGGGCCGGCCGAGCATCTCCGGATAGCCGCCGGTGAGAACGGCCTTCGCAAGCTCTCTTCCCACGACGGGCGACCGCGGCGCCGCGATCCGGCCGGAAAATGCCTGCTCCAGGAACAACGAGCCGTGCCCGCGGATCTCCGCCTGCGCCAGGGGCATGAGCGTCACGATCTCCATGCGGCCGGCGAGGCTTTCCGACACGCGCGGTATCGTGAGCACGTCGGCCGACCCGGTGAGCAGGAACCGGCCGGGCCGCCGGTCCTCGTCGACGGACCGCTTGATGGCCCTGAGCAGATCGGGAGCGCGCTGCACCTCGTCGATGATCGTCCTGTCGAGACCGCGGACGAATCCCGTCGGGTCGGCCTTGGCCGCCGCCAGCGTCGTGTCGTCGTCGAGGGTGATGTAGTCGCGCCCCGCCTCGGCCATGCCGCGCACGAGCGTGGTCTTGCCGCACTGGCGCGGGCCGTTGACCATGACGACCGGCGTATCCGCCAGAGCGACGGCGATGCGCCGCGCCGCCGCGCGAGGGTAGAGCTTGCGGTCGGTCTTTGCTGGCATAGGAATGGCTCTGTTCAAAATGGATTCGAAGTTCGTCCAATTCGGATTCTATACCCGTCCAATCTGGATTCAAAGACCGTCTGATACGGATTCATCGAGACACGTGTACCGTGACCTTGTTAGGTGCTCCTGTGGCCGCACTTCTAGCGCAGCCCACTTAGTTGCTAAAATGCTCGCCGATTACGACAATCAAGTATTGGGCGTCGGCGCAGCCTGAAGTGCTGGCAGCGAGCATTGTCGACTTCTTAAGCCGACCTCTGCTGACGTTTGGAATAAAAAGGTTGCTTCTTGGACAAATAGGGAACATACTTACCGCTATGTCATACTCTGTCTCTATCGAAGTTGCCGGGCCCTTGGCCATGTTCGCGCGACCGGACACCGGGAGCGCTCCAACAAGCTACCCCGCGCCCACGTTTTCCTCCTGTATCGGCATCTTCGAATCAATTGCCCGCTTCAGGAGCGGAGACGCTTGGATCGTTCCCATCAAAGTAGAGATCTGTAAGCGGCGCGGCATACCAGGCGGAACGATTTCCTACCAGCGGTACGCCACGAATTACGGAGGTCCCCTACGCAAAGCCAATCAGTTGAGCAAGGAAGCGCCCATGCAGCGTTTTGCCACCGTTTTAGCCAACGTCTGTTATCGTATCCATGGAGAGTGCGCTGGCATCGGGACCAGTACTGTCAACCCCCGTCACTACCTTAGCGATCAGTTCCAGCGTCGTCTTCGCGCTGGCCGCTGCCTGAGTACCCCTAATCTGGGGTGGAAGGAGTTTCCGTGCACTTACTGGGGTGCCTTTCGCGAGGAAGAGTTTGAAGTCGATGCCGATCTAAACCTGACAATTCCCTCCATGCTTCTAAGTATGTGGAGCGCTCCCCGGGCTGGCAAATACCAGCCGCATTTCCAACAAGAGGCTCAGATCACGAAGGGGGTGCTGACCTTTGCTAAATGAGCTGGAGTCGATTCGCCGAGGCTTTGCGAACACCGGCATCACGCTGGAGAGTGTACATCCCGACGTACAGCCGGTAGGTAAGAACAAGAAGCCTTTGCTCGTGCGGCTCAACGCCGATGGCGGATTGGCTGAAATCGAGCTGTTCTCCGAGAGTTTGGCTGGATGCCTTTGGACCTTTCGTCAGGGCAAGCACAACAGCTTTCCGTTCGTCTCTGCGCCTCCGCTTCTGGATTTGCCAAGCCTTGAACGCGATGACTTCAACAATCGCTGGAAAGGCGCAACGCCGGGTGATCGCCGCAAGGCGTTGCTTCAGGCCACAACGACATATGCGAGAAACAGTCAGGGATGGGATGGCTGGCCCGGTAATAGCCTGTTGGACAGCCTGATAAATAGACGTGTTGCCCTAGCCAATATTGAAATTGAAGCTGCGGCAGTGCCGGAAGTCATTGTCCGCTTTCTGACGATCTTTAGTGCCGAGGGAGACAACCCTCAACGGCGTTCCGAGTTTATTGATGCTTTGCTTGCAGAAATTCGCGTCGAGGTTCAAAACGGGATCGACAATTGGCTCGACATAGCGCGAGCTGCGATGGTCGGAGAGGAAAAGCAAATTGGCCAAAAGAAAAAGAAGCTCGTTGGAGGCGACTTCTATTTCGAGGTTGGGCACCGGCAGTTCGCTCACGATGTGCACGACCTCCCTACTCAAGCAGCGGCCGCACGAGCCTTATCCGCAGCTGGCAAAACTGACGTTGGTCGTTGCGCCATAACGGGCAAAGAGACGCAACTCCATAGTGGCAACTTTCCTCAGGCAAATCTTCCGGCGCTTGGCCTCGGCTACGTGTTCTCAAAGAATGCCGACTTACTGGCGGCCGGCTCTTATGGCCGATTTGGCCACGATGCCTTCCCGGTCGGCAGGCACATTGTTGGAGAGTTGAAAAGTGCGATCCAAGAACTAGTCGGTGGATCGCGCAAGAATGTTACGTGGTGCACGGTTCCTGGTGAAAGACGCAAAACTCTCGATCTCTTGATCACCTTTGTGGAGGGCGCTCCCGACACGCCGGCAGCCGGCCTATTCGCTGAGGGAGATCTCGATGATGATGACAGTGACCTCGATCCCATAGCAATCTATGAGCGACGAACACAGCGGCTGATAGAGGCCGTCAAAGGGAAGGCCCATGAAGATTTCCGGAAAACGCCGGTGCAAGTATGCCTTTTGCGCAAAGTGGACGAGGGCAACCGCAAGGCTCTGCTCCATCGTAACCTGACCGTCGGGCGGCTATACGATTGCGCGCAACGCTGGGCCCAAGCACAGCGCAACCTACCGCCTTGGCTATTCCTCTGGCATAAGAAAGAACGGCGGCGGCCACGAAGCGTAACGCCGCTCGGGATTCCAACTCTAACTAGGCGGCAGTTCGTCAGGGATGGAACGGCAGCCACGGACGCGATCGGACTTCCAGCCGCAGAAGCCTTTAGCTTCTTTCTACAGGAAGTAGATCCGAGACGGCGCGCTCAGCGATTTCTCAGCATTGTGTTGAAGAGGAACCATCAGCTTCTTGAGACGGCTGCACACAATAAGCATGGAGCCCGGAACACCAAGCTCGACACAGGTACCGCGCTTCGCGTCATAACACTCTTGGCAATCTTGTTGAATTCCTTAGGTAGACAAGGAGGCTTGTGGATGAACGAGGCAGCATTCCGATTAGGGCAGCTATTGTCCATTGCGGATGTGGTGCACGCTGGCTACTGCGCCGACATGCGGCAGGGACAGGTACCACCAACGCTTCTGGGCAACGCTGTCCTCACAATGGCCCAGACAAATCCCGCGAAGGGGTTAGCGATGTTGGCGCGGCGTTGGAAGCCCTATGCGTCATGGGCAAAGCGCACGAGCACTGAGGAGGCAGCTAAGCTGCGCAGCAGTGAAAAGCCTAAAGAACGTGATCGGGGTTGGAAGATTTCGCATGCGATTTGGCAGCACCGACGGGCCGCTGAGATCAGCAGCGCCTTGCACGACAAACTGCCACAAACGGTTGACGACGTTTTCCGTGCGGAGTTGCTCTTGGGCTACGTTGCAGGCCTTCCACCGAAGGCGAGCATTGAAGGCAATGATCATAACGAAAGAACGGAGGACAGCAATGATGTTTAGGGGAACGGGTTTGCTTGTCATCGAAGTTCGTTGCTCCAATCCCAACGGAGATCCCGACGCTGAGAGCGATCCACGCACTTTCGACACCGATGGTCGCGGCCTGATCTCACCGGTATCGTTCAAGCGAAAGCTGCGGGACTTGGTGGCACAAAAGGAGGGGCCTGTCTGGGCCGAGGCTGCGAACAAGCTTTCGCTGAATGGGAATGGCCGCGCCTACGAAATTTTGGAGGCGCGCGGACGGAACCGCGAAGAAATCTGGAATCTGCCAAGAGATCAATTCATCTCTACGTATTGGGACGCAAGAGTCTTCGGCAACACTTTTCTTGAGAGCATGCAAACTGGTAGTGCGAATAGCCGGGACCACTTTATCGCCACCGGTGTTGTCCAGTTCGGGCCGGGTATCAGTGTGGCCCCCGTAGAAATTCAGCGGGCAACAACGACGAATAAGGCGGGCGTAGAGGAAGGCAAAGATCGCGGAATGGCGCCACTGGGCTGGCGGGTAGTCCAGCACGGCGTCTATACCATGCCGTACTATGTCAACCCGAGCTTCGCCAGGAACACCGGCTGCGATGAGAAGGACATTAAGCTGCTGAAGTTTCTTATCCCATATGCGTACCAGCATACCGCATCCGCTATCCGAACGTCGGTCAACTTACTGCATGCGTGGTACGCCGAGCATCAGAATGCCCTCGGGTCTTGTCCAGACTACAAGATCATTGATGCGCTAACGCCGAAGAAGAAGACCAATCCTGTAGAACCTTCTAAGAGCAAAGATGAATATGTGATTCCCAATACGGACAACATTGACCAGGGCATCAAAGGTAAGGTGACATTGGTTGATCTTGCCGACGCCTAGGTCGGCCAAGGTGCCCCTTAGGCCATCTGAACTTTTAGCACATTCGGCGCCACGACCTGACGCGGAACCCGACTTTTACGAGAGGCATGTCCGATGTGTTCGAAGTGGAGCGCAGCAGCGTGCTGAACGTTTGCTTCGTTTCGGTTGCGCCCCACCACAGGATTTCGTTGCGAACATTGAGATCGCAGCAATGTTTCATGACTTGGGCAAGCTCGATGCGGAGAATCAGTATGCGCTCAGCCAAGGAAGAGCCGGAAGAATGCCTTGGGATCACATCGATGCGGGCGTTGCCCACCTGCTCACGAGCGGCAACCGAATGGCGGCTTGGCTCGTAAGAGCGCATCACGCACCCGGGCTTCCATGCCTTGCCAAGCACTTCGATCCGGACGGCCTCGGCCTCAAGTTGCGTGGGTTGCGCGATGAGTCGAAAGAGCGAGTCCGGCATCTCCGGCAGATAGAACGAACGGACAGAAATCTTTCCCAATATCTAGCGGACCATGCCGCCGCGGTTGGCTTAGCACCCGCCTTGTCTGCGAAAGCTTCCCACGGATTAACGTTACGACTTTCCTTGTCCTGCTTAGTCGATGCAGACTACTCCGACACGGCGGCATACGATCGCGGTGCTGCTCTTGGAAAGCCCGCTTCGCCGCGGTGGAAAGATCGTCTGCATGCACTGGATGCATATGTCGAGAATCTCGGCAGGAGAGCAAATAGTACCCGCAATGATGCTCGCGCCGATTTCTATCGGGCGGCACGGGACTCCAACATCTCCGACGCTTTCACCTGCTGCGAGGCTCCGGTCGGTTTAGGCAAGACGACGGCGATTACAGCGTTTCTTCTGAAGTCAGCATTAGAAAAGAACTTGCGGCGCCTGTTCATCGTGGCTCCTTATACCAATATCATAGATCAGACCGTTAAGGTTCTCCGGGAGGCCTTGAGCCTACCTAAGGAAAATCCGCAGGAAGTGGTGGTGGCGCATCACCACAAAGCCGATTTCAGCAATCGCTTCAATCGCGAACTAGCTGTCCAGTGGCGAGCACCCATTATTGTAACCACGAGCGTGCAGTTTTTTGAAACCCTTGCAGCCTGTGGTCCTTCCGAACTGCGAAAGCTCCACGAATTGCCCGGCTCGGCAATCTTCCTCGACGAAGCGCATGCAGCATTGCCGGCTCCGCTTTGGCCTCAGAATTGGCGGTGGTTACGCGAGTTGGCGGAAAAATGGAGTTGCTGTTTCGTGTTCGCAAGCGGCAGCCTCGCTAGATTCTGGAAAAATCAACAGGTGATCAATCCGCCCGCTGTGGTGTCAGAGATCATGCCCCATAACCTTGGAACAGCAGTAATTCATTCGGAAAAAAATCGGATTCGCTACGAAACGGCAGGCCTGATTGGCTCTCCCGAGAAATTGATTGAACGAGTAGAGAGCGCGCCGGGACCGCAGCTTCTAATCCTGAACACGGTTCAAAGCGCGGCCGTCGTCGCGCGCAAAATGCGCGACGCAGGTAAGGACGTACTTCATGTTTCGACCGCGCTGTGCCCTACGGACCGGGCACGGGTCGTCGACGAAATCATGAGGCGTTTGACTAAGCATCGTGACGACTGGACAGTCGTTGCCACCAGCTGTTTAGAAGCGGGCCTCAACTTGTCCTTTCGGACCGGCTTTCGGGAACGATTCAGCACGGCGAATCTCATTCAGACGGGTGGCCGCGTGAACCGCAATGGCGAGTACAATGATTGGGGGCCAGCAACCATATTCGATTTCATCCTTGATCCTGTGGACGGCATCACTCACCACCCCGGTGCACGCGACCCCGGTGAGGTGCTGAAGCGTCAATTTGACCGTGGAGACTTCTCCAGCATGTCGCCAGCCGATTTGGTGTCCACGGCCATGATGGAGGAATTGAAGTCCCGGGCAACCAAGGACCACTTATTGAAGGCCGAGAAAGAGAAGGACTATCCGGGAGTGGCCAAACACGGACGTATAATCTTGGCCGATACCAGGATTGTAGTCGTCGATAGAAACCTCGCGAGCCGATTGAATGCCGGAGGGCAGCCATCATTTCAAGAGATCTTATCGGGAAGCGTACAGATTTGGGCACAGCGGATTGAGAAACTTAGGCTTAACACATTTCCCGGAAGGCAGGAACTTTACGAATGGCCACACGAGTACGACGATTTTCTGGGATATATGGCGGGCGTACTCAGAATGCTCTCCTTCCATGAGGCCGGTATAATTAATTAGTCGCAAAGCGCAATCATCGCTTTGGAAGTGATGTAGCTGAGGTTTCACCGCTTTTCCTGCAACGATCCTGGAAGTTCCTGCCTTCGACGCTCGTCATAGCGCCCCATCCCCGGCTCACGCCGGCGCAGGCGCGCGCCATCGCCGTCGACTATCGCATCAAGGGCCGCGCCCTCGAGCTCAAGGTCAGGCGCGCGCTCATGTTCTATGCGCTGAAGCGCCTCGGCCTCGACGTGAGAGAGGACGCGCGTCCGCCGCAGGAGCAGCACATCACCCTGCTCAACCGCGCCGAGATCGAGAAAGTCCTGCGGCGCGGCTCCGACGGGTGACGCGGGGACTCCGCCTGTCGCACCGGCCTATTTTGTTGCGCGCCTGTCACGGCCGGTCCGCCTTTCGGTCCCGCCGTGATCGTTATCCGCCATCCTCGCCCGGACGCGCGCGAAATGGGTCCGGCAGACCTCCATGAATGCCAGCGCCCTCCTCGAGAGCCGCGTGCCCTCGACATAGGCCAGGATGAGCGTCACGGGCGGCAGGTCGTCGGTCAGGGGCTTGGCGATCATCGCTTTCCCGCCCTGGACCGCTTCCAGCGAGACATGCTGGTTCAGGATGGAATAGCCATGGCCATGCGACACGAGGCTGCGGATCGTCTCGAAGCTCGAGACCCGGTAGGCCACGGTGAGCTCGACGCCGCGCAGGGCGGCCAGGTTCTCGACATATGTCCGGCTGTGCGGCAGGTCGATCATGATCAAGGGCTCCTTCGCCAGCTCGGCCAGGGACAGGCTCTCCCTCTGCGCCAGCGCGCTGCCTTTCGCGACCAGCACATAGGGCGGATAAGGCATGAGCAGCTCATGGTGCAGGCCGGCATGCACGTCGACGTCGTAGATGAAGGCCAGGTCGCAAGAACCGTTCAATAGTGCCTGCTGGAGGACATCGAGACGGTCCTCGAACAGGCGAATGGCGAGATAAGGATAGGCTTTGCGGATCGACGAGAGGATCGGCGCCACGAAGAACGGCGAGAGCATGAAATAGCAGCCGACATTCAGCTCTCCCCGCATGGATTGTCCGAGCTCGGCGCCGAAGTCCTGCAGGTCCGCCGCCTGATGCAGCAGCTCCCTGGCCTTGACCAGGAATTTCGCGCCCGCCGGAGTCAGTCTCGCGCCCTTCGCCCTGTGGCGGATGAACAATTGGGTCGAGATGCTCTCCTCGAGGTCCGAAACGGCCACGGACACGGCCGACTGGGTCACGCCCAGCCGGTTCGACGCCTCGGTGATGTTGGCGCATTCCGCCACCGCCACCAGGTATCTCAGCTGCTTGAGGGTGAAGTTGGGCCGGGAGAGCATCTTCGCGGACCTCTTGTTCGATTATTCCGATGATAATTCCTCAATAAATGCATTTTACAGATGGCAGCGTCAAACCGATATTGCCTGCCCGATGAAGGACAACTCCATGCAGGCAGAACTACAGCGCGTCCGGCCGAACGGGGCGAAGCCGCCGGGCATGTTCGCAAGCCCCCTTGCGCCGCCGGCCGGAGCCGGCGGCCCGATGCGGGCCGGGCGGACCGAGTTTCTCCGGGCGATGAGCAATGTGGCGAACAGCGTGACGGTCGTCGCCACCGACGGCCCCGGCGGCCGGTTCGGGCAGACGGTCAGCTCGTTCTGCTCGGTGTCCGCCGACCCGCCGCAGATGCTCTGCTGCATCCGCGCGGCGTCGCCGGTCCGCGGCGCGATCGAGATGAACGGCTGCTTCGCGATCAACGTCCTGTCCGACCGCCAGGCCGACATCGCGGACGCCTTCGCCGGCCGTCCGGCCAGATTTCCCGCATACAGCTTCAACTCGATCTCTCACGGGCTTGACGAGAACGGCTGTCCGATGATCGGCGGCTCGTCGTCGCTCTACAGCTGCCGGCTCGTCAATGCCGTCTCGAGCGGCTCGCATGTCGTCTTCATCGGAAACGTGACTTGGGCCGGCTACGGCGCCGATGCGCCATTGCTCTATCGCGCCCGCGGCTATGGCCGCCACGCCGGTCTCGAGCAATCCCGGTAAATCGCGTGAGAACGCTGGTCTCTGGAGCATATGATGGTCAATTTTGAACTTACGCCCGAGCAGAAGGAATGGGTCGGCAGGGCGAGAGAGCTCGCCAAGACGTTCGGCAAGCGCGCTCGCGCGTCCGACGAGCAGGGCGTCTTTCCGCGCCAGGACATGGACGACCTCCGTGACCGGGGCTTCCTGAAGCTCGCGGTGCCCAGGGAATATGGCGGCTACGGCAACGAAGCGGGGTTCTGCACCTGGCTGCCTCACCTGGTGCTGGAGGAAATGGCCGTCGAGAGCGGCGGAACGGCGTGGTGCCTGCAAAGCCACTATCATGCCTGCGGCCTCATCACCGGCCTTGCCTCGCACGAGCAGAAGCAGCGCATCTTCAGGGAGGTCGTGGAGAAAGGCGCCCTGATCGCGACGGTCGGCAGCGAAGTGCAGCCTCAGCAGATGAAAGCGGCCACCTCGGCCGCCGGCCCGCTGCTCAGGTGGGAGTCGGAGCTCAAGCCCGTTCCCGGCGGCCTCCTCGCCAATGGACGCAAGGGCTTCTGCTCGACGGCCAGGGAGGCCGACTATATCATCTATTGGGCGAGCGCGCCCGCCACCGTCGGCGGGGGAGACGGCCTGGTGCTTTCGCTCGTCCCGCGGAATTCTCCCGGAATCACGTTCCTGCCCGGATGGGAAGAGGTCATCGGCATCCGCAACTCCGAAAGCGGCGGCGCCCAATTCAAGGACGTGTTCATTCCCTGGGAGAACGTGTTCGGGCAGCCGGGCGACTACGTCCAGAACCACCCTTATACATTCGAGCTCACCTACGCCATGCTCCTCCTCGGCCTGGGACAGGGCGCCCTCAACTTCATCCGCCATGCGCTGGAAAACCGTGAGTTCCTGCAGGAGGACGACACGGTCATGTACGCCTATGGCGAGATGAGCAGTGAGATACAGGCGCTGCGCAGCTCCTGCTACTACGCCCAATGGCTCTGGGAGGAGAAGCAGTTCGAGGAGGCGCACCAGGCGTCGCTTCGCGCCCTTCACAGCGCCAAGGTCAGCGTCATCAAGATCGCCACCCAGGGCTTCGACGTGGTCGGCGTGCGCGCCCTGTTCAAGTTCAATCCGCTGGAGCGCATCTGGCGCGATGCCCGTACGGCGTCGCTGCATACCCGTGAATCGAGCTTCATGCGGCTGCTGTCGATCGGCGAGCTGCGCGGCGACAAGTTCACCAAGAAGAAATACGGGGAGCGGCTGGCGACGCGCAAGACCTGGGCCGACCTGCTTGCCGATTACGACCGTCATGTCGGGGCGGCGGGAGCGCCGTCCTGATGGCGGACCCGCAAGGAGGCGAAGACACCATGTCCCTGGATTTTGCGATGCCGGAATACGAAGCGCGCCTCGCCGCGGTGCGCGGCGAGATGCGCTCGCGCCGCATCGATGCCCTCATCGTCGATCAGTTCGAGCATCTGGTCTATCTGTTCGGGTACCTTCCGACGGCGGCGAAGTACCAGGCGTGCATCGTCCCGGTCGACGGCGCGCCCAGGATGATCGTCCGGTCCATGGACCTGCCGACCTTTCGGACCCATTCCTGGCTCGGGAGCTTCCGTGAATTCGCGGACTACGAGGACCCCGTCCGGATCCTGGCCGAGGAGCTGCAGCGGGATTTTCCGAAAGCCAGGATCGGCTTCGAAGGCGACTCGCATATCTTCACCGCCGGCCGCTATCTTCAGCTCAAACATCATCTCCCTGAAGCCGACCTCGTGGATTTCTCACCTGTGCTCATTCAGATGAGATTGATCAAGTCTCCCGCCGAGCTGAACTATATGCGCGAAGCCGCCGGCATCGCCGACGCATGCATGGCCGCGGCGATCGAGGCGGCCGCGGAAGGCGTCAACGAGCGCGAGGCCGCGGCGGCCGCCTATGCAACGGCAATGCGCGCCGGCGCCGACAATGGCCGGGTCCTGCTCAGCGCCTCGGGTCCGCTGTCGGACAACCTTCACGGCCGTCTCGGAACGCGGATCCTGGCGAGCGGCGACCTTCTGCATCTCGAGATGGTCCCCCAGATCCGCGGCTACAGCGCCCGGCTGATGCGCCCGGTCTTCATCGGCGCCCCCGCTCCGGAGGTGGCCGCGGTCGGAACGCGGTTGATCGAGATCCAGGAACGGCAGTTCGCCGCCATCAGGCCCGGGGTTCCCGGGCGCGAAATAGACAGGATCGCCCGGGAGCAGCTGGAAGCCGGCCTGTGCGAGCGCTATCGCAATCATACGGGATACACCCTCGGCTACCACGCGCAGCCCCGCACCAGCGATCTGACCCGGATCTTCACCCCGATCGCCGACTGGGAGCTCGAGCCCGGCATGGTCTTCCATATGTTCCTGAGCATCAGGGGCGTGTCGATCGGCGAGACGATCCTTGTCACACCATCGGGCGCGCAGCGCCTCACCAGGACCGAGCGGAGGCTGTTTGTAAGATGACGCAGAGCGGGAAGCCCGAAGCTCGCCACGGCAGCCGGCCGCCGCGGTGGCCCGCAGGGAAAACCAGTGCCGCCATGATCACTGTCGACATGGACAGCGAAAGCGGCATCCTGTTCTCCAACCCCGAGGCGGCCGCCCACCTCGATGTCCTGGCGCAGATGGCCTATGGCGAAAGGACCGGCGTCCCGCGCCTCTTGCGGATCCTTGAAAAGAGAGGGATCCGCGCGACCTTCTACATTCCGGGCTTTGTCGCCGACCGCTGGCCGGATGCCGTGCGCGAAGTGGCCGATGCCGGCCATGAGATCGGCCATCACGGATATCTGCACGAATATCTGACGCAGGTTGCGAGCGATGAGGTGGAAGAACGGATTCTCCTGAGAGGGATCGACTCGCTTCAGAAGGTCACGAAACTCCGCCCGCTCGGCTACCGCGCACCCGGCTTCAAGATGCGGCACTCGACGCCGTCGCTGCTGGCCAGGCACGGCTTCCTTTACGACTCGAGCCTCCAGGACGCCGACGTCCCCTACCGGCTGTCGGCGAGCGGGGAAAGAGGAGCGCCTTCGATCATAGAGATCCCCGTCCAATGGCAGCTGGACGACTGGCTTTATTATATGGCCCTTCCGGGATTGCGGCCGGGCGTGACGATCCGCGATCCCAGCGAGGTCTATGGCATTTGGGCCGGCGAGGCCGAAGCTCTCGCGAATGAGGGCGGCGTCTTCAATCTGACGCTGCACCCCTTCTGCAGCGGCAGGGCGGCGCGCGCCAACGCCGTCGATCGGATGATAGCGACCCTCATGGAGAACGAGCGGGTCTGGATCGCGACCGGCGCCGAGATCGCGAGGCACGTCCAGGACCAGCCGTTGCAGTCGTTCTTTCATCGCCCGGTGGATCTTTCCACATGTGTGACCGCCGCTGCCGGGACGGCGCGTTCACGTTCCGGATGAAAGGAAGAGTCCGGCCGCGCGCCGAATGTCGGGGCCGGATGCGTGCAGGAAGAACGTCGGCACCAAAGGGAGCACAAGAGCCATGAGAACACAACGCGCTAACCGAACTTCAAAGGGGAAAACGCCTATGAGATCTTCTATCGGGACTATCGCAAGGACGCTCGCCTTCGCCGGCGTGGCGCTCGGCGCGTCGGTTGCCGTCGCCGTGGCCGGTCCGCTCATGGACCGCATCAAGGAAGGCAAGAGCATCCGCATCGGGTTTGCCAATGAGGTGCCCCTGGCCTATCCGGGCACGAACGGCGAGCCCGACGGCTTCGTCAACACCTATGTCATCGATCTTCTCAAGAAGATGGGCTACACCGACATCGAGCCGGTCCAGACCGACTGGGGCGGGCTGATCCCGGGGCTCCAGGCCAACCGCTTCGACATCATCACCGGCGGCATGTATATCCTGAAGCAGCGCTGCGAGAGCGTGCTCTTCTCGGAGCCCATGGCCGAGGTATCGGACGTCTTCATCGTGCCCAAGGGCAATCCGAAAGGCATCCAGACCTATGCCGATCTCGCGGAGAAGAACGCCGTCATGGCGGGGTGCACCGGCTGCAACACGCTCGCCGACGCCAAGGCCGCCGGCGTGAGCCCCGATCACATACTGGCGCTCCCCCAGATGGAGGACATGCTGGCCGCCGTGTCGTCCGGCCGGGCGGATGCCGCGGCCGGTCCTTACTTCACGATGCAGAACTTCGCCAACAATTCCCACGGCGCCGTCGAGCTGACCGATGCGAGCAAGATGCCGGAGAGCAGCAAGAACTGGTCCAGCATGGTTTTCCGCAAGGATGACGCCGATTTCGTCAAGGCCTTCGATGAAGCGCAGAAATCCTATCTCGGCACTCCCGAAATGCTGGAAACGGTAGCCTCCTACGGCTACGGCAAGACAAATCTCCCCTCCAAGTCGACGGAGTGGATCTGCCAGAACCGCTAGTGTCCCGATCCTGACACTCGCTTCAGTTTGTGCAGGCGTGTTGCGAATGTCAGGATCGAAGGGACACTACGCCGGGCGAGCCTCGCGGCCCGCCCGGTCTTGCCATCCGCGTCAGCAGTTGGAAGCGGCATGTCTTTCTGGGACTTCCTCGTCACCTATTGGCCGCGGCTCGTCAGCGGAACGCTTGTAACCGTCGAGGTGTTCTTCCTGGCGGCCGCCCTCGCCATCCTGATCGCCATGACCGCGGGGCTGATGAAGCTCTCCCCCAACGCGATCGTGAGGGGAGCCGCCATTGCCTATATCGAATTCTTCCGCGGCACCTCGCTGCTCGTCCAGCTCTACTGGATCTTCTTCGTCCTGCCGCTGCTCGGAGTGACATTGGAGAAGTTCAGTGCCGGCTTCATCGCGGTGGGCATGAATCTCGGCGCCTACGGCGCCGAGCTCGTCCGCGGCGGCATCGAGTCCGTGCCGAAAGGCCAGTGGGAGGCGGCCTATGCTCTCTCCATGTCGCGCACCAGGCGGATGTGGCGGATCATCCTGCCGCAGGCCCTGCTCATCATGCTGCCGCCCTGGGGAAACCTCCTCATCGAGCTCCTGAAGTACAGCGCCCTCGTCTCCCTGATCGGGGTGGCCGACCTGATGTTCCAGGCCAAGCAGATCAACAGCTCGACCTTCCTGTCCGCGCAGGCATTCGGCACCGCGCTGATCGTCTACTACATCCTCGCGCGCCTGCTCCTCACGCCTGCGGTGCGCTGGCTCGAAGGCGCCATGCGGCGCAAGCTGGAGAGAGGCTGAAATGGACTTCCGCTGGCGCTGGGACCTCACCTGGCAGATCCTGCCGCACCTGCTCGAGGCCACGCTCGCCACGCTTGCCGCCGCCACCATCGGATACTGCATCGCTCTCCTCGGCGGGCTGGTCTTCGCGCTCGCCCAGCGCACGCCCTCGCGCCTCATGAGCATGGCGGCGCGCGAGGCGGTCGAATTCATCCGCTCCACGCCGCTCGTCCTGCAGGTCTTCTTCATCTTCTTCGTCGGACCGCAGGTGGGCGTGCGGCTGTCGCCGTGGGTCGCCGGTATGATCGCCATCGGCCTGCACTATTCCGCCTATCTGTCCGAGGTCTATCGCGGCGGGCTCGAGGCCGTGCCGAAGGGGCAGTGGGAAGCGTCTCTGGCGCTCAATCTCTCCACCCGGACCACCTATATGCGGATCATCATTCCACAGGCCCTGCTGCCTGCCTTCGCCGGCATGGGCAACTATCTCGTCGGCATCTTCAAGGACACGCCCATCCTCTCGGTGATCGGCGTGGCCGAGCTCATGCATGCCGCCAGCTCCGTCGGCTCCGAGAACTATCGTTATCTGGAACCCTACACGATCGTGGGCCTGATTTTCCTGTTGATCTCGCTGCCGGCGTCCGGACTGGTCAGGCTTGTCGAGAACTGGGTGCGGCGCAGGCTCGGGATGGATTGATGGACGAGACCTCTGAATATCCGCTGGCGCTTGAAGGTCCTGATGTGCCGATGGTGCGCTTCCTGGACGTCACCAAGCGCTATGGCGCGCTGACGGTGCTCGACAGGCTGAATCTCGATGTTTCCGAAGGCGAGATGGTCTCCATCATCGGCCCGTCGGGCTCGGGCAAGACCACCGTGCTGCGCATGCTGATGACGCTCGAGCCGATCGACGGCGGCGTGATCTATGTCGACGGCAGGCCGCTGACCCATATGGAGCGGCGCGGCAGGCTCGTTCCCGCCGATCCGCGCTATCTGCGGAGGATGCGCGCGAACATCGGCATGTGCTTTCAGAGCTTCAACCTGTTTCCCCATATGACCGCGCTGGAGAACTGCATGGAAGGGCCGGTGCAGGTGCTCGGCCTGACGCGGCGCGAGGCGCGGGAGCGGGCCGAGAAGCTGTTGGCCATGGTCGGCATGATCGACAAGCAGCATCAGCATCCCTCCCGCCTCTCCGGCGGCCAGCAGCAGCGGGTGGCGATCGCCCGGGCCCTCGCCATGCGGCCGAAGGTCATGCTGTTCGACGAGGTCACCTCCGCGCTCGATCCCGAGGTGATCGGCGAGGTCACCAACGTCATCCGCAAGCTGGTCGCGGAGCACAACCTGACCATGCTCATGGTCACCCACCAGATGGGCTTTGCCCGCGACATCTCCGACCGGGTGTGCTTCTTCTTCGACGGCAAGATCGAGGAACAGGGGCCGCCGGCAGCACTCTTCGGCAATCCCCGGCGCGACCGGACGAAGCAGTTCCTGAGCGCGGTGAAGGAGGCCGGCTGAGCGGACCCGCCCGCCGTGGCACGTTTCCCTTCTCCCGCTTGCGGGAGAAGGTGGCCGAAGGCCGGATGAGGGTGTCGGTTGGGCCTGCACTGTGGCGCGCATGAAACGACTGCTGTTCAGGCGGGAAGGCGGTTTTCCACGAGCCGCGAGAGAATGCCTGCGCCGATCGGGATCGCGGCATCGTCGAACTCGTATTGCGGGTGATGCAGCGGCTGCTTCTTGCCGTGCCCGATCATGAAATACGCTCCCGGCACGATCTTCAGCATGTCCGCGAAATCCTCGCTGGCGGTGGAGGGCCTGCCGGTCCTTATGACGTTGTCATTCCCCAGGACCGCCGCCGCCGCCTCCGCGACCGCGGCGGCGGAGGTCTCGTCATTGACCGTCACGTCGAAGATGTTCCGCGTGCTCAGCTCGGCATCGACCGCGTGGCTGGCGGCGCAGCCTTCGACGATCCGGCGCATCTGCGATAGGACGAGAAACCTGACCTCCTCCGAGAAGAACCTCACGGTTCCCCCGATCCGCACTTCGGACGGGATGACGTTGTAGGCGGTTCCGCCAGCCACGCGCGTGACGGAAAGCACCGCCGCCTCGAGCGGATCGACCGAGCGGCTCACCACGGTCTGGAGCTGGCCGATCAGGCTTGCCATCGCGGTGACCGGATCGCGTGAGTTGTGGGGCATGGCCGCGTGGCTGCCCTTTCCCTTGAGACGGATGTCGAAGAAATCGGCGCCGGCCATGCACGGCCCGGGAATGACGCGGATCTTGCCGAGATCCAGCTCCGGCCAATTGTGAAAGCCATATATCTCGTCGCAGGGGAAGCGCTCGAGCAGCCCGTCTTTCAGCATGGCGCGCGCTCCGCCCAGGCCCTCCTCCGCCGGCTGGAAGACGAAATGCACGGTGCCGGAGAAGGTCCGGGTCCGTGCCAGATATCGCGCCGCTCCGAGGAGAGTCGCCATATGGCCGTCATGGCCGCAGCCATGGAATTTCCCGGGCACGACCGAGCGATATGGGCTCTCGGCTTCCTCCTGCATGGGCAGGGCATCCATGTCGGCGCGAAGGCCTATGCGTCGCCCCCCGCCGGTTCGTCCCTCGAGGACCCCGACGACGCCCGTCTTTCCGATGCCGCGATGCACCTCGATGCCGCACGAGGCCAGGAACCCGGCAATGATGCCGCCGGTGCGATTCTCCTCGAATCCGGTTTCCGGGTTTGCGTGAAGATCATGCCGGATCGCGATAAGCTCCGGCAAAAGCTCGGCGATGACTCCAGGCACATCCATTCGCATGCTCTTTCTCCTCTGCGGGGCCAAGCCCGGCGCAAATCACCCGCAGACAGCCTCCCATGCGAACCAGTCCGTTGTAAAATCGAATTAATGGAGCTGCTTCATGAGAAAAAGCGGTGAGCGCGTGTCTGCTCGCCGGCCGTCATTCTCGACATCCTGCGCCGGCAAGCAGAGCTTCGTGACGCTCGTCATAGCGCCCCACCTCCAGCTCACGCCGGCACAGGCGCGTGCTATCGCATCAAGGGTCGCACTCTCGAACTCGATGCGGGGATTCGCCGGAAACATGATCAGGAAAGGTCGCTGGCTATCTCTGTTGATATACGTTTTTTACGTTGACATTGTATGGTGAATATGCTATTTGGGAAATATCAGGCTCGGAAGATATGCGCTCGCCGCGAAAGTCGGCGGGCGTCGTCGTCTCCATCTGGTTGACGAACATTACGCAAAATTCGTATTCCGCAACATCAGCAAATTCAGCCCGAACGATCCGCTGCGCAGTCGCGGACGAGACGCGAAAGGACATGACGCATGTCGAAGATCCATGCCGCCGGCGCGCTGACCGTCTGGGCAGCCATCGTTTTCTTCTTGGCCTCGGCCCTCTATGTCCCGGCGAAATGCTGGCTCTGTGGCGGAATTGCGCCAGGCGATCGGCAGGCCCGGAGGATATTCACGGGCTACAGTGGCGACGAACGCCACGTAAGGATCGATTTCCGCCAAGTAAGCGACTGTAGCCGGACGATCCCGATTCCCGCATCGCGACCGGCGCAAGCGCGGACGAGACGCGAAAGGACCGGACGCATGTCGAAGATCCACAAGATTCACGCCGTCGGCGCGCCGCGCCTCGGGGCCGACATCGTCTTCCTAGCCGCCTCGGTGCTGTGCATTCCGGCGAAAGGCGGGCTCATTGCCGATACCGGCAAGGCCTGACCGACGCCACGTCAAAACACTTTCCGCCACGTAAGCGAATTCGGGACGGTGGCCCCCTACACCCACCTGAACACGCAGAAGGCGTAAGCCAGCGAGATGGCGAGCGGGGCCCAGAGCGGCGTGCCGACGAGGCCGAGCCAGGCCAGGAAGATGAAGGCGCTGCCGAGCAGCGAGATGAACAGGCGGTCGCCGCGCGTCGTGTCGAGGCCCAGTATGCCGCGCCTGGGGTCGCCGCCCGGTGCGTGATATTCCCACACCGACATGGCGACGAAGCACAGGAAGATGAACACGAAGAAGGCCGCCGTCGGCCAGGTCCAGGCCATCCAGGACAGGAACGGAGCGGGTTCCATCTGGTCCTCCTCACACGCGCCCCAGGGCGAAGCCCTTGGCGATGTAGTTGCGCACGAAATAGATCACGAAGGCGCCGGGCACGATGGTGAGCGTGCCCGCCGCCGCCAAAAGCCCGAGCTCATAGCCCGACGTCGAGGCGGTGCGCGTCATGGTGGCGGCGATGGGCTTGGCCGCGACCGAGGTCAGCGTCTTGGCGAGCAGCAGCTCCACCCACGAGAACATGAAGCAGAAGAAGCAGGCGACGCCGATGCCGGCGGCGATCGTCGGCACGAAGATCCTGAAGAAGAAGCGCGGGAAGGAATAGCCGTCGACATAGGCGGTCTCGTCGAGCTCCTTCGGCACCCCCGACATGAAGCCCTCGAGGATCCACACCGCCAGCGGGATGTTGAACAGCGTATGGGCGAGCGCCACGGCGAGCGGCGTGTCGAACAGGCCGACCGCCGAATAGAGCTGCAGGAACGGCAGCGCGAACACCGCCGGCGGCGCCATGCGGTTGGTCAGGAGCCAGAAGAATAGGTGCTTGTCGCCGAGGAAGCGGTAGCGCGAGAAGGCATAGGCCGCCGGCAGCGCCACCGCCACCGACAGCACGGTGTTGAGCGCCACATAGGTGATCGAGTTGATGTAGCCGCTGTACCAGGTCGGATCGGTGAAGATCTTCTGGTAGTTCTCGAAGGTGAACTCGCGCGGCCACAGGGTGAAGGAGCCCAGGATCTCGTTCGTCGTCTTGAACGACATGTTGATGAGCCAGTAGATCGGCAGCATCAGGAACAGGATGTAGAGGGCGGGCACCAGCCAGGGAACGCGCTTCATCACCGGGCCTCGTCTTTCATCATCAGCGTGTAGAACAGCCAGCTGAAGAACAGGATGATCAGGAAGTAGATGATCGACATGGCGCCCGCCGGCCCCAGGTCGAACTGCCCGAGCGCGATCTTCTGGAGATCGATCGACAGGAAGGTGGTCGCGTTGCCGGGTCCGCCGCCGGTCAGCACCACGGCCTCGGTATAGATCATGAAGCTGTCCATGAAGCGCAGCAGTATGGCGATGGTCAGCACGTATTTGAGCTTCGGCAGCTGGATGTGGCGGAACACCGCCCAGGCTCTCGCGCCGTCGACCTTGGCCGCCTGGTAATAGGCGTCGGGGATCGAGACGAGGCCGGCATAGCACAAGAGCACCACCAGCGACGTCCAGTGCCAGACGTCCATGAGCACCATGGTGAACCAGGCCGAGAACGGCTGGCGCGTGTAGTTGTACTCGATGCCGAGGCCGTTGATCAGGCGGCCCAGGAAGCCGATGTCGGGCAGCGCGAAGATGTTCCACATGGCGCCGACGACGTTCCACGGGATGAGCAGCGGCAGCGCCATGAGCACCAGGCACACCGAGACCCACGGGCCCTTGCGCGGCATGGCGAGCGCGATGGCGAGGCCGAGCGGGATCTCGGTCAGGAGGATGATCGCCGTGAACAGGATCTGGCGCCCGAGCGCGTCGTGGAAGCGCTCGGATCGGAGCACCTGCTCGAACCACCGCACCCCCGACCAGAAGAACATGTTGTCGCCGAAGGTCTCCTGCACCGAGAAGTTCACCACCGTCATCAGGGGGATGATGGCGTTGAAGGCGACGAGGAGCACCACCGGCAGGACGAAGAACCAGGCCTTCTGGTTGACGGTCTTGTTCATCACGACACCATCCATCCGTCCTCGTAGATCTGCGTGTGCGCCGGATCGAACCTGAGATGCGTGTGCTTCTCGGGCAAAGCGGCGCCCTCGGCGACCAGGAGCTTGATGCCGTGCCCGCCATGGCGGGCCTCGACGATGCGGTAGCGCCCGGCATCGGCGACCTTGACGATCTCGGCCGGGATCCCCTCCTCCGCGAGGCTCACGAATTCGGGCCTGACGCCGAGCTCGAGTGCCAGGCCCTCGCCCCGGAAGGCGGCGGCGTCGACCGCGGCGACCGGATGGCCGGCGAACATCGCGGTGCCGCCCCTGACCTCGCAGGGCAGCACGTTCATGCCGGGCGAGCCGATGAAATGGCCGACGAACGTATGCTTCGGCCGCTCGAAGAGCTCGACCGGCGTGCCGGTCTGGACGATCTCGCCGTCCTTCATGACCACGACCTTGTCGGCGAAGGTCAGCGCTTCCGTCTGGTCGTGCGTCACGTAGATCATGGTCCGCCTGATGCGGTGATGCAGCTCCTTCAGCTTCGAGCGCAGCACCCATTTGAGATGCGGGTCGATGACGGTCAGCGGCTCGTCGAACATGATGACATTGACGTCGGAGCGCACCAGGCCGCGGCCGAGCGAGATCTTCTGCTTGCCGTCGGCGGTGAGGCCGGAGGCGCGCCGGTCGAGCATGTGGTCGAGCTCGAGCATCGCGGCGATCTCGCCGACCCGGGCTTCGACCTCCTTCTCGCCGATGCCGCGGTTGCGCAACGGGAAGGCGAGGTTGTCGCGCACCGTCATCGTGTCGTAGATGACCGGGAACTGGAAGACCTGGGCGATGTTGCGCCGCTCCGGGCTCGCTCCGGTGACGTCGGCTCCGTCGAACAGGATGCGCCCTTCGGTCGGCGTGAGCAGGCCCGAGATCAGGTTGAGCAGGGTCGTCTTGCCGCAGCCCGAGGGGCCGAGCAGCGCATAGGCGCCGCCGTCGGTCAGCTCGAGGGAGAGCGTCTTGAGCGCCCAGTCCTCGTCGCGCCGGGGATCGGGCTCATAGGCGTGCCTGATGTCCTGAAGAGCGATCCTGGCCATCAGCCCGCTCCTCCGGCGAGCCTGCCGTCGCCGTCGAAGAAGAAGCTCCGCTCGACGTCGACATAGAGCGTGGCGGTCGATCCCACCTCGAAGGGATGGATGCCGTGCGACTGCGACACCCAGGTCTTGCCGTTCATGTCGAAATGGACGACGCTCTCCGAGCCCGAGAGCTCGGTCACCAGCACGCGGCCCTCGATGACCGACGCCGCCTTCCCCGGCCGGACCGGCGTGATGTGATGCGGCCTGATGCCGATCGTGTAGGCGCCGTCGGGCACCGCCCTGGCGATCCGCGGTGCGCGCCAGGTCATCCGGTTCTCGAGGACGATCTCCTCGCCCTTCTTCGTCACCCTGGCGGTGTTGATGGGCGGATCGGAAAACACCCCGGCGCTCGTAAGGTCGGCGGGCTTGCGGTAGATCGCCGACGTCGGCCCGAACTGGGTGACGCGGCCTTCCGACAGGAGAGCGGTATTGCCGCCGAACAGCAGCGCCTCGACCGGCTCGGTCGTCGCATAGACGACGATGCAGTCGCGCCCGGCGAAGAGCTTCGGCAATTCGTCGCGCAGCTCCTCGCGCAGCTTGTAGTCGAGATTGGCGAGCGGCTCGTCGAGCAGGATGAGGTCCGAATCCTTGACCAAAGCGCGCGCGATGGCGGTGCGCTGCTGCTGGCCGCCCGAGAGCTCGGAAGGGCGCCGCCCGAGCATGGGCTTCAGCCGCAGGAGGTCCGCCGCCCTGCCGACCCTGGTCTCGATCTCGCTCCGCGCCATCCCGGCGACCCTCAGCGGCGAGGCGATGTTCTCGTAGACGGTGAAGTTCGGATAGTTGATGAACTGCTGGTAGACCATCGAGACGTTGCGCTTCTGCACCGGGATGCCGGTCACGTCGCGGCCGTTGAACCGGATCTCGCCCGAGCTCGGCCGGTCGAGGCCGGCCATCAGCTGCATCAGCGTCGTCTTGCCGGCGAGCGTGGTGCCGAGCAGGATGTTGAAGGTCCCGGGCTCGAGCGCCAGCGTGGTCTCGTGGATATGGACGTCGGCGCCGGCGCGCTTGGTCACGTTCTTGAGTTCGAGTGCCATCGGCCGTCCCTGCTTCCTGTCGGTCGAACAACCCCGGGGAACGCCGGCGGCGTTCCCCGGGAAGGCTTGCAGCGGCCGGGCCTATTTCGCCTCGGTCCAGCGCTTGATCAGCTCGTCATAGGCGATGGTCTGGCCGGGCTCCTTCTCGTTCTCGAGCTTGGCATGGGGGCCGCCCTCCTTGCCGAGCCATTCGGAAGGATCCTTCTCCTCGTTGAGCCTCGGACCGCAGCCGCCATAGGTCTTGTTGGCTTCGTCGGCCGCCTGCATGCGGGCCATGACCTGGTCCATCTCGGAGGCCAGACGGTCCATCGCTTCCTGCGGCGTGAAGGCGCCGGAATTGACGTCGCCGATCTGCTGCCACCAGAGCTGCGCCAGCTTCGGATAGTCCGGCACGTTGATGCCGGTCGGCGTCCAGTTCACCCGGTCGGGCGAGCGGTAGAACTCGACCAGGCCGCCGAGCTTGGGCGCCCGGTCGGTGAAGGACTGATCCCGGATGTCCGAGTCGCGGATGATGGTGAGGCCGACATGGCTCTTCTTCAGCGACACCGACTTCGACACCGTGAACTGGGCGTAGAGCCAGGCCGCCTTGCGCCGGTCGACCGGGGTCGACTTGAACAGCGTCCACGAGCCCGTGTCCTGGTAGCCGAGCTTCTGGCCTTCCTTCCAGTAGGGCCCGTGCGGCGACGGCGCCATGCGCCACAGCGGCGTGCCCTCGTCGTCGACGGTGTTGTTGCCCTCGCTCCTGGGCGCCACCATCGAGGCGGTGAAGGCGGTGTACCAGAAGATCTGCTGGGCGACGTTGCCCTGGCTCAGCGCCGGCAGCGACTGGTAGAAGTCGTAGTCGGCCGCACCCGGAGGCGCGTATTTCCGGAGCCACTCGTCCCATTTGGCGATGGCGTAGACCGAGGCCGGGCCGTTGGTCTCGCCGCCGCGCGACACCGAGGCGCCCGCCGGATTGCACGAGCCCTGCTCCATGCGGATGCCCCATTCGTCGATCGGGCGGCCGTTGGGCAGGCCGGGCGATCCCTCGCCCGCCATCGACAGCCAGGCGTCGGTCATGCGCCAGCCGAGGTCGGGGGCGCGCTTGCCGTAGTCCATATGGCCATAGACGCGCACTCCGTCGATCTCCTTCACGTCGTTGGTGAAGAAGTCGGCGATATCCTCATAGGCCGACCAGTTGACCGGCACGCCGAGCTCATAGCCGTATTTGGCCTTGAACTTCTCCTTGAGGTCGTCGCGGTCGAACCAGTCCTTGCGGAACCAGTAGAGATTGGCGAACTGCTGGTCGGGCAGCTGCCACAATTTGCCGTCGGGACCGGTGGTGAACGACTTGCCGATGAAGTCGTCGACGTCGAGCGTCGGCAGCGTCACGTCCTTGCCCTCGCCCGCCATCCAGTCGGTCAGGTTGACCGCACTCTGCAGGCGCGAATGCGTGCCGATGAGATCGCTGTCGTTGATATAGGCGTCGTACAGGTTGCGGTTGGTCTGCATCTGCGTCTGCACCGCCTGGACGACCTCGCCCTCGCCGAGCAGCTGGTGGTTGACCTTGATCCCGGTGATCTCCTCGAAGGCCTTGGTCAGCACCTTCGATTCATATTCATGCGTCGGGATGGTCTCCGACAGCACGTTGATCTCCATGCCCTTGAACGGCTCGGCGGCCTTGACGAACCATTCGAGCTCCTTCATCTGGTCCTCGCTCGACAGCGTCGTCGGCTGGAACTCGCTCTCCGCCCATTTCTTCGCGGCTTCTGCGTCCGCGAAGGCCGGGGCGGCGCCGAGCGCCAGCAGCAACGCGGCCGCCGATACAGTCTTGAAAAGCGACATCGCTTCAGTCCTCCCTTTGTCGCATGCGGCTTAGCCAGAGGCCCGGAGCGCATGCTCGTCCGGTCAAGCTCATCGCGACGATGCCCGTTTGCGGATCGTCGCGTCCGTCTTCTCGCTCATATAGGTGGCGAGCGCCGCCTGCTCGTCGCCCGACAGATGCAGCCCGAGCTTGGAGCGCCGCCACAATATGTCTTCGGGCGTCAGCGCCCACTCCTCCTGCACGAGGTAGTCGACCTCGCGGGCGCTCAGGCCCCCGAAATTCTTGCCCAGATCCGCGGCGGCGCCGGCGCCCTCGAGGAAGCGCTCCGCCCGCGTCCCATAGGCCCTGAAGATGCGGCGCGCATTGCCGGGCTCGAGGAAGGGATAGCGGCGCTGGAAATCGCCGATCCGGCTCTCGATCTCGTCATGGGGGAAATCGCCGCCCGGCAGCGCCGCGCCGGCCGTCCAAGACGGCCTGAGGCCCGGGAAGTATGGTCCGATCTTCTCCATAACCGCTTCGGCGAGCTTGCGGAAGGTGGTGATCTTGCCGCCGAAGACCGACAGCAGCGGCGCCTCGCCTTGGGACGCGTCGAGCTTCAGCACATATTCGCGCGTCGCCTCCTGGGCCTTGCTGGCGCCGTCGTCATAGAGCGGGCGGATGCCGGCATAGGACCAGCGCACCATCGCCTCGCCGACCGGCCGCCTGAAATATTCGCTGACCGCGGCGAGGAGGTAGCGGCGCTCCGCCGCCGAGATCTCGGGCTTGCCGGGATCGCCCTTGTGGTCCTCGTCGGTCGTGCCGATGAGGGTGAAGTCGCCCTCATAGGGAATGGCGAAGCAGATGCGCCCGTCGGCGTTCTGGAAGATGTAGCAGCGGTCATGGTCGTAGAGCCTGTCGACCACGATGTGGCTGCCCTTGACCATGCGGATCCTGTCGGGATCGTTCTGCCCGATCACCGAGCCCAGCACTTCGCTGACCCAGGGCCCGCCGGTATTGACGAGGAGCTTCGCCCTGGCCTCGCTCCTGCCGCCTTGCGCGTCCTCGAGCGTGCAGGTCCACAGGCCGCCGTCGCGGCGCGCCGCGACGCAGCGCGTGCGCGGCCTGATGTCGGCGCCGCGCTCGGCGGCGTCGCGCGCGGTGAGGACGACGAGGCGCGCATCCTCGACCCAGCAGTCCGAATATTCGAAGCCGCGGGTGAATTCGGGCTTGAGCGGCGCTCCGGCCGCATCGCGGGTGAGATCGAGGCTGCGCGTCGCCGGCAGGATCTTGCGCCCGCCCAGATGATCGTAGAGGAAGAGGCCGAGCCGCAGCACCGGCCAGGGCCTGAGGCCCTTGTGATGCGGCAGCACGAAGCGCAGCGGCCTGATGATATGGGGCGCGGCCTGGAGCAGGACCTCGCGCTCGATCAGCGCCTCGCGCACCAGGCGGAATTCCCAATGCTCGAGATAGCGCAGGCCGCCATGGATGAGCTTGGTCGATGCCGACGACGTGCCGGAAGCGAGATCGCCCTGCTCGGCCAGCACCACCTTGAGCCCGCGGCCGGCCGCGTCGCGGGCGATTCCGACGCCGTTGATGCCGCCGCCGATGATGGCCAGGTCGTAGACGCCCGCTTCCTCCGCCATGCCTCTCCCATCGACCCCCTTGGGATTCATTTCGACTCGGATTTTGCACATGCGAAAGAAAATCTTGTGCAACGCGAAATAAATGAACCCGCAAACTTCTCTTATTCGCTATATTCCGAAAAAAACCGAAACTCAACGAAAATTACAGTCTTGTAATGCTCACCTTAGGAGAACTGTCCACATGTGATGCTCGCCCCCTGCCGCATCCGGCCCATGTCTCATCGAGACGTGCAACCAACTGGGAGAGACGGTATTGAAGCTCTAAAATGTCGTGCAAAGATGGGTTTGAAGGAAGACCTTGAACGAACCACATCCCAAAATACATGGATAAGGAAAAGAACATCAATCCGGCGATACTCGCTTGGGCACGCGTTTCCGCGGGCCTTGAGCTTGAGGAGGCGGCCGAACGTCTGGGGCTGACGTCAAGTCCGGCATCGACGGCAGCCGAGAAGCTTGCCCGGCTCGAATCCGGCGAGCGATCTCCCAGTCGGAACCAGCTTGCAAAGATTTCAGCGCTTTATCGTCGGCCGCTGATCACTTTCTACATGAAAGCGCCGCCATCGCGTGGGGAGCGGGGTCAGGATTTTCGTCAGACGCCAGGCGCCGTGTCCAAGCGCGAGAACGCGCTCCTGGACGCTCTTCTGCGCGATGTGCGGGCGCGACAGGAAATGGTTCGATCGTTGCTCGAAGATGATGAGGACTTCGCTCCTCTGGCCTTTGTCGGTTCAACGACGATCGATACCGGAGTTCCCACGCTTGTCAGCGCAATCGCCAAAACTCTCGGGTTCGACAATTCGGCAAAGGCTGGCCGCAAAGGCGATGCGGACGATCTATTCAAGCTTCTGAGATCCAGAGCGGAAGATGCGGGAATTTTCGTTCTGCTGATAGGGGACCTCGGATCTCGTCATTCCGCGCTGAGCGCCGAAGTCTTCCGCGGAATCGCGTTCGCGGACGATATAGCCCCGTTTATCGTCATCAACGATCAAGACGCGCGAGCGGCGCGCTCTTTCACACTTGTTCACGAACTCGCCCACATCTGGTTGGGCCAAAGTGGAGTGAGTGGTATCCCGGATACAAATGCACCTGACACATCACATGAGAAAGTAGAGAGATTCTGCAACGACGTCGCGGGAGAATTCCTGCTTCCTGCAAATGCTCTGGATAAGCGCCCGGATGCCCTCGGTAGCGGTGCGGATAAAAGGATTGCCCGCGATATAGTCAGCGGCCTTGCCGAGAGTTGGTCTGTCAGCGAACCAATGGTGGCATACCGCCTCAGCCGCATTGGCTGGATTTCCCAATCCATGTACGAGTCTCTCCTTTCGGATTTTGCCGCCCGCTGGCGGGCAGCGCGACAAAAGGCGAAAGACAATGCCAAGGAGACCGATGGGGGTCCCTCATACTATGTCGTGAAGCACAGCAAGCTTGGCGACGCGTTGATCGAGGTCGTGAGACGCACGCTGCGCGGCAACATGTTGACCCATACAAAAGCGGCTAAGCTACTTGGTGTAAAGCCGAGCTCTGTCGAGCCCCTCCTACGGGGATACGAACAGGATCGAGGCGCTCTGCTCCATAGCGCACGAGGATAGCTTGCTCTATCTCCTCGACGCGAACGTTTTGATCCGCGCTCACGAAGACTACTATCCCATTGATCGTGTGCCTCAGTTTTGGGAATGGCTTCTGGAGTCGGCGGCCGCCGGCCAGATCAAAATGCCATTCGAGATCCATGGTGAGATAGCGGTCTCCAACGGGCCGCTCAAAGACTGGATCACCGACGGCTCTGTCAAGTCGGCTTTGGTCTTGGATGAGGAAGTCGACGGCGGTCTCGTCGATACCGTTCTGGACAAGGGTTATGGCGGTTCTCTTACCGACAACGACCTCGAGAAGATCGGACAGGACGCATTTCTGGTCGCCTATGCATTGGTCGATTCACAAAGGGTTGTCGTAACAAAGGAAAACTCGAAGCCGTCAGCAAAAAAGGGAAACCGGAAGCTCCCCGACATCTGTAACGACTTGGCCGTAAAATGGACCCGTGATTTCGAGCTGTACCGTCTTCTGAACTTTAGTACCGCCAGGAAATAGGAAATAGATATATCGCACTCCATTTCGGGTGCAATTTTCAGACGAGTTATCTCGGCTAGGGAATCAGGCGGCCGAGAGTCCGCTCGCCGTCTCTTCCGGCGGCGGCGCTATTTCCACCGTCACGCCGGTATTGCGGCAGATATCGGCGATCGTGTCGGGGGGCGGCTGGTCGGTGACGAAAGTGTCGATCTGGCTCAGATGCCCGATGCGCACCGGCGCCGAGCGCGTGAACTTCATCGCGTCGGAGACCAGGATGGTGCGCCTGGCATTGGCGATGATCGCCTGCGCGGCGCGCACCTCGCGATAGTCGAAATCGAGCAGCGCCCCGTCGTCGTCGATCGCCGACACGCCGATCACCGCATGGTCGACCTTGAACTGCCTGATGAAGTCGACTGCCGCCTCGCCGACGATGCCGCCGTCGGAACGCCGGACCATGCCGCCGATGACGATGACGTCGACGCCGGCGCAGGGCGTGAGCGTCGTCGCCACGTGGATGTTGTTGGTGATGACGAGCAGGCCTTCGTGCTTGGTGAGCGCGCGCGCCACTTCCTCGGTGGTGGTGCCGATATTGATGAACAGCGAGCAGTTGTTGGGGATGAGCTGCGCGGCGCGCGCGCCGATCCGCTGCTTCTCGTGTTCGGCGAGCAGCCGGCGCGCCTCGTAGGCGACGTTCTCGACTCCCGACGACAGCAGCGCCCCGCCATGGGTGCGGGTCAGGATGCGCTGCTCGCACAGGTCGTTGAGGTCCTTGCGGATGGTCTGCGGCGTCACGTCGAAGCGCTCGGCAAGCCCGTCGACCGTCACCTTGCCGGTCTGCCGGGCGATGAGCAGGATTTCGTGCTGGCGGAAATTGAGCGATGTCATCGAGGCTTTTCCGGTGGATGAGGCGGACCGGCCGGAAGGTCCGGCTTGAGTTTAGTGCGCCGCTACCCTTATGAAAAGGTCGACAAGGAGGCCTCCATGAGCAAAGCCGACCTGCCGGCGAATCTGGTCGTCGTCGACCATCCGCTGGTGCTGCACAAGCTGACCCTGATGCGCGACAAGCACACGCCCTCGGCGGTGTTCCGCCAGCTTTTGCGCGAGATCAGCCTCCTCCTCGCCTATGAGGTCGCGCGCGACCTGCCGATGACCACGCAGACGATCGAGACGCCGCTCGCCGAGATGGAGGCGCCGATCCTCAAGGGCAAGAAGCTGGTGATCGTCTCGATCCTGCGCGCCGGCCAGGGCCTGCTCGAGGGCATGCTCGATCTCATGCCCTCGGCCCGCGTCGGCCATATCGGCATCTATCGCAACCCGCAGACGCTGGAGCCGGTCGAATACTACATGAAGGTGCCCGAGGACATCGCCGAGCGCCGCGTCGTCGTCGTCGATCCGATGCTCGCCACCGGCAATTCGGTGTCGGCCGCCATCCGGCGCCTCAAGGACAGGGGCGCGAAGGACATCAAGCTCGTCTGCCTCCTGTCGGCGCCCGAGGGCATCAGGCATGTGAACGCCGACCATCCGGACGTGCAGATCTTCACCGCCGCCGTCGACCGCAAGCTCGACGGCCACGGCTATATCGTGCCGGGCCTTGGCGATGCCGGCGACCGCATGTTCGGGACGAAGTGAGCCGGTCCCGGGGTCCGCTCATGCGCCGGTTAGGCCTTCGTTATCCATGCAGGCCGCTTTTTGGTTTCGCCAATATTTAAGCAGGAATTGGCGGGCACAATCGCCGCCCAAGAAGACCAGCAGGATTTGGCGCCGACAATGCAGACCCAGCTCACACGCCCGGACGGCTCGCGGCCGCGCATCCTGTTCGCGGAGGATTCGGAGACGGTCCGCCAGGTGACCGCGGCACTGCTGCGGCGCATGGGCTGCGACGTCGACGCCGTCGAGCATGGCGAGGAGGCGCTCCTGCACGCGCGCCGGAAGATCTACGACCTCGTTCTGCTCGACATCGAGATGCCGGTGATGGACGGCATGATCGCGGCCCGCGCCATACGCGCTCTGGGCGGCGGCGCGGCACGCACGCCGCTCATGGCGCTCTCGGCCTATCTCGCCGACTGGCACAAGGGCGGCCAGTGGCACGAATGTTTCGACATGGCCCTGCCCAAGCCCGCCGGACGCAGCGAGCTGCACCTCGCCATCCAGAAGATGCTGCGCTGATCGCGCGCTTTCGGATATGTCTGACGGCGTGACGGTAACCGGCGCTTAACGATAACCGCGTCTTGCGGGGATTCTTGCGATCCGAACGATCGCGATGGCGGGACGCTCAGTCCTCGGCGCCGGTCTTGGTGACCAGATGATCCTCGAGAGAGCTCAGCATGTGGAGGATTTCGGCGAGCTCCGGGCTGACGCGCACCGGCCGGTTCACATGCCCTTGATAGGGCTCCGTGCGGTCTGACGCCTCGACGCTACGCATAGTTTCTTCTCCTTCTGTACACTTGCTCATAACACGCTGAATCTAAGAATTGCCTAATCACCCTATGCCCGCAGGACTGACTCCCATCCGAATGGCCGGTTCATCCCGCGTTCATGTCGAAAGATGGGTGACGAGACTGGCGCTCGCACGGCTGAAGGCGGGCCATTTCGTGGCGAAGCAAAAAAACACAAAAGCGTGATGGAATTGCCACAGCTTCCTATGCGTATACTCCGCGTGCAAGCCATGCCATTTTCGGGGAGAGACATATGGTCAAGCCAGCCAGCATATCGAGGATCGTGCCCGCTCTTGCCGTCGTCGCAGCGCTCGGCGCGACGGTCGCCTTCGCCGGACCGATCGAGGACCGTCAGGCTGGCATGAAGCAGGTCGGCAAGGCCATGGGAGCTTTCGCTGCCATCGTCAAGGGCGAAAAGGCCTATGACGCGGCAACCGTCAAGACGAGTGCCGACTCCATGCTCGAAGGCTTCAAGAAGGCTTTCGCCAATTTCACCGCCGGCAGCGAGAAGGGACCGCCCGAGACCTATGCCAAGGCCGAGATCTGGAGCGATCCGGACGGCTTCAAGGCGGCCGAGGACAAGGCGCTGAAAGCGGCGGAAGCCATGGCAGCGACCGTCGACGAGGCCGGCTTCAAGACCGCCCTGGCGGGCCTGGGCGACGCCTGCAAGGGCTGCCACACCAAGTTCCGCCGTCCGAAGGACTGACGCCTGCTGAAGAAGAAGACCGTCACCAGATCGCGGCTGCTCGGCCTGGCGGGGCTCGTCCTGCTGGGCGGAGCGGTGCTTTGGCTTCTCTCGGCTCCCCGCCCGCTCGGCGCCGACGCCATTCCCCTTCACCAGACGAATGTGGAGAACGGCGCGCTCCTCTACACCATCGGCGGCTGCATCAATTGCCACAGGCCCGATCCGGCGAACGGCTCGGCCGATCCGGCGCTGCCTTCGGGAGGCGCGCCGCTCAGGACGCCGGTCGGCGTCCTCTATCCGCCCAATCTGACGCCCGACCGCGAGACGGGCATCGGCGGCTGGAGCGATCTCGATTTCGTCAATGCGCTCCAGCGCGGCATCTCGCATTCCGGCAGCCATGACATCCCGGCCTTCCCCTACACGTCCTATGCCGCCATGCGCACCGAGGACGTGCTCGACATCCGCGCCTATCTGATGACGCTGGCCCCGGTCGTGGCCGAGACCAGGCCTGCCGACATTCCGTTCCCCTTCATCATGCGCCGCGGCATCGGCCTGTGGAAATGGATCGGCTTCTCGGATGCGAGATGGCAGCCCGATCCGCAGGCGACGGAGAGCTGGAATCGCGGCTCCTATCTGGTGAACGGTCCCGGCCATTGCGGCGAGTGCCACACGCCGCGCAACATCTTCATGGCGCGCGACGATGCTCGCGCCTTCGCCGGCGGCCCCCATCCCGAAGGCGAGGGCCGCGTGCCGTCCTTGCGCGGGCTTGTCGAGCGCGGGCGCTACAAGGATGCCAAGGACCTCGTTTCGGCCATGCAGTTCGGCGAGATGCTGGGCTATGACAGGCTGTCGTCGGGCGGCATGGGCGCCGTCCAGTCGAACCTCGCAAAAATGCCGGAGGCCGACCTCCAGGCGATCGCCGAATATCTCGTCAGCCTGAAGTGAGCCGCGGGATCGGCGGCGAGCTTCAGCCGGCCTTCTTCTCTTCCTTGCCGTAATAGTAGTTGGCCTGCCGGCCGTAGACGGCGCCGCGCAGCAGCCGGCGCACCCCTTCCGACCGGCGCAGGGGATCGATGACGGCGCGCATCGCGTCATGGGCGGCGACCTTGATCACGTCCATGGCGGGCGATGCGCCCGGCGGCTTCTGCGGCAGCCCGAAATGGCGCAGCGTCCCGTTCATGAGCCTGATCTTGTTGAGGCGCTTCACGTTCGGGGTCTTCCAAGTCATCGCCATCGACACCGAGTAGCGCCCGCCGGTGCGCACCCAATGCGGCCACAGATAGGGCAGGTGCACCGCATCGCCCTCCTTCATCGCGAAGACCTCGGCGCGCGCTTCGTAGGACGGCTCGTAATGCTGGTTGCGGTGCTTCGAGGGCGAGATCTCCATCGCTTCCTCGGAAACGAGGCTGCGGTCTCTGTTCTCGAAGATATGGACGAACTTGTCGCCGCGGATCTGGACGAGGATGTTCTCTTCCGCGTCGACATGGAACGGCGTCGTCGAATGGGCCGAGGACACGAAGATGAAGCCCTGCAGGTCGCTGTGGTCGCCCGCCTTCCTGCCGGCCGCCGCCTGCGCCGCGTCGACGAAGCTCGCGAGGATCGCCGCATAGTCGGGATCGAGCTCGACGCCCTTGATCACCATCCAGGCATTGGCCTCCTCGATGCGCTTGATCACGTCGGCGGGCGCCATGTCGATCGAGGGAATGTCCTCAGGCTTCTGCCCCGGCAGCAGCTTTCCGGAATTGTACTCGATGCGGTCGCGCGGCATCGCCTGCGCGAGCCTGACCAGGCGCTCGAGCGTGAACAGCGGATGATCGGCGAGGCCGTGCTTCAGCGCGAAGGGTGCCTTGAGGAATTTCGCGCGCGCGACGTCGGCGTCGATGGTGACGATGCTCATGATCTTTTCCTTTTCGTGATCCGGTAGAACAGCGCCTTGGCCGAGCCGCGCAAGGACCGCCGCGCCTTTTCGGCGGCGAGCAGCAGTCGGAAGGCGGCCGGCGACAGGCCGGGCCCCCCGATCATCACGTCGCAGAGCGCCAGGCGGTCGCGCCAGATATTGCCGATCATCGGATGATCGGGGATGGCGCAGGAATCGACGAAAGCGAGCCGCTCGCGCTCGATCAGCCTCTCGGTCGCGTCGAGCACCAGCATGACCCCCGGCGAATACCTGGCGAAGGCTTCGTCATAGGCGATCTTGCCGAGCCAGCCCTGGTCGCCCTTGACGAGACCCGACATCATGGCGATGGGCCTGCCGTCGAAGGCGATTTTCCAGACTCTGAGGCTGCCATCGGCGGCCAGCCGGTGAAGCGCGTCGCGGAATGCCGTTGCCATGACACGATCGGCAGCAAGAGCCGTGCCACGGCGGCCCTTCCAGCCTCTGGCTTCGAGCGCCATCAGGTCGTCGATCCACGGATCGAGTGCCTCGCCCGGCGCCCAGGCGAGGCTCTCGATCCGGCCTTCCTCGCCGAGCCTGGCCCTGAGACGCCTGAATTCCTTGCGCCTCTTGCGCTCGAAATTGCCGGCGAACCATTCGTCGAAACCACCTCTCGGGACGAGAGCGGCGCGTTCCCAGCGCTCGAGGATCTCGATCGAGCCTTGCGCGCCGGCGACCGCCCGCGCGAGCATGTCCCAGAATGGGCCGGAAGCCGGCACGGTGCTGAGGACAAGGGCTTTGCCGCGGATGGCCGCGAGAAGCGCCGCGAGCACGTCGCCGGGGCGGTCGCGGTCGATGAGGGGCGTTCCGAGAAACGTAAGTGGCGAGGTCCACGACCGCTTGACCAGGCCGCCGCCGGCATCGAGGGCGACGAGCCCGCAGAGGCCGGCGCCGCACCACAGCGTCATGAGCTCCGCCGGTCTGCGCGCCTGGAGCCGCTCGAGCGCCGGCCGGAGCCAACCTTCGGCATGGAACCCGGCCGCGACCCAGGAGCGCTCGCCCAAAGCCTGCCAGGCCGCCGATATCTTACCCATCTCGGCGGGCGTGGCGAGCGTTTCGGCGCGCACCGCCTCCCCCGTCCTCACGGCCGCCATCATGTTCATGGCCGGCTGCCGGAGACGGCCGTCTCCTCCACGGCCGGGAAATAGCGGCGCGTCAGGAGGATGGTGACGATGGCCTCGAAGACGAAGGCCGCCGCTATGGCCATGGCGGCGCCTTCGATCCCGAAGCGCGGGATCAGAGCGAGACCGAGCCCGGCATTGATCATGAGTGTCGCGAACAAGATCATTGCGCCTTTGTCCTGGTGTCCCGAGACCGCCAGCAAGTTCTGTGCCGGACCTGAGGCGGCGCGCGCCAGGAGCCCGGCGGCCAGGATGAACATCACCGGATAGGCCGCGACGAAATCCGGCCCGAACAGCCAGAGCAGAGGCTTGCCGAGGGCAAGCAGCACGAGCGCGCCGGCGAGCGAGGGCCAGAAGCACCATTTCTGCATCCGGGCCAGGAACCGGCCGATCTCGGCCCTTTCGCCGCGCGCATGGAGCGCGGCGAAGCGCGGCATGGCCACGGCGGCGATCGAGAAATGCACGAAGGCGATGAGCGAGATCGTCTTGAGGGCGGCGAAATAGATGCCGATCCGGTCGGCGGGCACCCGTAGATATTCGAGCAGCAGCACGTCGAGATTGAGGATGAAGAGCGTGAAGCCCTCGATCATGAGCAGCGGCAGCGATGTGCGGACCCACAAGGCGGCCGCATAGGCGGGCCGCCCGCCCGGCAGCAGGCTGCGGAAGCGCTGCTTCTGCGCCAGATACTGCACGAGGGCCGTCAGCCAGCAGGCGGCGGCGAGCGCCAGCGCCGCGCTGGCGGCGCCGGGCGGATGCGCCAGGGCATGGGCGATGCCGATGAAGGCCAGGAGCAGGACGGGCCGCACGATATAGGGCGGGATGAGAGCGAGATCGATCCAGCCCTGGGCGCGCCCGACACCGTCCTGGAAATCCGTCAGCCCGTAGGCCGGCAGGCTCACGAGCGCCACGGTCAGCGGCAGGATATAGACGGGTTCGAGGAGGCCTTCCCGGCCATTGACGAAGAGAGCGGCGAGGATGGCGGCCAGGATGCCGAGCCCGGCGGCGATGCACCGTCCGGTCCGCAGGAAGCCGCGCAGCAGCCGCCATTCCTGCCGCTCGCGATATTCGGGCAGGAAGCGCACCACCGATGTCGCGAAGCCGGCGGAGACCAGCGAGCCCAGCACGATGACCCACACCCAGCTGTAGGAGAAGACGCCGAATTCGAAAGCGCCCATCCAGCGGGCGAGGAAGATCTGGGTCAGGAAGGCCAGCAGCGCCGAGACGACGCGCACGGCGAAGGCGGTGAGGGCGCCGCGGCCGGAACGTGCGACTTCCCCGCTGCCGGTGAGCAGCGCTTCGGCCTGCGGGCGAAAGGCCCGAGGCAGCAATCTCAGCAGTCGGTCCATCCGCTCCCGTCACGAGCAAAATGCGGGCCGCACCCTATAGCGGATGAAAGCCTAAGCTTCCCTTTGGCGGCGTGGTTAACGGCTGTGCCGCTCGCCTCAAAAATGAGGCCGGCGACACGCGCCGGCCTCGTCGATGAACAACTGATGAGAGGGGTCCTTAGAACTCGCTCTTGGGCTCGAGGATCTGGCGGCCCTTATACATTCCGGTCTTGAGATCGACGTGATGCGGACGGCGCAATTCGCCCGACTTCTTGTCCTCGATCCAGGTGACGGTCTGAAGCTTGTGGCCCGAGCGGCGCATGCCGATGCGGCTGCGGGACATTTTCTTGCGTGGAACGGCCATCGAAACTCTCCATGAAACAAAAGGCGCCGCCCGGCTGGGCCGGGGCGCCGAAAAGATGGGGGCTTATAGCGGGCTTCCGAGCCCAAGACAAGTCACATAGGGACCCATGACGTTCATCCGAGCCATGATCCGGTCGGCGGTCCGGCTGACCCGTTTTGACGGCTTTCCCGCCCGCCTCTTGATCGGATTGGGCAGGACGGCCGCCAGAAGGGCGGCCTCCCGCCTGGTCAGCCTGGCCGCCGGCTTCCTGAAGTGATAGCGCGACGCCGCCTCCGCGCCATAGACCCCAGGCGCCCATTCGACGATGTTGAGATAGACCTCGATCATGCGGCGCTTGGTCCAGACGAGGTCCATCCAGTAGGCGAGCGGCAGCTCCAGCACCTTGCGGAGGGGATTGCGGCCATCCCACAGGAAAAGGTTCTTGGCCGTCTGCATCGAGATCGTGCTCGCGCCGCGGATCGGGCCCTCGCCGTCGCCGTCGGTCGCCTCGTCGAGGACGTCGCCGAATTCGATCCAGTCGACGCCGTCATGCGAGCAGAAGCGCTGGTCTTCGGAGGCGACGACGGCGATGGGCAGATAGGGCGAGATCCGGTCCAGGCTCACCCAGTCATAGGCGAGGCCGTTGCCGTTGAGGAGGCGGATGATCATCAGGTTGGAGGCGGGCGGCGGCAGGACCGCATAGACGAAGGTCATCGCCAGGGGCCACAGCGCGACGATCAGGGCGACCGTGGCGATCCGCCGCGGCCAGGGATCGAAACGGCGGAGGAGATCGGATCTGAACCAGCTCTTGCGCGCCACGGCCGATGTCTCGCTTCCGGTGTCGGCGGGGCGGTCCTGCCGTGCCCCGCGCTTCGTGAGAGGTGCTCGCCGCCTGACCCCGCTGTCAGCCATGATCCGCCGGGCGCGGCAAGCCCGCTCTCGCGGGGCTGCCGCGCAGGCGGATATGGGCGTCGGGGCTGATGGTCATGAGGCGTCCTGGTCGTGGCCGGTTGAGTTTGCTCCGCCCTCTGGCTAGAGCATTGCCAAGCTAGCACAGGAACCGCCCTTGCCGTCACTCATGGATTTCGAGGATTTCGAGCCGCGTCTCGAGGCTTTCGCGCGCACGCTCGAGGCCCGTCTCGACCGCCTCCTGCCCGCGGCCGGGGACGGCGCCCCGCGCCTCGTCGAGGCGATGCGCTATGCGCTCCTGGCGCCCGGCAAGCGGATCAGGCCCTTCTTCGTGGCCGAGAGCGCCCGTCTTTTCGGCGTCGACGAGGCCCGGGCCCTCGAGGCGGGTGCGGCCATCGAATGCGTTCATTGCTACTCGCTCGTCCATGACGATCTGCCGGCGATGGACGACGACGACCTGCGCCGCGGCCGTCCCACCGTGCACCGGGCCTTCGACGAGGCGACCGCGATATTGGCGGGCGATGCGCTTCTCACTTTCGCTTTCGAGATCCTGGCGGCGGAGGCGACGCATCCCGAAGCGGGCGTGCGCGCAGCACTGGTGAGCGAGCTCGCCCGGGCCGCCGGCAAGAGCGGCATGGCCGGCGGCCAGATGCTCGATCTCGAGGCCGAGAGCGCCCGGGTCGCCGATATGGACCGCATCGTCACGCTCCAGGCCATGAAGACCGGAGCGCTCTTCCGCTTCGCCTGCCGCGCCGGCGCGATCCTGGGCGAGGCGGGTGCTGCCGAGCACGCGGCTTTGACGCTCTATGCCGACCGGATCGGGCTTGCCTTCCAGATCGTCGACGACATTCTCGACGTCGAATCCTCGAGCGCGGCGCTCGGCAAGGCGACCGGCAAGGACCGGGCCGCCGGCAAGGCGACCTTCGTCGATCTCCTGGGGCTCGTGGGCGCCCGGGCCGAAGCCCGCAGGCTGACCGGCGAGGCGAAGGACGCCATGCGCCGCTTCGGCGACACGGCCCATGTCTTCATGGCCGCCGCCGACTACGTGCTCGGACGGAAGAAATAGCTCAGATCATCGGCAGGCCGAGCGGCTTGACGCCGAGCGGGAAGGCTTCCTCGAGCCTCGCGACATCACCGTCGCCGAGCTCGAGGCCGCCCGCTTTGGCATTCTCCTCCACATGCGCGAGCCGCGCCGCCTTGGGAATGGCGAAGACATTCGCCTTGCGGGTGAGGAAGGCGAGCGCCACCTGATAGAGGCTCGCGCCATGCGACTTGGCGATGTCGGCGAGCACATAGCCGCCCTTGCTGTTGCGCGCCGGGAAGCCCGAATGGCCGAACGGGCTGTAGGCGACCACCGCGACATCGTGCTGCGCGCACCAGGGGATGACCGCGTGCTCGATGGCGCGCTCGCCCAGATGGTAGAGGACCTGGTTGCAGGCGATCGCGCCCCTGCCGGCGATTGTGAGGGCCTCGGCCAGATCCTCCTCGTCGAAATTGCTGACGCCCCAGGAGAGGATCTTGCCGTCGCGCTTGAGCGCGTCGAAGGCGGCAATGGTCTCGGCCAGCGGATGCTGGCCGCGCCAGTGCAGGAGATAGCAATCGAGCCTGTCGGTCCGAAGCCGCTTGAGCGAGGCCTCGCAGGCGCGCTGCGTTCCGGCCCTGGAGGCATTGGCGGGCAGCACCTTGGAGACGAGGAAGACCTCGTCGCGCCGGCCCTCGATCGCCTCGCCGACGATCCTCTCGGCAGCACCCGCGCCATACATCTCCGCCGTGTCGATGTGGCCGAGGCCGAGATCCAGTCCGCGCCGCAATGCCGCGATGGCGGCGGCGCGGTCGGCCTGCTCGATATACCAGGTGCCCTGGCCGATGACCGGAACGTCGCGTCCGCCGGCGCCGAAACGTCTTCTCTGCATCTTGCCTCTCTCTGCTACGCGCGGTTCGAGTGTTCCTGCTCCTGGAAATAGGCCGCATCGCCGACGAGCTCGCCCATCAGGTCGTCGACCGCCGAGACGAGCATGTCGCAGCGACGGCGCAGCTCGGACTCCGGTCTTTCGCCGCGGGCGCAGGCGACCGAGAGGTTGCGCGTGATGGCGAGGCATTGAACGAAATGCTGGCGGTCGGAAAAGCTGAAGGGGCGGTTCATGGGACTCTCGCTATAGGGGGGAATGGGCAAGTGGGATCATAGAACAAACAAGGAACAGACTTCAATGATTTTCGCCCGCCGCTGCCGGATTTTTCTCGCCCCAGCGCGCCTTTACGTAATTCTCGACGATCGCTTCGAACTGCTTGGCGATATCGGCGCCGCGCAGCGTCGCGATCTTCCTGCCGTCGACATAGACGGGGGCCGAGGGAACCTCGCCGGTTCCCGGCAGCGAGATGCCGATATCGGCATGCTTGGATTCGCCCGGACCGTTGACGATGCAGCCCATCACCGCGAGTTGCAGCGTCTCGAAGCCTGGATAGTCGCGCCGCCAGTCGCCCATGCGCTCGCGCACATAGGTCTGGATGTCCTGCGCCAGTTCCTGGAACACGGTCGAGGTCGTGCGCCCGCATCCCGGACAGGCGATGACCATCGGCGCGAAGGACCTGAGGCCCATGGTCTGCAGGATCTCCTGCGCCACGGTGACCTCGCGCGTGCGCTCGCCGCCGGGCTCCGGCGTCAGCGAGATGCGGATCGTGTCGCCGATGCCCTCCTGGAGCAGGACGGCGAGCGCCGCCGTCGAGGCGACGATGCCTTTCGATCCCAAGCCCGCTTCGGTGAGGCCGAGATGCAGCGCATAGTCGCAGCGTTTGGCGAGCAGCCGGTAGACCGCGATCAGGTCCTGCACCTCCGAGCATTTGGCCGAGATGATGATCCGGTCGGCGCCGAGACCGAGCGCGCGCGCCCGCTCGGCCGACAGCAGGCCCGACTGCACCACCGCCTCGTGCATCACCGCGCGCGCCTCGATCGGCACCGGCGATGCGGCGTTGCGGTCCATGAGCGAGGTCAGGAGCGCCTGGTCGAGCGATCCCCAATTGACGCCGATGCGGACTGGCTTGCCGAATTTGAGCGCCGTCTCGATCATCATGCCGAAATTGCGGTCCTTCTTCTCCCTGAAGCCGACATTGCCGGGATTGATGCGGTATTTCGCCAGTGCTTCGGCGCAGGCCGGATGCCGGCCGAGCAGCAGATGGCCGTTATAGTGGAAGTCGCCGACGATCGGCACGTCGAGTCCCCTGGCCGCGACCTTGTCGCGGATATGGGGAACCGCCGCCGCCGCCTCCTCGCGATCGACGGTGATGCGCACGATCTCCGAGCCGGCCCGGCTGAGCTGCGCGATCTGCCGCGCCGTGCCGTCGATGTCCGCCGTGTCCGTGTTGGTCATGGACTGAACGACGATCGGGGCGCCGCCGCCGATCCGGACGGAGCCGGTCGCAACGGCGATGGAGTGTCTGCGCGGCAGGAGCATGACGGTTAATTGGTCTTGGGCACGGCCAAGGTCAAGACGAACAGTGCCGCGGCCATGAGCACGATCGAGGGGCCTGAGGGCGTGTCGAGCAGGCCCGAAAGGGCGAGTCCCGCCACCACCGCGATCATGCCGAGCAGGCTCGCCCAGACCGCCATGCCCTCGGGCGAGCGCACCAGGCGCCGCGCCGCAGCGGCCGGGATGATGAGCAGCGCCGTGATCAGCAGGATGCCGACGACCTTCATGGCGACGGCGATGAGGACGGCGATCAGCAGCACGAAGCCCACTTCGACCCGCTGCGCCTTGACGCCCTCGGCGGCGGCGAGCTCCTCATGCACCGTGAGCGCCAGGAGGTCGCGCCACAGAAAGGCGATGCCGATCATCACCGCGGCACCTCCGAGCCACACCCACATGATGTCGCGCGTCGACACGGTGAGGATGTCGCCGAAAAGGAGGCTCATCAGGTCGAAGCGCACCCAGGTGAGGAGGCTCGCCACCACGATGCCGGCGGCGAGCGCCCCATGCGACAGTATGCCGAGCAGCGTGTCGGTGGCGAGCTCGCGCTGCGACCTGAGCGCCAGGAGTGCGACGGCGAGCGCCACCGTGGTGGCGATGACGCCCACGGTCAGGTCGACGCCGAAGAGGAGGCCCAGGCCGACGCCCAGAAGCGAGGCATGGGCGAGCGTCTCGCCGAAATAGGCCATGCGCCGCCACACGATGAAGCAGCCGACGGGCCCGGCGATCGCCGCGATGCCGAGACCTGCGACGAGCGCGCGGATGAAGAAGGGCTCGGAGAAGATGGTCATGTCATTCCCCTCCGTGGAACCATGTCGTCGGAAGCCCGGCCACATGACGGATTTCGTCCACGATGCCTTCGCTTCAAGACGCGCAGCTCGTGCCAAAGCCGCTTCTCGGCATCGGTGACGTTGCGCCGCAACCGGCGTGCAGACTGATTGGCCACTGCCCGACCCCCACCCCAGCCCCTCCCCGCAAGGGAGAGGGGAAATGAATACCGTGCGTTGTGCATAAGAAACGTTCGGTCTTGTCGCATTCGTCGCCCTGAGACGCTCCTATTCCCCTCCCCCTTGCGGGGAGGGCGAGCATACTATGGAGAAACCACCGGACCCCCACCCCGACCCTGCGGGCCGACCCTCCCCGCAAGGGGAGGGTAATGAAACCGGTCAATGCCGGTGGTCATGGTGCTTGTGGTCGTGGCTGTGGCCATGCGCGTGGCTTTCGTGGTCATGGTCGTGATGGTGCGAATAGGCCGCGATCACCCGTGCCGCCTGCGGGCCGAAGAGCTTGGCGAATTCGGGATCGTGCCTGACCGCTTCCGGTCCGCCTTCGCAGCACACATGGCCGTTGAGGCAGACGACCCGGTCGCTTTCCGCCATGACCATGTGGAGATCGTGGCTCACCATGAGGATGCCGCAGCCATGCCGGCGCCGGATGGCCGAGATGAGCTCGTAGAGCTTCGTCTCGCCGATGAAGTCGACGGCCTGCACCGGCTCGTCCAGCACCAGGAGCTGAGGTTGGCGCAGCAGCGCCCGCGCCAGCAGCGCGCGCTGCAGCTCGCCGCCCGAGAGCGAGACGACCGCCGCGTCCTTCAGATGCGCGATGCCGGTCTCGGCGAGCGCCGCATCGATGTCCGCGGGCGCGGGTCTCAGCGTCAGCGACAGGAGCCGCCTGACGTCGAGCGGCACATTGGGCGTCAGCGGAAAGCGCTGCGGCACATAGCCGATGCGCAGGCCGGCCTTGCGGGTGACGCGCCCGCCGCTCACCGCCTGGAGGCCGAGGAGGACGCGCACCAGCGACGACTTGCCGGCGCCGTTGGGTCCGATCAGGGTGACGATCTCGCCCGGCATCACGTCGATGTCGACGCGATCGAGGATGCTGCGGTTGCCGAGCCTGAGCGAGATGCCCTGGCCCGAGATGAGCGGCTCGCCGTGCACCAGCGCGTCCATGGGCTCAGGCGCTCCCGGCGCAGCGGCCGCACCGGCCCTGGATCTCGATCATGGTGCGCTCGGGCCTGAAGCCTTGCGCCGCCGCCTGCCGGGCCAGCCCCGAGAAGACCTCCGGGCTGTCGAGCTCGGCGACGATGCCGCAGCCTTCGCAGATGAGAAGTGCGGCGGGCTCGCCCTCATGCGCATGCGAGCAGGCGATGAAGGCGTTGCGGCTCTCGATCTTGTGCACCAGCCCATGCGCCAGAAGGAAGTCGAGCGCGCGATAGACGGTGATCGGCGCCGGACGCGGGCCATTGGCCGCCATGCGCTCGATGATCTCATAGGCGCCGGCCGCCTGATGGCTCTGCGCCACGCAGTCGAGCACGTCGCGGCGCTGCGCGGTCAGCCGCGAGCCGCGGCGCTCGCAGATGCGCTCGGCCCGCTTGACGAGAGCGGCGGTGCAGTGGTCGTGATTGTGCCGGGGATCGGGGAAGGTCATGCCTGTTATATTATAACAGTCGGCGCGGATTTCAAATCCAAAGCTTCCCGTCGGAACGGCCTCCGGCCTGGCGGCAAGGAGACGCTCAGGCCATATCGGCCAGCCAGTGCCGCGCCGCGGCGACGAACTCGTCGGGCGCTTCGAGGCTCGGAAGATGGCCGCAATCGGCGATCTCGACATAGCGCGCCTGCGCGATGAGGCCGGCCATGCGCAGCGCGTCCGACGCCGGGGCGAACCGGTCATGCGCGCCCCACAGCAGCAGGCTCGGACAGGCGATCCGCCCGAGATCGTTCCAGCGGTCGGGGCGGCTCGCCAGGGCATCGGCCTGGAGCGCCACCTTCAGGGGATCCGATCGCCGGGCCATGCGCAGGAACTCGTCCGCCGCCCATTGTCCGCGCTCGCCCGGGAGATGCGTGATCATCCCGTAGAACTGCTGATAGACCTCTTCCTCCTGCCCGCCGCGCAGTCTGGCGCTGCGCTCGCGGCCGGCCTCGGGGCTGGCGATCGCCCCGGGCACTGCTCCGACGATCCACAATCCCCTGATCCGCCCGGGCGCCAGCAATGCCGCCTCGCGCGCCACATGGCCGCCGAAGGACGTGCCCATGACGATGAAGTCGCCCTCGACCTGGCCGAGCACCTTTTCGGCGCAGGCGGCGAGCGTCGCCTCATAGGGGATGACGACCCGCGGCCTGGCGAGATCGCCGAGCGGCGCGGTGACGCCCTCATAGAGGCCTTCATCGCAGCAGAGTGCGGGGATCATGACGAGCGGCAGCATGGCCCTGCCTAACGCGCCATGGCCGTGCGGGTCAATCGGCCTGTCGTCCGGATCTCGTCCCATGAAAAAAAGCGCGGGAGGCAATCCCGCGCTTTCACCACCGCAACGGGTTCGGCGATCACTCGCCGCTGGCTTCCGCCGGCTCCTCCGCCTGCTTCTTCGACAGGTCCTCGCCGGTCTGCTGGTCGACCTGCTTCATCGACAGGCGCACCTTGCCGCGATTGTCGAAGCCGAGCAGCTTCACCTTGACCATGTCGCCTTCGTTGACGACGTCGGTGACCTTGGCGACGCGGCGCGGCGCCAGCTCCGACACATGGACGAGGCCGTCGCGGGCGCCGAAGAAGTTCACGAAGGCGCCGAAATCGACGACCTTGACGACCTTACCGTCATAGATCTCGCCGACTTCCGGCTCCGACACGATCGACCTGATCCATTTGAGCGCCGCCTCGATGGCCGGCCCCGAGGACGAGGCGACCTTGACGGTACCGTCGTCGGAGATGTCGATCTTGGCGCCGGTCTTCTCGACGATCTCGCGGATGACCTTGCCGCCGGTGCCGATGACTTCGCGGATCTTGTCGGTCGGGATGGTGATCACCTCGATGCGCGGCGCATATTCGCCAAGCCCCGGACGCGCCTTCTCCAGCGCCTCCGCCATCTTGCCGAGGATGTGGAGGCGGCCGTCCTTGGCCTGCCACAGCGCCGTCTTCATGATGTCTTCGGTGATGCCGGTGATCTTGATGTCCATCTGCAGCGAGGTCACGCCGTTTGCTGTGCCCGCCACCTTGAAGTCCATGTCGCCCAGATGGTCCTCGTCGCCCAGGATGTCGGAGAGCACCGCGAAGCGCCCGCCTTCCTTGATGAGGCCCATGGCGATGCCGGCGACCGGCGCCTTGAGCGGCACGCCCGCATCCATCAGCGACAGCGACGAGCCGCACACCGTCGCCATCGAGGACGAGCCGTTCGATTCGGTGATCTCGGAGACGACGCGGATCGTATAGGGGAACTGGTCCTGCGGCGGCAGCATCGGGTGGATGGCGCGCCAGGCGAGCTTGCCATGGCCGATCTCGCGCCGTCCGGCGCCGCCGAGGCGGCCGGTCTCGCCGACCGAGAAGGGCGGGAAGTTGTAGTGCAGCATGAAGGTCTCCTTGTAGGTGCCTTCGAGCGAGTCGATATATTGCTCGTCCTCGCCGGTGCCGAGCGTGGTGACCACCAGCGCCTGGGTCTCGCCGCGGGTGAACAGCGCCGAGCCGTGGGTGCGCGGCAGGACCGAGGCCTCGGCCACGATCGGCCGCACGGTGACGAGATCGCGCCCATCGATGCGCCGGCCGGTGTCGAGGATGTTGTTGCGGACGATGTCCTTCTCGAGATGCTTGAACGCCTCGCCCACCTTGTTGGGGGCGGGAGCGCCGTCCTTGCCTTCGACGACGAGGGCGGCCAGCACCTTGTCCTTGGCGGCGGCGACGGCGTCCTGCCGGTCTTCCTTCTTGGCGATTGAATAGGCGGCGCGCAGGTCGCTCTCGGCGATCGTCTTGATCTCGCCGAAGAGGCTCGAATCGTCGGGCGGGGTGAAGTCGCGCGGCGGCCGCGCCGAGCGCTCGGCGAGCCTGATGATCGCCTCGAGCACCGGCTGGAACTGCGCGTGGCCGAACATGACGGCGCCGAGCATCTTCTCTTCCGAAAGCTCCTTGGCTTCCGATTCGACCATCAGCACCGCGTCCTGGGTGCCGGCGACGACGAGATCGAGATCCGAGGCCTTCATCTGCTCGATCGTCGGGTTGAGGACGTATTCGCCGTCGACGACGCCGACGCGCGCGCCGCCGATCGGGCCCATGAAGGGAATGCCCGACAGGGTGAGCGCCGCCGAGGCGGCGACCATGGCGACGATGTCGGAATCGTTCTCGAGATCGTAGGAGAGGACCGTCGCGATGACCTGCGTCTCATTGCGGAAGCCCTCGACGAAGAGCGGGCGGATCGGCCGGTCGATGAGGCGCGAGATCAGGGTCTCGCGCTCGGTGGGGCGGCCTTCGCGCTTGAAATAGCCGCCGGGGATCTTGCCGGCGGCGTAGGTCTTCTCCTGGTAGTTGACGGTGAGCGGGAAGAAGTCGATGCCGGGCTTCTCGACCCTGGCGGCTACCGCGGTGGCGAGCACTGTGGTCTCGCCGTAGGTGGCGAGCACCGCGCCGTCGGCCTGACGGGCCATGCGGCCGGTCTCGAGCCTGAGCTTCTTGCCGCCCCATTCGATTTCTTCAACATCGATCGCAAACATGTGATTTTTTCCTGATTGCCCTTCGCCGCCGCTTGATTGCGTTCACCACCATCGTGGACGGCATCCCCTTTGGGCCTCCTGGCGCCGGCCCTATTGCCGGACGCCAATTCGGGGATCGCGGGCGTCAAATCGGTGATCCGCCCGCTCCTGCTGACTGCGCTATGTGATCCGAAAACGGTTCTCCACCTTTCCGGTCCGATGCTTCTAGCGCCGGATTTCGAGCCGCTTGATCAGCGACTGATAGCGCCCTTCATCGACCTTCTTGAGATAGTCAAGCAGCCCGCGGCGCTGGCTGACCATCTTGAGCAGGCCGCGGCGCGAGTGATTGTCCTTCTTGTGGGCCTTGAAGTGATCGGTAAGCGTATTGATGCGCTCGGTGAGGAGCGCGACCTGGACTTCAGGCGAGCCGGTGTCGCCGGCCTTGGTGGCATATTCCTTGACGAGCGCCGATTTGCGCTCCTGGGTCATGGTCATTCGGTCATCTCCAGACGGGTTACAGGTTGAACAGACGCTTTGGCGTGAGCGCACCCTTCTCGATCGAGCAGATCCCCAGGGGCCGTCGACCCCACATGACGAGGACCGCATCTTGTGCGATGGGAGCACTTGCGCCTCTGAGCAGAACCTTCTGGCCCTGTCTCAGGCGTTGGGCCTCCGCGTCCTTCACGGCCAGTGCCGGGATGCCGTCCAGCACGGTCTCGAGGGGGCGGAGGACCCCTTCCATGGCGTTGTCGCCGGGCGCCTTATGGCTCAGTTCCTCGAGCTTTTCCAGCGAAATCATATCCTTTTCGTCAAAAGGCCCCACCGCGGTGCGCCTGAGCCGCGCCACGTGCCCGACGGTCCCCAGGGCCTCGGCCAGGTCGCGGGCGAGCGAGCGGATATAGGTCCCCTTGCCGCAGGTGACCGAGAATTCGGCATGATCGGCGTCGGGAAGCCCCAGAAGCTCGATCTTCTCGATGAAGACCGACCGGGGCGCCAGGTCCACCTCGGCACCGGCCCGGGCGAGGTCGTAGGCGCGCTCCCCCTTGACCCTGATCGCCGAGAATTTCGGCGGGACCTGCCGTATCTCGCCCTCGAATCGGGGCAGCGTCGCATCGATGTCGACATGCGACGGGCGATGGTCGCAGAGCGCCGAAATCTCGCCCTCCCGGTCGTCCGTGGTCCGCGCCTCGCCCCATCTGACCAGGACCCGGTAGGTCTTCCGCCCGTCCATGGCGAAGGACACGGTCTTGGTGGCTTCGCCGAGCGCGATCGGCAGAAGGCCTGAGGCCAGGGGATCGAGCGTGCCGCCATGGCCGGCCTTCGCGGCATGGACCAGCCGCTTGACCCTGGCCAGCGCCTGGGTCGAGCCCAGGCCTTCCGGCTTGTCGAGCGCGATCCAGCCGTGGATGTCGCGCGTCGTCTTCACTTCTTTTCGGCGAGGTCGCGCGCCACCGCGGGGTCTTTCAGGAGCCGGTCGATCTTCTCGGCATAGTCGAGGGCCGTGTCGATCCTGAACCTGAGCTCTGGCATGAATTTCATGTCGAGGCGCGGCGCCAGGAGCCCGCGGATGTAGCGCGCATGCCGGGCGAGCAGCTTCAGCGCCGCCTCGTTGTGGCCGTCCAGCAGGGGCCTGACATAGACGGTCGCGATGCGCAGGTCGGGCGACATGGCGACCTCGTGCACGCCGACGCCGAAGCGGTCGAGCTCGGGATCGCCCACCTCGCCGCGCAGGAGGATGTCCGCCAGGGCGTGGCGGATCAGCTCGCCGGCGCGCAGCTGGCGTTGCGAGGGAGCTTTCGAAGACGTCACGGGAATGGCCTCCGCATCAAACCTCTTTCGGCCCGGCCATGGCGGGTCGAGAGAGCGGCCTCGTCAAAAGCGAGGCTGTTGTCAATCCAGGGTCCGCTGCACCTTCTCGACCCGGAAGCATTCGATGACGTCGCCGGCGCGCATGTCCTGGTAGTTCTCGAAGGCCATGCCGCATTCCTGGCCGACCTGCACTTCCCTGACCTCGTCCTTGAAGCGCTTGAGCGTCGACAGCGTGCCCTCGTGGATGACCACGTTGTCGCGAATGAGGCGCACCTTGGCGCCGCGCTGCACCGTGCCTTCGGTGACGCGGCAGCCGGCGACCTTGCCGACCTTGGTGATGTTGAAGATCTCGAGGATCTCCGCATTGCCGAGGAAGGTCTCGCGCAAGGTAGGCGCCAGCAGGCCCGACATGGCTTTCTTGATGTCGTCAACCAGGTCGTAGATGATGTTGTAGTAGCGGATCTCGATGCCTTCGCGCTCGGCCGCGGCGCGCGCCTGGCCGTTGGCGCGCACGTTGAAGCCGAGGATCACCGCATTCGAGGCCGCGGCCAGCTGCACGTCCGATTCGCTGATCCCGCCGACGCCGTAATGCATGACGCGCGCGCCGATCTCCTCGTTGCCGATCTTCTCCAGCGCCTGGACGATGGCTTCCGCCGAGCCCTGCACGTCGGCCTTGACGAGGATATGGAAGTCCTTGCGGGCGCCTTCCTTGAGCTGCGACATCATCTGCTCGAGCGACGCCCGGCCGCTCGTCACGCCGCGCTGCTCGCGCCGCTTGCGCTCGCGGTAGTCGGTGATCTCGCGGGCTCTCGCCTCGTTCTCGACGACGACGAACTGGTCGCCGGCTTCCGGCGCCGAATTGAGGCCGAGCACCTCGACGGGAACCGAAGGTCCGGCGCTCTTGACCTGCTCGCCCTTGTCGTTGATGAGGGCGCGCACCCGGCCCCAGGCCGAGCCCGCGACGAAGATGTCGCCCAGATGCAGCGTGCCGCGCTGCACCAGCACGGTGGCGACCGGGCCGCGGCCGCGGTCGAGCTGCGCCTCGACGACGATGCCGGAGGCCACGCGATCGGGGTTGGCCTTGAGGTCGAGAACTTCCGCCTGCAGCAGGATGGTGTCGAGCAGCTTGTCGAGGTTGGTCCCCTTGACGGCCGAGACCTCGACCTCGAGAACGTCGCCGCCCATGCTTTCCACCACGACCTCGTGCTGGAGGAGGCCGGTGCGCACACGGTTGGGATTGGCCTGCGGCTTGTCGATCTTGTTGACCGCCACGATGATCGGCACTTCGGCGGCGCGCGCGTGATTGATCGCTTCCACCGTCTGCGGCATGACCCCGTCGTCGGCGGCGACCACCAGGACGACGATATCGGTCGCCTTGGCGCCGCGGGCGCGCATCGAGGTGAAGGCCTCGTGGCCCGGCGTGTCGATGAAGGTGACGAGACCGTTCCTGGTCTCGACCTGATAGGCGCCGATATGCTGGGTGATGCCGCCGGCTTCGCCGGCGACGACGTCGGTCTTGCGGATGGCGTCGAGCAGCGACGTCTTGCCGTGGTCGACATGGCCCATGATGGTGACGACGGGAGCGCGCGGCCTCAGCGCGTCGGGCGCATCCGTGTCGCCGGTGAGACCTTCGACCACGTCGGCCTCGGCGACCCGGCGGACCCGGTGTCCCATCTCCTCGGTGATGAGCTGGGCGGTATCCGCATCGATCACGTCGTTGATCGTATGCATCTGGCCCTGCTTCATCAGGAGCTTGATCAGGTCGACGGCCCGCTCCGACATGCGGTTGGCGAGCTCCTGGATGGTGATCGCCTCGGGGATCGTGACTTCGCGCACCATCTTCTCCGTCGGCATCTGGAAGCCCTGCGCCTGCTTCTTCTGGCGCTCGGTGCGGCGGCGGAAGGCGGCGATGGAGCGCGCCCGGTCGTCGTTCTCGTCGAGCGCGTTGGCGAGCGTCAGCTTGCCGCGGCGCTTCTCGGCGTCACCCTTGGTGCGCGTCGGCGCGGGGACCTTCACCTCGCGCTTGACGCCGGGGCGCGCCTTCGCCCGGGCTTCTTCCTCGTCGGAGACTTGCGGTGCGCGCTGGACGGGGAGCTTCTTGGCCGCCTCTTCGGCCTTCTTGCGGCCCTCTTCCTCGCTGCGGTGACGCGCATCGTCCTCGGCCTTGCGGCGCTCGGCGGCCTCGCGCTCCTTGCGCTCGCGCTCTTCCTGCTCGCGCCGGCGAAGCGCCTCCGCCTCCTGGCGCTTGCGTTCTTCGGCCTCGCGCACGCGCGCATCGGCGAGGGCGCGGTCGCGCGCCTCCTTCTCTTCCGGCGTCAGCGTGCGCAGCACGACGCCCGAGCGCTGCTGCTCGCTCGCCCGCGACCGGTCGGACTGCGCCTGGGTCGCCACGCGCGGCTGGACCTGGAATTGCGCCTTGCCCTCGCCCGTCGGACGCTCCTCGTCCTTGGCCCCGGGGCTGCCCGGACGCTTGCGGCGCGTCTCGACCACCACGGTCTTGGTGCGGCCATGGGAGAAATTCTGCTTCACCCGGCTCTGCTCGACCGGGCGGCGCATGCTCAGGGTCCGCCCCGTGGTTCCGGAGCTGCCGAGCTTGCGATCATTCGTATCGTTCGTATCCGTCATTCGTCCTGCCAGTTTCGGTCGGCTTTAGAGCCTTTCCCGCTCGGGTCAAGTCGACCCGACTGGCAAAGGCTCGATGGGTTGCCAAGCGCTCTAGAGCGCCCGGCGCCGGAGCGCAACCGCCTCTGCGCTCCGTTTCCTTTATTTGCGCATCGCAGTGCCAGAAAGGCTTGCGCACTCTCCGGTCCGATGCTTCACGCTTCATAGGCTTCCGCACGGCGCGCGGCCTGAAGGAGCTTTTCCGCAAGCCCCCCTTTGGCCACCGCCGCATGTATCACATTTGCCCGGCCGAACGCCAAATCCAATTCGGTCGAGGTGAAGAGACCCAGGGTCTCTACACTCGGCCCCGATAGGTTGTCGATCTTCTGCCGGCCGTTTTGGGCTGCTTCTCGCGCATGGATGACGATCCGCGCCCGCCCGGCCGCCACCATTTCCTCGACTTTAGCGGCTCCCGCAACCGCCTCGCCAGCCTTTTTTGCAAGCGATATATAAGACAGCGCGGCCTTTCGCAAAAGCCCTCCGACCTGATCGGCGAGATCGGTTCCGGCGGTGACCTCGCCGAGCCCCCGGCCGAAAGCCCGGCGCCTAACCGCCTCGGCGACGCGCGCCCTGCTCAGGCCGACCCAGACTCCCCGGCCAGGCAACTTCCGGTTGAGATCAGGAACGACCGCGCCATCCGGCCCCCGCACGAAGCGGATGAGCTCCGCCTCGTCCATGACTTCGCGCGTCACGATGCACATGCGCTCCGCCACTGTCCCATCTGCCTCGGCCGGGCTTTCGCTCAAGGTTCCGGCACCTCCGCGCCCGCCTCTTCGGCGGTCCCGGCCTCGGCCGGCTCCTCGATCCAGCCCGCCTTGACGCGCGCCGCCATGATGATGGCCTCGGCTTCCGCCGACGACACGTCGAGGTCCAAGAAGGCGCCCTTGTGCTTGACCGTCTCGGTCTGCTTGCGCTCGGTCCAGCCGATGAGATCGTCGGTGGCGCAGCCGGCGAGATCCTCGACCGTCTTCACCTCGGCCTCGCCCAGGGCCACGAGCATGGGCAGCGTCACGCCGTCGACCTCGGCGACTTCGTCGGCCACGCCCAGCTCCTTGCGCTTCGCGTCAAGCTCGGCGGTGATCTTGTCGAGATAGTCGCGCGCCCGGGTCTGCAGCTCCTCGGCGGTCTGCTCGTCGAGGCCTTCGAGGCTCGAAATCTCCTGTGGCTCGGCATAGGCGATCTCCTCGACGGTGGCGAAGCCCTCCGAGGCGAGGAGCTGGGCGAGGATCTCGTCGACGTCGAGCGTCTCGACGAAGCGCTGGGTGCGCTCGGCGAACTCTTTCTGCCGACGCTCCGATTCCTCGGCCTCGGTCATGATGTCGATGTCCCAGCCGGTGAGCTGCGAGGCGAGGCGCACATTCTGGCCGCGCCGGCCGATGGCGAGCGAGAGCTGCTCGTCCGGCACCACGACCTCGATGCGCTCGGCTTCCTCGTCGAGCACCACCTTGGCGACTTCCGCGGGCGCCAGCGCATTGACGACGAAATTGGCGACGTCGGCCGACCATGGGATGATGTCGATCTTCTCGCCCTGCAATTCGTTGACCACCGCCTGGACGCGGCTGCCGCGCATGCCCACGCAGGCGCCGACCGGATCGATCGAGCCGTCCTTGGAGCGCACCGCGATCTTGGCGCGCGAGCCCGGATCGCGGGCGACGGAGACCACCTCGACGACGCCGTCATAGATTTCCGGCACTTCCTGGCCGAACAGGCGGGCCATGAAATCGGGATGGGTGCGCGACAGGAAGATCTGCGGGCCCCTCTGCTCGCGGCGCACGTCATAGACATAGGCGCGGATGCGGTCGCCGGGCCGGAAGGTCTCGCGCGGCAGCGTCTCGTCGCGCCGCACGATGGCTTCGCCGCGGCCCAGATCGACGATCACATTGCCGTATTCGACGCGCTTCACCGAGCCATGCACGATCTCGCCGATACGGTCCTTGTACTCGTCATACATGCGCTCGCGCTCGGCGTCGCGCACCTTCTGCACGATCACCTGCTTGGCGTTGGTGGCGGCGATGCGGCCGAATTCGATCGGCGGCAGGGGATCGGCGATCGAATCGCCGAGCGTCGCCGCCGGGTTGCGCCGCTGCGCCTCGGCGAGGCTGATCTCGGTCGCCTCGTTCTCGACCTTGTCGACCACGAGGAGCAGCCGGTTGAGGCGCGTCTCGCCGGTGCGCGAATCGATCTCGGCGCGGATGTCGTTCTCCGCACCGTAGCGCGACTTCGCGGCGCGCTGGATCGCTTCCGCCATGGCGGCGAGCACGACCGACTTGTCGATCGATTTCTCGCGCGCGACGGCGTCCGCGATCTGTAGAAGTTCGAGCCTGTTGGCGCTTACTGCGGCTTCGGCCATGTCAATGTCTCCTGTCGTCCAAATCGGTTGGTTCTGCGTCGCTGTCGTCGGGGTTTTCGGTCCATTCGCTGCCATCGGCCATCGCAGCGCCGGCCCGGCGTGCCTTCGCGGCTTCGATCAGAGCATCGGTCAGGACGAGCTTCGCCTCGCCGATATCGGCGAAAGGCACGCCGATCAGGAGCTTCTCCGATCCGCCTTCCGGATTGTCGATGTAGAGACGCACCTCGCCCTCGGCGAAGCCTTCGAGGATGCCGCGGAAGCGCTTGCGCCCGGCCTGCGGCACGGCCATCTCGACCTTGACCTCATGCCCGGCCCAACGCTCGAAATCTTCGGCGCGCACCAGCGGCCGGTCGATGCCGGGCGAGGACATTTCGAGGAAGTAGCGGCTCGAGATGACGTCCTCGACGTCGAGCACCGGGGAGACGGCGCGGCTCGCCCGCTCGCAGTCGTCGATGGTGAACGACCCGTCGGGCCGCTCCGCCATGATCTGCAAGGTGGCGCCGCTCATCCTGACCCGCACCAGGCGGAAGCCCAGCCCTTCGAGCACCGGCTCGACGAGCTTCGCCACCCGCAAAGCGGGCCCTGTCTCACGTGTCAGCCTCCGGTCGGTCATTTCAGGTAACAAAAAAGGCGGGCCCCGGCCGGGACCCACCCTCATAACTCCAGCTATGTGAGTGAACCTAAGTTGGCTCCCATATAGGCGCGCGACCGGCAAAAGGCAAGACTGTGTCCGGGATCGGACATCGGGGGGTCGGCATCGGGACGGGATATGTTATCCTGACCCTGGTCCCCGCACCAGAGTCCAGGAGTTCCCATGCTGGTCACCACCACCAATGCCGTCGAAGGCCGCCGCATCGTCGAGTACAAGGGCCTCGTCGCCGGCGAGGCGATCCTCGGCGCCAACCTGTTCCGCGATCTCTTCGCCTCGATCCGCGATCTCGTCGGCGGCCGCGCCGGCGCCTATGAGAAGGTGCTCAACGACGCGCGCCAGACCGCGATCGGCGAAATGACCGACAAGGCCGCCTCGCTCGGCGCCAACGCCGTCATCGGCGTCGATCTCGACTACGAGACGATCGGCTCCAACGGCAGCATGCTGATGGTGACGGCCGCCGGCACGGCGGTCCGGGTGGAATAGCCGGCCATGCTCGCTCCTCGCGCGAAGCGTGGGAAGGATCATCTGATCGCCAGATCGGCCAGCGTGCCCTGCGCCACCGCATAGCGCGCGATGTCGAACGGCTTGCTCGCCAGGATCGTTTCCATGTTCTGGATGACGCCATTGGCGCGCGCCTGGTTCCTCTCGCGCCAGTCGGCCCAGCTCGCCTTTTCCTGGACGAGGCGCTGGACGATGCCGCGATGGTTCTCGAAGACCTGGGCGCGCAGGCGGTTGATCGCCTGGCGCTCCAGGAGGTCGCGGGCCCTGAGCGCATTGCCCTCCTCGATCAGCCTTTCGACGCCGAGATCGGACGCCGTGGCGAACAGCACGGCGGCGACCGCCTCGATGCCGGCGCCGCTCTTCTCGGCGATCTTCACGATGTCGGGCGCACGCTGCAGGAAGCGATGGCTGGCGAGCTTGCGGGCTAGATCGGCCGGCACGCCCTGGCTTTCGAGCTCGTCCTGGCGCCGTTGCATGTCCTCGAGATCGCCCGCCGGCACCGTCTTCGCCAGGACCGCTTCCACCTCGGCGAGGCCGTCGCGGTACCTGCCGATGAGCTGCTGCAGTCCCTGGTCGAGCTTCTCGTGCCGCAGGAACCACACCGTGGTCCAGCGCAGCAGGAGCTGCAGCCCGGCATAGAGCCTGTTCTGCGCGGCGCCCGGGATCTTCGTGTCGAGCGCGTCGATGGCCGCGTTGAGCGCGACGAAGTCGTAAGACTCGCGCGCCGCGGCGAAGGCCACGGCGATCTCGGCGGGAGCGGCGCTGGTCTCGCCCATGACATAGGCGACGAAGCTCGGGCCGCCGCGGTTGATCATGCTGTTGGCGAGCATGGTGGCGAGGATCTCGCGCCTGAGCTTGTGATGCTCGATATCGTCGGCGAAACGCTCCTGCATCGCCTTCGGGAAATAGCGCTTGAGCTCGCGCGACAGGTAGGGATCGTCGGGCACGCCGCTGGCCAGGATCTCGCCATAGAGCGAGATCTTCGCATAGGCCATGATGACGGCGAGCTCGGGGCGCGTCAGGCCGCCGCCCTTGACGTCGCGCTCGATGACCTGCGTGTCGTTGGGCAGGTACTCGATCTTGCGGTCGAGCTCGCCCGAGCGTTCGAGCTGCTGCATGAGCTGGATGGCGTAGCTGTTTTCCGTCGTGCCCTGCTCCAGCGCCAGCGACAGGCACAGGGTCTGCAGGTAGTTGTTGCGCAGCACCAGCCGCGCCACGTCGTCCGTCATGTCGGCGAGGAGCGCGTCGCGGTCCGCGCGCGTGAGCCGCTTCGCCGCTTCCGCCCGCGACAGCCCGATCTTGATATTGACCTCGATATCGGATGAGTTGACGCCGGCCGAATTGTCGACGGCGTCGGTGTTGATGCGCCCGCCGCCGAGGGCGAATTCGATCCGCCCCCTTTGCGTGACGCCGAGATTGGCGCCCTCGCCCACGACCTTCACTTTGAGCTCGCCGGCGTCGACGCGCAGGCCGTCATTGGCACGGTCGCCGGCATCGGCCTGGGTCTCGTTCGAGGCCTTCACGTATGTGCCGATGCCGCCGAACCACAGAAGGTCGGCCGGCGCCATGAGCAGCGCATGCATGAGCTCCGGCGGCGTCGCCGTATTGGCGGCAAGGCCGGTCAGCGCCTTGATCTCGGGGCTGAGCGGAATGGCCTTGAGCGCGCGCGGGAACACGCCGCCGCCCTTGCTGATCAGCGACTTGTCATAGTCCTGCCAGCTCGAGCGCGGCAGGGCGAAGAGCCTCTCGCGCTCTCTGAACGAGCCTTCAGGGTCGGGCTCGGGGTCGATGAAGATGTCGCGGTGGTCGAAGGCGGCGAGGAGCCTGATCCTGCGCGAGAGCAGCATGCCGTTGCCGAAGACGTCGCCCGACATGTCGCCGACGCCGATCACGGTGAAGGGGGTCGTCTGGATGTCGATGTCGATCTCGCGGAAATGCCGCTTGACGGCCTCCCAGGCGCCGCGCGCCGTGATGCCCATCTTCTTGTGGTCGTAGCCGGCCGAGCCGCCCGACGCGAAGGCATCGTCGAGCCAGAAGCCGTGGCGGCGCGCGATGCCGTTGGCGGTGTCGGAGAAGGTCGCCGTGCCCTTGTCGGCGGCCACGACCAGATAGGGATCGTCGCCGTCGCGCCGGATCGTGTCGGGGGGCGCCACGACCGTGTCGCCCTCGAGGTTGTCGGTGATGTCGAGCAGGCTCGAGATGAAGCGCGTATAGGCCCTGACCCCTTCCGCCTGGATGGCCTCGCGGCTGTCGCCGACCTTGAGCCGCTTGGGCACGAAGCCGCCCTTGGCGCCGACCGGCACGATCACCGCGTTCTTCACGTTCTGCGCCTTGGCGAGGCCCAGCACCTCGGTGCGGAAGTCCTCGGGCCGGTCCGACCAGCGGATGCCGCCCCTCGCAATATGCCCGCCCCGCAGATGCACCGCCTCGACGTCGGGCGCGTAGACGAAGATCTCGGCGAACGGCCTGGGTTCCGGCAGGCCGTCGACCAGCCTGGAGTTGATCTTGAAATTGATGAGCGGCGGCTCGCCGTCGTCCTTGGCCGGCTGGAAGAAGTTCGTCCGGATGATCGCGGTGACGAGATTCACATAGCGGCGGACGATGCGGTCCTCGTCGAGATTGTAGACGTCGACCAGGGCCTTCTCGATCCCGGCTCGCGCGGCTTCGGCATCCTTCTCGCTGTGCGCCTTGGGATCGAACAGCGCATAGAACAAGGCGACGATCTGGCGCGCGATGGGCGAGTATTTCACCAGCGTCTGCGCCATGTAGTCCGAGGAGAAGGACGCGGCCGACTGGCGGATGTAGCGGCCGAGCCCGCGCAGCAGCGCCACGTCGCGCCAGGCGAGGCCTTCGCGCAGGGTGAGGCTGTTGAAGGCGTCGTTCTCCGCCATCCCCGTCCACACGGCCAGGAAGGCCGCTTCGAGGCCGGCGAAGGTTTCCGGCACCGTCGCGACATTGGCGGGCGCCTGGAGCAGGACGTCGTGGATGACGGCGCGGCCGCTGCCCGAGGCGGGCGACAGGATGTGGGTGGTCTCCGAGACCGCCTGCAGGCCGAGATTTTCGAGGATGGGCAGCCGGCGGCCGAGCGCTATGGCGTCGCCCTGGTGGTAGAGCCGCGAGTGGAGTTCATGCGGGCCGTCGCCGTCCGCCCTGATGAATTCGACGCCGATCTGGTCGCCGCTCAGGGCGTCGATCTCCTCGATGTCCTTGAGCGAGGCCTCGGGATCGGTCGAATCGCGATAGCCGGGCGGGAAGGCGCCGCGCCAGCGCGTGATGCGTGCCTGGCCGGCGCCTTTGGCCACGAGCGCGCTTTCCAGCCGGTCGTCCCAGTTGCGCACGGCTTCGACGATGCGCTGCTCGAGCTGCGCCAGGTCGGGCTTGGGCTCCTTGCCGGGATTGCGCAGGATGATGAAGTGGACGCGCACCAGCGTGCCCTCGCCGAAGAACGGCGCGAAGCTCGCCACCCGGCCGTCGAAGCTCTCGGCCAGCATGTCGCCCACCTTGCGGCGGACGTCGGAATCGAAGCGGTCGCGCGGGATGAAGACGAAGGCGGAGACGAAGCGGTCGAACTTGTCGCGCCGGACGAACAGCCGCGTGCGCGGCCGCTCCTCGAGGCGCAATATGCCCTGCGCCATGTCGGCGAGCACGTCGGCGTCGATCTGGAACAGCTCGTCGCGCGGGAAGCTTTCGAGGACGGCGACGAGCGCCTTGCCGGAATGGCCGGAGGGCGAGAAGCCCGATGCCGCCACGACGCGCTGCAGCTTCTTGCGCAGAAGCGGGATCTCGTTGGGGTTCTGCGTATAGGCCGAGGAGGTGAAGAGGCCGATGGAGCGCAGTTCGCCCGAGAGCATGCCTTCGGCGTCGAACAGCTTGACCCCGACATAGTCCATGGCGGCGCGCCGGTGCACGGTCGAGCGCATGTCCGACTTGGTGATGATGAGGGCGGCGGGCTCGTTCAGGAACTCGCGGATCTGGGGCGAGATGGCGACGCGGTCGCTGCCGCGCCGCAGCACCTCGATCTCCGCCTTGCGCAAGATGCCGAGGCCCGTGTCGGCGATGGGCTCGAGCGCGCTCTTCCTGGCGCCGCCGGTGAATTTGTATTCGCGCATGCCGAGGAAGGTGAAGTGATTGTCGAGCAGCCACTGGAGGAAGGCGATCGATTCGGTGAGCTCGTCGATGGGGATCGGCGGCGGATTCCTCTGATAGGACGCGATCGCCTCGCGCAGGCGCTGCTGCATGGCCCGCCAGTCGAGCACCGCGACGCGCACATCGGCGAAGACCGCTCTGAGATCCTCCTCCAGCGCATGCGCCTCCTCGGGCGTGATGCGCGACAGGTGGAAATGGAGGAAGCTCTCGCGGATCGCCTGCGAATCCGGGCTGGGCCTCGCCGCGAGTCCGGTGAGCTTGCCGGCGCCGTCGCGTTTCACCGAGAGCACCGGGTGAAGCGCCAGGCGCACGTCGTGGCCGCGCTCGGTCAGGAGCCCGATGGTCGAATCGACCAGGAACGGCATGTCGTCATTGACGATGTCGATGAGCGTCACGTCGCCGAAGGGCGCGTCCGGATTGGTCACGGCGACCTTGGTGCGGCCGGGCCGGCGCTCCGCCAGGAACGCCAGCCGGCCGGCGACGAGATCGTGCAGGTCGCCGGCCGAATAGCCTTGCAGGTCCTCCGCCGGCGCCTTTTCCAGAAGCTGGCGGGTCAGCGTCTTCTCCCGCTCGCCTTTGGCTTTGCCCTCCGCCGTTTTGATCAGGGTGACCAGAGGATCGTGCGGCGACATCGCGAAAACTCCATCAGCAAAGCGGGCCGGCTCGATCCGGCTTTTGCCCACTCTTTAGAAGCATTGCGACAGAAGAGCTACAGGATTAGGGCGAAGGCTCAATCGAGCGTGCCAGGCTTGAGGTTCGGATTCCTCTGGTAGCCCGGCCCTACCACCAGGGGCTGGTCCGGCAGGCTCGCCTGGTCGACATCGGTATGAAAATCCCTTTCATACCGGGCGACTTCCTTGCCCTGGGCGTCGATCAGCCGCATCACCGCCTTGTACCGGTGATGCGGCACGATGCCGGTCAGGTCGGGCGATTTGAAGCTGTACTGCACCTGGCCCCGGACGACCTTTTCGCGCTTGACGGCGGGCTCGGGACTGCCCGGCACCTCGAACTGCGCCTCGATCACCGATCCGTCCGGCAGGCTGCGCAGCGGCTTGGCGACGAAGCCGTAGAAGGCCACGGCATTGCGGTAGTTGAAGATGAAGCCGCCTCCGGCGAAGGATAGATAGGGCGAGTTCGGATCCTCGCCGCAGCCGGCGAGCAGCAGACCCAGGGTGAGGAGAACGATCTTGCGCATCATGATGAAACCCTCATGCTTCGCTGTCGCGCCGCAAGTCGGCGCTCAACAGCCCATCCGGCTTGACGATGAAGATCAGTATGACGATGAGGAACACCGCCACGTCGCGGTAGCCGATCGGAAAATAGGCGCTCCACGCGGTTTCGATGCCGGCGAGGAGGAAGCCGCCGAGGATGGCGCCGCCGATGGTGCCGAAGCCGCCGATGATGGTGGCGAACAGCGCCTTGAGGCCGAGCACCAGCCCCATGTAGAAGCTGACCCCGCCATAGCCGATGGCGATGATCCAGCCGGAGACGGCCGCGAAAGCCGCCGCAGCGACCCCGGTCCAGGTGAGCACGCGGTCGGTGTCGATGCCGCAGAGCCTGGCCAGAGCGAGGTTCTGCGAGCAGGCGCGCCACATCCGGCCGGCCTCGCTGCGGGCGAGGACGAGGGCAAGGCCCGCCAGCAGCACCGCCGCCGCCGCCAGGATGATGAACTGCATGCCGCTGACATGGACGACGAAGCCGTCGAAATCGAGGTTCACCAGAGAACCGGCGAAGATCGGCGACAGCCACTGCTCGCGCCCGCCCGACTGCATGCGCAGGCCTTCCTGCAGCGTGATCGAGACGCCGATCGAGGCGATCATGATGGCCTGGGTGGGCGAGTTGACCAGGGGCGTGAAGACGCTCCTCTGCACCACACCGCCGAGCGCCGCCGCGGCTGCCGCCGCGATCACGAACACCGCGGCGATCGCGAGCCCCGGCTGCCAGTTGGCGAATAGCATGAACATCATCGCATAGATCGACGCGAAGGCGCCGAAGGTCGCGAGATCGCCGAAGGAGAGCACGATGCGGTTGGTGACGCCGTGGAGCAGCGCATAGGCGACGGCGAGGAGGCTGTAGAGGGCTCCGACAAGGCTCGCATTCACCACCTGCTGGACGGCGTAGCCCGTCGAGTGCCAGGCGCTCTGCGCCAGAGCGGGCTCGGACAGGAGCAGGAATGCACCTGCGCCGGTCAGGCCAGGAACAATCCATTTTGACGGGCTAACCATGGTTTGCTAGTAAGAATGATCCCATGGCCCGCTCCTGTCAATCGCAACGATGACTGCTTCCTTTCCCTGGCACGACCATCATTTCATCAACCGCAACCCGGCCCTCGATTTCGCCAATATGGTGGTGTGGCGCGGCAAGGCGGGCGAAGAGGACCGCGGCCGCTCGCCGGAGAATCTCAGAGGCTGGGCGGCTTGTTCGGGACTGGCGCCGCCCGTCGCCGATGTCGAACGCTGCGTGAAGGTCAGGGAAGCCATCGACCGCTATTTCCGCGCCGGCGAGGACTGGCCGCTGCTGGTGTCGCTTTATGCCGAGGTCCTTGCCGCCGGCGACGATCCCTTCCTCACCGCCATCCTTCATGCGGCGCTGGCGCTTGCTTTCTCGCCCGACCGGGCGCGGGTGCGGGTCTGCGGCAATTGCGGCTGGCTGTTCTTCGATCAGACCCGCAATGCCAACAAGCGCTGGTGCGGCTCGACCTGCAGCAGCCGCACCAAGGCGAGGCGGCATTACGCCAGAACCAGAAGGAGAGCAGCCGTTTATGGGTCCTGACCGCCGGATGCCGGCATCACGGCGAACGGCACCTCTCCCGCGTCACGGTCACGCGGCTTCGTAGGCCGGAAGCTCGACGGCGTCGCGCAGGTCGCCGACGAAGAGCTCGGCCAGCCAGGGAAAGCGCATCAGACGCGTCGCCATGTCGCGGACGGCGATTCCGATCGCGGTTCTCGGGGCGAAGGTCGACGCGAACCTTCTCGCCGATTTCTGCTTGTCCGCGAGAAACGGCATCAGGCGCCGCTGATAGGCCGCGAAGGCGGCTGCATGATCTCCGCCACTGCGATGAAGCTCGCCGGCCAGCACATAGGCCTCGGCGATGGCGAGTCCCGTTCCTTCTCCGGCCAGCAGGGAGACGGCGGCGGCCGCGTCGCCGACCAGCGCGGTCCGTTCCTTCGTCCAGGCGTCCATATGGATCTGACTGACGCGATCGAAATAGATGTTCTCGACGTCCTCCATCGCATCGAGCATGGCCGGCGCTTCCCAGCCGGACTGGCCGAAGACCGCGCGCAGCGCCGCCTTGCGCTGGCCGTCATTCACCGGCGTTTGACCGCCCAACACGTCGTCGCGGAAGACGAAAAGGAAGAGCGTGCGGTCGTCGCGCATGGAAAAGCGCGATATCTGCCGGCCGGGCTGGCTGCGGCTGACATAGACGAGTTCGTCCCGTGGTCGATAGCCGGCCACATCGAAGGCGGCGACATGATATCCCAGAAAGCGTTCGTAGCTTTCTTCCGGTCCGAAGACGAGCGCGCGCACGCGCGAATGCAGCCCGTCGGCGCCGACCAGGAGGTCGAAATCACGCGGCGCAGTACGCTCGAAACCGACATGGACACCGGCGTCGTCCTGCTCCACGGAGCGGACGGAATCCTCGAAGATCGTTTCGGCGCGCCTCTCCACGGCTTCGTAAAGCGTCGCGCCGAGATCGCTGCGCTGCAGGCTTGTGAAGCGGCCGTTGGTCATATGCGAAAGGACGTCTGTGTCGAAGCCGCCGGTCGTGCGGCCGTCGGAGCCGACGAAACGCACCTCCCCGACATCATAGCCGCGCTCGCGGATCGTCGCGATCAGCCCCATCTTTTCGCAGATGTCGTAGCCAAGGCCCCAGAAGTCGATGACATAGCCGCCCTTGCGGGGACGCCGCGCCTCTTCGATCAGCACCGGCTCATGCCCGTATTCCAGCAGCCACCAGGCGAGGGCCGGGCCGGCTATGCCGCAGCCATTGATGGCGATCCTCATGATGCGGTTTCTTCGGCCGGAACGTCCGCCACGAGCGCCGTTCGGGGGGGCGGCGACCGGACTCTCGTCGATCGAGGGAAAATGGTGGAACGGGGCGGCCTTGCGGGCATCGCGGCCAAGCATGGCGTGAGCATCAAGCCAACCGGCCGATCGGTCAAGGTCGATTCGGCCGCGGCGTCCGGGATTAATCAATCCCGGGCAGGCACTTGACAGGCATGGACAGGTTCATTATTTAGCCTACAAGTTAATTAACTGATCAGTTAAAGACAGATGGCTGCCGACCGCCTGAGCATGACCTTTGCCGCCCTCGCCGATCCTACCCGGCGCGCCATCCTGGCGCGGCTGGCCCTGGGCGAGGCGACGGTCAAGGAGCTGGCGGAACCATTCGCGATGAGCCTTCCCGCCATCTCCAAGCATCTCAAGGTGCTGGAGCAGGCCGGCATGATCGCCCAGAGCCGTGAAAGGCAGTGGCGGCCGCGCCGTCTCGAGCCCGCGGCTCTCAAGGAGGCCGCCGGCTGGCTCGACCATTATCGCCGGTTCTGGGAGCAGAGCTTCGATCGCCTCGATGCCTATCTGAAAACGCTGCAGGCCGAGAGAGGCGGCGACGGCCCCCGCGGCTGACGCCCGTTTTCCGGAGTTCGGCACAGGAAAGGAACGCCATGACCGCCCCTGACGACAGCAACGTCCGCCCGGACAAGCTCGAACTCGTCATCACCCGTCTCCTCGATGCGCCGCCGGCGCTCGTTTACAAGGCCTGGACCGAGCCCGAGCATATGGTGCGCTGGCTGGGACCCAAGGGCTTCACCGCGCCCTCGGCCAGGCTCGACCTGCGCGTCGGCGGGCACTACCGCGCCCTGATCCGCTCCGCCGAGGGCAAGGACTATCGGTTCCGCGGCACCTATCGCGAGGTCGTCGAGAACGAGCGTCTCGTCTTCACTTTCGCCTGGGAGGAGGACGGCGAGCGCGGCGGTGAGAATCTGGTGACCGTGACCTTCGCCGAGGAAGGCGGCAAGACCCGCATGACCTTCAGGCAGGTGCCATTCCCGTCGCTCGAGGAGCGCGACGGCCACGCCGGCGGCTGGAGCGAAGCCTTCGACAAGCTCGGCCGCTATGTCGCGGCCATGCGGCCGGCCTGAGAATGCCCGGGCATCGCTCAGGATACGAGAGCCAGCATCTTGCGCAGCTGAGCGGGCTTCCGGCCGGCGATGAGCGTGTCGACCGCGGCATGCGTCTTCTTCCACACCGGCAGAGCCTCGATCAGGAGCGCATGCCCTGCCGCCGTCAGGGCCAGGCGGCGGCTGCGCCTGTCCTTCTTGTCGACCGTTACCTTCACAAGGCCGCGCCGCTCGAGCGGCTTGAGATTGGCGGTGAGCGTCGTGCGGTCCATGGCGAGGAAATGCGCCACCTCGCCGATGCTCGGCGGCTCGGGCCGGTTGAGGCTCATCAGCAGCGAGAATTGTCCATGGGTCAGATCCATCGCGCGCATCGCATCGTCGAAACGCCGCGCCAGCGCCCGCGCCGCGCGTTGCACCGCAAGGCACAGGCAATGGTCGCGCACACGGTGCGTCGCGGCGAAGGGCAGGATTTTCGGGGTTGACATGGCTGTATTATGTTGATATCAACGTATTTGTCAAGCTCGCGCGGATCCGGGACGCTTCGCTCAGTCTGTTGAATCGGACGCTTGGCCCAGGCGCTTGCGCCGCTAATGGGAACAGGAAGGAAATGTCATGCCGGACAACCCTACAGTCGTGCCGAGCACGCGACCGAACCGCTGACGTCCATGCCGCATCGTCTCGATCCGACGCCATTCCGGCGGCAAGGGGCTTGAGAAGCGTCCGCTTTCCACCCCGCGAAGATGACGAGATCGAACGGTTCCGCGGCATGGGCGTTGCCGCAGCGAGGACGTGAGCCCGCAAGTTCAACCAAGGAGAGGAATAGACCATGCATGTTCAACCCTATTTGTCCTTCGAGGGCCGCGCCGAAGAGGCGCTCGACTTCTACGTCAAGGCGGTGGGCGCCCAGGTGAATATGAAGATGCGCTTCAACGAGGCGCCGCGGGACGCGACTGCGACCGACGATGGATGCGCCGGCATGGGCCCGCCGCCTGCGGCCGGCGACAAGATCATGCATTCGGAGTTCAAGATCGGCGAGTCGGTGATCATGGCCTCCGACGGCTTCTGTTCGGGCAAGACCAGTTTCGGCGGCATCTCGCTCGCCATCCAGGCCAGGGACGACGCCGAGGCCAGGCGGATCTTCGACGGCCTGTCGGCCGGCGGCCAGGTCCAGCAGCCTTTGATCAAGACTTTCTTCGCCACGAGCTTCGGCGTGCTCGCCGACAAGTTCGGCGTGAGCTGGATGGTCGTGGCGCCCGCAACCAGGTGAGGATATGAAATGAAAGTCGTTGTGTTCGTGAAAGCCAACAAGGACACGGAGGCGGGAGTCATGCCCTCGACCGAGCTCCTCGCGGCGATGGGTGACTATAACGAAGAGCTGGTCAAGGCCGGCGTCATGCTGGCGGGTGAAGGACTGCATCCCTCTTCCAGGGGCAAGCGGGCGCATTTCACCGGCGGGGAGCCGCGCATCGTCGATGGTCCTTTCGCCGAGGCCGGGGAGCTCGTTGCCGGCTTCTGGATCTGGCGGGTGAAGTCCATGGCCGAGGCCCTCGACTGGGTCAGGCGCTGTCCGATGCAGGACGGCGACGTGCTCGAGATCCGCCCGGTCTTCGAGGCGGAGGATTTCGGCGAGGCCTTCACGCCCGAGCTGCGCGCCCAGGAAGAGCGCATAATGGAGCAGGCCCGCAAGCTCGACAAGGCATAGAGGACGCGGCCGCGGAAAGTCGCCGCCCGCCGTCAACAGTGATTGTCCAGCCACAGGAGAATGACCATGGCCTATGTCGATGGTTTCATCGTCGCCGTCCCGAAGAAGAATCTCACCGCCTACAAGAAGCTGGCCAGGCTCGCCGGCAAGGTCTGGCGCGAGCATGGCGCGCTCGACTACAAGGAATGCCTCGCCGACGACGTTTCGAAGGGCAAGGTCACATCCTTTCCCCGCAGCGTGAAGCAGAAGCCGGGCGAGACCGTGGTCTTCTCCTGGATCACCTACAAGTCGCGCGCCGAGCGCGACCGTATCCTCAAGAAGGTGATGGCCGATCCGCGCCTCGAGGACATGGGTCCGGACAACGCGCCCTTCGACGCCAGGCGCATGATCTATGGCGGCTTCAAGGTCATTGTCGACGCTTGAGCCCTGTCTGTCAGCGCGCGCCGGGCCTGTTGCGCGCCACCACCTCGTCATGGGCCGCCTGCAGCCGTGCCAGGACCGAAGGGCCGCGGCGCTTCTTGCGCTGAGGCCTGTCGAGGTGCAGTTCGCGAAGCTCCTCGGCGAGGTCGCGCCACAGAGCGGGCCCGCCCTCCTCCAGGACTTGCGCCCTGACGCCGAGCTCCTCGCTGACCGGGAGATATTTGCGCCCCCAGACCGCCATCTGCGCCAGCACCGGCACGAGGTCGATGCCCTTCTCGGTCAGGCTGTAGAGGGCTTTCTGCTTGTGGGTCGGATCGCCCGCCTTCGACAAAATGCCCTCCTCGACCAGCTTCTTCAGCCGGTCGGCGAGGATGTTGGAGGCGATGCCCTCCATCGACCGGGTGAGCAGTTCGCGGAAATGCCGCCGGTTGCCGAAGACGATGTCCCTGATGATGACCAGGCTCCATTTGTCGCCGAGAACCTCGAGCGTCAGATTGATGGGGCAGGCGGAGCGATGCGCGTCGTTCATGAATATCTCCGAGAAACCGGTTGCGTTATCGCATCGGTTTGGCTACGCTGCAACCGGTTGCAATCAGCAATCTGATGGAGCCGACCCGCGCATGCGGGATTGCGCCATCGGCCCCGCCCACGGGGCTTGAACGGAAAGTGAGGAGGAGAAGATGAAGCTCTATGTGGCTCCCGGCCCCAATTCATATCGCGTGCGCATCTTCATGGCCGAAAAAGGCGTGGCGCTGCCCCTGGTCGAGCTCGACTATGCCAGACGCGAGCACAAGTCTCCCGAGTTCCTGAAGCTCAACTCGCTGGGCCAGGTGCCGGTGCTCGTGCTGGACGACGGCACCGTCATCACCGAAAGCGTCGCCATCTGCCGATACCTGGAGGCCGTTCATCCCGACCCGCCCCTGTTCGGCGCCGACGCCGCGGGCAAGGGCCTGGTCGAGATGTGGAACCGGCGCATGGAGAACGAGGTCTTCGCCGCGATCGGCAATGTCGTGATGCATACGACCGAATTCTTCGCCGAGCGCGTGACCCAGGTCCCGGCCTTCGCCGAGGCGCAGAAGCAGGCGATCCCCGGCAAATGGACCTGGCTCGACCGCGAGATGAGCGACGGCCGTCCCTATCTCGCCGGCGCGCAATTCTCCATGGCCGACATCTCCGGCATGGTCACCCTGTGGCTCTCGGAGGTCTTCGGCTTCGAGGTCCCGGCCGGCCTCTCCCACGTCCAGCGCTGGAACCAGCGCCTGCGCGAGCGCCCGAGTTGGACTGCGTGACGCCGTTCAAGCAAACAAATCCTGCTTGCTATATATAAGTTTTAGTATATATGAAAGTACACAGCGACAACAATCAAATGGAGCAGAGGCATGATAGGTTTCATTAGGGAAGAATATGGCGGAACTTCGGGACATAGACTGGCTCGGAACCTCGTATGAGGATTTGAAAGACTTTCCAACGGATGCGATGGGCGAAGCCGGTTATCAGCTGGATAAAATCCAACGCGATATCGAGCCCGATGACTGGAAACCGATGACAACGGTCGGTCCGGGGGTTCGAGAGATAAGGATCACTGCGGAAAGTGGCGAGTATCGTGTCTTTTATGCGGTGAAAGTTCCGGGCCTCGTGCACGTTCTCCACGCATTTCACAAAACGACGCGACAGACGTCACAGCGGAACATCGAGAAGGGTAGAACAGCCTATCGTGAGGTCGAGACGGCCATGCAGGCCGCAAGGAAAGTCAAGAAGACGGCAAAGAATCGTCGCAAGATGGAATGAGGTGCATTGTGGGTCGCATAACGACCGGAAGTGTGTGGAACGTTCTTATTGACGATCCGCTCGAAGCACGGAGAATGGAAAGGAAATCCGTGCTCCTTATGAAGGTGCAAGAGCGGCTTAAGGCCAGAAAATGGACCCAGGCGGAGGCCGCCCGCCATCTGGGTGTGCAGCAGCCGCGTGTTTCCGACCTTCAGAAGGGAAAGATCGGTCAGTTTTCCATGGAAATGCTTATCGATTTTCTCGAGAAGCTCGGCCAGCCCGTCGAGATTACATTTCCAAAAAGGCGAAGGACAAGACCGGAAAAGAGACTCGAACACGCCTGACCGCAGGTTGTGGACCTGAGGTTCTCGGGCTATTCCCGTTTCGCCGCCGCGAGATGGCGGATGATGGCGGAGAAATCCTCATCGGCGCCGCCCGCTTCGTTGAAGCGGCGATAGATCTCCTCGGCATGGGCGCCGAGCGGGGTCGGGGCCTCCGTTTCCGCCGCCGCCTGCTGGGCGAGAGCCAGGTCCTTGAGCATGAGGGCCGCGGCGAAGCCCGGCTTGTAGCCGTCGTCGGCCGGCGATCTGGGACCGATGCCCGGCACCGGGCAATAGGTCGTGAGCGACCAGCATTGGCCGGAAGCCGCCGAGGCGACGTCATAGAGCGCCCGCGCGTCGAGGCCGAGCTTTTCGGCGAGCACGAACGCCTCCGACACCGCGATCATCGATATGCCGAGGATCATGTTGTTGCAGATCTTGGCGGCCTGCCCCGCTCCCGCGCCGCCGCAATGGACGATGCGCTTGCCCATGGCCGCGAGGACGGGATGGCCGCGGTCGAAGGCGTCTTTCCCGCCCCCGACCATGAAGGTGAGCGACGCCGCGGCGGCGCCCGCGGTCCCGCCCGAGACCGGCGCGTCGAGGCTCTGCATGCCGGCCGCTGCGGCAAGGCCATGCGCCTCGCGCGCGCTGGCCACGTCGATGGTCGAGCAGTCGATGAACAGCGTCCCGGGCCGCGCCGCCGGTAGGATGCCGCGATATAGCTCCAGCACATGGCGGCCTGCCGGAACCATGGTGACGACCGCATCGGCGTCCCGGGCCGCCTTTCCGGCGCTCTCCGCCGCCGCGACGCCCCGTCCCGCCGCCTTTGCGAGATTGGCCGGCACGATATCGAAGCCGGCGACCTGAAAGCCTTTGGCGGCGAGATTGGCGGCCATCGGCCCGCCCATATTGCCGAGGCCGGCGAAAGCGATCTTCATGGCGACGCACTCCTGGACATCAGACCCAGCTCATCCTCGCCGAGCGGCGCGAACAGCGCGGCGATATCGCCGAAGCGCACGTCGTCGAGCCGCGCCGGGCGCCATTGCGGCCTGCCGTCCTTGTCGACGAGGAGTGCTCGCACCCCCTCGCGGAAGTCGTGCAGGGCGACGGCGCGATGGGCATAGCGATATTCGTGATCGATGCTCTCCTCCAGCCTGCCGTGCCCGCGCGCCTTGCGGACCGAGTAATGCGCCGCGGCGAGCGCCGTCGGTGAATGGGCGGCGATCTTCCCGAGCGTCTCTTCCGCCCAGGGACCGCCTTTCGCCTCGAGGCGACGCACCGCCTCCTGGATGGTCTCGGTGCCGAACACGAGATCGATGTCGGCCCGGCGCTCGGCGAGCGCGCTGGCGCCGGGATAGGAGGCGAAACGCCGCGCCGTCTCGCCCACGTCGCGTCCCTCGCATAGCGCCGCGATGAAGGCGGGAACGTCGTCGGCGCGGACCGCCGTGTCGGCGAAGCCCGCATGGATCGCGTCCGCCGCGCCCATGCGATAGGCGCTCGCCGCCATGTATTCGCCGGCATGGCCGGGCGCTCGCGCCAGAAGCCACGAGCCACCGACGTCCGGGGTGAAGCCGATGGCGGTTTCGGGCATGCCGACGGCCGAGCGCTCGGTGACGATGCGATGCGAGCCATGCGCCGCGAGCCCGACGCCGCCGCCCAGGCAGAAGCCGTCCATGAGCGCCACATAGGGCTTGGCATAGCGCGCGATCGCGGCATTGAGCCGGTATTCGGCGCGCCAGTAGCGGCGGGGGAATTCGGGATCGCCCGGTATGGCGTCATAGACCGCCCTGATGTCGCCGCCCGCACAGAAGGCGCGCCCGCCGGTGCCGTCGATGACGACGTGGCTGATGCGGTCGTCGTCGCGCCACCGCGTGAGCGCCGCGGCGATGGCCTCGGTCATCGCCATGTTGAGGGCATTGAGCGCCTTGGGCCGGTTGAGCGTGATGCGGCCGGCGGCGCCTTCGCTGCGGATGATGACGTCCTCTGTCATTCCGTTTCGCTAGCCCTCACCCAGCATGTCGCGCGCGACGATGACCCGCATGATCTCGTTGGTGCCTTCGAGGATCTGATGCACCCTGAGATCGCGCACCGTCTTCTCGATGCCGAATTCCTTGAGATAGCCGTAGCCGCCGTGGATCTGCAGCGCCTCGTTGGCGACGCGGAAACCGGTGTCGGTGACCAGCCGCTTGGCCATGGCGCAGAACTTGCGCGCATCGGGCGCCTTCCGGTCGAGCTTCCAGGCCGCCTGGTGGAGGAAGACGCGCGCCGCCTGCAGCTCCGTCTCCATGTCGGCGATCTTGAACTGCAGCGCCTGGAAATCGGCGAGGCTTCTGCCGAACGCCTTGCGCTCCTTCATATAGGCGACAGCCTTGTCGAGCGCCGCCTGGGCGCCGCCCAGGCTGCAGGCGGCGATATTGAGCCTGCCGCCATTGAGGCCGTTCATGGCGATGGAGAAGCCCCTGCCCTCGCCGCCGATGAGCTGCGCCGCCGGCACCCGCACCGCATCGAGGTTGACGGTGGCCGTCGCCTGCGCATGCCAGCCCATCTTCCTTTCATTGGCGCCGAAGCTCAGGCCCGCCGCGTCCTTCTCGACCAGCATGCAGGAGATGCCCCGGGGACCTTCCTCGCCGGTGCGGCACATCACCAGATAGATGTCGGAATAGCCGCCGCCCGAGATGAAGGCCTTGGAGCCCGAGACGCGATAGTGGCTGTTGCCGTCCTTCACCGCTTTGGTCCTGAGCGCCGCCGCATCCGATCCCGAACCCGGCTCGGTGAGGCAGTAGCTCGCGATGAGATCCATGGCGCAGAGCCTGGGCAGCCAGGCCTGGCGCTGCTCGGCGCTGCCATAGGTGTCGACGATCCAGGCGCACATATTGTGGATCGAGAGGAAGCTCGCCACGACCGGATCGGCATAGGAGAGCTCCTCGAAGATGAGAGCGGAATCGAGGCGCGACAGGCCCGATCCGCCATGCTCCTCGCCCACCGTGATGGCGGCAAGGCCAAGGCCCGCCGCTTCCTTCAGCACGCCGCGCGGGATCGTCCTGTCTTCGTCCCATTGCCCGGCGAAGGGGGCTATCTTCCCGGCCGCGAAGCCCTTCACCATGTCCCTGATCCGGGCCTGATCGTCGCTGGGGGAAAAGTCCATGAAGCGGGCCGCGCCCTTCCTTAAGGATAAGTGCCGATAGAGCAATCATTGGCATTTAACCGATCCGGGACCGCTTTGCGATAGGCCGGCGGCATCAGGCCGGCGCCGCGAAACGCAGGAGCTCCTGGCCTTCCCGGATCTGATCGCCCGGCTTGCAGCCGACATGCTCTATGCTTCCGGCATGTCCCGCCTTGAGCGTGTGCTCCATCTTCATCGCCTCGAGGACGATGAGGGGCGCTCCCTTCTCGACCGTTCCGCCCGCCGCGACGTTGACGGCGATGATCCGGCCGGGCATCGGCGCTGTGACCTTGAGCGCCGCCGCCTCGCCGTCCGCCTCGCCGAGATCGGGCCCGGCGCGCCTCAGGCGATAGCTGGTCCCGTCGAGGAAGAGGGTCACGTCGTCGCCGATCAGGGAATATCCGAGCTTGATGCGCCGCCCTCCCGTCTCGGCGGCGAGCGAGCCATGGCCGAGCAGATCGACGCGCACGTCGATGGTCGACTTGCGCAACTGGAAGACGAACCCGTCCCCGGCATAGTCCACGCCGATCCTGTGCGACGCCTGGTCGCCGCTGACATCGATCAAGGTGAGGTGGTCATGGGCGCCGCCGAAATGGCGCCAGCCGTCCGACGTCAGCCAGGGATCGCCCGGCGGACCGTCTTCCGGCCGATCCTCGCGCAGGAAGCACACGGCCGCCAGGGCCAGCACGTCGTCGCCGGCCGGAGGCACGCTGGGCAGGAGGTCCTTCTCGTGCCGCGCGATGAAGCCGGTATCGACGTCGCCTCTGGCGAAGGACGCGTTGCCGGCGAGCCTCGTCAGGAAGCTTGCATTTGTGATCAGTCCGCCGACCTCGACTTCGCCCAGCGCCTTGCGCAAGCGCCCCAATGCCGAAGACCGGTCGCGATCCCACACGATGAGCTTGGCGATCATCGGGTCGTAATGGGTGCCGATCGTGTCGCCCGCGCCGACGCCGGTGTCGAAGCGCACATGGCCGTTCTCGGGCGGGGCGCGGAAGTCCGCGATGCGGCCGGACTGCGGAAGGAAGTCCCGGTCCGGATCCTCCGCATAGATGCGCGCTTCGAAGGCATGGCCGCTGATCGCGAGCTGGTCCTGGGCGAGCGGCAGCGTCTCGCCCGCGGCGACGCGCAGCTGCCATTCGACGAGATCGAGGCCGGTGATGAGTTCGGTGACCGGATGCTCGACCTGGAGACGCGTGTTCATTTCCATGAAATGGAACGAGCCGTCCTCGTCGAGCAGGAATTCGACCGTCCCCGCGCCGACATAGCCGATGGATTTCGCCGCCGTGACCGCCGCTTCGCCCATGCGCCGGCGCAGGCTTTCCGTCATCCCGGGCGCCGGCGCCTCCTCGATGACCTTCTGGTGCCGGCGCTGGATCGAGCAGTCGCGCTCGAACAGGTGAACGCAGTTGCCCTGGGCGTCGGCGAAGAGCTGGATCTCCACATGGCGCGGCTTCGTCAGATATTTCTCGACGAGCACGCGCTCGTCCCCGAAGGACGATTGCGCCTCGCGCCTGGCCGAGGCCAGCTGGTCGCGGAACTCGGCCTTGTCCCGGGCGATCTTCATGCCCTTGCCGCCGCCGCCGGCCGAGGCCTTGATCAGCACCGGATAGCCGATCTCGCCGGCCGCCCTCTTGAGCACCTGCGGAGACTGGTCCTCGCCGTGATATCCCGGCACCAGCGGCACGCCGGCCTTCGCCATCAGGGCCTTGGCTTCGCTCTTGTCGCCCATGGCGCGGATGGCCGAGGGCGGCGGGCCGACGAAGACGATCTTCGCCTCGCCGCAGGCTTCCGCGAAGGCCGCATTCTCGGACAGGAAGCCGTAGCCCGGATGGATCGCCTCGGCTCCGGTCCTTTTCGCCGCGTCGATGACGGCCTCGATCCTGAGATAGCTGTCGCGCGCCGCCGGTCCGCCGATGCGCACCGCCTCGTCGGCTTCGGCGACATGCAGCGCCCGCCGGTCGGCATCGGAAAACACGGCCACGGTGCGCAAGCCCATGCGTCTTGCCGTCCTGATGACCCGGCGGGCGATCTCGCCGCGATTGGCGATGAGCACGGACTTCAGCATGGTCACATCCTGAATATGCCGAAGCGGGTTTCGGGGATCGGCGCGTTGAGCGCGGCCGAGAGGCTCAGGCCCACCACCCTGCGCGTCTCGGCCGGGTCGATGATGCCGTCGTCCCACAGCCGCGCCGATGCGTAATAGGGATGGCCCTGATGCTCATACTGCTCGCGGATCGGCGCCTTGAAGGCTTCCTCGTCGGCTTCGCTCCATGTCTCGCCCCTGGCGGCGAGGCCGTCGCGCTTCACGGTGGCGAGCACATGGGCGGCCTGCTCGCCGCCCATCACCGAGATGCGCGCATTCGGCCACATCCACAGGAAGCGCGGCGAATAGGCCCGCCCGCACATGCCGTAATTGCCGGCGCCGAAGCTGCCGCCGATGATGACCGTGATCTTCGGCACCTGGGCGGTCGCCACCGCGGTCACGAGCTTCGCGCCGTGCCTGGCGATGCCTTCGTTCTCGTATTTGCGCCCGACCATGAAGCCGGTGATGTTCTGCAGGAACAGGAGCGGTATGCGCTGCTGGCAGCAGATCTCGATGAAATGCGCGCCCTTGACGGCGGATTCGGAGAACAGGATGCCGTCATTGGCGAGGATGCCGACCGGCATGCCGTGCACATGGGCGAAGCCGGTGACCAGCGTCCGGCCATAGAGCGCCTTGAACTCGTCGAGCACGCTTCCATCGACGATGCGCGCGATCACCTCGCGCACGTCGAAGGGCTCGCGCGAGGTCGGCGGCATGACGCCATAGAGCTCGGCCGGGTCGTAATCGGGCGCCGCGGCCGTACGCCGGACGACGTCCTGCGGCTTCCTGACCTGCAGGCTGGCGACGGCGCGCCGCGCCAGCTCGAGCGCATGCTCGTCGTTCTGGGCGAGATGGTCGGCGACACCCGAGAGCCGCGTATGGACCTCTGCCCCGCCCAGGTCCTCAGCGCTCACCACCTCGCCGGTCGCCGCCTTCACCAGCGGCGGTCCCCCTAAGAAGATCGTGCCCTGCCCGCGCACGATGATGCTCTGGTCCGCCATCGCCGGCACATAGGCGCCGCCCGCCGTGCACGAGCCCATCACCACCGCGATCTGATGGATGCCCTTGGCCGACATGTTGGCCTGGTTGAAGAAGATGCGGCCGAAATGGTCGCGGTCGGGAAAGACCTCGTCCTGGTTGGGCAGGTTGGCGCCGCCCGAATCGACCAGATAGATGCAGGTCAGCCGGTTCTGCTCGGCGATCTCCTGGGCGCGCAGGTGCTTCTTGACGGTGAGCGGATAATAGGTGCCGCCCTTCACCGTCGCGTCGTTGCACACGATCATGCATTCGCGCGCACCGACCCGGCCGATGCCGGTGATGATGCCGGCGGACGGCACCTCGCCCTGATACATCTCGTGGGCGGCGAGATGGCCGACTTCCAGGAAGGGCGAGCCGCGATCGATGAGGCGCAGCACGCGCTCGCGCGGCAGCAGCTTTCCGCGCGCTTCGTGGCGCGCACGCGAGGCCTTGGGACCGCCCTGCATGATATGGGCCGACACCTTGCGCAGGTCCTCGACCAGCCCGCGCATATGCTCCTCGTTGCGCCGGAACGTCTCGGATTGCGGATCGATCCCGCTTTTGATCCGGGTCATCGAGCCCACACTCTCCGATTCCCCTCCCCCTTGCGGGGAGGGGCTGGGGTGGGGGTCGGGCAGTCCTTCAAGTCCTGGTTCCGCGAGCCTGAAGGAGCAGGGAGAAACCTCGCGACCCCCACCCTTGATCCCTCCCCGCAAAGGGGAGGGAAATCAAGCGCGCCACGTTTCCCCTCCCCCTTGCGGGGAGGGGCTGGGGTGGGGGTCGGGCAGTCCTTCAAGTCCTGGTTCCGCGAGCCTGAAGGAACAGGGAGAAACCTCGCGACCTCCCCGCAAGGGGGAGGGAAATCCAGCGCCCCCCGTTTCCCCTCCCCCTTGTGGGGAGGGGTTGGGGTGGGGGTCGGGCAGTCCTTCAAGTCCTGGCTCCGCGAGCCTGAAGGAACAGGGAGAAACCTCGCGACCTCCCCGCAAGGGGGAGGGAAATCCAGCCACGCCGATGGAACGATCCCGCCCATCATGTCAGACCGACTTCTCGAACAGCTCGCGGCCGATCAGCATGCGGCGGATCTCGCTGGTGCCGGCGCCGATCTCGTAGAGCTTGGCGTCGCGCAGCAGGCGTCCGGTCGGGAAATCGTTGATATAGCCGTTGCCGCCCAGGAGCTGGATGGCGTCGAGCGCCACCTGCGTCGCCTTCTCGGCGGCGAAGAGGATGGCGCCCGCCGCGTCCTCGCGGGTGACGCGGCCCTGGTCGCAGGCCCGGCACACGGTGTAGACATAGGAGCGCGCCGCGTTCATCAGCACATACATGTCGGCGAGCTTGCCCTGCACCAGCTGGAACGTGCCGATCGGCTGGCCGAACTGCTTGCGGTCGTGGACATAGGGCAGGACGACGTCGAGCGCCGTGCGCATGATGCCGACGGCGCCGGCGGCGAGCACCGCGCGCTCGTAGTCGAGGCCCGACATGAGCACCCGCACGCCCCTGTTCACCTCGCCGACGACGTTCTCTTCCGGCACTTCGCAGTCCTCGAAGATGAGCTCGCCCGTGTCCGACCCCCTCATGCCGAGCTTGTCGAGCTTCTGCGCGGTGCGGAAGCCCTTGAAGCCCTTCTCGACGAGGAAGCTGGTGATGCCCCCGGACCCCGCCTGGGGATCGGTCTTGGCATAGACGAACAGCGTGTCGGCGATGGGACCGTTGGTGATCCACATCTTGTTGCCGTTGAGGATGTATTTCGATCCCTTCTTCTCGGCCCGGGTGCGCATCGAGACGACGTCCGAGCCCGAGCCCGGCTCCGACATGGCGAGCGCCCCCACATGCTCGCCGGAGATGAGCTTCGGCAGGTAGCGCTTCTTCTGCGCGTCCGAGCCGTTGCGGCGGATCTGGTTGATGCACAGGTTGGAGTGGGCGCCATAGGACAGGCCGACCGAGCCCGAGGCGCGGCTCACCTCCTCGACCGCCACCGCATGGTCGAGATAGCCGAGGCCCAGCCCGCCGAACTCCTCCTCGACCGTGATGCCGTGGAGGCCGAGCTCGCCGAGCCTGGGCCACAGGTCGCGCGGAAACTCGTTGGACCTGTCGATCTCCGCCGCCCGCGGCGCGATCTCGGCCTGGGCGAAGGCCGAGACCGTGTTGCGGATCATCTCGGGCGTTTCGCCGAGATCGAAATCGAGGCCGAAATTGCCGTTGTCTGCCATGTTCAATCCAGTCCCGTCATGCGGTCTTCTCCTCCTCGAGCCCCAGCTGCCGGCGCGCCTCTTCGCGCATCAGATACTTCTGGATCTTGCCGGTCACCGTCATCGGGAAGGCGTCGACGAACATCACATAGCGCGGAATCTTGTAATGCGCGATCTGCCCCTCGCAGAATTGCCGGATCTCCTCGTCCGTGCAGCTCTGATCCGCCTTGAGCCTGATCCAGGCGCACAGCTCCTCGCCGTATTTGCGGTCGGGCACGCCGATCACCTGCACGTCGGCGATCTTCGGATGCCGGTAGAGGAACTCCTCGATCTCGCGCGGATAGATGTTCTCCCCGCCCCTGATCACCATGTCCTTGATGCGCCCGACGATGTTGCAATAGCCTTCCGCGTCGATCGTGGCGAGATCGCCCGTATGCATCCACCGCCCCTGGTCGATCGCCTCCCGCGTCTTCTCCTCGTCGTTCCAGTAGCCGCGCATCACCGAATAGCCGCGGGTGCAGAGCTCGCCCGGCACGCCGGGCGGCACGATGCGCCCCTCGGCGTCGACGACCTTCACCTCGACATGGGGATGGATGCGCCCGACCGTGCCGACGCGCTTCTCGAGCGGATCGTCGGCCGAGGTCTGGAAGCTCACCGGGCTGGTCTCGGTCATGCCGTAGCAGATGGTGACCTCGTTCATGTGCATGTCCCTGACGACCTGTTTCATCACCTCGACCGGGCAGGGCGAGCCCGCCATGATGCCGGTGCGCAGCGTCGCGAGGTCGAACTTCCCGAACTCGGCATGGCCGAGCTCGGCGATGAACATCGTCGGCACGCCATAGAGGCCGGTGCAGCGCTCGGCTTCCACGGTCTCGAGTACGCCCAGGGGATCGAAGCCTTCGCCCGGATAGACCATGGCAGAGCCATGGGTGATGCAGGCGAGATTGCCCAGCACCATGCCGAAGCAATGATAGAGCGGCACCGGGATGCAGATGCGGTCCTTTTCCGACAGGCGCATCGTCTCGCCGATGAAGAAGCCGTTGTTCAGGATGTTGTGGTGGGTGAGCGTGGCGCCCTTGGGATAGCCGGTGGTGCCGCTGGTGAACTGGATGTTGATCGGATCGTCGAATTGCAGGGCGGCGCCGATCCCGGCCAGCCTTTGGCGGTGCTCCGGCCCGGCGCGGCCGGCGACGGCGCCGAAGGCGAGCATCCCTGCCTCTTCTCCGCCGATCTGGATGATGGTCTCGAGATGCGGCAGGCGGTTGCCCGAGCCGAGTTCCCTCAGCATGCCGATATAGTCGCTGCTCTTGTACCGGCTCGCGGTCACGAGCGCCCGGCATTCGACCTTGTTGAGCGCGTAGTCGGCTTCCGCGAGACGATAGGCGGGATTGATGTTGACCAGGACCAGCCCGGCCTTGGCAGTGGCGAACTGGGTGACCACCCATTCGGCATTGTTGGGGGACCAGATGCCGACGCGGTCGCCGGGCTCGAGCCCCAGCGCCAGCAATCCTGCGGCAAAGTCGTCGACCCGGCGCTTGAGCTCGGCATAGGTCCAGCGCACGTCCTGGTGGCGCACGACGAGCGCGTCGCATTCTCCCCAGCGGCCCGCCGCCGCGTCGAAGAACGCGCCCAGGGTCTGGCCGATCAGCGGCACGCCGCTCGCCCCATGCACATAGCTTTGCGTGAGCCTGGCCAATCGGACTCCTTCCGGCGCCAGCAAATAGGATTATGGCCCGGGTTTCAACCCGGCTGATCGAAAGTCCAGGTGACGGGGAACCTCTTGCCTAACCCCGGGCAGCGTGTCACCTGTGACCGGAAACGTCTGCGAGGAGCCATGATGACACGAGCCTTCAATCAGCCTTTGGGCGGGAACCAGATGCCGCGTTTCGGCGGCCCGGCCACCATGATGCGCCTGCCGACGCAAGCCGGGACCGACGGGCTCGACGCGTGTTTCGTCGGCATCCCCATGGATATCGGCGCCTCGAACCGCGCCGGCACCCGCTACGGCCCGCGTCAGATCCGCGCCGAATCCTGCCTGATCCGGCCCTACAACATGGCGACCTGCGCCGCGCCATTCGACAGCCTGATGGTCGCCGATATCGGCGATGTGGCGATCGACACGTTCAACCTGCCGAAATGCATGGACATCATCACCGACGCCTATCGCACGATCATCGCCAGCGGTTGCCGGCCCCTGACCTTGGGCGGCGACCACACGCTGACCTATCCCATCCTGCGCGCCGTCGCCGGGAAATACGGCCCCGTCGGCCTCATCCATGTCGACGCCCATGCCGACATCAACGAGAACATGTTCGGCGAGAAGATCGCGCATGGCACGCCCTTCCGCCGCGCGGTCGAGGACCGGCTGCTCGACACCAAACGCTGCATCCAGATCGGCCTCAGGGCGACGGGCTATGCGGCGGACGATTTCGACTGGCCGCGCCGCCAGGGCTTCCGCGTCGTCCAGGCCGAGGAATGCTGGCACAAGTCGCTCGCTCCGCTGATGGAGGAGGTGCGCCGCCAGATGGGCAAGGGCCCGGTCTATCTGAGCTTCGACATCGACAGCCTCGATCCCGCTTTCGCGCCCGGCACCGGCACGCCCGAGATCGGCGGCCTCACGACCATCCAGGCCTTGGAGATCATCCGCGGCGCCTCAGGCCTCGACCTGGTCGGCTGCGACCTGGTCGAGGTGTCGCCGCCCTACGATCCGAGCGGCAATACCGCGCTCACCGCCGCCAATCTCCTGTTCGAGATGCTCTGCGTGCTGCCGGGGGTGAAGCGGCGCTGATCACGGCGGCGCCGGCTGCGGCCCCTCATGACGCGGCGTCGGCGATTGCCGCCGCGTGGTCCGGATGCTTCTCGAAGCCGCGATAGCGGTAGGCGGCGGCAGGCCGGGCGCTGTCCTCGGCGGCGATGGCCTCGATGCTCGCATGGAACCGCGACTTGCAGCAGACGGGATCGGCCTCCTCTGCGGCGCCCGCGATGGCGAGCGCCTGGCATCGGCATCCGCCCCAGTCGATCTCCCGCCTTTCGCAGCTGCGGCAGGGCTCACGCATCCATCCCGTGCCGCGGAATGCGTTGAAGGCCGGCGAGTCCGCCCAGATCTCCGCAAGGCTCCTTTCCTTGACGGTCCAGAAGTCGAGTCCCGGAATGGTCTCCGCCGCGTGGCAGGGCAGCACCTTTCCCGACGGCGTCACGTTGAGCGTCCGCCGCCCCCATCCACCCATGCAGGCCTTGGGATAGCGGGCATGGTAGTCGGGCACGACCGCGTCGATCACGATCGTGCCGGCATATTCCCGGCGCAGGCGCTCGAGGCGCGCTACAGCAGCCAGCGTCTGCTCGCGGCTCGGCATGAGCATGGCGCGGTTCCTGAGGGCCCAGCCGTGATACTGCGCGTGGGCGATCTCCACGCGCCTCGCGCCCAGATCGACGGCGAGGCGCACGAAGTCCGCGATTTCCGTAATGTTGCGGCGATGGATCACGGCATTGAGCGTCAGCGGTATGCCGAGGCGGCTCACCGCGCGCGCCGTATCGAGCTTCCTGGCGAACGCGCCGTCGCGGCCGCCGATCAGGTCGTTGGGCTCAGCCCTCGTCGCCTGAAAGGACAGCTGGACGTGGTCCAGCCCGGCCTCGGCCAGCGCCGCCATCTTGGCCGCGCCGATGCCGACGCCCGAGGTGATGAGGTTGGAATAGAGGCCAAGGCCGGCGCAGCCGCGCACTATGGCGACGATATCCCGGCGCGCCGCGGGCTCGCCGCCCGACAGATGCACCTGCACGACGCCGAGCCCGGCCGCCTCGGCGAGCACGCGCAGCCAGGCGGAGGTATCGAGCTCCTGCGAGCGGCGATCGAGCTCGATCGGATTCGAGCAATAGGGGCAGCGCAGCGGGCAGCGATGCGTCAGCTCCGCGAGCATCCCCGTGGGCGCGGCGATCCCCTCCCTCACAGCTCGACGATCCGCTTCGCCGCGAGCCCGTCCAGGAACGCGCGCACGTCGCGCTCCACCTCGTCCCGCTCGGCACTGAAGGCACGCGCGAGATCGTCGATGATCGCATCGAGCGTCGTTCCGCCGTCGCAGCGTCTGAGGATCTCGAGCGCGACGCCGTCCGGCTTGAAGATCCGCTCGGGTGCGAGCAGCATCCATTGCGCGCGGACCTGGTCATAGCGCAGCCGCACCCCGCGCGGGAGGCGCGGAACGGCGGCGCCGGAAATCACGGCTGGTCCGGTCATGGCGAGGTCTCCGGCCTGAAGGCGCCCGGCGGAACGTGGCCCGGCTCGACATAGGCATGATGGAGCGCGTCGAGTTGCGCCCACAGCACGTCGCACTTGAACGTCAGGGCGGCGAGAACGGCGTCCTGCTGGTCGGGCCGGCGCGCGTGGGACTTCACGTAGTCGAGGGCGAACTCCGCGTCGCGCGGGGCCTGGCTCAGCCGCTTGTCGAAATAGGCGAGCGTCCCCGGGGAGATGAAATCGTAGCTCGCGAGCATTCCGCTCATGCGCTCGGCGATGAGGGCGGGGGCGAACAGCTCGGTGAGCGACGAGGCGATCGCCTCGAGCAGGCTTCGCTCGCGGACGAACTGGACATAGGCTTCGACCGCGAAGCGGGTTGCCGGGAGGATGCCGCGGGTCGAGACGACATAGCTGCGATCGAGTCCCAGGCCGTCGGTGAGCGCGAGCCAGCGGGCGATGCCGCCCTCGTCGCGGGTCCCTCCGTCGTGGTCGACGATGCGCCGGCGCCAGACGCGCCGCAAGTCCCGCTCGCCCATTCTCGCCAGGATCGCGGCGTCCTTCACGGGGATCATGCTCTGATAGTAGTAGCGGTTGAGCGCCCAGGCCTGGAGCTGGCCGCGCTCGAGCTTTCCCGAATGCAGCCGCTGATGGAACGGGTGCCAGTGGTGATAGCGCTGCTCGCCCGTCGCGCGCAGACGCTCCTCGAATTCGCCCGGGCTCGCCAGCCCGGTCACGGCTCGATCACCATGCCGTCATGGGCGATCTCCCAGCCGGCGGCCTCGGCTTCGCGCCGCTCGGGCGAGCCGTCGACGAGAACCGGATTGCTGTTGTTGATGTGGATGAAGATCCTGCGCCGGATGCCGAGATCGCCGAGCCGGGCGATCGCGCCGTCGGTTCCGGCCATGGACACATGGCCCATGCGCCGGCCGGTCTTGTGGCCGATGCCCTGACGGATCATCTCGTCGTCGCGCCAGAGCGTGCCGTCGAACAGAACCAGCGGCGCGTCCTTCAGGCGGGCGCGGAGCGTGGCATCTATGTCGGCGCATCCCGGCACGTAGTAGAAATGCCGCGCTCCCGTCCCGATCCGCAGGCCTATGGTCCACTCGCCGCCCGCATCGCCGGATTCGCAATAGAGCGGCGCCTTGCCCGGCACGGCGAACGGCTCGATCACCAGCCCGCCGGCCATGGTCACGGGTCTGTCGAGTTCGACGGTCTTTCGCGGCACGGCGGCTTCACTGACCACGGCAAACATCCGGTTCCGGGCTATCTCCGCAAGCACGCTCGCGGTTCCATGGATCACGAAAGCTTGATCCTCCCGCAAGCTGAGCAGGCCGGCGGTATGATCGATATCACCATTGGTGAGGAAAACCCCTTCGATCGTGGACCCGCGTCCCGCTTTCGGGGGATGGAGAGCTGGCGTCCGCATGATCTGCGCCCGCACGTCAGGCGAGCAGTCCAGCAACAGCCATTTCTCTTTGTTTGCCGTTACGGCAATCGAAGACTGCGTGCGCGCCCGAACCCTTGGATCGCCCTGCCAGTAGAGGGCGCAGACCCCGCACCTGCAGTTCCACTGCGGAAAGCCTCCTCCCGCCGCAGAACCGAGAACGATGATGCGCATCACCCGATGGGCCGGCCGCGCCCTTGCGGCCGCGGATCAGAGCTCGGCCGGAAAATAGTCGTTGATCTCAAGGCCGACACATATTTCTTCGATCGTCGGTTTCACCCATTTCATGGTGTCCTCCATCACTTTCGGCCGTCCTCTGCACCATATGGGGAGGCGCTCCGGCATCGGCAATCCGGCAGTGGGCATTGCGTCGCAGAAAACACATCGAGCTGATGATACCGGGAGGCTCGATGCAGGCCGCCAGCGCCCTCCCTCACCGTTCTCCGTCGCGGAGCCTCCGGGCGTGCCAGGCGACATGATCGGGCATGAACGTCGATATGAAATAATAGGAATGATCGTATCCGTCGCGCAGTCTGAGCGTCAGGGGCATGCCCGCTCTGGCGCAGGCATCGCGCAGAAGCTCGGGCCGGAGCCCGTCGGCCAGGAACTGGTCCGCGGTGCCCTGGTCCACGAGGAGGTCCGGCAGCCGCGCGCCGTCCTCGATGAGCGCCACGGCATCGTATTGGCGCCAGCGCGGCTGATCGTCGCCCAGATACGCCGCGAAGGCCGGACGCGACCAGTCGGCCGTCATCGGATGCACGATCGGAGCGAAAGCCGAGCAGCTTCGATAGCGGCCGGGATTGCGCAGCGCGCTCACCAGCGCGCCATGTCCGCCCATGGAATGACCGAAGATCGATTGCCGCGACATATCCGCCGGAAAGTTTGATTCGACGACGGCCGGAAGCTCGTCGCGGATGTAGCTGTACATCCGGTAATGCGTCGACCACGGCGCCTCCGTCGCGTCCACGTAGAAGCCGGCGCCCCATCCGAGCTTCCAGTTCTCCGCCGCGTCGGGCACGCCCTCGCCGCGCGGGCTGGTGTCCGGACAGACGACGATCACGCCGTGCTCCGAAGCCGCCCTTCGGTATTCGCCCTTCTCCATCACATTGGCGTGGGTGCATGTCAGGCCCGAGAGATACCACAGCACCGGCAGCTTTTCGCCGGCGCCGTGCTCGGGGACGAACACCGCGAAGGTCATCGGACACCGGCACAGGCCGCTTGCGTGCGTATAGACGCCCTGGACTCCGCCATGGCTTCTTGCGGTTGAACGTGTCTCGACAGTCATGAATTCCTCTTCGGCGAAGGTTCGCTTTGCTGGAAGGTGCGCAGGGCCGGATCGGGCTTTCCGCTATGCGGCGGCGGTTTCGGCGCCAGGGGTCATCTGGATACTCGTTTCACAGCGCTTCGCCATATGACGGCCGCTCGCCCGCGAACAGTAACATTCTCCTCATCATGCGGCAATCGAGCCGTCGACGCGGGTATTTACATGCAAATGCCGGCCTCCTATTGTCGCGGTGGCTGCAAGAGCTTCATCGAAAATACTCTGCGCTCTGACCTGGGAGGATTTCAACATGGCGGTATCCATTCATCCGGCGGTGGACGGCGGCATCAAGCCCGCGGCAAAGGATTTTGCGGGCGGCACGCTTCAGTGCAAATGCGCGTCGAATCCGGTCACGGTCGCCATCGGCGCGCAGACCGCCCACAATCATGCCTGCGGCTGCACGAAGTGCTGGAAGCCCGCCGGCGCCTTGTTCTCGGTCGTTGCCGTCGTGCCGCGCGACAAGGTCAAGGTGACGGCTAACGAGAGCAAGCTCAAGGTCGTCGATTCCAACGCCACCATCCAGAGACACGCCTGCCGCGACTGTGGCGTCCACATGTATGGCCGTATCGAGAATACGAAACATCCTTTCCACGGACTGGACTTCGTCCACACCGAGCTGTCGAAGGACAGCGGCTGGTCGCCGCCGGAATTTGCGGCCTTCGTCTCCTCGGTCATCGAATCGGGCGCCAAGCCCGGCGACATGCCGGCGATCCGGGCGCGGCTCAGGGACGTCGGCCTCGAGCCCTATGACTGTCTTTCCCCGCCGCTCATGGACGCCATCGCGACGCATGTCGCCAGGCAGACGGGCGTCCTCAAGGATTGATGCCGGATCTCCTTGCGCGCCGGCAAGGGCGCGCAGCGGACGAACCCGCGTGGCTCAGCCGGACGCGGCGGGCTTCGTCTGCGGCTTCAGGCCTTCATAGGTGATCAGCGTCTTGATCTCGTTCGAGGCGAAGCCCAGCGACATGGGGCAGGCGACGCCGGGCAGCACCGTGACGTCGAAGATCTCGGCCACCGCGCCGTCGATACGGAACCATTCGATGCAGGTGCCGCTGTCGAGATCGATCACCTGCACGCCGCACCAGGGCTCGGAATCGGCGGCCTTCAGCCGGTCGTCGAGCGCCAGGCCCTCGAAGCGCTTGTAGCGCGGCTTCGACAGGCCGACAAAGGCATGCCGGCCGTGGATGGCGAGGCCCCGCACGAAGCCCGGGCAGAAGGCGCGCGGGCGGAAGACGCCGGAGGCGCGGTCGACCTCGCCGAGCTCGCCCGTCCCCGAATTGAGCACCCAGAGCTGCCCGTTCGCCACGCGCGGCGAATGCGGCATGGACAGTCCCGAGCAGACGGTCTCTCCCGTCTCGACGTCGATGACGATGCCGCCATTGGCGCGCCGGTCGCGCCAGCCGTCGATCGTGTCCGAGCGCGACACCGCCGTCACGTAGCGCGGGCGGCCTTGCGCCATCGCGACGCCGTTGAGATGGCAGCGGTCCTCCTCGACCAGGCCCGAGATGAAGGGCGGCATCCACAGGGCGGTGAAGCTGTGCCGTTCGGATGGGACGGCGAGGCAGTTATAGGCGGTGTTGACGAAGACGATCCGCCCGTCTTCCATGAGGCCGACCTCATGCGCGTCGAGCACGCCCGTCGTATAGGTGACGCGCGGCACGAAGCAGGCATCCTGCAGGTGGTTGATCGCCTGGCCCTTCTCGAGGACGTTCTCGAAGCGCTGGATCTGGAACAATGTGGCGAGCACCAGCGTGCGGCCCTCCGCGGCCAGTCCCATGGCCTTGGGAAACAGCCGCTCGTCCACCATCAGTCCGCCCTTGCGGAGGTTGCGGCCCAGCAGATAGAGCTTGCCGGACTGATAGGAGGTGAAGCCGACCGAGAGATCGAGGCGGGCGAGGAGGCGCGGGAAACCCCCCGACATCGAATAGGTCGTCTTCGCCTGCGCCGCGGAAGCCGCCGCCTTGTCCTGCGCCGGATCGCTCGGCTCGGGAGGAACTGGGGAGGGCTGCTGCAAGGGACCGTCACCTGTCGCAAGGCTGTCTGAACGAGCAAGGACTACAGCGGCGGCGGGTCCCGATCAACCTACCAGCTGTATCTCACTCCGGCGTTGGCGGAGAGCGCGTCGAAGTCCTCGTTGAACGTCCAGTCGGCGCGCGCGAAGCCCGACCAGCCTTCAGGCGCCGCCATGCTGAAGCCCACCGACACGTCCCCGAAGGTCTCGCCCGGATCGTCCGACACGCCGGCCGCCGGCATGTCGGGCGCGAAGATCGTCGCGTCGTTGTCGCCCATGAACTCCTGCCACACGCTCCCCGTCACGTCTGCCGAATAGACCACCTGGCTTGCGGTGACCTGCTCATGGCCGAGCCTGAGGCCGAGCCTGCCCCTGACGCTCGTCTCGTCGTCGAACGCGACCGCCCCGCCGAAGATGTCGCCGATGTCGTCCACCTCCGTGTTCAGCACCGCCAAGGTCGCCTGCGGCTCGATGAACATCCCTGCGCCCATGCCGATCTTGTAGCCGGCATCCAGCCGGCCGCCGATGTTGAAGACGTCGGTGTCGGCATCGTCTTCGCCGGGCGCGATGGCGCCGGCGTCGATGTCGACGTCGAGGAAGTCCGCCTTGACCAGGAGATCGGCATGGAAGGCCCGGTTCAGATAGGTCGCATAGGCGCCGACCGACGGTCCCTCATAGCGCCATCGCGTGCCGGTCGCGTCGAAGTCGAGGTCGGAATGGATATAGCCGGCGAGCAGCCCGAACATCAGCACGTCGCCCCGGCCCGCCAGATTATCCGTGCCGAAGTCGAAGCCGCCGAAGATCCCGTAGATCTCCTGGTCGCGGTCGAGATCGAGGCCGTCCTCTTGCGCGTCGCGATCGAGCCAGGCGCCGACGCCCTTGAGCCACAGGCCGGGCGTCACGCTGGCGAGAGGCTGTGGCTCGACCGGCTCGGAGAAGTCGGCGACCGGCGTCACCGCCGTTCCGGAGAGGAGCGCGCGCAGATCCGCCTGTCTCTGCAAGAGCGTGCCCGCCGTCTGGTACCAGATGTCCTGGGCGCCGGTGATGCCGGCGGCGAACTCATACGAGCCAGCACCCAGCCCCGATGTGTAGAGCTCATGCGTGTTGCCGTCGAGCCTCAGGTCCCAGGCGAAGAAGCCGGCATTGAGCACGCCGCCCTCGAGATCGAAGTCCTCTTCCGCCGTCGTCCCGGCGACGGTGATCACCGGGATGCCGTCGCTGTTGGTGCCGCTCGAGCCCACCACATTGACGCTCACGCGCGTCGTGCCGGTGACATTGCCATCAATGGTGAGCTGGTCCGACTTGCCCTCCCCCGCAGGGCCGAGGAACGCGTCCACCGCAAGCCAGCCGCCGGCGCCGGCATATTGCGTGTCCGGGCCCATGACGAGAAGATCGTCCGCCACGCCGTCGACCAGCGACACCAGCCCCGGATTGTTGAAGTGCTCGAGACCGTCGATGGCGGCATAAGCGGCCGTCGCCCGCACCGTGCCTTCATTGTTGAAGACGTCCTCGCCGGCGCCGAATTGCGAGGTCTCGCGCGCCTCGAAGACGCCGCCCGCCTCGTTGTCGAACCTGTCGCCCTGGTCGGTGAGATCGACGAAGCCCAGTACCGTGCCGCGATTGAGCACCCCGGTCGCGGCACCGCTGGCGTCGATGGCGAGCAGCGACGTCGCTGTCAGCAGCCCCGAATTGACGACGTCGATGCTGCTGTTGACGAGGCTCGTCGTGGAGAGCGACAGGCCGGCAGAGCCGCCGGTCACGTCGCCGGAATTCTCGATCCTGATCGTGCTGTTGTCGCCATTGGCCGTCGCCAGCACGCCTGCCCCCGTGACATCGATCGCGCCTGAATTGGTCACCAGGATCGAGCCGCCGCCCGGAGTGCCGGTACCGAGGCTCGCCTCTGCCGGGTTCACCACCTGCCCGCCCGTGCCGTTCTCGCCCCCTTGCGAGGTTCCCGTGCCGGCCGCAGGTCCGCCGGCGCCGCCGGCGCCGCCGACACTGGAAATGCTGATGGTGATGCCTCCGCCGGACCATCCACCGGCGGAACCTTCGCCGGCGAACGTCGTGACGTTGATGCCATGAGCGTTGGCGCCGGTGGCGACGATGGCGCCTTCGTTGGACACCACGGCCTGGGCGTTGCCGCCAGTGCCGTTGCCGCCATTTCCCCACGCGGCGACGATCGCATCGCCATTGTCGCCGCCGGCGCCGCCGGTGCCGCCATCTCCATCGGCCGGGCCTCCGGCGCCGCCCCGTCCGCCGTTGCCGCCGAGACCAGCGGTGATGAAGCCGCCGCTCGCTCCGCCGAGACCGCCCGCGGCATCGCCGCCATGCGCTTCGACCAGGATGGCGCTGGCATTGTCCCCGGTGACGGTGAGGTCGCCCTTGTTGGCGACATTGACGGCGGCGTCGCCTCCTGTCGCATCGCCGCCATTGCCACCGCTGCCGGAGGCGGCGTCGCCGCCGGCCCCGCCGGCGCCGCCGACCCCGCCAGTCTGGCTCGCGGCACCACCGGCGCCGCCCGCGCCCCCCGCCCCGCCATCGCTCGCCACGGCATCGCCGCCGAGGCCTCCGTCGCCGCCGGTGGCGTCGCCACCCTCGGCAATCACCTTGATCGCGGCGTTCCCCGAGGTGGTGATATTGCCGCTGTTGGCGACCGTGACGGCGGCGTTGCCGCCCAGCCCGGCGCCGCCGATGCCCCCGCCGCCGCCGCTGGCGTCACCGCCGGCGCCACCCGCGCCGCCGGCACCGCCGGGATAGAATGGAGTGCTGGTCGTACCCACGCCGCCGGTGCCGCCTGCTCCTCCCGCGCCGCCGCTGCCGCCCGTCGCGGCGCCGCCCTGGCCGCCGGCGCCGCCCGTGCCGTCACCGCCAATGGCGTCGACCGAGATGGCGATCTGCGACGTCGTGACATTGGAGCTGTTGTCGATATCGACGGTCACGGCGCCGCCGACGCCCTGGCCGCCGGCGCCGCCGGCGCCGCCCTCGGCGTCGGCCGTGCCGCCTTGGCCGCCGGTGCCGCCCGTGCCGCCGCCGGTGCCGGATCCCGTCCCGCCTCCGAAGGTGCCGCCGATTCCGCCGGCCCCCCCCGCGCCGCCGGTGCGGCCCGAGCCCAGGCCGCCGGCACCGCCGGTGCCGCCCTGGCCGTCGCCGCCCGTCGCATCGATGACGACGATGCCTGTCGTTTCGCCCGCGATGGTGATCGTGACCTGATCGACCCTGCCGCCAATGCCTTGGCCGCCGTCACCGCCCCGGCCGCCCCGGCCGTCGGCGTCGCCGCCCTGGCCGCCGGCGCCGCCGCCGCCGCCATTATTGGCGATCGCCGTCTGGCCCAGCTCGCCTATGGTGCCGCCATGTCCACCGGCTCCACCGGCGCCGCCGGATCCGCCCATGCCGGCGCCACCCTCGCCGCCTGCGCCGCCGATGCCATCTCCGCCGCTCAGGTCGATTTCAAGGTTGCTGACGATGCCGCCGCCGGCATCGACGGTGAGCGGGCCCACGCTGCCGCCCGTGCCGGCGCCGCCATCCCCGCCGGCCCCTCCCGTTCCGTCGGCCGCCCCGCCCTGGCCGCCAGTGCCGCCAAGACCGCCGGCATTCGCCAGGCCGCTGTCGATATCGCCGGCGTCGCCGCCCGCACCGCCCATGCCGCCCGTGCCGCCCGTATCGCCGGCGCCGATGCCGCCGGCGCCGCCGGCGCCGCCCGATCCTTCACCGCCGGCCATTGCCAGGGCGACGGCGTCCATGCTGCCGGCGGCGGTGATCGTGGCTCCTGCAACGTCGCCGCCGCTGCCGGAGCCGCCAGTCCCGCCAATGCCGCCGGCGCCGGTGGCGCTGCCGCCTCGTCCGCCGGTGCCGCCCGTCCCGCCTTCATTGCCCGATCCGTCGAGGACGTTTCCGATAGCACCGCCCGCCCCGCCGGTTCCGCCGGCACCCCCGGCGGCACCCGTGCCGGCACCCCCATCGCCCCCCGCGCCGCCGTTGCCGGCGCCGCCGCCCGCGGCGAGCGCGACGACCAGGATGTCGCCCGTGGAGCTGATGGTGACGGACCCGTTGGCGCCACCCATGCCGGCGCCACCGGTCCCGCCGGCGGCGCCCGTGCCATTCGCATTGCCGCCCTGCCCGCCGGTGCCGCCCATGCCGCCGCGATTCAGGCTTTCCATGTCGAAAAAGCCGATGTCGCCGAGGATCCTGCCGCCAGCGCCGCCGACCCCGCCAATGGCACCCTCGCCGCCCGTGCCCGCGCCCCCGACGCCGCCGGCGCCGCCGGTTCCCTCGCCGCCACCCGCCGTAATCGCGATGTCTCCAAGGATATTGCCGCTCGCATCGATGCCGATCGGACCCGACATGCCTCCCATGCCATCTCCGCCGGCGCCGCCGGCGCCGCCTGAGCCATCGGCGCTGCCGGCCATGCCGCCTGCGCCGCCCACGCCGCCGGTATCGTGACCGTCCGTGAAGGAATTGCCGCCGGACCCGCCGACCCCACCGGACGCGCTTTCGGATCCCGCTCCTTCACCGCCGGCGCCGCCGGCGCCGCCGGTTCCCGCGCCGCCCCCGGCCGCGATCGCGATGTCCTCAAGGATATCGCCGCCCGCATCGATGCTGATCTGGCCCGACATGCCGCCTAGGCCTTCGCCGCCGGCGCCGCCGGCGCCGCCCGATCCGTTGGCGTTGCCGCCCTGGCCGCCACCGCCGCCGGGCCCGCCGGTCGCGCCGCCTATGCTGCCATTGGCATTGCCGCCCGCTCCACCGGCGCTCCCCGGCTGGACGGTGCCGCCGGTTCCGCTTCCGCCGCCGCCGCCGGCGCCGCCCGTCCCGTCACCGCCGCCGGAAGAGATCGCAAGCTCGTTGAGCAGGTCTGCGGTATCCGTGACGGTGACCGTGCCTGAGGCGCCGCCGGAACCGATGCCCCCTGTGCCGCCCGCGCCGCCGAACCCGCCGGCGTTTCCGGCCGGCCCGCCGGCGCCGCCGGGCTCCCCGATGCCGCCGGGGGCTCCGATGCCGCCCGGCGTGCCCGGGACGCCAGGGCCGCCGGTGCCGCCGCTTACACTTTCGCCGGCCTCACCATTGTCCGCTTCTCCGGCGCCGCCGCCGGAAGAGATCGCCAAGGAGCCGGGAGACGGGTCGACCACTTCGATGGGATCTTCGTTCACGATGATGACGTCGCCGCCGGAAGAGCCGATCTCGCCGAATTCATCGGCCGTCTGCGCCAGGAGCGGCGACGCGGAAGCAAGAAGCAGCGACGAGGCGAGGGCCGTGAAGGACAATAGCGAAGCACGCTGCCTGTATGTCGCGCTGCTGAGACGGCCCATCTATTCCCCCGTAATGCCTGCCACCGTTCTCGCAGATTATCTGACGCAGGGACCGTCTGGCCAGTTGTTTTGGCCGAGAACGCCTCGGAATTCAGCATGGTCGTTGCAATAATGTCACAGGGGAAATCGCCCCGCACTATGCATGTCTCGCCTGAAACAAGCACATGACCTAAGGTCATTCTACCAGCTGTATCTCACTCCGGCGTTGGCGGAGAGCGCGTCGAAGTCCTCGTTGAACGTCCAGTCGGCGCGCGCGAAGCCCGACCAGCCTTCAGGCGCCGCCATGCTGAAGCCCACCGACACGTCCCCGAAGGTCTCGCCCGGATCGTCCGACACGCCGGCCGCCGGCATGTCGGGCGCGAAGATCGTCGCGTCGTTGTCGCCCATGAACTCCTGCCACACGCTCCCCGTCACGTCTGCCGAATAGACCACCTGGCTTGCGGTGACCTGCTCATGGCCGAGCCTGAGGCCGAGCCTGCCCCTGACGCTCGTCTCGTCGTCGAACGCGACCGCCCCGCCGAAGATGTCGCCGATGTCGTCCACCTCCGTGTTCAGCACCGCCAAGGTCGCCTGCGGCTCGATGAACATCCCTGCGCCCATGCCGATCTTGTAGCCGGCATCCAGCCGGCCGCCGATGTTGAAGACGTCGGTGTCGGCATCGTCTTCGCCGGGCGCGATGGCGCCGGCGTCGATGTCGACGTCGAGGAAGTCCGCCTTGACCAGGAGATCGGCATGGAAGGCCCGGTTCAGATAGGTCGCATAGGCGCCGACCGACGGTCCCTCATAGCGCCATCGCGTGCCGGTCGCGTCGAAGTCGAGGTCGGAATGGATATAGCCGGCGAGCAGCCCGAACATCAGCACGTCGCCCCGGCCCGCCAGATTATCCGTGCCGAAGTCGAAGCCGCCGAAGATCCCGTAGATCTCCTGGTCGCGGTCGAGATCGAGGCCGTCCTCTTGCGCGTCGCGATCGAGCCAGGCGCCGACGCCCTTGAGCCACAGGCCGGGCGTCACGCTGGCGAGAGGCTGTGGCTCGACCGGCTCGGAGAAGTCGGCGACCGGCGTCACCGCCGTTCCGGAGAGGAGCGCGCGCAGATCCGCCTGTCTCTGCAAGAGCGTGCCCGCCGTCTGGTACCAGATGTCCTGGGCGCCGGTGATGCCGGCGGCGAACTCATACGAGCCAGCACCCAGCCCCGATGTGTAGAGCTCATGCGTGTTGCCGTCGAGCCTCAGGTCCCAGGCGAAGAAGCCGGCATTGAGCACGCCGCCCTCGAGATCGAAGTCCTCTTCCGCCGTCGTCCCGGCGACGGTGATCACCGGGATGCCGTCGCTGTTGGTGCCGCTCGAGCCCACCACATTGACGCTCACGCGCGTCGTGCCGGTGACATTGCCATCAATGGTGAGCTGGTCCGACTTGCCCTCCCCCGCAGGGCCGAGAAACGCGTCCACCGCAAGCCGGCCGCCGGCGCCTGCGAATTCCGTCGCCGATGCGCCTGTGAAGAAGAGGCTGTCGCCTTCCTGGCCGTCGACCAGGGTGATGAGGCCGGAATTGGCGAAGCTTTCGAGATTGCCGAGCGTGGTCGTCTCGATGGTCGTCCCGTCGCCGGCGGCCCTGAGCGTGCCGCCGTTCTCCACCTTGTCGTCGCCGCCGCCGAAATCGCTGGTGCCGCCCGCCATGTTCCAGCTGCCGGTGTTCTTCAGCTCATCGTCGAAGTCGTCCACCGTGTCGAGGGTGACGAAGCCGACGAGCCTGCCGGTGTTCTCGATCCCGGCCGCGCCGCCGATGGCAGCAATGGCGAGCGCATCCGATGCGCCCGAGAGGTTGCGCACGATGCCGCCATTGCTGATCGAGATCGCCTGGCCTTCATGCGAGGCGGCGGCGATGCCGGCATGATCGCCTTGCACCAGGCCCGAGCCATTGACCGTGACGGTTATTTCGCCGTCGCTGTCCGCTTCTATGCCGCTGCCGTCGAAAGCGTCGGCGCCTCGCCCGGTGACCGATCCGCTGACGGTGATCTCGGTATCGCCGGCGCCGCCATTCTCGGCATCGATGCCGTCGAGATCGCCGGCGACAGTGCCGTTGGCGGTGATGATGAGATCGCCGTCGCCTTCGTTCCCGGCGTTAATGCCGTCGTAATTGCCGCTGACCGCGCTGTTCGTGCCGGTGGTGACCGTCAGATTGCCATCCCCGCCATTATACGCGACTATGCCGTGGTAGGTGCTGCCGGTGACGGCGCCATTGGCGGTGATGGCGAGGTCGCCGCTGCCGTCATTCCGGGCCCTGATGCCGCTGATGCCTGCAACCGTGCTGCCTGCGCCCGTCCTTATGGTGAGGGCTTCGGCCCCGCTGAAATTCTCCGCGCTTATGCCGTAGCTCTCCGTTCCGCTGGCCTCCCCATCGACTGTGATCTCGAGATTGCCGCGGTAATTCACGGCAGAGATACCTCTGCTGCTTCCGGCGACGGAGCTCTCAGCGCCGGTGACGATCTTAAGGCTTGCGCCCTCATTGCGGGCATAGATGCCGTCGCCGCCCTGCCCCTCGACCTCGCCGTCGGTGGTGATCTCGAGATCGCCGCCGCCATAGTTATAGGCGGCGATGCCCGTCGTGCTCCCGACGATGCTGCTCCGCGCCCCGGTGTCGACGGTCAGGCCGCCGCCGCCATTGCTGGCCCGTATGCCGAAACCGTCTGCTCCGCCGACCGAGCCGCCGGCGGTGACGGTCATGTCCCCGCTGCCGCCGTTCGCGGCGCTGATGCCATAGGCGCCGGTCACCGCACTGCCTGCGCGCGTCGTGACCGTGAGATCGCCGCCGCCGCCATTGTAGGCGAATATGCCGCTTCCATATGTGCCGCCGACCTGGTCATTGGCGGTGATCTCGAGATCGCCGCCGTAATTCACGGCGGCGATGCCGCTGCCGGTCCCGGTGACCGCGCTCTCAGCGCCGGTGACGATCGTCAGACCCGTCCCGGCGTTGTTTCGGGCATAGATGCCGTCGCCGCCCTGCCCCTCGACCTCGCCGTCGGCGGTGATCTCGAGAGTCCCGCTGCCATAATTATAGGCGGCGATGCCTCTCGCGCTCCCGACGACGCTGCTCTGCGTCCCGGTGTCGATGGTAAGGCTGCCGCCGCTGTTGCTGGCCCTTATGCCATGACCACCTGTTCCGCCGACCGAGCCGTCGGCCGTGACGGTCATGTCGCCGCTGCCGCCGTTCGCGGTGCTGATGCCATAGGCGCCGGTCACCGCGCTCCCCGCGCGCGTCGTGACCGTGAGGTCGGTGGCGCCGTCGAAATTCTCCGCCGATATGCCGCTTCCATATGTGCCGCCGACCTCGCCGTCGACGGTGATCTCCAGAATGCCCTCGTAGTTGACCGCGGCGACGCCGCTGCCAGTCCCCGTGACCATGCTCTCAGCACCGGTGACAATCGTCAGACCCGTACCGGCGTTGTTTCGCGCATAGATGCCATCGCCGGCCTGCCCCTCGACCTCGCCGTTGACGGTGATGGCGAGAGCGCCGATGCCGTCATTATAGGCGGCGATGCCCCTGGACCCTCCGGTAAGCCTGCCGTCGGTCAGGACCGTCACCGAGCCGGGGGTGAGGCCGTCGTCGTCGGTCGCCTGCACGAACAGCGCGTCGTCGGCCGCCCGGATGTCGGTCTCGGCATGAGTGTCGGTGAAGCGGACGTCGCCGGCGCCGGTGATGACGATGCCGGCGCCGCCCGCCGCATTCACGCTGAAGTCCGCGGCGGTCGAGACATCGGCATTGTCGACGGGGATCGATTGCGTCGTCCCGTTGGCGCCGCTGCAGACGAAGGTCGGCGAGGGCGAGGCGACACAGTCGGCATGGGCCTGCCGCCCATAGCCCAGCAAGGGCGCAACGGCGAGAATGGTCGTGAAGGCCAGGCGCCGGCGAAGGAGGCCTCCGATCGTCCCGTCGAGCCGGCGGTCTCCGCTCGGCCTCTGTCCCCCCATGCCGTCCCCCCGAAGCAAAAGCCTCCACTTGCGCAGAAGCAATAGATTTGACGGCGCAACAATAACGCAATTGCCGGCTGCCGCAACCCATAAACCTGTCTCTGTGTCTTTCTTGCCACAGCAAAGCGGCAAAGTGTGGAGCGATCGCGGCTGTCACATCGCGGATGCGCCCGAGAAGGTCATGCTCATGAAGTCGTGGAAGACGCGCGTGGCCGGCGCCTGCTGCACCGCGCGGTTCCAGGCGAGGCCGACATCCATGCTCGGGATGTCGGCGATGACGTTGCGCGTCTCGATGCGCTGGCCTTCGAGCGACCACGGCCGGTAGACCATGTCGGAGAGGATGGTGACGCCCATGCCCGCGCCCACCATGCTGCGCACCGCCTCGACCGAGGAGGTCTTCACCACCATGCGCGGCTCGAGCCCCGTCCGCGCCCAGTATTTGCCGGCGGTGTTCATCGCCTCGTCGACGGTCAGCATCACATAGGGCTCGCTCGCCACGTCGGCGAGCGTGACGTTCTCGCGGTTGAGCAGAGGATGCTCGACCGGCAGCCACAGCCGGCGGCGCGAGCGCAGCAGGGTCTCCGACGCGATGCGGGTGGTATCGGCGAGGTTCGAGACCAGGATCACCGCGATGTCGAGCGTGCCGTCGACGAGCCCCTCCTCGATCGCCTCGCGCGGCAGCTCGCGCAACTCGACGCTGACCCGCGGATAGTTGCGCAGGAACCTGGCATAGTGGCGCGGCATGAAATAGCCGGCGACCGTATAGGTGACGCCGATGCGGACATGGCCCGCATGCGCCATGTCCTCGGTCAATGGCGCGCTCATCGCCTCGTTCACCGCGGCCATGATGATGCGCGCATGCTGGAGGAAGCGCGTGCCCTCGGCGGTCAGCGCGACGCCCGTCGACTGGCGGTCGAACAGGCGGACGGCAAGGTCGCTCTCGAGCTGCTTGACCGCCGCGGTGATCGCCGATTGCGACACATTGAGCTCGATCGCCGCCTGGCTCACTTGCCCGGCATCGGCGGCGGCGATGAAGTACCTGACCTGTTTTATGGAGAGCGTCATCTATCTCTTTTCATAATACCTTCCTGCAGATTTTCTGATTTTACAATCTCGCACCTGCAACACAATACTTCATGGCCGCTCTCGAAGCGGCCATCCGAGACGCGCGCCGCAGCACGTGCGGCAATGAAGACGATCGATGTCGATTACGAGATTCTCGAGCCCGCGGTCGATCTCGAAACGTCGATCGACCCTGAAAGCCCGCAGATCTGGCCCGCCGAGGCGCCGGGCAATCTCTGCTATGACTGAGAGGTCGGCGACCCGGCCGCCGTCGACAAGGCCTTTGCCTCGGCCCATCATGTCACCACCGTCAAGCTGATCAACAACCGCGTCCATGCCTCGCCCATGGAGACGCGCGGCGTGATCGGCCATTACGATCCGGGCAGCGACCGCTACACGCTCTACACCTCGAACCAGAATCCGCATGTCATCCGCATTCTGCTGTCGATCGCGACGCTGAAGATCTCGGAAGAGAAGATCAGGGTCGTGGCGCCCGATGTCGGCGGCGGCTTCGGCATGAAGATCTATCACTATGCCGAGGAAGTGCTCGCCGTCTTCGCGGCGCATCGGCTGAAGCGTCCGGTCAAATGGGTGGCCGAGCGCTCGGAGGCCTTCGTCTGCGACACCCATGCGCGCGATCATGTCACCACCGTGTCGCTGGCGCTCGACGCGGAAGGCGTGGTCCAGGGCTTGAAAGTCGACACGATCGCCAATATGGGCGCCTATCTCTCGACCTTCGCGCCGGCGATCCCTTCCTTCTTCTACGCCTATCCGATGCCCGGCCCTTATAAGGTGCGCGCCGTCCATGTTCGCACCCGTGCCGCCTTCACCAACACCATGCCGGTCGATGCCTATCGCGGCGCCGGACGGCCGGAATGCACCTATGTGCTCGAGCGCGTGATGGATGCGGCAGCGCGCGAGATGGGCATGGACCGCGTCGAGATCAGGCGGCGCAACCTCATCCCGGCCGAGGCATTCCCCTACAGGACGCCGCTCCTGTGGACCTATGACACGGGCGAGTTCCACAAGCTTCTCGACCGCGCTTGCGAGATCGGAAATTTCGCCACGCTCGCCGAACGCAAGGCCAAGGCCCGCAAGCGCGGCAGATATCTGGGCCTCGGCTTCGCTTTCTACATGGAGGCCTGCGGCATGGGCCCCTCCAAGCTGCTGGCCCGCGAAGGCTGTCTGGGCGGCCAGTATGAGGTGGGCCAGGTGCGCGTCAACCCGACCGGGACGGTGACGGTGCTGACCGGCAGCCACACCCATGGCCAGGGCCATGAGACGGTCTATGCCCAGATCGTCGCCGACACGCTGGGCGTCGATTTCGAGCGCATAGAGATCGTCCATGGCGACACCGACCGCGTCGCCTACGGCATCGGCACCTATGGCTCGCGCTCGCTCGCCGTCGGCGGCTCGGCGATGAAGATCTCGCTCGACAAGGTGGTGGAGAAAGGCCGCAAGATCGCGGCGCATCTGCTCGAGGCCGATGCGCGGGACATCGAGTTCAGGCAGGGCCGCTACAGCGTGGCCGGCACCGACCGGGCCAGGAGCTTCGGGGAAGTGGCGGCCGCCGCCTACAATCCGGTCGACTATCCGCTCGACCAGCTGGAGCCCGGGCTCGAGGAGACGACCTGGTTCGACCCGCCCGATTTCACCTTCCCCTATGGCTGCCATCTCTGCGAGATCGAGGTCGATCCCGAGACCGGCAAGATCGAAGTGACGGCGCTGGCCGCGGTCGATGATTTCGGCAACCAGATCAATCCGATGATCGTCGAGGGCCAGATCCATGGCGGGCTCGCGCAGGGCACCGGGCAGGCGATGCTGGAGCATTGCGTCTTCGACCGGGAGACGGGACAGCTTCTGTCCGGCTCGTTCATGGATTATGCGATGCCGCGCGCCGACGACCTGCCCTCGATGCGCATCGAGTCGATGGTGACGCCCTGCCGCAACAATCCCTTGGGCGTCAAAGGCTGCGGCGAGGCCGGCGCCATTGCCGGGCCCGCCGCGCTCGTCAGCGCCGTGCTCGACGCGCTGGCGCCATTGGGCGTCACCTCGATCGACATGCCGGTGACGCCGGAAAAAATCTGGCGGGCGTGCGCGAGGCGGTAATTCCTACTTGATCCGATCATAGGCTTCGGAGAAGCCGACCAACGACATGGGCAAGGTGAGCCGCTTCCTGCTCACATACTGGAAGGAAACATTGAGCCTGCCGCCCTTGAACATGCGGGCCAGAAGCTTGTCCGGAATGGGAAAGCCCACATAGCAGCCATTGCCGTTGCAGCTTTGGAACGGGTAGTTCTGCGCCATGTCGCCGTCGACGTCGACGTCGACGCCGGCGGGCAGGAACAGGCCGAGCGGCGTCTGTATCATCATGACCGGCCTTTTTGTCTCGGAAGGAACCCGGATGGTGATCATGCCGATGACCCGGCGGGTCTTGTTGAGAATTGCCCGCTGTTGCAGAGCGCATTCGGCCGCAAGCCCGCGGCCCGGAGATGTGCAGGTGCTCGTCCACGGAATGGCCTGCTTCTGCCTGCCCGGATCCGCAGCTTCCTGAGATTGCACGGCCATGACGCCCGCGGCAACGACAGCCCCCAGAAGAGCGCCCGCACCGCCGATGCGCAAGAGCCGGGCCGGGGTCATTGGTCCTGCCTTCGGCTCAGCGACGATCCACTACCACGAATATCTCACGCCGGCATTGCCGCTCCACGCTTCGTAGTCGTCGGCGAACTGGTAGTTGCCGCGCAAGAAGCCCGACCAGCCCTCCGGCGCCACCATGTTGAAGCCGACGGAGATGTCGCCGAAGGTCGTGCCCGGGTCGTCCGACGCGCCGGACGGTCCGAAGCCAGGCGCAAAGATCGTGACATCGTTGTCGCCGTTGAACTCCTGCCACACGCTCGCCGTCACATCGCCCCCGAACACGGCGCCGGTGCTGTCGGTCTCCTCGTAGCCGACCCTCAGGCCCAGACGGCCCCTGACGCTCGTCGAATCGTCGAAGTCGACAGAGCCGCCGAAGATGTCGTCGACATCGTCGATGTCGGTATAGACCACCGCCAGCGTCGCCTGCGGATCGACGAACCACGTCTCGCCCATCTTGTAGCCCGTGTCGATCCGCCCGCCGATGTTGAAGGCATCGGTGTCGGCACTGTCCTCCTCGGGGGCCAGATCGTCGGCATCGATGTCGATGTCGAGGAAATCTGCCTTCACCAGCGCATCGGCATAGAAGGCATGGTCGAGATAGGTCGCATAGGCGCCGATCGAGGGGCCCTTGTAGGTCCATTCCGTGTTCGTCGAGTCGAAGTCGAGATCGGAGTGGATATAGCCCGCGAGCAATCCGAACAACAGCACATCGCCCTGCTCGTTGAGGTCCTCCGTGCCGAAGTCGAAGCCCGCGAAGACGCCATAGATCGACTGGTCGCGGTCGGTCACCACATCGTTGTCTTCATCCTGGTCGCGATTGATCCACGCGCCGACACCCTTCAGCCAGAAGCCGGGCGTGATGTTGGCGAGAGGCGTCGGCTCCACCGGTTCGGCGAAGTCCGCCACCGGCGTCACCTGCGTCGACCCGATGATCGGCCTGAGATCGGCCTGCCGCTGCAGCAGCGTGCCCGCCGTCTGGTACCAGATGTCCTGCATGCCGGTGATGCCGGCGGCGAACTCGTAGGCGCCGGCGCCAAGGCCTGCGGTATAGAGCTCATGCACGTCATCGACGCCGCTCGTGTCGAGCCGGAGCTTCCAGGCGAGGAAGCCGGCATTGAGCACGCCGCCCGGCAGGTTGAAGTCCCCCGCGCCGGTGTTGCCCTCTCCCGCCACCTGCACCACCGGTATGCCCTCGGTGTTGGCCGAGCTGCCGATCGGGTTGGTCAGGTTGACGAAGAGCCTGGTGTTGCCCTCGGTCGTGCCGTTGATGATCAGCATGTCCGACTTGCCGTCCGCCGGCGGCGCCAGGAAGGCATCGACCGCGAGACCGCCATTGTTGCCGACATATTGCGTCGGCCCGGACAGCGTGAACGTGTCGATATTGTTGCCGCCGTCGACCAGCGAGATCGTGCCGCCCAGATTGTTGAAGTGCTCGAGATTGACGAAGGACACGTTCTCTTCGGCGTTCGGATCTTCCGCCGTGCGCACCACGCCGCCATTCGTGTTGTTGAAGACGTCGTCGCCGAGCCGGAAATCCGATGTCAGCCGCGCTTCGAACAAGCCGCCGTCATTGTCGAACGTGTCGCCCTCATCGGTCAGGTCGATGAAGCCCAGCACCGTGCCCGTGTTCATGACCTCGGTCGAGGCTCCCTTGGCATCGATCGCGAACAGCGAATCCGCCGTCAGGAAGCCCGAATTATTGACCTTGATGTCCGAACCGCCGGCCGTCAGGCTCGTCGTCGTCAGCCGCAGGCCGACAGTGCCACCGAAGAAATTGCCGGTGTTGTTCGCCACGATGGTGCTGTTGTCGCCATTGGCCGTCACCAGGGCGCCGGCGCCGTTCACGTCCAACAGCCCATTGTTGTTGACGGTAATCAGCGCGCTGCCATGCGTGTTTTCTCCAGAATCGCCTGCTTCACCGTTAACAAATTCCACGGAGTCATCGGTCGAGCCATCGGCACCAGGATCTCCGTAGCCAACGGCGGTCCCGCCCGAGCCGCCAGCAGCGGTCGCGCCAACACCCCCGGCACCTCCGCCGCCACCTGCAGCCCCGCCGGTTCCGGTGCCGGTCGTCGTCGTGATGACGATGCCGTTGGTGCCCGTGCCGGTGCCGAAAATGTTGGCGTTGTTCGTCACGGTGACATTGACGTTGCCGCCGGTGCCGTTGCCGCCATCGCCGCCGTCACCGGCGAAAGCGTCGCCGCCCGTCGCATCGCCGCCATCGCCGCCATTGCCATTAGCCGCGGCGCCATTGCCGCCATTGCCGCCAGCGCCGCCGGTGCCGACCGTTGCGTAACCGCCGATGCCGCCGATGCCGCCAGCGGCATTGCCGCTCGAAGCCGTCACGACGATGGCGCTGGACGTATCTCCGGTCGTGGTGATCGTGCCGCCATTGGCGACATCGACATTGGCGTCGCCACCTGTCGCATTGCCGCCGTCGCCGCCATTGCCGCCGAAAGCATCGCCGCTGCCGCCGTCGCCGCCATAGCCGCCATTGCCGCCAATCTGGCCCACGCCGCCGTCGCCGCCGGCGCCGCCGATGCCGCCGGTCCCGCCATATGCCGCGCCGCCGCCGCCTCCGTCGCCACCATAGGCATTGCCGCCATAGGCGCCGACGGTGATGGTATCGTTGGCGGTCTCCATGTTGCCATTGTTGTTCACGCCGATATTGACGCTGCCGCCTGTTGCATCGCCGCCACGGCCGCCGGTCCCGCCGGAGCCATTGGCGTTGCCGCCGTTCCCGCCGTTGCCGCCATTGCCGCCGGAATTGTCGAATCCGGCGATAGCGCCGCCGATTCCACCGCCGCCGCCGCCGCCGCCACCGTTGCCGCCGCTACCACCTGTGCCACTGCCGCCAGCACCAGCGTCACCGCCGATGGCATCGCCACCCGTTCCCGTGATGACAATCGTGCCGGTGCTCGTGCCAGCCAGGTTGACGGTGATCGGTCCTACGTCACCGCCGAAGGCCGCGCCGCCATTGCCGCCGTTGCCGCCTGTGCCATTGGCCGATCCGCCGGCACCGCCATTGCCGCCGCGGCCGGCGCCGTTCCCGTTGGAACTGCCGTTGTTGACGCCGAGGATGCCGCCGCCGAGGCCGCCGACGCCGCCAAGGCCGCCGGTGAGGCCGGTGCCAGAGCCGCCATCATACCCAGTCCCGCCTTCAGCGCCGCCACCTTCCGCCGTGATGGTGATTCCGTCCGTTCCACCCGCCGTGATGGTGATGGCGCCCACATCGCCGCCATAGGCCGCGCCGCCATTGCCGCCCGAGCCGCCTGTGCCATTGGCAGTGCCGCCGTCGGCATCGCCGCCGGCGCCGGCACTGTTGTTCTGGCCAAAACCATAGCCCGCGATTTCTCCGATAGCGCCTATGCCGCCGCCATCGCCGCCGGCGCCGCCGGCGCCGCCGGTGCCGCCATAGCCATAGCCGCCATAGCCGCCATTACCGCCATAAGCCCAGCCGCCGTAAGTCGAGATCGTCGTGCCGCCAAGCAGGGCGCCGGCCACATCGATGCTGATCGAGCCTGTGCCGCCACCCCAGGCCGCGCCACCCGATCCACCCGACCCGCCCGTGCCGTCGGCGCTGCCACCAGCGCCGCCATTGCCGCCATTGCCGGCAATATTGCCATCCGCATCGACGACGGCGCCCATGCCGCCGCCATAGCTTCCAGCCCCGCCGTTGCCGCCATAGCCGCCAGTGCCAGTGCCGCCATTATAGCCGCTGCCGCCATGCACCGCGCCGCCACTGGCGCTGGTGCCCCCGCCAAAAGCCGTGATCTCCAGTCCACCCTCAATTCGATCCGCCGTGATGGCGATCGCGCCCGTGTTGCCGCCCCTGGCCTCGCCGCCGGCGCCACCCGCCCCGCCCGTGCCATCGGCAGCGCCGCCACGGCCACCCGCGCCGCCGGCACCGGCGCTGTTGCTATATGAAGTATCGGCCGTCGCAATGTCACCAAGCCCGCCGCCGGCGCCGCCGGCGCCGCCATTGCCGCCGGTGCCGCCAGTGCCATTGCCGCCGTTCCCGCCACTGCCGCCATAGACCTGGCCGCCGCCGACCAGCGTGATCGTCATGCCGCCGGTGATGGCGCCCATCGCATAGATGCTGATCGCGCCCGTGTCGCCGCCCTTTGCAGCGCCGCCCGATCCACCCGAGCCGCCTGCGCCGTCGGCGTTGCCGCCATTGCCGCCAGACCCGCCGGCCCCCGCGCTATTGCTATCGCCTCTGGCGATATCGCCGATGCTGCCGCCATAGCCGCCAGCGCCGCCACTGCCGCCGGCCCCGACAAAGGCATTGCCGCCGTTGGCGCCAGTGCCGCCGTAGACCTGGCCGCCGCCCTGCTGCGTGATCGTCGTGCCGCCGGTGATGGCGCCCGTCACCTCGATGTCGATCTCACCCGTGCCGCCGCCGGTCGCCGCGCCGCCCGATCCGCCCGAGCCTCCCGAGCTATTGGCATTGCCGCCATCGCCGCCGGCCCCGCCAGCTCCCGCGCTGTTGTAAGAGCCATAACCGATGTCGCCGGTGAAGCCGCCACTGCCGCCGTAGCCGCCAGTCCCGCCCGTGCCGGCCATGCCGTAATTGCCGTAACCGCCGGCGCCGCCGGTAACCGAGGCGCCGCCAACGGCCGTGATGACGATGCCATCCTCAATGGCATCGGCCGTGATGCTGATCTTGCCCGTGTCGCCGCCGATCGCCCTGCCGCCATTGCCGCCATTGCCGCCGGCGCCGTCGGCGCCGCCGCCATTGCCGCCGGTCCCGCCAGCGCCGGCGCTGTTGTTGGAGCCGTAATCAATGCTGCCGATGCTGCCGGCATAGCCGCCATCCTCGCCGGCATTGCCGCCGCTGCCGCCATAGCCATGACCGCCGTTCCCGCCGGCGCCGCCGTAGACATTGGCGCCACCCTGCAATGTGATCGTCGTGCTGCCCGAGATGGCGCCATTCACCACGATGTCGATCGCGCCCGTGTCGCCGCCGATCCCGTCGCCGCCCGACCCGCCCGAGGCGCCCGCGCCATTGGCGCTGCCGCCGTTGCCGCCGGCGCCGCCGGCGCCCGCACGATTGTACGATCCATCACTGATCTCGCCGACGAAGCCGCCATTGCCGCCATACCCGCCATAAGTGGCAGAGCCGCCTTCGCCGGAGCCCCCGTTGCCGCCGTCGCCGCCTCTCACCTCACCACCGCCAAGTGTGGTGATGTCGATGCCGCTCGATATGCCACCAGCCGTGATGCTGATCGCGCCCGTGTCGCCGCCAATTCCCGCGCCGCCATTGCCGCCCGAGCCGCCCGTTCCGTCGGCGCTGCCGCCCTTGCCGCCGGCCCCACCGTCGCCGGCGATATTGTTGTCGCCATCGCCGATGGCGCCGATGCCGCCGCCGGCGCCGCCGCCATATAAGTCGCCAGCGCCGCCGCCAGTTCCGCCGTAGCCGGAGCCACCATAACCGCCGGCGCCGCCGACCACCACCGTGCCGCCGCCAACTGTCGCGATGTTGATGCCACCCGCTATGCTGCCGGCCGCGATAGTGACCTTGCCCGTGTCGCCGCCAACCGCCACGCCGCCATTGCCACCGGAGTCGCCCGTGCCGTCGGCATTGCCGCCCGCGCCGCCGGCGCCGCCGGCGCCCGCGGTGTTGTCGGAGCCGGTGCCGATGTCGCCGATGCCGCCGCCAGTGCCGCCAAAACCGCCATTGCCGCCATAGCCGCCATAGCCATTGCCGCCGTCACCGCCGGCGCCGCCGTAAGCCTCGCCGCCGCCCTGCTGCGTGATCGCCGTGCCGCCGGCGATGGCGCCCGTCACCTCGATGTCGATCGCGCCCGTGTCGCCGCCGATCGCAGCGCCGCCCGACCCGCCCGAGCCCCCCGCGCCATTGGCGCTGCCGCCATTGCCGCCGGCCCCGCCGGCGCCCGCGCTATTGTAGGAGCCATAGCCGATCTCGCCGGTGAAGCCGCCACCGCCGCTGTTGCCGCCATAGCCGGCCTTGCCGCCGATGCCATAGCCGCCGTAGCCGCCGGCGCCGCCGACAACCGAGGCGCCGCCAACGGCCGTGATGCTGATGCCGTCCTGCATGGCATCGGCCGTGATGCTGATCTTGCCCGTGTCGCCGCCAATCGCCCTGCCGCCATTGCCCCCATTGCCGCCGGTGCCGTCGGCGCCGCCGGCATTGCCGCCGGACCCACCCGTGCCGGCGCTGTTGTTGAAGCCATAATCGATGCCGCCAATGCTGCCGGCATACCCGCCATAGCCGCCATTGCCGCCATAGCCGTTGGCGCGGCCATAGCCGGTGCCATGACCGCCATTGCCGCCGGCGCCACCGAAAATGCTGCCGCCGCCGACCGACGTGATCGTCGTGCTGCCCGAGATGGCGCCCGTCACATCGATGTCGATCGCGCCCGTGTCGCCGCCGATCGCAGCGCCACCCGACCCGCCGGCACCTCCCGCGCCATTGGCGCTGCCGCCATTGCCGCCGGCGCCGCCGGAGCCCGCACGATTGTACGATCCATCACTGATCTCGCCGACGAAGCCGCCATTGCCGCCATACCCGCCGCTGCCGGCATATTCGCCGCCTTCGCCAGAACCGCCATCCCCACCATAACCACCGCTTACATCACCGCCGCCAACCGTCGTGATGTCGATGCCGCCCGACACGCCATCGGCCGTGATGCCGATCGCGCCCGTGTCGCCGCCAAATCCCGCGCCGCCATTGCCGCCGGTGCCGCCCGTGCCGTCGGCGCTGCCGCCCTTGCCGCCAATGCCGCCGTCGCCGGCGATATTGTTGTCGCCATCGCCGATGGCGCCAATGCCGCCGCCAGCGCCGCCGCTATAGCCGAAGGTATAAGAGCCGTATCCGCCACTGCCGCCGACGCCCGAGCCACCGTGACCGCCAGCGCCGCCGGCCACCACCGTGCCGCCGCCAACTGTCGTGATGCTGACGCCGCCTTCCATGCTGCCGCCGGCCGTGATGGTGACCTTGCCCGTGTCGCCGCCAATCGCCACGCCGCCATTGCCGCCAGAGCCGCCCGTGGCGTCGGCATTGCCGCCCGCGCCGCCGGCGCCGCCGGCGCCAGCGCTGTTGCCGAAGCCGGTGCCGATATCGCCGATGCCACCGCCATAGCCGCCATGGCCGCCATAGCCGCCAATGCCGCCATAGGCATTGCCGCCATTGCCGCCGGCGCCGCCGTAAGCCTCGCCGCCGCCCTGCAATGTGATCGCCGTGCCGCCCGTTATGGCGCCCGTCACCTCGATGCCGATCTCACCCGCGCTGCCGCCGATCGCCGCGCCGCCCGACCCGCCCGAGCCTCCCGCGCCATTGGCGCTGCCGGCATTGCCGCCGGCGCCGCCGGCGCCCGCGCTATTGTAGGAGCCATAGCCGATGTCGCCGGTGAAGCCGCCACTGCCGCCATTGTAGCCAGAGCCGCCGCCGACGCCGATGCCATAGCCGCCGTAGCCGCCGTCGCCACCGACGGCAGAGATTCCGCCAGTAGACGTGATGTTGATGCCGTCCTCCATGGCGCCGGCCGTGATGCTGATCTTGCCCGTGTCGCCGCCAAACGCCGCGCCGCCATTGCCGCCATTGCCGCCGATGCCGTCGGCGCCGCCGCCATGGCCGCCATCGCCGCCCGTGCCGGCGCTGTTGTTGAAGCCATAGTCAATGCCGCCGATGCTGCCGGCATAGCCGGCATTGCCGCCATCGCCGCCATCACCGCCAGTGCCATGACCGCCATTGCCGCCGGCCCCGCCGAAAACACCACCGCCGCCCTGCAATGTGATCGTCGTGCTGCCCGAGATGGCGCCCGTCACATCGATGTCGATCGCGCCCGTGCCGCCGCCAGTTCCCTCGCCGCCCGACCCGCCGGCACCTCCCGCGCCATTGGCGCTGCCGCCATTGCCGCCCGACCCGCCGGAGCCCGCGCTATTGTAGGAGCCATCGCTGATCGCGCCAATGAAGCCGCCATTGCCGCCGGCCCCGCCATAGCCGCCGCCATAGCCGCCTTCGCCGGAGCCACCGTCGCCGCCATAGCCGCCGCTCACCGAGCCGCCGCCGACTCCCGTGATCTCGATGCCGCTCGATATGCTCCCCGCCGTGATGCTGACCGCGCCTGTTGCGCCGCCAGTCCCCGCGCCGCCCGAGCCGCCCGCGCCGCCCGCGCCGTCGGCGCTGCCGCCATTGCCGCCGGCGCCGCCGGCGCCCGCGATATTGTTGTCGCCATCGCCGATGGCGCCAATGCCGCCGCCAGCGCCGCCATCGCCGCCATCGCCGCCAGTGTCGCCGAAGCCCGAGCCACCGTGGCCGCCAGCGCCGCCGGCCACCACCGTGCCGCCGCCAACTGCCGTGATGCTGATGCCGTCCTCTATGCCGCCACCGGCCATGATGGTGACCTTGCCCGTGTCGCCGCCCTTCGCCGCGCCGCCATTGCCGCCGGAGCCGCCAGAGCCGTCGGCATTGCCGCCCGCGCCGCCGGCGCCACCCGAGCCTGCGGTGTTGTCGAAGCCCATGCCGATGTCGCCGATGCCGCCGCCATCGCCGCCATTGCCGCCATAGCCGCCGGTATCGCCGTTGCCATTGCCGCCGTCACCGCCAGCGCCGCCGTAAGCCTGGCCGCCGCCCGCCTGGCTGATCGTCGTGCCGCCCGTTATGGCGCCCGTCACCTCGATGTCGACCTCACCCGCGCTGCCGCCAGTCGCGTCACCACCCGACCCGCCCGAGCCCCCGGCGCCATTGGCGCTGCCGCCATTGCCGCCGGCGCCGCCGGCGCCCGCGCTATTGTAGGAGCCATAGCCGATGCCGCCGGTGAAGCCGCCACCGCCGCCGTTGCCGCCATTGCCGGCCTTGCCGCCGATGCCATAGCCACCGTAGCCGCCGGCGCCACCGATGACCGAAGCTCCGCCAGCGGCCGTGATGTTGATGCCATCCTCCATGGCGCCGGCCGTGATGCTGATCTTGCCCGTGTCGCCGCCAAACCCCGCGCCGCCATTGCCGCCAGAGCCACCGATGCCGTCGGCGCCGCCGCCATGGCCGCCATCGCCGCCCGTGCCGGCGCTGTTATTGAAGCCATAATCAATGCCGTCGATGCTTCCGGCATATCCGGCATTGCCGCCATGGCCGGCGATGCCGCCGCTACCATGACCGCCATTCCCGCCGATACCGCCAAAAACATCGCCGCCGCCCGCCAATGCGATCGTCGTGCTGCCCGTGATGGCGCCCGTCACATCGATGTCGACCGCGCCCGCGCTGCCGCCAGTCCCCACGCCGCCCGACCCGCCGGCACCTCCCGCGCCATTGGCGCTGCCGCCATTGCCGCCGGCGCCGCCCGTGCCGGCGCTATTGTAGGAGCCATCGCTGATCGCGCCGGCGAAGCCGCCATTGCCGGCATTGCCGGCATTGCCTGCACCGCCGCCTTCGCCTGAGCCACCGTCGCCGCCATCGCTGCCGCTCACCGAGCCGCCGCCGGCTTCCGCGATGCTGATGCCGTTCGATATGCTATCGGCTGCGATGCTGACCGCGCCCGTTGCGCCGCCAGTCCCCGCGCCGCCATTGCCGCCCGTGCCGCCCGTGCCGTCGGCGCTGCCGCCATTGCCGCCATATCCGCCGGGGCCCGCGCTGTTGTGGTCGCCATCGCCGATGGCGCCAATGCCGCCGCCGTCGCCGCCATTGCCGCCGGCGCCGCCGGTGCCGCCGAAGCCCGAGCCACCGTAGCCGCCATCGCCGCCAGCCGCCACCGAGCCGCCGCCAGATAACGTGAGGGTGATGCCGTCCTCTATGCCGCCACCAGCCGTGATGGTGACCGTGCCCGCATCGCCGCCCTTCGCCGCGCCCCCATTGCCGCCAGAGCCGCCTGTGCCATCGGCATTGCCGCCTGCTCCGCCAGCCGCGCCTGCGCCGGCACTGTTGTAGAAGCCATAGCCAATGCTGCCGATGCTGGCGCCATAGCCGCCATTGCCGCCAGCGCCGCCGACATCGGCATAGCCAGTGCCGGCATTGCCGCCAGTGCCGCCGTAAGACTGGCCGCCACCCGCCTGCGTGATCGTTATGGCGCCCGTTATGGCGCCCGTCACCTCGATGCCGATCGCACCCCTGCTGCCGCCGATCGCAGCACCACCCGACCCGCCTGAGCCCCCCGTGCCGTTGGCGCTGCCGCCAGCGCCGCCGGCTCCGCCGGAGCCCGCGCTATTGTAAGAGCCATAGCCGATGTTGCCGATGAAACCGCCATTGCTGCCGTTGCCGCCGGCGCCGCCCGTGCCGCCGATGCCATAGCTGCCGTTGCCGCCGGCACCGCCGGTGGCCGAGCCTCCGCCAGCCGCCGTGATGACGATATCGTCGCCTATCCCATCCGCGGTGATGCTGATCGCGCCCGTGTTGCCGCCATTCGCGGCGCCGGCCGACCCGCCCGACCCGCCCCAGCCGTCGCCATCGCCACCCTTGCCACCGGAGCCGCCAGCGCCGGCATTGTAGTTGTATGCGCCACTGATATTGCCAGTGCCGCCGCCATAGCTGCCATTGCCGCCGGCGCCGCCCGTGCCACCATGGCCATAACTGCCCGCGCCACCATTGCCGCCGGTTGCCGTGCCGCCAGTGGACGTAATGGTGGTCGTGCCAAGAATGTTTCCCGTCGCGTCGATGGTGATCGGGCCTGAATCGCCGCCCGTGCCCGCCCCGCCGGCGCCGCCGTTTCCGCCTGCTCCATTCGCGTTGCCGCCCAGGCCGCCGGCCCCGCCATTGCCGCCAATGCCGGAATCAATGGCCCCGCCATTGCCGCCATTGCCCCCGGCGGCGCCCGTGCCGCCATAGCCAAATCCGCCACTGCCGCCGTTGCCGCCCGTTCCCGTGCCCCCGGTCGAGGTGATGCTGGTGTTGCCGCCGAGATCGCCCGTGATGTCGATGTTTATCGTGGCCGAATCGCCGCCCGTCGCATATCCGCCATTTCCCCCAGCGCCGCCAAATCCGCTTTCACTCTCGCCGGCGCCGCCCGTGCCGCCATTGCCGCCAGGGCCGCCAGGCCCGCCAGGCCCGCCGGGGCCACCCGCCTCGGCAGAAGCATCGCCATCGCCACCAGGGCCGCCATTGGTGCCGTTGGCATCGGTGCCGGTCGTGGGGGGGACCGCGCCGGCAGGACTGAAAAAGATGTCGATCTGAAGTTGGGCGGGGGGTGAGCTGCTGGCGCCATTGCTGCCCGGGGCGCCAGTGACGTCCGCCTGCGCAAGACCGCTGAAAAACATCGAGGACGCCAGCGCCGTGCAGCACAGCAGAACCTGGTGCTTGACCGGGAAAACCGGCTTGCTTGCTGCCAAGCTGTTGCGCGGATTGGAAATAAGGGCGCGGCGGGTCATGTTCAGGATCCCCCTCTGAGCAACAGGCATCGGCACTGCTTTCGCAGCTCTGCGCGATTCCAATAAATTACTCTACGACAGGGGCAAATGCGCCACCACGCAAGTTCCACACTCAATGCAAATTAATGAGGCGCTGTTGCCGGAAAGACACATTCCGGTGGCCGGACGACATTGTTACAGGACTATAATCCTAAATCCTGCGGTCGCAGACCAAGAAGCTGTCTTCGTGGGTGGTGTCGAGCGCGACGAAGAGATTCGCACGTTGCCCGTTCATCGCGCCACGTGTCGGGCAAGTCAGAAACTGCCAAGCTTGTCAGGATGCGCAAGTCAGCTAAGTTTCCGACGGCGGCATGGGGCCGCGATGGGAGCTGGTCATGACCGTCAAGCCTGTTTTGCACACCGGGGGAACCTCTCCCGAGGAGATCGCCTTCAAGCTCACGCGGTGGACCGCTGAGATCGAGAAAGGCCTCAAGACCAGGGAAAATCTTTTGGACACTTACGCCGAGTGCCTTCAAGCCGTGCAGGCGCGGCGAGTGATGAAGAAGAAATAATCGTAAGCTCTATCGCAGCATCGCCGATCAGGACGGCGCGACCACGGTCTTGGGCTTCAACCCCTCATAGGTGATCAGCGTCTTGATCTCGTTCGAGGCGAAGCCCAGCGACATGGGGCAGGCGACCCCGCGCAACGCAGCGACGTCGAAAATCTCGGCCACGGCGCCATCCATGCGGAACCACTCGACGCAGGTTCCGGTGTCGAGATCGATGACCTGCACTCCGCACCACGGCTCGGAATCGGCCGCCTTCAGCTTCTCGTCCAGCGCCAGGCCCTCGAAGCGCTTGTAGCGCGGCTTGGACAGGCCGACGAAGGCATGACGCCCGTGAATGGCAAGGCCGCGCACGAAGCCCGGGCAGAAGACGCGTGGGCGAAAGACGCCGGCCTTCAGGTCGACATCACCGAGCTCGCCGGTCCCCGAATTCAGCACCCACAACCGTCCGTCCGCCAGGCGCGGAGAATGCGGCATCGAGAGCCCGGAGCAGACGATGGCGCCGGTCTCGACATCGACAACGATGCCGCCATTGGCGCGCCGGTCCCGCCAGCCGTCGATCGTGTCGGAGCGCGACACCGCCGTGACATAGCGCGGCCGGCCCTTCTCCATGGCAAGGCCGTTCAGATGACAGCGGTCCTCCTCGACCAGCGCGGAAATGAAGGGCGGCATCCACAAGGCGGTGAAGCTGTGCCGCTCCGAAGGCACCGCCAGGCAGTTATAGGCGGTGTTGACGAAGACGATCCGTCCGTCGGCCATGAGGCCTGTCTCATGCGCATCGAGCACGCCGGTCGTGTAGGTGACACGCGGCACATAGCAGGCATCGTGCGTGTGATTGATCGCCTGGCCTTTCTCGAGGACGTTCTCGAAGCGTTGGATCTGGAACAGGGTGGCCAGCACCAGGGTGCCGCCCTCGGCGGCAAGACCCATGGCCTTGGGAAAGAGCCGCTCATCGACCATCAGCCCGCCTTTGTGGGGATTGCGGCCGAGGAGATAGAGCTTGCCGGATTGATAGGACGTGAAGCCCACCGAGAGATTGAGGCGGCCGAGCAGTCGCGGGAAGCCGTTCGACATCGAATAGGTGGTGGCCGGCGGGGCCTGGGGCTGCTGGGTTCCCGCGGGCGCGGTCGGCGCTTCTGCGAGCGCTGCCGTCCCGGAAGGGCTTGTTGAAGGCTGCTGCACGTCGGACCTGAGGAATGTTGCGGGTCAGGAAGGACTACAGCGCTTTTTGACGTCTTGATCAACGTGCATTTGCCGGACCCCGCATCCGGACCGTACAGGCAAATTCTGCCAGTTTTTTCGGGCCGGGCGCGGTGCCTTCTTTGATCATGGACTGGAAAACCGACCACATAGGCGACATATCTCACATGGGATATCTCGTTTCCTGATCGCCAGCGTCCTATCTGCTTTTCAAATACCGAAGCGCAGATTTTCCGATTTTACAATACGACTGTGCAACGCAATATTCGGTCTCGAGCAACGACGGCGCCAGACCGTCAGCACCATCGGGAGGAGACATAGGTGACAGCCATAAACTGTGACATGGGCGAGGCTTTCGGCCTCTATAAGATGGGCGACGATCAGGGCCTCATGCCCCACATCGATGTCGCCAATGTCGCCTGCGGCTTCCATGGCTCGGATTTCAACCACATGCGCGCCACCGTGCGCCTGGCGAAGCGGCATGGCGTCAAGGTGGGCGCCCATCCCTCTCTTCCCGACCTCCAGGGCTTTGGGCGGCGGGAGATGAAGATTTCGCGGGACGAGCTCGTCAACTGCCTGATCTATCAGATCGGCGCGCTGAAAGGCTTCCTCGAGGCCGAGAAGATGACGCTCAACCACATCAAGCCGCATGGCTCGCTCTATGGCATGGCGGCGCGCATGGAGGACATGGCGCATGCCGTCTCGGACGTGGCCGACATCTTCAAGGTGCCGCTTTTCGGCATGGTCAACACCTTGCACGAGAAGATCTACAAGGAGCGCGGCCACACATTCATCCCTGAATTCTATGCCGATCTCGATTATCGCGACGATGGCAGCCTGATCATCACGCGCGAGCATGAGGCGAAGGACCCCGACGAGGCCGCCGCCAGATGCCTGCGCGCCATCAAGGAAGGCAAGGTGAAGAGCGTCGGCGGCAAGGACGTGACGGTCGGCTCCGCCACGATCTGCATCCATTCCGACACGCCCAATGCCGTCGCCATCGCCGAGGCCGTCCGCAAGGCGGTCCGCCCCTATCTCGATGCCGCCTGATCAACGAAAGAGCGCCCATGTCCCAGCAACTTCTCTCGCCTCTGCCCGGAACCTTCTATCGCAAGCCGGCGCCCGACAAGCCCAACTACAAGAACGAGGGCGACGAGGTCGCGGTCGGCGATGTCATCGGCCTCATCGAGGTGATGAAGTCCTTCACCGAGGTCAAGGCCGAGGCGGCGGGCAAGATCGCGAAATTCCTCGCCGACAATGAGGAGCCGGTGATGGCCGGCCAGCCGCTCGCGGAAATCGCGTGAGATGGCGAGCCGTATCAAATTGCGGCACGGCCTCGCCAATTTTTCCCTCCTCCCGCGCGCAGCGTGGGAGAAGGGGAAAACGAGCGGCAGTCGTCGCACGGCCTTCCCATGCTGACATCGCTGTTCATCGCCAATCGCGGCGAGATCGCGGTGCGCATCATCAGGGCGGCGCGCGAACTGGGCATCCGCACCATCCAGGCGCACAGCGCCGCCGATGCCCAGTCGCTGGCGGTCAAGCTCGCCGACGAGGCGGTCAATATCGGCCCGCCGCATGCCGCGAAGTCCTATCTGAATATCCAGGCCATCATCGACGCCGCCAGGCAGGCAGGGGCCGACGCCATCCATCCGGGCTATGGCTTCCTCGCCGAGAATGCCGGCTTTGCCGACGCCGTCGAGAAGGCCGGCATGGTCTTCGTCGGGCCGAGCGGCGATGCCATCCGCACCATGGGCGACAAGGTCGAGGCCCGCATCGCCGCCGAGAAGGCGGGCGTGCCGGTCGTGCCGGGAAGCGGCGGGCGCATAGATGATCCGGACGAGGCGACGAAGATCGCCGAACGCATCGGCTTTCCCGTCATGATCAAGGCCGCGGCCGGCGGCGGCGGACGCGGCATCCGCATCGCCAACGACAGACGGGAATTCGAGCAATTGCTGCCGCAGGCGCAAGGCGAGGCCCAGGCGGCCTTCGGCGATGGCGGCCTGTATATAGAGAAGGTCATCACAGAGGCCCGTCATATAGAAGTGCAGGTGCTGGGCGACGGCGCGCGCGCCATCCACTGTTTCGAGCGCGAATGCTCCCTGCAGCGGCGGCGCCAGAAAGTGTGGGAGGAAGCCCCCTCGCCTGTCCTGCCGGACGACGTGCGCCGGAAGCTCTGCGCATCGGCCGTGGCCCTTGCCGAAGCCGTGCATTATCGCGGCGCCGGCACGGTCGAATATCTCTATGACGACGAGACGCATGACTTCTATTTCATCGAGATGAACACCCGCATCCAGGTCGAGCATCCAGTGACCGAGCTCATCACCGGCCTCGATCTCGTGCGCGAGATGATCCTGATCGCCGCGGGCCAAAGCCTGCGCCATCGCCAGGAGGATATCCGGCGCCAGGGCCATGCCATCGAGGTGCGCATCAACGCCGAGGATCCGGCGAAGAACTTCATGCCCTTCCCCGGCACCGTGGCCGGACTGAGCGTTCCGGGCGGCCCCGGCACCCGCTTCGACACCATGCTCTATGACGGCTATCAGGTGCCGCCCTTCTATGATTCGCTGCTCGGCAAGCTCATCGTCTGGGACGAGACCCGGATGAGCGCCATCGGCCGCCTGAAGCGGGCCCTGGCCGAGCTCGACATCGGCGGGCTCAAGACGACCAGGCCCCTGCACCTCCTTCTCGCCGACGACCCGCAGGTGCGCGAAGGCCGGTTCCACACGCGCTGGCTCGAGCCGTGGCTCGAAGCCAATGCGGCAAGACTGGCGGAGTGAGGGATGACGCTTGCGGAAAACGAGATTGAGTTCGTAAGGGAGGTGGCGCTTCGATGAAGACCCGGTATTCCTATGGCGGCGACGAGCATATCTTCGTCGAGATGGACGAGGAGATGTCGCTCGACGCCTTCTTCAAGGCCCTGTTCATCACCAATGCGGTGAAGGACGCGAAGATCAGGGGCGTCAGCGAGATCTGTCCGGCCAACGCCTCGATGCAGATCAAGTTCGATCCCGACGTGATCAGGCCCGCCGACATGCTGGCCGAGCTCAAGGCGCTCGAGACCGTGGCCGCGAAGTCGCAGCCCGTGATCAGGACCCGCATCATCGAGATCCCGGTCTATTACAACGATCCCTGGACGCACGAGACGCTGATGCGCTTCCGCGAGCGCCATCAGGACCCGAAGTCGACCGACATCGAATATGCCGCGCGCATCAACAATCTGGACGGCCCGCAAGGCTTCATCGAGGCGCATTCGGGCGCCCCCTGGTTCGTCTCGATGGTGGGCTTCGTCGCCGGCCTGCCCTTCCTCTATCAGATGGTCGAGCGCAAGCGCCAGATCGAGGCGCCGAAATATCTGCGCCCGCGCACCGACACGCCGAAGCTCACCGTCGGCCATGGCGGCTGCTTCGGCTGCATCTATTCGGTCAGGGGTGCGGGCGGCTACCAGATGTTCGGCATCACGCCGATGCCGATCTACGATCCCAACCAGAAGATCAGCTATCTGCGCGACTTCATGTGCCTGTTCAGGCCCGGCGACATCGTCAAATGGAAGCCGATCGACCGCGCCCAGCACGATGCGACCGTCGCCGACGTCGACGCCGGCAGGTTCACGCCGCTCATGCGCGACGTGACCTTCTCGCTCGACGAGTTCCACAAGGATATCGACGCCTGCAACCGCAAGCTCGACGAGGTGCTCCATGGCCATTAAGGTTCTGAAACCGGGGCTGGCGACGACCGTCCAGGATCTGGGCCGGCCCGGCTACTACAATATCGGCATCCCGCTCTCGGGCGGCATGGACCGGCTGGCGACGCGCGCCGCCAACATGCTGGTCGGCAATGACGAGGGTGCCGCCGTCCTCGAGGCCGTGTTCATGGGGCCGGAGCTCGAATTCACCGACGACGCGACCGTCGCCGTCACCGGCGCCGAGCTGCCGCCCAAGGTCGACGGCGCGCCGCGCGAGGGCTGGACATCCTTCGCCGTGAAGAAGGGCCAGGTGCTCGCCTTCGATTTCCTGAAGAAGGGGGCGCGCGCCTATATCGCGGTCTCGGGCGGCATCGACGTACCGCTCGTCCTCGGCTCGCGCTCGACCTATGCGCTGGGGGCGCTCGGCGGCTTCAAGGGCCGCAAGCTCGAGGCCGGCGACGAGTTGCCGGTCGGCACGGGCAAGGGCGCCGGGGAAGGCCGGACCGTCGCCGCCGGCCTGCGGCGGGCGCCGGGCAATCCGGCCGAATTGCGCATGGTGCCCGGCCTCTATTGGCATCGCATCACCGACGCCGCCGGCCGCAACTTCTTCGCGGACACCTGGAAGGTGGCGCCCGAGGCCGACCGCATCGGCTATCGCTTCAAGGGCGGGCGGGCGCTCGAATTCGTGCCCCGCACCCAGCCTTTCGGCGCCGGCTCCGATCCCTCCAACATCGTCGATGCCTGCTATCCTTACGGCTCGGTCCAGATCCCGGGCGGCACCGAGCCGATCGTGCTGCACCGCGACGCGGTGTCGGGCGGCGGCTATTTCATGGTCGGCACCGTGATCTCGGCCGACATGGATCTGATCGGCCAGCTGCAGCCGCACACGCCGGCGAAGTTCGTGGCGGTCGATCTCGAGGCGGCGCTGACGGCCAGGCACGACCGCCAGGCCGTGCTCGGGAAGATCAGGGCCTCGCTGTCGTGACCGGTCGAGGAGGAGGGGAAATCCTCCTTCACCCTCCCCCTTGCGGGGAGGGTGGCGAACGAAGTGAGCCGGGCGGGGGTCGGGTGCTCCGGCAAGCTCGCGGGCGACAGAAATCCGAAGCACCGCCAGACCCCCACCCCAGCCTCTCCCCGCAAGGGGGAGGGGAAGTCGCCTGTTATCCTCCCCCTTGGGGGGGGGGTGGCGAACGACGTGAGCCGGGCGGAGGTCGGGGGCTCCGGCAAGCTGGCGGACGCCGGATATCCGAAGCACCGCCAGAC
>JBFWVM010000014.1:0-130860 GCA_050246735.1 Parvibaculaceae bacterium | reverse complement strand
TCCACAATCATCCCTCCGGCGATCCGACGCCGTCGGCCGCCGACATCGACATGACGCGCCGCCTCGTCGAGGCCGGCGACCGGCTTTCCATCAAGGTGCATGACCACATCGTCATCGGCCGCAACGGCCATGCGAGCTTCCGGAGCCTGAAGCTGATCTAAGCGGGATGACTTGAGAAGAAGCCGCTCCACTTGTTACCCTCATGCTTCGAGGCCCGCTGCGCGGGCACCTCAGGGTAAGGATTGTGGGTCGACCTATACTCATCTCGCGCCAGGCGGATGGGGCCTGAGCCTTCATATCCGCTCGAGCGACCGCTCCAAACGGTCCTCGAGCTGCCGCAGGCTCCTCCCGAAGATCGCCTTGTCGTTGAGCGCGCGCGCCAGCGTGAGCGCGCCCTGGATGCCGGCCACCGCCTCTTCGGCCAGCGCCCTCGCTGTCTCCGCATCGAGGCCGCCGCGCGTCAGCGCCCCTGCCAGGGCCTCGATCCAGCGTTTGAAATAGCCCCTGATCGGCCTCGCGAAGCGGTCACGCGTCTCGTCGAGGGCGAAGGCTCCGATGAGGCAGATGCGGCGCCCGGAGCGGAAATAATCGTCGGCCGCCCGCCACATCGCGCGGATCGCGGCGCGCGGTTCGTCCCTCTCCAGCGGCTCGAACACCCTGGCGGCGAACCAGCCATGCACATGGGCGAGTATCTCTGCGGCCATCTCGTCCTTTCCGCCCGGAAAGAAGTGATAGAGGCTGCCCTTCGACAGCCTCGTGCGCCCGGTGATGCTGCTCATCGAGGCGCCTTCGAAGCCGAGTTCGCGGAACACCTCCGCCACCAGCGCAACGGCGTCGGCCTTCTCGAAGACGGTGCGCGTCATGGCGCGCTCAGAGGCCGAGATCGGAAAGGCCCGGATGGTCGTCCGGCCGGCGCCCCGGCGGCCAGCGGAATTTCCGCTCGGCTTCCGCGATCGGCATGTCGTTGATGGAGGCGAAGCGGCGCTGCATGAGCCCGGCCGCGTCGAACTCCCAGTTCTCGTTGCCATAGGAGCGGAACCAGTGGCCGCTGTCGTCGTGCCATTCATAGGCGAAGCGCACCGCGATGCGGTTGCCGCCGAAGGCCCACAGTTCCTTGATCAGGCGGTAGTCCAGCTCCTTGTTCCATTTGCGGGTCAGGAAGGCGATGATCTCGCGCCGCCCGGACGGGAATTCGGCGCGGTTCCGCCATTGGCTGTCCTCGGTATAGACCAGCGCCACGCGGTTGGGGTCGCGGCTGTTCCAGCCGTCTTCCGCCATGCGGACCTTGGCGGTTGCGGTTTCCTGCGTGAAGGGCGGCACCAGCGCGGCCATGACGTCTCTCCGTCTAAACTGTCCGTCCCATACTGGACCGACCGGTTTAGAGTGTAAAGATCCGGGATCCGGCGCGGGGTTCAGGACCCGCCGGCATCGCGCGCCAGGAAGCGCCTGGCGGCGGCGACCAGCGTTCCGGCGCCCACCGGAAGGGCGGCCTCGTCGACCCTGAACTTCGGATGGTGCAGCGGATAGACCGACCCCTCCACCTCGCTGCGGATGCCCAGCCGGAAATAGACCGACGGGCGCTTCTCGCTGTAGAAGCCGAAATCGTCGGCCGCGGTCCAGCCCGGCGCCTCGAGGACGGCCGCCTCGCCGAACGAGGCCGCCGCACTGTCGCTGACGATGCGGGTGAGATCGGCGTCGTTCACCACCGGCGGCTCTCCCCTGACGATCCTGAGCTCGACGTCGGCCTGGTGGCTCTGCGCGACGCCCTTCAGGATCTCGCCGAGGCGGCGCTGCGCCCTCCGCCGCGTCGCCTCGCCGCCGCTGCGGATCGTGCCCTTGAGGCGGACCTTGTCGGCGATGACGTTATAGGCGCCGCCGCCCTCGATGCCGGTGACCGAGATCACCAGCGGATCGAAAGGATCGGTCTCGCGCGCCACGATCTTCTGGATCTCGCCCACCATGGCGCAGGCGGCGGCGATCGCGTCGATCCCTTCCGACGGCTTGGCCGCGTGCGCGGATGAGCCGGTGACGACCGCGTCGAATATGTCGGAGGCCAGCGTATAGGGGCCGCTGCCGACGGCGATCTTGCCCGACGGCGTGTAGGGGTCGACATGGATGCCGATCGCGCCGTCGACGTCGTCGAGAAGCCCCGCCTCGACCACGCGCCGCCCGCCGAGCGGCTCGGCCTCCTCGGCCGGCTGGAAGATGAGGCGCACCGTGCCGCCGAAGCTTGCGCGCGCCCGATGCAGCTGCGCCGCCGTGGCGAAGACCATGGCCGAATGCGCGTCATGGCCGCAGGCATGCATCACCCCGGGATTAACCGAGGCGAAGTCGACGCCCGATTCCTCGGTTATGGGCAGCGCGTCGATATCGGCGCGGATGGCGATCTTGCGGTTGGACGGCGCCTTGCCGCCGACGATGTCGACCGCAAGCCCGTAGCCGGCGACCTCCCTGATGCCGGTGATGCCCTCCTTTTCCAGGGCCTGCTTCATATAGGCTTGCGTCTTCTCCTCGGCATTGGAGAGCTCCGGATGGCGATGCAGGTGCCGCCTGACCTCGATCATCCGCCGCAGGATGTCGGCCGCCACCTCATGGGCTTCAGGATTTGACATGGATCTCTCTCGGGAATTTCGTGAGCGTCTCGCTGCCCGTTGCGGTCACCAGGATGGTCTCGCTCACCTCGATGCCCCAGCCTTCCATCCACATGCCGAGGATGCAATGCACGACATTGCCGGGCTCGAGCACCGTCCTGTCGCCGGGCCTCAGGCTGATCGTATGCTCGCCCCAATCGGGCGGATAGGCAACTCCGATCGAATAGCCGATGCGCGAGTCCTTCTTGAGACCATGGCGGGCGATCACCTTGCGCCAGGCCGCCTCGACGTCTTCCGCGAGGACGCCGGGCCGCGTGGCGGCAAGGACCGCCTCCATGCCCTCGAGGACCGCCTTGGCCGTGTCGGCCACCCGCTGCGGCGTTCTGCCGAGCTGCAGGGTGCGGGCGAGACCCGCCGCATAGCGCCGGCACACGCCCGCGAGCTCGAGCGCGATCGTCTCGTCGGCGCCGAAGCGCCGGTCGCTCCACATGATATGCGGGGCGGACGCGTTCTCGCCGCCGAGGATCGTCGGCGGGAGCGCCGTGACGTCGCCGGCGAAATCCTTCGAGCCCGCCACCTGCGCCGCCTGGATCCGGGCGATGGCGTCACATTCGCGCACCCCCGGCGCGATCGCCTCATAGGCCGTGCCGATCGCCGCCTGGGCCAGCAGCGAGGCCTTGCGCAGATAGTCGATCTCGGCCGGCGATTTGACGGCGCGGATCCAGTTCACCAGGAGATCGGCGTCATGGAACCTGGCGTTGGGCAGCCCGGCGACGAGCCGCGCATGCGCCTTGGGCGAGAAGTAATAGGCCTCGAGCTCTATGCCGATGCGGCGGCTGCCCCAGCCCTTCTTCGCGATCCATTGGGCGATCCAGTCCATCGGATGCCGGTCGGCGCGCTGGACGTGGTCTTCGGGAAAGCCCACCACGTTCTCCGGGCGCATCCAGGCGGTGAGCAGCCCGCCCGCCGCGTCCATGGCGCGGCCGATCCAGACCGGCTCCTCGCCCTCGACCGGCACCAGCACCGCCTGCGGCGTGTAGAAGGACCAGCCGTCATAGGCGGTAATGTAATGCTGGTTGGCGACGTCGTTGACGATCAGGAGATCGAGGCCGCGCCGCTGCATCTCGGTCCTGATCTTCTTCAGCCGTTGCTCATATTCTGCGCGCGCGAAGGGCAGTTCGATCATCCTGGTCTTCTTTCGTCAGGGTTGAGGATGGGGGGTGAGCCGGGCGAGCGCTTCCGGCGTGTCGAAATCGGCGAGCACCGCATCCGAGCGCATCGCGATCTCGGCGACATGGTCTTCATTTTTGTCCATCAGGCTCTTGGCGCCGCGGTCGCCGTCGAGGCCGAGCATGTCCGCGAAATGCCGGCGGCCCCACAGCACCGGATTGCCGCGCTCGCCGCCATGCACCGGCACGATGATGGTGCGGTGCTCGGCCGGGCTGAAGGCGGCGATGAGCCGGTTGACATGGCGCCCGGCGACCAGCGGCATGTCGCCCAGCGCCACGACCGCGCCGTCGGCCTCGCCGGGCACGGCGGCGAGCCCCGCTTTGAGCGAGCTCGCAAGGCCCGAGGCATAGGCCGGATTATCGATGAAGCGGACGTCGAGTCCCTTGAGCGCCGCCTCGACGCGGTCGCGCTCATGGCCGGTCACCACCAGCACCGGCCGCGCCGAAGAGGCGAGCAGCGCCTCGGCCGCATGGCGGATCATCGTCTTGCCGGAGACCGGCATCAAGAGCTTGTTCGCGCCCATGCGGGTCGATTTCCCGGCCGCCAGCAGGATGCCGGCGATCACGGGCGCCCGCTGCGGCCTGGCCTCTGCGCCTTCCCGCGGCGCCGGGCGCGAGGGGATCTCCTTGAGCAGTCCCCCGGCTCCCATGTCCATGATGTCACGACCCGAGACATGGATCCCGGCCATGATGCGGGCCAGCACCCAGTCGAAGCCGTTGAGCTTGGGCGAGCGCGCGCAGGTCGGCACCCCGATCACCGCTGCGCCTGCGAGCCTGCCGAACATCATGAGATTGCCGGGATCGACCGGCATGCCGAGATGGACCACTTCGCCCCGCGCCGCCATGACCGCGGCGGGAATGACGTCGCCGCGGTCGACGATGGCGGAGGCGCCGAAGATCAGGATCGGATCGAGTCCCAGGCCGTGAAGGCGCGAGACGGCCTCGCTGACCGGCCTGACCGCGTGGTCGACGACCATCGTCTCGACAAGCTCGCCTTCCAGATCGGCGATCCGCTCCCGGATCGCCTGCTCGGACTTGGCGATGAGCGACGGCTTGGTCTGCGGCAGCCGGGTGATGACGAGACCGGCCTTGCGGCGCTTGAAGCTCTCTACCCGGATGAGCGGACCGGCGCCGAGTACGGACAGCGCTTGCTCCAGCAGGTCGCGCCGCACGGCGAAGGGGATCACCTTGACCGTCGCCACCATCTGGCGGTCCTCGACGATCTCGAAGGGCGCCGATGTCGCGAGCGTCAGGCTCTCATGCACCCGGTTGAACGCCCTGACCCGCTCCTGGTCGACGACGACGAGGCCGCGGGTCCGGGCGTGCAGGTTGGCGCGGCCGGTGAAGGGCTCGTGCACGGCCGTGCCCTCGCCGGCGATCGCTTTCGCCACGGTTTCCGCCGCCCGGTCCTCGGGCACGTCCTCGTCCGCGAGGCGCGCGGCGAAGATCCCGGCGATGCCGCTCTCCTCGAGCACGGCGATATCGGCCGGCGACAGCCTGCGGCCCTTCTTGAACATGCCGCCCTTGTGCTTCACCGAATGCGCGAGGATGGCGCCTTCCGCCTCGCCGACCGGGATCTCGCCGAACTTCATCGCGAACCGCCACCCCGGCAGCGCCGTCCGCGTGGAAGGAATTCGGGGATCATCAGCTTCCCAGCCTCAGCACGCGCGTCAGCTCGGCCATGATCGATATGGCGATCTCGGGCGCTCCTTGCGCGCCGATATCGATGCCGATCGGCCCGTGGATGCGCGCGATGTCCTTCTCGCCGAACCCCGCTTCCGTCAGGCGCTGCCGGCGCGCACCCTGCGTTCTCTTCGAGCCCAGGGCGCCGATATAGAAGACCTTCGATCTGAGCGCGAAATGGAGCGCCGGATCGTCGATCTTGGGGTCGTGGGTGAGGGCGAGCAGCGCCGAGCGCTCATCGAGCCCGAGCTTCGGCAGCATCTCGTCCGGCCATTCGGCGTGGAGCGCGATATCGGGAAAGCGCGCGCCGGTCGCGAAGGCGCCGCGCGGATCGACGACCACGACGTCGTAGCCCGCCGCCCCGGCGATGGGGATCACGGCTTGCGCGATATGGACCGCGCCGATGACGACGAGGCGCAAGGGAGGGTTGTAGATATGGACGAAGAATTCGCCTTCCGGGATCTTGTGCACGCCGCTGCGGTCGAAGCGGAAGGCCTCGTCCAGCACCTGGGCGAGGATGTCGTCGGCCGCATGGTCGCGCGCCACGACCCGTTGCCCGCCCGAATCGAGCGCCGTCACCAGCGCCACCGGCTTGCGCTGGGCGCGCGCATCCATGATCTTCTCGAAGACGTCGGCCTTCATGCGGCGAGCGGTTCCACATAGACCCTGATCCTGCCGCCGCAGGCGAGCCCGACCTTCCAGGCGGTCTCGTCCGCCACGCCGAAGGCCAGCACCTTGGGTCTGCCCGTGCCCAGGACGTCGATGGCTTCGGTCACGACCGCGCCTTCGACGCAGCCGCCCGACACCGAGCCGATGAAATTGCCGTCTGCGTCGATGGCCAGCTGGCTGCCGACCGGCTGGGGTGCGGAGCCCCAGGTTTCGATCACCGTCGCCAGCGCCACCTGGCGTCCGTCCTTGAGCCATTGCGCCGCCTGATCGAGCACGGTTCGATCCAAGCCTGCCATATCAACCTCCTAGCCGGCCTTGAGCCATCGCTTCGGATCATGCTCCGCGCGCCGGTGCGCCGCAAGCGCGCCCGCCAGGTCGCTCAGCGACTCGAGCGAATGAACCGGCCTGAACTCGTCGATATAGGGCATCATGGCGCGAATTCCAGCCGCGCGCGCCTCGAAGCCTTCATAGCGCAGCAGCGGATTGAGCCAGACGACGCGCCGGGCCGAGCGCCTGAGGCGCGCCATCTCGGTGGCGAGCAGGCCGGCGTCCTCGCGGTCGAGCCCGTCGGTCATGATCAGGACATGGGCGCCCTGGGTCAGCACCCGCCTCGCCCATCTGTAGTTGAACTCCCTGACGGCGGCGCCGATGCGCGTGCCGCCCGACCAGTCCCTGACCGCCGAGGACACCCGCGTCATGGCCTCGTCGACGTCGCGCCTCTTGAGCTCGCGCGAGATATTGGTGAGCCTGGTGCCGAAAAGAAACACCGAGACGCGCTCGCGGTCGTTGGTCAGCCCGTGCAGGAAATGCAGGAACATGCGGCTGTAGTTCGAGCACGAGCCCGATATGTCGCAGAGCACCACCAGCGGCGGCTCGCGCCATTGCCGCTCGCGCCGCGCCAGGTCGATCAGATGGCCGCCCGCCCTCAGCGATCCCTTGAGTGTGCGCCTGAGATCGATGCGCTCGCCGGCATGCGACGGGCGGTAGCGCCGCGTCGGCGTTTCCAGGCGGTGGACATTGAGGCGGGCGATCGCCTGGCGCGCCTGCGCCTGCTCGGCCACCGTCATCTGCTCGAAGTCCTTCCGGCGCAGGACCTCCATGGTCGAATGCGAGAACGTCGCGTCGAAGTCGAGCGCGTCCGGCTTCTCCTCGCGCCGGCTCCGGCTCTCCATCCTGTCGAACATCGCTTCCGCCAGGCGGCGGAAGCCCGCCTGCTTCGCCTTCCCGTCGGCCGGCCGGGTGATCTGCTGGAACATCAGCTGCATGAGCTGCTCCAGCATTTTCGGCTTCTTCCAGAAGACGTGGAAGGCCTGGTCGAAGATCTCCTTGTGCTCGCGCCGCTTCACGAAGACCGAATGCAGCGTCCAATAGAAATCCTCGCGCGACCTGAGCACCCCTGCCTGCGCCGCGTCGAGCGCATCGATCACATGGCCGGGGCCGACCGGCAGTCCCGCCTCGCGCAGCACGCGGGCGAAATGCATGATGTTGAGCGCGAGCCGGCCCGACGGCGCTCCCTGCCCCGGCATGGACGGCGGCCGGTCCATCACGCTCCTGGCATGGCGGCGATCTCGGACCTGATCTGGTCGAGGATGCGCTTGGCTTCCGAGCCTTCCATGCGCACGATGTCGTCCTGGTATTTGAGCAGGACTCCCAGCGTGTCGTTGACCGTCTGCGGATCGAGCGAGACGGCATCGAGCTCGTGCAGGGCCGAGACCCAGTCGAGCGTCTCGGCGACGCCCGGCGACTTGTAGAGGTCGCCCTGCCTGAGCGCCTGGACGAAGCTCACCACCTCGCGCGCCAGCGCCGCCGGCGCCGCTGGCCGCCGCGCCTTGATGATGGCGGTCTCGCGCTCGGCGTCGGGATAGCCGACCCAGTGATAGAGGCAGCGCCGCTTCAGCGCGTCATGCACCTCGCGGGTGCGGTTGGAGGTGATGACGACGATCGGCGGCTCGGCCGCGGCGACCGTGCCCAGCTCCGGGATCGTCACCTGGAAATCCGACAGCACCTCGAGCAGGAAGGCCTCGAAGGCCTCGTCGGTGCGGTCGAGCTCGTCGATGAGGAGCACCGGCGCCGCCCCCTTCGGCGCTTCCAGCGCCTGGAGCAGCGGCCGCTTGGTGAGGAAGCGTTCGGAGAAGATGTCGTGGCCCAGGCGCTCGCGGTCGAGCTCGCCCGCGGCTTCGGCGAGCCTGATCTCGATCATCTGGGCGGAATAGTTCCATTCATAGACAGCCGCATTGACGTCGAGTCCCTCATAGCATTGCAGGCGGATGAGCCTGCGGCCGAGCGCTCCCGCCAGCACCTTGGCGATCTCCGTCTTGCCCACCCCGGCCTCGCCTTCGAGGAACAGCGGCCGGCCCATTCTGAGCGCGAGGAAGACCACGGTCGAGAGCGCCCGGTCGGCGATGTAGTCCTGCGAGGCGAGAAGCGCCGCCGTTGCATCGATCGAGGCGGGAAGCGGTTGCGGCATTTTGTCTTTCGTTTCAAAGTGAAGGGCCCGCATGTTATACACGCGGGCCCGGAAAATCGCGAATTTCGGCCGGTCTATTTGGCGGCCGCCACCGCGCGCCGCGCCAGCACGTTGACGAGATGGGCGCGGTATTCGGGCGAGGCGTGGATGTCGCTGTTGAGCCCGTTCGCCTTGACCGGGATGCCGGCGATGGCGTCGGCGGAGAATTTCGCCGCGAGCGCTCTTTCCATTTCCGGCACGCGGAAGACCTTGGGTCCCGCCCCCGTCACCGCCACGCGCACCGAGCCGTCCTTGAGTTCGGCCACGAAGACGCCGACCATCGCATAGCGCGATGCGGGGTTCGGGAACTTCACATAGGCGGCCCGCTTCGGCACCGGAAACTCGACCGCCGTCACGATCTCGTCGTCATTGAGGGCCGTCGCGAACATGTCGGTGAAGAACTTGTCGGCGACGATCCGGCGCGCCGAGGTGACGACCGTGGCGTCGAGCCCGACCACGGCGGCCGGATAGTCGGCCGCCGGATCGTTGTTGGCGATCGAGCCTCCGATGGTGCCGCGATTGCGCACATGCGGGTCGCCGATGCCGGACGCGAGCTTCGCCAGCGCCGGGATCGCCGACCTGACGGCCTTGTCGGCGCCGACGTCGGCATGCGGCGTGCCCGCCTTCACTGTCACCTTGCCGCTCTCGACGGCGACGCCGGCATTCTTGAGGCCGCCGAGGTCGATGATGTCGGAAGGAGCCGCCAGCCCCTGTTTCATCGTCGGCAGGAGCGTCATGCCGCCCGACAGGAACTTGCCGTCGCTCGCGCTCTTCATCAGCTTGGCCGCCTCGGCGGGTGTCGTCGGCCGGTGGTAGTTGAAGTTCTCCATGTCTCGCCTCCCTTATTCCGCGGCCATCTTGGCGGCGTGCAGCGCCTTCCACACCGTATGCGGGGTTGCCGGCATGGACAGGTCCCTGACGCCCAGGGCGTCGGTGACGGCATTCATCACCGCCGCCGGTCCGGCGATCGCGCCCGCCTCGCCGCAGCCCTTCATGCCCAGCGGATTGGAGGGACATTTGGTCTCGGTGAAGCCGAGCTTGAAGGACGGCACGTCGCTGGCGCGCGGCATGCAGTAGTCCATGAAGGAGCCGGTGAGGAGTTGGCCCGAATCCGAATCATAGACGCAGCCCTCGGTCAGCGCCTGGCCGACACCCTGGGTGACGCCGCCATGCACCTGGCCTTCGACGATCATCGGATTGATGACGGTGCCGAAATCGTCGACCGCCGTCCAGTTCACGATCTCGGTGACGCCGGTTTCGCGGTCGATCTCGACTTCGCAGATATGGCAGCCGGCCGGGAAGGTGAAGTTGCTCGGATCGTGGAAGGCGCTCTCCTTGAGGCCGGGCTCGATCTCGGAGGTCGGGAACTTGTGCGCCACATAGGCCGCCAGCGCGACTTCTCCGAACGCCATTTTCTTGTCGGTGCCCTTGACCGAGAACGTCCCGTCCTTGAACTCGATGTCGCCCTCCGCCGCCTCCATCACATGGGCGGCGACCTTCCTGGCCTTGGCCTCGACCTTGTCGAGCGCCTTGGCGATCGCCGTCATGCCGACGGCGCCCGAGCGCGATCCGTAGGTGCCCATGCCGAACTGCACCTTGTCGGTGTCGCCATGGACGATCGCGACGGTGTTGATGTCGATGCCGAGCCGGTCGGAGACGAGCTGCGCGAAGGTCGTCTCATGACCCTGGCCGTGGCTGTGCGAGCCGGTCAGGACCTCGACCGTGCCCACGGGATTGACCCGGACCTCGGCCGATTCCCACAAGCCAACGCCGGCGCCGAGCGAGCCGATGGCCGCCGAGGGTGCGATGCCGCAGGCTTCGATATAGTTGGCGAAGCCTATGCCGCGCAGCTTGCCGCCCTTCGCGGCCTCGGCCTTGCGCGCCGCGAAGCCCTTGTAGTCGGCGATCTCGAGCGCCTTTTCGAGCGAGGCGTCATAGTCGCCCGCGTCGTAGGTCATGATCACCGGCGTCTGGTGCGGGAACGACTTTACGAAGTTGCGGCGGCGGAATTCCGCCGGGTCGATCTTCATCTCGCGCGCCGCCGTCTCGACGATGCGCTCGACGACATAGGTCGCTTCCGGCCGCCCCGCCCCGCGATAGGCGTCGACCGGCGCGGTGTTGGTGTAGACCGCGTCCACTTCGGCATAGATCGCGGGGATCGCATATTGCCCGGACAGCAGCGTGGCGTAGAGATAGGTCGGCACGCAGGACGCGAAGGTCGAGAGATAGGCGCCCATGCTCGCGATCGTGTGGCATCTGAGGCCGAGGATATGGCCGTCCGCATCCATCGCCAGTTCCGCATGGGTCACGTGGTCGCGGCCATGCGCGTCGGCGAGGAAGCTTTCGGTGCGCTCCGCCGTCCACTTCACCGGGCGTCCGCCGATGCGCTTGGAGGCCCATGTGCAGACGACTTCCTCGGCATAGATGAAGATCTTCGAGCCGAAGCCGCCGCCGACGTCGGGCGCGATGACGCGCAGCTTGTGCTCGGGGGCGAGCCCATGGAAGGCCGAGATCACCAGCCGCGCCACATGCGGGTTCTGGCTGGTGGTGTAGAGGGTGTAGTGGTCGTTGCCGGCGTCATATGAGCCGATCGCGGCCCTGGGCTCCATCGCATTTGGGATGAGCCGGTTGTTGACGAGATCGAGCCTGGTCACGTGATGGGCGCGCTGGAACGCGGCATCGGTTGCCGTCTTGTCGCCCAGCGACCATTCATAGACGGTGTTGTCGGGCGCGACGTCATGGATCTGCGCCTTGGATTTCGTCGCCTGCGCGGCATCGACCACATGCGGGAGCACGTCGTAGGTGACGTCGACCTTCGCGGCCGCGGCCTTGGCCTGCTCCCTGGTCTCGGCGATGACGACGGCGACGTGGTCGCCGACATAGCGCACCTTGCCTTGCGCCAGGATGGGATGCGGGCCCGCCTTCATGGGCGAGCCGTCCTTGGAATGGATCATCCAGCCGCAGATGAGGCCGCCGATCTTGTCTTCCGCCACATGCTCGCCGGTGAAGACGGCGACGACGCCGTCCTCCGGCGTCCATTCCGGCACCTCGATGGACTTGACGGCGGCATGCGCGTGGGGGCTGCGCACGAAATAGGCATAGGTCTGGTCCTTGAGGTTGATGTCGTCGGTATACCGGCCCTTGCCGGTGATGAAGCGGTGGTCTTCCTTGCGCTTCACGCGAGCGCCGATTCCGGTATCGTTCATGGCTGGAAACTCCCTCGTGCTGCGCTGGACTACATGCTCTCGGCGCCGGCCTGGATGGCCTTGACGATATTGTGATAGCCGGTGCAGCGGCAGATGTTGCCTTCGAGCTCGTGGCGGATGGTCTGCTCGTCGAGCGTCTTGCCCTTGCGCTTGACGAGGTCGACGGCCGCCATCAGCATGCCGGGGGTGCAGAAGCCGCATTGCAGGCCGTGATGCTCCCTGAAGGCTTCCTGCATCGGATGCAGCTTGCCGTTCTGGGCCAGGCCTTCGACGGTCGTCACCTCGGCACCGTCGCAGGCGATGGCGAGCGCGGTGCAGGACTTGATGGCGCGGCCGTCCACATGCACGACGCAGGCGCCGCACTGGCTGGTGTCGCAGCCGACATGCGTGCCGGTCAGTCCCAGGGTCTCGCGCAGGAACTCGACCAGCAGCGTGCGCGGTTCGACCGTTCCGCACACGGCTTTTCCGTTCACTTTCATTGAAATCGCAGACATCGTCGCCTCCTCCCGAGAGATCGCGGCCCGATGTGGCGCAGTATCGGACGCGGATCCCGTATTTTGGCCGCGCGCATCCTTGCGCGCTGCCGGGCGAGGGTCAAGCGATAACCAATAGCGACCAAAGTACACTGGACTGAACTGGCTGGATTTTTGTGCGATGATGCGCGGCATGAAACCGTCGGCGCCGGCCCTGCGCAAGACCGGATGGAGGCCGCCATGACCCGCAGACTGACCCTTGCCGCCACCCTTGCCGCCATGGGCCTGCTGGCCCTGCTCGCCTGGCCGGCGTCCCTGTCGGCCCAGGCCGTCGGCGAGGCCGAGGCCCGGGAATTCCAGCGCATCATCACGAGCCAGCTCGATGCCTTCAATGCCGATGACGGGGCGGCTGCCTATGCTTTCGCCGCCCCCGCCATCAAGCGCCTGTTTCCCACCCCCGAGATCTTCATGTCCATGGTCAGGCGGGGCTATCCGCCGGTCTATCGCCGGCAGTCCTATTCCTTCGGCGAGGCCGGGCTGGATATAAGCGGGGCGCCCGTCCAGACCGTCACCATCGTCGACCTCGGCGGCAAGGCGTGGACCGCCGTCTATACGATGGAGCGCCAGCCCGACGGCACCTGGAAGATCATCGGTTGCCGGCTGGTCGAGATCCCCGCGGCCGACGCCTGAGCTCAGGCCCGCTTTCGGGAAGATCTCGGCAGGGTATCGTCATGGGCGGGTTTGCCCATCGAGGACCGTCCGGAGGATTTTGTGCGGCCGCCTCTTCCTCGCGCACGCGATCTTGTTACGGCTTTGGGCCTGAGCTCGACGCCGACGGCATTCATGACCTTGAGGACGGTCTCAAAGCTTGGATTGCCGTCCGCCGACAGGCTTTTGTAGAGACCCTGGCGCTGAAGTCCGGTTTCGTCGGCGACCTTCTGCATGCCTCTGGCGCGGGCGGCCGTGCCGAGTGCCTTGATGATGGTCTTGGGCTCGTCGCCATAGCTCTCGAAGATCGCCTCGAGGAAATCGGCGATATCTTGAGGAGTGTGCAGAAACTCCGCCGTGTCGTAGGGACTGAACTGAACCTCGTCGTACTTATTTTTCATTCTTTTCATTTCTGCCTCCTCGAAGGTCGCAAAATAGACCCGATAGCCAGGGCCGAAATGAATTCGCATTTCGCTTACCGAGCCGCCAACCGGTTTGGCGTCGCCCGGATTGCCTGTAGCCTCGAACCTTTCGAGACGAGCGAGGATCACGATACGGCCTTTATGATCCTTCAGATTTTCGACCCACTCGATGAAAGCCGTTGTCTTGATGAATTGCACCACTTCTTGTCGCATATGGGAGACATTTCGTCAACTAGAACAGACAACGGCGGTGAGGAATGGCACTCTGGGGGTCTTGCCCTCGTCCGCCATGATCCGGCCAACAGATTGAATTGAGAATGAACGGGCGCTTCAAGGACGATTCAGGCCGGGAACGGCATGATCGGCACCGTTGAGGCACATACCGATCCACCAACCGGAGCTCTGTCCATGAAGTCACTTTCGATCATCGCCGCTTTGACCCTGGGTCTCGCTGCCCAGGCGGCGGCCGCCGAGCCGGCGGCAAAGGTCAGTCCCGGCATGGCGCCCAAGGCGGCGCATCAATATGTGCCCGCATACGACATCGTCACGGCCAAGGTTGCCCAGGGCATGAAATTGGCGAACGCCGCTCCGGCCGGGAGCTTCAGGCCCGACGCCAATCCCGCGGGCTGGACGGTCTTCAAGGCCTTGCCCAGGCGCGACTGACGGTTGCCTGGCGCGCATCCCGGCGAAGTGGAATCGCTTCGCCGAAAAGGATTCGCGTCAAATCAATATCTTGGAGCAAATCCTCATCGCCAAAGTCTTCAACCCCGGATCGGGTCCGGGGCAGGCCTTTGGCGGGATTTGCTCCAAGCGACGCGGCCGGAAGCCTTGCGGCCGCATCGCTGTTCCCGCCGGCATCCTGCATCGTCCCGAATCAGGCATTATGCGGCGCATGACCGGAAGAACAGGCCGCTTGCCGGCATGACCGACACGGCGTCGCTCACCCCTGCCCGCCGCCAGGCTCTTTTCTGGCTGACGGCGGGCGCTTTGGTCGCGGCCGTGGCGGCGATCCTGCTCGCCATGGGCCGCGAGCCCATCTGCAAATGCGGCTATGTCAAGCTCTGGCACGGCGTGGTGATGAGCTCGGAGAATTCCCAGCATCTCACCGACTGGTACACGCCGTCCCACCTCATCCACGGCTTCGTCTTCTACGGGCTCCTGTGGCTCGTCGGCCGGCGCTGGCCGCCGGGCTTCAGATTGTGCCTCGCCATCCTCGTCGAAGGCGCCTGGGAGGTCTTCGAGAACACCGATTTCATCATCGGGCGCTATCGCGAGGCGACGATCTCGCTCGACTACTATGGCGACAGCGTCGTCAATTCGGTCTGCGACATCCTGGCGATGGTGGCCGGCTTCTTCATCGCCGCGAAGGCGCCGGTCAGGGCCACCGTGGCGCTGGCGATCGGCCTCGAGCTGTTCACCGGCTTCATGATCCGCGACAATCTCACGCTGAACGTCATCATGCTCCTGTGGCCGCTCGATGCCATCAAGGACTGGCAGGGAGCCCTGTCCGGCGCTTCATGAAACCAGCCGCCGCGCATGGCTGGGCGGCCGTCCGTAGCGCGCCTTGAAGGCGCGCGAGAACTCGGCCAGCGTCGAGAATCCGGTGGCGAGCGCCACGTCGCGCACGGCGAGGCGCGAATAGGCGAGCAGCCGATGGGCGCGCTCGAGGCGCAATTGCCGATAGAAGCCGACCGGCGTCGCCTGCAGATGCCGATGGAACAGGCGCTCGAGCTGGCGGCCGGAAATCTCGACCGACCGGGCGACGTCCTCGAGGGTGAGCTTGTCCTCGACATGCTCCTCCATCAGCCTGACGGCCCTGACGAGCCGCATGTCGGCGATCCCGTAGCGCGAGCCTGCCGGCACGCGCGCTTCGCCCGGATGGTTGAGATGCCTTGTATGCACCAGCGTGTCCGCCACTTTCTGCGCCAGCGGCTCGCTTTCGATGGCTCCCAGCCAGTCGAGCATCATGTCGAGGGGGGCCGCGCCGCCCGATGCCGTCATGCGTCCGCGGTCGATGACATAGGTCGTCTCGGCCACGTCGATCGAAGAATAGCTCTCGCGGAAGGCCGGCAGGGTTTCCCAATGCGCCGTGGCGCGGTAGCCGTCCAGCACGCCGGCTCCCGCGAGCAGGAAGGCGCCGGTGTCGACGCCGCCCAGGAGCGTGCCGTTGCGGGCGAGCCGGCGCAGTTCGTTGAAGACGGGGCGCGTCATGCCGGCGTCCTGGTCATAGGAGGCGCAGGCGATGGCCGCGTCCGGCCGGCCGATCGCATCGAGGCCGGCGCTGACCGAGACCGGTATGCCGTTCGAGGCCGTGACCGCTTCGCCGTCCATCGAGACGAAGCGCCAGGAAAACACCTCGCCGGCGAAGCGGTTGGCGACGCGCAAGGGCTCGAGCGCCGAGAACAGCGCGATCATCGAAAACCGGGGAATGAGGAGAAAGGCGATGTCGCGGCGCATGCGGCGATAAATATCAATTATATAGCGAAAAAAGTCAAATATGAGGACAGGCCCGGCCCTAGGCTGCAGCCGCCATTTCCTGGGAGGAGCAGAATGAACCCGAAGGTCATCATCACTTGCGCCGTGACCGGCGCCGGCGACACGGTCGGCAAGCATCCGGCCATTCCGGTCACCCCCGAGCAGATCGCCAATGCGGCGCTCGAGGCGGCCGATGCCGGCGCGGCCGTGGTCCATTGCCACGTGCGCAATCCCGAGACCGGCAAGGGCGCGCGCAACGTCGAGCTCTACGCCGAGGTGGTCGAGCGCATCCGCGCCAGGAACAAGTCGGTGATCGTCAACCTGACCGCCGGCATGGGCGGAGACGTCGAGATCGGCGCGGGCGAGACGCCGCGCAGGTTCAACGAGGCCAATACCGATCTCGTCGGCCCGGCCGAGCGCCTCCTCCACGTGAAGGAGCTGCGTCCCGAGATCTGCACCCTCGATTGCGGCACGCTCAATTTCGGCGACGGCAACACCATCGTGGTGCAGACGCCGGCGCAATTGCGCGAGCAGGCGAAGCTCATCCAGTCCTATGGCGTCAAGCCCGAGATGGAGATCTTCGATTCCGGCAATCTGTGGTTCGCCAAGCAGCTCGTGGCCGAAGGCTTGATCGACGACCCGCCGCTTTTCCAGCTCTGCCTCGGCATTCCCTGGGGTGCGCCGGTCAACACCCGGACCATGGCCTATCAGGTGGGCGAGCTGCCCGGGAACGCCGTCTGGGCCGCCTTCGGCATCGCCCGCAACCAGTTCCCCATGGTGGCCCAGGCCATCCTCCTGGGCGGCCATGTCCGCGTCGGCCTCGAGGACAATCTCTATCTGGAGAAGGGCGTCTATGCCTCGAACGGCACCCTCACCGAGCGCGCCGTCAGGATCATCGAGGTGCTGGGCTCCAAGGTGGCGAGCCCCGACGAGGCCCGCGACATCCTGAAGCTCAGGAAGCGCTGAGAGAGCGGGAGGGAACCATGTCGATCAGGACCGTCGGTATTGCCGGAACCGGTCTCATTGGCGCGGGCTGGGCCGCCCGGCTCCTCGTGCGGGGCTATGACGTCGTCGCCTATGACGTCGCGCCGGCCGCAGAGGCCAGGCTCGAGGCCGCCATCGATGTCGCCTGGCCCTCCATGATCCGCCTGCTCAATGCTCCTAAGGCGAAGAAGGGCAAGCTCAGTTTCACCACGGATCTCGAGGAGATGGCCTCGAGGGCCGACTTCATCCATGAAGCCGCCCCCGAGCGCGAGGAGCTGAAGATCGGGCTGTTCAGGGAGCTCGACGCTCATGCGCGGCCCGACGTCGTCATCGCCTCGTCTTCGTCGGGCTTCCTCCCGTCCCGGCTGCAATCGGGATGCGCTCACCCCGAGCGCGTGATCATCGGCCATCCCTTCAACCCGGTCTATCTGCTGCCTTTGGTCGAGACGGTCCCCGGCGACAGGACGTCTGCGGAAGCGATGGACCGCGCCGGCCGCTATTTCGAGGCCATCGGCATGCATGTCCTGCGCCTCAGGAAGGAGATCGACGGCTATATCTGCGACCGTCTCCAGGAAGCCCTGTGGCGCGAGGCCCTGCATATCCTCGACAAGGACATCGGCACCACCGCCGATATCGACGACTCCATCGTCTATTCGGCCGGCATGCGCTGGGCCTTCATGGGGTCCTTCCTCACCTACCACGCGGCCGGCGGCCCCGGCGGCATGCGCGCCTTCATCAAGCAGTTCGACCCCACGCTCGAGCTGCCCTGGACCGACCTGCGCTTTCCCGAATGGAACGCCGCGCTCGAGAAACGTCTGGTCGAGGGCTGCGAGGCCCAGGCGCACGGTTCGACGGTCGCCGAGATCGAAGCCCGGCGCAACGACGTGCTCGTCGACATGATGCATCTGTTCAAGCAGCACAAGGTCGGCGCCGGGCTCGTGCTGGCGCGCGAGGAGGAACGCCGCCTCGCGGCGCTGAAGCGCTGGAAGCGCGGAGCGAGGATAGAAGGTCCGATCGCCCTCCATCACGGCACCGTCATGACCTCCTGGGTCGACTACAACAACCACATGCAGGATGCGTTCTATCTCGTGGCCTTCGGCGACGGCCTCGACGCCTTCTTCCGCTATATCGGCGACGACGAGGCCTACCGCGCCTCCGGCCTCACCTTCTTCACCGCCGAGACCCATCTCAATTACCACCGCGAGATGAAGGCGGGCGAAACCTTCGCCATCGAGACGCAGGTCGTCGGATGCGACGAGAAGCGCATGCACCTCTTCCATCGCATGCTGCATGGCAGGACCGGCGAGCTGGTCGCCACCAACGAGACGATGCAGCTCCATGTCGACCAGAAGGCCTCGAAGGTGACGCCCATGCGGGCCGATGTCTTCGAAGCCCTGTCGGCGGTCGCGGCCGCCCACGCGAAGCTCGAAAAGCCGGCCGGGCTGGGACACGTCATGAGCGTGCCCCGGAAGGACGCGAAGCCGGCGGCCGGGACGGCGGCTGCGAAGAAGAAAACTCGACGCTGATTTCGAACCTGGGAGGAACTCATGCTTCAGCGTGTCATGATCACGGCGGGCGGCTCGGGGATCGGCTGGGCCATCGCCAGGGCCTTCGCCGACGGCGGCGCCAGGGTGCATGTCTGCGACGTCGACGAGCGCGCCTTGGGCGAGGCCACCGAGAAATACCCGCAGATCGCCGCCACCCATCTCGACGTGACGGACGAGGAAGCGGTCGATCAATGGTTCGACGACGCCATGGACGATCTCGACGGCCTCGACGTTCTCGTCAACAATGCCGGCGTCAAGGGGCCGACCGGCTATGTCGAGGAGCTCACGCTCGACGACTGGCGCGAATGCCTGAGCGTCTGCCTCGACGCGCAGTTCCTGTGCGCGCGCCGCGCCGCGCCGATCATGAAGGACCAGAGGTCGGGCAGCATCATCAACATCTCCTCGACCGCGGGGCTCTTCGGCTACGGCCTGCGCTCGCCCTATGCCGCCGCCAAATGGGCGGTGATCGGCTTCACCAAGTCGCTGGCGGTCGAGCTCGGCCCCTATGACGTGCGCGCCAACGCCATCTGTCCGGGCTCCGTCGAGGGCCCGCGCATGGAGCGCGTGATGAAGGCCGAGGCCGAGAGCCGCGGCGTCGCCGCCGACGTCGTCTACAAGGAATATGTAGAGGCGCAGTCGATCAAGCGCTTCGTGAAGCCGGAGGAGATCGCCGACATGTGCCTGTTCCTCGCCTCGCCCGCCGCCCGGATGGTGACCGGACAGGCCATCGCCGTCGACGGCCATTCCGAAACCTTCCATATCGGGAGCTGACGCTCATGGATTTCGCGCTCACCGAAGAACAGCGGATGATCGTCAAGACGACCCGCGATTTCGTCGAGAACGAGCTCTTCCCGCATGAGGCCGAGGTCGAGCGCACCGGCGAGTTGCGCCAGGACCTTTATCAGGAGCTCAAGGCCAAGGCGATCGCAGCCGGCCTCTACGCCGCCAACATGCCGGAGGAAGCCGGCGGCGCCGGCCTCGATACTGAGACCTGGGTCATGTATGAGCGCGAGCTCGGCCGCGCCAGCTACGCGCTGCATTGGAACTGCGTGGCGCGTCCCTCCAACATCCTGATGGCCTGCGCGGGCGAACAGCGCGAGAAATATCTCTTCCCTTCGGTGCGCGGCGAGAAGGCCGACTGTCTCGCCATGACCGAGCCCGGCGCCGGCTCCGACGTGCGCGGCATGAAGTGCTCCGCCGTCCGCAAGGGCGACGACTTCGTCATCGACGGCGTCAAGCATTTCATCAGCCACGCCGACGTCGCCGATTTCGTCATCCTCTTCGCCGCCTCCGGCGAGGAAGAGACGCCGCGCGGCAGGAAGAAGCTCATCACCGCCTTCCTTGTCGACAAGGGTCATCCGGGCTTCGTGGTGCGCGACGGCTACCGCAACGTCTCGCATCGCGGCTACAAGAACTGCATCCTCGAATTCACCGACTGCCGCGTGCCCGGATCGGCCGTCCTCGGCGAGGTGCATAAGGGCTTCGAGGTCGCCAATTCCTGGCTCGGCGCCACCAGGCTCCAGGTCGCGGCCACCTGCATCGGCCGCGCCGAGCGCGCGCTCGACCATGCCAGGCAGTGGGCGGTGGACCGCGTGCAGTTCGGCCGGCAGATCGGCAAGTTCCAGGGCGTGTCCTTCAAGCTCGCCGACATGGCGCTCGAGCTCAAGGCCGCCTGGCTCCTCACCCTCGAGGCCGCCTGGAAATACGACCAGGGCACGGTCGAGGACATGGACATGGCGATGGCCAAGCTCAAGGCCACCGAGATGCTGGCCATGGTCGCCGACGAGGCGATCCAGATCCATGGCGGCATGGGCGTCATGGAGGAGCTGCCGCTCGAGCGCATCTGGCGCGACGCCAGGATCGAGCGCATCTGGGAAGGCACCAGCGAGATCCAGCGCCACATCATATCGCGCTCGCTTCTCCGGCCGCTGGGCGGCTGACAATGAAAGACCGCCCGCCCCCCACCCCTGGGGTTAAGCTCTGTTCCCCTCCCCCTTGCGGGGAGGGATCAAGGGTGGGGGTCGCGAGGTCTCACAAGCAAAGGCAACAGCCATGACCACACTCCTCGCCTGTTTCCATCACCTCTGGCGCGACGCCAGGATCGAGCACATCTGGGAACAGATCGCGCTCGCTTCCGAGGCCGCTGAGCGGCTGACATTGAAAGACTGCCAGACCCCCACCCCGGCCCTCCGGGCCGACCCTCCCCGCAAGGGGGAGGGTAAGCTCATTCCCCTCCCCCTTGCGGGGAGGGGTTAGGGGTGGGGGTCGGGTGGTCTCACAAGCAAAGGCAACACCATGACCACGCCCCTCGCCCGCTTCCTCTCGCCGAAGTCCATCGCCTTCATCGGCGGCCATGAATGCGGCGTCGCGATCGAGCGCACGCGCGCTCTGGGCTTTGCCGGCAGGATCTGGGCCGTCCATCCCAAGCGCGAGCAGCTGGGCGGCGTCGCCTGCGTCGGATCCGTCGAAGACATCGACGGCAGTCCCGACGCGGCCTTCGTGGCGGTGAGGCGCGAGCCCGCCATCGCCATCGTCCGCCATCTGGCGAAGATCGGCTGCGGCGGGGCGGTGATCTATGCTTCGGGCTTCTCGGAAGCGGGCGAGACTGGCAAGGACCTGCAGAACCGCCTCATCGAGGCCGCCGGTCCGATGCCGCTGATGGGCCCCAATTGCTACGGCTTCGTCAACGCCATGGCGAAGGCGGCCCTGTGGCCGGATGAAAGCGGCATCGGCCCCTGCGAGCGCGGCGTCGCCATCGTCACCCAGTCCGGCAACATCGCCTGCAACTTCACCATGACGCGCCGCGCGCTGCCCGTGGCGGCGGTCTTCGCCATCGGCAACCAGGCCGATGTCGACATCGCCCGGATGCTCGAGGCCCTGTGCGCGGACGAGCGCGTCACCGCGATCGGCCTCCACATCGAGGGCCTTAAGGACATACCCGCTTTCGCCAGGGCGGCCGAGGCCGCCCGGCTCGCCCGCAAGCCCGTGATCGCGCTCAAGACCGGGCGCTCCGAGCAGGGCGCCAGGGTGGCGATGAGCCATACGTCCTCGCTCGCCGGCGCCGACGCGCTCTACGACGCCCTCTTCGAGCGCCACGGCATCGCGCGCATGACCTCGGTGACGGCCTTCGTCGAGACCCTCAAATTCCTGCATCACGGCGGCCCGCTCGCGGACAACCGCCTGGTCTCGATGAGCTGCTCCGGCGGCGAGGCGGCCCTCGTCGCCGACATGGCGATGGGCAGGAACCTGCGGTTTCCCGCATTCGACGGCCGCACCAGGCCCAAGGTGGCGGCGACGCTCAACGAATATGTGTCGATCGACAACCCGCTCGACTACCACACCTTCATCTGGAACCAGGAGGACAAGCTCACCGCGACATTCTCCGCCGTCCTCGCGGGGGGCTTCGACGCGGCGATGCTCATCCTCGACATTCCGACCAGTCCAATGATGAAGCCCGACACCTGGCTCGTCACCGCCAGGGCGCTGCGCAATGCCGCCGAGGCGACCAAGGCGCGCTGCGCCATGGTGGCGAGCCTTCCCGAATGCATGCCGCTTTCGCTTGCCGAAGAGCTGGCCGCATCGGGCGTGGCGCCGATGATGGGACTCGACGATGCGCTCGCCGCCTTCGAGGCGGCGGCGTTCATCGGCCGCAACTGGGCGCGGCGCGACAAGGCGCCGGCCCTTCCCGCGACCGTCCCGCGCGGCGGCGATCTCCATACGCTGGGCGAGCATGACGCCAAGCGGATTCTCAAGGCCCATGGCCTCGCCGTGCCGGACGGCGTCGTCTGCCGGCACGGCGATGCGGCCATGGCGGCCGAGAAGCTGGGCTTCCCGGTGACGCTCAAGGTCTCGTCCGCGAACATCGCGCACAAGACCGAAGCGGGCGGCGTCGCCCTCGATCTCGCGAGCCGCGACGCGGTCGCGGATGCCGCCTCGCGCATGGCGCGTCTCGCCGATGACGTCATCGTCGAGCGCATGGTGACGGGTGCGGTCGCCGAGCTGATCGTCGGCCTCAAATCCGATCCACAATTCGGCCTGGCGCTGGTCCTCGGCGCCGGCGGCATCCTGACCGAGCTCATCAAGGACAAGGCAACTCTCATCCTGCCGGCATCGCGGCCCGAGATCGAGCGCGCGCTCAAGTCGCTGAAAGCGTGGAGGCTCATCGAGGGCTTCCGCGGCAGGTCCGGCGATCAGGGCGGCGTCATCGCGGCGATCGAAGCCATTGCGGCCTTTGCCGAAGCGCATCGCGGCCTTATAGAGGAGCTCGACGTCAATCCCCTGCTCGTCCTGCCTCCCGGCCAGGGTGCGGTGGCGGTCGATGCTCTCATCCGCATGCGCAAGGAATAGTTCATGTCCTCACCCCTTATCGTCGAACGCCGCGGCAAGGTGCTCGAAGTCACCATCAACAGGCCCAAGGCCAATGCCATCGACGCCCCGACGAGCCGCATCATGGGCGAGACCTTCGCCGGATTCCGCGACGACCCGGAATTGCGCGTGGCGATCCTCACCGGCGCCGGAGAGAAGTTCTTCTGCCCCGGCTGGGACCTGAAGGCGGCCGCCCAGGGCGAGGCGCCGGATGCCGACTATGGCGTCGGCGGCTTCGGCGGGCTGCAGGAGCTGCCCGGACTCGACAAGCCGGTCATCGCCGCCGTCAACGGCATCGCCTTCGGCGGCGGCTTCGAGATCATGATCTCGGCCGACATCATCATCGCCGCCGATCACGCCACCTTCGCGCTTCCCGAAATCAATTCCGGCACGCTCGCCGATGCCGCGACCATCAAGCTGCCGCGCCGGATTCCCTATCACGTCGCCATGGAACTGCTGTTCACCGGGCGGCGCATGGACGCGCACGAGGCCCGGCAGTGGGGCGTCGTGAACGAGGTCGTGACCCAGCCCAATCTGATGATCCGCGCCCGGGAAGTGGCGGCGCTGCTGGCCGAGGGCCCGCCTCTGGTCTTCGCGGCGATCAAGGAGGTGGCGCGCGAGACGGCGCATCTTCCGGTCCAGCAGGCCTTCGATCTCGTCACCAGGCGCAGGCTCGGGACGGTCGACAGGCTCTATTCCAGCGAGGATCAGAAGGAAGGCGCCCGCGCCTTCGCCGAGAAGCGCAAGCCGGTTTGGAAGGGCCGCTGAAAACCGCACCCTTATGCAATCTTCATACGATCTCGATTTCGGTGACAGTGCACTTAACTTTGTGACCCGTAAGGAACGGCATTGAGATCACGAACCTGAAGCCTGGCGCGCGAAACCTTGCAATGTATTCAAATGTGTTAATAGTAAAACTAGCCAGGCGCACGCTTCTTCCAATCAGCCGGCGACACCGCATAGTACGCGATCGCCAAACCCTTGGACCGATAAGTCAACGGCGTATCTTTCGGAAGCCAAACAGAGTCACCCTTACTCAAGGAATAAATATCCTCGCCGACGACAACCTCAAAACCTCCACCTGGATCGACGCATATGAGCATTTCGTCGTACCAGAGCGTCCATTCGTAATTCACGTCATGGAAATAAACGATGCCAGACGCAAACGTCGACCCGTTCTGCTCGTTGACAAATTCGTGGAGACAAGTCCCGCGCGTGCTGAACGCTTTTTCCAGCGTCTCAGGACGAAACATCTCAACTTTGGTCATGGCTCATCCGTCTTTCTCCGCAATTGGCGTAATCAACAATCGTCTCGGTTTCGCTTTGCTCAAGCCATCTCAGGATCGCAGAAACTCCTCGGCGACCATCCTGATACCCGGTGCGTCAAGCTTGTAGTGAGCATATAAATGGGACGGAGGAGCGATGAGGCTGAATTGATCCGGAATTCCATGTCTTTTCAGTCTTGCGGCACTGCCCTGTTCGGCAAGCACTTCGGCCACTGCTGCGCCGAGCCCCCCGACTACATTGTGCTCCTCCACCGTCATGATCTTTTTTGTCCTCTCTGATGCCTTACATATGGCAAGTACATCTACAGGCTTGATTGATGCCATATCAATTACGCCCACCGAACGACCGGCGGCGTTGAGGTCTTTGGCCGCCTCAAGAGCTCCGTGCACAGCCATTCCACAAGCTATAATCGTCAGCTCTTCGCCGACAAGATGTTCGGTAGCTTTCCCAAATTCGAACTTGTATCCCTCTTTATAGACTACGGGGTCGCGTCCGCGGCCTGTCCGAAAATAGATGGGACCGTCATATTCACCCGATGCCCGGATCGCGGCCTCCAGTTGGAATCCATCTGCCGGCGATATGACCGCCAAGCCGGCGATGGACCGCATGGTCCCGATGTCCTCAGTCGCATGGTGAGACGTTCCGTAGAAACCCAGTGATATTCCGGTATGGTGGCCGATAAGCCGGACCGGTTGCGCGCAATATGCGACGTCCATTCGTATCTGCTCACATGCCAGCAATGCCAGAAACGATGCGAAAGTCGCGATAAAGGGGACAACGCCGCAAGAGGCAAGCCCAGCGGCAGTGCTTACCATATTCTGCTCCGATATGCCGAAGGAGATGTAGCGATCCGGGTAAGCCTCTGCGAACCGGTTTAGCCCGTTCGAATATTTGAGATCTGCCGATCCCGCCACGACATTGTGACCTGCCTTGACCAGTTCGATGATCCCGTTCGACAGGTGGTCAAGACCCGGGTTAGCGGCATTTAGGCCGCGATACTGCCAGGAATTCGGCGACAGAGCTTCTTTCATGCCAGGCCCTCGCCGGCATCGATTTCGGCGATCGCATTAGCGGCATCTGCGGGGTCAAGATATCCCAAATGCCAACCAGGATCAGCCTCCATATAAGAGACGCCCTTACCCTTTATCGCGTTCGCTATGACCACGCACGGCTTCTTTCTATGATCGTCCGCTCTGATCCTGCGCAGCAACTCCGTCACTTGTGCGATATCATGGCCATCCACGATATGAACTTCCCAACCAAACGCCCGCCACTTGTCGTCAAGCGGTTCTATGCTCAGGACATCATCCACCCTGCCATCGAGCTGATAGCCATTTCGGTCCACGATCGCGATTAAATTGCACGCCTTTTGATGCGATGCGCTGAGGGCGGCCTCCCAAACCTGCCCTTCCTGCATTTCTCCATCTCCCATCACGCAAAACACCTTATATTCCTCATTCGTCCAGCGTTGCGCGAGCACCATTCCCAGGGCATTCGACAATGCATGTCCGATCGAGCCCGAGGAAAAGTCCACTCCGGGAACCTTTCGCATATCAGGATGATCCCCAAGCGGGCAGCCAAGTCGCGTGTAGTTATCGAGCCAATGCCTGGGGAAGAAACCTAAATCGGCATAGATCGGGAACAAACCAACCGCGGCGTGCCCCTTGCCGATGGTGAAGCGGTCGCGCGAAGCCCAGTGCGGTTCTCCGCGGCGGATATTCATCACATCGTAGTAGAGGCTCGCAAAAATCTCAGCCGCCGAGAATACGGATGTATAGTGCCCCGTTTTCGCTATCTCGATAAGCCGAATAGTTTCCAATCGAATAAACCGCGCCCTCTCCTTTAGAGTCCGGACGACTTCCGGCGTAGGAGCGAAATTACCTCTCGGGGCCCCGGACAGTGGATTTGATTGCGCAACCATTTTCGTGTCCCCTAGCCTTTCAAGGAGAACGTGCTCTGAACGCTGAGCGGAAGGGGTCCGATCCGGGCTCTTTCCGCACCGCCTGGTTGGCGAGCGCTCAGCCGCCGCCGGGCTGCAGGCCTCCAGGCGTCCGTCAGCATTGGCATTGCTCCTCGAAAGGCTTAGCTTCCAAACTTGCACCGCATTTCCGCGACCCGCGCAAAGCGGGTCACGTGGCAAACCACCACCGTTCGGTGATTTTCATGCCGTCGAGTGGGAAATTTCCGGCCACTTCGCCATGCGCGAGGCGCTTTGTGTGAGCGTCTACGTAGGAATTAAACAGAAGCACGATTACTCCGCCGTCATCGTGTAGTATTTGTTGCAATTCAGCGTACATCGCCGCGCGGCGGCTCTCGTTAATTTCCGCACGTGCCGTGACGAGCAATTCGTTGAATTTCGGGTTGTCCCAGAACGTATCGTTCCACGTGGCACCTGCGGCATATGCCGTCGACAACATCCAGTCCACCGACGGACGGCCGTTCCAATAGGCCGCGGTGAATGGCTTCTTCATCCATACGTTGTCCCAGTACGCGTCAACCGGCTCCTTCACGACGTTGATATCGATATTGCAGGCTCTTGCATGTTCCTTCCACAAGAGCGCTGCATCCACACAGTTCGCAAAAGCCGCATCGGAGACATTCAAGTCGACAGACAAGCTATCCATGCCTGCCTTTTTCAGATAGGACCTGGCCATTACTGGATCGTAGACATGCTTCGGCTGCGGATCGATGCCGAACTTCACGGTTGGCGCGATCGGGTTGTCATTCCCGGCCCGTCCGCGTCCCGCATAGATCTTTTGTTTGATATCCTCTCGGTCTATCGAGTATTTCAGCGCCAGCCTGACATTGACATCGTCGAAAGGCTTCTGCGTCACCGTCATGGGAAATGTATAGTGTCCGAAGCCGGTCGTTTCGAGGATTTGAACGTCCGGGCTGCGTCCGAGAAGATTTATCGTGCGTAGGTCACATTCATCCATATAGTCGATTTCGTTGGTGGCAAGAGCGTTGGTGCGCGCGGTGATGTCCGTGATCGAAAGGAACTCCACCCGATCGAACCATCCCCTGTCCGACCAGTGATAATTGGGGTTCTTTGTAAACGATGCTCGGATACCCGGCTCAAATTTCTCGAGGACATACGGGCCCGTTCGCACGCCGGACCGCCAGTCTGCCGTGCCGTCTGCGTTCGCAGGCATGATCGGCAATTTGTAGTCAGATGTGATATACGGGAAATCCGCGTTTCCACCTTCAAGTTCGAAGACGACGAGATCCGGTCCATCGGCCCTTATGCTCCTGATGGCGGCAAGCATGGATTTTGCGGCCGATGTTGAGCCTTCGGTGCGGTGATGCGATATCGAAGCAATCACATCATCTGGCGTCAGGGGCTTTCCGTTGTGAAACACGATGTCCTTCCTCAACTTGAAAGCCCATGTCCTGGCTCCATTGGTTGATTCAAAGCTCTCCGCTATGTCGCCGGTGATTTCGCCTTTGGCATTCACTTCGGTCAAAGCATTTGAAAGGGTGCCTCCGCCAAAGCCGGCCTGGGTGAACTGGTCTGGTGCAGTGCCTGGATCGAGCGTATCGGTCGTTGACCCATGCCCGAGACCGAGGCGAAAGTTTCCGCCCTTTTTTGGCTGAGCACGGGCGCCTGTAGATAGCATGACATCCGCTGTGGCGATGCTGACGCCGGCCGCCAGTGCATGTTGGATAAACTCTCTCCTGTCGAGCTTCGATCGGCTCTTGTCGAGAAACTCGAGTAGCATCATTTTACCATTGTTGGTCATCGTCTCCTCCTCCATTTATGTGGACTGGGCCATGCGCTCGCGAGCAGCGCGGACTTTGACAAAAGCGTGACGAGCAGCGTGCTCATTGCGATATTTTTTTACTGGTCATATCTTTAAGCCGGCTTCAAAGCCCTCGTAGATGGCCTCTTCGGCCGTCCGCGGAAGCAGTGCGTCTCCAATTGTCAGAACTTCCGCCCGAATGCTGTCCACGCCCGACAGCTCGACGCTCTCATGCCCCGCGGATACGATCACGCTATCGACGCCGGATATCTCTAACGGACCTTCGGTGACCGTGTGCTGGAAGTACGCCGTTCCATCCTGCGTGCCATAGAAGCGGTGATAAGTGATTATCGGCACTCCGAGATCGGCGAGAATTCCAACCCACTGATCCCTGAGGTAGGATTGCATTGATTGTCCGGCGATGGCTGATGATGCGAAGTATCGGACGTGATGCCCCCGGCGGGCCAGACGCTCGGCTAGTCCAAAGCCAATCCAGTCCCCTTTCCAGTCTGCGACAACGACATTCGTTCCGACTGAATTGCTTCCGTCCAGCACCTGCCACGGATCCAGGACATTCCCATAGCGTTCGGGATCCAGTCTGCGCGGCTTTGCTCCGGTCGCGAGAACAACTACATCCGGATCAATTTCTTCGAGGGCATCCCTGTCGACGTATCGTCCGGTGACGCAATTCACACCGATGATCTGCAATTCCCGGACCAGGTTCGTAACGAGTCCTCCGAACTCCTCTCGACCGGGAAGGGTCTGTGCGAGCCGGCCTTGCCCTCCGAGTTGCGATCGCCGTTCATAGAGCGTCACCAAATGACCACGAGCAGCTGCCGTGACGGCGGCTTTCATGCCGGCCGGACCACCGCCAACGACCACCACCCGCTTGACCTTGAGTGCAGGTGACATCGTTCCAAACTTGAGCTCGCGCCCGGTCTCCGGTCGCTGAATGCACGATATCGGCGCATCGATCTGCATGTGGTGGATGCACGCTTGATTGCACCCAATACATGCCCGAATGTCATCAAGCTTGGCGGAGAAAGCCTTGTTGGGCATTTCGGGGTCTGCGATCATTGCGCGCGTCATACCGCACATGTCCGCTTGACCTGATTTTAGTACTTGTTCAGCGATTTGTGGCTGGTTGATGCGACCGGTAAGCATCACCGGAACGCCAAGCGCGCATCTGATGCGTCCAGAGGTTTCCGCAATATAGGCTTGAGGCATCCGCATCGGCGGCACGATGTGGATAGCTCCGCCGTTGCTGTTGGACGTCCCGGCGACCAAGCTTGCATAATCGATCAACGACTCCCGGTCGATCGCTTGCAAGGCACGAAGGATTTCGTCCGTGCTGAGCCCTTCCTCGGTGCGTTCGTCCGCGGAGATGCGCAGCCCCACGATGAAGTCGGTTCCCACGGCTCGCCGAACGGCGCGCAGTACTTCTTCCAGAAAGCGACGGAGGTTCTGTTCGGACCCGCCATAGTCGTCCGTCCGGAGGTTCACCCTCGGATTCAGGAACTGGGCTGGCAGGTAGCCATGGCTCGCTACAACCTCGGCGCCGTCGAGGCCGGCCTCCTTCAGCCGCGCGGCCGCCTTCCCATAGGCCGCAACGACCTCGGCGATCATGGTTCGGGTCATCGGCCGGCTGGCGGTCAGGTAACGCTCGGCGGGTATTGCCGATGGGCCGTAGGCGACCGGGCGCCGACCATCGGGGAGCACTCCGTAAACCTCTCTGCCAGGGTGGAAAAGCTGACCGAATATCCTGCAGTCATAGCGACGCGCCATGTCTGCCAGCTTGCGATATCCCGCGATGCAGCGGTCGCTGTAAGCCTCTATGGTGTGTGTACTGAAGAAAGCCGTCTCGTGAACGGCGCCAATCTCGGCTACGATCAGTCCAACTCCGCCGCGCGCCCTGGCTTCATGGTAGGCGACCAGCGCCTCGTTGGGCACCCCGTCATTCACGAGCACCGTCTGGTGTCCGCTCGAAAAAATCCGATTCTTGAACCGCTTTCCGCGAATCCCGATGGGAGATGACAAGTGAGGCAGATGCATTTGCATTTCGCTCGCAAAGCGATAACCCTTGCGAAGAAAGCTAGTGGCGGCTTGTCTTGAACACTTTGCCGTTTGCGCAATTGGCGTGTCCCTTTGCGCAAGGGGCGTCAGATTTGTCGAGGATCGGAAATGCGAAACAACGACAGGCTTGAGGTGGCTGTAGTTGTAACTCCCAACTCCAGCCTGCTTTCCGCGCTTCTGTTGATCGAGCCTCTCAGAGCCGCCAACCGTCTCAGTGGAAGCAGCTTATTCGAACATTATTTTGCGAGCGTCGACGGAAAGGACGTCAAAGCAAGCAATGGCCTGGTCATTACGGTGCAACGCGCCCTCACCGATGTGCAGAGGCCATCCATGGCGTGCCTGGTGGCTTCTTACGACCAGCCGCGGGTTGTCAAAAACGCACTTTTTAAGGGATTTCGCCGGTTTGAGCGCCATGGAAGCATCCTTTGCGCTGTGGACATCGGTGTCGTGCTACTGGCTGAAGCCGGCCTGGTGAAGGATCGCAGGGTATCGGTTCACTGGGAAATGCTGCCGGCGTTCCTGGAAAAGTGGTCGGAGATACGGGCCACCGAGGAACTTTACAGCATCGACCGCAACTTGATGACGTGCGGAGGCCACACGGCATCGCTTGATATGATGATGGCTTTCATCACCGAGCGCCTCGGCCCGGATCTAACTCGCGTCGTCAGCAACGAAATGCTGACATCGGGTTTCCGTTCACCTGCAACTCCTCAGCGGCACCTTGCTGAACTGGAACCTTGGGATCAACATCCTCTTCTTGGACGCCTCATAAGAAAAATGAATGAGCAGATCGAACAGGCTCCAAAGATCGACGAACTGACGCGAACGCTGAAGATCTCACGGAGACAACTGGAATATCTATCGCAGCAATATCTGAATTGTTCTCCCGGAAAATACTTTCTCAGTCTTCGTCTGAACCGATCGCGCCAGTTGCTGCTGCACACCGACTCTTCGATTGCAACTGTTGCGGCGGCCAGCGGCTTCTCTTCAACCTCGACATTTTCCAGATCGTTTCAACGGCATTTCGGTGTATCTCCTTCCAGCTACAGGTTGCGCTGGAGGACGACCCTTTCGCGGCCTTATATCCAGAGCGCTTCGACCATGGCGCGTGATAGACCCACTCGCCCTTTGCGTTGATGTTGCGCCTGATCGGGCAGTCTCCGGATGTGGTCCGCCAGCGTCCGCCGCTTGCGACCGATCTCGTCGTGACACGCCGGCCTAAGCTCCGGCCCTGACCTTCGGCATCAGCAGGAACACCACCAGGGCGCCGATCCACAGGGTCGCGGTGGCGGCGATGGTGTTGGCGAAGAAGCCGTGCGCCGCATAGACGCTGCCATAGACCGCACCGCCCAATCCCACCGCCACATAGGTGATGAAGGAGAAGAGCCCCATGGCCGTCGAGCGCTCGGCCTGGGGTGCGGCGCCGATAAAGGAGACGAGCGTGTTCATGCCGACATGCTGCACCAGACCCCAGACCAGCGGATAGGCGACCGCCGTCACGATATTGAGCGTCGCCAGCGGCAGCAGGATGTAGTTGACGCCGAGGGCGAGGAGCGAGGCCGCCATCAGCCGCGCCGGTCCGATGCGATCGATCCAGCCGTCCAGGAACACCGCCAGGCCGAAGCCCACGCCATAGGAGCAGGCGAGAAGCCCGCCGAGCCAGGCGCCGGCGCCGTGCAGGTGGCGCACATGGTCGCCGATGAACGTATAGACCTGATAGAAGGCGATCATGTTCACGAAGGTCGCGAACAGCACGAGCGGTATGCCTTTGACCGCGAGCGCCCGGGCGTAAGACACCGGCCGTGACGCCGCCGCGCCTCGGGCGAGCGGCAGGAGGCCGATGCCGAAGATCATGACGGCGGCGAGCCCCGCGACGATGATGAAGGTCCCGCGCCAGCTGAGAAGGTCGGCGACCAGCGCGGCAAGGGGGATGCCCCCCACCATCGCCACCGACCAGTCGGTGATCACCCGTCCCATGGCGCGCGAGCGCATATGGTCGGGTGTCAGGTCGGCGGTCAGGGCATAGGTGCCGGGAATGATGACGCCGGCGGCAAGGCCGGTGACCAGCTGGCCGGCGACCAGGACCCGCCAGTCGAAGGCCGCCGCGCACAGGACGAGGCCCGCCGCCATGACGGCGAAGGCGATCTGGATCGCCCGCCGCTTCGGCCACTGGCCGAGCCGCGGTGCCGCGAGAAGGGCCGAGACCGCCACGCCCACGCCATAGGCGCCGGATGCGATGCCGACCTCGGCCGGACCGGCGTCGAGCGCATATGCGATGTCCGGCATCAGCGGCGACAGCATCAGGGCCTGGATGCCGACGGCGGCGATTCCCGCCATCAGCACGAGGAGATGGCCTTGAACGGACTGGTCGCTGGGGATGGCGGTCATGACGACTAACATCGATAAGGAATTATTGATATGTCACATATCATGTTATGGTATTTCTGAAAAACGCCTATTTTTGCCTGCCGAACCTCGTTCACGGGAATAGCCGACATGGATGCCACCGACCGAAAGCTGTTAGCCATCCTGGCCGATGACGCCGCGATCGCCTTCCGCGATCTCGGTCGCAGGCTCGGCCTCTCAGCGCCTTCCGTCTATGAGCGGGTGAAGAAGCTGAAGGCGCAAGGCGCCATCCGCCGCACCACCATAGAGATCGACGGCGAGGCGATCGGCTGCCCCCTGCTCGCTTTCGTCCATGTCGCGACCGAGGGCTGGGGCAAGACGCCCGAGATGCTGGGGATCACCGAGGACCCGCGGGTCGAGGAACTGCATTCGGTCGCCGGCGACACCTGCATCCTCCTCAAGGTCCGCTGCGAGGGAACCCTCGCTCTGGAGCACCTCCTGAAGCGGATCTACGACACGCCGGGCGTGCGCAGCACGCGTTCCTACATCGTGCTCAATACCTATCTCGAGCGCGGCCCGCGCACCGAGCTGCTCGGCCCGGCCGCCGCCGGATCTTAACGGACCCTTTCGGCAATCCGCCCATTTTCCGTGTCGGCATTGAAACTCCTTACATGTCTCTGCCGTATCAATGGCGGCACAAGTGGCGACAGGAGGCGCGGTCCGGCCGGGGGCGGCCGGGCCGCGTTGCTTTCAGGGCTTCTCGGCGATCGCTTTCAGCTTGGCGAGGCCCTTCTCGTAATCGGCGCCGATCCAGCGGTCGAACAGAAGCCCCATCCAGCGCTCGAGCGGGTTGCGCAGCAGCGACTTGAACCCCCAGGTGACCTTCGTGTCGCCGGCCACCGGCACGAAATTGAAATAGGTGATGGCGTCGCCCATCTCGCCGAAATCGAGCGTCGTGGCGAAGCGCACATTGGGCTGGTAGTCGACCACGGTCTGGGAGCCCGAGCCGAGCTGCGGATTGTCGGAGACCCAGGACATCTTCTGGCCGATGCCCTTCACCGGTCCCTCGAAAGTGTAGTCGAGGTTCGGATCGATCTCGGCCCAGGGCGAGAATTCCTTGAACCGCCTGAGATCGCTGACGATGCCGAAGACCTTTCCCGGGGGCGCGGCGATGGTGATCTGGCGCTCGACGACCGCCTCTCCCGGCAGCGCATAGGCCCCGCCCATGAAGATGACGAGAAGCGCGATCAGCGCATAGGCGACGTTCAAGAGAAACCTTTTCATGCGGGCACTGTTTCCTGGTCGTGACACTCGCCGGTCCCTATAGCTCACTCCATGCGCCAAGCCCACCTGTTCCGCATCCGCCCTTGTGAGCCGCGCGATCTCGACGCGGCGGCAGAGGCCGCCAACGCCGCCTGCCGCCAGGCCTATGCCTGTTTCGGCTACGATCATTCCGTCACGACGACGCGCATGCGCCTCGGCGAAGCCTTCGCCGCAGGTCAGCGATGCTTCGTGCCGGAAGCGGCGGGCGCCGCCGTCGGCATCCTTGCACTGAAGCCGTTCTTCATCGACAGGCTCTTCGTCGCGCCGCACTGGCAGGGCCTGGGGATCGGCTCGGCCTGCCTCGACTTCGCCAAGTCGCTCTATCCGTCCGGCATCGAGCTTCACTGCGCGCAGCAGAATACCGGCGCCCGCCGCCTCTACGAGCGCCACGGCTTCGTCGCCGTTGCTCATCTCGTCTTCGAGCCGCTCGCCATCGGCGATGTGATCTACAGATGGCGGGGCTGTTGAGAGCTCCCTTGGCGCTCGTTCCGACTTGGGATAAAGGCGCTGTGAGAATGTGGACACTTCCTGGCGCCGGGCATCTTCATGTCTTCAGCGATATTCCATCCGGACTTCAAGGCCCTTCCCTACTGGTGGGAGGCCTATGCGCCCGAGGCGCTCGCCGCCATCGACCTGCCGCGCGAGGTGCGGGTCGCCATTGTCGGGGCGGGCTATGCCGGGCTGTCGGCGGCCCTGGCGCTCGCCGATGCCGGCATCGACTGCCTGATCCTCGATGCCCATGAGCCGGGCTTCGGCGCCTCGACGCGCAATGGCGGCATGGTGTCGGGCGGCGTCAATGTCGGCAAGCGCTATCTGGCGAAGCCCATGGCGCCCGACGAGGCGGTCCCCTATCTCGGCGACGCGGCCGAGGCTTTCAGCCATGTCGAGGCCCTGATCGAGCGCGAGAAGATCGCCTGCCACTGGACGAAGGCCGGCTACTTCCTCGGCGCCTGGTGCCGAAGCCACTATCGCGCCATGGAGAAGAAGATCGCTCTTCTCAACGCCAGCGCGCAATCGGGCGCCTATCTCGTGCCGCGCGAGCATCAGCGCGAGGAGATCGGCTCCGACTACTATATGGGCGGGATGGTCGTCGAGCGCGCCGCCCACATCCACCCCGCCCTCTACTACAAGGGCCTCCTCGATATCGTCCGCAGGCGGAATATTCCGGTGGCCGCCGGGACGCCGGTGACGGGACTCGCCCGGTCGGCTGCGGGCTGGACCGTCGCCACGCCGCGCGGCGAGATCGAGGCCGGCGACGTCGTCATCGCCACCAACGGCTATACCGGCGACGTGACGCCCGGGCTCAAGCGCCGCGTGGTGCCGGTCGGCTCCTATATCATCGCGACCGAGGAGCTGGCGCCCGACGTCGCCCGCTCGCTCTCGCCCAGGAACCGCTCGATCGCCGACACCCGCCGCGTGCTCACCTATTACCGCATGTCGCCCGACGGCAGGCGCCTCATCTTCGGCGGCCGCGCCAAGTTCGGCCAGACCGACCCGGTCGAGACCGCGCCCATCCTCCACCGCTTCATGCTCGAGCGCTACCCGCAGCTCGAGGGCGTGAAGATCACCCATGCCTGGACCGGCAATGTCGCCTTCACCCTCGACGAGATGCCGCATATGGGCAGGTTCGAGGGCCTGCACTATGCGCTGGGCTGCAACGGCTCGGGCGTCGCGATGCTGAGCTATCTGGGCTTCCAGACCGGACGCAAGATCGCCGGACGCGTCAACCGCATCTGCGCCTTCGACGGGGAGGATTTCCCGTCGCATCCGCTCTATGGCGGCAACACCTGGTTCGTGCCCTGGATCGGCCGCTATTTCCGCACCCGCGACTGGCTCGACCGCCGCTTCGGCTGAGCCCGGCTCGCAGGTCCGCCGAAAACCGCGAAGGACGCCCATTGTCCGGGGTGGGGAAACCGCGTCCTTGTCGCCAGCGTCGCGAGCTGCAGCGCCCGGGCCGGCTCATGCCCGGCGAGAAGCCCGTAGAAATGCTCCATGAGAAAGCGCGTCGCGTCGTCGTCGACGCTCCACAGGCTCATCACCGTGTTGGAGGCGCCGGCGAGCTGGAAGGCGCGCGCCAGGCCGACGACGCCGGCATCGAGAGAGCGCCCCAGACCGCTCTGGCACGCGCTGAGCACGACCAGCGGATGGCCGTCGAGCGCGAGCGACTGGATATGGCGCGGCGCCAGGCGGCGGTCGGCCAAAGCGAGGAAGCCGCCGTCGAGCGGCTTCGCCTCGTCCGCCACCCCATGCGCGGCGAGGACGATGAGATCGGACTCGGGCGCCAGCTCCTCGAAGCGGGCGAGCGTGGCTTGCTTTCGTGTGAGCATCGTGCCGCCGAACAGGGAATGCGCGAAACGCGCTTCCGCCTCGGCTCCCGGCAGGTCGGGAAAGTCCCATTCGTCGTCATGCGCCGTGGGGTTTCCCATGATCAGCACGTTCGAATGCCCGCGCTTCGCCGCCGATGCCGGCTCTTGAATGTCCTCCATCAAGGTCAGGATGTTGATGGCGAAGAGCTCCGCCGCGACCCGTTCGTCGCCGAGCGGCTTCAGCATGAACAAGGGTATCGTCGCGATCGGCCCCACCGGCACGATGGCGAGCCGCCGGGTGCCCGCCAGGGCGTCGTGAAGCTCGGGCGGGAACAGCAGCGCCGACAGCTCGGCGGTGACCGCCGCGATATCGCCGGAAGGCGTCTCGACGGTGTCGAAGGCGGTCATGCCGCGCCTGCGCGGCAGCCGCCCGGCCGCGTTCCCCTGCGCCTGGGCCAGCTCCCGGATCAGCCTGGCGTCGCCGAGGAGCTTCTGCTTCGCGCCGGGCAGCCGGACATAGAGGCGGTGGCCGGGCAATGCCGGAGCGCGCGACCAGAGGAAAAGACAGAGATCGTCGTCGTCCCACGCATAGACGAGGAGTGCTGTTCCTTCTTCCTTCCCGGCCAGGAAGCGTTCCGCGTCGCCGGCGAGATCGTCGAAGCGCTGCGGTTCGATCGAGAGGGAGCGCGACTGGAGAAGGTCTCGCGTCGCCAGCTCATGGAATTTGGCGAACTGGCCGAGGGCCTCGCCGCTGTCGTCCAGGCAGATCCGCGGCGCCTGGGCCGGCGCGGGTCCGGCCGGCATGGAAAGCGCCGTCCCCAGAATCAGCAGGAGAAGAACGAACCGGACCACCGCCCCAGCATCCGAAAACCCGAAGGATGCCGCCGTGCTAGCAGCCGGCGGCGCTCCCTACAAGGGCGAAGCGCCGCTCACCCGCAGCGCGCCTGCAGCGCCCATGTCCCGCCTTTGAATTTCGGCGCGCCGACCAGGCGCCCGCGCTGCCCTTCCGGGCAGGCGAAATAGCCGAGCGACGAGGAGGCGATGTTGACGGCATCCTTCTCGCTGTCGGACTTCATCGCCGCCGTGGTGCCCGAGACCTTCATGTCGAAGACCTTCGCCGAGTCGTTGTAGGTGTAGTTCAGCGCATAGTGCCTGCCATTGTAGTAGATCGGCTCCGAGCGCGACTGGGTCTGGACCTCGCGGGCGCCGGAGTTGATGTCGACATTTCCCGCCTTGCCGCAGGCGGCGAGGAGGACGGCGAGGCCAAGGAGGGAAGGCAGGGTGGGTTTCATGAGAGGCTCAAGCTCGGCGATGGGGCCCTGATCCGGCCTCTGTACCGGAAGGAGGTTAAGCAAATACGCCCTGACGGAAGCGCGGCGGCAGCGTCTAATCACGAACTGTGACATTTTTGCGGGGGCGCTCGACGCCTGCCGGCCCGCATGGCATAGAGCCCGCCATGCCTTCCTTCGACGTCTCCCCCCTCCTCGCCCGCCGTGCCTCCCGATCCGACGAAGGCGCCATCGTGCGCATGTCGCAGCGGGCCCGCGAGCTCAGGACAACCCAGGGCCGGGACATAGCGAGCCTCACCTTGGGGGAGCCCGATTTCGACACGCCGGCGCATATCCAGGCGGCCGCCGGCGAAGCCATGAGAAAGGGCCTCACGCATTATTCCCCGGTCGCCGGCATCCCCGACCTGCGCCAGGCGCTGGCGCGCAAGCTCAAGGACGAGAACGGTCTCGACTATGCGGCCTCCGAGATCGTCGTCGCCAATGGCGCCAAGCAGGCCATCGCCAACGCCGTCTTCGCCCTGATCGAGCCCGGCGACGAGGTGATCCTGCTTTCCCCCTACTGGGTCTCCTATGAGATCACGGTCCGGCTCGCCGGCGGCGTCCCGGTGATCGTCAGGGCCGGCGTCGAGGAGAAGTTCAAGGCGCCGCCGGAACGGATCGCCGCGGCCCTCACCGGCCGGACCAAGCTCCTCGTCCTAAACTCGCCCGGCAACCCGACCGGCGCCGTATGGAGCGCCGCCGAGCTTTCGGCCCTTGCCGAAGTGGTGAAAAGCCACCCTCGCCTGATGGTGCTCTCCGACGAGATCTACGAATATATCCTGTTCGACGGCGAGATGACCTCTTTCGCCGCGCTGCCCGGCATGCGCGAGCGCGCCGTCACGGTGAACGGCTTCTCCAAGAGCTTCGCCATGACCGGCTGGCGGCTCGGCTATGCGGCGGGTCCCGCACCGCTGGCGCAGGCCATGGCGCGCCTGCAGAGCGGCTTCACGGCCGGCGCCAATTCCTTCGTCCAGCATGCGGCGCTGGCGGCGCTTTCGGCGCCCCGCGACGACGTCGCGCATATGCGCCGGCGCTATCGGGCGCGCCGCGACATGGTCGTGGCCGCCCTCGCCCGCCTTCCCGATGTGCGCCTGGCGCCGATCCCCGCCACCTTCTACGCTTTTCCCGATATCGGCGCGTTCCTGGGCCGCAAGGCCGGCAACCATGTCATGGACCGCGTCGAGACCCTGTGCGACTGGCTCCTGGAAGAGAATGGCGTCGCCACCGTCCCGGGCTCGGCCTTCGGCGATCCGAGCTGCATCAGGCTCTCCTTCGCCACCGGCGAAGAAGAGCTCGCCAGGGGGCTGGACCGCTTCACCGGCGGTCTTGCCCGGCTGACCGCCCGATAAGCGGGTGAACCCAGGCGTGCCGGCAGTCTTCATGGACGGCCTGGCTCGGCGCCGGAAAGCCGGGATCGGCGAACGCGCCCACCGCGACGGCGATGAGATCAGGCAGCCTTCGCGGCTCCCAGAAGACCGTCGATCCGCAATCCGGGCAGAAATGGAACGTCACCGGGAAGCCTGAATCCGAGGCCCGCGAAAAGCTTCTGCTCGGGCCCGCCACGCGCACCTGCCGGCGCTCGAAGAAGGCGGCGATGCCATAGACGCTGCCGGTCCGCCTCTGGCAGGCCAGGCAGTGGCACAAGGACACTTTCACGGGCTCGCCGACGCAGGTGGCGCCGAGCGCTCCGCAGGCACAGCTCGCCGATCGCGCGTCGGGCATCCGGTCCCCTAATTCTGCTGACGGGCGGGCAGGCCGACGGCCTTGCCCGATGCGCTCGCCACCGCGGCCGAGCGGATGATCTTCATCACCTCGTCCATGAGCATGTCCCGGCCCGAGGCATAATAGGCGAAGCGCGGGCTGCCGGTGATCTGCGGGATGAGCGGTCCTGGCGCTGCGCCATAGATGTAGTTGAACAGGAAGCAGGTGGTGATCTGCTCCAGGCTGCAGCCGTTCTCCCAATCGTGATAGGCGGTGGCGTAGCGCACCGCGATCTTCGAGTTGGGCAGGAGGACCGTGCCGCCCTCGCCCCAGAACTGGCCGCGGTCGCCCATGGGCTCGCCCACCTGGATGGCCCGCGCGCCGGCGAAGAACCTGATGCGCGACACGATGCTGATCGCCGCCGAGAAGGTGTTGCCGCCGGTCAGGACGAAGATCCGCCCGTCGGACGGCAGCGCATCGGCGAGGTCCCGCGAGAAATCCGCCGCTTGCGTGTAGTCGCCGCCGCGGTTGTAGCGCAGGTCGACGACCACGAACTTCGTTTCCTTGCGCCGGATGAGGTCGAGGATCCCGGCGAGATAGGCCGAGAGCCGCTGATGGCCCTGGTCGCGCATCAGGTTGAGCTGCAGGAACAGGATCCGCCCGTCATCCACGTAAGCGTGCCAGTAGTTCTCGTCGAGCCTGGAGAGATAGAGCGGCGCCGCGTCGAGGACGTGCGACCAGCCGGGCGTGTCGGTCGCGGTCGGGACCGGGCTGAGATCGCGCACCGGCCAATAGGAGCCGTCCGCCTTCCCCGGCCCGCCGTCGACGGCGGTCAGGAGGCGGTCGATCACCGTGCCGTTGGCCAGGCGGAAGCGGTAATAGCCGTTGTCGGCGCTGCCATTGAGCCCTGCGGCGGTCAGCAGTTCGGGCGATATGACCAGCCTCGGCATGAACTGGCGGAGCAGCGTCTGGGGTCCGCCCATGTACGGGCGGAACGTCGTGATGACCGAATCGACCGGACGCTCGTTCACCGCCATGAGCTCAGCACCGATGAGGTCCCGATTGTCGCCCCGCGCCTTGACCACGAAGAATCCGTCGCTGAACAGGCCGAGCCGGATCGGCGCCGACCGGAAGGTCGTATCGGAGAGCTGGGTGAGGACGCTGGTATGGGCATTGTCGGCGAGCGCGGTGAGACGCGCCGCCTCGAGGGTCAGCCTCGCCCTGTCGAAACCGCCGGACAGCGGCATCAGCCGCTCGAGCGCGCGCTCGAAGGCCCGGCGCCTTTCCTTGCTGAAGCTTCGGTCGACCTCGGGAAGACGGCCGAGATAGTCGAGGTCCTGGCGGTTCCTTTCGGCCTCCGTCGCCGCCGGCGGATAGTCGGCGGCGGGATAGGACCTCCACGCCGGATACATGAGATAGGCGAACGCTGCCGCTGCGGCAGCGGCCAGGATCACCACCGCCTGGATCGAGCGCGTGATGAAGCTCGCCAAGGCCGGCCGGCGACGCGGTTCGCTCATCCGAGCCGCACCTTGCTGATGTTATTCCGCCGCTTCCGCGGGTGGCAGCTGACGCCGTTCGCGCTGCCTCTTGCCCTTGCCTGCCTCGCGATCATCACGATCATTCGCCGCTTGCGCCGCGACCGGCGCATGGCCAGCATGCCCCGCGGGCCCGCCCGCTGCAAGCGCTTCCTTGGGACGCCGGTCGGCCGCGATGTAAGTATAGACGATGGGCGTGATGAACAGAGTGAACATGGTGCCGATGGTCATGCCGGCGGCGATGATGAGGCCGATGTCGAAGCGGCTCTTGGCGCCGGCCCCGTCGGCGATGAGCAGCGGGACGACGCCGATCACCATGGCCGCCGTCGTCATCAGGATCGGCCTGAGGCGCACCGCCGCGGCTTCCTTGATGGCGGCGAGCTTCTCGTAGTTCCGCTCCTCCTGAAGCTTGTTGGCGAACTCGACCATGAGAATGCCGTGCTTTGAGATGAGGCCGATCAGCGTGACGAGACCGATCTGGGTGTAGATGTTGATCGTGCCGGACCCCAGGTTGACCGGCGACCGGCCCTGCAGGAAGCCGTTCACCTCGCCGATGATGAAGAGCACGAACAGCGCGCCGCACACCGAGGCCGGGAGGCCGATCAGGATGATGAACGGATCGCGGAAGCTCTCGAACTGGGCGGCGAGGACGAGATAGATGACGACCAGCGCGAACAGGAAGGTGATGGCGAGCGCATTGCCTTCGGTGACGAACTGCCGGCTCTCGCCCTGGAAGTCGTAGGTCATGCCCTGCGGGAAGAACTTGGTGGCCTCCTGCTGGAGGAAGGCCACCGCTTCGCCCACCGTGCGGCCGGGGAACGGCACGCCCTGGAAGGTCGCCGAATTGAGCTGCTGGAAGGTGGCGAGGCTGTTGGGCTGCACCGTCTCGTCGAGCCTGATGAAGGAGGCGAGCGGAACCATGTCGCCGGACGTGGTGCGCAACTGATAGTCGAGCAGCCGCGCCGCCGACCCGCGGAACGCCCGCGGCACCTGGGCGATCACTTCATAGGAGCGCCCCTGGATGTTGACCCGGTTGACGTTGTTGCCGCCGAGCAGGATGGCGAGCGTGGCGCCGACGTCGCTCATCCGGACGCCGAGCTGATTGGCCTTGTCCTTGTCGATGATGAGCTCGGCCTGCGGCGATTCGAATCTGAGATCGGTGTTGGTGAAGATGAACAGTCCGCTCTTCTTGGCTTCGGCGTCGATCTGGTTGAGCACTTCCGCGACCTTGGTGTAGTCGCCGGGATACTTGATCACGAACTCGACCGGCATCTCGCCGGCGCCGATCGGAATGGCGGGCGGCGCGGTGGCGAAGGTCTTGACGCCGGCGATCCCCGCGAGCTTGCCCTGCAGCTCGCCGATGATCATCGTGTCGGAGCGCTCGCGCTCGGCCCACGGCTTGAGGATGAGGCCGACGAAGGCGGCATGCGTCGAGCCGAGGCCGTTGATGGTGAAGACGTTCTGTCTTTCCGGCACGTTCATGAAGATCTCGGTGGCGCGGTCCGTGTAGGTCGACAGATAGTCGAGATTGGTGTGCTCGGGCGCATTGACGAAGGAGAACAGCACGCCCTGGTCCTCGGCCGGCGCCAGCTCCTTGTTGATCGCCGCATAGAGGATGCCCGACATCGCGACGATGATGACCAGCATCACGGCGAAGACCGGACGCTGCTTCATCGCCCCTTCGAGACGGCGCGAGTAGAACCGCCTGATGCCGCCGAATATGCCCTCGATGATGCGTCCGAAGCGGCCCTCCTCCTCATGCTGCTTGAACACCTTGGAGCACAGCATGGGCGACAGGGTGAGCGCGATGATGCCTGAAACGAACACCGCGCCGGCGAGCGTGAAGGCGAATTCGCGGAACAGCGCGCCGGTGAGGCCGGAGGTGAACCCGATCGGCGCATAGACCGCCGCCAGCGTCAGCGTCATCGTCATGACGGGGCCGGCGATCTCGCGCGCACCTTGCAGCGCGCTCTGGAACGGCGTCATGCCGTCCTCGATGTGGCGGTGGATGTTCTCGACCACCACGATGGCGTCGTCGACCACCAGGCCGATGGCCAGCACGAAGGCGAGCAGCGTCATCAGGTTGATCGAGTAGCCGAGCATCAGCAGCACGGTCGCGACGCCGATCAGCGACAGGGGGATGGTGACCACCGGGATGAGCGTCGAGCGCACATTGCCGAGGAACAGGAAGATGACGACGACGACGATCATGGCCGCCTCGGCCAGCGTCCAGCTCACCTCCTTGATCGAGGAGCTGATGAAGGTCGTGGCGTCGAAGGCGATCTGCGCGGTAAGCCCCTGCGGCAGCTGGCGCTGGATGTTGGGGAACTCTTCGCGCACCTGCGAGATCACCGAGAGCGGGTTCGCGTCGGGCGTGGCGTTGATGCCGAGGAACACCGCCTTGAGGCCGTCGAAGGACGACGACGAATCGAAGTTCTGCGGCCCGAGATCGACGGTGGCGATCTGTCCCAGCCTGATGACCGTGTCGCCCTTGACGGCGACGACGAGCTGCATGAACTGCTCGGGCGTCTCGAGCGACGTCTGGGCGTTGATGTTCTGCTGGGTGAAGTCGCCCTTCACGCTGCCGGCCGCGGTGGTGAAGTTGTTCTGCGCCAGCGCCGTGTTGACGTCGAGCGGCGTGATGCCGAGCGATGCCATCTTGTCGGGATTGAGCCACACGCGCATGGCGAAGGTCGAGCCGCCGAGGATCTCGGCTTCGGCCACGCCGTTGATCGCCTGGATCTGCGGCCTGACCACCCGGTCGAGATAGTCGCTGATCTGCGCCGGCGCCATGTTCTTGGAATTGAAGCCGATATACATGAGCGCATAGGGCGTGCCGGTGGTACGCTGCACCACCGGGTCCTTGGACTCCTCCGGCAGCACGCTCTTCACCTCGTTGACCTTGGAGAGAACGTCTGCCAGCGCCCGGTCGCCGTCGGCGTCGAGCTTCAGCTTCATCGTGATCGTCGAGACGTTCTGCGCCGAGGTCGACTTCAGCGTGTCGATGCCCTCGGTCGACGCCACCGCCTGCTGGATCGGCGTGGTGATGAAGCCCTTGATCTGCTCGGCGTTGGCGCCGGGATAGGTCGTCGTTATGGTGATGGTCGTGTCGGAGACCTTGGGGAACTGGCGGACCGGCAGGTTCCACGCCGAATTGGCTCCGACCAGCAGGATGAGAAGGCTTACGACCGTCGCCAGCACGGGGCGGCGAACGAAGATGTCGGTGAAGCTCATGGGTTGCCCCGTTACTGCGTAGTGCGGTCAACCGTCAGGTTGAGCGCGATCGAGTTGTCTATCTTGACCTTCGAACCCTGATCGATCTTGTTCTGGCCGGCGGTCACCACCTGATCGCCCGGCTTCACGCCGTCGATCACGCTCACCCTGCCGTCGCGCGTCTGGCCCAGCTTGACGAAGCGCCGCTCGATCTCGAGGTCCGGCTCCTTCGCATCGGGATCCGCATCCTTCGCCTCGATCACGGCGAAGACGCTGTCGCCGTAAAGCGAGTAGGTCACCGCCGTCCGCGGTATGGTGACCACGGGCGCCGGCGCCCCGGCGACCACGGTGATATCGGCATACATGCCCGGGATCAGGCGGCCCTGCGGGTTCTCGATCTCGCCCCTGACCGTCACCATGCGGCTCGATTCGGAGACGCGCGCGTCGGTCGTCTTGACCTTGCCCTTGAAGGCTTCATCCGGATAGGTGCCGACCTTGGCCGCAATTTCCTGGCCGATCCTGATCTTGCCGAAATCGGCTTCCGTCACCGTGAAGTCGGCATAGATCGGATCGACGCTCTGCATCCACACGATGTTCTGCCCGGGCGCCACATATTTGCCGACCGCGACGTCCCTGAGGCCGAGCCTGCCGTCCCAGGGCGCATAGATGGATTTCTGCGCGATCAGCGCCTCGACGCGCTGGACGTTGGCGAGAAGCTGGTCGCGCGCCGTCCGCGCCGCGTCGAGATCGGACTTGGAGGCGAAGCCCTTCTTGAACACCTTCTCGCGGCGCTCGAGCTCGACTTCGGCATTGGCGAGCTGCACCCGGAAATTCCTGAGATCGGCCTCTTCGGTGGCGGTGTCGAGCTGGATGAGCTTCTGGCCCTTCTTCACCAGGTCGCCCGAATCGAACAGCAGCTCCTTCACCACGCCGCCGACCTGGGGCGCGATCTCGATGCCGTTGACGGCGGTCAGCGTGCCGATGGCCCTGATCTGCGGCTCCCACTGGTCCTGGCGGGCTTTCTCGGCCGACACCGTCTCGACCGGCTTGGGCGCCGCCTTGATGAAGCCGGCGATCATTTTCGGCTTGAAATCGAAGGCATACCACGCGATGGCGCCGCCCAGTCCACCGAGCAGCACGATCACCAGCAGGAAGTATATGATGCGGCGCAACATGGGCGTCTAGATAGGCTGATTGGGGTTGGATGTAAATGATATAAACTTGCCGGATGGATCACTACTGACAGACGGCACGTTGTTTCGGGAAAGTATTTCGTAACGAAATATTTCATGGATTGATGGCGCGGTTATGGCCCTTCATCGGTTTTTTGAGCAACAGCTTGTCTTTCCAGAATGATCCGTCTATTGAACGCTGAACTGGCCGGAAAGAAGCCGGAAAAAAGCAAAAACACGGGGTGAGGACAAAGGCAGGGGGGCTCGTTGGAATATTTCCTGGAGCAGCTCATAAACGGCGTTACGCTCGGTTCCATCTACGGGCTGATCGCGATCGGCTATACGATGGTCTACGGCATCATCGGCATGATCAACTTCGCCCATGGCGATATTTTCATGGTCGGCGCCTTCATCTCCCTGATCGCCATCCTGGCCATCGGCCTCACCGCCTCGGCGAGCTTCGCCCTCCTCCTCCTGGCGCTGCTGCTCGTCATCGCCATCGCGATGATCCTGGCCTCCGCCTACAACTGGACGGTCGAACGCGTCGCCTATCGCCCGCTCAGAGGCTCGTTCCGGCTGGCGCCCCTCATCTCCGCCATCGGCATGTCGATCGTCCTCCAGGAGTTCGTCCGCATCGCCCAGGGCGGGCGGCCGAAGCCGATGCCGGCCCTGATCTCGGGCGGCGTCGAGCTCATGCACAACACGACCGAGCAAGGCGATTTCATCGTCCGCCTCTCGACCATGCAGATCATCATCATCGTGACGACGCTCGCCTTGATGGCGTTGTTCACCGCCATCATCACCCGCACCTCGCTCGGGCGGGCCCAGCGCTCCTGCGAGCAGGACATGAAGATGGCCTCGCTTCTCGGCATCGACGTCAACAAGACGATCTCGATCACCTTCATCATGGGCGCCTCGCTCGCCGCCGTCGCCGGCCTCATGTTCTTCCTGCGCTACGGCGTGATCGACTTCTATATCGGCTTCCTTGCCGGCATTAAGGCCTTCACCGCCGCCGTCCTGGGCGGCATCGGCTCGATCCCGGGCGCCATGCTCGGCGGCCTCGTGATGGGGCTGATCGAGGTGTTCTGGTCGGCCTATTTCACCGTCGAATACAAGGATGTCGCGTCCTTCGCGATGCTTGCCGTCGTGCTCATCTTCCTGCCCCAGGGGCTTCTCGGCAAACCGGAGGTCGAGAAAGTCTGACGATGTCGCCTTGGCAGGACACAAATACAAAAAAGGACAAGGCGCCGTGACAGCAGATCACTCCGAACCGGCCCGCTCCACCCCCGACCACCGCAAGATCCTCGCCGATGTCGCGCTCACCGCGCTCATCGCTTTCGCGATCCTGGGTCCCATCGTCGGGCTCAAGGCGGAGGCGGGACAAGGCGGCCTCATCCTCGAGCAGCGCTGGCTCACCGTGGCGGTCCTCGTCGCCGTCATCGCGGCCGGGCGGCTGGCGCTGCATGTCCTGATATGGAACCGGCCCGCCTGGATGACGCCGCAGCATATCAAGCGCGGCGGCTGGAAGCTGGCCGGCGCCGGCGTCGCGGCCTTGCTCCTCGGCATGTTCAACATGGACTCGCCGCTGGGCCTCCTCGCCCAGGTCCATCAGGCCCTTCCGGCCTGGCTCGTGGCCTTCGGCGTCTTCGCCATTATCGTCGGCCTGTGGCTGGTCTACCGGGGGGCGGGCGAAACGGCCGCCGGCAGGGCGGCGCAATCGAGCTTCGCCCAGTCGATGGAGCCTTTCGGCAAGTATGTCGGCGTGGCGCTCCTCGCCATCGCCATCCTCCTGCCCTTCATTCCCGGCGTCGACCGGCGCATCGTCGATCTTGCCATCCTGATGCTGACCTATGTCATGCTGGGATGGGGCCTCAATATCGTGGTCGGGCTCGCCGGACTTCTCGATCTGGGCTATGTCGCCTTCTATGCCGTCGGCGCCTATTCCTATGCGCTGCTCGCCACCATCTATTTCCCGCTGTGGTTCGGCGACGGAATCACGCCCTGGAGCTTCTGGCTGGCGCTGCCGATCGCCGGCATCCTCGCCGCCCTGTGGGGCATCATCCTCGGTTTCCCGGTGCTGCGTCTCAGGGGCGACTATCTGGCCATCGTCACCCTGGCCTTCGGCGAGATCATCCGCGTCATCCTGGTCAACTGGTACGACTTCACCAACGGGCCCAACGGCATAACCGACATTCCCCGGCCGAGCTTCTTCGGCATCCCCTTCACCAGCGACGAGAACGGCTTCGCCGCGACCTTCGGGCTCACCTATTCCTCGCTCCAGCGCATCATCTTCCTTTACTACGTCATCCTCGCCTTGGCCCTCATCACCAATTTCGTCACCCTGCGCTTGCGCAAGCTGCCGGTGGGACGGGCCTGGGAGGCGTTGCGCGAGGACGAGATCGCCTGCCGCTCCCTCGGCATCAACACCACCAGCACGAAGCTCACCGCCTTCGCCATCGGCGCCATGTTCGGCGGCTTCGCGGGGTCCTTCTTCGCCACCCGGCAAGGCTTCGTCTCGCCGGAGAGCTTCGTCTTCATGGAATCGGCCATCATCCTGGCCATCGTCGTGCTCGGCGGTCTCGGCTCGCAGATCGGCGTCGTGATCGCGGCGGTCGTGGTGATCGGCGCCTTCGAGCTCTTCCGCGAGATGGCTTTTCTCAAGGCGATCATGCCGGTCGGGTTCGACCCCGCGCAATATCGCATGCTGGCGGTCGGCATCGCCATGGTGCTGATCATGCGCTGGCGGCCGCGCGGGCTCATCACCAGGCGGGACCCCTCGATCTATCTCAAGGAGAAGAAGGCGGTCTCCGCCGACCTCGTGGCGCAGGGTCATGGCTGAGATGGCGGGCTGGAAGGACAATCCGGTGCTGCGCGTGGAACATCTCACCATGCGCTTCGGCGGCCTGGTCGCCATCGACGACCTTTCCTTCGTCGTCGGACGCAACGACATCACCGCCCTCATCGGTCCCAATGGCGCCGGCAAGACCACCGTCTTCAACTGCCTCACCGGCTTCTACAAGCCGACGGAGGGCATGATCGTGATGCGTCATGAGGACGGCAAGGAGTTCATCCTCGAGCGCATGGACGATTTCCGCATCTCGCAACGGGCCAAGGTGGCGCGCACCTTCCAGAACATCCGGCTTTTCGCCGGCATGACCGTGCTCGAGAACCTGGTCGTCGCCCAGCACAACACGCTGATGAGGGCTTCGGGCTATACGGTCGCCGGCATCGTCGGCTCCGGCCACTATCGCCGCGCCGAGCGCGAAGCGGTCGAGAAATCCAAATACTGGCTGGAGAAGATCCATCTCGTCGACCGCGCCGACGACCCGGCGGGCGACCTTCCCTATGGCGACCAGCGCCGTCTCGAGATCGCCCGCGCCATGTGCACCGGGCCGAAGCTCCTGTGCCTCGACGAGCCGGCCGCCGGTCTCAATCCGCGCGAGTCGGACGACCTCAACAGGCTGCTCTTGGCCATCCGCAAGGACCAGGGCATCGGCATACTTCTGATCGAGCACGACATGAAGGTGGTGATGGAGATATCCGACCATGTGGTGGTGCTCGACTACGGCCAGAAGATCGCCGACGGCACGCCGGCCGAGGTGAAGGTCGACCCGGCGGTGATCCGGGCCTATCTCGGCGTCGACGAGGAGGAAGCTCCGCGTGCCGCCGAAGAGCTGGTGAGCGAGGCGATCGCGCGCGCCGAGCACGAAACGCCGCCCGGCGAGGGTGACCGCTCATGAGCAAGCCCCTCCTCACCGTGCGCGGCGTCGAGACTTTTTACGGCAAGATCCAGGCGCTCAAGGGCATCGACCTCGACGTCAACGAGGGCGAGATCGTCACCCTGATCGGATCGAACGGCGCCGGCAAATCGACCCTGATGATGACCATCTGCGGCACGCCGCGCTGCCGCGCCGGCGCGATCGAGTTCGCCGGGACGGACATCACCCGGAGCCCGACGCACGAGATCATCCGCCTCGGCATCGCCCAGTCGCCGGAGGGCCGGCGCATCTTCCCGCGCATGACGGTCCTCGAGAACCTGCAGATGGGAGCTGCGGTCGGCGATCCCCGGCATTTCGACGAGGACCTTCAGCGCGCCTTCAAGATCTTTCCGATCCTCGAAAAGCGCCAGGCCCAGCGCGGCGGCACGCTGTCGGGGGGCGAGCAGCAGATGCTGGCCATCGCCAGGGCCTTGATGGCGCGGCCGCGCCTGCTCCTGCTCGACGAGCCGTCCCTCGGCCTGGCGCCGCTCATCGTGAAGCAGATCTTCCAGGTCATTCGCGAGCTCAACGCCAGCCAGGGCCTGACCGTCTTCCTGGTCGAGCAGAACGCCTTCCACGCCCTCAAGCTCGCCCATCGCGCCTATGTGATGGTGAACGGCCGCATCACCATGTCGGGGACGGGTTCCGCCCTCCTCGCCAGCCCGGAAATCCGCGCCGCCTATCTCGAAGGCGGGGCCCACTGAGGAAACGGACGATGTCGCTCTTCGTCGAGGACAATCCCTGGATCTTCCTGATCATGACGGTCGTGATCGGCGGCGGTGCCGCCTTCCTGGCCGGCCGGGCGCTCGCCTCCAAATGGCGTCCCTGGCAGACCGCGCTCCTCTATATGGTCCCGCTCGGCCTCGCTTTACGTTTCTTTCACTATGCTCTGTTCGATGGCGACCTTCTGAGCCTGCATTACTTTATAACCGACACGCTGGTCCTGATGGCCGGCGCCGGCCTGGGCTACCGGATGGCCCGGGTCAGACAGATGGTCCGCCAGTATCCGTGGCTTTACGAGCGTTCGAGCCCCTTTTCCTGGCGGGCCAAGGGAGCTCCATGAATTTGGATCAAGGGAGAATGCCGGTTCGCATGGCCCTTTCCAATCGCACCCAGTTGAGCAAAGATGGGCTCAAGGGGTGTGCAACCCCCGAAAGACCGATCAAGGTCGTTACCCCAAGGGAGAACCAGATGAAGAAACTTGTACTATCGGGCTTGGCCGTAGGCTTCGCGACGGCGCTCGCCGCCACGACGGCCTGGGCCGACATCACGATCGCCGTGGTTGGCCCGATCACCGGGCAATATGCCGCCTTCGGTGAGCAGATGAAAAAGGGCGCCGAGATGGCCGTCGCCGACCTCAACGCGGCCGGCGGCATCAATGGCGAGAAAGTGGTCCTGGAAGTGGGCGACGACGCCTGCGACCCGAAACAGGCCGTTGCGGTTGCCAACCAGATGGCGTCCAAGGGCGTGAAGTTCGTCGACGGCCACTTCTGCTCCGGCTCCTCGATTCCGGCGTCCTCGGTTTATGAAGAGGAAGGCGTCCTGCAGATCTCGCCCGCCTCGACCAACCCGAAATTCACCGAAGAAGGCGGCTGGAACGTCGCGCGCATGTGCGGACGCGACGATGCCCAGGGCGTCGTCGCCGGCAACTTCCTGGCCAAGAACTTCAAGGACAAGAAGATCGCCATCATCGACGACAAGACGGCCTATGGCAAAGGCCTGGCGGACGAGACGCGCAAGTCGCTGAACGCGGCCGGCGTGAAGGAGGTCATCAACGAATCCTATACCGCCGGCGAGAAGGACTATACGGCGCTCGTGTCGAAGCTCAAGGAAGCCGCGGTCGACGTGGTCTATATCGGCGGCTATCACACGGAAGGCGGCCTCATTCTCCGCCAGCTGCGTGAGCAGGGCTCGCAGGCGCTGATGGTCGGCGGCGACGCGTTCAACACCGAGGAGTTCTGGAGCATCACCGGACCGGCCGGCGAAGGCATGATCTTCACCTTTGCCCCGGATCCGCAGCAGTTCCCGTCGGCCAAGGAGATCGTCGAGAAGTTCAAGGCTTCCGGCTATAATCCGGAAGGCTACACGCTCTACACCTATGCCGCGGTTCAGGCCTATGAACAGGCGGTGAAGGCGGTGGGCAGCGCCGACGACAACAAAAAGCTTGCTGAATGGCTGCGTGCCGGCAACACGCTCAAGACCGTCCTTGGCGACATCTCTCTCAACGAGAAAGGCGACGTCAAGGACGCGAAATATGTGTGGTACAAGTGGCACGACGGCAAATACGCCGAGGATTCGTCGCTGCAATAGCACCTGAGCAAACACTCCTGCGCCCGCGCACTCGCCTGCGCGGGCGTTTTCGTTTATCGCGCTGACGGAGCATGATGGCTTCATGCGGAACAGCATCACATCATTTCTCGCCGCGATTGCCGTCTGCCTCGGCGCCGGCGCCGCCCGTGCCGATATCCCGATCGCCACCGTCGGCCCCATGACCGGCCAATATGCGGCTTTCGGCGAGCAACTGCGCCGCGGCGCCGAACTGGCCGTCGCCGACATCAACGCCGCGGGCGGCGTCGATGGCGAGAAGCTCGTGCTGGACGTGGGCGACGATGCCTGCGACCCGAAACAGGCGGCGGCCGTCGCCGGCGACATGGCGGCGCGCGGCGTCAGGTTCGTCGCCGGGCATTTCTGCTCGGGCGCGTCGATCCCGGCTTCGAAGATCTACGAGCAGGCGGACATCCTGCAGATCTCGCCCGCCTCCACCAATCCGAAATTCACCGATGACGGCGGCTGGAACGTGGCGCGCGTCTGCGGCCGCGACGACGCCCAGGGCGTCGCCGCCGGCAACGTCATCGCCCGCGACTACCGGGACAGGCGGATCGCCATCATCCATGACGGGACCGTCTATGGCAAAGGTCTTGCCGATGCCGTCCGGACCGCGCTGAACGCCGCCGGAGTGAAGGAGGCGTTTCTCGACGCCTATACGCCCGGGGGCAAGGATTACACCCCCCTCGCCTCGCGCCTCGCCGGGGCGGCGGTCGACGTTGTCTATGTCGGAGGCTCGCCTGCGGAAGGCGGTCTCATCCTGCGCGAATTGCGCGAACTGGGCTCGCCGGCGCTCATGGTCGCCGCCGACACCTTCGCCAGCGACGATTTCTGGCGCATCGCCGGCGCGGCCGGCGATGGCACGATCATGACCTTCGCGCCCGACCCGCAGAAATTCGATGCGGCGCGCGAGGTCGTCGCGAGGTTCAAGGCTGCCGGCTACGATCCCGAGGGGGCGACCCTCTACGCCTATGCCGCGGTCCAGGCCTATGCTCAGGCGGTGGCCGCTGCGGGCGGTGCGGCCGACAACAGGAAGCTTGCCGAATGGCTGAGGAGCGGCGCTGCCCTGAAGACAGTCCTCGGCCGGATCTCCCTCGACCGCAAGGGCGACGTCAGGGATGCGAGATATGTCTGGTACCGCTGGCACGACGGCGACTTCGCCGAGGATGCCGAGCTGAGCAGATACTGAAATGAGCGAACCCGCGGAGGGCGTGCCCATGCGGGTTGCCGCCGTCGGGTGCCGAGCGCCGGATCAGTCGATGCGGAAATACAGTCCGATGCCGGGACCATAGAATCCCGGGCCGTAGAATCCGCCATAATAGGGATAGCCGTAGCCGCCATAGGGGTAGCAGCCGTCCCATGGGTCGCAATATCTGGCCCAGCGGTGATGATGATGGCGCCACCTGCGGCTTTCGTGCCACCTGCTCTTGCGCCAATGCTTCCTGTGCCAGTGTTTCTTGCGCCAGTGTTTCTTGCGCCACTTCTTCTTGTAGTGGACCTGAACCAGGCTGCCGTCCGTGGCGGCCTGCATTTTCACCGGCGCGGCGGTGGGCATGGCCTCACCCGCCGCCGGCATCGCCAGCGCAACACCGGCTGAAATGGCGGCGGCCATCAGCAGTGATTTGATGTTGGGCACGATAAGGTCCCTCCTCTCGACAAGACCTCTACGGTTGCAAGCTTGTCAGGATAGGGAGGCCTTGTGACCAATCGAAGGCAGAAGCGCTCCCGGCCCACCCGCATGGATGTCCGTGGCCGGAAGAAACCGCAAGGGTTCAGTCGATATCTCACGGAGTAAAGAAAAAGGCCCGCATGGCATGGCTGCCATGCGGGCCTTTCGAGCGGGAAGTCCGTCAGTCGATATTGAAGTACAGCCCGATCCCCGGCCCATGATGACGGTACGGCCTGTAATAGCCGTAATAGGGCTCGTCATAATACCGATAGCGGTGATAGTAACGGGCATGACGGTGCCGCCTGTAGCAGCGCCAATCATCATCGTCGTAACGGCAATAGCGGGCGTGCCGCCACTTCCGCTTGTGCCACTTCCTGTGCCTGACATCGACGACGTTGCCGCTCTTCGCGGTATCGACCTTCACTGGTGCAGACTGCGGCATGGCTTGGCTCGCCACCGGCATGGCGAAGACGACGCCGGCCGAAACGGCCGTGGCCATGGCCAATGCTTTGATGCTGAACACGATAAGGTCCTCCTTTTCTTTTTGCTGAGACCCGGGATGCCCGTGATCAAAATCGGCCCGTCACCGATACAAGGCATCTTGACCAGACCAACGTTCGGCTGGAAGGATCGTTCCGAGGATCAAGGGAGAGCCAGATGAAGGCCTATTTCGTCCAGATTAAATGCGAGCTGGGCAAAGCGTACCAGGTGGCGACGGCCATCGCCGATGCCGAGATCGCCTCTGAGATCTACTCCACGTCAGGCAATTACGACCTCCTGGCCAAGTTCTATCTCGAGCCTGAGGCCGATATCGGCCATTTCGTGAATGAAAGGCTGCACAAGATCAAAGGAATCAGGGATACCTACACCATCATAACCTTCCGCGCGTTCTGAGGGATGTCATGCAGCGCCTTCCGGCTCTCCTGGCTTTCCTCATTGTCGCCACAACTTCCGCCGGGGCAGCCGACAATGCCGAGCGCGCCGTCGTCGGTTTCTCTCCTGACGGACGCTATTTCGCCTTCGAGCAATATGGCGTGCGGGACGGGTCGGGCTTTCCCTTTTCCGAGATCTTCATCGTCGACCTCGACGTCAACCGCTGGGTGAAGGGTTCTCCCTTCCGCGAGACAGTCGAGGACGACGGCGCTCCGGTCAGCGCCGCGCGCGCCAGGGCCGCCAGGGCGGCGCAAGCCCTCGTCGCGCAATTCAGGACGGTCGAGCCCGGCCGGATCCTCGCCTCGCAGCCGCCGACCCAGGCTTCGGCCGACCGGCATCGCCTGAGCTTCGATCCTTTCTACATGAGCCGCGCGAGCCAGGCCGCCAGTCGCTATACGCTGAGCCTGGAGCCTGTGCCCTTCGCGGCGCCCGCGGGCTGTCATGCCGAAGACGGCCGGCAGATGGGCTTCAGCCTCACCGTCACCGACAACGACCGTGGCGTGTCGAAGGAAGTCTACAGGGACGACGCCATCCCCGGCTCGCGCTACTGCCCGCGCGGCTATGACGTCGCCGATGTGATCGCCTATCGCTCTTCCGGCGGCGGCCGCAATGTCGCGCTGATCGGCGTCTACACGCCGGGCTTCGAGGGTCTCGACCGCCGGCTCATCGCCGTGCCTTTTTCGTTTCCCTGATCCTGATCCGCGATGGCCGCGAGATAGCGCTCGGCCGACCGCGCCACCGCTCCCTTGCCGTCATCGAGGATGCGCATGTTCCAGAAGGCGCTGTAGACCTGCCCGTAGTCGAACGGCTCCAGAGCTCGGACGATGCGCTCGACCGCGCGGGCATTGAGCGGCCAGAGATTGGGATAGGAGTACATGAAGCTGACATGCTTCCTGTCCATCACCACCTGCACCGTATCGCCAGCCAGGAGGACTCCCGGCCGGTCCCTGCGCTTCCAGTGGCACACCGACGATCCTTCGAAATGTCCGCCGCAGCGGATCAGCGTCACATCCGGCAGGATCGCTTTCGTTTCCTCTTCCCAGAAGACGATCGCGGGGTCGGGCCGCATGACCCATTGCCGGTTGCCGGCATGGATATAGATCGGGATATCCCCCAGGGTCCTGCTCCACTCGACGATCGCCGAATGGAAGTGCGGATGCGAGATGGCGATGGCCTTGACCTTGCCGCGCGCCTCGAGCGCGGCGACCGCGGCGTCGCTGACCAAGGGCACGCAGTCCCACAGCACGTTGCCGTCGGGCGTCTCCGCCAGAAGGGCGCGCTGGCCGATGGCGAAGGCCGGCTCGATCCCGATGCTGAGCACGCCGTCCTCGTCCCTGAGGACGACCTCGTGGTCGCGGCCGAGCTCCTCGATCGTCGTCCACGCCTGCCCGGCCAGGCGGATGTATTGCCGCGGATCGGAGCAGATCGGGCATGACGCCGGCGGCGCATCGCTCTCGGCAAACTGTACTCCGCACTGCATGCACATGAAGTGAGTCATGAGATTCTCCGATCCTCGAGGGCAACATAGCGAGGATCGGAGACATGAAACACCCCTCTTGCGGGCTTCGTCCTTGCCGCCGGCGGAGCGCGCCGGTTTACTGCTTGAGCGGCTCGAGCCCCTGCGCGGTCTTGGCGAGCCGCACCAGGTTGATGAACTCGGCGCGATAGCCGAAGGCGTCGTCGCCCTTGGCGCCTTGCGCCAGCGCGATCACGTCGTCATAGGAATAGGACTTCGTATATCGCCCGCCGCGCAGGAGCTGGCCGAAAGCGGCCACCGCCGCGGCGAAGCGCGCTTCCCGCGGCGCCGATTCCACCGTCGTCGCGGCGACGCCGATCTCGACCGGCGCGGTGATGAGCTTCGAGTCCGCCTGGCCGGGCAGCTTGTAGCGGATCTTCACGAAACCATATTCATCCGCTCCGGCCTTCGCCGGCGCCGCGCCCGGTCCATAGCGCAGATCGTCGTTGAGCTTCGCCTTGGAGCCGCTCGGCGTGATCTCGTAGATCGCAGTCACCGTGTGGCCCGAGCCGATGTCGCCGGCATCCACCTTGTCGTTGTTGAAGTCCTCGCGCTTCAGCAGGCGCGTCTCATAGCCGATGAGGCGGTATTCCGAGACCGTGTCGGGGTTGAACTCGACCTGGATCTTCACGTCCTGCGCGATGGTGAAGAGCGTCGAGCTCGCCTCGTCCACCAGCACCTTGCGCGCCTCGTTGATCGTGTCGATATAGGCGGCATTGCCGTTGCCGTTCTGGGCCAGCGTCTGCATCATCTCGTCATTGTAGTTGCCGCGTCCGAAGCCCAGCACCGAGAGGGTGACGCCGGTGTCGCGCTTGCGCTCGACGAAGCTCTTGAGCTCTTCCGGATCGGTGATGCCGACGTTGAAATCGCCGTCGGTGGCGAGGATCACGCGGTTGATGCCGGATGCATCGAAGCCCTGCTCGGCGAGCTGGTAGGCCTGGCGGATGCCCTCCGCGCCCGCGGTCGATCCGCCCGCCGTCAGCCGGTCGAGGGCGCCGGCGATCCTGGCCTTGTCCCTGGCCTTGGTCGGCTCGAGCACGGTCCCGGCGCTGCCGGCATAGGTGACGATCGCGACGGTATCCTCGGGCCCCAGCGTCTCGACCAGCATCTTCATCGCATTCCGCAGCAGCGGCAGCTTGTCGGGGGCATCCATCGACCCCGACGTGTCGATCAGAAAGACGAGGTTGGACCTGGGCCTTTCCTGGCCGTTGAGCGAGAAGCCCTTGATGCCGATATGCATGAGCTTCGTGTCGGGGTTCCAGGGCGTCGGGAATACCGAGACGTTGGCCTTGAAGGGCGTCGACCTGTCGGCAGGCCCGGCATAGTCATAGGGGAAGTAGTTGATCATCTCCTCGACGCGCACCGCGTCCTTCTGCGGCAGGACGTTCTGGTTGAGCGAGCCGCGCACGAAGCTGTAGGAGGCCGTATCGACATCGGCCGAAAAGGTCGAGACCGGCTCGTCCCTGGCGATCTTCACCGGATTGGTCTGGATGTCGGTGAATTTGTCCCGGCCCTGGTCGCGGTAATGGCGGTCGGCCTGGTCGCCGGGCAGGATGGGGGTGGCAGCACTTTCTTGCAGGCTCAGGACACCGCTCTGCGATCTTGCCCGGGGCGCCAACTTCGCCCGCAGCTCGAGGGTGGGCAGCGGCGCCGGTTGCGCCGTCCTGTCGGCTTCGCTTTCTTCCGGCTTGGCGGCATCGGCCCCGGGCTCGGCCTGCTTGCGCCCGGCCGTCGCTTCGTCCTGGTCCGGCGATGTGGTGACGGGAATATTCTGCGCCTCGCGCAGGAGGCCGCTGTTGACGACGGCCAGGCTGATGACCGCAAGGCTCGCGCCGGCCATCAGCCCATGGCTCAGTTTCAATCCATGCATTCTTGTGCTCCCGGGAATGAGGCCCCTCACCCGCTCGATGAGACGTCCGCTCCCCGCCTTTCCTTGGGAGCGCCGGGAAAAAATTTCGTCATAGCGGCCCATCGCCCTGGCGATGCCGGCGGCTCTTGCCTCCTGTCGCGGGCCCGGCACGGCGTCGGCGCGCAATCGCGCTTTCAGTTCGTCGAATTCGTCAGTCATCGTTTGTCATCGCCATCTGGCTCAGATGCCGGCGCACCTCATGCATGCGCCAGGACACGGTCGCCGCCTTGACGCCCAGCACTTCGCCCGCCTCGGCATGGCTCAGGTCCTCGGCGAGCACGAGGAGCGCCGTCTCTCTGAGGTCGGGCTTGAGCCGGCCGATCGCCTGATAGAGCCAGCGCACCCGCCGGTCGCTGTCGGCCCAGTCGGCGCTCCTGTGCGCGTCGACCTCGATGAAGGAGGCCTGCACCCGCGCCAGGCTCTTGCGCCGCCGGGCGTGGTCGCGGCAATGGTTGAGGGCGATCTGGTACGCCCAGGTCGAGAACCGGCTGCGGCCGGCGAACCCGCCGATCTTCTGCGCCAGCGTCATGGCCATCTCCTGTGCCGCGTCCTCGGCCTCGGTCCGGCTGCCCAGGAAGCGGTAGGCGACCCGGAAAAGCATGCCGTAATGCCGCTCCAGCAGAAGCCGGAACGCGGCACGGTCGCCGTCCTGCGCAAGCCGGACGAGATCGAGGTCGCTCGCACTCATCTTTCAGGAAGCTTTGACGGGCGCCGATGGCAAAAGCTTGGAGGCGCCGCGAAATTATTTGGCTTATCGCCGTCCCTCGTGTCGCGCTTTTCGCCCAAATCTGTTAGACCGCCCTCGAACCCGAAGCAGCCAGACGCCCCATATGATTCCGCGCTATACCCGCCCCGAAATGGCCTCGATCTGGGATCCCCAGACCCGCTTCCGCATCTGGTTCGAGATCGAGGCCCATGCGGCGGACGCCATGGCCGAGCTTGGCGTCATTCCCCGATCGGCGGCCGAAACCATCTGGGCCAAAGGCAAGGATGCCGACTTCGACGTCGCCCGGATCGACGAGATCGAGCGCGAGACCAGGCACGACGTCATCGCCTTCCTGACCCATCTGGCCGAGATCGTCGGCCCCGAGGCGCGCTTCGTGCATCAGGGCATGACCTCCTCCGACGTGCTCGACACCTGCCTCAATGTCCAGCTCTGCCGCGCCGCCGACATCCTCCTGGCCGACCTCGACGACCTCCTGACCGCCCTCGAGCGCCGGGCCTACGAGCACAAGGACACGCTCACCATCGGCCGGAGCCACGGCATCCATGCCGAGCCCACGACCTTCGGCGTCAAGCTCGCTTTCGCCCATGCCGAATTCTCGCGCGCCAAGGAGCGCCTGGCCTATGCCCGCAAGGACGTCGCGACCTGCGCCATCTCGGGCGCCGTCGGCACTTTCGCCAATATCGATCCGCGCGTCGAGGAGCACGTGGCCCGGAAGATGGGGCTCACGCCGGAGCCGGTCTCGACCCAGGTCATCCCGCGCGACCGCCATGCCATGTTCTTCTCGGTGCTCGCCGTGATCGCGAGCTCGATCGAGCGCCTGGCGACGGAGATCCGCCATCTCCAGCGCACCGAGGTGCTGGAGGCGGAGGAGTTCTTCTCGCCGGGCCAGAAGGGTTCGTCCGCCATGCCGCACAAGCGCAACCCGGTCCTGTCGGAGAATCTGACCGGCCTCGCCCGCCTGGTGCGCTCGGCGGCGGTGCCGGCGCTCGAGAACGTGGCCCTGTGGCATGAACGCGACATCTCGCATTCCTCCGTCGAGCGCGGCATCGCGCCCGATGCGACGGTGCATCTCGATTTCGCCCTGCGCCGGCTCGCCGGGCTCGTCGACGGGCTCGTCGTCCATCCGGACAACATGAAGAGGAACCTCGACCGGCTCGGCGGCCTCATCCACTCGCAGCGCGTGCTGCTGGCCCTGACCCGGAAGGGCATGGCGCGCGAAGCGGCCTATGCCGCCGTCCAGCGCAATGCCATGCCGGTCTGGCGCGGCGAAGGCGATTTCCTCGCTCTGCTGCAGGCCGACAGGGACGTGACGGCCAGACTGTCGAAAGCCGAGCTCGCCGAGCTGTTCGATCTCGGCTATCACACAAGGCAGGTCGACACGATCTTCAAGCGGGTCTTCGGCCGGCCGTGAGCCGCGGCGGCTCAGTTGACGATGACGATGCGGGTGCCGCCCTTTCCGTGCTGGCGCACGAGCCTGTAGAGCTTGGCCGCGTTGCCGGTCGCCAGGCGGATGCAGCCATGCGAGGCCGGGCGGCCGAGGGAGCGCACATGGCCGGTGCCGTGAATGGCATAGCCGCCCTTGAAGAAGATCGAATACGGCATGGGCGAGTTGTCGTATTTGCGCGAGTAATGCATGCGCTTCAGCATATACGGCCGGAAGGCGCCGCGCGGCGTCCAGTAGCCTCTCCGGGCCGTCGACACGCGCCAGTCCGCATAATGCCAGCCATCGACCATGACCGACATGGTCTGGCGGGATATGTCGATCCTGATCGCGACCTTGGCCTCGGCGGCCGCTGTCATGAGCAGGCTCAGGAGGCCTGCGGCGGCAAGGAGCACCGCCTTGCGGAGAAATCCGTTACGCATGGTACCAACCCTCGACAATCTCAGCCGTGATAGGAAAGCATAACCAGGCCATAGTCTTCAACAGGCCTATCCTTCACGTCGGCGTGATTATTCCTAAGCCATAACCATGCGGAATGCATCAAATCTGCGGGTATATGTTTAAGACGCGGGCGGGAATCCGGTCTTGGGCCGCGCGTCCGCCGGCAATCAGTCGAACAGGAATTCCCGGCCGACCTTGACCCGCCGCGTGCCGTCATAGGCGATGATGTCGGCGGTGGCATAGGTCTCGGAAAGGGTGGCCGGCAGGAAGCTTCCGGTGCCGACGATATCGAGCGGCGCCTTGGCCGCGCCCATCACCTGGCACTTCTGCGGATCGAAGCCGGAGGAGCCAACGATCTGGGCGTCCCGGTAGCCGGCCTCGTCCAAGGCGAGACGGGCATGGATGATCGAGGCGACCGACACGCCCTTGCCGAACAGGATGCGGCGCACCTTGTCGACCAGGATGTTGCCGGGATCGAGCTGGAAGGCGCGTCCGCCCAGGACCTGCTCGACGATGTTGTATTCGCCCGAGACGCCGAGCCACTGCCCCACCCGCTCGACCGACTTCTCGTAATCGAGGCCCTCGGCGAAGCGTCCGCCATGCGTGTCGATCCTGATCCCGAAGCTCTTGCCCCTGAGATGCAGTTTTTCCTCGTCATAGAACCACTTGGCGCAGCGCAGCGCGTCGGTGATCTCCTCGCCCGTATAGTCGACGAGCGCCACGAGCGTCGCGGCTTCCGGGATCGTCGCGTTGAAGAGCTTCATCGCGTCCAGCACGTCCCCGCCGGTATAGCCGACGAGCGCGTGCGGCATCGTGCCCATCCCGGCCTCGGCGCCGAACAGGGGGGCCGTCAGATCCTGCGACGAGCCGATGAAGCCTTTGACCTTGGGATCGGCGCGCCGCGCCGCTTCGCTGCCGATCGCCGCGCCATAGGCGGCGAGGATGTTCATCTCGGCGCCGCTCGCATGGCGCGCATGCATGTCCATGAAGCCGGCGCTCGGTATGGCGCGGCACATCTCATAGGCGTTGTTGGCCGACACGCAGGGAAAGCCGGTCTTCTGCAGCAGCAGCGTCTCGATTTCGGAGAGCTGCGCCATGGAGCCGGTGATCTCCATCAGCTTCATCTCCGAGGGCACCAGATCGCCCTCGTCGAAGAAGCGCCTCACCTTCGCGCTCGGCACCAGGCGGTTGACGACGCGGATGGTGGGCTCGAGCGCCGCCACGACGCGCCGGCGCATGAAGACCGCGAAGGTCACCTCGGAATCGCCGTTGGCCTTCACGATGCGCGAGGTGTTGGTGAAATACTTGTCGGTCTGCGCCGCGATCGGACCGGCGCTCAGGCAGATGTCGACGATGCGGTCCAGGATCTCGTCGCGCCTGGCGGTCAGGGGGGTCATCTGGTCCATGGGTGGCTCTCTTGCCGGCGTGACTTAACGTGCTCGACACATCAAAAGGACGAGTTTGGACATTATTCGGAAGGCCGTCAAATACGCCCGAGCTGGTCCTGCATCGCCTTGGCGCCGGCCGTCAGGAGGCCGACGTCGGTGGCCGCGGCGATGAAGGTGAAGCCGTGTCCGGCGAAGAAGGCGCAGTTCTCGGGCGTGCCGCCGAAGGCGCCGGCCACCAACGCGTTCTTCCGGGCGGCGGCGGCGACCGACTTGATCGCCGCTTCGAGCTTGGGGATCCTGAGGTCCTTGCCCAGGCCGAAGCCCAGCGAGATCGACAGGTCGTTGGGGCCGACGAACAGGCCGTCGAGACCCGGCGTGGCGGCGATCCGGTCGAGATTGCCGAGCGCCTCCTCGGTCTCGATCATGGCGAAGACGAGGGTCCGGCGGTTGGCTTCCTTCAGATAGTCGCCCGGCACCAGGCCCGCCGCCTGGACGGCGGCATAGCCGCCCCAGCTGCGCATGCCGGCGGGCGCATATTTCGCCGCCTTGACCAGCGCCTGGGCCTGGGCCGGCGTATTGACCATGGGTGCTATGACCGCGGACGCCCCGGCGTCGAGAGCCTGGCCGACGAGGCCCGGATCGTTCCACAGGATGCGCAGGACGAGCGGCTTCCCCGCGGCCGTGATCGCTGGCGACATGGCGGCCACGTCGGTGAAGCCCGCGAGGCCGTGCTGCATGTCGATGCATACGGCCTCGTAGGGAAGCCTCGCCACCTGCCCTGCGACAATTGCGCCCGGCAGGGTCATCCAGCTGAAATAGAAGGGTTCCGGCCTGGCGAGCCGCGCTCTCAGATCGACGCTCATGATGTCCCGATCCGGGGCCTCAGGCTTCGGCTTGCAGCTGCTGGATCGCCTTGCCGAGGAGCTCGTCCATCGTGCGGCGGATCTGGTGGTCGGACTGCTCGACGCCCTTGGCGTCGAAATCCTTGCGGACCTTGCGGAACACGTCGTCGTCGCCGGCCTCCTCGAAATCCGCGGCGACCACCGATTTGGCATAGACTTCCGCCTCGGTGCCGCTGAGACCCAGCTTTTCCGCGGCCCATTGCCCCAGGAGCCTGTTGCGCCGCGCATTGGCCCGGAACCTCATTTCCTCGTCGAGGGCGAATTTCCGCTCGAAACCTTCCTGGCGCTTGTCGAAAGTCGTCATTCCGCTCTCTCCCCTGGTAGTTGGGCCTCAAAAAAGCCGGTGGCGGATCAGATAGCGACTGCGGGGTCCCAAATCAACCGCGCTTGATTAACCGTGCCGGCCGCGCTAGATGGCTGCGCTCCAGTCCATTGTGCGGCGCACCCGCAGGCACTATGTTCGGAGTCATGGCGGCAGACTTTGAGTCGCATAACTTCTCGATATTGGTGGCACAGGTCCCCCTTGCGGACGTAATTTGCGAGGGCAACAGGGGTTTTCTGGATGAGGATTGTGAATATGAACACCAGGCGCACCCGCATTTACGAGGGCAAGGCCAAGATCCTGTATGAAGGGCCCGAGCCCGGAACCCTGATCGTTCACTACAAGGACGACGCGACCGCCTTCAACGCCCAGAAGAAGGCCGTCATCGACGGCAAGGGCGTGCTCAACAACCGCATCTCGGAGATGATCTTCTCGAGGCTCAACGAGCTCGGCCTGCCGACCCATTTCCTCAAGCGCCTCAACATGCGCGAGCAGCTCGTCCGCGAGGTCGAGATCATCCCGCTCGAGGTCGTCGTGCGCAATGTCGCCGCGGGCTCCCTCGCCAAGCGCCTCGGCATCGAGGAAGGCACCGCCCTTCCCCGCTCCATCATCGAATTCTACTACAAGAAGGACGAGCTCAACGATCCGATGGTGTCGGAAGAGCACATCACCGCGTTCAACTGGGCGACGCCCCAGGAGATCGACGACATGATGCATCTCGCCATCCGCATCAACGATTTCATGTCCGGCCTCTTCCTCGGCATCGGCATCAAGCTGGTCGATTTCAAGGTCGAGTTCGGCCGCCTCTATGAGAACGACATGATGCGCATCGTGCTGGCCGACGAGATCAGCCCGGATTCCTGCCGCCTGTGGGACATCAAGACCCAGGACAAGCTCGACAAGGACCGTTTTCGCCGCGACATGGGCGGCCTCGTCGAGGCCTATCAGGAAGTGGCCAGGCGCCTGGGGATCATGCCGGAGCTGGCCGAGCCCGAGCGGTCCCGTCCGCAGCTCGTGAAGAGCGATTGATCGTCCTTCCCCATGCGGGGAAGGCGGCACGAGATGTGCGAGGAGCCATGAAAGCCAGGATCAAGGTCACGTTGAAGAACGGCGTGCTCGACCCGCAGGGCAAGGCGATCGAGGGCGCGCTCGGCTCTCTCGGCTTCACCGGCATCGGGCATGTGCGCCAGGGCAAGTATTTCGAGATCGACCTCGAGAGCGCGGACAGGTCGAAGGCCAGGGCCGAGCTCGACGAGATCTGCCGCAGGCTTCTCGCCAACACCGTCATCGAGAATTACGAGATCGAGCTCGCCTAGGAGGCCCGATCACTGACGGCCTCGGCGAGTCTGCGCATGAGATTGGGCGTCGACCATGTGGCGACCCCCGTGCCGGCGAAATCACGGTCGGTCGTCCAGATATCGGCATCGGCGTCCCAGGCCAGCGCGAGCACATGAGCGTCCTTGGTCGACCCGTTGCGGCTCGCAACGGCTTCGCGCAGCGAGGTTTCGCTGCGAGCCATCAATGGAGTCAGCGTGGCGACGGGCACGACAGTCATCGCGTTGGTCAGCGCGTCGATGATGGCCAACAGCTCCGGCCGCTTCAAACCGAGCTCGATACGCCGGCGTGCCTCCTGGACGACCCGGTCGGTAGTCACAAGCACGGCATTGCGCTGTGCCTCGATGATCGCGCCGGAACTCCTGCCCCGGGCAGCCGCCACAAATATCGCCGCATCCAGCACGATCGTTGGGGTGGGCGCCTTCACTTCTTGGAGTGCTCTGCCATGAGCGCGCGTACCGCCTCCACCGACCAATTGACGGGATCGACATCGCCGAACTGTGCCAGCGCGGCATCATCCGCGGCATGATCGCGTCCCTTGGCCAAGGCTTCGGCGCGCATGAGAATGGCGGCCATCCGATCGGGATCGGCGGCCTTGAGAGGGATCAGCAACCCTACGGTCCGGTCGCCGGACTTCACCGCCGTCGGTCCGGGCAGGGCCTGGATCTTCTCTCCGGAGAGCTTCTGCAGGTCGCGAATGCTGATATGCGCCATATGATTTACATACACCCATATGTAAAAGAGGACAAGTCTCCGAAAGAGGCTTTTTCACAGACATGAATCCCGCTATTCAGCGGCTTTCCGGCAGCAAGGCTAGAACGCAACCGCCATGAGATCGGCCGTCATCCTCTTTCCCGGCATCAACCGCGAGCGCGACATGGCGCGTGCCCTCGAAGCCGTCACCGGCGTGAGGCCGGTCATCGTCTGGCACACCGAGACGACGCTCCCCAGGGTCGATCTCGTCGCCCTGCCGGGCGGCTTCTCCTATGGCGACTATCTGCGCTGCGGCGCCATCGCCGCGCGCTCGCCGATCATGGCCGAGGTGCGCGCCGGGGCGGCGAAGGGGCTGAAGGTCCTGGGCGTGTGCAACGGCTTCCAGATCCTGACCGAGGCCGGCCTCCTGCCGGGCGCGCTGTTGCGCAATTCCGGCCTCAGATTCGTCTGCCGCGAAGTGAAGCTCAAGGTGGAGAACACGCGCACCTTCTTCACCAACCGCATGAAGCAGGGCGACGTCGTGCGCTGCCCGGTCGCCCATGGCGAAGGCAACTATGTCTGCGACGCAGGGACGTTGAAGGCGCTCGAGGAGGAGAACCGCATCGTCTTCCGCTACGCCGAGGCGACCAATCCCAACGGTGCGACAAACGACATCGCCGGCATCGTGAACGAGGTCGGCAACGTCATCGGCATGATGCCGCATCCCGAGAACATGATCGAGCCCCTCCACGGCGGCAGCGATTGCCGGCCGCTCTTCGAAAGCCTGCTCGCCGCGTGAGCGCCGAGGTCACCCTTTTCGGAGCCCGCTACAGCGTCTATGTGCGCGCCGTGCTGATGGCGCTCGAGGCCAAGGGCGTCGGCTACGCGCTCGAGCCCGTCGACATATTCTCGGCCGGCGCCGACCTCGACGCCTATCGCAGGCTGCACCCTTTCCTGCGCATCCCGGCGCTCCGCCACGGCGACTTCGTCCTCTATGAGACGGCGGCGATCAACCGCTATGTCGACGAGGCGTTCGTGGGTCCGGCGCTGCAGCCCGTCCAGGCCGAAAGCCGCGCCCGCATGACGCAGATCATGTCGATGACCGATTCCTACGCCTACCGCCCGCTGGTCTGGGACGTCTATGTCGAGCGCGTCGGGAACCCCTCGAAAGGCAAGGCCACCGACGAGGCCCGGGTCGCGGCTGCCCTGCCGCGGGCCCGCACCTACCTGCAGGCGCTGCATCATCTGATGGGCCGCCAGGCCTTCCTGGCCGACGAATTCCCCACCCTTGCCGACTTTCACGCCGCGCCGGTCTTCGGCTATTTCCTCGCGACCGGAGAGGGCCGCGATCTGGTCTCGGGCTTTCCGCGCGTCGCCCGGTGGTGGGAGCGGATCTCAGCGACCGCGGCGTGGAAGCGCGCGGTCGGGACATAGGCCATGAAGCCCTCGTTCGGCAGATATCTCGCCCTGGCCGGCTGCGGTCTTGGCGCGGCGGCGCTCGTCACCCAGTTCTACGTGACCATGTCCCTGTCCATGGCGGCCGGGCGCGGCGTCTGGGGCTCTCTGGTCTTCTTCTTCAGCTTCTTCACCATCCTGAGCAACGTCCTGGCGGTTCTCTGTCTCGCGGCGAGCGCCTTTGACGGCGCTTCGCGGCCTTTCGCATTCTTCCGCTCGGCCGGGGTTCAGACGGCCGTCACGCTCTACATGCTGGTCGTCGCCGTGATCTACATCGCCATCCTCGAGGCGCTCTGGGCGCCGGAAGGCCTGATGCGCCTTCTCGATCTTCTGCTCCATTATGTCATGCCGGCCCTGGTCCTGATCCATTGGATCTTCTTCGTGCCCAAGGGCGGCGCGTCCCTGGCCGATCTGCCCCGCTGGATGGCCCTCCCCTTCTGCTACGCGCTCCATGTCCTGGTCCGGGGCGCTCTGACCGGCGAGTATCCCTAATCCGGTCATGAATGCGGCGGAGCTCGGCTATCCCACGGCGCTGCGCAATACCGGCTTCATCTTCGTGCTGTTCCTTCTCCTGGGGATCGCCTTCCTCACGATCGACCGCCGCTTGGGCCGCCGTTCCGCAGCCTTATGATTTGACGGGCTCGATAAAATCTTGACTTCACGCAACAATTGTGATACTTGGGAATTTCCAGGATCGGATGATGTGCGCCCGCGAGCCAAGCTTGCGGGCGTCTGTCGTTCAGGGGCCGATTTTTTCATCGTGGAAAAATTCGCGGGGGATTCGCCCTAATCGGAGCACGCGGCAAATTCCCTGTTTTTTCCCTGTTATTCCCTGTTATTCCCTGTTCTCGAAATTATTCCCCGTTGAGTCCCGAGCAGCGAAACCATGAGTCCCGACGACATCAAGATCACGCCCGAGCTCGTCGCCCGGCACGGGCTGAAGCCCGATGAATACGAACGCTTCCGCAAGCTCATCGGCCGCGACCCGACCATCACCGAGCTCGGCATCGTTTCGGCGATGTGGAACGAGCATTGCTCCTACAAGTCGTCGAAGAAATGGTTGAAGACGCTGCCGACCACGGGGCCCGGGGTCATCCAGGGCCCGGGCGAGAATGCCGGCGTCGTCGATATCGGCGACGGCCAGGCCGTCGTCTTCAAGATGGAGAGCCACAACCACCCCTCCTTCATCGAGCCCTATCAGGGCGCCGCCACCGGGGTCGGCGGCATCCTGCGCGACGTCTTCACCATGGGTGCCCGCCCGGTCGCGGCACTCAACGCCCTGCGCTTCGGCAGTCCCGATCATCCGAGGACCCGGCATCTCGTCGCGGGCGTGGTCGCCGGCATCGGCGGCTACGGCAATTCCTTCGGCGTGCCGACGCTCGGCGGCGAGGTGAACTTCCATCCGCGCTACAACGGCAACATCCTGGTCAACGCCATGGCGGTCGGCCTCGCCGATGCCGACAGGATCTTCTATTCTCGAGCCGAAGGCGTGGGCCTGCCGGTCGTCTATCTCGGCGCCAAGACCGGGCGCGACGGCATTCACGGCGCCACCATGGCCTCGGCCGAGTTCGACGACAGGGCGGAAGAGAAGCGCCCCACCGTCCAGGTCGGTGATCCGTTCACGGAGAAATGCCTGCTCGAGGCCTGCCTGGAGCTCATGGCCTCGGGCGCCGTCATCGCCATCCAGGACATGGGGGCCGCCGGCCTCACCTGCTCCGCCGTCGAGATGGGGGCCAAGGGCGATCTCGGCATCGAGCTCGATCTCGACAAGGTGCCGTGCCGCGAGGACGGTATGACCGCCTATGAGATGATGCTGTCGGAATCGCAGGAGCGCATGCTGATGGTGCTGCGCCCGGAAAAGGAGAAGGAGGCCGAGGCGATCTTCCGCAAATGGGGGCTCGATTTCGCCATCGTGGGCCGCACCACAGCGACGCTTCGCTTCGTCGTCAGGCATGAGGGCGAGGTCAAGGCCGACCTGCCGATCAAGGAGCTGGGCGATGAGGCGCCCGAATATGACCGGCCTTGGGTGGCGCCCACGCCGCCGGCCGCCATCGCCGCCGGCGACATCCCGGCGCCGGGCGACCTCAAGGCGGCGATCCTCGAGCTCCTGGGCTCGCCCGACATGTCGTCGCGGCGCTGGGTGTGGGAGCAGTACGACCATCTGATCCAGTCGAACTCGGCGCAGATTCCGGGCGGCGATGCCGGCGTCGTCCGCATCGAGGGCACCTCCAAGGGGCTTGCCGTGTCGACCGACGTCACGCCCCGCTATGTCGAGGCCGATCCTTTCGAGGGCGGCAAGCAGGCGGTCGCCGAATGCTGGCGCAACCTGACCGCGGTGGGCGCCGATCCCATCGCCGTCACCGACAACCTCAATTTCGGCAACCCAGAGCGCCCCGAGATCATGGGCACCTTCGTCAAGGCCGTCGAAGGCATCGGCGTGGCCTGCCGGGCGCTCGATTTCCCGATCGTCTCCGGCAACGTCTCCCTCTATAACGAGACCAACGGCCAGGCCATACTGCCCACGCCGGCCATCGGCGGCGTCGGCCTCCTGCCCGATCTCGCGAAGATGGCGACCCTCGCCTTCAAGGCCGAGGGCGAAGCCATCCTGCTCGTCGGCGGCCACGGGACCCATCTCGGCCAGTCGATCTATCTGCGCGAGATCCTGGGCCGCGAGGACGGGGCACCTCCGCCTGTCGATCTCGCAAGGGAAAGGCGCCATGGCGATATGATTCGATCTTTCATCAGATCGGGCCAAGTCACTGCCGTGCATGACATTTCCGATGGCGGCCTGGCCCTGGCCCTGATCGAGATGGCGCTCGCCTCGGGACTGGGCGCAATCGTCGGCGCGCTCGATCACGTGGCCCTTTTCGGCGAGGACCAGGCCCGCTATGTCGCGACCTGCCCCGCCCGGGAGGCTGCCAAGATCATCACCCAGGCGCATGTCAAGGGCGTCGACGTCATCCGCATCGGGACGGTGACCGCGACCGCCGGATTGATTGTCGAGGGTGCCGCCTCTATATCGCTGGAAGAGCTGCGGCAGGTCCATGAGGGCTGGTTCCCGGCCTATATGGGAACGAAGGCAGCCTGAAGGAGTAAGCCCCGCATGGCCATGAACGCGTCCGAGATCGAGCGCCTCATCAAGGAAACCCTTCCGGACGCGCGGGTCGAGATCCGCGACCTTGCCGGCGACGGCGACCACTATGCCGCCAATGTGGTTTCCGCCTCCTTCAGGGGCAAATCGCGGATCCAGCAGCACCAGATGATTTATGCCGCGTTGAAGGGTAGGATGGGCGGCGAGTTGCATGCTCTGGCGCTGCAGACCAGCGCTCCGGAAGACGGCGTCTGATCCGGCCGGGGAGCGTCACGAGAACCGAGAGACCATTTGAAAGAGCGAGCCAAAAATGACCGACATCAAGACCTGGATTGACGATGAAGTGAAGGCGAACGACGTGGTGCTGTTCATGAAGGGCACGCCGGACATGCCGATGTGCGGCTTCTCCGGCCGCGTCGTGCAGATCCTCGACCATCTCGGCGCCGACTACAAGGGCATCAACGTCCTGGATTCGGGCGAGCTGCGCCAGGCCATCAAGGACTATTCCAGCTGGCCGACCATCCCCCAGCTCTATGTCAAGGGCGAGTTCGTCGGCGGCTGCGACATCGTCACCGAGATGTTCCAGTCGGGCGAGCTCAAGACGCTCCTGGCCGAAAAGACCGCTGCCTGACGCATAGCTGTCACATTTTCGCCGGCGATTGACCTGCGGCGAGGGTTCGGGCAACTCACTGGTCCACCCTCATGGCAGCCCCTCACCCAACGCCGTCGCGCGCCTCGACGCTGGCTTTCCTGGCCCTGTTGGGGGCCGGCGTGGCGGTGGGTTTCTCGCCGATCTTCGCCCGGCTGTCGGACCTGGCGCCTCTCGCCTCCGCCTTCTACCGGATGGCTCTCGCCGTGCCTGCCGTCTGGCTCTTCGCATGGCTGAGCGGCGACCGGCTCGATTCGCTTTTCGCGCTTCCGCGAAGCGACCGTGTCCGCCTCGTGCTCGGCGGCCTCGCCTTCGCCACCGATATCGCCTTCTGGCATCTCGCCATCGCCAATACCACCGTGCTCGAGGCGACGCTTCTCGCCAGTACCGTGCCGATCATGGTGACGGTCGCTGCGGTTTTTTTCTTCGGTGAAAAACTCAAGCCGCTGTTCATCCTGGGACTGGCGCTCGCCCTCTGCGGCGTCGCCACCCTCGCCGTGCAGAGGTCCGGTGCCGCCGTGACGCCGCCCGACCGCCTCATCGGCGGCATCTATGCGCTGATGGCCGCCCTGTTCTTCGCCGTCTACCTCCTGCTCATCGCCAATGTGCGCCGCCATGCGTCGACCGCGACGATCATGTTCCATATGTCCCTCGTCGCCGCCCTCGGCCTCCTGCCCTTTGCGGCGGCGACCAGCCCCACCCTGCTGTCGGGATCGCTCGGCGGCTGGCTGATCCTGCTCGGCCTTGCGGTCGTCAGCCATGCCGGCGGACAGGGCCTGATGACCTTCGCCCTGGCTCATCTGCCCACCTCCTTCTCGTCGATGACGGGCCTGTTGCAGACCGCGGTCGCGGCGGTCGTCGCCTGGATCCTGTTTTCCGAGCCCTTGACGCCCCTGATGCTGGCGAGCGGCGCCACGATCCTCGCCGGCATCTGGATCTGCCGCAGGGCGACGGCGGCGGCCTGAACATGGAGCGCCTGAAGCCCTTCGCCGCCCTGCTGCTCACGGTGCTGATCTGGGGCGTGACGCCGGTGTTCCTGCGCTCGCTGTCGGTGGGTCTCGGGCCGGCAGACGCGCTGGTGCTGCGCTATGTGCCCATTGCCGTCGTCTGCATCGTCATACTGCTCGCCACGGGCAAATGGCGCATCGCCTGGGCCGACTGGCTCCGGCTGCTGGTGGTCTCGCTCATCGGCATTTTCGGCTACAGCTCAGCCTCGGTCTTCGCGTTCGCCATCGTGCCCGCCGGCATCGGCGGCCTCATCTATGCGACCCAGCCGCTGTTCATCGTGCTTCTGGCGGTCGTGATGCTGGGCGAGAGGCTGACGCTCCCGCTGCTGGCCGGCCTCGCTCTGGCCCTTGCCGGCACGGTGGCCCTCGTCTGGGACGATCTTGCCGGCGGCGACACGGTGCAGTCGCATCTCCTCGGCATAGGACTGCTGCTCTTCGCCTGCTTTGCCTGGGCCTTCTATTCGGTGCCGGCGAAGGCGATCATCCCGCGCTACGGTTCGCTCTCGATCACGGCGATGAGCCTTCTCATCGCCACGCTGCCCATGCTCCTCTTCGCCTCGCCCTCCACCATCGACACGCTGCGCGCCATGACCGACCGGCAATGGCTCGAGCTCGCCTTTCTCGCTTTCGTCTCCTCCTTCATCGCCCTGATCGGCTGGACCTATGCGACCGCCAGGCTCCCCGCTTCGACGATCGGCGCATCTCTCTACGTGATCCCGGTCATCGCGGTCGTGGCGGGTTCGGCCTTTCTCGGCGAGGCCGTGACCTTGTCCACGATCCTGGGCGGCGTCCTCATTCTGGGCGGCGTCGCCGTCGCCCAGTTCGGGCCTCGCTGAACACGCGCCCGGGGCGGGGCCGACCTGTGGAGAACGCAGTTTGACCGGACGGCCGAAGTTCCTATTCTGCCCGGCCCCGCTTTCGAGGCGCCCATGAGCGAACAGACCCTGTCCAGAGCCACGCCTTGGTACTATCTGCCGTCGGTCGTCATCGTCGCCGGCTGTCTCGTGGCCATGGTCAATTTCGGCGTGCGGTCGAGCTTCGGCCTGTTCACCGGCCCGATCTCGGAGGCGAATGCCTGGCCGCGCGAGATCTACAGCCTGGCCATGGCCTTGCAGAACCTTCTCTGGGGCGTCGCGACGCCGGTCGCCGGCGCTCTTGCCGACCGCTACGGCAGCGCCCGCGTCCTCATGGGTGGAGCGGTTCTCTATGCGGTGGGCACCGTCGTGATGGCGGCGGCGGCGACGCCCGCCATGCTCTACATCGGCGGCGGCGTCCTCGTCGGCATCGGCATCGCCGCGTCGTCCTTCGGCATCGTCATGGCGGCCTTCGGCCGCCTGGTGCCGCCCGAGAAGCGCTCATGGGCCTTCGGCATCGCCACCGCGGCCGGCTCGATGGGCCAGTTCGTCTTCGCGCCCCTGGGCGGCGCGATGATCCCGGCCTTCGGCTGGTACCAGGCGCTGGTCATCCTCGCCGCCTGCTCGCTCCTCATCGTCGTCTTCGCGCTGCCGCTCATGGCCCACAACACGTCGCGGAGCGCGCTGCCGCCCGGCGAGGCCGAAATGAGCATGCGCGAGGCGATCAGGGCCGCCTTCGGCAACCGCTCCTACAACCTGCTCACCGCCGGCTTCTTCGTCTGCGGCTTTCAGCTCGCTTTCGTCACCGTCCATCTGCCGCCCTATCTGCAGGAGCACGGCATCAGCGCGGGCTTCGCCGGCCTCGCCATGGGCGCCATCGGCCTCTTCAACGTCGCGGGCTCCTATTATTCGGGCATCATCGGCGGCAGATATGCCAAGCGCATCCCCTTGAGCATCATCTATCTTCTGCGCTCGGCCGCCATCGCGGCCTTCATCCTTCTGCCGGTCGGCAATGCGACGACCCTGATCTTCACCGCCTCGATGGGCCTCTTGTGGCTCTCGACCGTTCCCCTGACCATGGGCCTCGTCACCGTGATGTTCGGCACGCGCTACATGGCGACGCTCTACGGCTTCGTGTTCCTGAGCCATCAGGTCGGCTCGTTCTTCGGCGTGTGGCTGGGCGGCCGGCTCTACGACCAGCTCGGCTCCTATGATCCCGTCTGGTGGATAGGCGCGGCTCTCGGCGTCTTCGCGGCGCTCGTCCATCTGCCGATCCGCGAGCAGCGCTCCGCCGCATTCGCGCAACCCGCCCCGGCATGACGCAGGCCTGGCCCGGCCACCGCTTCGCAGCCGCTTTCGGCGGCATCGTCCTTGTCCTGTGGCTCATCGTCATGGCGGTCACGATGCGCCTGGCGGCGCTTCCGCCCGAAGCGCCGGGGCCGCTGCTCGCGGTGTTCGAGCCGGGCCTCGGCGAGGACGAGATGTTCGCGCGCATCATCGCCGCCGACGGCAAGCCCCTGCGCGGCACGTGGCTGGGCTTCGTCTGGGTGGTGGCGGGCGATAGGACGGGCCTCGCCGGCCGTCTCGAGGAGCAAGGCGCCATCGGCACCTATGCCGAGCTTCCGTTCAATCCCACGCTCGCCGGCTGCTTCGCCTTCGCCGATGCCAAGGTGTCCGACGTCTTTTCGGTAAGACCTTAGCAGCACTCTTTCATGCATGCTGCCAACTCCTTGAAAACAAAACTGAATCTGCCTTCGAAACCTTGACCTGCGTGCCCCCCTGCCCCACCTTTGGGAGACCGAGAGGAGAATCGCCGATGATCGACAGAGCCTTCGAGGGTCAGTTGCGGGGCTGGAGCCTGACGACCGCGGAGATCATGTACCGCTTACCCGATCACCGCGACATCCTTCAGCTCTTCCTGTGGCAGGACTACGATCTCGCCCCCCGTTTCCCGCGTCTCACCCGGTTCCTCGATTTCTGGACTCACAATCTCGAGGGGCCGCTCTGCGAGGTGCGCGTCGCGCATTCCGCCATCGTCGGTCCCGCCGAGATGCGTTTCGTCGGCAGCGAATGGCGGCTCAACTGACGCTTGGCGTCAGGAGAAGACGATCCCGCCATCCACGTTGAGCATCCGGCCCTGCTCCTGATGAAGCACCTCCCATCCTGGTTAGCGCATCAATCTCTGCACGGATTGATCCAGCGCAGGCCGTCGAACCGGGCGAAATCAGCGTCGGTTGAATACAGCACGTAACCTCGCTCCATTGCCAGGACGGCAAGATGCGCGTCAGTAGTGAGGTTGCCGGCAGTTCCGAGGCGTTCGAGTTCAGCACGCAATCGCGTAAAGTGCCGGTCCGACGGCTGCGCAACATGAACGTGTGGCAATTCCAGCCATTCGTTGGCTCGCCCCATCACATCGGCAATTGCAAGCGGTCGTATGACGATCTTGCGGTTGGTGGTGATCCTGACGAATCCGAGGATCGTAGCCCACGCCAGACCGATGCCTTCCGAGCCGGAGAGACAATGATCCCACCACCGCCGTGCCGGCTGATGCACCATGGAATCCGAATTATGTGCGTGAACGAGAACGTTGACGCCGGGCAGGATCACGCGAAGTCCCCACCTGGGTCGCGAAGGCTTCGGCTTCCAATTGGTCGGCGAGTTGCCCAAGCTTGTCGAGATCGATGCCCGGCCTGAATCCGAAAGAATGGGGTGACGTCTTGGGTGACGCACCACGCCGCTGTCTTACCGCGTCACCCAAGCCGGCGCGGATCGTTCGGTTGACGGCCTCCTTGAAGGGCACGCCCATCTCCAGTGCGCGCTGCTTCAGGAGGGCCGCGAGGTCGTCATCGATCGTCAGTGTCGTACGCATCGACAGCACCGTAGATGTCTAAAAAATTGATATCAAGACAGACATCCCGCCAGTGGCGAAATCTGCCGGCTGAACGCAAAACGGCGAGGCTGGGCCTCGCCGTTGGCAAATCGACGGGAGATCCGGTCAGCGCGAATAATATTCGACGACCAGATTGGGCTCCATCTGCACCGGATAGGGAACGTCCGAAAGGCCCGGCACGCGGGCGAGCTTCGCGGTCATCGCCTTGTGATCGGTCTCGACATAGTCCGGCACGTCGCGCTCGGGAAGCTGGGTCGCCTCGAGGAGCACCGGCAGCTCCTTCGACTTCTGGCGGACCTCGATGACGTCGCCCGCCTTGAGGCGCATGCTGGGGATGGTCACCCGGCGGCCGTTCACCGCGACATGGCCGTGGCTGACGAACTGGCGGGCAGCGAACATGGTGGGGACGAACTTGGCGCGGTAGACGACGGCGTCGAGGCGGCGCTCGAGCAGCCCGATCAGGTTCTGCGAGGTGTCGCCGGTCATGCGCGCGGCCTCGGAATAGATGCCGTAGAACTGGCGCTCGGAGATATTGGCGTAATAGCCCTTGAGCTTCTGCTTGGCCCTGAGCTGCATTCCGAAGTCGGAGAGCTTGCCCTTGCGGCGCTGGCCGTGCTGGCCCGGGCCGTATTCACGCTTGTTGATGGGGCTCTTGGGGCGGCCCCAGATATTCTGCCCCATGCGGCGGTCGATCTTGTGCTTGGCTTGCACGCGTTTGGTCATTCCGGTCTCCAAAAGTCTCGAAACAATGAGGTGGCGGTGTTGAGGCCGCCGGGTTATCGAGCGAGCCCTCCTCTGCCGGTCGCCCGGCCGACAGGACCATCGTTCCGCCAAGGGAAGCCCGGTCCGCAGGCAAGCAAAAACGCGGCAAGCCAAATGCGGCCCCGCGTTGGGAGGCTCGTGTAATGCAAGCCCGCGGGCTTGTCAAACGGCCGTATCGGGCTTCGGATTACTCGGATCTCACCAGCACGTAGCTGCCCGGAGCATCCTCGATCGCCTTGCTTTTGCCTTTGCCCGGAGCCCGCGCCTTGACCTTCCTGCCGGATCTGGGCGCCATCCACGCGGCCCAGTCCGGCCACCACGAGCCCTTGTGCTCGGTGGCGCCCGCGAGCCAGTCCTCCAGCGTGGCGGCCGGCGCATCGTTCGTCCAGTACTGGTATTTCTGCGCCTCGGGCGGATTGACCACCCCCGCGATATGGCCCGAGCCCGCCACGACGAGCCGCGTGCCGCCGCCGAAATTCCGGCCGAGCCGGAAGACCGACGGCAGGGGCGCGATATGGTCCTCGCGCGCCGCCAGATTGTAGATCGGCAGCTTCACTTTCTTCAGGTCGATGCGCACGCCGTCGAGCGTCATCTGGCCTTTGGCCAGCCGGTTATTGAGATAGCATTCGCGCAGATACTGGCTGTGCACGCCCGCCGGCATGCGCGTCGAATCGGCGTTCCAGTAGAGCAGGTCGAAGGGCATCGGGTCCTTGCCGAGCATGTAGTTGTTGACGACATAGGACCAGATCAGGTCGTTCGACCGCAGCAGGTTGAACGCGTCGGCGAGATGGCGGCCGGCGAGATAGCCCTTGTCCTTCATGCGCCCTTCGGCCCACTCGATCTGCTCCTTGTCGACGAAGACACGCAGATCGCCGGCCTTCTCGAAATCGACCTGGGTGGTGAAGAAGGTGACGGTGTTCACCCTCTCGTCGCCCTTGGCCGCGAGATAGCCGAGCCCGGCCGCTACCAGCGAGCCGCCGACGCAATAGCCGATGACGTTCGCTTTCCGGCTGCCGGCTGCCGCCTGGGCCTCGTCGAGCGCCGTGAGGAAGCCGTCGCGCATATAGTCGGCGAACGTCTTGTGGCCGTGCGTCTCGTCCGGATTGACCCAGGACATGACGAAGACGGTGAAGCCCTGCTCCGTCGCCCAGCGCACGAAGGACTTCTTGGGGTTCAGGTCGAGAATGTAGAACTTGTTGATCCACGGCGGCACGATGAGGAGCGGGATCTCGTGGACCTTCTCGGTGGCCGGCGCATATTGGATGAGCTGGAACGTGTCGTTCTGGAAGACGACCTTCCCTGGCGTGGTCGCCACGTTCCGGCCGAGCTCGAAAGCCGACATGTCGGTCTGCTTGATGCGCAGCCGCCCCTGGCCGGCCTTGAGGTCCTCTTCGAGGTTCTTCAGCCCTTCGATGAGATTGGCGCCGTTGCTGGCGAGGGTCGCCCTGAGCACTTCCGGATTGGTGAGCGCGAAATTGGAGGGCGAGACCGCATTGGCGATCTGGTCGACATAGAAGCGGGCCTTGTGACGCGTGTGGTCGTCGAGGCCTCGCGCCTCCTCGACCAGCTCGCCGGCCCAGCGCGCCGACAGCAGGTAGAACTGCTTGAGGAAGTCGAAGAGCGTGTTCTGCTGCCAGTCCCTGTCGGTGAAGCGCCGGTCGCCGCGCTCAGGGCTCGCCACCGGGGCGACGTCCTCGCCCAGCGCCTTGCGCCAGGCCGACTGCCACAGCTCGCCATAGCTCGCCCACAGGCGCATCTGGGCTTCCATGAGCCTCTGCGGGTCCTGGGCGTAGGACTGGGCCACCGCGCCCAGCGTCTTGACCACCTGCTCGATCGGGGTGACCTGCGCCTCGACGTCGCGCCTGGGATCGGGCGGACTCTCGGCGAAGGTGCGGGCGATCTCGGCCGCCTGCTCGAAGACTTTTGCCATGTTGCGCGCGAACTGCGCCGGATCGGCGAGGCGGAAATCGGGCTGTTGCGTCTTACCGTCGTTCATGCATACCTCGAACCGGTCCAATATCGACGCAATTCGCACTTCGCGCAATCACCGATCGCAAGCGGCGATCTTCGCATTTTTCTTTGTCCTCGAACACGTTAAGCGGCAGCATGGCAGGAACCGACAAGACGCAGGAACAGCCCTCGGGCCCGGCCCCGGCCGTCATCCTGGTCAACCCGCAGCTCGGCGAGAATATAGGCACGGCGGCGCGCGCCATGGCCAATTTCGGGCTGCACGAGCTGCATATCGTCGATCCCCGGGACGGCTGGCCCAACGAGCGGGCGCTCAAGGCGGCATCGGGCGCCGACTGGATCATCCGCTCGGCCGTGATCCACGCAGGCCTCGAGGACGCCCTCGAGGGCTTCCATCGCGTCTATGCCACCACCGCCCGTCCCCGCGGCATGGTCAAGGAAGTGATCACCCCGGAACAGGCGGGAGCCGAGATGCGAAAGCGGGTCGCCCGGGGCGAGAAGCCGGCCCTGCTCTTCGGCCGCGAGCGCTGGGGCCTCAATAATGACGAAGTTTCGCTCGCCGATGTCATCGTCACAGCTCCGGTCAATCCGGCCTTCGCCTCACTCAACATCGCCCAGGCGGTGCTGCTCGTCGGCTATGAATGGTACAAGCATGAGGCCCGGACCCTCGGCCAGGCGACGCCGGAGCTTCCGGCCCTGGCGGGCCCCGGCCTCGTGACGCCCGACACCCGGCCGGCGACGAAGGACGAGCTTTATGGATTCTTTCATCATATCGAGCATGAATTGGACGAGGCGGGCTTCTTCAAGACCGCCGAAAAGAAGCCCGGAATGATCCGCAACATGCGTAATCTCTTCGCCCGCGCCGAGCTCACCGAGCAGGAGGTGCGCTCGTTGCGCGGCATGGTCTCCTCTCTCACCCGGACGCATCTCAGGAAGAAAGGCGGCGACGCCGGATGACCGCGCCCCGCATCCTCCTCTTCGACAGCGGCATGGGCGGCCTCACCGTGGCCGCGGCGGTGCGGGCGGCGGAGCCCCACGCGGCCCTGATCTATGCCGCTGACAATGCCGCCTTTCCCTATGGGGCCTGGAAGGAGCCGGAGCTGGTCGAGCGCATCGTGGCGGTGGTCGGCAGGCTCATCGCCGCCGTCCGTCCCGATCTCGTCGTCATCGCCTGCAACACCGCCAGCACCTTGGCGCTCGCCGCCCTGCGCGAGCGCTACGCCGTTCCCTTCGTCGGCACCGTGCCCGCCATCAAGCCCGCCGCGGCGCAGACCAGGTCGGGCCTCATCGGCGTCCTGGCCACGCCCGGCACGGTCGATCGCGAATACACGAGGACGCTCATCCACACCTATGCCTATCATTGCAAGGTGTTCCTGCACGGCGCCAGGCGCCTCGCCGAGATCGCCGAGGCGAAGCTCAAGGGCCAGAGCGTCGACAGGAACGAGCTCAGGAGCGAGATCGCCCCCGTCTTCCGCAAGCGCGACAACCGCCTGACCGACGTCGTGGTCCTCGGCTGCACGCATTATCCATTGCTGCTCGAGGAGATCCGCGGCGCCGCGCCATGGCCCGTGACCTATATCGATCCGGCACCGGCGATCGCGCGGCGCGTCAGCGACCTTCTGCGCACCACCAACATCGGCGGCGCCGGGATGAACGGCACCGCTCACGGCACTGTCTTCCTCACCTCCGCCAGGGGCCGCGGCACCGAAAGCCTCGCCGCCTATGCCGCCATGGGCTTTGCCGCCAATGAAGTGCTGGACCTGCCGGTTTAGTCTAGAGCGAGATGAGCATACGTCGACCCACAACCCTCACCCTGAGGTGCCCGCCGCAGGCGGGCCTCGAAGGGTGGCAAGCGGCAAGCTCTTTGTGCCTGGACCATGCTTCGAGGCTCGCTTCGCGAGCGCCTCAGCATGAGGGTAACAAGTGGAGCGACTCTTTCTCAAGTCATCTCGCTTTAGGGGATCGGCTCTTGAGGGTTATTCTCCGAGATCGGCGCGGCGGCGGTTCTTGATCCAGCGCACCGTGCCGGTCGCCGAGCGCATCACCACCGTCTCGGTCGTGACATGCTCCTTGTCGAAGCGCACGCCGCGCAGCAGCGATCCGTCGGTGACGCCGGTCGCCGCGAACATCACGTCGCCCGACGCCATGTCGTTGAGCGAGAACTTCCTGTTGAAGTCGGTGATGCCCATCTTGCGGGCCCGCTCCTTCTGCTCGGCGCTCGAGGTGACGAGCCGGCCCTGCATCTGCCCGCCGATGCAGCGCAGCGCCGCGGCGGCGAGCACGCCTTCCGGCGCGCCGCCGATGCCGAGATAGATGTCGATGCCGGTCTCTTCCGGGTCGGCGGTATGGATGACGCCCGCCACGTCGCCGTCGGTGATGAGCCTCACCGAAGCGCCGGTCGCGCGCACGCCGGCGATGATCTTCTCGTGGCGCGGCCGGTCGAGGACGCAGGCGGTGACCTGCGTCATGGGCACGCCCTTGGCCTTGGCCAGGCGCTCGATGTTCTCCTGCGGCGACAGGTCGAGGTCGACCACGCCGTCCGGATAGCCGCCGCCGATGGCGATCTTGTCCATGTAGGTATCGGGCGCATGCAGCAGGCTGCCGCCCTCGGCCATCGCGACGCAGGCGATCGAATTGGGCATCGCCTTGGCGCACAGCGTCGTGCCCTCGAGCGGGTCGAGGGCGATGTCGATGCGCCAGCTCTTGCCGCCGCCGACACGCTCGCCGATATAGAGCATCGGCGCCTCGTCGCGCTCGCCTTCGCCGATCACCACCAGGCCGTCCATCTCGACGATGGTGTTGAGCGCCTGGCGCATCGCGTCGACCGCCGCCTGGTCGGCACGCTTCTCATCGCCCCTGCCCCGCCAGCCGGCCGCGGCAATCGCCGCCGCCTCGGTGACGCGGGCGATCTCGATGGTGAGCATGCGATTGAGCATCTGGGTCCTCCGGGAAAGCTAAAGCCGTTCGATACGGATCATGCGCGGCGTGGCCGCGACATGGCCGTCCTTCTCGATCCGCATCAGGGCCTTACGCATGGATGAATCGAGTGTCTTATGTGTGACGAGCATGAAGGACGCGATGGCGCCGGCCTTGGCGGGAGCTTTCTGCACGATGCTCTCGATCGAAACCTTCTCGTCGGCCAGGATTCTCGCGATGGCCGCGACGGCGCCGGGCTTGTCATAGAGCTCGAGCGCCACGTAATAGCCGCCCTCATGGGCGCGCTTCGGTGCATCCTTGTATTTGCGCAGGTCCTTCGCCGGCAGACCGAATGACGGCCGCAGGTTGCCGCGGGCGATGTCGGCGATGTCCGCCAGCACCGCCGAGGCGGTCGGATGCGCGCCCGCCCCGCGCCCTTCCAGCAGCAGGTCGCCGGCAAAGTCGCTCTGCACCACGACCGCATTGAAGACGCCGTCGGTGTCGGCGGCCGGCGATCCCTTGGGCACCAGCGTCGGATGCACCCGCTGCTCGATGCCCTCGGTCGTCGCCACCGCGACGCCCAGCAGCTTGACCTTGAACCCCATCTCATTGGCATTGCGGATATCGGCCAGCGTCACCGCCTCGATCCCCTCGATGGCGATCGCCGCGACGTTCACCTCCGTCCCGAAAGCGAGCGAGGTCAGGATGGCGAGCTTGTGCGACGTGTCGAAGCCGCCGATGTCGAAGGTCGGATCGGCCTCGGCATAGCCGAGCTGCTGCGCCTCATCGAGCACGTCGGCGAAGCTGCGTCCCTCTTCCGCCATCTTGGTGAGGATGTAGTTGCAGGTGCCGTTGAGGATGCCGAACACTTTCGTCGCCCGGTTGCCGGCGAGAGCCTCGCGCATGGTCTTGACGATCGGGATGCCGCCGGCGACGGCGGCCTCGAAGTTGAGGGCGACCCCTTTCTCTTCGGCAAGCCTGGCGAGCGCGACGCCATGATGCGCGACCAGCGCCTTGTTGGCGGTCACCACCGGCTTGCCCGCGGCGAGTGCCGCGGTCACGGCGGCTCTGGCGGGATCGCCCTCGCCGCCGATCAGTTCCACGAACACATCGATTGCGTCCGACCGGGCCAGCGCCCGCGGGTCGTCGAACCAGGCGAGGCGGCCGAGGTCATGGCCGCGCTTCTTCACCCGGTCCCTGGCGCAGACGGCCGTGATCTCGACCGGGCGCCCGGCGCGCCGCGCGATCTCCGGCCCGTGCGTGGCGAGGAGGTCCAGAAGCCCGGTGCCGACGGTTCCGAGGCCCGCGACGCCCAATCTCAGCGAATTCACCATGATGTCCGACAGGAATGTTCAACGGGCCGTTCTTATGGCGGGAACGGCAGGGAATGGCAAGAAACGCGGGGCTACACGCCGAGGAAAAGGCGGATGATCCACGCAACCGCCCCTACGGCGGCGATGCCGGCGGCCCACAGCAGGACGAACCAGGCGAGCCTGTGGCGCAGGGGACGCTCGGCCGGCGCCTCCCTCAATGATAGCCCTCCGACCCGACCTTGCCGCGGAACACCCAATAGGCATAGGCGGTGTAGGCGAGGATGATCGGGATGAGGACGACCGCCCCGACCAGCAGGAAGCCCAAGCTTTCGTCGGGTGCCGCCGCATCCCAGATGCTGAGCGTCGGCGGCACGATATAGGGATAGAAGCTGATGCCGATCCCGATATAGGAGAGCACGAACAGCGCCAGCGTCGCCAGGAAGGGGGTGCGCTCCTCGCGGCGCAGTATGCCCTTCACGAGGAGATAGGCGGCGGCCGCCACCAGCAGCGGCACCGGAACCGTATAGAGCATGCGCGGCCAGGTGAACCAGCGCTCCATGTAGAGCGGCTCGAGGAACGGCGTCCACAGGCTGACGAGGCCGATGAGCGCGAGCGTCGCGGGAGCGAGGATGAGAGCGAAGCGATAGGACCGCTCCTGCAGCGCCCCGTCGGTCTTGAGAATGAGCCAGCCGGCGCCCAGCAGCGCATAGCCGACCACCAGCGCGATGCCGGTGAACACGCTGAACGGCGTCAGCCAGTTCCACCAGCCGCCGGCATAGGCGCGATCCGCCACCGGAATGCCCTGCACGATGGTGCCGAGCGCCATGCCCTGCGCGAAGGCGGCGGCGAGCGATCCCGCCGCGAAAGCCCAGTCCCACAGGAACTTGCCGCGCCGCGTGCGCCAGCGGAATTCGAAGGCGACACCCCGGAAGATGAGCGCCAGGAGCATGAAGACGATCGGCGCGTAGAGCGCCGGCATGATGACCGCATAGGCGAGCGGGAAGACCGCGAACAGGCCGCCGCCGCCCAGCACCAGCCAGGTCTCGTTGCCGTCCCAGACCGGCGCCACCGAATTCATCATCCGGTCGCGGTCGCTCTCCGATCTGTAGAACGGGAACAATATGCCGAGGCCGAGATCGAAGCCGTCCATCACCACATAGGCGAGGACGGCGAAGGCGATGAGCGCCGCCCAGATGAAAGCGAGGTCGAACGTCATCGCCGGCCCTCCTCCTGCGTCGGCAGCTCGCCGACCGATTCGAGCGCCGGCGCCGGCACGATGCCGGCCGAGCGCAGATGCGCATCGCTCGCGCTGTCGGGCTCGTCCCGGACCGGAGGTCTCGCCATCAGCCGCAAGAGATAGAAGACGCCGGCGCCGAACACCGTGAAATAGACCACGATGAAGGCGAGGAGCGAAGCGGCCACCGCCTCCGCTGCGACGGGCGCCGCCGATTCCGCCGTGCGCAGGAGCCCGTATACGGTATAGGGCTGGCGCCCGGCCTCGGTCGTGATCCATCCGGCGAGCACCGCGACGAACCCCATGGGCCCCATCAGCAGCGCCGTCACAAGGAGCGCCCTGGTGTCGTAGAGGCTTCCGCGCCAGCGTCCCCACAGCGACCACAGGCCGAGACCCGCCATGAGGATGCCGATGCCGACCATGACGCGGAACGACCAGAAGACGATCGTCGCGTTGGGCCTGTCCTCCCTGGGCCAGTCCTTCAGTCCGCGCACCACGCCGTTCCAGTCGTGGGTGAGGATCAGGCTGCCGAGCTTCGGAATGGCGATTTCATAGAGCGTCTTCTCGGCTTCCATGTCGGGCCAGCCGAAAAGGATGAGCGGCGCCCCCGCGCGGGTCTCGAAATGCCCTTCCATGGCGGCGATCTTCGCCGGCTGGTGCTCGAGCGTGTTGAGCCCGTGCTGGTCGCCGGCGAATATCTGCACCGGCGCCACCAGCGCCAGCATCCACATCGCCATGGAGAACATCACCCGGGCATGCGGGTTGGCGCGTTCGCGCAACAGGTGCCAGGCGCCGACCGCGCCGACCGCGAGCGCCGTGGTGAGGTAGGCGGCGATCACCATATGGACGAGGCGATAGGGAAAGGAGGGATTGAAGATGATGGCCCACCAGTCGACCGGCATGAACTGGCCGGCGGCGTTGACCGCATGGCCCGTGGGCGTCTGCATCCAGCTGTTCGCCGACAGGATCCAGAAAGCGGACAGGAAGGTGCCGAAGGCGACCATCGCGGTGGCGATGAAATGCAGGCCGCGCCCCACCTTGTTCAGCCCGAACAGCATGACGCCCAGGAACCCGGCTTCGAGGAAGAAGGCGGTGAGCACCTCATAGCCCATCAAGGGGCCGATGACGGGCCCGGCCTTGTCGGCGAACACGCTCCAGTTCGTGCCGAACTGGTAGCTCATCACCAGGCCGGAGACGACGCCCATGGCGAAGGTGACGGCGAAGATTTTCTTCCAGTAGTGGAAGAGCGCCAGATAGGTGGCGCGGTCGGTGACCAGCCACAGGCCTTCCAGCACGGCGAGATAGCTCGCGAGGCCGATGGTGAATGCCGGAAAGACGATGTGAAAGCTGACGGTGAAGGCGAATTGCCAGCGGGCCAGCAGAACCGGATCGAAGCCATCCATTGCGCTGTGCTTTCAGACGTCCGTCCCGCGGCCAACCTGGGGCAAACATGCCGATATTGCAACATCCGATCTGCCGCAGCGGGCCTTTGCCGCGCGGCATCTTCGCATGACCTACCGATGCCTGCCTTCCAAGTGGCGGATCCGGCGCAGCTGCGGGAACCAGACCGCCCACAGGAGGGCGACGGCGATCGTGCCGATGCCGCCGAAGACGACGGCGGGCACCGTGCCGATCAGAGCCGCCGACACGCCGGCGCGAAATTCGCCGAGCTCGTTCGAGGCGCCGACGAAGACCATGTTCACGGCATTGACGCGCCCGCGCACGTCGTCGGGCGTCCACAGCTGGATGAGCGTCTCGCGCACATAGACGCTGATCATGTCGCAGGCGCCGGCGAGCGCCAGGGCCGCGACCGAAAGCCAGACCGCGGTCGAGGCTCCGAAGACCGTCGTGAAGATGCCGAAGCCCGCGACGCCGATGAACATGACGACGCCGGCATGATCGCGGACCGCGTTGCGCGCCAGCCACCAGGCGACGAGAAGCGCGCCGACGCCGGGCGCCGAGCGCAGGAGGCCGAGCCCCCAGGGGCCGGCCTGCAATATGTCGCGCGCATAGACGGGCAGCAGCGCCATGGCGCCGCCGAGCAGCACCGCGAACAGGTCGAGCGAGATCGCGCCGAGCACGACCTTCTCCGACCATACGTAGCGGAAGCCCGCGAACAGCGTGGCGAGGCTCCGCGCCTGGCTGGAGACGCGCTGCACCGGCTTGGGGATCATGACGGTGAGAGCGGTGCCGACGACGATGAGGACGAGCGCCGTGCCATAGGCGGCATAGGACGACAGACCGTAGAGAAGGCCGCCGGCGACCGGCCCGGTGATCGTCGCGACCTGCCATGACGAGGAATTCCACGCGATGGCGTTGCTCAAGGTCGCCGGCGGGACGAGATTGGGCAGGAGCGACTGCGTCGCCGGTCCCATGAAGGCGCGCGCCACGCCGAGGACCGCGAGCAGGACGAAGATCGGCAGGACGCTCGCCGTGCCGCTCCAGGTGACGGCGAGCAGTCCGGCGCAGACCACGGCTTCGAGGGCGAAGCACAGGCCCATGATGGCGCGCCGGTTGTAGCGGTCCGCGGCCGCCCCGGTCGCGAGGACGAGAAGCAGCGAGGGCAGGAACTGCACCAGGCCGACGATGCCGAGATCGAAGGGATCGCGGGTCATGTCGTAGACCTGCCAGCCGACGGCGACCGAGATGACCTGGGTGGCGAAGCTCACCATGAATCGCGCCAGCCAGTAGAGCAGGAAGCCACGGTGGCGGAAGGCGGAATTGGGCGGCGATGAGGCTGAAGGAGGGGAATCGGAGGCGGTCATTGGCCGGACGATGCCCCCTGCCCTCCTGCCTGTCAAAACCGGCGGGCGCGAAGATGCGGGTCTGCTCGCCTCCGGCCCCGCGAGGACCTTGCGTCAACAGGAGTGGTCCAATAGGCTCGCCCGCGTCCAGATTCCCGGATTTGCTCGATGCGTTTTCCGATCAAGGCCTTGACTCTCCTGCTGGCGCTCTGCGCCGCGCAAGCCCCCGCCTTCCCGCAGACGCCCGCACCCGACGCGGCGGATCCGGATGCTGCGGCGACCGTGCCCGGGACGGAAGCACCTTCGCCGGAGGAAGCCGCGGCGAGGCTCGCCTGCCCGCAGGCGCTCGGCATCTATGAGCTCGCCGCCGGAGGCCGGGAGGCCTCCATGCCGCCGGTGCCGCGCCGCCCGGCCGCCGCCTCGCCCGATCCGGCCGCGCGCGCCGCGCAGAAGGAGTCCAGGATCGACGCGAGCCGCAAGCGCCTGGCCGACGCGATCCGCAAGCACGGCGGGACGAGCACCCGCGCCGCATCCGCCTATCGCCTCCTGGCGCGCGACTATCGCAGCGCCGCGCAATATGACAGGGCGGTCGAGGCGCTCGAGGCCGGAGCGCGCATCTATGAGGCCCTGGGATCGCGCCGCCGGACCGAGCTCGGCGATCTCCAGATCGAGCTGGCCCAGACCTATTCGAACAAGGGCGATCGCCTGAGCGCGCTGCGGATGTATGGCGCCGCGAGGGAAACCTATGAGGCCGCTCTCGGCGGCAAGCATCCCAAGGTCGCCCTCGCTCTGCACAATATCGGCAAGATCGAGCTCAACATGACGCAGTTCGAGGCGGCCCTCCGGACCTTCCGCGCGGCGCGCGAGGTCTATGAGGCCAACCTCCCGTCGAGGGCGAGCCGCCTCGTCGAGCTGCTCATCGACACCGCGAGCCTGCATGCCCGCCTCGGCAACCGCGAGACGGCCCTGGCGCTGGCCGACGAGGCGGTGGCGCTGAGCCGCGCCCGGCTCGGCGACACCCACCGCACCACCGCTCTGGCGCTTCATTTCGCCGGCACCGTCAACCGCGGCATGGGCCGGTCGGAAGCCGCCCTCGAGGATCTCGGCGCCGCCTTGCGCATCTATGCCGGCTCCGAATCACCGGTCCCGCGGCGGGTTCCCGAAGTGCTCGACGATGTCAGCGTCACCTTCGTGCGCGCCGGCTGCATCGATGAAGCCGCGCGCGTGCAGAATCTCTCGATCGAGCACTATGTGGCCGTCTATGGCCCGGCCCACGACCGCGTCGCCTCGGCCTATCACCGGCTGGGCGGCATCTATCGCGAGGACGGGAAATTCGCCGAGGCCCGGGCGCCGCTGTTCAAGGCGGCGGAGATCTATGAAGGCATCTTCGGTCCCAATCACCGGCGCATCGCCGACGTCTATTCCGATCTGTCGAGCTCGGCCGCCCGCATCGGCCTCAACAGCGAAGCCCTCACCTACGGCCTGCGCGCTTTGCGCATCCGCAACCTCAACAAGAAGGCGGCGCCCGAGGATCTCCGGCAGAGCTATTGGGCGCTCTCGGTGGTGCTGCAGCAGCAGGGCAATCTCAACGCCGCCATCGCCTTCGCCAAGATGGCGGTGAACATCAACCAGGAGATCCGCGCCCACAACCGCAACCTGCCCGAGGAGCTCACCAAGGCGCTGGCCGGGCGCTATCGCGAGCTCTATGAGCATCTGGCCAACATGCTGATCACCGCCGGGCGCCTGCAGGAGGCCCAGCAGGTGCTCGACCTCATCAAGCAGCAGGAGCTGTTCGACTTCGTCCGCCGCGACGGCGCGGAAGCCGGCGACGTCGACGGCCGCGCCGTGCTCACGCCCACCGAGGCCGATCTCTCGGGCCAGATCCTCGGGCTCGTGGATGCGCCGATCGAGGCGGCCCACGAGATCGAAAGCCTCAAGCGGAAGGCCGCGGACACCGGCCTCAGCAAGGACGAGGAGAGCCTCGTCCATATCCTGGAGCAGACGCTCGCCGACCAGTTCCGCAAGCAGCAGACCGACATCGAGACCCTGCTCGAGGAGGTCGCCAATTCCGACCGCCAGATCGAGCGCGAGGTCGGCAAGCTCGATCTCGACCTCGTCGATGCCGCCCAGGAACGCCTCAAGGCGATGAAGGGCCGCGCGGTGGAGCTGCAGATCGCGAGCCTCGACACCGCGCTGCACATCTTTCTCACGACCGAGCGCACCGGCATCCACAAATCGGTGCCGGTCGGGCGCAAGGAAGTGGCGCTTCTCGTGTTCCGGGCCTGGAGTGCCGCCTCTCACCGCGACCCCGATGCCAGGCTGCATCTCAAGCGGGTCTACGACATGCTGGTGAAGCCGGTCGAGGCCGAGCTCAGATCGTCCCATGCCGACGTCCTGATGTTCAACCTGAGCGGCGTGCTGCGCTACGTGCCGCTGGCGGCTCTCTATACGGGCGACCACTATCTGATCGAGGACTATGCCGTGGCGCTTTCGACGACCACGGCCAATACGCGCTACGCGGCCTTGCCGCGCGAGCGCGGCCGGGCGGCGGGCTTCGGGGTGACCAAGGAGCATCCGGGCTTCGCCCCCCTGCCGGGCGTCGCCAACGAGCTCGAGACGATTTTCGACGGCAAGGACGCCAAGGGCTATCTCGGCGGAGCGCCCAAGATGGACGAGGACTTCAGCAGCCTCTCGCTTGGCGATGCGCTGAAGCACCGGCCTCTCTATCTTCACGTCGCGAGCCATTTCCGGCTGGTGCCGGGCGATGCGGCCAAGTCGGTCCTGCTGCTCGGCGACGGCAAGAGCCTGTCGCTCGACGAATTCCGCAAGGACGAGAAGTTCAGGCTGACCGATCTCGACCTCCTCGCCCTGTCGGCCTGCGAGACGGCGGGCGGCGTCGACCAGACGGGCGCCGAGATCGAGAGCTTCGCTTCCGTCGTCCAGAAGCGCGGCGCCTCTTCCGTGATGGCGACCCTGTGGCCGATCGCCGACAGCTCGACCTCGCTTCTGATGTCGTCCTTCTATGAGGGCTTCCTGGCGGAAGGGCTCGACAAGGCGACCGCCCTGCGCCGCGCCCAGATCGCCATGCTGCGCGGCGAGATGAAGCCCGAAGCGCTGGTCACCGCCTCGCGCTCGGCCAATGAGGTCGTGGACATTTCGACCGCCGGCGCGCTCTCCGCCGAGCCCGGCTTCCGGCATCCCTATTACTGGTCGGCGTTCATCCTCATGGGCAACTGGCTGTAGCGCGCTTCACCCGCTCGTCAGATGCCGGTCGACCACGCGCTGCAGGAGCGGAACATAGTGCCGGAAGTCCGGCGTCGTCATGTGCGGGTCCTTGCCGCCTTCATCCCACAGCCTGACCCGCACGGCCTCCCGGCAGAACGGATTGCGGCGGAATTCGGCGACCTCGGCGTCGCTCATCGGCCCACCCTGCAATTCGAGCGTATGGCGTGATGCCGCGCTGAGCTTGCCGTAATATGTCCCGTCCGTGGCGCAGAGATAGCGCTTCGCCGCCACGTGCAGGCGCACGCATTCGGTGATGACCGGCGGGAAGAAATGCTCGAGCACCCTGGCGCCCGCTTCGTCGTGATGGTTGTCTTCGGTGTCGTGCGGCGAATAAGGTCCGAATTCGCTGGTATAGTGGCCGATGTCGTGCAGGAGGGCGGCGGCGACGAGCTCCTCGCTTGCGCCTTCCCGCTCGGCGAGAACGGCGCCTTGCAGCATGTGCTGGGACATGGTGACCGGCTCGCCCAGATAGGATTCGGCGCCGCGCCTTTCGAATATGTCGGCAATGAAGGCGACGATGGTGGACCGGTCGAGCGAGAGCTCGCTCATCACGCCGCCTCCTTCAGCTCGTGCTCGATGGCGGCCAGCGTCGACAGCAGGCCGTCCTTGTCGGCATAGCAGCCCTGGAGCCAGCGCGTTCCGGAGCTCGAGAACGCCTTGCGCGCATGCAGCACGCGCGTGTTGTCGACGATGAACAGCTCGCCGGGACGAAGCTTGAAGGTGACCTCCATCTGCGGGTCCTCGATGATCGCGGCGAAGCGCCGATAGGCCGCATAGTAGCCTTCCATGTCTTCATAGGGGACATCGGTGAAGGCGGCGGCCGAGCGGTTGTTGAAGCGCACCGCGATGAGCTCGCCGTCGGGCCCGAGCTCGATCATCGGGCGCTTGGCGCCGAGCCTGACGCCGGCGGAGCCCGCATATTCGAAGCGGGCGCAGTGGCGGACGAGGAGCGCGAAGCCCGCGGGATCCTCGTCGCGCAGCCGCAACGCCGCGCGGAAGCCGTCGACGACCACCGACTCGCCGCCCTCGACCGTATTCTCGAGACACGACAGCAGCTGGAGCGTCGGCACCGGATCGCGATAGGGATTGTCGGTATGAGCCTGGAGTCCGAGATTGGTATAGGCGAGGTTGTTGGGATTGACCTCGGCGCGCACGTCGAACCATTTGCCGTAGTTGGTCTCGCGCACGAAGCCGAACATCCGGGCGATGTCGACGAGGGCCCCGCTGTCGGTCGCGATGCCGGTCATCAGGCCGAAGCCGTAGCGGCGGACCGCGGCAAGCCAGCGGCCGAATTCGGCGCGATCGGCCGTGCTGCGCTCGTGCGCGATCGAGGGAATGTCCCTCTGGAACGCGCCGTCCCAGGTGTCGATCCCGGCGCCGGTCCAGCCCGCCCGGCGCTCGGCCTTGCGGTCATAGACGTGATCGGAAAGCCAGGCCGCGGGGAAGGATACCGACTTGCCTTCCGGCGTGAAGGTCAAGGTGAGATCGCCCGGGCCCGACACCTGGGCCGCGCACACTTTCGTCGCCGGTGGAATGTCCAGGATGGTGATGAGCCGCTGGCCGTTGCCCGGATTGCGGGTGGCGGCATCGAGGGCATTGTCGCGCAGCCACATGGCGTGAAAGCGCGCCGTCTCCCCGGACGTCCAGGCGAGCTCGACGGCGGCGCCGCCATCGATGATGCTGGCTTGGGCAAGCGGCATGGTCGGCTCCGTTCCGGTTTCGGCTGCTTGCATCCTCCCATCGTTCCTGCCTAAATTCAAACAATGGAATTTTACCCTTTGGCGTGATTGCAGTTATGGCAAGCCATCCCGGCATCCTGCCGCCGCTGGTCTGGCTCAGGGCTTTCGAGGCCTCCGCGCGCCATTCCAGCTTCACGGTCGCGGCGAAGGAGCTGGGCCTGACCCAGGCTGCCGTCAGCCAGCAGATCCGCGGGCTCGAGGCGAGGCTCGGGGCGCGCCTGTTTCATCGCCGCCGGCGCGGCGTCGCGCTGACACCGGAGGGATCGGCCTATCTCCCTCACGTCCAGTCGGCCTTTGCCGGACTTTCGCGCAGCACCCAGGAGCTGTTCGCGCGCCGCTCGATCCAGACCGTCACCCTGCTGTCGCCCATTTCCTTCGCCGTCCTGTGGCTCGCCCCCCGCCTCGCCCGTCTCGAGCGCGAGGCCGTGGGGATCAGCCTCGACGTCACCACCATGCACACGCCCGACGCCTATGATGCGGGCGAGGCGGTCTTCGACATCCGCTTCGGCCTGGGCGCCTGGCCCAGCCGCACGGCCTATCGCCTCACCACCGAAAGGCTGACCCCGGTGGCGGCGCCCATGGCGTCCGGATCGCGGTCGCGGCGCAATCGCGATCCCTGGGAGCGCCTGCCGCTGCTCACGGTGCATGGCGCCCGCGAAATGTGGCCGGACTGGTTTGCGCTGGCCGGCCTGCCGCCGAAGAGCGCCTCGCGCTATCGGTTCGACAGTTTCGTCGCAGCGCTTTCCGCCGCCGAGGCCGGCGCCGGCATTCTCCTCGGTTCGCGTCCGCTCATCGACCGCGCTCTCGGAAGGAAGACCCTGGTCGCGCTCTCCGATCTCGAACTGCAGTCTTCCGCCGGGCATTTCCTGACCCATGCGGCCGGGCGGCCGCTGTCCCCCGGCCAGGCCGCCTTCCTCGCCTGGATCATGCGGTCGGCCGCGACGGCCTGACCGTCGCCGGGGTTTGCCCAAGCCTGATGTGCTTGCTATAGGCACGGGGCTCCTTCCCGAAGCATCCCCAAGCATGAAGAGGCTGGCTAAATGGCAAAGATAAAGGTCGCAAATCCGGTGGTGGAGCTGGATGGCGACGAGATGACGCGCATCATCTGGGACCTGATCAAGACCAGGCTCATCCGCCCCTATCTCGACGTCCCGCTCGAATATTACGATCTTTCCGTCGAGAACCGCGACCGGACGAAGGACCAGGTCACCGTCAATGCCGCCCACGCCATCAAGAAGCACGGGGTCGGCGTCAAATGCGCCACCATCACGCCCGACGAAGCCCGGGTTAAGGAGTTCAAGCTGCAGCAGATGTGGAAGTCGCCCAACGGCACGATCCGCAACATCCTGGGCGGCGTCATCTTCCGTGAGCCGATCATCTGCTCGAACGTGCCGCGCCTGGTGCCGGGCTGGACGCAGCCGATCATCGTCGGCCGCCATGCCTATGGCGACCAGTACCGCGCCACCGACTTCAGGTTCCCCGGCAAGGGCAGGCTCACGATCAGGTTCGTCGGCGAGGACGGCAAGACGATCGAGCACGAGGTCTTCTCGGCGCCGGGGTCGGGCGTGGCGCTCGCCATGTACAATCTCGACGAATCGATCAGGGACTTCGCCCGCGCGTCCCTGAACTACGGCCTCAGCCGCAACTATCCGGTCTATCTGTCGACCAAGAACACCATCCTCAAGGCCTATGACGGACGCTTCAAGGACATCTTCCAGGAGATCTACGACAAGGAGTTCAAGGCCGAGTTCGAGAAGCGCAAGATCACCTACGAGCATCGCCTGATCGACGACATGGTGGCCTCCGCGCTCAAATGGACCGGCGGCTATGTCTGGGCCTGCAAGAACTATGACGGCGACGTGCAGTCCGACACGGTGGCCCAGGGCTTCGGCTCGCTCGGCCTCATGACCTCGGTGCTGATGACGCCCGACGGCAGGACGGTCGAGGCGGAAGCCGCCCACGGCACGGTGACGCGCCATTACCGGCTCCATCAGGAGGGCAAGCAGACCTCGACCAATTCCACCGCCTCGATCTTCGCCTGGAGCCGCGGGCTTGCCCATCGCGCCAAGCTCGACGGCAACGACGCGCTGAAGAGGTTCGCCGGCACGCTCGAGAAGGTCACCGTGGCGACGATCGAGAGCGGCAAGATGACGAAGGACCTTGCCGTGCTGGTCGGTCCCGACCAGGCCTGGCTTTCGACCGAAGGCTTCATCGACGCCGTCGACAAGGCCTTGCAGAAGGCCATGAGCTGACATGGCCGGGCCTGTCCTGACCGGCGGCTGCCAGTGCGGCGCGGTGCGCTATCGCATCGACGGCGCCCTGGGGCGGGCCGGCATCTGCCATTGCCGCATGTGCCAGAAGGCCTTCGGGAGCTGGGGCGCGGCGCTGGTCTCCGTGCCCGCGGCCGGGCTCGCCTGGACGCGCGGCCAGCCGGGGGAATTCCGCTCGTCGGCCGTCGTCGCCCGCGGCTTCTGCGCCGGATGCGGCACGCCGCTTTATATGAAGGAGGACGGCGATCCTCTCTATGAGATCGCCATCGGCACGCTCGACGATCCCGAGCGGGCGCCGCCCGTCGAGCAGGCCGGCATCGAGAGCGAGCTGTCGTGGTTCAGGTCGCTGCCCGGCCTTCCGAGCCACCGCACGGAAGACGACCGCACGCCCGAGGACCTGGCGAAGCTCAGGAGCTTGCAGCACCCTGACCATGATACGGCGGCGTGGCCGCCGAAGCGCTGACGCCTCCCGCACCCGCCTGCGCCATGGCCTTGCGCCGGGCGGCGATCTCCGCATGCATGTCGATGATGGCCTGCGAGGCCGTCGTCTCGCACAAAGCCGGGACGAAGGCATGCAGCAGGGCGGCGCCCGCCGCCCTGAACAGCCGTCCGCTGAAGGTGAGAGCGAAGAGCATATGCTCGAAATAGCCCTCGCCGACCTTCTGCGGATGGGCGAGGAAGAGGCGCTGCATCATGGGAGTTCTCCATTCGATGGGGCATCATACTCTCACGGGAATCCCGCAATTTCGTCCCAATTGTGATTGCTCATTCGGGAGAGATTGGGATATTGTCCCAAGCATGCTGGACAAGCCCGACCGCGCCATACTCGCCGAGCTGCAGCGCGACGCCACGCTGACCGTCGACCAGTTGGCCGAGCGCATCAACCTGTCGCGCAACGCCTGCTGGCGCCGGGTGAAGGCCCTCGAGGAGGCGGGCGTCATCAGGGCGCGGGTCGCCCTGCTCGACGCGGCGAAGCTCGGCCTCGGGCTCACCGCCTTCATCGCCATCCGCACTGCCCGGCATGAGGAGAAATGGCTGGAGACGTTCTCCCGCGCGGTGCGCGAGCTGCCCGAGATCGTCGGCGTCTACCGCACCACGGGCGAGACCGACTATCTGCTCCAGGCGGTGGTGGCCGATATCGCGGGCTACGACCGGCTCTACAAGCGCCTCATCGCCCGCATCCCGCTCACCGACGTGTCGGCGAGCTTCGTCATGGAGAAGATCAAGGAAACGACGGCCCTGCCGATCGCGGAGAGCTAGCCGGCTAACCGGCGACCGCCTGCCTGATCGCCGCCAGGGCCGCATCGGCCTTCGACGCGTCGGGTCCGCCGGCCTGGGCCATGTCGGGGCGTCCGCCGCCGCCCTTGCCGCCCAGCACCTGCGAGCCGATACGCACCAGGTCGACGGCGTTGAAGCGTCGGGTCAGATCGGGAGTGACGCCGACGATGAGCCCCGCTTTGCCCTCGTCATTGAGCCCGACCAGCGCCACCACGCCGGAGCCGAGCTTCGCCTTGCCGTCGTCGACCAGGCCCTTGAGGTCCTTGGGCGCGATGCCTTTGACGATGCGGGTCATCAGCCTGACGCCGCCCGCGTCGCAGATGCCCTCGTCGCCCTGGTCCGCGCCGCCGCCCAGCGCCAGCCGGCGCTTGGCGTCGGCAAGCTCGCGCTCGAGCTTCCTGCGCTCGTCGATGAGCGTCTCGATACGGTGCACGACGTCGGACGGCGTGACGCGCAGCACCGAGGCCGCCGCCAGCACGCGCCGGTCCTGCGTTTCGAGATAGCGCCGCGCCGCTTCGCCGGCGAGCGCCTCGATGCGCCGCACCCCGGCCGCGGAGGCGCTCTCCGAGACGACCTTGACGAGCCCGATATCGCCGGTGCGCCGCACATGGGTGCCGCCGCACAGTTCGAGCGAGTAGATCCGACGGTTGTTGCCTTCCGGCCTGAGCCCCATCGACACGACCCTGACCTCGTCGCCGTATTTCTCGCCGAAAAGCGCCATGGCGCCTTCCGCGATCGCTTCATCGACGCTCATCAGGCGGGTGGCGACGTCGTCGTTCTGCAGGACGACGGCATTCGCCATCGCCTCGACCGCGGCGATCTCCTCGGGCGTCATCGTCTTGTTGTGCGAGAAATCGAAGCGCAGGCGGTCGGGCTCGACGAGCGAGCCCTTCTGCGCCACGTGCTGGCCCAGCGTCTCGCGCAGCGCCTCGTGCAGGAGATGGGTGGCCGAATGATGCCGGCGGTTGCCCGTGCGCCGGGCGTGGTCGACGTCGAGCTCGACCGCATCGCCGCGCTTGATGGCGCCTTTCTCGAGGACGCCCTGATGGACGATGAGATCGCCGACGCGCTTCTGCGTGTCGGTGACCCGGAACAGGGCGCCCTCGGCGCTGCGGATCACGCCGTGATCGCCGGTCTGGCCGCCCGATTCGCCGTAGAACGGCGTCTGGTTGAGGACCAGCGTGCCCTTGGCACCGGGCGCCAGCGCATCGACCTCCATGCCGTCGGCGACGATCGTCCGGATGACGCCCTCCGCCTTCTCGGTGTCGTAGCCCAGGAACTCGGTTCCCCCGACACGCTCGCGGATGTCGAACCAGATCGTGTCGGTCCTGGCCTCGCCCGAGCCTTTCCAGGCCTGGCGCGCATCCTCGCGCTGCTTCGCCATGGCCTTGTCGAAAGCATCGATATCGACGGTGATGCCGCGCGGCTTCAGCGCGTCCTGGGTCAGGTCGAGCGGGAAGCCATAAGTGTCGTAGAGCCTGAACGCCGTCTCGCCGGAGAAGACCTGGCCCTTGCCGAGGGCGGACGATTCATCGTCGAGGATGCGCAGGCCGCGCTCGAGCGTCTTGCGGAAGCGCGTCTCCTCGAGTTTGAGCGTCTCCTCGATCAGCGCCTCGGCGCGGGTAAGCTCGGGATAGGCGCCGCCCATCTCGCGCACCAGCGCCGGCACGAGCTTCCACATCAGGGGCTCGGTGACGCCCAGAAGCTCGGCATGGCGCATGGCGCGGCGCATGATGCGGCGCAGCACATAGCCGCGCCCTTCGTTGGAGGGCAGCACGCCGTCGGCGATGAGGAAGGACGAGGCGCGCAGGTGATCGGCGATCACGCGGTTCGACGCCTTGTGCCGGCCTTCCGCCGGCACGTTGGTCTCTTCGACGATCGCCGCGATCAGCGAGCGGAACAGGTCGGTCTCGTAATTGTCATGCGTGCCCTGCAGCACCGCCGCGATGCGCTCGAGGCCCATGCCGGTGTCGATCGAAGGTCTCGGCAGGGTGACGCGCTCCTCCTTCGTCAGCTGCTCGAACTGCATGAAGACGAGGTTCCAGATCTCGATGAAGCGGTCGCCGTCGGCGTCGGGCGAGCCCGGAGGGCCGCCGGGGATCCTGTCGCCGTGATCGAAGAAGATCTCCGAGCACGGCCCGCACGGCCCGGTGTCGCCCATGGCCCAGAAATTGTCCGAGGTGGAGATGCGGATGATGCGGCTCTCCGGCAGGCCCGAGATCTTGCGCCACAGGGCGAAGGCCTCGTCGTCCCCGGAGAACACCGTGGCGGTGAGCCGGTCGGCGGGCAGGCCGAACTCCCGGGTGACCAGCGTCCACGCCCATTCGATGGCATCCGGCTTGAAATAGTCGCCGAAGGAGAAGTTGCCCAGCATCTCGAAGAAGGTGTGATGGCGCGCGGTGTAGCCGACATTGTCGAGATCGTTGTGCTTGCCGCCGGCGCGGACGCATTTCTGCGCCGTGGTGGCACGCCGGTAGGGGCGCTTCTCGGCGCCGGTGAACACGTTCTTGAACTGCACCATGCCCGAATTGGCGAACATCAGGGTCGGATCGTTGCGCGGCACCAGCGGCGAGGAGGCCACGACCTCGTGCCCGTGCTTCCGGAAGAAGTCGAGGAAGGTGGAGCGGATCTGCGCGAGGCCGGTCATGACACGTATCCAGTTGAAATCGGGTGCGCTGTTTTAGGGATTGGGGGCGGCCCTGTCCACCGCGGCCTGGCGTGATCCGTGCCCGCTCGCCGGCGGTTCTTCCTAAGCCGAAAAGGCGTCCTCCCGGGGCAAGGAGGACGCCGATCGGTGTGAGGCTCACACCTTGCCGGCCTCGGGATGGGTGGGAAGGCCGGAATGGAAAGAGGATTACTCGGCCGCCTCGTCCGGCGGGGAATGGGTGATCTTGGCGGCGATCAGCCCGGCATTGGTCCGGATCGCATGCTCGATGGCTTCCGCCACGTCGGCATTCTGCCTGAGGAAGGTCTTGGCGTTCTCACGCCCCTGCCCTATGCGCTCGCCATTATAGGAATACCAGGACCCCGATTTCTCGACGATGCCGGCGGTGACGCCGAGATCGATGAGCTCGCCCGTCTTGGAGATGCCCTCGCCATACATGATGTCGAACTCGACCTGCTTGAAGGGCGGGGCCACCTTGTTCTTGACCACCTTGACGCGGGTCTGGTTGCCGACCACCTCATCGCGCTCCTTGATCTGGCCGATGCGCCTGATGTCGAGGCGGACCGAGGCGTAGAATTTGAGGGCGTTGCCGCCGGTCGTCGTCTCGGGCGAGCCGAACATGACGCCGATCTTCATGCGGATCTGGTTGATGAAGACCACCATGCAGTGCGACTTGGAGATCGACGCGGTGAGCTTGCGCAGCGCCTGGCTCATCAGCCGCGCCTGGAGGCCGGGAAGGCTGTCGCCCATCTCGCCCTCGAGCTCGGCGCGCGGCGTCAGCGCCGCGACGGAATCGATGACCAGCACCTCGATGGCGCCGGAACGCACCAGCGTGTCGGCGATTTCGAGCGCCTGCTCGCCGGTATCGGGCTGCGAGATCAGGAGGTCGTCGACATTGACGCCGAGCTTGCGCGCATAGACGGGATCGAGGGCGTGCTCGGCATCGACGAAAGCGCAGATGCCGCCCTTCTTCTGGGCCTCGGCGACCGTCTGGAGCGCCAGCGTGGTCTTGCCCGAGGATTCAGGCCCATAGATCTCGATGACCCGGCCCTTGGGCAGGCCGCCGATGCCGAGCGCGATATCGAGGCCGAGCGAGCCCGTCGAGATCGCTTCGATGTCGAGCGACTGGTTGGCGCCGAGCTTCATGATCGAGCCCTTGCCGAAGGCGCGCTCGATCTGGCTCAGCGCCGCATCCAGAGCCTTGCTCTTGTCCATATTCGTGTTCTCGACAACTCTGAGATTCGCCTGCCCCATCACCGCTGCTCCTTATTTCACAAGGGTTACGCCGGTGCAAATGAGTCTCGAACAACGGCGATGTGGTCATAATGTACTTTTTTTGTTCTCATGGCAAGGCTTTATTTAAACTCTTGTTTTTTATTGTTTATACTAAAGGGAATGAGAACTTGAGGCGAACAAAGATGGAATCGGTGGAGAAATTGGATGTATCCCCTTGACGTATGTTAGACCAATCCCTATTTAGGTCGTAGGAAGATGGCACCATGCCTAAGTCAATGACCCTCAAGCAGTTTCTGGCTCAGTACCCCACCGACGATGCCTGCCTTGAGCATCTGTTCAAAATCCGGTTCGGCAATGAGCCCGTTTGTCCTAAATGTAGACAAATAAACACTTTTCACCGTCTGAAGAAGCTTCCGGCGTACACATGCAATTGCGGCCACCATATCCACCCGATGGCCGGGACGCCCTTCCTTCGGACCCGGACGCCCCTGACGACATGGTTTCACGTCATGTATCTGTTCTGTGCGTCGCGGAACGGCGTGTCAGCCAAGGAGGTCCAGAGGCAAACCGGCGTCACTTACAAGACGGCTTGGCGCATGTGCCAGGAAATCCGCAAGTACATGGGCTGGGTGGATGGCGATGCCGGTTTGGGTGGCGTTGGACAGACGGTCGAGGCTGACAAAGCATTCATCGGCGGCAAGGACAAGCAGGGCCAGGACGACAAGGCGGTTGTGCTTGGCATGGTCGAGCGTGAAGGCGAGGTCATGACTTGGGTTGTCGGCTCGCGCCACAAGCTGCACGTCGCTCCCTACATTGCCCAGTTCGTGAAGCCTGGTTCTCGCCTTGTGACCGATGAAGCCGCTGTGTTCAAATTTCATCCGCGTAGCGTCAGCCATGAGACAGTCAATCACTCCCGGAAAGAATATGTGCGCGGCGATGTCCACACGAACACGATTGAAGCTTTCTGGTCCAACCTGAAACGCTCTATCGCGGGGACTTACGTTTCGGCTTCGCGGAAGTATTTGCAGACTTACCTTTGCGAGTTTGAGTACCGGTATAGTCTTCGGAAGAGCCCTGATTTGATGATGGACGTCCTAATGAAGGCTTTCCCCAAGGCTTAGGTTTTTTGGTGAGCATCGCGCGAAGAAGGTTGTCAAATTTCTCGGCCAAGGTCATCTACCTTTTTCCTTGGTGATCGCATTGTAGGACTCGCCGAACAGCAGCGTAATTCTTTCGCCTGATATACGATCAATGGCCGTCACCGTCGCGGCATTTAAGTGGAAATCCTCGGGGCGATTTGCGGCGATCTCAACAGCATAATCAGGCAGGATGAAGTCAATCTGTCCCTCAACTAATTGTCCCGGCAGCAATTCAATCGGGCTGCTCAAAAACGCCCATCCTCGTGAAGCGGCATCCTTTCCGGCCTCCTTCAATACTTGGCGATAGCCGCTATCCCTATAGAACTCGGTCTTGAATATCATGCCGGGGACAGCATCACCCTCTGGGGGGACATTAATTTCTAGATCAACTACGCGGTTGTACTTCGTAGACACATTCACCAGTCGAAATTGTTGAAAGACCACTATCTTTTTATCCGGAATGAAATGAAAAGCGGGTACCGTTTCAATAGAAACGCTCCAGTCCAGCAAATCATCTGTCCAAGGTCTCGAGGCAACGACGTCCTTACCCAAGCTGGTAATCCAAGACTGCCATAGGTCTGATGATGCAGCGCCAAACAACAGTAGCAGGACCGAGCCCGTAAATATTGCCGTCCACTTCAATGAAGAGTCGGCGACATCAAGAGGCCGTCGCTTAGGCCAAATTGCCAAAGCCTCGGCCTTGTTGAATCTGACATTCCGGTAAGAAACGTGAGGGGGTGGTCCTGCCGTTTGGGCGTGAACTAGCTGTTCATGCCGCTCGCCTTCTTCATAGAAGAAATGAGTAAGGGTCGCGGTGGCCCAGAATTCTTGCGGAATAGGCGTAAGCGGACGATTGCCGCCGTCGGCTAACTCTCCCCATGCCCTGAGTTGGCCCGTCGAAAGTCTGTTGAGAACGTCTCGCTCCACATTCTCCCAATGAGGCCCTACATCTTCTTCTTCAAGCACATCAGGATCGATGTGGAAGAAAAGGGATCGGATGGGCCAATCAGGAGCGGCAATGGTTGGCTTAGCAACTTTCGGCCGCTTAAAGAGGGTCGCAAGGAAAAGTACAAAGAGAACGACGCTGATAAGCGCAATAGCCGCCCCGATGAAAAAAAGTGTGGGGTACCAAGACTCCGGAACAATGCCTTGTGAATAAGACATCATGAGGCTGATCCCGAAACCGCCGAGACTGGTAAGCAGCCAGAACCGCCATCCTCCCAAAGACATGCCAAACTCTTACATCGAGTCCCGACATACACCAAGGGGATACATACGGGCGAAAGTCTGGCGCGGATCCCCGAACGGGGGAACAACGAACTGCCAATGTCGCCGGCATGGGCACGGACGCAGGCGCTGATCCTTTCTTCCTGGTGAAACCAAATCAAAAAAACATCTGGTGAACGCCTCCGGCGATGACAGTCCGATGATAGAAACAAGATAGGAACATGACAGCCGGATCGCCGTCAAATCTTGCCGCTCTCGCCAACCGGGCAAATAATCCCCACAGGCCGTAACCGGGGCAACGCCTTTTGCGAATACCTTTCTTTCCCAAAAACCGGTTTCCCCTTTCCGCTCTCCCGCTCTAGAAGACACTCCGGATCATCCGGAGCAGAGAATGAACCAGCCTGAGACAAGCCCCCGCCTCGCGCGCGATGCCGCCGATGTCTTCGCCAGGGCGACAAATTCGACATCCGAGCGAGGACTGACATGACGACAAGGACCGGCGGCCAGATTCTGGTCGACCAGCTGCTGATCCAGGGGGTCGAGCGCCTGAGCTGCGTTCCGGGCGAAAGCTATCTCGCCGTGCTCGATGCGCTGCACGATGCCGAAATCGACGTGCTCGTCTGCCGCAACGAGGGCGGCGCGGCGATGATGGCGGAGGCCTATGGCAAGCTCACCGGCCGGCCCGGCATCTGCTTCGTGACCCGCGGCCCCGGCGCCACCAATGCCAGCCATGGCGTTCATATCGCCGCCCAGGATTCCACCCCGATGATCCTGTTCATCGGCCAGGTCGAGCGCGGCATGCGCGAGCGCGAGGCCTTCCAGGAGGTCGACTACAAGGCCTTCTTCGGCTCGATCGCCAAATGGGTGGTCGAGGTCGACAGCGCGAAACGCCTGCCCGAGCTCGTCGCACGCGCCTTCCGCGTCGCCTGCCAGGGCCGCCCGGGCCCGGTCGTCATGGCCCTGCCCGAGGACATGCTGACCGAGACCGCCGATGTCGCCGATGCGCCGAAAGCGGCCCTCGCCGAGGCCTGGCCCGGAGCGGAGAGCATGGAGCGCTTCGGCACGCTGCTGCGCGAGGCCCGCAAGCCGCTCTTCATCCTCGGCGGCTCGCGCTGGAGCGAGGCGGCGCAGACATCCTTCGTCGCTTTCGCGGAGAGGTTCTCCCTTCCGGTCACCACCTCCTTCCGCCGCGCCCATCTCTTCCCGTCCGACCATCCCAACTATGTCGGCGACGTCGGCATCGGCCCCAATCCCAGGCTCGCGGCGCGCGTGAAGGACGCCGATCTCCTGGTGCTCCTCGGCGCCCGCATGTCGGAGATGCCGTCCTCCTCCTACAGCCTCATCGACGTGCCGGCGCCGCGCCAGACGCTCGTCCATGTTCATCCGGGGGCGGAGGAACTGGGCAAGGTCTACCAGCCGGCCCTGGCCATCCAGGCGACGCCCGACGCCTTCTGCCTGAGCCTGGCCGGGCTCGCGCAGCCCAATGCCGCGCCCTGGGCCGAGGCGACGCGGACGGCGCGCCAGGAGTTCCTCGACTGGACCGGCAAGCCCGCCGGCCTGCCGGGCAGGTTCCAGTATGGCGAGGTCATGCGCTGGCTCTCGGACCGCCTGCCCGCCGACGCCATCATCGCCAACGGCGCCGGCAACTACGCCATCTGGATCCATCGCTACTACCGCTTCCGCAAGCTCGGCACGCAGCTGGCGCCGACCTCGGGATCGATGGGCTATGGCGTTCCGGCGGCGGTCATGGCCAAGCGGCAATATCCCGATCGCCCGGTCGTCGCCTTCGCCGGCGACGGCTGCTTCATGATGAACGGCCAGGAATTCGCGACCGCGGTCCAGTACGGCATTCCGCTCGTCGTCATCGTCGTCGACAACGCGATGTACGGCACCATCCGCATGCATCAGGAGCGCGAATATCCCCACCGCGTCTCGGCGACGCGGCTCCGGAATCCGGACTTCTCGGCCTACGCCAGGGCCTTCGGCGGCCATGGCGAGCGGGTCGAGACGACGGAGGAGTTCACGCCCGCCTTCGAGCGCGCGCTGGGCTCGGGCAAGCCCGCCATCGTGCATTGTCTCATCGATCCCGAGGCGATCACGCCGGCCCGGACCTTGTCGCAGATCCGCGATGAAGCCGTGAAAAACGGCAAATAGGCCGGGGAACCTTCGCGCTTCCGTCGCGTTGTGCAGGAACGACGGATCGACAGGAGCCGCGTGGCGCCATCCTCCGATCGAACCTGCCGGCGTCCTCCCGGCAGGGCGCGTCGCACCTTCCTGTATCGATAGCGCCTGCCCGGCGAAGCGTTCCGCGTCTGCGGGCACGCTCCTTTCACCGCCTTTGCATCCATCGCCGGCCTTGTGTAATTGTGCTCCGCGGCTGCTGCGCCGGCGATGCCGGTTTGCGGCAAGAGAGGCAGGACCGCTTGCAACCTCGCCCGCCGCGCGAGCAGACGTGCTCCGAGACGCCGATCCCGGCGACGGGGATTTGGAGCGGGTTCGACATGTTACGGATTGTTTCACAACGGGCGTCGCGGCACGCCCCTGCTGTAAGATACGTGCCATGACCAGGCCGCCCAAGCCTCACATACTGGTCGTCGACGACGATCGCCAGATCCGCGCCATGCTGGCGCGCTTCCTCGCCGAGCACGCCATGCGGGTGACCCAGGCCGGCGACGGCGAGCAGATGTTCAAGGCGCTGGAGGCCGGACGCTTCGACGTGATCGTGCTCGACGTCATGATGCCGGGCGACGACGGCTTCACCCTGTGCCGCAGGTTGCGCGGCACCAGCACCACGCCTGTGATCCTGCTCACCGCACGCGACAGCGAGACCGACCGGATCGTCGGCCTCGAGCTCGGCGCCGACGATTACGTGACCAAGCCGTTCAATCCGCGCGAGCTTCTGGCCCGCATCCGGGCCATATTGCGACGCGCCGGCGCCAATCCGGCCGCGGCGCAGAGGCTGGCGAGCACCGTCTACCGGTTCGCCGGCTGGACGCTGGACACCAGCCGACGCGCCCTCGTCTCGCCGCAGGGCGTCCTCACCGACCTGACCACCGGCGAGTTCGATCTCCTCGTCGCCTTCGTCGAGCACCCGCAGCGCGTGCTCAACCGCGACCAGCTCCTCGACCTCGCCCGCGGCCGGGTGAGCCTCGCCTTCGACCGCAGCATCGATGTCCAGGTCAGCCGCCTGCGCCGCAAGATCGAGGGCGATCCCAACGCCCCCGCCCTCATCAAGACGGTGAGGAACGGCGGCTATTTCTTCACCGCCACGGTCACCGCGGCCGCGCCCGCCGGGACCTCATGAAGATCCCGATCTGGTCGAAGCTGCGCCTCGCGCCCAGGATCGCGATCCTCATCGTCGTCACGGCCGTCGCCGCCAAGACTCTCGATGAGGCGCTGCAGCATATTCTCCCGCCGTCGGGCTTCCTTGTCGTCGACAACGAGTGGCTCGCCGGGGCGGCGGCGGACGCCGCGCGCATCGCCAACAGGACGCCGGCGGCGGATCGCCTTGCGGCGCTCTCGCGCTCGCCGTTCAGCCGGTATCTCGAATACCGTCTCGCCGCCGCGGCGCCGGACTTTCCCCAGGACGACCTGCCGAGGCTTGCCCGCGAGGCCAGGGCGAGCCTGCTCGGGGCGCTCGGCCTGGCACCGGCGGACGTCCTGGTGATCACCGAAGATTTCAAGGAGCCCGAGATCAAGACCAGCGTCGTGGTGCTGTCTGAGATCCCGACCTTCATGGACGCGCAGATGCTGATGTCGCGCGACAGCATGGTGGTCGGCGATCTGCGGATCGCCATCCGCCTGAAGGACCGGTCGTGGCTGCTGATCAGCCCGACGGAGCGCGGCCTGACCACCCTGCACTATCTGCGCAATCTCATCAGCCTGATCCTCACCGTCTTCATCGTCGCCGTCCTCTCCGCCTGGATGGCGCGCAGCATCGTCGGACCCCTGACGCGCCTCGCCCAGGCGGCGGAAAAGCTCGGCCGCGAGCGCGAGACGACGCCGATCACCGGCATGAAGCTGCCCGAGCTCGCCGCCATCGCCGACACCTTCAACGAGATGCAGGCGCGCCTCAAGAAATTCGTCGACGAGCGCATGCAGATGCTGGCCGCGATATCGCATGACCTGCGCACGCCCCTGACCCGCCTGCGCCTCTATGCCGAGACGGTGCCGAACGCGGCGCAGCGCGCGCAGATCCTGTCCGACATAACCGACATGGAGACGATGGTCGCGACCTCGCTCGCCTTCATGAGCGACGACATCCACCGCGAGCCCTACAGCGCCGTCGATCTCGCGAGCCTCATCATCAGCCAGTGCGACAATTTCGTCGATGCCGGCCGCAGGGTCTCCTATGCGGGGCCCGACCATGCGCAGCTCACCTGCCGCCCGGTGGCGCTCAGGCGCGCTTTCTCCAATCTGATCGACAATGGCTGCAAATATGGCGGCGAGGTCGAGGTCACCCTCGCCGACCATGGCGCGACGCTCACCGTGGACGTTCGCGACAACGGCCCCGGGATCCCGGCCGACCAGGTGGAGCGGGCCTTCGCGCCTTTCCAGCGCCTCGAGGCGTCACGCAACCGCGAGACCGGCGGCACCGGCCTCGGCCTCACCATCGCGCGCGACGTGATCGTCAGTCACGGCGGCGACATCCGGTTCGTCCGTGACGGCAAGGGGTTCGTGGCGCGCATAGAGCTGCCGCGGCCGCGCGACGTCGCGAGCGGCAAGTCCGGCACTGGAGCGAGATGAGTATAAGTTGCCCCACAACCCTCAGTCTGAGGTGCCCGCCGACCTTGCTCCGCCGAAGCGAAGCCTCGGCTTCGCGAAGGCGAGAGGCGGGCCTCGAAGGGTGGCAAGCGGCAAGCTCTTTGTACCTGGACCATGCTTCGAGGCTCCCGGCGCAAGGCCGGGGAGCGCCTCAGCATGAAGGTAACAAGTGGAGCGACTCATTCTCAGGTCACCTCGCGCTAAGCCTCGTCCAGGAGCCAGCGCAGGACCGGCGCGTCCGCGACGACCGCCTCCCCCAGCTCGGCCACGAAGGACGCATAGCCCTTCGTCCTGATCTCCGCGAAGGAGAACTCGAGGTAGAGCTCGCGGCGCCCGTCTTCGTCGACGCGATAGATCAGAAGCCTCTGGCCGTCCTCGTCGCATTCGATCAGATGTGAATGCCCGGTCATCGGCGCAAGCCGGCTCAAGCCCGCAGCGACGCCAGCATCTCCTCGACCGCCTTGGCGGCGGTGAAGATCTGCTGGTCCTGGCCGTGCGGCGCCATGAGCATGAGGCCGGTCGGCGGCTCGCCTTCCCTGTGCATCGGCAGCGAGATGCCGCAGCAATCGAGGAAATTCCCGGTGAAGGTGTTGCGCAGCGACAGGAAATTGAGCCTGAGATAGTCCTCGTCCCGCGCCAGCGCGGAGATCGCCGGCGGGGCGTTGCAGGTGGTCGGCATGACGAGCGCGTCGAAGCCGGTCATCGCCTGGTTGAACCGGCCGATCAGCTTCTGGCGCGCGGCGAGGAGATCGGCATAGTCCGGCGCCGAGATCAGCGCCCCGAGCTCGATGCGCCGGCGCACCCGCTGGTCGTAGCCGTCGCCCTTCTCGGCGATCTGGGCGCGATGATGGAGGAAGGCCTCGACCGCCGATATGCCGCCCTTGGCGTTGATGCCGGGCAGCTGGGTCAGCTCCGGCAAGGACACCTCCTCGACGAGGATGCCGGCCTGGCCCAGCTGCGCGACGGCGCGCTCGAAGGCGGAAGCGACCGCCTCGTCGATCACCCCGGCGAAATAGTCGCGCGGCATGGCGAAGCGCAAGCCATGGCGCGGCGCCGCGATGACGCCGTCCCAGTCGCCGGCCATGACCGCGTCGGCAATCGCGCAGCACTCGACGGTCCGCGCCAGCGGCCCGATGCTGTCGAGCGTGACGGACAGGGGATAGGCGCCCCCGGTCGGGACGCGTCCGGTCGAGGGCTTGTAGCCGACGACGCCGTTGTAGGACGCCGGGATCCGGCACGAGCCGCCGGTATCGCTGCCGATGGCGAGCGGCACCATGCCGTCGGCGACCGCGACGCCGGCGCCCGAGGATGAGCCCCCGGGAATGCGCCCGGTCTGCCGGTCATAGGGCGAGCGCGGGGTGCCGTAATGCGGATTGAGGCCGACGCCCGAATAGGCGAATTCGGTCATGTTGTTGCGCCCTACCGCGATGAAGCCAAGGGCCTTGAGACGCCCGATCGCCGGGGCATCGGCCTCGGCCGGCGCGGCGGTGGCGAGAATGGCGGATCCCGCCCGCGTGACCTGTCCCCTGAGATCGAACAGGTCCTTGACCCCCATCGGGATGCCGGCATAGGCGGGAACCGCATGGCCCGCCTTGCGCTGCCGGTCGTAGAACGCCGCCTGCTCGAGGGCGGCGGCGCCGTCGAGGGCGATGAAGGCTCGCGCCCCCTCGCCCGCCGGATCCTGGATGCGCGCCAGCGCGGTTTCGACGAGGCTCACCGCCGTGACGCTCCCGTTGTCGAGGTCACGCGCCAGAGCGCGCAAAGGCTTGTCCATCGGCTCAGCTTCCCATCACGTTCTTGACCGCTTCGGCAAGCTGCTTAAGCGAGAAGGGTTTCGGCAGGAAAGCAAAATCGTGCTCGCCCTCGAGATTTTTCTCGAACGCGTCCTCGGCATAGCCCGAGATGAAGATGACCTTGGTCGCAACCCCGCGCTTGCGCAACTCCTTGAGCAGCGTCGGCCCGTCCATTTCCGGCATGACGACGTCGGAGATCACCAGGCTGATCGCGTCGCCCTTCTCGGCGAAGATGGCGAGGGCGGCATCGCCCGAGGCTGCTTCGTATACGGTATAGCCGCGCGAGGCGAGGGCGCGCGAGGCGAAGGCGCGCACCGCATCCTCGTCCTCGACCAGCAGCACCGTGCCCTTGCCGGTGTGGTCCGAGCGTTTCGCCTCCGAACGTTCCTCCCTGGCCTCCTCGCGAGCCAGCACCTCCTGGTTGTAGCGCGGCAGATAGATGCGGAACACCGTGCCCTGCCCGACCACGCTGTCGCAAAAGATGAACCCGCCGGTCTGCTTGATGATGCCATAGACGGTCGACAGCCCGAGGCCCGTGCCCTTGCCGACATCCTTGGTCGAGAAGAACGGCTCCCAGATCTTGTCGAGGATGTCCTTGGGGATTCCGGTGCCGGTGTCCTGCATCTCGCACAGCACATACTCGCCCGGCGGCATCGATTGCAGGTCGTTCGATTCCCGTTCGCCGACGCTCGCATTCGACGTGCGCACCGTGAGCGTGCCGCCGTTCGGCATGGCATCGCGCGCGTTGACGGCCAGGTTGATGACGACCTGCTCGAACTGGTTGACGTCGACCTTGACCAGGCCGAGATCGCGGCCGTGCACCACCTTGAGGCCGACCTTCTCGCCGAGCAGCCGGCCCAGGAGGTTGCCGAGGTCGGAGATCACGTCGGTGAGCGACAGCACCTCCGGACGCAGGGTCTGGCGGCGCGAGAAGGCCAGGAGCTGGCGCACCAGGTTGGCGGCGCGGTTGGCATTCTGCTTGATGTTCATGATGTCGGCGAAAGCGGGGTCGGTCGGCCGGTGCTTGGCCAGCAGAAGATCGGAGAAGCCGATGATGGCGGTGAGCACGTTGTTGAAGTCGTGCGCGACGCCGCCGGCGAGCTGGCCGATCGCCTGCATCTTCTGGCCTTGCGCGACCTGCACCTCGAGCGACTTGTTCTCCGTCTTGTCGGTGGCGAAGACGAGGAGGCTCGCGTCCTTCCCGCCGTGGCCGGAAATGATGAACTGGACCGAGCGCGGCGGGTCGCCGACGACCGATGCGTCGACATGCGTCGATTTCGCGCCCGTGCCGGCGGCCGCGGCCAGCGCCTCGCGCATCTGCGCGCGCTGCTCGGACGCCACCAGGCTTTCGAGCGGAACGCCGCGCCGCGCCTGCGGCGACAGAGCCAGGAAGGCGAGATTGGCGTTGCGGATCACGCCCTCGCCGTCGAGCTCGGCGATGCCCATGGGGGCGGTGTTGAAGAAGCGCTGCAGCCTTGCATCGGCGCCGGCCGCATCGCCGCCCTCGGCGGACCGCGGCAGGACGAGGCTGCGCGACGGCTGCAGCCGCCCGTCCCCGTCATGCCCGGTGCGATGGATTATGCGTACCGGCATGAGGCGGCCGTCATGCTTCTTCAGATCGATATCGAAGACTTCGGTCAGCACCGCTTCACCGCCGGGAGCGATGCGGGTGAGGAGCTTCTCTCCCGCTTCCGCGACCACGTCCTTGAGCGTCAGCGCGCCGCCGGTGGTCGCCTCGAGATCGAGGCCCAGCCAGTCCGCCAGCGTGGCGTTGATGTAGACGATGCGGCCCTGCGCATCGGCCGAGAAGAAGCCGGCCGGCGCCTGGTCGAGATAGTTGATGATATATTGCAGATGCGCGAAGGCGCCTTCCTGCTTGGCCCGGTCGGCGCTGATGTCCTGGTGGCGCCACAGCGAAAGGGCCGCACCCGCGTCCGTCGCGATCGGCGCGACGCTGATCCTGATCCAGACCGGCTCGTCGGCCCTGGCGCCGGCGGCGGCGGATCCGGCAGTGAGGCGGATCTCCTCCATGCCGGCGCGTCCGTCGCGCACCGACTGCGCCAGCCGATAGATATGCTGCGCGATCTCGGGATAGCCGGCATAGATATTCTCGATCCCGACGAGCCGTGAGAGGCCGGTGGCGGAGACGAGCTTGAGATAGGCCGAATTGCCGTAGACGGCGCGGCCTTTCGCGTCGGTGACCACGCAGGCATCGCCGATCGCGTCGACGAGGCCCTGGAAGAAGGTCTCGCCGCCGTCCCGGGGGCCCAGATGGACGATGCCGGCCAGCAGGCCGAAGAGGACGACGAGGCCGAGAAAGGCGAGGACGGCCCCCGCCGCCACAAGCCAGAGGGGCACCGTCCCGCGCAGGAACCAGGCGATCATGGCCGTCGCCAGGGCCAGGACCACCGCCAGGACCAGCGACAGGAACGGCCAGCCCTTGCGGGCGCCGCCCGGTGGGCGGGGCTTGAGCTCGGCGTGCTTGATACCGGCGTCACTCATCGTGATCGCAACTTCCCCATCCCGCGAATCGGCCCAGTATAGGCGATTGATCGAAGGTCTTAACCCTGGGCGGGCCATGCCGGCACAATATTCGCTGGCCCGCCCCCCCAGTATTCATGATAGAGTAACCCCACGGCGTAACAGAGGCTCGCCGGGGTCGGACGTCTTTCGACCTGGCCGGCGATGGGTGCATGGGTGTTTCGGAGCGCTGCCTGCCGTCCAACAACCTTGGCGCAAGGGCGTTCTTCAGGAGGCGTAAATGGAAGTTCTGACGGCTTATTGGAGTTACATCGTCGGGGCCTTGATCGTCCTCGCTGTCCTGGGACTGCTTTTCCTGGTCCTGCGCAGCCTGGGCGGACGTGTCCGGGGCGGCAAGGGCGCCAGGCTCGGGATCAGCGAATATCACGAGATCGACAAGGATCGCCGCCTGGTCCTGGTGCGCCGCGACGACTACGAGCATCTCGTCCTGATCGGCGGAGCCCAGGACCTTGTGATCGAGACCGGCATCCCCATCGGCTTCGAGCGCGACTATGACGACACTTTCGTCGGCCGGCCCATGCACGCCGAGCCGGCCGAGATGCGCGAGCACCGCCGCGGCATCGCCCGCGGCGAGCGCGAGGAGCATGCGCCGATCCCGCTGCGCGCCGCGCCCCGTCCTCCGGTCTTCGGCGAGAAGCGTCCGGTGCTGCGCACCGTCGATCGCGGCGAGCCCAAGCTCGGGCCGCAGGACCGCGACTACGACGACCGGGTATAGGTTCTTGGCCGTCCGCCGCGGCCCCAGAAGGACGAAGGCCCGGATCGCGCCGGACCTTTTTGGTTCAGCCGATGATCATTCCGTCGCGGGCGGTTGCCGCCGTTCGCTCATGAAGCGATCGAACTCCTCCTGGTCCTTTGCCTTCTTCAGCCGATCGAGGAATTCGCCGAAGGCGCGCTGCTCTTCCGCCAGCCGCCGGCGCTCTTCCTCGAGCCTGTCGAGCTCGCGCGCCTTGTAGGCGTCGAAGGCGGCGTTGCCGCTCGAGGGCGCAAGCTCGTCCCGGAAGGCCCAGCGCTTGACGTCCTGGCCCTTGAAGCGGCTCCAGGGAGCGGCACTGCGCGCCGAGCCGGGCCAGAATTCGCCCCTGGCCAGCTTCCAGACAAGGGCCGCGAGGCCGATCGGCCAGAAAACGATGAAAGCCGCGACGATCAGGGCGATCTCCCAGAACGACCAGGATTTCCCGGCCCAGCGGCAGCCGCGGCGATGGCTGCGACGATGGTCGGTATTCTCGTAGCCGGTTTCGAACGTGCCGGATGTGGATGGCGACATGGGACCTCCCGCGTTGATGTTAGCATCATTCACATAAGAGGCGCTCGCGTCTTTGCAAGGACCGGAATGTAAAAATTTGTGTCGAAGGACGTGCGTGGCGCGTGGCGACCTGCGCCGCGCTCAGGGTTCCACGGGAACCTTCGCCTTGTCCGGCACCGCAATGGCGCTGTCCCGCAGCATCGCATCGACGGCATCGCCGGCGAGGCGGCCCGCCTCGACGGGCGACACCGAGCCCGCGGCGATGAGCCCGGTCATGCCATGCGTGAAGGCCCAGATCTTGAGCGACAATTCGCGGACCTGGCTCTCCCTGGCCCCCAACGCCCGAACCGCGTCCTCGAGCACCGCAAAGGCGCGGTCGCCCGCTTGCGCGACCGAGGTCCCGACCGCCGGGAGGCCGGAGGAGAACATCGCCTGGTAGAAGCCGGGCTCGTCGAGGGCGAAGGCGAAATAGGCCGCTCCCATGCGATGCAGGGCCTCATGGGGCGAAACCACGCCTTCGGTCGCGGCGAGGAGCCGGTCGCGGAACAGGTTGAACCCCTCTTCCGCGGTCGCCTCGATCAGGGCGTTGCGGTCGCGGAAATGACGATAGGGAGCGCTCGGGCTGACGCCGGCGGTGCGCGAGGCCTCGTTCAGGGTGAAGCCCTGCGGCCCATGTTCCGCGATAAGCCGGCGGGCCGCGGCAATCAGCGCCTCTTTCAGGTTTCCATGATGGTAGCCGTGTCGGGCGAATTGGACGTGCGGCGGCCTACAGCGCATGACCGGAATGCTAGGCGCAACCGGGTCCGCAATCAATCGTCACGGTAGACCCGCTCGCGCCGCTCATGGCGCTCCTGCGCCTCGATCGAGAGGGTCGCGATCGGTCGGGCGTCGAGCCGGCGCAGGCTGATGGGCTCTCCGGTTTCCTCGCAATAGCCATAGGTGCCGTCGTCGATGCGCTTGAGGGCGGCGTCGATCTTGGAAATGAGCTTGCGCTGGCGGTCGCGGGTCCTGAGCTCGAGCGACCGGTCGGTTTCCGTCGAAGCGCGGTCGGCGAGATCGGGAAGGATGTTGTTGTCGTCCTGGAGATGCGCCAGCGTCTCGCGGCTTTCCCGCAGGATGTCCTCTTTCCAGTTGAGCAGCTTGAGGCGGAAATATTCACGCTGCCGCTCGTTCATGAACGGCTCGTCTTCTCTTGGTTTGTAGTCTTCTTCGACTTCCACCGCCATCTAGGCCTCACTGCAACACGGCTGCATCAACCCTTGGTGGGGCGGGCTTATAGCGATCTCCCCCTGCTTCGACAATAGCCAAAGAGAGTTCCATCACGGACATGTTCCTTTTTCTGCATCGCCATGATTTGCAAGGGATTTCCCCGTTTCAGGCTCCTCGCCCGAACTGCGTGTCGATGCTGCGAAGCTCATGCCTTTGCAGTTGCCTCGCATGGGCGCTATGAGGGCTCGGAGCAACCCGAAAGGTCTCACATGCGCTTCGAGGGCACCAAGGACTATGTCGCGACCGACGACCTGACCATGGCGGTGAACGCGGCGGTCGTTCTCGAGCGGCCGCTTCTCGTCAAGGGCGAGCCCGGCACCGGCAAGACCGTGCTGGCGCACGAGGTGGCGCGGGCCTTGGGCGCGCCGCTGATCGAGTGGCACGTCAAATCGACGACCAAGGCGCAGCAGGGTCTCTATGAGTATGACGCGGTGAGCCGCCTGCGCGATTCGCAGCTCGGCGACGCCCGTGTCCACGACATCCGCAACTACATCAGGCGCGGCAAATTGTGGGACGCCTTCACCCATGAGCGGCGCCCCGTCCTGCTCATCGACGAGATCGACAAGGCCGACATCGAATTCCCCAACGACCTCCTCCAGGAGCTCGACCGGATGGAGTTCTTCGTCTACGAGACGGGCGAGACCATCGAGGCGAAGCAGCGGCCGGTCGTCATCATCACCTCCAACAACGAGAAGGAGCTGCCGGACGCCTTTCTCAGGCGCTGCTTCTTCCACTACATCAGATTTCCCGAGCGCGAGACGATGCAGGCCATCGTCGACGTTCACTTCCCCGGCCTCAAGGGCAAGCTCGTGCACGAGGCGCTCAACATCTTCTACGACATCCGCGACGTGCCGGGGCTCAAGAAGAAGCCGTCGACCTCGGAGCTTCTCGACTGGATCAAGCTCCTCCTGAACGAGGATATCGCGCCCGAGACCTTGCGCGAGCGCGATCCGCGCAAGCTGATCCCGCCGCTCCACGGCGCGCTGCTCAAGAACGAGCAGGACGTGTCGCTGTTCGAGAAGCTCGCTTTCATGGCGCGCCGCGACGGCAGATGACGATGAATGCGACGCCTTCTTCTCGTCTGGCTTCTGACATTCGCAATGGCCGCTCCGTCCATGGCCTCTGAGGCCGGCCTCCACGCCGCGGCGGCCGCGAACGACGCGGCGCTGATCGAAGCGCTGCTCGGGAACGGCGCGCGCGTCGATGCGCGCGACGCGTCCGGACGCACCGCCCTCATGGTCGCGGCCCATGCCGACGCCGTCGATGCCGCGCGTGCGCTGATCGCCGCCGGCGCCGATGTGAACGCCACGGACAACATCGGAGATTCGCCCTATCTCTATGCGGCGGCGGAAGGCCGGCTCGCGATCCTCCGCCTGACTCTGGGCGCCGGGGCCGATCTCGGGAGCGTCAACCGCTATGGCGGCACCGGGCTCATTCCCGCATGCCACCATGGCCACCCCGACATCGTGCGCGAGCTGCTCGGGACCGATATCGCCATCGACCATGTCAACCGGCTGGGCTGGACGGCGCTGCTCGAGACCATCATCCTGTCCGACGGCGGGCCGACCCATACCGGGATACTCGAGCTCCTCGTCGACGCCGGCGCCGACGTGAACCTCGCCGACCGCGACGGCGTGACGCCGCTCGCCCACGCCGAGAAGCGGGGCTATGCCGGGATGGCGCGCATCCTGAAGGCGGCCGGCGCGCGGCCCTGAGCGGGATCGGAAACCGTCCGGCGCCCTTGATCGAAGGGGCGCGCCTGCCTATATCGGCGGTGCGAGGACGGCCTCGCCTCCCTTTCAATGAATGCCGGGACGACCCAGTGCGCAAGCAGAGGTTCGCCATGGCATGGTTCCTCCTGTTCATCGCCGGCCTGTTCGAGATCGGCTGGGCGATCGGCCTGAAATACACCGACGGCTTCACGAAGCCCGTGCCGTCCCTGCTCACCGTCCTCAGCATGGCCGTCAGCCTGGCGCTCCTCGGCCTCGCCCTCAAGACCCTGCCGGTCGGCACGGCTTACGCGGTATGGACGGGCATCGGCGCCGTCGGCACCGCCGTGCTCGGCATCTGGCTCATGGGCGATCCGGCCAATGCGGCGCGGCTCCTGTCCATGGGACTGATCGTCGGCGGAATTGCCGGACTGAAATTCGCGGCCTGAGAAGGACGCGGGGCATCCCTCTCACATATCGATCAGGATATAGGTGTCGTCGGTTCTGACGGGGTAGGACTCGACGGCAAGGCCTTCTTCCAGCAGCTTCTCTCCGGATTTCAGACCGGTCTTGTAGCTTCGGACCTTGATGCGATCCGGTTCGCACCAGGACTTGCCGGTGCGGATATCGAACTCCCACGAATGCCACGGGCAGCGGATGACATGACGCGCCTCGTCGAAATCGTAAGTCCCGGGCTCGCTGGACGTGACGGCCACCGTGAGGAGTCCGTCGCAGAGGCTGGCGCCCTGGTGCGGGCAGCGGTTATGCAGCGCGTAAAAGCTGCCGCGCACGTTGAAAACGACGATGTCCCGGCCATTCACCCGGACGAGCTTGCGTTGGCCCGGCCCGATTTCATCGATCTGCGCGACTATGAAAGACGCCATGAGTGCTATCTTTCGTAGAGCTTCCGGGCGTTGCCGGCGCGCAGGAGATCGCGCTGCTCGGCGTTCAGCGAGGGCGGCAGGCCGAACTTCGGGTCATCGAAGTCCCAATGGGGATAATCGCTCGCGAACAGCAGCCGGTCGAACCCGATGTCGTTCATGCACGACACGATTTCGTGGCTGCGCGGGGATTCCTCCATCGGCTGGGTGCTGATCCATATGCGTTCCCTGATATATTCCGACGGCGGGCGCCTGACATGCGGAACCTCGTCCCGCATCCGGTGCCAGACCTTGTCCAGCCGCCAGGACAGCGCCGGCAGCCAGGCGAAGCCCGCTTCGATGACCAGAAGCCGGAAACCGGGATACCGGTCGAACACGCCTTCGAAAATCAGGCTGGCGATCGACGCCTGGCAGCTGGCGGGATGGTTTGCGCCCTCCTCTATATAGTAGGACGGCCAGCCGCTGTTCGTTATCGGATAGCCGCTGTAGCCGAAGACGTGAGTGGCGACGGGGAGGCCGGCTTCGGAAGCGGCTTCGAAGATCGGCCAATAGCGTCGGTTGCCCAAGGGCTCGCTGGTGCGGCTGAGCAGCAGGACCTGAACGAAATCCTTGTCGCCAGCGCGCTTGCCGATCTCGCGGCGGGACGCCTCTCCGTCTTCATACGGCACCAGGATGGACGCCTTCAGGCGCGGCTCCTGCCTTGTCCAGTTGTCCATGACCCAGTCGTTGGTGGCGCTGCACAGGGCGGCGCTGAAGTCCGCGTTCAGCTCTCCGCCGGAAGGCGCCAGCGGGTTCAGCACGCCCATGGCGATATTGTGATGGTCGAGATGCTGGCGGCGCATGAGGGACAGGTCGCTGCCGGGCCAGCCATGCTCGGGCCACGCGTCGCGGCGGGCGGCGGCCGGCGATATCTTGGGATAGGGCGTGCCCTTGATCAGGGCCTGGCGCGTCCGCTGCCCGTATGTCTGGAGATAGTGCCACCACCGCCCGCTCAGATAGGGCTTCAGTTCGATTTCCGACTTCAGCGTGGGGTGAATGTCGCAGTCGATGACGCCGCTCGAGTTCGCAAGCTCAACCTGTGGCATCTAAAATGCCTCCTTTCGCGCTTCCGTCTGCCGGAGGCGGGCATAGGTGCTCAATGGATTCTCGACCGTCAGCCTGCGAAGCAGGGCTTCCGAAAATCCGGCGGGAACCGCATCGTCGCCGTCGAACTGCCAATGCGGATAGTCCGAAGAGAAGAGCAGTATCTCGTCCGACTGCAATTGATCGAGGATCCGGCCGACCACCGCCGGGTCGCCCGGCGCGTCGAAGGGTTGAGCCGTCAGCCTGATATGGTCGCGCGCGATCTCGATGGGCGGGCGGTCGACCCACGGCACTTCGCTGCGCGTGCCCCGCCAGTACTTGGTCAACCGCCAGAGAAAGGGCGTGTACCACGATACGCCGGACTCGATGAGCACGACGCGCAATCCGGGGAACTTGCTGAACACCCCCTCGCAGATCAGGCTGGCGACCTGCCCCTGGAAGGCCAGGGACTGGCTGGCATAGTCTTCGGCATAATAGCTCGGCCAGCCCACCGGGGTCACGGGAAAGCGATAGCTGCTGCCCGCGTGAATGCCGATGGGCAGGCCGTGCCGCGCCGCGGCCGCATATATCGGCCAGTAGTGCCGGCGCCCCAGGGGCGCTTCCAGCATGGCGGGCAGAAGCACCTGAACGAAACGCCTGTCGCTCGCGCAGCGGTCGATCTCCTCGGCCGCATATTGCGGGTTCTGCCACGCAACGACGATCGACGCGCGCATGCGCGGGTCGGCGTCGAGCCAGACCCTGGCCATCCAGTCGTTCACCGCCGAGGCGAGCGCCGCCGCCATGTCCTCGCTGAATATCAGATGCACGCCGTAACAGCAGTTGCCTATGGCATGGCTCAACCCCCAGCGGTCGAGGATATTGGCGCGGAACGCCTCCAGGCTGCTCGGCGGGGCGTTGGCGGCCGTCCGCCAATCGGGCCGCGCCGACAAAGGCGCGTTCGGCGGATAGGAGATCGAATCGAAATCGGGAATGCCCCGGCTTTCAAAAGCCTCGCGCCACTGTGCGGGCAGGAATCTTACCAGGTCGCCCACATCGGGAATGACCGGATGCATGTCGCAATCGATCGCTCCCGGATTTCGCAAGATCATCGAACGGCTCCGATATCGGATGGAATCGCTCCGGCGTCGCGCCCGGCATCAAGCCGGCCCCGTGCGCCTGGAACAGCGTCCTGCACGAATGACGGGGAATATTGGACGCTGGACGATGCTCGTCAAACAAACGTTTAACATCCTAAGGCGATGCTAATTTTGAAAGGAGCCGGCGGTGCCCGGCATGATCAATCGCCGCCGTTGCAAGCCTTCGCTTCCTCGATCAGCCATTTTCGCAGGATCATGACCGCGGGCTTTTTCTTCTGCGCCGATCTGGAGGTCAGCACATACTGCGCCTCCTCGATTTCCACGCCCTCGGCGAGCGGCGCCGTGAGATCGTCGCTCTCGAATACGGAGCGCGCGTAATATCTCTGGACCAGGCAGGGGCCGAACCCGGCACGCGTCAGATCGATGGCGGAGATCGAATTGTCCGTGGTGACGTTCACCTTGATGAGGTCCTCGGATATTCCGAATTTCCGCGCGAAGCTGACCCAGCGGTTCTCGCTGCCCATGATGTGGACGACCCCCTTGCCGACAAGGGCCTCGATCAACGCTTTGTCGCCGGTCTGCGGCGCGACGGCATCGCGCCGCGCGATCATGATCGATGGGGCTTTCAACAGCAGCGTGACGTCGAATCCCGGCCAGTTGCCGGTTCCGAACTGAATGTCGAGGTCGGTCGCGGCGCCGGGACCGATCCAGCCGCCCGCCAGGATGCGCACCCTGATGTCGGGAAATGCCGCGTAGAAGCGGTGAAGGCGCGGCGCCAGCCACGAATTCGTCAGCGTTATGGGGGCCCGCACGGTAATCTGGGCCTCGCGTTCCCCGCCGAAGAGGCTGACCGTCGATATGAGAAGGTCGTCGAGCGCCTTGCTCACGCTGGGCAGGTAGGCTTGTCCGATTTCGGTAAGCTCGACGCGGCGGGCCAGCCGCTCGAAGAGCTTGAAGCCGAGTTCCCCCTCGAGCGAGCGGATCTGGTGACTGACGGCGGCGGGCGTCAGGCCCAGTTCGGCCGCGGCGGCGGAAAAATTGCGATGACGCGCAGCCGTCTCGTAGGTCCGCAGCCACTGCAGCGGCAGATGGGAGCGCATCATGAAAGATCCACCTTCAAACAAAACGTTATCATACACAGCTAACCCTTTGTTTGACTTACGGCAAGTAAAACCGGAAACCGCCAGGCCACGACACGTTCCGAAGGGGTTCGCCTCATGAAGATCATCGACGTCAAGACCTGGGTCGTCGGCAACCCGCCGCCCGGCATCGGCGGCAAGTATTTCATCTTCGTCAGGCTGACGACCGATGCCGGCGTCGTCGGCTATGGCGAAGCCTACAACGCCATCTTCTCCGCCCATGTCACCGCCGGAATGATCGAGGACATTGCCGCACGCTACTTCATCGGTCACGATCCGCACGACATCGAGAACTTCTTCCGCCGCTGCTATTCCTCCGGCTTCACCCAGCGGCCGGACGTCTCCGCCATGGGCTGCTTCTCGGCGCTGGAGATGGCCTGTTGGGACATCATCGGCAAGGAAGCCGGCCAGCCGGTCTACAAGCTTTTGGGCGGACAGGTGCATGAGCGGCTGCGCTCCTACACCTATCTCTACCCTCATTCGGGCTCGGTGCATTCCGAGGATGCCGTCGGAAAGAACGTCTACAACGATCCCGACCTCGCCGCGGAATGCGCCGCCCTCTATGTCGGCCAGGGCTTCAGCGCGGTGAAGCTCGATCCGGCCGGCCCCTACACCGCCTTCGACGGCCATCAGCCGCGGCTTGCCGACATCGACCTGTCGGCCCGGATGCTGAAGGCGATCCGGGAAGCCGTCGGCGGCAAGGCCGACATATTGTTCGGCACGCATGGCCAGTTCACCGCTTCCGGCGCGTTGCGCATGGCGCGCGCGATCGAGCCCTACGACCCGCTCTGGTTCGAGGAGCCGGTGCCGCCCGACATGCCGGAGGTCATGGCCGAAGTCGCGCGCGGCACCCGTATCCCGATTGCGACCGGCGAGCGGCAGACCACCAGATTCGAGTTCGCGCGCGTCATCGAGGCGCGCGCCGCGACCATCCTGCAACCGAATGCCGGCCGCTCGGGCGGCATCCTCGAGACCAAGAAGATCGCCGCCATGGCGGAGGTCCGGCAAATCCAGGTGGCGCCGCATTGTTATTGCGGACCGATCGTCGGCGCCGCCAACATCCAAGTGGCGGTGACGCTGCCCAATTTTCTCATTCTCGAATCGCTCAAGCAGTGGGACGGCTTCCACCAGAAGCTGCTGAAGAAGAAGATCGAATGGCAGGAGGGGTGGGTCATCCCCTCGAAGGAGCCGGGACTGGGTGTCGAGCTGGACGAGGCGGTGTGCGAGGCGCATCCCTATGATGGTCCGGACCTGCATCTGCAGATGGCACAGGAGCCGCTGATGCCGTGAGCACGATCAGGATCGACGGCCCGATGAACTTCAAATTTTATGTTGCCTTAGGACCTCAAAGGTTTGTTTGACGGTGGTCTGCCATCGACTCATATTTTCCGCGGCTTTCATGCGACTGCCGTATTTCTCCCGGCGAGCCAGGCCGGGGCGGCGGCGCAGTGTGGACGGGGTATGACCGAATTTGACTTCATTGTCGTCGGCGCCGGCTCGGCGGGGTGCGTTTTGGCCGAACAACTGTCGAAGGACGGCGCCAGCGTCCTAGTGCTCGAAGCGGGCGGATCCGACCGCAGCTTCTGGATATGGATGCCGATCGGCTATGGGCGGACCTTCGCCGACCCCCGTGTCAACTGGATGTACGAGACGGAAGCCGATCCCCAGACCGGATCGCGAAAGAGCTACTGGCCGAGGGGCAAGGTGGTCGGCGGCTCCGGCTCGATCAATGCCCTGGTCTATTGCCGCGGATTGCCGGGCGATTTCACCGATTGGGAATCGCTCGGAGCCGCCGGCTGGGACTGGGACGAGGTCCGCGCGCATTACGAGGCGGTGGAAAGCCGTATCGGCGGGGACGGCGTGGTCACGGGCGGCGGCCCGCTCTATGTCAGCGACGTGCGGCGCGACATCCACCCTTGCAACCGGCACTATTTCGCCATGGCCCGGGAGATGGGCCTGCCCGTCACCGATGACTGCAACGGACCAAGCCCCGAAGGCGTCACCCACTACCGCATCACGACCAAAGACGGACGCCGCTGGTCGTCCGCCGACGCGTTCCTGAGGCCGGCGCTGAAACGGCGCAATGTCGTCCTGGTGACCGGGGCGATGGTCGAACGCATCGTCATGGTGCGCGGCCGGGCAACGGGCGTCTGCGCCCTCCTGACCGACGGCCGGCAGCAGTTTCATGCCCGCAGGGAAGTCATCGTCAGCGCCGGCGCGGTCAACTCACCCAAGCTTCTGCAGCTGTCGGGCATCGGGCCTGGCAGGCTTCTGCGCGAGATGGGCATCGAGGTCATCCGCGACAACGGCAATGTCGGCGGCAACCTGCAGGATCATCTCGGCGTCAGCTATCACTACAAGGCGACCGAGCCGACGTTGAACTCGATGCTGTCGCCCTGGTGGGGCAAGGTGCTTCACGGCGCGCGCTATGTGCTGACCGGACGCGGCCCCCTCGGGCTGAGCGTCAACCAGTGCGGCGGCTTCGTGCGTTCCCGAGAAAATCTCGAAAGACCCGACCAGCAGCTCTATCTCAATCCCGTCACCTACACGACGTCGCCTGGCGACAGGCGCCGGGTCATCGACCCGGATCCCTTCGCGGGCTTCATTCTGTCGTTCCAGCCGGCAAGGCCGACGAGCCGCGGCCGCATAGACATCAGGTCGACGGACCCGGCGGCGCCGCCGCGTATCGTGCCGAACTATCTTTCGACCCAAAAGGACATCGATGACGTCGTGGCGGGCGGGCGGCTCATCCAGCGGATGGCGCGGACCGCGGCGATCCGGGCTTTCGCCAGGGAGGCGATCGCGCCCGACGTCGAGCAACTCGATGACGACGGGATCCTGGAGGATTTCCGCCGGCGCTGCGGCAGCGTGTTCCACCCGGTGTCGACATGCCGGATGGGCCGCGACGAAACCACCGCGGTGGTCGGTCCGGATCTGAAGGTGTTCGGGGTGAAGGGGTTGCGGGTCGCCGACGCGTCGGCCTTCCCCTGCATCACCTCGGGCAACACCAACGCGCCCACGATCATGCTCGCCCACCGCGCCGCGCGCCTCATCATGCAGGACCAGCCGCGCGGGCCGGTTTCGACCCACATCCGGCAGGCGGTTCGTTCTTGAGCGTCAGCCAGCCGGAAGCCTTGCCGACGATTTCGCCGGCATTGCCCACAAGACGAAGGGAGTGAAGACGATGAACGAGATGATGAAGCGGCTCCTCACGGCGGGCCGCATGGACCGGCGCAGCTTCATGGCGAGCGCCCTGGCTGCCGGCGTCACCCTGTCGGCGGCCGCGCGCATGGCCGACGACGCCATGGCCGCGAAACCGAAACAGGGCGGCACCATGCGCTTCGGCAGCCGTCAGGGCGAGACCTCCGACTCGATGGACCCCGCGACCTACAACAACGACTTCATGTTCGTGATCGGCTTCGCGGTCTTCAGCTCTCTGGTCGAGCTTGGCCCGGATGGCGTCGCCCAGCCCGACCTGGCCGAATCCTTCGAATCCACCCCCGACGCCAGAACCTGGACCTTCCGGCTGCGCGACGGCGTGAAGTTCTCCGACGGCCGGACGGTGACGGCGCGCGATGTCCTGGCATCGATATCGTATCATATGGGCGAGGACAGCAAATCGGGCGTCAAGCCGCTGCTGACCCAGATCGAGGACATGAAAGCCGACGGCGACAACACCGTCGTCTTCACTCTGAGCGCCGGGAATGCCGACTTCCCCTATATCTTCAACGACTATCACCTGGGCATCCGTCCGGCGCAGGCCAATGGCTCGATCGACCCGACGACCAGGATCGGCTCGGGCGGCTATACGCTGGAGTCCTTCGAGCCCGGCATCCATGCCGTGCTCAAACGGCGCGACGACTACTGGAAGCCGGGCCGGGCCCATGTCGACACCGTCGAGATATTCACCCTCGCCGACATCGCCGCGCGGGTGAGCGCCCTGGTCACCGACCAGGTCGACCTGATCGACAGGCCCGATCTCAAGACCATCCACATGCTCGAACGCGACGGCAATATCAGGATTCACGTCCAGAACGGTGCCCTGCACTACGTGTTGCCGATGCACACCGACGTCGCGCCCTTCACCGACAACAACGTGCGCATGGCGCTCAAATACGCCATCGACCGCGAGGACGTCGTCCGCAAGGTGCTCAACGGATACGGCGTTGCCGGCAACGACCAGCCCATCACCCCCTCGCTGCTCTATCACGACCCCAAGCTTCCTGCGCGGCCCTATGATCCGGACAGGTCGAAGTTCCATCTCAGGAAATCGGGCCTGAGCTCCCTGAAAGTCGACCTGCATACCGCCGACGTGGCCTTCAGCGGCGCGGTCGACATGTGCCTGTTGTTTTCCGAATCCGCCAGGGCGGCCGGGATCGACGTCAATGTCGTGCGCGAGGCGGACGACGGCTACTGGTCCAATGTCTGGCTGAAGAAGCCCTTCTGCGCGTCTTATTGGGGCGGCCGACCCACCGCCGATCTCATGTTCACGACGGCCTATGCGACGGGCGCCGAATGGAACGAGTCGCATTTCAGCAATGAGCGTTTCGACAAGCTGCTGGTGCAGGCGCGCCCGGAGCTCGACCGGTCGAGGCGCGCCGAGATGTACAGTGAAATGCAGCGCCTGGTCTCCGACGAGGGCGGAACGATCATTCCCGCTTTCGGGCAAACCGTCTCGGCCATCAACAAGCGCGTGCGGAAGCCGGACGCCGTGACCCAGATGTGGAGCCTGGACGGCCTGCGATTCGTCGAGCGCTGGTGGCTGGCATGAAGCCGGCCTTGCCGGCCCGGCCCGTTTGCCCGAAGAGGATCGGCAGGCGGGCGCCGGGCGGATTGCGCTTGGCCGATCGCGCTCGCTGACCAGGGAAGGCGTTCATCATGCACTATGGTTTCATCGGCCTGGGCAATCTCGGCGGCCATCTGGCGGCGAGCCTCCTGGGTGCCGGCTTCACGCTCACGGTCCACGACAAGGACCGCGCCGCTGCGGACCGGCTCATGGCGCTCGGCGCGGCGTGGGCCGATGCTCCCGAAGACGTCGCCGGCGCGTGCGCTGCCGTCATCACCTGCCTGCCCTCGCCCGCGGTCTCGGAGCTCGTCCTGCGCCGGATGCTGGAAACCATGACGCCGGGCTCCACGTGGATCGAGATGTCGACGCTCGGCCGCGACGAGATCCTGCGGCTGGCCGCGCTCGCCGCCGGGAAAGGCGTGCGGACGATGGAGCTGCCGGTGACCGGCGGCGTCCATCTCGCCGCGCGAGGGCGGATCACCATGCTGGCGGGCGGCGACAAGGACCTGTTCGAGCGGCACCGGCCGGCGCTCGCGGCGATGGGCGACAAGATCTTCCACATGGGACCGCTCGGCAGCGCGTCGGTGATCAAGGTCATCACCAACATGCTGGCCTTCATCCATCTCGTCGCCGACGGCGAGGCCCTCATGCTGGCCAGGCGCGGCGGGCTCGATCTCGGCCAGGCCTGGGCGGCGATCAAGGCGAGCTCGGGGACCAGCTTCGTCCACGAGACCGAGGGCCAGCTCATCCTGAACGGCAGCTACGACATCGCCTTCACCATGGACCTCGCCCTCAAGGACCTCGGATTCGCGATGGATTTCGGCCGCGAGTTCGAGGTGCCGCTCGAATTGGCGGCGCTCGTCAGCCGGACCTTCGCCAGGGGCAAGGCCGCCTATGGCGGTGACGCGCAATCGACCCGGATCGTCAGGCTCCTCGAGGATGCCGTGGGTACCGATCTGCGGGCGCCCGGCTTTCCCGCCCGCCTCGAATGAGCGCGCGCGGCCGGCACTGCCGCCGGCCCGGATCACTCCGCCCCGATCTTCCGGCGCACAGCCTTCTCGTCGCGCCGGTCGCGCGCCTGCATCCACCAGTAGGTCGCCTGCACGCCGATGCGGCCGAAAGGTCCGCCCGCCCATTTCGGCGCGAAAGCGGCGAAGCGGCGGTATTCGTCGTCGCCGTCGGCTATGGCGCGCGCCAGGAGCACGCCGGCCATGGCCGTGGTGTTGATGCCGTGGCCGCCGAAGCCGGTGGCGAACCATTGCCCGTCGGGGGCGCGGCCGATGAGCGGCATCTTGTGCAGGGCATAGGCCATGAGCCCGGACCAGGCATAGTCGATCTGGGGATTGCCGAGCTGCGGATAGACCGACAGCATGTCGCGCCTCAGCATCTGGCCGAGACGCGCGGGCGGGCTCACCCGCGTGGTGATCCGTCCGCCCCACAGGATCCGATTGTCCGGGATCAGGCGGTAATAGTCTCCGGCCCGGCGCATGTCGCCGATGCCGCAGCGGGTCCTGATCGCATCCTGCTCCATCGGCGCGGTGACCGCGACATAGGTGGCGACCGGCAGGACGGCGCGCCCGCTCGGCGGATGGATCCTGCGGTCGAGAGACGAGACGCAGTGGACCACGTGGCGCGCATGGACCTCGCCATGGGCGGTGCGCAGGACGAAGCCCGTGCCTTCCTTGCGCACGTCGAGCGCTGCGCTGTTCTCGTGGATCCTGACGCCGCAATGCAGCGCATCGTCGGCCAGAGCATGGGCATAGCGCAGGGGATGGATGAGGAAGCTGCGCGGGTTCCTGAGGCTCTGGTAATAGCGCCGGCTGACGAGGACGGCGCGCGTCTGCTCGCTCGAGAGCACGTCCAGCCCTTCGTTGAAGTCGCGCGCCATCATCGCCGCATGACGGCGCGCCGCGGCCGGATCGTCGACCCGCTGGGCGACGATCACGCCGTCGCTCATCTTGAGCGAGGCGTCGAGGCGCTGGACCTCGCGCCGGACATATTCGGTGCCGTGCGCCGAAAGCCGGTAGAGGGCTTGCGTCTCCGCGAGGCCGACGTGACCGACGATCTCGGCAATGCCGGCGGCGAAGCCGTTGCCGACGAACCCGCCATTGCGCCCCGACGCGCCCCAGGCGACCTGCCTGGCCTCGAGCAGCACGACGATCCGCCCGCGCCGCTGCAATTCGCGCGCGGCGGTGATGCCGGCGAGCCCGCCGCCGACGACGCAGGCATCGCAGGTCTCGACGCCGCGCAGCGGGCTCGTCTCCTCGCGCGCCGGCGCCGTCGCCTCATACCAGGTCTGATGGGTCTTGCCGGCCATAGGCCATCCGAATCTCCGTCCCGGGAGACATTCTAGACGATTCTGGCCCGAATCTGCCCTGCCGCGGGCACATGGGAGACACATGGGCGGGCCGTTGCCCTTTGCCCGTCCCATAAGCTATTGAACCCGCGACTTAGAGCAAATTCCGCCAAAGTTGCAGACTTTGGCGATAAGAATTTGCTCCAACATATTGATTTGGCGCGAATCCTTTCGGCGAGGCGATTCCACCTCGCCGGGATGCGCGCTAGAGGATGAGCGATGCGTTTCAGGACCAGCAGGGAGTTCAGGGACTGGCCCAACAAGGCCGTGACCGTCTTCGGCATGTCGGGGGTCGGCAAGACCACCCTCGCCGACCTGCTGCAGGGGCGCGCCTGGTTCCACTATTCGGTCGATTACCGCATCGGCACGCGCTACATGGGCGAGCACATCGTCGACAATTTCAAGCGCGAGGCGATGAAGGTCCCCTTCCTGCGCGACCTCCTGCGCTCGGATTCGATCTATATCTCCTCCAACATCACCTTCCGGAATCTCGCGCCCCTGTCGACCTATCTCGGCAAGCCCGGCGATCCCGGAAAGGGCGGCATCGACTTCGTCGAGTACAAGCGGCGCCAGGCGCAGCACCGGGAAGGCGAGATCAGCGCGCTCAGGGACGTTCCCGGCTTCATCGGGCGCTCGCGCGACATCTACGGCTACGACCACTTCATCTGCGATTCCGGCGGCAGCCTGTGCGAGGTCGTCGACCCCGACGATTTCGGCGACCCGGTGCTGCAGTGCCTCGCCGACAATACCCTCATGCTCTATGTCGAGGGCACGCCGGCGCATGCCCGCATGCTGGTCGAACGGTTCCGCAGGATGCCCAAGCCCATGTACTACCAGCCGCGCTTCCTCGACGAGAAATGGGCGCAGTACAAGGCGGCGAACGGCATCAACGTGGATAGCGACGTAGATCCCGACGGCTTCGCCGTCTGGGGCTTCGAGCAGCTCGTGCATCACCGCATCCCGCTCTATGAGGCCATCGCCCGCAATTTCGGCTATTCGGTGAAGATGGAAGACGTGCCCAAGGTAAGGACTGAAAGCGATTTTCTCGATCTCGTCTCGCGCGCGATCGACGGACAGTGAGACCATGCCCATCAAGATTCCCAACGATCTGCCGGCCAAGGCGACGCTCGAACAGGAAGGCGTCATGATCATGAGCGAGGCGACCGCCGCGCGCCAGGACATCCGGCCCTTGCATATCGGGCTTCTCAACCTCATGCCGAACAAGATCAGGACCGAGACGCAGTTCGCGCGGCTGGTGGGCGCGACGCCCCTCCAGGTCGAGCTGACGCTGGTCAAGATGACCCATCACGTGCCGAAGAACACGCCCAATGATCACATCCTCGCCTTCTATCGCGACTGGGAGGACGTGCGGGCGCAGAAATTCGACGGCTTCATCGTCACCGGCGCTCCGATCGAGCTGCTCGAATTCTCCGACGTCACCTATTGGGACGAGCTCAGGCGCGTCTTCGACTGGACGCTGACCAACGCTCATTCGAGCTTCCACATCTGCTGGGGCGCGCAGGCCGGCCTCAACCATTTTTACGGCGTCCCCAAGCACGCCTTGCCCAGGAAGCTCTTCGGCGTCTACCGCCACAAGAACCTCAAGCCGGCATCGCCCTATCTGCGCGGCTTCTCCGACGATTTCTCCATTCCCGTGTCGCGCTGGACGGAGGTGCGCCGCGCCGACGTCCCTGAGGGCAGCGGGCTCGACATCCTGATGGAGTCGGACGAGGCCGGCCTGTGCCTGATCGAGGACAAGGCCCATCGCTCGCTCTACATGTTCAACCACGTCGAATACGACACGGCCTCGCTCGGCGAGGAATACTGGCGTGACATCAGGGCCGGCAAGCCCATCGAGCTGCCGCGGAACTATTATCCGGACGACGATCCGCAGCGCACGCCGGAGAACCGCTGGCGCAGCCATGCTCATCTCCTGTTCGGCAACTGGATCAACGAGGTCTATCAGACGACGCCCTTCGCCCTCGCCGACATCGGAAGATAGGCCGCGCGCAGGCTCCGTCGCTTCCCTGTCATGAACTGGCTATAGGTCCTGCCGCCATGCTTCGCCTCATGCTGCTCAGGCACGCCAAGTCGAGCTGGACCGATCCCGGCCTCGACGATCACGACCGTCCGCTCAATCCGCGCGGGCGCCGGGCGGCGCCTCGCGTCGGGCGTTTCATGCGCAGCCGGAAGCTGGTGCCTGATCTCGTGCTCTGCTCGCCGGCGCGCCGCGCGCGCGATACCTGGAAGCTCGCCTCCGCCGCGCTCGGCGCCGCGCCGCGCCTCCTGATGGAGGAGGCGCTCTACGATTTCGGCAATGGCGGGCGCATCCTCGATACGGTGCGCGCCAGGGCCGGCGCCGCGACGTCGGTCCTGGCGGTCGGCCACAATCCGTCCATCGAGCGGCTGGCCCGGCGCCTCGCCGGCAAGGGCGACGCCAAGCTGCGCAAGCGCCTCGCCGGCAAATATCCGACCGGCGCCCTGGCGGTGATTTCCTTCGATGCCGCGGACTGGGATGCCGTCGAGGACGGCAAGGGCACGCTCGCGGTCTTCGTCCGTCCGCGCGACCTCGCCGGGGAGCCGGGAAGTTAGCCCTTGCGCGGGCGCACGGGCCGCCCCAACTATGGGCCGGTTCTGGTCTGAGGCGCATTGGCGAATTGAAGCGGACTTCTCTCATGGACGGCGCCCGCATCGCGGCGGGCGGTCTCAAGGACTTCGCGTCGGACCTTTCGACACCGACCCTGCGCCTCGGCGTCACCGGTCTCGCGCGCGCCGGCAAGACCGTCTTCATCACCGCCCTCGTCCATGCCCTCCTCAACCAGACGCGCCTGCCCCTGTTCGACGCCCAGGCGCAAGGCCGCATCGCGCGCGCCTATCTCGAGCCGCAGCCCGACGACGACCTGCCGCGTTTCGCCTACGAAGATCACGTCGACGCCCTGACCGCCGCGGAGCGTCGCTGGCCTGAGAGCACCCGCCGCATCAGCCAGCTTCGCCTGACGCTCGACTACACGCCGCAGGGCTTCATCGCGCGCAGCTTCGGCCGCGGCCGGCTGCATGTCGATATCGTCGACTATCCCGGCGAGTGGCTGCTCGACCTGCCGCTTCTCGATCTCTCCTACCAGCGATGGTCGGCCGACACCGTGGCGGCGAGCCGGCGCCAGCCGCGCGCCGGCCTGGCGCGCGACTGGCACGGCCTGATTTCGGCGCTCGATCCGTTGGCTCCGGCGAACGAGAGCGATGCCGCCAAGGCGGCGGAGTTCTTCACCTCCTATCTCGCGCGCTGCCGCGGCGGCGATGTCTCGCTCTCGGCGCTGCCGCCCGGCCGTTTCCTCATGCCGGGCGATCTCGCCGGCTCCCCGCTCCTCACTTTCGCGCCCCTCGACGTGGTGCCGGATGCCGTTTTCCCGCGCGGCTCGCTCGGCGCCCTGATGGCGCGGCGCTACCGGTCCTATGTCGCCAAGGTGGTGAGGCCTTTCTTTTTCGGTCATTTCGCCCGCCTCGACCGCCAGATCGTCCTGGTCGACGCGCTCACCGCCCTCAATGCCGGACCCGACGCCCTGCGCGATCTGCGGAGCGCCCTCGGCGACGTGCTCGGCGCCTTCCGCCAGGGCGCCAATTCCTGGGCCTCGGCGCTTCTCGGGCGCCGCATCGACCGCATCCTGTTCGCGGCCGCCAAGGCCGATCTCATCCACCATTCGAGCCACGACCGGCTCGAGGCCATCCTCGGCCTCATCGTGAGGGACGCCGCCGGCCGCGCCGAATTCTCGGGCGCCTCGATCGACATCGCGGCACTCGCCGCCATCCGCGCCACGCGCGAGGCGACGGTCCGACAGAAGGGCGAGGACCTCGCCTGCATCGCCGGCATTCCGCAGAAGGGCGAGACGATCGGCGGCGCCACCTTCGACGGCGAGACGGAGGCGGCGATCTTTCCGGGCGATCTTCCGGCCGAGCCCGAAGAGGCCCTGCGCGGCGGCCTGGAGGGCGCGCTGCGCTTCGTGAGATTCCGCCCGCCTTTGACAGCCGGACGGAGCTTCCCGCATATAAGGCTCGACCGCGCCCTCGAATTTCTGTTGGGAGATCGCTTGACATGAACGATCACCGCAGGCCGCAGGCATTCCACGTCGACCCGGCAGGCCGGCCCGACAAGGTGCGCCGTCCGCCGCGCGCCATCCCGGCGGGCCGGATCAAGTTCGACGACGAGCGCGAAGGCGCGGACGTCGTCGTCGTGCCGCCCGCCCCCCTGCCCTCGTCGCGCGCGCTGCGCTGGGGCTCGCTCCTGATCTCGACGCTCTTCGGCCTGTTCGTGATGTGGGCGGGCCTCTCCGTCACCGGCCTGATCGAAGAGCTCTTCCGGCGCTCGCAATATCTGGGCTGGATCGGCCTCGGCCTCGCCGGCCTCGCCGGACTGGCCGCGCTCGCCATCATCCTGCGCGAGATCTGGGGCCTCGCCCGGCTCAACCGGATCGAGCATGTCCAGGCCGACGCCGCGCACGCGCTCAATCACGACGACGATGCCGCCGCCAGGCGCGTGCTCGCCGCGCTCAAGGACATCTACAGCCGCCGGCCCGACGCGGCCCTGGGGCTGAAGACGCTCGCCCTGCATGAGAGCGACGTCATGGACGGCAAGGACCGCGTCAGGCTCGCCGATCGCGATCTCGTCTCGCGCTTCGACGGCGAGGCGCACCGCATCATCGCGCGCCGCAGCCGCCGCGTCACCATGCTGACCGCGGTGACGCCGGCGGCGGCTCTCGACATTCTGTTCGTCGCCGCCCAGAACCTGCGCATGCTGCGCGAGATCGCAGGGCTCTATGGTGGCCGCCCGTCGGCGCTCGCGACGCTGCGCCTCGCCCGCATGGTGATCGGCCATCTCGCCGTCACCGGCGGCCTCGCGCTCTCCGACAGCGTGATCCAGCATGTCGTCGGCAAGGGCCTGATCGGCCGGCTCTCGGCGCGTTTCGGCGAAGGCGCCGTCAATGGTATCCTGACGGCGCGCATCGGGCTTGCCGCGCGCGACGTCTGCCGCCCCATACCGCAGGAGGCCGAGGCGAAGGAGACGCTCGCCGGCCTGACGCGCGAGCTGTTGAGCTTCACCCGCGAGGACGATCCGAATGCCGCCCCGCCTTGATCTCGCCATCCGGCGCAGCCACGACGTGCGCAACGCGCTGCACACGGTGATCCTGGTCGGCGGCTCGGCCGTGCTTCTCGCCCTCATCGCCTGGACGGTGCTCGGCTGGACCGGCCTCGTCTGGGCGGCGGCGCTGGGAGCCTTCGGCCTGTGGACCATGGGCCGGATGTCGCCGAAGATGGTGCTCGGCCTCTACAAGGCGCGTCCGCTGCGCGCCGACGAGCTGCCGGACGTCCATCGGGTGGTGCGCGAGCTGGCGGCGCGCGCCGGGCTCGCCGCCGTGCCGCAGCTCTATTACGTGCCGAGCAGGATCCTCAATGCCTTCGCGGTCGGCACGCGCCAGGATTCGGCGATCGCCGTCACCGACGGCCTCCTGCGCGCCATGACCATGCGCCAGCTCGCCGGCATCCTCGCCCACGAGACGGCCCATATCAGGTCCGGCGATCTCAGGGTGATGGCGCTCGCCGACGTGCTGACGCGCGTGACCAGCACCATGGCCATGGTCGGGCTCATCGGCATACCGGCGCTGTTCGGCGCCGGCATCGACATTCCCTGGCTCGGCATCCTGCTCTTGATCTTCGCGCCCACCCTGGGCGGCCTGCTGCAGCTCGCTCTGTCGCGCACCCGCGAATATGACGCCGATCTCGACGGCGCCGCCCTGACCGGCGATCCGCCGGGGCTCGCCTCCGCGCTCGAGACCCTGGAGCGCCGGCAAGGCCGTATCTGGGAGGGACTGTTTCCGGCCGGGCGCGTGCCCGGCCCGTCGCTTCTGCGCACCCATCCCGCGACGGCCGACCGGGTGGCGAGGCTCCTGGCGCTGTCCGGCGAGGCCGCGCCGCCGCAGATCGTCGTCAGCGGCGGACGGCCCGAGCCCGGCCCCTCCATCGTTCCCCCCATCCGCAATCCGCGCATCCACTGGCAGCGCATGGGGATCTGGTACTGAGGCGAGATATAAATGAAGAGCCGCTCTGCTTGCCCTATTTCGGTGACAGTGCACTTAATTCTGATATGCCGCTTTTGATCGCATTCGAATGAATTAAGTGCACTGTCACCGAAATCTTCTCGAAATTGTCGGGGGGGAGCTCGCCATCACCATTCTGATGGACTTATTGACATCACCCTTCTGCTGATG
>JBFWVM010000013.1:0-150452 GCA_050246735.1 Parvibaculaceae bacterium | reverse complement strand
GTGACGGATTTCGTCCACGGCGCCTTCGAGATTTCCGAATATGTCGGCGTTCCAGAACCGGAGGACACGAAAGCCTCGCGTTTCCAGAATTTTGGTCCGGCCCCGGTCACGCGCGAGTCCGTCCGGCATATTGTGCTGCCCGCCGTCCAGCTCGATGACAAGTCGGCAGCCGTGGCAGGCGAAGTCGGCGATGAAGCCTGCAATCGGCACCTGACGGCGAAAATGCCGGCCTTCCTGCTTCAAGACGCGCAGCTCGTGCCAAAGCCGCTTCTCGAACTGATTGGCCACTGCCCGACCCCCACCCCAGCCCCTCCCCGCAAGGGGGAGGGGAAATGAGTGTCATGCGTTACGCATGAGAGACGTTTGGTCTTGTCGCATCCGTCGCGCAGCGCTCTTATTCCCCTCCCCCTTGCGGGGAGGGGTTAGGGGTGGGGGTCTCTCCGGCCGTCCCGGAGTCGTGGGACCATGTCGTCGGAAGTCCGGCCGCGTGACGGATTTCGTCCACGGCGCCTTCGAGATTTCCGAATATGTCGGCGTTCCAGAACCGGAGGACACGAAAGCCTCGCGTTTCCAGAATTTTGGTCCGGCCCCGGTCACGCGCGAGTCCGTCCGGCGTATTGTGCTGTCCGCCATCCAGCTCGATGACAAGTCGGCAGCGGTGACAGGCGAAGTCGGCGATGAAGCCTGCAATCGGCACCTGACGGCGAAAATGCCGGCCTTCCTGCTTCAAGACGCAGCTCTTGCCAAAGCCGCTTCTCGAACTGATTGGCCACTGCCCGACCCCCACCTCAGCCCCTCCCCGCAAGGGGGAGGGGGAAATGAATGTCATGCGTTACGCATGAGAGACGTTTGGTCTTGTCGCATTCATCGCGCAGCACTCCTGCTTCCTCCCCCTTGTGGGAATGAGTGCTCTACGCGAACCACCGCGGATCGCCCGGGCGCATGACCTCGCGCGGCAGCCTGATGTCATGCCGCGAGCGGATGAGGTCGTCGATCGCCTCCGGTATGTAGTCCGGATAGTAGGTCGTGAGGATCTCCCTCTTGCGCGCGCTGGCGCGCTCGACGATGTCGGGCTTGCCGGCCTCGTTCCATTCCTTGGGGCTCATGCGGTTGCCGAGCGCCGGATAGATGTATTCCTTCTGCATCAGCGACAGCGTCTGGTCGTGGCCCAGATAATGTCCGGGCCCCTCGATGCAGACATTGGCGATGACGTCGAGCGACAGCGTCTCGTCATTGACCTCGATGCCGCGCACATTGCGGTTGATCGAGCCCAGCATGTCGTTGTCGATGAGGAGGCTCTCGAGGCAGAAGCCGAGCAGCGAGGCATGCATGCCGGCACTTTCATAGAGCAGGTTGATGCCGGTCATCGCCGCGAGCGAGGCGGTGACGCCCTTCTCGTAGCCCGCCTGGATGTCGGGCAGCTTCGCATCGCACATGCCGGCGGCCGAGCCGACGGTCAGGCGGTAGAAATGCCCCATCTGCGCGCAGGCCGCGGTGATGAGCGCCTGCTCGCCGGAGCCGCCCGACATGGCGCCGGTCCTGAGGTCGGAGACGAAGGGCCAGGGACCCCAGATGGCGACGGCGCCCGGCTTGATCGCGTTCACATAGGCGAGGCCGGCGAGGCATTCGGCGACCGCCTGCGCCACGGTGCCGGCGAGCGCCGCCGGCGCCGTGGCCCCCGCCTGGCCCGCCGACAGGAGCAGCACCGGCATGCCGCCGCGCACCGCGACTTCCAGGCAGCGGCAGGCGTCCTCGGCGAATTTCATCGGCGGCACGACGAAGCAGTTCGATTGCGAGATGAAGGGCCTGGCCCGCCATTTCTCCTCGCCGCCCGCGACATAATGCAGGATCTCCAGGCATTCGGCGACATGCTCGGGCGCCACCATGCTGGTGCCGACATGCTTCGCGGTGCCCGCCATGCAGGCATACATGGTGTTGATGTCGAGGTCGTGGCCGGTGAGCATGTCGCGCGCCGTGATCGGGCGCTGGTAGAAATGGATGTGCTCGCACTGATCGACGATGCGCGCGCAGTCGTAGAGATCGACCAGGACGGAATCGCGATAGCTTCGCGTCTCGACGTCGACGATATGGACGGCGGCCCCGGCGGTGCCGAAATAGACCTTGTTGCCCCAGGGCTCCATGTCGTGCCGGGGATCGCGGCCGTAGAGCACGAAGTCGTGGGCGCAGTGGCTGAGAGTATCCTCGATGAGGGCGCGCGGCAGGCACAGGCGCCCATGCTCGCTCATGAAGGCGCCCTTGGCGGTCAGCGCCTCGATGCAGGAGGGGATGGCCTGGCCCAAGCCCACCTTCTCGAGCAGGTCGAGCGCGGTTTCGTGGATGCGCTCCATGTCGCGCTGGCTGAGCGGCTTATATTGCCCGCCCTCCATGCCGGGCCGGACGGCCGCCTCTTCGCGCGGAATGGGCCGCGCGCGCAGCGCCTTGCGCGCCTCCCGGCCGCCGCGCCGGCGTGAAACATCCTCGACAATGGTCATGAGAAGCTCCTGATTTCGCTCGGAATGTGCGCCTTCCGCCGGCAGACCGGAAGCCTCAATCTTGTCGGGGCAGAGGTGAGAAAGACTCACCAGAAAATCGCCATCGTTCTCATTTGATCCACTTAACACCCGTCTTTTCAATGTGTTATTAGAGGCTCGCCGATTTTCTGGTGAACTCACTTGCCCCGTCGTGATCTGCCACCCCTGCGCGCCCTGACCGCTTTCGAAGCCGCCGCCCGGCTCGGCTCCTTCAGGCTTGCGGCGGCCGAGCTCGGCATCACCCGCTCCGCCGTCAGCCACCAGGTCAAGGCGCTCGAGCAGCAGCTCGGCCTCCAGCTCTTCAAGCGCGACGCCCGGCGCGCCGAGCTCACCCAGGCCGGCCACGCCTATTTCCCGCCGGTGCGCGACGCCTTCGACCAGATCGAGGCCCAGACCCGCAACTTGCGGCCCGCCGTCGCCGACAACGAGCTCACCATCCAGGTCTATGTGACGGTGGCGCTCAAATGGCTCATTCCACGGCTGCACGACTTCGAGCGCCGCTTTCCCGACATGAAGGTGAAGCTGTCGACCGCCTATTTCGACTGGGACTTCGACGAGACCAATGTCGATTGCGGCATCGTGCTGGCGCGCAACAAGTCGCCGGGCCACAGCTACCGTCCGCTGTTCCGCTCGCTGCTGACGCCGGTCTGCTCGCCCGATCTGCTCAAGGGAGCGCATGCGCTGCGCACGCCGGCCGATCTGCGCAAGCACAAGCTGCTTTATGTCTATACCGCCGAGGAGGACTGGCGCCTGTGGCTCGAGGGGGCAGGGGTCAGGAATATCGAGCTTTCCGACCGTCTCGCTTTCGACAGCTATATCCTGGCGCAGGAAGCCGCGGTCGAGGGCCGGGGCCTCGCCATGACCATCGGCCCCTTCGCCACCGACGAGATCCGCATGGGCCGGCTCGTCCAGCCTTTCCCGCTCCTGGTGCCGCACCGCCACCGCTGGCAGTTCGCCTGCAAGGCCGAAGACAAGCTCAAGCCCAAGATCAAGCGCTTCGAGGAGTGGCTGACGAAGCAGGTCGCGGCCGACCCCAACCTCGCCGCCTACCGCTGATCCGGATGGACCCCAAGATGGCCGATGCCTCGCCCGAAACCGCCCAGACCCACCGCCGCCGCCGCGAAGGACGGCGTGGCGGCGATTCGGTACAGGCCGCGCGAAGCATAGGCCAGCTGCCGCGGCGCAAGTGCGTCAGGCGCTTTCCGGCGCTTGAGATCATCTCCGCCGACGAGGTCGAGGCCATCCACCAGGCCTCGCTCGCCGTGCTCGAGGATATCGGCATGGATTTCATGCTGCCCGAGGCGCTGGATCTGCTCGGCAAGGCGGGGGCCAGGATCGAGGGCGAGCGCGTGCGCTTCGACCGTCATATGGTCGAGGAGCTGATCGCTTCCGCTCCGGAGGATTTCACCTTCCACGCCCGCAATCCCGAGAACAGCTTCCGGGTGGGCGGCAGCGCCATGACCTTCGGCACCGTCGGCAGCCCGCCCAACAGCGCCGATCTCGACCACGGCCGGCGCGCCGGCAACCACGCCGACTACCGCGATTTCCTGAAGCTCGCGCAGTATTTCAACTGCATCGGATTCGTCTCGGGCTATCCGGTGGAGCCCATCGATCTGCATGCCTCGACCCGCCATCTCGACGCCCTGCGCGACATGGCGGTGCTGACCGACAAGCCTTTCCATGCCTATTCGCTGGGCCGCGAGCGCATCTGCGACGGCATCGAGATCGCCCGCATCGCCCGCGGCGTCTCGCCCGGGCAGCTCGAAAGCGAGCCCTCGCTCTTCACCATCGTCAACACCAATTCGCCCCTCAAGCTCGACGCGCCGATGCTGCGCGGCATCATGGAGATGTCGGCGCGCAACCAGATCGTTTGCGTGACGCCCTTTACCCTTGCCGGCGCCATGGCCCCGGTCACCGTGGCGGGCGCCATCGTCGAGCAGAATGCCGAGGCGCTGGCCGGCATGGCCTTCACCCAGCTCGTGCGCAAGGGCTCGCCCTTCATCTATGGCGGCTTCACCTCCAATGTCGACATGAAGTCGGGCGCCCCCGCCTTCGGCACGCCCGAATATATGAAGGCCTGCATCGTCGGCGGCCAGATGGCGCGCCGCTACAAGGTGCCCTACCGCACCTCCAACACCTGTGCCGCCAATGCCGTGGACGCCCAGGCCGCCTATGAGAGCGTCTTCTCGCTGTGGGGGGTCACCATGGGCGGCGGCAATTTCGTCATGCACGGGGCGGGCTGGCTGGAGGGCGGCCTTGTCGCCGGCTTCGAGAAATTCGTCCTCGATTGCGACCTGATCCAGATGGTGATGGCGTTCCTCGAGCCGCTGGCGACCGATCCCGACGCGCTCGGCATCGAGGCCATCCGCGAGGTGGGGCCGGGCGGCCATTTCTTCGGCGCCCGGCATACGCTCGAGCGCTACGAGACGGCCTTCTATTCGCCGATGATCTCCGACTGGCGCAACAACCAGCAATGGCAGGCCGCCGGCAAGCCCGAGGCCTGGCAGAAGGCCAACCGGCTCTACAAGCAGGCGCTCGCCGACTATCGCGAGCCTGCCATGGATGCGGCCGTGCGCGCCGAGCTCGACGACTTCGTGGAGCGCCGCAAGCGCGAGGGCGGCGCGCCGACGGATTTTTGACGGTGAGAGCGATTCGACGAGGAGCCATCGGGCGTTGGACCGTGTTATGAGCCAAAGCATGATCACCTCACTTCAACCCGGGACCCTCACCCGGCATCAGGGCTTCCGGTGATGAACCGGTTTCTCAGCATCGCATCCGAAGTCGCTGAAGCGATTCGGGAAAAGCGCCCCGTGGTGGCGCTCGAATCGACCATCATCGCGCATGGCATGGCGTTTCCGAAGAATGCCGAGACCGCCTTCGCGCTCGAGAAGATCGTCCGCGACCAGGGCTGCGTGCCGGCGACCGTCGCGGTCAGGGCCGGCAGGCTCAGGGTCGGGCTCTCCCCGACCGAGATCGAGACCCTGGCGCGCAACGGCGCCGCCATCGCCAAGCTCTCGACCCGCGACCTGCCGCATGCCGTGGCGCTGGAGCGCGACGGCGCCACGACGGTCGCCGCCACCATGCGGATCGCGGCCCTTGCCGGCATCAGGGTGTTCGCGACCGGCGGCATCGGCGGCGTGCATCGGGGGGCTGCGGAGACCTTCGACGTTTCCGCCGATCTGGGCGAGCTGGCGCAGAGCGACGTCGCCGTCGTCACCGCCGGCGCCAAGGCCATCCTCGACCTCGCCTTGACGGTCGAGAAGCTCGAGAGCCTGGGCGTGCCCGTCGTGGGCTATCGCACCCAGGAGTTCCCGGCCTTCTATTCGCGCGCCAGCGGACTCAAATGCCCGATGTGGGTCGAGCGCCCGCAGGAGCTGGCGCGGCTGATGCGGGCGAAATGGGCGATGGGACTCAAAGGCGGCATCGTCGTCGCCAATCCCATCCCGGCCGAGTATGAGATACCCGCCGAGGAGATCATGCCGGTCATCGAAAAGGCGGTGGCGGACGCCCGCGACGAGAAGGTGGCTGGCCGCGACGTGACGCCTTTCCTGCTGGCGCGCCTCGCCCGCGCCACCCAGGGGCGCTCGCTCGCCGCCAATGTCGAGCTCGTGAAGAACAACGCCTCCGTCGCCGCCCAGATCGCCAAAGCCCATGCGGAGCTCCCATGACCCTCATCGACAATGACGCCCGGCATCATTCGCGCGGCCGCGGCCGCCGGCCCGACGCCCGGCACCAGAAGATCCAGCAGCTGCCCTTCGCCCAGCCGCAGCTGACGCTCGAGCCGTCGCGCATCCTGAGCGACGACCAGATCGAGACGATCCACACGCGCTCCCTCGACGTCCTCGAGGAGATCGGCATGGACGTCCTCAACCAGGAAGCGATCGAGCTCTATCGCAAGGCCGGCGCCAGGGTGGAGGGCGAGCGGGTGCGCATCGGGCGCGACATCGTCGTGGAGGCCCTGAAGACGCCGCCGTCCGAATTCGACCTCCATGCCCGCAACCCGGCGCACACGATCCGCATCGGCGGCAGATGGATCGCCTTCGCGCCGGTGGGCGGCCCGCCCAACTGCTCCGACATGGACCGGGGCAGGCGCCCCGGCACGCTCGACGACAACGCCAATTTCATCCGCCTGGCGCAGTTCTTCAACTGCGTCCATGCCGCGGGCGGCGGCTCGGTCGACGCCCTCGACGTCCATGCCTCGGTGCGTCATCTCCATATCATGCGCAACAAGGTCAGGCTCTCGGACAAGGTTCTCTTCGCGGTCTCGACCGGAAGAGCCCGCCTCTTCGACGGCATGGAGATCGCCCGCATGGCGCGCGGCCTCTCGCGCGAGCAGTTCCTGAAGGAGCCCTCCTGCTACACGGTGATCAACACCAACTCGCCGCTCAAGCTCGACGACCCGATGGGCATGGGCATCATCGAGATGGCGCGCCACAACCAGGTCGTGGTGTGCACGCCCTTCACGCTGGCGGGCGCCATGGCGCCGGTGACCATCGCCGGCGCGCTGGTCGAGCAGAACGCCGAGGCCCTGGCCGGGCTCGCGCTCTCGCAGCTCGCCAATCCGGGTGCTCCCTTCGTCTATGGCGGCTTCACGTCGAATGTCGACATGAAGTCGGGCGCGCCCGCCTTCGGCACGCCCGAATACATGAAGGCCTGCATCATGGGCGGCCAGATGGCGCGCCGCTACAGGCTCCCCTATCGCACCTCCAACACCAACGCCGCCAACATGGTCGACGCCCAGGCGGCCTATGAGAGCGTCTTCTCGCTATGGGGCGCCATCATGGGCGGCGGCAATTTCATCATGCACGGGGCGGGCTGGCTGGAGGGCGGCCTCGTCGCGTCCTACGAGAAATTCGCGCTCGACGCCGATCTTCTGCAGATGGTGATGGAGTTCCTGAAGCCGCTCGATTTCACCGAGGACGCACTCGGGCTCGACGCCATGCGCGAAGTCGGGCCGGGCGGCCATTTCTTCGGCGCGCAGCACACGCTCGCGCGCTATTCCTCGGCCTTCTACGCGCCGATCATCTCCGACTGGCGCAACTACAGCCAGTGGCAGGCTTCGGGCAGCCCGCAGGCCTGGCAGAAGGCGAACGAGGTGTGGAAGCGCGCCCTTGCCGAATACCAGGAGCCGCCGCTCGATCCCGCCATCGCCGAGGAGATCGACGCCTTCGTCGCCAGGCGCGAGGAGGAGGGCGGCGAGAAGACGGATTTCTGAGGCGGGAGACGGCCGGGCCGCGCCCCCCGTCATTCCCCGAACACCGACCAGCGCATCTCCCTGGCGAGATGCTCGAGAGCCGCGGCTCCCAGCAGCGAATTGCCATGCGCGTCCAGCCCCGGCGACCACACCGCGACCGATGCCTTGCCCGGAACGATGGCGAGAATGCCGCCGGCGACGCCGCTCTTGCCGGGAAGGCCTACCCTGAACGCGAAATCGCCCGAGCCGTCATAGTGGCCGCAGGTCAGCATCAGCGCATTGATGCGCCGCGCCCGCTGCGCCGAGACGACGCGCGGCCCCGCGGGCGTATGCTTGCCACCGAAGGCCAGATACCGTCCCGCCATGGCAAGCTGCCGGCAGGTCATCTCGATGGCGCAATGATGGAAATAGACGCCGAGAACGAAATCGACCGGGTTCTCGATGACGCCGAACGAGCGCATGTAGTTGGCGAGCGCGATGTTGCGGAAGCCCATCTCCTTCTCGGAGCGCGCGACCGCGTCGTTGATGGCGATGGTGTCGTCGTCGGCGACGAAGCGCACGAAGCGCAGGATGGCGCCGAGCGCCTCGCGCGGCTGGTGGCCGGAGACGATCGCGTCGGTGACCGCGATGGCGCCGGCATTGATGAAGGGATTGCGCGGCCGGCCATGCTCATATTCGAGCTGCACGATGGAATTGAAGGGATTTCCCGAGGGTTCGCGGCCCACGCGCCGCCACAGCGCGTCGCCGACCTGGCCCAGGGCGAGCGTGAGGGTGAAGACCTTGGAGATGCTCTGGAGAGAGAAGGCCATGTCATGGTCGCCGCCCGTCGTCATCCTGCCGTCGGCGGTGACGGCGGCGATGCCGAAGCGCGACAGATCGGCGGATGCGAGCTCCGGTATGTAGTCGGCGGGCCTGCCCCGGTCCGGCCGGGCGGCGATGCCGCGCGTGATGTCCGCGATGACGGCCGCGAGCCGTGACTGTTCAGGCGCATGCATGTCTTGCCGGGATCTGTGAGTCTCTTCCGCCAGTGACTGCGATATCGGGACCCGGGGGCCGATCGTCAAGAGCTTCCGCGGGGCTCCTCTCCGCGCCGCGCGACGGATGCGACAAGATCGAACGTCTCTCATGCGCGCAGCATGGCGCTCATTTCCCCTCCCCCTTGTGGGGAGGGGCTGGGGTGGGGCACCGATGCCGAGAAGCGGCTTTGGCACGAGCTGCGCGTCTTGAAGCAGGAAGGCCGGCATTTTCGCCGCCAGGTGCCGATCGCAGGCTTCATTGCCGACTTCGCCTGTCACGGCTGCCGGCTTGTCGTCGAACTGGATGGCGGACAGCACAATACGCCCGAAGGACTCGTGCGTGACCGGGAACGAACCAAAATTCTGAAAGCGCAGGGCTTTCGTGTCCTTCGGTTCTGGAACGCCGATGTATTCGGGAATCTCGAAGGCGTCGTGGACGAAATCCGTCATGCGGCGGGACTTCCGACGACATGGTCCTACGACTCCGGGACGGCCGGTGAGACCCCCACCCCTAACCCCTCCCCACAAGGGGGAGGGGAATAAGAGTGCTGCGCGACGGATGCGACAAGACCGAACGTCTCTCATGGAACGCATGATATTCATTTCCCCTCCCCCTTGCGGGGAGGGGCTGGGGTGGGGGTCGGGCAGTGGCCAATCAGTTCGCACGCGAGTTGCGGCGCAACGTCACCGATGCCGAGAAGCGGCTTTGGCACGAGCTGCGCGTCTTGAAGCAGGAAGGCCGGCATTTTCGCCGTCAGGTGCCGATTGCAGGCTTCATCGCCGACTTCGCCTGCCGCGGCTGCCGACTTGTCATCGAGCTGGACGGCGGGCAGCACATTATGCCGGACGGACTCGCGCGTGACCGGGAACGGACAAGAATTCTGGAAACGCAGGGCTTTCGTGTCCTTCGGTTCTGGAACGCCGATGTATTCGGGAATCTCGAAGGCGTCGTGGACGAAATCCGTCATGCGGCGGGACTTCCGACGACATGGTCCTATGACTGCGGGACGGCCGGAGAGACCCCCACCCCTGACCCCTCCCCACAAGGGGGAGGGGAATAAGAGCGCTGCGCGACGGATGCTACAAGACCAAACGTCTCTCTCATGCGTAACGCATGACATTCATTTCCCCTCCCCCTTGCGGGGAGGGGCTGGGGTGGGGGTCGGGCAGTGGCCAATCAGTCCGCACGCCGGTTGCGGCGCAACGTCACCGATGCCGAGAAGCGGCTTTGGCACGAGCTGCGCGTCTTGAAGCAGGAAGGCCGGCATTTTCGCCGCCAGGTGCCGATCGCAGGCTTCATTGCCGACTTCGCCTGTCACGGCTGCCGGCTTGTCGTCGAACTGGATGGCGGACAGCACAATACGCCCGAAGGACTCGTGCGTGACCGGGAACGAACCAAAATTCTGAAAGCGCAGGGCTTTCGTGTCCTTCGGTTCTGGAACGCCGATGTATTCGGGAATCTCGAAGGCGTCGTGGACGAAATCCGTCACGCGGCCAGGCTTCCGACGACATGGTCCTACGACTCCGGGACGGCCGGTGAGACCCCCACCCCTAACCCCTCCCCACAAGGGGGAGGGAATAACAGTCCCACACCCTCCTCCTTGCGCGGAGGGGAACGACGGCCCCTATCCGCGCCAGATCACCGGGAACCAGTCCTCGCGCAGGCGCTGGCCGTCCTTCATGTCGTGGCCCGGATAGGGCGGCGAGGTGCGCCCCGGGCGTGTGACATAATGGGCGTCGTCGCCGATCCAGCGCATCGAGAAGGCGCGCCGCCTCCGGTCGGAATTGTTGCCGCGCGCGCCATGCACCGTCCTGTAGTGGAAGGCGACGGCATCGCCCGGCTCCATCTGCCATTCGAGCACCTTGTATCTGCCGGGCTCGGCATCGGGATCGGGCACCGGCAGATAGTCGTGCTCGCCGGCATAGAAGCTCTGCTCCGACAGCCAGCGCACCGGCAGCACCATTCTCGGCCATTTGTGCGAGCCGGCGATCGAGCGCAGTGCCGCTTCCTTCACCGGCTCGACCGGCACCCAGAAGCTCACCGTCTGCTCGCCGTCGACGAAGTAATAGGGCGCATCCTGGTGCCAGGGCGTGGGCTTGGAGGTGCCGGGCTCCTTGACCAGCACGTGGTCGTGGAATATCTGCGCCGTCTTCGACTGCATGAGCTCGGCCGCCGCCCGCCCGGCCGGCGATGAGCGGATCACCTCGGTGAATTCCGGGATGCGCTCCCAGTTGCAGTAGTCGTCGAAGAAGCGGCCGCCTTCGCCGGGCTTGAGGTTCTCGGCCGCATACTGGCTGGGCTCGCGCATGTTGCGCTCTATCCCCTCGCCGATCGTCGCCACCCAGTCCTTGAACAGTCCCCTGATGCAGACGACGCCGTCGTTCTGATAGTCGGCGATCTGCTCCGCGCTCACATATTTACCCATCCGGTCCTCCGTCTTTCGCGGCGGATATTGCATCGCCCCGAACATCAAGTAAAATAATGTTTGATAATATGGAGCATGAAGAAAATATATCGCTGACCCTGAAGCAGCTGCGCTATGCGCTCGCCGCCGCCGATGCCGGAAACGTCACGCGCGCCGCTGAGCGCCTGAACGTGTCGCAGCCCTCGATCTCTGTCGCCATCGCCCAGGTCGAGGCGCATTACGGCCGCAGGCTGTTCGTGCGACGCAAGGGCGAAGGGGTGACGCTCACCTCCTTCGGCGCGGCGTTCATGCGCGGCGCGCGCAGGCTCCTCGACGATGCCGGAAGGCTGCACCGCCTGGGACAGGCCGGGGGAGCGGCCTCGGGCGCGGTGACGCTCGGATGCTTCACCGATCTCGCGCCCTACTATGTGCCGGGGCTGATCAGCCGGTTCCGCAAGGCGATGCCGGCGGTCACGGTCGATTTCCGCGATGCCGGCTTCGACGCGCTGGCGGAGCAGATCGGCAAGGGCGCCATCGATCTGGCGCTCACCTATGACCTCGGGCTGGGGCCCGGCATCGAGCGCCGGACGCTGGTCGAGCTTCACCCCTACGCTATGCTTCCCGCTCGTCATCGGCTTGCGCGCCGGACGGCCGTTTCTCTCGCTGACCTGGCGGAGCACGCCTTGATCCTCACCGACCAGGCTCTGAGCTGGCAGCATATCGTGGCGCTGTTCAACGCCGCGGGCCTCGACGCCGAAGTGGCGGCGCGCGCATCCTCCTTCGAGCTTCAGCGCAGCATGGTGGCGAACGGATTAGGGCTTGCGGTCGCCTATACGCGGCCGAGATCCGACCGGAGCTATGACGGCAAGACGCTCGCCGTCCGGCCGATCTCCGACAAGCTGCCCGCCCAGCGCATCCTCATCGCCTGGGCGAGGGGCCAGCCGCTCACGCCGGCGGCGGGCGCGCTGCGTGACTTCATCGAGAGCCGGTTTGACGCCTGAGCCGGAAGGCAGCCGGTAAATCAGAATGAGCGGAACAGGCGATTGTATTCGAACCGCTCCAGAACTTCGCTCCGCACATCGTCGCCGCCCGGATGCTTGCCATGAATCACGACCACTGCTTCGCGCGGCACGATCACCGATGGGATCTGCAAGAGCAGGCTCGCACCGCCATCGTACCAGGCAGCGCCGATGCCGGCTGATATAAGAGAAGCGGGAATGGCGTCCCACCCTCCCGGAAGATCTTCTCGCGTCCGGATCGTCCGTTGGTCCCATGCTGCGTCGGGCACCTCGATTCGCACGACATAGCGGTTCAATGGCAGGCCGCCGTCATCTATATGCGCAGCGGTCTCCAGAACGGCCAGCGCAATCGAGGGCGCCGCATAGACAACATACTGTCCCTCGAGGTTCCAACGGCCGGGATATCTGGCGGCACCCGCGCCGCTCATGTCATTGGCATTGAATTCCGACGTCGTGCTGGCGATGCGCCACAGCGTCGCCATTCAGATATAAGAGCCGCTCGCAAGGGCACCCAGCACCCGCTTCACCGCCTTCCGGCCGGCCGGCTGGTCCAGAATATCCTTGGGCGCGCGCCCCGCCAAACCAGGCTGCGGAACCTGGATCCAGTCTCCAAACCATCTATGAACGTCGACCTTCCCGCGATCTTCGGGGGGAAGCAGTTTTTCAGCAATCTCGATCAGTTCCTCAAGTTCGCTGATCGCGTAGCCGGCACTTCCCGTGAACGGTGCCTTGGCTCGAATTTTGTTCTTGAACGTCGCGGCCGGAATGCCGAGCGCGGTCTGGAACAGCAGCGCGGAAACGCCGAGCCGGCGCTGCAGGCGCACGGCTTCCTCGGCGGGCACACCTCTGCGCTGGCGCTCCACTCTTTCCAGGATGCTGGAGGCATGAGGATGAGTTCTGTCGGGGGCGTGCTCCGGCGCTGCGAATTGCTCTCTCATCAGACGGGGATTGCTTTTCCTCGCATACAGGAATTCTCCACTCGTGCTGGCGCGGGGAACCCGAAGTTTGCCGGTCTTCTCTCCCGCCTTGCGGGCGATGCTCATATCTTCATTTCCTGTTGGCTAAACTGAGCCAGAATATAAGCTCATTTTAGCTTGATTCAATGCCGAGAGCAAGATTCGGGGCTGAGCTAGCCTCTCCGCCGCCTGCGTCTTTCCCCGCCGTCGGTTTCGGGCGGCGAGATGATCTTCGGCTCGGGGAATTTCACTTCCCTGGCCAGGTTGGTGAAGGCGGCGGTCTTGTGCGGGATCGCCATCGCCTCGACGAAATGCTGCTGGAACAGGGGCTCGACGGCGGTCTCGATCTTCTCGATGCGCCGCACCACCTGCTCGATCTCGTCGCGCGCCGTGCGGTTGAGGAGCGCGATGCGCGCCCCCGTGCCCGCCGCGTTGCCGGCCGACTGCACCTTGTCGAGCGGGCAGTCGGGGATGAGCCCCAGGATCATCGCGAACTTCACGTCGATATGGCTGCCGAAGGCGCCGGCGAGGCGGATGCGGTCGACATGGTCGATGCCGAGCTTGTCCATCAGGAGGCGCGTGCCGGCATAGAGGGCGGCCTTGGCGAGCTGGATGGCGCGCACGTCGTTCTGGGTGACGGCGATGAACGGCTCGCCGTCGCGCACCACATAGGTGAAGGTGCGCTTGTGCGGGCGGATGCGCGAGGAACGCTGCGCCATGGCGCCGTCCACCAGCCCGTCCTGGTTGATGATCCCGGCGAGATACATCTCGGCGATCACCTCGATGATGCCCGATCCGCAGATGCCGGTGACGCCGGTCTGGGCCACGGCCTCCTCGAAGCCCGGCTCGTCCGACCACAGATCCGAGCCGATCACGCGATAGCGCGGCTCGAGCGTCATGGGATCGATGCGGATGCGCTCGATGGCGCCGGGCGCGGCGCGCTGGCCGCAGGTGATCTGGGCGCCCTCGAAAGCCGGCCCCGTCGGCGACGAGCAGGCGAGCAGCCGGTCCCTGGAGCCGAGCACGATCTCGGCATTGGTGCCGACATCGACGATGAGCATGTTGTCTTCGGAATATTGCGGCGATTCGGACAGGACCACGCCCGCCGTGTCGGCGCCGACATGGCCCGCGATGCAGGGCAGCACATAGGCCTGGGCGCCGGGATTGAGGTCGAGATCGAGCTCGCGCGCCGGCCGCGTGATCGCAAGCCCGGTGGCGAGCGCGAAAGGCGCGCCGCCGAGCTCGGTCGGATCGATGCCGAGGAAGAGGTGATGCATGACCGGATTGCCGACCAGCACGGCCTCCAGGATGTCGGTCCGCGCGATGGCGGCTTCATCCGCAACCTGGCCCGCGAGCGTGTTCAGCGCCTCGCGCACGACGTGAGTCATTTCCGTCTCGCCGCCCGGATTCATCATCACATAGGAGACGCGGCTCATGAGATCCTCGCCGAAGCGGATCTGCGGATTCATGAGGCCGGAGGAGGCGACGACCTCGCCGGTCGACAGGCTGCACAGATGCGCGGCGATGGTCGTCGAGCCGACGTCGATGGCGAGGCCGAAGGCCCTGTCGTGGAAGCCGGGCCAGATCGCCGTCATCATATTGCCGCCGCCGGCGGGCCTCGAGAAGACGGCGACGGTGATCTTCCATTCGCCCTGCCGCAGCACCTTCTGCAAGCTCTGCAGGATGGCGAGGGTGCAGGAGACGTCGCTCACGCTCCACTGTTCCGCGAGCGCGCGGTAGACGCGCTCGAGGTCGGAGGAGGGCTTGTGCATGTCGGGCTCCTCCACCTCGATGAAATAGAGGCGGGTCGCCGGGTTCATGTCGATGGCGCGCGCTTCGGCCCGCTTGCGCACCACCTGCTTGTGCACCTGGCTCTCGGGCGGGACGTCGATGACGGCGTCGCCCAGGAGCTTCGTCTGGCAGGAGAGCCGGCGCCCGGCGGGGAGCCCGCGCTTGTCGTCATAGCGCTTCTCGACCGCGGAGAATTCGGACAGATGCGCGACGCTCGAGCGGATGCCGTGCTTGGCGAACTCGCCCTCGCCGATGGTGACCTGGCAGCGCCCACAGATGGCGCGTCCGCCGCAGACCGAATCGATATCGACGCCGAGCGAACGGGCCGCCTGCAGCACCGGCGTGCCGATCGGGAACCGTCCGCGCTTGCCGGACGGGGTGAAGACGATCAGCGCATCGTTTCTGGTGTCTGCCATGTCACCTAACCGCGGCGCCGGCGCCGCTCCTCGCGCGCCCGGCGGCGCGCCTCCACGTCATCGCCCGAGGCGGCCGGCAGTCCGGCGCCGACCGCCTGCGCAACCGCCGCCGGCGCCGACATGTCGCGGAACCTGTTCGTCCAGACCTTGCAGTTGCGGTCGGTGCCGTTGAGCACGTTGGCGGCGAGGATGGCGTGCATGTCCTCGTCGTGCAGCGGGTTCATGATCGCCGAGGTCATGCCGTGCGACGCCGCCATGGCCAGGAAATAGCCGGTCAGCACGCGCCGGTTCGGCATGCCGAAGGAGATGTTGGAGGCGCCGCAGGTGGTGTTCACCTTCAATTCCTCGCGCAGGCGCCGGACCAGGCGGAACACCTGCTGGCCGGCCGTGCCCATGGCGCCGATCGGCATGACCAGCGGATCGACGACGACGTCCTCCGGCCTGATGCCGTGGTCGGCGGCGCGCTGCACGATCTTCTTCGCCACCTCGAAGCGCACGTCGGGATCTTCCGAGATGCCGGTCTCGTCGTTGGAGATGGCGACGACCGGCACGTTGTATTTGGCGACGAGCGGCAGGATGGCCTCGAGCTTCTCCTCCTCGCCGGTGACCGAATTGACCAGCGGCCGGCCCCTGGCGGTCTCGAGCCCGACCTTGAGGGCGGCGGTCACCGAGGAATCGATGCACAGCGGCAGGTCGGTGACCGACTGGACGATCTCGAGCGTCTGCTTGAGGAGCGGCGGCTCGGTCTCGTTGGGGTTGACCGCGGTCACGCCGGCATTGACGTCGAGGATATTGGCGCCGGCCTGGGTCTGGGCGAGGGCGTCCTTGACCACCGTCTCGAAATTTCCGGCCTGCATCTCCGCGGCGAGCTTCTTGCGGCCGGTCGGATTGATGCGCTCGCCGATGACGCAGAACGGCCGGTCGAAGCCGATCAGGAACTGCTTTTTTTCGGAAGCGACGAGTGTCTGGGTCATGGAGTCCTCGGAAAGGAGCGTGGGCGTTCGATGCGTTCAGGATGCGGCGGCGCCGCCATTGGCGATGAGCGCCTTGAGCCGCTCTTTGTCATAGGCCGCCTCGATCTCGGCCTTGGCCCTGTCGGCCTCGGCGGCGAGATCGTCGCCGACCGCGACCGGTTCGGCGCGCCGCCAGTCGGCGAGATAGGCGTCGGTATCGGAAGCGCCGCCGCGCATGGCGGCCATGTCGATCGCCTCCTGGAAGCGGTCGGCGAGCATGCGCTTCTCCTCCTTGCGTCCGGCCTTGACCGAGACGGCGGAAGGGATGTCGCGCCAGTAGGTGATCACCAGATTTGCCATGAGACGTTCTATGGCCCGTCCTTTTCCCTCAAGTCTGTCCGAAAGCGACATTTAGCCGATGGAGGCCGAATCGCGAAGCTTGCCGATGTCCTCGCGCGTGAGGCCGAGGATCCGTCCGAGAACGTCTTCCGTCGCGTCTCCGAGGCGCGGCGCCGCCCTGGCATATTCGACCGGCGTCGCCGAGAAGCGCACCGGATTGGCGACGCCCGGCGTCTCGGTGCCGTCGGCGCGGGTGAGAGACACATCGAGGCCCCGCGCCTTGACCTGCGGGTCGGCGAAGACCTGGTCGATCGTGTTGATGGGGCCGCAGGGCACCGCGGCGGCCTCCAGGGCCGCGACCCATTCCGCGGTCCTGCGCCGTTTCATCGGCGGGGCGAGCAGGGCGATGAGCGCCTCGCGGTTCGCGACCCGGTCGCGATTGGTGCGGAAGCGCGGATCGTCGGCTGCCTCGGGCACGCCGGCGATCCGCGTATATTCGCGGAACTGGCGCTCATTGCCGACGGCGATGATGATGAAGCCGTCCGCCGTGGCGAAGGTCTGATAGGGCACGATATTGGGATGGGCGTTGCCGAGCCGCCTCGGCGCCGTTCCGCCGACCAGGAAATTGAGCGCCTGGTTGGCGAGCACCGCGACCTGGGTGTCGAGCAAAGCGAGGTCGAGATACTGGCCTTCGCCGGTCCGCTCGCGGTGATGGAGGGCCGCGAGCACGCCGATGGTGGCGTAAAGCCCGGTGAATATATCGGCGAAGGCGACGCCGGCCTTCACCGGCTCGCCGCCCGGCACTCCGTCCGGCAGGCCGGTGATCGACATGATGCCGCCCATGCCCTGGATCATGAAGTCGTAGCCGGCGCGCTGGGCGTAGGGTCCGGTCTGGCCGAAGCCGGTGATCGAGCAATAGATCAGCCCGGGATTGACAGCCTTGAGGCTCTCATGGTCGAGGCCGTATTTCCTGAGCCCGCCGACCTTGAAGTTCTCCATCACCACGTCGGACCGGGCGGCGAGCGCGCGCAGGAGCTTCTGCCCCTCGGGCTTCGCCATGTCGATGGCGACAGACTGCTTGCCGCGATTGGCGGAGAGATAATAGGCGGCATCGCCGGGCGACCCGTCCGGATTGGTGACGAAGGGCGGCCCCCAGCCGCGCGTGTCGTCGCCTTCGCCGGGCTTCTCGATCTTGATCACCTCGGCGCCGAAATCGGCGAGGATCTGCGTCGCCCACGGCCCGGCAAGCACCCGGGTGAGGTCGAGGACGCGGATATTCGTAAGCGGGCCGGCCATTTATGGACTCCGAATGAGGCTGCCCGCTTCTAGAGCATATCCCGCCAAAGTTGAAGGCTTTGGCGATCGGGATTTGCTCCAAGATATTGATCTGGCGCGAATCCTTATCGGCGAAGCGAGTTCGCTTCGCCGGGATGCGCGCTCGCGCCCGGTGGCTGCAAATGATGTCAGCCATGCGCCGGGCGGCGTTGCCGTCGGCAGGATCAGGCTTGCGTCAGCCGGGTCCACAGGGCGTGCGGCAGGTCGAGGCCCGACTGACGCGCCAGGGAGAGCTTCTCCTCATAGGGATTCTTCGTCCGCTCGCCGCCCAGCGCGAAGGAGGGATCGACCGGGCAGCCTATGCCGATGCCGGCCTTGACGGAGAAGGGCAGGAGATAAAGCCCATGGCGGACATTGCGCAGGAAGAGCCGGCCCCGCTCCTCGACTATCCGCGCGATGGAAGGCCCCAGAAAGACGCAGGAAATATTGTTCAGATCCAGGCCGAGGACGTCCAGCTCGAGCACCGGCTCCCGCTCGCCCGGCGGTGTCGTATCGAGGGCCTCGAGCAGCAACTCAATCCCCGGATAGGCGCAAGCCTCGAGCCAGGCGCAGGCCCAGCCGCTCGCGGCGGCGATCCCGGGCGAGCCCGACGCCCGCAGCCGATGGGCGGCCGCGGCCGTGACCTCTTCAAACGGGACGCCGACCCGGCCGGCGCCGTCATGGCTTGGCCCTGTCCTTGCAGAGCTGTCGTCAGACTGTCTCAAAACCGGCACTCAACAGTAACCCGAGCGCCACTGGGCGATCGGGTCGGGAGGACGCAATGTTCCGCTTCGCAGCTCAAGCTTTGACGAAATATGCCATCTGGCTCAAGATTTTTCTCGTTTCAGCCTTCGTCCTTCTGACCAATGTGGGCTTTCTCGGCCGCATAGAGCTGCTTCTGGCCCAGACCCGCTACGACACCCTGATCGGCTTCCTGGGCGTCTGGGGCCTGGCGCTGATGGCGATCTTCGCGGCCGCTTTCCAGCCGCGCTGGCCGCAGCGCCTGTTCTGGGCGGTGGTCTTCGCGGTGTCGACCGCCACGGCCGTCGGCTATGCCAGCATCAGCGGCTCCGATTTCACCGTCTTCGACGTCGTCTCGCTTTGGAACGCCCGGCAGGAAGCGGGCCGCGCCGCCGATTTCTACGGCTGGCATCTAGTCGCGGGCACCTGCCTGGTCCTGGCCTCGGGCCTTCTCGCCGTCGCCCTGCCGGCGCCCCTCAAATGGGCCGCGGCGCGCCGCTGGATCGGCCGGCTCTTCCTGCTGCCGCTCGTTCCCTTCACGGCGATCGCGCTCATCGTGGCGATCAAGTCGGGCGGCGGCTATCAGGCCTTGCCGCGGCAGTTCTCGCCGCTTTCCGTCACCGCCGTGGCCGCGTCCAAGATCGCCACCCAGGAGAGCCATGTCCGCCGACAGGTGGCCTGGTCGCCGAGGCCCGAGGCGCGGGTCAAGAGCATCGTCTTCCTCGTCGACGAGAGCATCCGCGCCGACTATCTCGATTTCACGCCCGGCAATCCCTTCACGCCGGATCTGCCGGCGCTCAAGGCCAATTTCGTGAATTTCGGACCGGCTGCGTCCGGCGGCAACTGCAGCCACTATTCCAATGTCATCCTGCGCAGCGGCGCCCGGCGCGACGACCTTATCGACAGCGTCAATACCAGCCCCTTCCTCTGGACCTATGCGAAGAAGGCCGGATACCGCACCGTCTTCATCGACGCCCAGGGCGCCATCGTGAAGGATCCGGGCCGGCTCACGAATTTCATGACCATGGCGGAGGTGCGCGACATCGATCGCTACGTGTCGCTCGACTACGTGACCCCCGAACAGGGCGACTTCGAGCTCCTGCGCATCATCGCCGAGGAATTGAAGGGCGACCGGCCGGTGTTCATCTACGCCAACAAGAACGGCGCCCACTTCCCGTATGATGCGGCCTATCCGGCGAAGGAGGCCAAGTTCGGCCCGACCATGACGGAGGCGGGGATCGACGACACCGTGCACCGCTTCGCATCCTATCGCAACGCCATCGCCTGGTCGGTCGACAGGTTCTTCACCCGGCTCTTCAGCGACGTCGACCTGAGCGACGCCGCCATCGTCTATACGTCCGACCACGGCCAAGCCATAGCTCTCGGCAAGCTCACCCACTGCACCGTCGAGAACCCCGATCCGCGCGAGGGCCTGGTTCCGCTCCTGGCCTATGCCAGCGATCCCGCTTTGCGCGCCAGGCTGGAAGCGGGCGCGCAGGCCGGGCAGGGCCGCGCCAGCCACTTCACCATCGCCCCGGCGCTCATCGAGATGATGGGCTACGCGGCAGCCGACGTCGCGAGCTATTACAAGGAGTCGCTCCTCACCCGCCCGGCCATGGCGCCGGCCTTCACCAGCGGCGACATCTTCGGCCTGTTCTCCAAGGAAGTGCACTGGCATCCGCTCGATCTCGGCCGGACCTATCTCGAGCCCGGCGCGCTCCAGATGCATGCACACTCGTCCCAGACGGCGAGCGCCACGCCATGAGGACGCTCGCCCGCAAGCTCGGCGGCGCCGAGCAGGACCTGCGCTTCGTCCTGCCCAATCTCTTCACCGCGGCATCGCTATGCGCCGGTATGACCGCCATCCTGCTCGCCGCGCAGGACCGCATCGCCCTTGCGGTGCTTTCGGTCTTCGTCGCCGCCCTGCTCGATGCCTGCGACGGGCGCATCGCGCGTCTCACCGGCACCACGTCGCGCTTCGGCTGCGAGCTCGATTCGCTCGCCGACGTCGTGAGCTTCGGCGCAGCACCCGCCTTCATCGTCTATTGCTGGGGGCTCGAGCCCTTCGGAATGGCCGGATGGCTGCCGTGCCTCGCTCTCGCGACCTGCTGCGCCTTGCGGCTCGCGCGGTTCAACGTGGCGCAGGCGGATGCCGCCGCGCCGGCCTGGACGGCGAACTATTTCGCCGGCGTTCCGGCGCCCGCCGGCGCCTTCCTGGCGCTGGCGCCGATCCTCGCCGAGCAGGCGCAGGCGCTCCGCCACGACGCGGCATCATGGCTGGCGCTTTTCGTGCTCTCCGCCGTCGCTGGGGCGATGATCAGCACCTGGCCGACCTTTTCGGGCAAGGCGCTCGGCCGCAAGGCCTCTCGCCTCATGCTGCTGCCACCCGTCGCCCTGGCGGGCCTCCTGGCGCTCGGCCTGCTGAAATGGCCCTGGGCGACATTGCTCGCCATGGCGATGCTCTATGTCGCGACGCTGCCCGTCTCCAAATGGCGACATGGCGTCCTCACGGCGCGCGGCCGCGCCTGACGTCGCGCGGAGGATCCTGGCCCGGGCCTTGCAGTCCTGTCGCCAGGCTGTCCCAGGCTGCAACGTGAAGCCGCCGTGATGAGGGCGGGAGGGAAGGGATGCAAATGCTCGGATCCATGGCGCGAATTTTGGCAAAGCACGCCGTCTGGCTCAAGATCCTGCTGGTTTCGGCCTTCGTTCTCCTGACCAATTTCGGCTTTGTCGGCCGCATCGAGCTTCTGCTGGCTCAGGAGCGCCCCGTCACTCTCGTCGGCTTCCTCGGCGTGTGGGTCCTGTCGGTCGCGGCCATTTTCGCCGCGGCGCTGCAGCCGCGCTGGTCCTGGCGGCTGGCCTGGGCGGTGATTCTGGCGGTGTCGACGGCATGCTCCGTCGGCTACTACAGCATCAGCGGGTCGGAGGTCACCGTATTCGGCGTCGTATCGCTGTGGAACGCCCGCCAGGAAGCCGGACGGGCGGCGGATTTCTATGGCTCGCACCTGCTGGCGAGCGCGGGCATCACGCTTGTCGCCGGGCTCCTGATCATAGGGTTTCCGGCTCCGCTGCGCTCGGCAAGGCTCCGCTTGTGGATGAGCCGGCTCGCTGTCCTGCCGGTCCTGCCCCTCGCAGGGATCGCGCTGATCGTGGCGATGAAGTCGGGCGGCGGGCAGCAGGCGTTGCCGAAGCAGTTCACGCCCCTCTCGGTCACCGCTTTCGCGGCTGGCAAGATCGCGACCCTGGAAAACCAGGTGCGCGGGCGGGTGGCCTGGACGCCGGATCCGCAAGCCCGGGTGAAGAACATCCTCCTGCTGGTCGACGAGAGCATCCGCGCGGACTATCTCGATTTCTCTCCCGGCAACCCGGTCACGCCGAACCTGCCGTCGCTCGAAGCGAACTTCGTGAATTTCGGTCCGGCGGCGTCCGGCGGCAATTGCAGCCACTATTCCAATTTCATCCTGCGCAGCGGCGCCAGGCGCAACGATCTGGCGAAGAGCGCCAATACAAGTCCGCTCATCTGGAGCTACGCCAAGAAGGCGGGATACCGCACCGTCTTCATCGACGCGCAGGGTGCCATCGTGAAGGATCCCGGCCGTCTCACGAATTTCATGACGCTCTCCGAGACTCGTGAAATCGACCGTTTTGTTTCCCTGAACTATGTGTCGCCCGACCAGGCCGACTTCGAGCTTCTGAAGATCGTCGCCGAGGAACTGAAGGGCGACCAGCCGGTCTTCATCTATGCCAACAAGAACGGCGCTCATTTTCCGTATGATGCGACCTATCCCGGGAACCAGGCGAAGTTCGGCCCGACGATGATCGAAAGCGGTTCCGGCGATACCCGGCACCGGATCGCGTCCTATGACAACGCCATCGCCTGGTCGGTCGACCGGTTCTTCAGCCGCTTCTTCACGGATATCGGTCTCGCAAATCTGGCGATGGTCTACACGTCCGACCACGGGCAGTCGCTCGATCGGGGCAGGCTCACCCATTGCACGATCGACAATCCCGATCCGCGCGAGGGACTGGTTCCGCTGCTCGCCTATGCGAGCGATCCCGCCCTGCGTTCGCGTCTCGAGGCCGGAGCGCGGGCCGGGCGTGGAAGGGCGAGCCATTTCACGATCATTCCGGGCGTCCTGGAAATGATGGGATATCGGGCCTCCGACATTGCCGGCTATTACGGCGAGTCGCTGTTCACCGCGCCCATGGGACCGCCGGCCTTCACCAGCGGAGATATATTCGGCCTGTTCTCGAAGGAGGTGCATTGGCATCCGGTCGATCTGGCGGCCGACTATCGCGAACCGGAATCCTTCGCCGTCAAGCCGCACATCGGCCCTGTCGCACATGTCACGCAATGAGGACGCCGGCCCCGCAAGCCCGGCACCGCCGGGCGCGGCCGGCGGGCTTCGTGGGCAGCCCCGGCCGGCCTGGGGGCCAGGCGCCTTGAGAGCATGGAGCCAGCCGCCCGAACCCCATTGCCCGATAGTCATCGGCCCGTCATACTGGCCTGAAATCAAGGAAGAGCCGGACCTGCCGGCCATGTGATGGGCATTATATCGGTGCCGCCGGAATGGTCTCGCGGCATCTCGGAGGAAGCAGATGAAGAAACACGATCCCAAAAAGGCGACTTTGGATCTGATGCGCGCCGCACAGATGAGCCGCCGCAGCCTGTTGAAGGCCAGCCTCGCCGCCGGCGCGGTCGGTCTGACGAGCCCGCTCTATCTCAAGCGCGCCTGGTCCTCGTCGGGCGAGCTCAGCCTCCTGATCTGGCCGGACGAGATGCCCGATCCGGTGATTCCGAACTTCGAGAAGGCGACCGGCATCAAGGTCACGACGACGCCGTTCTCGCAGAACGAGGAGCAGATCAACAAGCTACAGGCGACCAGCGGCGAAGGCTTCGACATATGCCAGCCGACGATGAACCGCGCGCCGCAATACAAGGACCTTCAGGTCCTGGCGCCGGTCGATACCGGCAAGCTGAAGAACCTGAGCAACGTCATCCCATCGATGATGAGCGGCGCCAAGGAGCTGTGGGAATGGGACGGCGGGCTCTACTGGCTGCCGCATGTCTGGGGCTCGGAGGCCATTTCCTACCGCACCGATCTCTACAAGGGCGATCCGACGCAGATCTCCTACGGCTCGCTGTGGGATGAAAGCGTCAAGGGCCATACCCAGGGCCGTCCGCATTCCTGGCTGCTGAGCATCGGCCTGTGGTGGGACGCCTCGGGCAAGATGCCGTCCAACCGCATGCTCGACGGCTACAAGGACGAGGAGTCCTTCAAGAAGCTGTGGGACCCGATCCTCGCCTTCGCCATCGAGCACAAGTCCTTCGTCAAGCAGTTCTGGGATTCGGCCGACAACACCAAGTCGGGCCTCATGGAGAACGACGTGTGGATCGGGCTCACCTGGGACGGCCCGCCGATCTCGCTCAAGAAGGAAGGCAAGCCGGTGAACTACACCGCGCCCAAGGAAGGCGCCATCGCCTGGGTCGACGGCGTGTCCCTGTTGAAGACGGCCACGAACATCGATCAGGCCTATGAGTTCTTCAACTTCCTGCAGACGCCGGAAGCTTCCGCCGGACTCGCCGAAGGCTCAGGCTACAACCCGACCGTCACCGGCGCCGACGCCCTGCTTTCCGACATGGCCAAGAAGGTCTTCCAGGACGCCTTCCCGGGCGATGCGCTCAACAATCTGTGGCCGTGGCCGGCGGAGCCGACCTGGTATGCCGAGATCCGCAGCCAGTATGCGGACAAGTTCAAAGCGGCCTAGGCCGCCTGAAGAGCAGGATCGCACATCCGGCCCCGCCGACCGCCCGGGGCCGGAATCTTTTGATGTCCTCGGCGACGAAACGCTGGACCGGCGCGGCAGAACGGTTTTTACTGACGGAAAAGCAGGCTTCGCAAAGAGGTCCAGCGTCTGGGCTTTGGATAGGGTAGGGGATGAGCGCCAACGTCGAGCTCGACCGGGTCACGGTCAGATTTGGTCAATTCACGGCGGTCAGCGGCGCATCGCTGCAGATCGCAGGCGGCGAGTTCTTTTCCTTCCTGGGGCCTTCGGGCTGTGGCAAGACGACGATCCTGAGGACGGTCTCGGGCTTCCTCGATCCCTCCGAGGGCGCCGTGCGCATCGCCGGGCAGGACATGGCGGGCATCGGGCCGAACAAGCGCCCGACCGCTCTCATCTTCCAGAACCTGGCCCTGTTCCCGCTGATGACGGTCGCCGAGAACATCACCTATGGATTGCGCGTGCGCGGCATGCCGAGGTCCGAGCGCCTGAAGAAGGCCGACGAATTGCTCGATCTCATAGCCCTTCCGGGGCAGGGCAAGAAGCTGGTGAGCGAATTGTCCGGCGGCCAGAAGCAGCGCGTCGCCATTGCCCGCGCGCTCGCGGTCGAGCCCAAGGTGCTGCTGCTCGACGAGCCGCTGTCGGCGCTCGACCTCAAGCTGCGCCAGCACATGCGCACCGAGCTCAGGACCATCCAGCAGCGCGTCGGCATCACCTTCATCTATATCACCCACGATCAGGGCGAGGCGCTGACCATGTCCGACCGCATCGCGGTCATGAACGACGGCGTCATCGAGCAGGTGGGCGACGGCAAGGTCGTCTATGACGCGCCGAAGACCGCTTTCGTCGCCTCCTTCGTGGGCGAGAACAATCCCTTTCCCGGCCGTGTCGCCAGGGCCGACGCTTCGGGCGCCGTCGTCGAGACGGCCTTCGGCCGCCTGCGTGGACGCAATCCCGGCGGCGCCAAGGCGGGCGACAAGGCGATCCTCTTCGTCAGGCCGGAGGCGCTGAGGCTCGGCAAGGGGCCATCCGACGCGACCATCGCGTCGACCGTGCTCAGCGTCGCCTTCGAGGGAAATGCCAGTCACATTTTCCTGAAAGGGGCCGGCAGGAAGGACATCACCCTCACCGTCGGCCGTCTCGAGCGGGTGGCGATCCCCGAGCAAGGCGTCGAGGCCCAGGTCACCTACGACCCGGATCTGGGCATCGTCCTGCCGGAAGGAAACATGGCGCGTGAGTAGGTTCCTCGTCTATCTCGTTCCGCTGCTGGTCATCGCGGCATTCGTCGCGATGGCGCAGTTCGAGAGGCGCTTCGCGCACGACCCCACCCATCGCGGCTTCTTCGAGCGCAACGGCACGATGCTGGGGGTCGTCTTCATCGCGCTGGTCGCGTTCTGGATGCTGTTCCTGGTCGTCCTGCCCTATCTCTACATGGTGCAGGAGAGCTTCCATCCGAAGCTCGTCCTCGCCGACCGCGGCGGACCCAAGGACATACTGACCCTCGAGCAATACCGCTCCTTCCTGATCCAGCCGACCGACGAGACGCTCAACACCACCCATCTCTGGGCTTTCTTCTTCTCGCTCGCCGTCTCCGCCGCCGTCACCTTGTTCAATTTCGCGATCTGCTATCCGCTCGCCTACTACATGGCGCAGGCGGGCAGCGCCCAGAAGGTCCGTCTCCTGATGCTGGGGCTCATCGTTCCCTATTGGGTGAACGAGATCCTGCGCGCCTTTTCGCTGCGCCTGCTTTTGGCCAGCAAGGGGCTCATCAACCAGATGCTCATGGGCCTCGGCATCACCGCCGCGCCCGTCGACTTCCTCGGCAACAATGTCGGCCTCTATGTCGGCCTGTCCTATGCCTATCTGCTGGTGATGGTGTTCCCGCTCTACAATGCGGTCGAAAGCCTGGACAAGAACCAGATCGAGGCGGCGCGCGATCTCGGTGCCCCCTGGTGGCGCATCCACAAGGACGTGGTCATACCCTACGCCAAGCCCGGCATCGCGTCCGGCTGCACCATGGTGTTCATGCTGTCGGCCGGCTCGCTCGCGGCCCCGCAGTTCCTCGGCGGCCCGCAGACCCTGTGGTTCACCTCGATCGTCTACGATTTCTTCTTCCAGGCCTTCAACTGGCCGCGCGGCGCGGCCTACGCCTTCATCCTGCTCGCCGCCTGCATCGCGCTCGTCATGGCGATGCTGCGCCTGTTCAAGGTCGGTCTCGGGGAGGCGATAAAATGAGCTCCCGGACGATCAACAGGGTGATGATCGGCTTCTATGTCCTTCTGTTCTTCGCCTATCTCTTCGGTCCGCTCCTGGTCATGAGCGTCACCGCCTTCAACAAGCCGTCCTATCCGTCGGCCTATCCCTTCGAGGGCTTCACGCTCGAATGGTTCGTCAAATTGTGGAACAACCGCGCCATGATGGACGGCCTCGTCAATTCGATCATCATCGGGATCGGGGTGATCTGCGTATCGGTGCCGGTGGGCCTCGCCGCCTCGATCGTGATGAACCAGATCTATCATCGCGCCCGCTCGCTCTATTATCTGGTGACGGTCTCGCCGGTGCTGACTCCCGGCGTCATCATCGGCATCTCGACCGTGATCTTCTGGCGCGATTTCTCGGAGATGACCGGCACGCGGCCCATCTTCTACAAGGGTCTCGTCCTCGCCGTCTTCGGCCAGTCGAGCTTCATCGCCGCCTATTGCCTGCTCATCATCATGGCGCGGCTGCAGCGCTTCGACCGCGCCCAGGAGGAGGCCGCCCTCGATCTCGGCGCCAGCTATCCGCAGGTCTTCTGGCACATCCTGCTGCCCTTCCTCAGGCCGGCTCTGGTCTCGGCCGCGGTCATCGCCTTCCTGTCGTCCTTCGAGAACTACAACACCACCACTTTCGCCATCCTCGCCGACAAGACGCTGGTGACCGTCCTTGCCGGCCAGGTCCGGCAGGGCACGACGCCGGCGCTGTCGGCGCTCGCCGTCATCATCATCGCCATCTCGCTGCTGGGCGCCGTCGCCTATGAGATCGTGAAGCGGCGGGAGGAGCGCCAGAGCGCCAGGCTGGCGGAGGAGGCCAAACGCGCCGAGCGCGGCGATCTCGCCCCGGCGGCGGCGGTCGCCGCGGCGCCGGCCTGATCAGGACCAGGCGCCGCGCTCGGCCTCGGGGTCCATCTCGGCGGGGCGGCGGTTCAGGAAGGCGTCCATATGGACGACGATCTTGTCGGACGCCGCATGAACGACGGCATACATGGCGGGCTCGTCGCTGTAGACCGTCGCCACCGAGTCCGAGACCAGCGGCAGCTGGTGGACGAGGCTCGGCGGGGCCGAGAAGCTCATGCCGCGGAACTGGCCGCTGATCGGGCGATGGGCGTGGCCGAAGAAGATGTGCCGCACCGCGTGGCCGTCGAGCAGCGCCAGGAAATCCTCCGCATCGTCGAGCATGATCAGGTCCATGAGGTCATGGGCGATGGCGAAGGGCGGGTGGTGCATGAAGAGATAGAGCGGCAGCTTGCCTGCGGCGGCGAGCTCGGACCTGAGCCAGGCCGTGCGCCGCGGGCAATAGAGTCCGGCCGAGGAGGGCGGTCCCTTCAGCGTGTCGAGGAACAGGAAGCGCGCGCCCTGGCGCGTGACGGCGTCCTGCACGAAGCCGTTCCCATCCCTAGGCCCTTCCGCGAAGACCGACAGGAAATGCGCGCGGTCGTCGTGATTGCCGAGCATCACATGGGTCTCGAGAGGAAAATCGGCGAGCCGCGCCTTGAGCTGGCGATAGGCCAGGACGTCGCCTCTCTCGGTGAGGTCGCCGCTGATGACGACGAAGGCCGCATCACCGTGAAACCGCGCGATATCCGCAAGACAGGCGTCCAGGCGGGCGAAGGGATCGAGTCCCCAGAGCCTGTCGCCCTTGGGCACCAGATGAAGGTCGCTCACATGGATGAATTTCACGGGGCAGCGCTCGCTTTCAGATGACCGGTCTCGGCCACGGTACTTGCGAACCGGAAGAGACGCCAGCGGGAACAAATCCCGGGAGCGCGTTCACCTTATCCCGCAGGGCGGCAGGGAAATTCCGCACGCCTGCCCCCTTCTTTCAGCCCGGCCAGGGCAGGGACCAGGTCTTCACATTGGTGTAGAACTTCATCGCCTCGAGCACGCCCTCCTTGATGCCGTTGCCGGAGTCCTTGATGCCCCCGAAGGGCGACATCTCGATCCGGTAGCCCGGCACCTCCCAGATGTTCACCGTGCCGACATTCAGCCCTTCGATGAAGCGGGTGATCCGGTCGAGCCGGTTGGTGCACACGCCGGAGGACAGCCCGAAGGGGGTTGAATTGGAGATCCGCATCACCGCCTCGTCGTCGTCGGGCACGCGCACGATCGGGATGATCGGGCCGAAGGTCTCCTCGAAGACGAGCTCCGATTCATGCGGCACGCGATCGACGGTGATCGGCGGCAGCAGCGCCCCCCGGCGGCCCGGATCGTAGAGCACCTCGGCGCCCTGCTCCTCGGCGAGGCGGACGCGCTTCTCGAACAGCGCCGCGGCCTCTTCATGCACGACGGTGCCGAGATCGGTCTCGGGTGCCATCGGGTCGCCGTATCGGATCTTCTTCGCCTTTTCGAGCACCAGGGGCACGAACCTGTCGGCGATGCGCTCCTGCACCAGGATGCGCTTCACCGCCGTGCAGCGCTGGCCCGAATTGCGGGTGGCGCCCTGGACGGCGAGGTCCGCCGCCTTGTCGAGATCGGCATCCGACAGGTCGTCGAGCACGATCAGGGGGTCGTTGCCGCCGAGCTCGAGCGCCGCGCGGCGATAGCCGGCCTTGCCGGCGATGATCTTGCCGACCCTGACCCCGCCGGTGAAGGTGACGACGTCGATGTCGGGATTGGTCACCATCTCCTCGCCGATGTCGCGGGGCCAGCCGGTGACCACCTGGAACATCTCGGGCGGCAGGCCGGCCTCGTAGAGGATGTCGGCGAGCGCAATGGCGGTGAGGGGCGTGAGCTCGGTCGGCTTGCACACGACGCAGTTGTTGGTCGCGATCGCCGGCGCCACCTTGTGCGACACCATGTTGAGCGGATGGTTGAAGGGCGTGATGGCCGAGACGACGCCGACCGGCTCGCGCTTGGTGAAGATCTTGCGCGCCTTGCCTTGCGGGGTCAGGTCGCAGGAGAAGATCTGGCCGTCGTCGAGGATGGCGAGCTGGCCGGCCAGCGAATAGACGTCATAGGCGCGCCCGCATTCGTAGAGCGAGTCCTTCTTCGACAGGCCGAGCTCGAGGGTGATGAGATCTGACAGCCGCTCGCGCCGGTCGCGGATGAGCTCGGCGGTGCGGAACAGGATCTTCTGGCGCTCGTAGCGCGTGAGCTTCGGCTTGAAGGCCCTGGCGACGGCGAAGGCCTTCGCCGCATGTTCCGGCCGGCCCGCCGGCACCGTGCCGATCACCTCGTTGGTGTAGGGATAATGGACGGGGACGGCATCGTCCGCATCGACGGACTTGCCGGCGATCCGCATCGTCTCCTTGATGACCTTGCGCGCAGGCGTGATCTTGTTCATGACGATTGAACCTGTTGTTCCCCTCCCCTTTGCGGGGAGGTGTTAGTGGTGGGGGGCGACCGGTGTTGAAGAATGGGCCTCATGAAAATGCTCCGTACACTGCCCGACCCCCACCCCGGCCTTGCGGGCCGACCCTCCCCGCAAGGGGGAGGGTAAGGGGGGATCGCTACGCCGCTTCCTCGCGGCCGACGGCGATATGGTTGCAGCCGATCGCGAAGGCGTCGAAATTGCGCAAGGTCTGGCCGAGGCCTTCCGTCCTGCGGTTGACGATGATGGGGATCTCCTGCTCGGACATGCCGCCATGCGAGCGCAAGGGCTCGGTGAGGCCCGTGAGGTCGTGCTTGTCGCGGCTGGTGCCGATCACCTTGCTGTGGGTCTTCCCGCCCGAGACCACGACGAGATCGCCCATGCGGTCTTCCGGCAGCTCGAAGCGCGCGCAGCCTGCCTGGCGGTCGAGCACGACGTCGATGCCGGGCTGGCCGGCGATGAGCCCGGCGACGTCGCCGGGATCCGGCCCGTAGAGATAGACCGTGGCGAAGGAGCCGAGCGCTCCGTGATGCACGACGTAAGGGTCGGTGATGGGGAGGATCACCCTGGTCCTGCCTGCGCCATAGGCCCGGTCGAGGACGTCCTGCAGGAAGATCACGTCGGGCTCGCCATTGGCGAGATGCTTGTCCTTCATGCCGTGATCGGCGACGACGACGATGGTGGCGCCGAGCGCATCGAGCTCGCCCAGATAGCGGTCCATCATGGCGTAGAACGCGTTGGCCTCGGGGGTCCCGGGCGCATGTTTGTGCTGGATGTAGTCGGTGGTCGAGAGATACATGAGGTCGGGCTTCATCGTGCGCAGCAGCGCAACGCCCGCCGCGAAGACGAATTCGGAGAGCCCGGCCGAATAGACCTCGGGGACGGCCATACCGGTGAGCTGGCGCGCATCCGCGATGCCGTTCTCCGCCAGGGTGGCCTTGTCGGCCTTCTCCGAGGAGAAGCAGACGGCGCTGCCGTCGAAGACGAGACCCTTGCCGAGCAGCAGCCTGAGCTTGTCCTTGGCGGTCACCACCGCGACCCTGGCCCCTTCACGCTGGAAGGTCGAGAAGATCGTCGGCGCCCTCAGCCATCTGGGATCGTTCATCATCACCTCGCGTCCGGTCTCGGGATCGATGAGGTAGTTGCCGCATATGCCGTGCACGGCCGGCGGGCGGCCGGTGACGATCGAAAGGTTGTTGGGATTGGTGAAGCTCGGCATGGCGGAGAGGCCGCGGCGGTTCTCGCCCTTGGCGATCATGCGGTCGAGATGGGGCATCAGCCCCCGGGCGCGGGCGGTCTCCATATAGGTGGGCTCGCTGCCGTCGCAGCAGACGACCACCAGCGGGCCCTGCGGCCAGGCATAGGTCCGGCCGTTGACCGAGACGGTTTTTCGATTCTGGTTCATGGGCTTGGCTCGTTTCCTTGACTCTTTTTCTCAACCGTCCAACGGGCGCATGTCGGTGACTTTCATTTCCTTGAGCACGTCGCGGATGGCGGCAAGGGCACCGAGGATCACCGTCTCGTCGATCTGGCCGATCGTGCCGATGCGGAAGCTCGGCCGCTTGGTGAGCTTGCCCGGATAGATCGCATAGCCGCGCTGCCTGAGCAGCTCATAGAAGGTCTCGAAGCGGAAGTTGGGGTCGCGCGGCGTGAGGAAGGTCTGGATGATCGGTCCCGCCTGGTCCTCGCGCAGCAGGGCTTCGATGCCCATCTCGCGCATGCCCTTCACCAGCACCTCGGCGTTGCGTTTGTAGCGGGCGTTGCGCGCGGCGAGGCCGCCTTCGCGGGCATATTCGTCGAGCGCCTTCTGGAAGGCGACGAGGGCATGGGTCGGCGGCGTGAAGCGGAACTGGCCGGTGCGCTCGAGCACCACCCATTGCTCATGGAGATCGAGCACGGTCGAATGGCAGACGCCCTCGCTCTCCTCGAGCAGCGTGCGCCGGACCATGGCATAGGAGAAGCCGGGCACGCCTTCGATGCATTTGTTGGAGGACGACACCATGACATCGATGTTCGAGCCCGCCATGTCGATCGGTATGACGCCGAAGGATGACATGGCGTCCACCATCACCGTCAGGGCCCGGCCCGCCACCGCCTTGCAGATCGCCGCGATCGGATTGACGATGCCGGAGGTCGTCTCGCAATGCACGATCCACAGATGGCTGATGGTGCGGTCGGCATTGAGGACGCTGACGATCTCGTCGGGGCTCGGCGCTTCGCTGTCGCCCTTGTCGAGCGTCACCACCGGCCGGCCGAGACGGTTGAGGATCTTGGCCGCCCGCTCGCCATAGGCGCCGTTGCAGACCACGAGCGTCTTGTAGCGCTTCGATGGGCAGAAGCAGCCGAGGGCGGCCTCGATGGCGAAGGTGCCGGACCCCTGCATGATCACGCATTCATAATCCGGACCGCATTGCGCGAGCTCCAGCAGGCTCGCGCGGATCTTCTTCACGATGGCGCGGAATTCCATGTCCCGCGAGCCGTAGTCGGCGAGCATGGCGAGCTTGACTCCGCGCGACGTCGTGAGCGGCCCGGGCGTGAGAAGATAGGGCATGTCCTCCTGGCCCTCGGGGCCATTGAAGGTCGGCGCAAAGGAGCTGGTGAGCACGGCGGCGGTCATGGGGGAGCCTCGAGATCGGATGGGTTGATCGCAGGCCGGTATCTCGGACCGATGACGATCATAAGTCAAATCGTTAGTTCATATATTGAATATAAGTCAAACTTATGCAAGTAAGAGGCCATGCGCTATGCCCAGCTCAAGGCCTTCCATGCGGTTGCGGCCAATGGCGGGTTCTCGAAGGCCGCCTCGCGGCTGGCGCTGACCCAGCCCGCGATCTCGGATCAGATCCGCAAGCTCGAGGAGGCCTACGGGTCCGAGCTCTTCCTGCGCCGCCGCGGCGGCGTCGAGCTCACCCCCTTCGCCCGCAAGCTCTATGCCGTGACCGAGCGCATGTTCGAGGCGGAGACGGAAGCCCTCGAGCTCCTGTCGCGCGCCCGGGGGCTCGAGGAGGGAAGCCTCACCATCGGCGCCGACGCGGCGACCCATGTGCTGCCGCTCATCCGCCGCTTCCGCGAGCGCTATCCCCGGATCGGGCTGCGTCTCGTCGCCGGCAATTCGGCCGGGCTTCTCGCCAGGCTCGACCGCTTCGAGATCGATTTCGCCGTCATCGCGGGCGCGCCGCCGCAGTCCGGCTATCACGCGCGATTGCTGCGCGACGACGCCGTCTCGGCTTTCACCGCGGCGACCCATCCCTTCGCCAGGCGCGACGCCATCGCCTTTGCCGATTTCGTGCAGCAGCCGGTGGTGCTGCGCGAGGAAGGGTCTGTCACCCGCACGCTGCTGCTGGAAGAGGCGGCCCGCCGCGGTCTGGCGCTCGCCAATGTGCTCGAGATCGAAAGCCGCGAAGGGGCGCGCGAGGCGGTGGCGAGCGGGCTTGGGGTCGGCATCGTCTCGACGGGTGAGATCGTGCCCGACGACAGGCTCCATATCCTGCGCTTCAGCGACTGGGAGGCGCGCATGAGCGAGTGGCTCGTCTGCCTTGCGGCGCGCGGCGACCTGCATGTCATCCGCGCCGTGCTGGGCCTTCTGCGGCGCTGACGTGACCCATCGTCAAGCTTACGAAGTTGCGAAGTGACATTGCGGGCGATTGGTATAGACTGGAGACATGGTTCAGAAATTCATCGCGGCCTGCGTCCAGAATTGCGCCACGCCCGACGTGGAGGCCGATATCGCCATATTGGCGAAGCTCGTCGACCGCGCCGCCGCGGGCGGCGCGCAGCTCATAGCCCTTCCCGAATATTGCGCCGGTCTCGATACGAAGGACGGCATGCTGCATCCCTTCGCGGTGCCGGAGGCCGATCATCCGGTGCTGCCGGCCATGGCCGCGCTCGCGCGGCGGCACAAGGCGTGGATCCTGGTGGGCTCCATCGGCGTGAAGTCGCCCGACGGCCGCGTCTTCAATCGCGGCTACATGCTTGCGCCCGACGGCGCGGTCGCGGCGCGCTACGACAAGATCCACCTGTTCGACGTCGATCTCGGCGACAGCCACGTCTATCGCGAATCCGCCACCATCGTGGCGGGCAACGAAGCGGTGCTGGCCCCCTGCATCGGCGGTCCGGTCGGCATGTCGATCTGCTATGACCTACGCTTCGCCGGACTCTATCGCACGCTCGCCAAGGCGGGCGCCCAGATGCTGGCGGTGCCGGCCGCCTTCACCCGCATCACCGGCAGGGCGCACTGGCACATCCTCAACCGCGCCCGCGCCATCGAGAACGGCGCCTATGTCCTCGCCCCCTGCCAGTATGGAACGCTGGCCGGCGGGTCCGAATGCTACGGCCATTCCCTCATCGTCGATCCCTGGGGCCGCGTGCTGGCCGACGGCGGCGAGACCGAGAGCGTCATCGCCGCGGAGATCGACCTCGCCGAGGTGGCCAAGACCCGTGCGCGCATTCCCTCTCTCGCGCATGACCGTCCCTTCACGATCGAGAGCGTCACGCCGGCGGTCGCCGCGGAGTAGCCGCAAGGCCGAGCTTGGCGGCCGCGTCAGCTTGCGACGAGGTCGCTGCGCCTGATGCTGGCGTCGATCTCCTCGCCGCGTTCCTTCGCCAGAGCCGCCATGATCCGGGTGACGACGCAGACCGCGAGCCGCGCCGCGGTGCCGCTGACGTCGAAGACCGGGCACAGCTCGCTGACGTCGATGACGCCGACGCGGCCGCGCTTGGCGATCATCTCGGCGATGCGCATCATTTCGCGCGATTCGAGCCCGCCCGGTTCGGTCGAGGTGACGCCCGGGGCCGCCGACGCGTCCATGACGTTGAAATTGAAGCTCAGATACTGCGCGTCCGTGCCGTTCCAGACGCGATCGATCGTGTCCGAGACGACCGGGTAGATGCCGTTGTCGAGAAGCTCGAACATGGAATTGAAGCGGATGCCCCGTGCCTTGGCCAGGTCGATCCAGTCCTTCGGGTTCATCGAGTTGCGGGCGCCGATATGGCCGACATTCGCGGCGGCGAGATTGGGAAGCTCGGTGATCCGCGCCAGGGCGCATGGCGCGAGATTGCGCTCGCCCGCCCAGCTGTCGGCCATGTCGAGATGCGCGCCGAAATGGAGATAGCCCATCTTCCCCGCGCCGACGTGATCGGAAAGCGCCTTGGCGGCGGCGATCGACATGGAGCGGTCGCCACCCACGATGATCGGCACGAGCCCGGCCTTCAGCACTTCGCTCACCGCGCGGTAGATCCGCTCGCGCGCAACGTCGGGGCTCACTTTCGGCATGGAGACGTCGCCGCAGTCGACCGCCGTGCCGTGGAGGTCGACATTGTACTCGAACCAGTAGGAGAAATACTCCTGCGATGCGAGGCGGAACTCGCGCGGGCCTTCCTCCGAGCCGGGCTTGCCGACATTGCCCTCGTCGAAAGGCACGCCCAGGAAGGCATACCGGGCGCCGCTGTTCCTCAGGGCTTCGGCATTGAGCGCCACGTAGGTCGAGCGCAGGAAGGTGAGCACGTTGGGGGCGCGATAGTTGTCGCCGGCATCGCCGCCGAGCGGCGAGAACAGGTGGGCGTAGCTCTTTGCGGGATTCATGGACGAGATCCTTTTCTTCGCGGGAGATTCAGGGTTGCCTGCCTTGCTCGATGAGGGTTCGCGCCCTCGAGCCGAGATAGTGATAGATCATGTTGGCGGCCATCTTGATGCTCATGAAGCTGACGTCGAAATAAGGCGCCAGCTCCACCACCTCGAGCACGTCGCAGCCATAACGGCCGGCGACGCGCGCCAGCTGGATCGCCTCTCTGCTCTTGAGGCCGTAGCATTCGGGCGAGGTGGAGCCCGGCATGCAGCTGATGTCGATCGAATCCGTGTCCCAGGAGAAATAGACCGTATCGGTTCCCTGCCAGGCGCGCTCGAAGATCTCGCGGGTGCAGTCCTCGACGCCGCGATCCACGATCTCGTGCATGGCGATCACGCGGATGTCGTTGTCGATATAGAAATCATACCAGTCCTTGGGATTGAGGCTGTTGCGCGAGCCGAGATGCGCCATGTTCGCGGCGGTGCAGTTCGGCAGCTCGATGGCGCGCGCCGGCCCCGAGCAGTTGGTGATCTTGTTCCCCGCCCAGTCCGGACCGGCATCGAGATGGCTGTCGACATGGAGATAGCCCATCCTGCCGCTCTTCGTGAAATGGGAAAGCGCACGCGAGCCCGGAATGGGCAGCGAGTGGTCGCCGCCGCTCATGATGACCTTGGCGCCGCCTTCGAGGCATTCGGTCACGTACTGGTAGATCAGCTCATGGGATTTGGCGTTGTTGCCCGGTACGTTGGGTATGTCGCCGCAATCGACGACCTTGAAGAAGGTGAGGAGGTCGACGTCGTATTCGAACATGTAGGGGAAATACTGGGTGGTCGCCTCGCGCAGGCCGGAAGCGCCTTGCGAGGTGCCGGCCCGCACGATCTGACCCTGGTCCCAGGGCGCGCCGAGAAAGCAGACCTTGGCGCCCATGGCGCGGATCGCGTGGCGGTCCGGCGGGCAGTAGGGCGCTCCCATGAACGTCGCCAGTCCGCGCGACTTGAAGGCGCCGTTGTGATGCTTCGGCGAATGGATGTGGTCGTCGGCCCCCGTCTGCCGGGCCGGGCCCTCATGCTGGTGGGGTACGAATTTCCACACGTGCTCGATGGATGCGTTCATTGGATGTGTCCTTGCGTCTCGTCACGGTCGAGTTCGATTGAAATGAGCTCCATCTCGCGGCCGCTGAGGACCTTGCGCGCCGGGCCGCCGCAATCGGGGCATCTGAGGTTGAACGGCGTGCGCGGGTGCTTGACGCCGCCACAGGGCTCGCACCTGACCGTCAGTGGAACTTCGGTGATGTGCAGCTCGGCGCCCTCGCAAAGGGTTCCGCGAGAGGCCGGGCCGAAGCAGAAATACAGGGCCCGGGCGATGCCGCAGAGCTGGCCGAGCCTGATGTTGATCCTCGTGACGCGATCCGCGCCGTGGCTCGCCGCGTGGTGGGCGGCCAGCTCGACAAGGCTGTTGGCGAGCGTCAGTTCGTGCATGCGGCACCTTTTTGCGCGGCAGCGCCGGACTTGATCCAGTCGAGCCATCGCTTCATCCCGGCGCCGGTCCTGGCCGAGAGCTCGAGGATCTCGATGCCGGGGTTCGTTTCGCGCGCCAGTGCCGCGGCCCTGCCGGCGTCGAAGTCGACATAGGGCGCGAGATCCATCTTGCCGATGACCATGATGTCGGCGCCGGCGAAGGCGTCGGGATACTTCATCGGCTTGTCGTCGCCTTCGGTGACCGACAGCAGGACGGCGCGCTTCGTCTCGCCGAGGTCGAATCCGCTGGGACAGACGAGATTTCCGATGTTTTCGATGAACATCACGCCGTCGTGCGCCAGCGGCAGATGCTCGGCGGCATGTCCCACCATGTGGGCGTCGAGGTGGCAGCCCTTGCCGGTATTGATCTGGATGGCCGGGGCGCCTGTCGCCTTGATCCGGTCGGCGTCGTTGCTGGTCTCCTGGTCGCCTTCTATCACCGCGACGGGGAGGGCGTCCTTGAGCGCCTTGATCGTCTCGACGAGAAGTGTGGTCTTGCCGGCGCCGGGGCTCGAGATGAAATTGAGGGTGAAGATCCCCCGGCGCGCCCAGGCGGCGCGGTTCTCGTCCGCATAGAGCTGGTTCTTGGCCAGGATGTTCTGCTCGATCTCGATCAGGCGGCCGTGATGATGCCGGTGGGCGTCATCGTCGTGATGGTGCCCGCCGTCGTGATGGTGATGTCGATGGTCGGTTTCCACGCGGGCACCGCCGCTGCAGCCGCAGACGCTACACATTGCTCAAGCCTCCGTCTTCCTTCGATCGCGGCCCTCATAGCCGAGGAGCCTCCAGATGTTCTTCCGCAGCTCTTCCATCGAATCGGGGATCGACGCGTCACGCCTCACGATGGCGCCATAGTAGATCCCGTCGATGTTCCGTGAGACGAATGCCGCCATGGCATCGGGCTGGTCGCATTTGAAGAGGCCCTTCTTGACGCCTTCGCGAATGCAGTTCGCCAGCGTGGTCTGCTCCAGCGCGTAGAAATCGCGCACGATGTCGCCGACGAATTTCGGCGCCGCGCGCCGGTCCAGGCTCGCATGATCGATCATGATCTTGATCAGGCCCTTGAGAAGCGGAGCCAGGTCGACATTGATGCAGAACCAGTCGTTGATGAGGTCCACCGGATGGGCGTGCCGCGCCTTCAGCGCGTGATATTCGGCGATGACTTTCTCGAGCGCGTGCAGCAAGGCGGAATGGAACAGCTTCTCCTTGCTTTCGAAATAGTAGTAGATGAGGGAGTGGCGCACATGCAGGCGCTCGGCTATGCGCTGGATGGTGACGTCGCGGTAGCCCTCCTCGGAGAACAGCATCAGCGCCGTCTCGAGCAACGCTTCCGAGCGCGCGCCGTCGGTGCGCCGGAGCCGGGCCCTGGCCTTGCGCACGGTCTCGGTGCGGACCCGGCCGGAAGCCGCTCGCGCCGTCATGACGCGCCTCCCGCGATCAGCACGACGTCCTGCGGCCGGACCCAGAGCTCATGCAGGCCATCCCCCGGCTGCTCGACCTCGGACGACAGCCGCAATAGGAGAGGCGTGGCCTTTCCCTCGAGGTCGGCGTGACAGCGCCGGTGAGTGCCCTGGAACACCACGTCGCGCAGCCTGGCGCGGCCGAGGTCCAGGGCGCCTTGCGCGCAGGCTCCGAGCCTGATGTTCTCCGGGCGGACCGAGACGTGGACCTTGCTGCGCGGGCTGAGCTCTCCCTTGGCGATGATGCGGCCGACCGCAGTGTCTATCGCAAGCTCGTCGCCCCTGGCTTCGGCCACGGTGCCCTCCAGCAGGTTGGTCTCGCCCATGAACGATGCGGCAAAGGCGCTCGCCGGGCGCTGATAGATGCGTTCGGGCGCCCCGGCGTCTTCTATGCGTCCCTGGTTCAGCAGGATGATGGTGTCGGCAATCGACATGGCTTCTTCCTGGTCGTGAGTGACGTGGATGAACGTGCCGCCGAGCTTGCGCTGCAGATGCACGAGCTCGTCCTGCATCTGGTGCCGGATCTTGACGTCGAGGGCGCCGAGCGGCTCGTCGAGGAGCAGGACCTCGGGCTCGATCACGATGGCGCGGGCGAGCGCGACGCGCTGGCGCTGTCCGCCGGAAAGCTGGTGGATGCGCCGGTCGCCGAGGCCGTCGAGACCCACCACCGCGAGGGCGCGGGCGGCAAGCTCGGTGCGCCGCGGCCTGGCGACGCGGCGCATGGCGAGGCCGAAAGCGACATTGGCCATCGCCGTCATATGGGGAAAGAGCGCATAGTCCTGAAACACGGTGACGGTCGGACGGCTGGCCGGCGGCACGGCCGTGACCACGCGCCCGCCGATGAGGACGCTGCCCGTCGACGGTGCCGTGAACCCGCCCAGGATCGACAGCAGCGTCGTCTTGCCGCTGCCCGACGGCCCCAGCAGGACCACGAACTCGCCCTTCCTTATGGAGAACGAAAGCCGGTCGAGCGCGACATGGGCGCCGTAGGTCTTGGACACATCCCGCAGCTCGACCGCAAGCTCGCTCATGTTTTGCGCTTCGGCTTCAGGATCGTCATCGAGGCCGCGATCACGACGGTGACGATCGATATGAACAGGATGATTGTGCCCGCCGCGTTGACCTCGGGCGTCAGCCCGGCCCGCATCAGCTCGAAGATCATCACCGGCAAGGTCACGTCGAACCGCGACAGGAGCAGCGAGATGATGAATTCGTCCCATGAGAGGGTGAACGACAGGCAAAAGGCGGCGATCACCGAGGGCAGCATGACGGGAGCGATGACGCGCGCCATGGTGTCGAAATCTCCGGCTCCCAGGTCGCGCGCGGCGTTGTCGACATTGCGCAGATGATCGCCGAACTGCGAATAGATGATGGCGAAGCAGATCGGGAGGTTGATCACCACATGGCCGATGCCGACGGCGGTGAGCGACCGGCCGATGCCGGCCACGTTGAAGACGATCATGAGGCCGAGGCCGACGATCAGGTAGGACACGGTGATCGGCGACATCAGCAGAGCGCGAACGGCGCCTGCCGTGACCGGGCGATGACGGAACAGCCCGTAGGCGGCGAGAAATCCCAGGATCGTGGCCGCCGCCGAGGAAAGCGCGCCGACGGCCACCGAATTGAGCAGCGAATCGACGAGGCGGGCATTGGAAAGCGCCTTGCCGTACCACCTGAGACTCGGGCCATCGAGCGGCGGAACCGGAAGATCGCCGCTCTGGAAGGAGAAGACCACCAGCACCATGACCGGGAGATAGATGAAGAGCAGCATCACGGCGATGAAGGCCGCCACCGAAACCGCCGAGGTCCTTGCCATCGTCATAGCCGGTCCATCTTCAGATAGCGGTGAAAGGCGACGTAGACGGCTATGATGAGCAGCATCAGCAGCAGGCTCATGACCGACGCCATCGGGAAGTCGGCGACGCGCATGATCTGCAGCATGATGGCCTGCGGCAGCAGGATCTCGTTGTTGCCGCCCAGTATCTGCGGAGTGATGAAGTCGCCGATGGTTATGACGAATGTGAGGAAGGCGCCGACGGCGATCCCCGGCACGCTCAGCGGCAGCACGATGCACCGCAGGACGTTCCACTGCGACGCGCCCAGGTCCTGCGCCGCCTTGATGTAGGACGGGCTGATCTGCACGAGATTCGCATAGATCGTCAGGGTCAGCAGCATGACGAAGAAATGCACGAAACCCAGCACCGTGGCGGCGCGCGTGTAGGCGATCTTGAGCGGCGCCGAGATGACTCCCGTCCACATCAGGAAGGAGTTGACGATGCCCTTGTCGCTGAGCACGAGCAGCCAGCTGTAGGAGCGCACCACATAGGAGGTCCAGAAGGGCAGGACGGCGGCGAGCAATACGAGCTTCTGCCATTTCGGCGGCACGTGAAAGGCCAGCACATAGGCGAAGGGATATGCGAAGAGCACGCTGAGCGCCGTCGTGACGAGCGTCACCTGGACCGAGTTGCTCAAGGCCGTCACCAGATATGGGCGCGTGAAGAACCTGACGTAGTTGTCGAGGGTCCAGTCGGGATCCAGGCTGCCGTTGCGCCTTACCCAGAACGTCACGCATATCATGACGATGAGCGGGAAGACGAAGAATGCAAGCGTGTAGAGCACCGCGGGCCAGGCCAGCCAGCGCGCCGCGTCGAGCGGGGCCCGGCCAGGAGGCATCCGGTCGCTCGCCGCCAGCGGCATTGCGAGATACCGGCTGGACGTCATGATTGCAGGAATTCGGTCCACACATCGAGCATCTGGGCGTCGACATTGCTGGCCGGAAGCTGCGAGAACACGGATTCCTTCAGGTAGGCGGGCTGCTCGTCCCAGCGCAGGATCTTCTTCTGGGTGTCGTCGAGCTCGGCCTTGCTGTTGGTGGGCATTCCCCAATAGCAGTCGGACGTGGCGAGCAGGCCCTGGCCCTTGGGGCTCATGACCCATCTGACGAATTCGAGCGCCAGGTCCTTGCGGCTGCTGGTATCGAGGACGGTGAGCCCCTGGGTCCAGATCAGGCCGCCGCTGTCGGCGATCACCCAGTCGAGCTGCGGATTCGCCGGAATGAGGTTCGAAACGGTGAACTCCGCGCCGCCGAAAATGACATCGACGTCGCCCGTCACCAGGGCGTTCTGCACGCTCACGATGTCGCCGATCAGCTTGATGTTGGGCTTGGCGGCGAGCAGGCGCTTGCGGATCTCGGCGAGCCGGCCGGCATCGATCTCGGCCGGCTTCCAGCCGTTGGCGAGCGCGATCATCTGGATCAGCGGGAAATAGTAGTCGTAGACCGCGATGCGGCCTTTGTACTTCTCGTTCCATGCGATGTCGCCGCGCCGTGCATCGGCCGCGTCGACGTTGTTCTTGTTGAAGCAGACGCCGTAATAGCCGAACTTCTCGGGCACGGCATAGAGCTTGCCGTTGACGCGGGCGAACGGCGATTGGCGCAGCGCCTCGAACATGTCGTCCCAGGGAGCGGCGTCGTCCGGCAGTTCCATGAAGATGCCTTTTTCCACGATGCGCGGCACGTCAGTGGCATCGACCATGAAGACGTCCCAATCGCCGGGCTGCGACTGCTCGATGATCGAAAGTCCCGTGCCGGTGCCTTCGTAGGTCTTCACATTCACCTTGACGCCATGCGCTTCTTCGAAGGGCTTGATGAGCTTCGCATCGGCGTGGTCGCACCAGACGAGAATGTTGAGCTCGTCCGCCGCCCTGCCGCTGCGCGGCAGGACGGTCGTGCCGGCGGCCGCGGCGAGGCCCGCGAGGATGGTACGGCGGGACAACAGCTTGCCTGTGGAGTGCGTGGCTCCGTTCATCGTCTTCTTCCTCCCTATCTGACATCCGGCTTTTGCGCGGATCGTCCGGATCAACCGGCTTTGTGCAGGCACTTGAAACAGAAGAAACGCAGACGTCGGGACAAAAATACAAAGTTTGACTGACTTGTCAATCAAACATGATCTGCGCTTGGATGCCGGGCCTTTTCGCAAAGATCCGATGACGGAAAAATCGTGTTCGTGTGGTTCAGGCGGCGACGACTGCGCGGACGTTGTTGCGGTGCACGTCCTCATAGGGCGCGAAGTAGTTCACCCATTTGGCCTGCAGCGGGCCGGCGATCAGGGCCGTGAGGCTTTGCTCGCGCAATCCGGGCTCGCCGACGCAGCGCTTGAGCATGCGCAGATATTGCTGGGTGGCGCGGATGAAAGGCTTCTCATATCCGCCCGCGGCGATGACCACGGGGTCGCCGTGATTGGGCAGGATGCGCGAGACCGGCCAGCTCCACAGCCGGTCGAGCTCGGCCAGATGCGTGTCGAGCGCCCACGGCTCCCCCACATAGGTCACCGTGTCCTCGAGCGTGTCGCCGGCGAAGAGGAGCGAGAGGTCGTCGACGTGAAGCAGCGTCGCGTCGTCGCTGTGGATGTGGGCATGGCGCAGATGCACGCGCAACCGCCCGACGTCGAGTCTGAGATCGTCCTCATAGGTCAGCGTCGGCAGGACGAGCGGGGAGATCGCGGGCGGGCCGTGAAAGCTGCCGTCCTCGATCCCGGCGCGATGCGCTTTCAGATGCGCGAGCGTCAGCGCATGCGCGATGATCTCGCAGTCGGCGAAGGCCGCGTTGCCGGCAACATGATCGAGATGCCAGTGGCTGAGCACGACGCGGATGCGCTTCATCCCCATGCTGTCGAGGAAGGCGCGGATCTTGCGCGCATGGGCGACGGAAAGATGGGTGTCGTAGACCAGGGCGTCGTCCTCGTCGACGAGCGCATAGCTCGCCATGCCGAGCGAGAAGTCGTCGTCGAGCCAGTTCGCGCCTTCCGAATGCAGCCGGACGCCGGGGATGCGCCCGTCATAGAAGGCATAGACGAAGGGCAGCGGCTTCAGCACGCGCAGATGCGCGACGGGATTGGTCTCGATCATGCCGCAACTCTTAGCGCACGGCAGGGCGATGCGGCTACCGGTTTTCTCCGCCGGCGCGCAGCAGGCTCGAATTTGCGGGAGCGGCGGCCTGCTCGAAATGCAGCGGCCGCGGCCGGCTGCTCTCCAATTCGTCATAGGCCTTCTGGATGCGGATGAACATGGCGTTCATGTAGTCGACGACCTCCTTCGGCACGTCCTTGCTGGCGAGCTTGTCGGGATGGTAGAGGCGCGCCTTGGCGAGATAGGCCGCCCGGACCTCGCCCCCGTTGGCTCCCCTGTCGACGCCCAGCGTGTGATGCGGGTCGAAGGAGAAGGCGTTCTGCGTGCGCCGCGCGAGATGGTCGGTGCGCGGCAGGTCGATCGCCGCGATCGTCGCGATGGCCCGCTTGGCGATCAGGGTAAGCGTGCTGTCGCGCTTCTCGAAATCGATGAACAGGTCGGGATTGTTGAGGAGGTCGCGCAGCTTCTGCGCCTGGCCGAGGAAGACGTGGCCGTTGAGGACGTCGCCGGAATGGAGCGTCAGCGTGACCGCGACGCGCTGCCTTTCTGTTTCGTTCGATCCGAACATGGGCGATGGTTCCGGGACTGCGATTTACCCGGCAAGCTTGCCCGAGGAGCGCCTAGAGAACTATTATAATTGTCCTTAAAATTTAATCGGTTCGGTTTACGCGGCCGCCGAGCGGCCGCTCCTCACATAATCGTCGAGCCACGCCGTGCGGTAGCCATCCTCTTGCCAGAGCACGGGAAAATAGCTCTCGTCCATGTCGGTCGAATGCGCCTTCTTATAACGCGAGTAAATATAGCTGATTTCGCGCGGGTGAAATTTTGCTGTGGAAGAAATGCAATGGGCGATGACCGAGCGGCGCGGCTTCGATCCCCTGTTGTCGCGTGAGCCGTGCCAGGTGCGGCCGTGATGGAACACCGCCGTTCCCGCCGGCACCTCGACCGGCACGATCTCGTAGTCGGCGATGCCGGCCGCCGCCGCCGCGGGCTTGAGGTCGGCCAGCGCGTCGTCGGGCGCGTGGAACTCCTTGATCGGCGGCGAGACCGGCCAGCGATGCGAGCCCCTGACATGCTCGATCGTGCCCTGGAACGCCTTGGTGTCGTCGAGCGTGATCCAGCAGGTCATCATCTCGCCGGGCACGATCCATCCGTTGTAGGAATCGTCCTGGTGGAAGCCGAGCGGCCTGCCGCCCGGCGGCTTCCAGATGACGTTGTCCTGGCCGAGACGGGCGCCGGGCCAGCCGCGCAGCCTGGCGCAGGCTTCGCCGACGTCGCGCCTGAGCACGATCGCGGCGACGGTCAGGTCGGATTTCCAGCCGTTGCAGATCTGCCGCGTCAGGTCCTCGCGGTCGCGCCCCAGCCGCCAGTTCCATTCGTCGGGATAGAGACCGGTCTCGAACCTGCCGGAGAACATCGGCTCGAAGCGGGCGCGCGCGGCCTCGATCTCGGCCGGCGCGAGCGCGCCTTCGACGGCGACGAAGCCGTCACGGGCGAAATCGTCGAGATGCTTTTGCGTGATGGCGATCATTGGGCCCTCATTTCAGCGCGGACAGCGCGGCGACGCCGAGAAAGGTCGCGGCAATGCCGAGCCAGCGAAGATAGACGATCTTTTCCTTGAAGAAAATCCGCGCCAGCACGATCGTGACGGCGCCCGACCCCGTGGCGCAGACGGTGGCGAGCTCGGGCTGGTCGCTCCGGCCGGCGGCGAAGAGCAGCGTCGTGGCGGCGATGTCGAGCAGTCCCATCAGCACGAGGACGGGCAGGTGACGAAGCTGCGGCCTGAACGGGGCGGGTCTGACCAGGAGGAGCGGCAGCATGACGGCCGAGCCCGCGAGGCGGGAGATCCACACCGACTGCCACTCGTCGAAGATCGTCGCGGATGTCTGTCCGGTGAGGATGGCGACGATGAAGGCGGCATGGGCAAGGAGGGCCAGGGCAACAGTGCGCCGCCACCTGACAGGCTTTTCGCCGGCTGCCGCCGGCTCGTCGGCCTCCGCCCAGACGACCAGGAACGCGCCGCCGAGGACGACGGCGATGAACAGGAGCTGGAGAGGGGTCGGCATGTGGCCGGCAAAGGCGCTGAGGAGAACGATCGTCGCCGGATAGGACATGGCCACCGGCACGGCGAGCGACACCGGGCCGGAGGCGATGCCGGCGAACAGCCACAAGGTGGCGAGCGCGAGTCCGATGCCGGCGATGATGGGCCAATGGACGTCGTCCCGGGTGAGATCGGGGACGGTGCTGAAGACCGGCAGCGACAGCGTGATGAGGACGAGACCGAAGAGCGTCACCGCCGCCACCACGCGGATGGCGCCGATCGACCGGCTGACCTTGCCGGCGGCGAAATCGAGCGTTCCGAGGCAAAAGGCGGCCAGCGCGCCGAGGATGACCGGATTCATGATAGGGATCGGTTTCCGTCAAATGCCGTCGGCGCCGCCACCTTGGGAAGTGACGATGGCAACCGATCTCGAAGGGAGGCTAGCCGACCGGGAGCGCTCACACAAGCTCGAGATCGTCACCGGGAACGGCCCCGCGATTTGTCTGGCCGGACCGTCCGCACTACAGTCGTTTCGGGCGAGTATCTCGGGGCCTGCCGCGGCTGGCGCCGGCGGGATGTTCATCGAATCGACGGCAGGTTGGCATGGCAACGATCGACCGCAATCTCGTCCAGTCGCTGGACTGGAATCTTCTGAAGATCTTCGATGCGATCGTGCAGTCGGGCGGCATCGCCAGGGCCGCGCAACGATTGGGCCGCCAGCAGCCGGCGGTGAGCCTCGCCCTCAAGAGGCTGGAGGAGCGCATTCAATGCAAGCTTTGCCGCAGGGGGCCGGCGGGCTTCATGCTGAGCGAGGAGGGGCGGCGCCTGGCGGAGATCTGCCAGCAGCTGCGCGAGCAGGTCAGGGATCTTCCGGAGACGATCGCCGGCATGGGCCAGGACGTGAAGGGCAGCCTGCGCATCAGCGTCATCAGCAACCTCATCAACCCGGCGCTGGACCAGCTGCTGCTCAACTTCAACGAGCGCTATCCGCTGGTCAAGATCCTGGTCGGCGTGGCCAGCTGGAGCGACGTCATCGATGCTCTGCTCAGGGGCGATATCGACGTCGGCATTTGTCCGGCCCGCCAGCAGCGCGCGGAGCTCAACTACCTTCCGCTCTTCCGTGAAGTTCACGTGGCCTATTGCGGCCGGCGCCACCGTCTGTTCGGCGCGCGCAAGGTCCGGCCGGCGCAATTGGCGGAGGAGCCCTTCGTCCTGACCGGTTCGGACGAACCGGACCAGCTCAGCGATTTCCGGTTGCAGCACGGCATCGGCAGGCATATTGCCGGCGTGTCGCCTCATCTGGAGGAGGCGAAGCGGCTGACGATGCTGGGCGTCGGCCTGTGCTTTCTCCCGGAAGGCTATGCCGAGCCGGAAGTCGCCTCAGGCCGCCTGTGGCCGGTGCTGTCGCCTGTCGGGGCTCCCCGCATGGACATCTTCGTCATCACCAACCCGAATGCGCCGCACCATCTTTCGCGGGAGCTGTTCGTGGAAGAGACGCTGGCGCTGCTCGACCGGCCGGGTATGGCTGCGGGAGCCCGGCAGGCCCGCAAGCCGCCGCGCAAGGATTAATTTCATCAATGTTCAACATTAAGCCTTGGCCTCTATCGCCGATGGCAGGGCGTCCATAAGCTCTGCGCAAATCCTTTGTCGGCGTCGCAAACGGGGCGGGAATGCGGGCAGCGATTTCCAATGCCGGAAAAACGGAGATGTTTGATCTCTCGCGGCCGGCCCCGGATTTCCATCCGCCGAAAGAGCGTTTCCTGGAGCTTCGCAGCCAACCCAACGCGCTTCGTATTGCGACGCTCGGCGTAACCGGGGCGATTGCGTTCCTGGCGCTTTGGGAGCTCGCCCATTATCTGACTCCCGGCTCGGCGCAGAAATTCCTGCCGTCCGTCGAACAGGTCGCAATGGCGCTCTTCACCCTCTTTTTCGAGCGCGGCTTCATCTTCGACGTCCTGGTGAGCTGCCGGCGGGTATTCGTGAGCTTCTTTGCGGCGGCGGCCATAGGCGTCCCTGCGGGCCTGCTGATGGGCTGCTTCGGCAGCGTTCGAGCCTTGCTGAACCCGGTGCTCTCCGCCTGGCGCTACCTCCCGGCCGCCTCCTTCGTGCCGCTCCTCCTGGTCTGGTTCGGCCCGACCGACGTGGCAAAGCTCGCTCTCCTGTTCATCGGCGTCATCTTCTTTCTGATCGCGCTGGTGCTCGACAATACCCAGGCGGTGCCGCGCGAATATGTCGAGGCGGCATTGACCATGGGAGCGAAGAGGCGCGAGGTCTTTCTCGGCGTGATCGTACCTTCGGCGCTGCCCGCCATCTTCGATTCCATGCGCAACATGATCGCCGTGGGTTGGACATATCTGGTCATCGCCGAGATCGTCGGGGCCCAGGACGGAATCGGTGCGGTGATGATGCGGGCGGGGCGCTTCCTCAACGTGGACACCATCATGGCGGGCATCGTGACCATTGGAATCCTGGGAATCCTGACCGATCTGCTTTTCCGCTTCGCGGCGCGGATGCTGTTTCCGTGGAACGTGGAGCGCAGATAACCGTGAACGATGTCCGATCATCCCTCGAGAACGCGCCCATGCTGCAAGGCGATCCGCCGCCGCTGCGAGCCGAACGCATCACCAAGACATATGTCGGCGGCACGTTCACCGCTCTCGACGATGTTTCCCTGGACTTGCGTGAGAATGAAGTCACCGCCTTCGTGGGGCCTTCGGGCTGCGGAAAGACGACGATGCTCCGCATCATATCCGGACTCGAATATCCGACGCGCGGGTCTCTTGAGGTCCTCGGAAAGCGCGTGATCGGGCCCGGCCCCGACCGCGGCATGATTTTTCAGGCCTACACGTCGTTTCCCTGGCTCACCGCGCGGAAGAACGTCGAATACGGCATGAAGATCATGGGAATTCCGCTCGCCGAACGCCGCGAGAAGGCCGGGCAGTTCCTCAAGCTCGTCCATCTCGAGAAATTCGCCGACGCCTATCCACGCAGCCTGTCGGGCGGCATGAAGCAGCGGGTCGCGCTCGCCCGGACGCTCGCCCAGAATCCCAGGCTGCTTCTCATGGACGAGCCGTTCGGCGCTCTCGACGCTCAGGTCCGCTGGGAGATGCAGGAGCTGATCGTCGAGCTCATCGAGCGGGAGAAGAAGACCGTCGTCGCGGTGACCCACGACATCGGGGAGGCGATCTATCTCGCCGACCGGATCATATTCTTCACCCGCCAGCCGGGGCGGATCAAGGCCGACATTACCGTCGAGTTCAAGAAGGGACGCCGCTACCTGCGCAAGGAGGAGCTCATCGCTCTGCCCGGCTACGGCGAGCTCGAGCGGCGGCTCTTCGCCATGATGCGTGAGGAAATCCGAGAAAACTGAAGAAAACTGAAATGGACAAGGGAAACAGCCAGGAGACAGTCATGTGCATGATGAAAGCTTTGCGCCTCGGTTCGATGGCCTTCGGATTGTCGCTCGCGGCACTCGCGCCGGCGCACGCCGCCGAGAAGGTATCCGTCGCCATCATCTCCTTCTCTCCCTATGCGCCCTGGTACATCGTGAAGGAGAAGGGCCTCGCGAAGGACATAGACCTGGACGTCAAGATCATCGAGGGGATCACCGAGAAGAACGCCGCCATCACCTCCGGCCAGGTCCAGTGCATGAACAATACCATGGACAGCATGGTATTGGCGCGCGCCGGTGATTTGCCGGTGAAGGTCGTCGCGTTCTCCAACATGTCCTACGGCCTCGACAAGATGGTGGTCACCAAGGACATCAATACGGTGGAGGACTTCAAGGGCAAGCGCTTCGGCGCCGACTACGGCTTCCTCAATCACATGTGGATGCTGCTCACGCTGAAGCGGGCCGGCATCGCCGCGAGCGAGCTCCAGCACGCCGTCATGCTGCCCCAGGAAAGCGCCGCCGCCTTCGCCAGCGGCGGCATCGACATCGACGTGAACTACGATCCCTTCGCGGCCCAGTCGCTCAAGCGCGAAGGCTCCAAGGTCTTCAAGTCGAGCCTTACCGACCGCACCTGGGAGCGTGGCCTGATCTCCGACGCCATCGCGTGCAACGAAGGCTGGCTCAAGGAAAAGCCCGAGGTCGCCAAGGAGCTCTTCCGCAGCTGGTTCGAGGCGGTCGCCTGGTGGAAGGAGAACCCCAAGGAAGGCGACGAGATCATCGCCAAGGGGCTCGGCTGGCCGGTGTCGGACGTCATGCTGAACCAGTATGGCGCGATCATGCTCAACCTCTCGCAGAACGAGGGCGCCCTTGGGATCGGCGGCAAGCCGCTCTGCCAGAGCCTCCCCGAAGAGGCGCCGAAAGCGCCGGCGGAATCGAAAGGCTGGGGAGCCCTGTTCGACGGCGAGGACTGCGTTGCTGGATATGCCGCCGCGACGTGGGACCTGTTCAGCAAGACCTACCTGGAGGCGGGCGTCGCCCAGAAGCTCGCGGCATCCGGCGACGGCCTGGACAGCTCGATCATCAAGGCGCTGGCCGACGAGGGCTTTGCCGAAAAATACGCATCGAACAACTGGATCGGGCGCCTCGGCCCCGGTCAGTGACATCCAGTATCAGGCATCGAACGCAAAGGACCTATGATGAGTGACGATCGTAAGCACATCCACCGCCGCGAGACCCATGGTGCGCGGACGATGGAGGAGCTCTCGAGGATTTCCCAGACCAAGCAGGACGAGGAGGTGCGGCGGGGTCTCGAGCTCGGGCTGGAAGCCGCGGACTCCGTCGTCGACCGCAGCATTTCGCTGTTCAGCCGGGGGCACCAGCCCGCCTTCGCCGGGATCAACACCTTCATGAAGGCGCCCTATTGCGAGGACATTCGCAAGGTGGGCGAATATGAGGCGGCCTTCGTCGGAGCTCCGTTCGACTCGGCGACGACCTATCGCCCCGGCACGCGGTTCGGGCCTCAGGCGGTGCGCCGGATATCGGCGCTTTACGACGGCTACTGGTTCGACGGCGGCGTCGATATCTACGAAGAGCTCGATCTCTGCGACGCCGGCGATATTTTCGTCATCCCGGGCAACATCGAAAAGACGTTCGACCAGGTGACGAAGGCCGTTTCGCACATCTATACCGCCGGCGCGTTCCCCATCATCTGCGGCGGCGATCACAGCCTGGGGTTCCCGAACGTTCGCGGCATAGCACCTCACATCGACGGCAATGTCGGCATCATCCACATCGACCGGCACATCGATATCCAGGAAAAGGACATGGACGAGCGCATGCATACGACGCCATGGTTCTGGACCACCCATGAAGGGACGGCGCATTCGCATCGCGACCACAGCCACATGCATGACGTCGGCCTGCCGAACTGCCATCCTAAGAATCTCGTCCAGGTGGGGATCGGCGGCTGGTACGGCAACCGTCCCGGGACGGCGGTGGCCCGGCGGCGCGGCACCAGCGTGATGACCATGCACGATATCGAGCATATGGGCGCCAGGAAGGCGGCGGAGGCCGCGCTCGAGATGGCATGGGAAGGCTGCAAGGCCGTCTACCTGTCTTTCGATATCGATTCCATCGATCCGGGCTTCGCTCCCGGCACCGGCTCGCCGGAGCCCGGAGGGCTGTTGCCGAGAGAGGCCTTCGAGATGATTCACACGATCGCGGCGGAAGGCCTGTGCGGCATGGAGGTGGTCGAGGTGTCGCCGCCCTACGACGTGAACGACAACACGGCGCAGCTCGCCTGCCGGGTGGTTCTCGACGTTCTGGGCACGCTCGTGGCCAAAGGCAAGCTTGGCCATCGTGACCGCGTCATGAAGAAAGCGTAGCAGAACAATCATTGCAAAGAGGACAAGGACCGTCATGAAGTATCGTCTGGCCGCCGCCGCCCTGATCGCGCACCCCGCCGTCGCGCTGGCGCATGGCATTCGCGCCGAGGGTTTCGGCGCCGGGTTCACTCATCCTTTCGGCGGACTCGATCATTTGCTGACGATGCTGCTGGTCGGCATTTGCGGCGTGGCGCTGGGCCGAAGAATGATTTGGGCCATGCCTCTGGCCTTTGTCGGCGCGGTCGCGGCGGGCCTCGCCGCCGCGCAGCTCGGCCTGGCTCTTTCCTGGGCCGAGATCGCGGTCGTCGTGTCGCCGCTCTGCCTGGGGCTTGCGTTGCTGGCCGGCCGGACGGTTCCGCGCGCCGGCGCTCTGGTCCTGGCCGCCGGCCTGGGGTTCTGTCACGGGCACGTGCACGGGGTCGAGCTGGGCAACGGCGCGGTCCTTCTCTCGACGGCGGCTGGCGTCCTCGCGGGAACCGCGGTCCTGCACGCGCTCGGCTTCCTCTCGCTGATGCTGACGCGGGAGGGCCTGCGCGAGCGCGCCGCCCGGATCGCCGGCATCGCGGCGTCTCTCGCCGGGCTCACATTGCTGTTTGCCTGAGGAAGGCCGGGCAGCGGTCGGCCGCAAGCCGCGAAGGGTTCAGATGCTGTCGGCGCCGACCAGGTCCTGGCGGGCCGTCTCGAGATGCCGTCCGATGAGGTCGGCGGCGGTCGCGGGATCGCGCATCTTCAGCGCCTCGAAGATGGCGCGGTGCTGCTGGTTGTAGATGTCGATCTTCTCCGTCACCAGGATGATCTGCTTCATCTGCTCCCACTGCGCGTGGTTCCGCACCGTATTGATATGCTGGTAGAGCCGGTAGAGCAGGGGATTGCGCGAGCAGCGCGCCAGCGCCAGGTGGAATTCCGAATCGAGCTTGGTGAACAGGTCCTGGTCGTCGTTGGTGGCCTCGATCCTGACCAGGATGCTGCCGATGGCGTCGAGATCGCGCGCCGAGGCATGCAGCGCCGCGAGCCTGGTCATGGCCGGCTCGATGGCGATGCGCGCCTCGATGAGCTGGAGCGGCGATATGAGGTCGGTGACGTCCGACATCGCGTCCTGCACCGGGCCCTGGTAGCTCACGAAGGTGCCGGAGCCGACGCGGCGCACCACCAGGCTCTTCTGCTCGAGCTGGTCGAGCGCCTTGCGGATCGTCGAGCGCGCCGTGCCGAAGGCGACCGCGAGCTGGCGCTCCGGCGGCAGCTGGTCGCCGTCGCTGTAGACGCCGCTTTCGATGGCCCGCCGGAGCCTCGAGGTGATCGAATTGGCGCCTCGCGTGGCGACGAGCTGAGGGTCTTCGCCTTCGGCCTCGAGGGCGTTGCGCGTCTTCATCACGTCATCCTGTGCTTCCGTCGGCATGGTCTCAATTGGTTGCGATTGGCAAAAATTGGTTTGCAATCGGTCTGAATTTGTGGATCATTATGCCAGAACCGAGGGGTTTGTCCCTGAAAAAAGCATTCTAACCGGTTCAGCCCAATCAGGCCGGCTGGGTTCCAAGGAGGTAGGCGAGGGTCATGGCAGTCCCGTCAGGCGTGAAATATGCGATCATCGGGGCCGGCATTCACGGCCTCTCCACCGCCTATCATCTGGCGCTCAGGCTCAAGGAGACCGGCCGCGGTTCGGGCAAGGACATATTGGTGGTCGACAAGACGTCGATCGCCGCCGGCGCCTCCGGCATCGCCTGCGGCGTGGTGCGCAACAACTATTACCAGCCGGCGATGCGCGAATTGATGGCGCATTCCGTTTCGGTCTGGGAGAGCGACCCCAAGGCCTTTTCCTATCACCCCGTCGGCTACATGCAGATCTCGCCGGAAGTCATGCATCAGCAGGTCGGCACCATCTACGAGCAGCAGAAGGACATCGGCTATTCCTCGACCTTCATCGAAGGCGAGAAGGATTCGACGGCCTACATGAAAGGCCTGTTCGACGACTGGCAGGCCAAGGGCATCACCTCCGTCCTGCACGAGAAGAAGGGCGGCTACGCCAACAATACCGCTTCGATCTATGGTCTCGCCTCCAAGGCGGAAGCCGAAGGGGTCAGGATCATGACCGGCGTCGCGGTCACCGGTTTCGAGTTCGGCAACAACTCGCGGGCGGTGACCGCCATCCTGACCGGCAAGGGGCGCATCGCCTGCGACTACGTCGTGGTCGGCGCCGGCCCGTGGGTCAACCAGATCTGGAACATGCTGGACCTGCCGCGCACCGTCTCGATCAAGGGCCGCGACGGCAAGATGCATGACGGCGTGCGCATGTGGAAATACTGGTGCCTGGAGGAGGGCACGCTGGGCGTCGATCCCAGCATGCACAAGACCAACGACGGCAGGATGCCGCCGGTGATCCATGTCGACACCGACGCGCCGCTCCATTCCGACGTCGACGGCCGGCTCCTCACCGACAAATTGTGGGGCCTCTACTACAAGCCCGATTTCAATTTCGGCGGCGTCCAGGGCGGCGCCTCGCCCTACAAGGTCGAGGGCGACCCCGACATGGTCGCCATCGACCCCTATGGCCCCGATTCGCCCGATTTCATCGTCGGCGACGAGTTCATCGAGACCTGGTGCTCGATGCTGGCGCACTGCCAGAAGCGCTTCGAAGGCAAGATCGGCATCTACAAGAAGGACGAGAAGTCGGGCGGCCTCGGCTGCTTCACCCCCGACAATTTCCCGGTCTTCGACGTCTTCCGCGACAATGTCTTCGTGATCGCCGACTCGAACCACGGCTACAAGATGATCGGCGTCGGCAAGCTCGCCGCGCAGGAGATCTGCGGCGAGAAGTCGAAGCTGCTCGAGCCCTTCCGCTTCTCGCGCTATGCCGAGGGCAAGCTCCACCCGGTGTCCAATAGCCCCTTCCCATGGAGTTGATCGGACGGTTTTTGCTTTTGAATTTACCGAACCGGTTCTGTCGCGTCAGGCTTCGCGCCCGAATGCGGCCAAGAGCCGGGAAACGAAACAGAGGAACGCCACATGACGGACTATGAGAAATTCATCAAAAGCGACGGCCGCGGCCAGCTGATCAAGCAGGTCCGCAAGAAGATCGATCAGCTGGGCATCGAATATCTCTATCTGCAATTCGTCTCGGTCACCGGCCGCATCATGGGCAAGGGCATTCCTGCCGATCACTGGGAGAACGTCGCCAATGGCGGCTTCCAGCTCGTCTACGGCGCGACCGTCAACCTGTTCATGAACCGGCGCGGCGAGTATCTGGGCTATGGGCCGGAAGCGGCCGAGCTGGTCGGCGTGCCGGAGCCCGAGACCTTCATGCAATTGCCGTGGGACAAGCGCGTCGCGCGCATGTTCTGCACGCTCTTCCGCAACCGCGAGGAGAAGGACAATCCCGGCGCCTATCTGAGCTCCGACTGCCGCGGCAATCTCAGGCGCATCCACGACCAGTTCGAGAAGGATCACGGCCTGCGCATGCGCCACGGCACCGAGCCCGAGATGATGTGGCTCAGGAAGGACGACAACGGCAATCCGAACGGCGGCTATTCCAATCCCTACTGCTACCACATCGACCAGTTCGAGAGCCTGCGCCCGGTCTATATGCGGGTGATCGAATACGGCCGCAAGATGGGCCTCGACATGATCCAGGGCGACCACGAGGACGCGCCCGGCCAGCTCGAGCTGAATTTCAATTATGACGACGCGCTGCGCACCGCCGACCGCCTCACCACCTATCGCCAGATCTGCGCCCAGGTGGCGCGCGAGTTCAACATCATCGCCTGCTTCATGTGCAAGCCCTTCATGGGCGTGTCGGCCAATGGCTGCCACCACAATGTCTCCCTGTGGAAGGGCGGCAAGGACGAGTTCAAGCCGCTCGGCAACGATCCCAAGAACCTGCCGGGCTTCGAGGACAACTACATGTACCGGCGCGGCGGCGAGAACACCTTCCTGCCCGACACCAAGGACGCGCAGCTTCCGGGCAAGATCGGCCTCTACACGATCGGCGGCATCGTCAAGCATCTCGGCGCCCTGACCGCCATCGGCTGCTCGACGGTCAACTCCTATCGCCGCCTGTGGGACACGGGTTTCTGGGCGCCGGTCTTCGCCGACTGGGGCTTCCAGAACCGCACCACGGGCCTGCGCATCTCGGCGCCCGGCCGCTTCGAGTACCGCGCCGTCGACTCGATGGTGAACCCCTATCTGATGGCCGGCGCCATATTGCGGGCAGCCGACGACGGCATCCGCAGCAAGATCGATCCCGGCAAGCCCGAGGAACGCAACATCTACGCCGCCATGGAGGCGGGCAAGCAGGTGCGGCGCCTGCCGATGACCCTGGGCGACGCGCTCGAGGCCTTGAAGAAGGACGACGTGATCAAGTCGGCGATGCCCGGCGAGATGCACCGTCTCTATGACGAATACAAGCGCGACGAGTGGGAGCGTTTCCTCCACACCTCGACGCAGTGGGATTTGGATACCTATCTGAACTGTCTGCCGTAATCCCTTCGCTGAAGGAAGGCAGGAAAGGAGAGACAAGTCATGTGCGGGATAGCCGGGCTCATCCACCGCGACGGATCGGGCAACATCGGTCAGGAGATGACTCAGATGCTGCAGTCGCTCAAGCACCGGGGGCCCGATTCCACGGGCTACGCGGTCTACGGCGCGCCGGGGCGCAACGAATATGTGATGCGCTTCAAGGTGGCCGAGCAGGAGGACATGGCGAAGGGCTTCGACATCCAGGACGAGGTCAGGCGTCGCCGCGCCAAGGTCGAGGAGCGCCTGGCGGGGCTCGGCGTCCAGATCATCGACAGGGACGACGCCACCGAATATGCCTTCCGCTATCGCATCCAGTATGACGGCGACATGAAGAAGCTCGCCGACTACGTCGAGGACGTCGAGGGCACCGAGATCCTGTCGATGGGCAACGCGCTCGAGCTCATCAAGGATCTGGGCGACGCGGCGCGGGTCGCCGAGCAATACGACCTGCGCAAGTTCAAGGGCACGCACGGCATCGGCCACACCCGCATGGCGACGGAGTCGGACGTCGACATCCGCTCCGCCCATCCTTACTGGGCCTATCCCTACAACGACATCGCCGTCGTCCATAACGGCCAGCTCACCAACTACTGGATGATGCGGCGCGAGTTCGAGCGCCGCGGCCATCGCTTCATGTCGAACTGCGATTCGGAGCTGCTGGCCGTCTACACCGCCTACAATCTCGAGCATGGCGCCACGCTCGAGGAGTCGCTGCGCCAGTCGATCCAGGACATCGACGGCGTCTTCACCTACCTGGTCTCGACCAAGGACGCGCTCGGCATGGCCAAGGACACCATGGCGGCCAAGCCGATGGTCCTCTACGAAAGCGACGACCTCGTGGCGCTCGCTTCCGAGGAAGTGGCCATCCGCGCCGTCATTCCGCACGAGATCGACACCTGGGATCCCTATGACGAGGAGGTTCGCGTATGGCGGGCTTGACCACCACCAGACAGGCCCATGTCTCGCACGACATGGGCATGCACACCGAGGCCCTGCGCGGCAAGACCCAGCAGCGCTTCTTCGACGTGACCGAGGAGGGGACCGGCTACGGCTATCCCGACGCACTCGACGTCGACTTCAACAAGCGCGCCGAGCTCGATTGCGAGAAGCTCGACAGCAGGCAGATCAACGCCCAGCTGCGCGACCTGATGAAGCGCGGCTATGGCACGATCGTGCTGCAGAATCCGGGCTCGCGGCACTCGCTCGCCGTCGGCATCCTCAACCGGCTCAATCTCTATATCGAAGGCTCCTGCGGCTACTTCGCCTGCGGCCTGCTCGACGGGCCGAACGTGAAGATCAAGGGCCGCGTCGGCTGGGCCTGCGGCGAGAACATGCTGTCCGGCACCATTCTCATCGAGAAGAACGCCGGATCGCAGTTCGGCGCGGCTCTGCGCGGCGGCGACATCGTCTGCAAGGGCTCGGTCGGCGCGCGCACCGGCATCGACCAGAAGGGCGGCAACATCATCGTCGGCGGCGACACCGGCTCGTTCTCGGGCTTCATGATGCAGCGCGGCCGCATGGTGATCTGCGGCAATGCCGGCAAGAACCTCGGCGATTCGATGTATGACGGCACCATCTATCTGGGCGGCGAGGCGAGGAGCCTCGGCGTCGACGCCGTGCCGGGCGAGATGACCGATCTCGACCGCGAATGGCTGGCCCGCAAGCTCAGGATGTACGGGCTCTATCCCGCCAAGGGCCTCGGCCATTTCAAGAAGATCGTCGCCGGCAAGCAGTTGTGGAACTACGACAATCTCGAACCCGGCGAGAAGAAGCTGGTGCTTTAGCGCCGAATTCAATGGATCCCGGCTTTCGCCGGGACGACGGATAAGGACAAGGTGAGGACCTGATATGGCTAAGAAAGCGGCCAGGAAAACCCGGGCGAAGACGGCTGCGGTGAAAGTCAAAGCCAAGCCGCGCGCCGTGGCGCTCGTCAAGACCAATGGCAATGGCCCGGTGGCGCGCACCGCCACCGGGCTCGCCGCCCTGTCGCGGGCCCCGGCCGAAAGCAGGAAATACCTCCTGGGCTCGTCCAAGATCTTCACGCCGGAGGTCATGAACGACATCCACATCAAGTCGGAGCTCGGCCGCTACCGCATGCGCGGCTTCTCGCTGTTCAAGAAGATCCCGCACTGGGACGACCTCACCTTCCTGCCCGGCACGCTGACCCGCTTCGTCATCGAAGGCTATCGCGAGAAATGCGATACCAAGACGGTCATCGGTCCGCGCGCCAAGCGCCCGATGGTGCTCGACATCCCGGTCTACGTCACCGGCATGTCCTTCGGCGCCCTGTCCTACGAGGCGAAGATCGCGCTGGCCCGCGGCGCCACCATGGCGGGCTCCGCCACCTGCTCGGGCGAGGGCGGCATGATCCCCGACGAGCGGCGCTATTCGGTGAAGTGGTTCTATCAGTGCATCCAGTCGCGCTACGGCTTCAACCCGCATCACCTGCGCCTGGCGGACGCCTGCGAGTTCTTCATCGGCCAGGGCTGCAAGGTCGGCCTCGGCGGCCACCTGATGGGCCAGAAGGTGACCGACCAGGTCGCCGAGATGCGCTCGCTGCCGGCCGGCATCGACCAGCGCTCGCCCGCCCGCCATCCCGACTGGCTCGGTCCCGACGATCTCGCCCTCAAGATCCAGGAGATCCGCGAGGCGACCAACTGGGAGATCCCGATCCAGCTCAAGCTCGGCGCCGCGCGCGTCTATGACGACGTGCGCATGGCGGTGAAGTGCGATCCCGACTCGATCTATATCGACGCCATGGAAGGCGGCACCGGCGCCGGCCCCCATATCGCGACCGAGGACACCGGCGTTCCCGGCATCGCCGCGATCCGCGAGGCGAGACGCGCCATCGACGAGCTCGGCAGGAAGGGCGAGATCTCGCTCGTCTATGCCGGTGGCATCCGCAACGGTGGCGACGTCGCCAAGGCGCTGGCGCTCGGCGCCGACGCCATCGCCATCGGCCATTCGGTGCTGATGGCGCTCAACTGCAACAAGCATATCGACGGCGTCACCGACTATCCGGCCGAGATCGGCGTCGAGGCGGGCTATTGCTATCACTGCCACACCGGCCGCTGCCCGGTCGGCGTCGCCACCCAGGACCCGGTGCTGCGGCAGAGGCTCGATCCCGACAAGGCGGCGGAGCGCGTCTACAACTTCCTCCATACGCTGACGATGGAAGCCCAGCTCCTGGCCCGCGCCTGCGGCAAGACGAACATCCACTCGCTCGAGCCCGAGGACCTCGCCGCCCTCACCATGGAAGCTTCCGCCATGTGCAAGGTGCCGCTCGCCGGCACGAACTACACGGTCGGCATGGAAGGCGGCAATTACCACAGCTACTGACGGGAACAGAACGATGGCAGGCACAAGCTACAAGGGCTCTGAGATCAAGTCGGTCGACCAGTTCATCAAGGACAAGGCCGGCCTCTCCTCCTCGCGCGAGAAGGAGATCGGCCAGCATATCGGCTACCGCTATGACGTGAACCTGATCCCCGACTACAAGCGCATCACGCCCTTCCTGAAGGGCTACATGGAGTTCATGGGCTGGGACGACCTCAACTGGCTCGAGGACGTGCATATGGGCTATGAGGAGGGCGAGCCCGCCATCTTCGACCGCAACTGCAATGGCTGGGTGCGCATCCCGAAGAATGTCAGGCTGCCGGACAACCAGCAGGACCGCGACATGATGGCGCGCGAACTGCTGATCAGGTTCCAGATGTCGCCCAATCACCCGATGGTGCAGCTGAACAAGGCCTATCGCAAGGTCGGCTGACGCGATCTTGATTCATTTTTCGCCGCGTGCTATCAAGGATGATAGCACACGGTGGAAATCCCATGGCCCAGGTACTTATACGTAATCTGCCGGACGACGTGGTGCAGCGCCTGAAGAAGAGGGCGACTATAAAGGGCCGCTCTTTCGAACAGGAGATGCGTGAGATTGTGATTGCCGCCGCACCGCTCAGCGTGGCCGAGCGCGTTGCGATGATTGACCATTTTCAAGCGTGCTCGAAGCAACGGCCGAAGCGCGATGCGACGGATCTTATTCGCGAGGATCGTGCCGGAAGGTGATCTCGGTAGTTGATGCCAATGTGGCCATCCGATGGTTCGTCGATCTACCTCACAAAAGTCAGGCCCGAGCGATCGTCGAATCCGGTCAAACTCTGTTGGCTCCCGATCTTCTCGTTGCCGAAGTGGCCAATACCTTGTGGCGCTATGTGAAGGTTGGAGACTGCGAACTCGAGCATGCCGCTGCATCGGTGGCTCAGCTGCCGGCTTTTTTCGAAGAGATTGTCTTCGCCATGGACCTTTCAGTGGAGGCGCTGCGCATGGCCAAGAGCCTGGATCATTCGGTCTATGACTGTCTCTATGCGGTTCTCGCCGTCGAACGTCAAGCCATGTTCGTCACGGACGATCGCCGTTTTGCCGAGAAGCTTCGGGTCAGCCGGCGTTTGCCGAACGTGACGTTGCTTGAGGAGATCGTCGTGCGATGATGAAGTCGTTTTGACACAGGCCGGCGGGTGCCAATGCGGCGCGGTGCGCTACGAGAGTCTGGGCGAGCCCCGCGCGCTCTATGTCTGCCACTGCGCCGAGTGCCGCAAGCAGTCGGCCTCCGCTTTCGGCATGTCGCTGGTCGTGCCGCGTGAGGGCCTGCGCGTCACCAGGGGGACGCCCGAATTCTGGACCCGCCGCGCCGACAGCGGCCGGCACGTCAGATGCGCCTTCTGCTCAAATTGCGGCTCGCGCCTCTGGCACGAGCGGGAAGGCATCTCCGAGACCGTGACCGTCAAGGCGGGCTCGCTCGACGAGCCTGTCGACATGACGGGCGCCATTCACATCTGGACCTCGCGCAAGCTGCCTGGCGTCGTCATACCGGACGACGCCCTCCAATATCCGCAAGAGCCGCCGGACTAGCGGCCGTTCCGTATCTCCTTTGCAACAGGCCCATGGCGTCGAGAACTGGATGGCCGGGTCGAAGCCCGGCCATGACGAGAAGGAGGACACGCCTCGCCCCACTCGTCATGGCCGCCCCCCGAGGCGGCCATCCAGCCTCTCCGTGCGACGGCTGCCCGTCGTCGGGACTGGATGGCCGGGTCCACGCCCGGTCATGGCCACGAGACCTTCAAGACCTTCAGCAGCGCCGCCACGAGCCCGCGCGCGGCCGAGCGCTGCGGATCGAGATTGGGGTTGTAGATGGTGAGCGTCATGCCCATGGCCTTGCCGGTGGCGAGGGCGGCACCGAGCAGGCGCGCCAGCTCGTCATAGGACAGGCCGTCCTTCATCCGGTAGTCGACGGCCGGCATGACCTCGTCGGCGAGCACGTCGACATCGAGATGGATCCAGAAGCCCGCGAGCCCGTCCTTCGCCACCCGGGCCAGGGCCTTCTCGATCCCTCGCGCGCCGAGCGCATGCGCCGCCTCGACGTCGATGCGCTCGATCTTCCCGGGATAGGGCGTTTCGATGAAGTCCTTGTCGTACAGATGATCGCGCGCGCCATAGGCGCAGCAGTCCCCGGGACGGAAATAAGGGCCGAGGCCGTCGATATCGCAGAGCAGCGCCGGCCCGTTGCCGGTCACCAGCGCCAGGTCCATCGAGGCCGCCTCGCCATGAGGCTCGAGCCGGGCATCCCAGTAGTCCATATGGCCGTCGACGAACAGGAGTCCGTAGCGTCCGCGCTCCCTGAGCGCCAGGGCCGGGCCGAGCAGGATGCTGCAATCGCCGCCGAGAAGGATCGGCGCGTATCTGTCCTCAAGCATGTTCCAGGCGGCGCGCGCCAGCGTCTGCGAATAGGCGAGAAGTCCCGACGGATTGAGCAGATGCGTTTCGGCGTCGCGGCGCGGATCATAGGGCGGCGGCTCCAGGCGCAGCGTCTCCTTGATGCCGAGCCCGATGCCGAGGCCGGTTTCCAGCAGCACGCGCGGCGCATCCTGGACGCCCGACGGCCACAGGCCCAGCGTGGAAGGCGCTTCGATGATCGCATAAGGGGCCATGAGCTTCTTTCCCGCTTTTGCAAGCCTACGCTCTCACGCTAGAAAGGTTCCAGACCTCCAGCAACGGGATCCTTGTCATGAGCACGGCCGGCACATTCGGAAACTCCTCGCTCGACGGAAAGGTCGCCATCGTCACCGGCGGCACCCAGGGCCTCGGCGAAGCGACGGCGTATCTCCTCGCCGACCGCGGCGCCGCCGGGCTCGTCATCTGCGGCCGCAGCGAGAAGAACGGCGAGAAGGTCAGGGCGGCGTTGGAGAAGAAAGGCACGAAGGCCGTCTTCGTGAAGGCCGATCTCTCCAGTGTGGACGACAGCCGCGCCGTCGTCGCCGCCGCCGACAAGGCCTTCGGCCGCGCCGACATCCTGGCCAACGTCGCCGGCATGACCGACCGCGGCACGATCTGGGACACGAGCCCGGAGCTCTTCGACCAGATGTTCGCGGTCAATGTCAGGGCGCCGTTCTTCCTCATGCAGGATGCGGCCAAGCTGATGAAGCGCGGCGGTTCGGGCGGCACCATGGTCAACATCATCTCGATGTCGGGCCATGGCGGGCAGACCTTCATCACCGCCTATTGCGCGTCGAAAGGGGCGCTCATCACCCTCACCAGGAATGTCGCCTTCAGCCTCATGCGCCACCGGATCAGGGTCAACGGCCTGTGCATCGGCTGGACGGACACGCCGGGCGAGGACCGCATCATGAAGACATATCATCAGGCCAAGGACGGCTGGCTCGCGGAAGCGGAGAAGAAGCTGCCTTTCGGGCGCCTGCTCAAGACCGACGAGGTCGCGCGCGCCATCGCCTATCTGGCGAGCGATGAATCGGGCATGATGACGGGATCGATCATCGACTTCGACCAGCAGGTGGCCGGCTGCGCCGACAGCGCGCCGCAGCCGCCGCCCCTCTAGGCCAGGCTCTCAGATCGAGGCGCGCCGCTTCCTGATCGCATGATCGAGAGACCAGGAGCCGGCGCCACGCGCGATCAGGACGAGGAAGCAGGCCATCCACGTGCCATGCGTCGGCCAGGCGCCGGGATAGACGAAGATCTCGATGACGAGAGTCATGCCGAGGAGTGCCAGCGCCGCGAAGCGGGTGGCGAGCCCCAGCACCAGGAGGATCGGAAAGGCATGCTCGGCGAAGGCCGCCAGATGCGCCGCGACGGCCGGATCGATCAAAGGCAGCTTGTATTCCTCGCGGAAGAGATAGACCGCGTTGTCGGAGACATGCCAGCCATCGAGCTTGGTCTGGCCCGATTGCCAGAAGACGGCGGCCGGGAAGATGCGCGCGGCGAGCGCCGGGAGCGAATAGGGGATCCGCTCGCAGGCCGCGATCGCTCTCTCGACGAGCGCGGCGAGCGCTCCCGGTGCTATGGTCTTCTCCATTCAGGCCTCCAGCGAGGGGGTGGCGACGATGTCGATGACGGCGCCCGAGCGCACAAGATCAGCCAGGTCGCGGCCGAGATCGAAACCCGGATCGTTCTCCAATACCGCCTCATAGGCCTCGCCGAGCGTGGCGCCGGTCATCAGGAGTTGGACAAGACGGGCGCTGCCCGAGCCGATCTCCCGCGTCAGCACTGTGAGCCCGGGGCGGGTGACGAGGGCGTTCTGCGCGCGCCAGTCTTCGATCGGGGCCAGCGCCTGCGCGCCCGAATTCATCGCCCAGATGGTGACGATCGGATGGGAGGAGGCGACAACCGCCGCGGCGGGGTGGAAGGCGAAGCTCAGCCCGCCCGCCCGGCCGGGCGCGACGCGCGCCAAAGCCTGGGGATCGATGGGCGCCACGTCGCGCGCGTGATAGGCCTTCGTCTGGGCGTTCTCCAGCCGCACGACGTCGGCGAGATAGGGAAGATCGGCGGCCGGAGGAAATGCCGCGACGAAGTCCGGGAAACCGTCCCCATACCGCAGCAGGACGGGTGAAGCAGGCGGCGAGCCGAGCACGAAATCGCGCGCCATGGCGGTGAAGAAGCCCTCGCCGACGATCTTCTCGGTGACCGGGAAGCGCGCGGCGAGCGCCCGCGCCAGCCCCGTCGCGACATTGTTGCGATAGACGCCATAGCGCTTGACGGGTTTGGCTCCGGTCCACGAGCGCAGCGTTTCCGGCATGGGCCGGCTGCGGTCGAGCAGTGCCTGGGCGAAGGCGGTCTGGGTTATGGCGCTCATGACGGCCTCATGCGGCCCGGCGCGCGCCGGCGCGGTCGAGGATGGCCTGCGCGGCTTCCGCCTCGCCCCGCAGGACGGGCCAGGCGGGAACCTTGTCGTCCCATTCGACGAGGCTGGCGATGGGACCAGTCCGTGCGATCACGCTTTCATAGAGCGACCAGACCGGGTCGGCGATCTCGGCGTCATGCGTATCGATGAGGAGGGGAGCGCCGGTCTCGTCCGTCGTTTCGGCATGGCCGCTCAGGTGGATCTCACCGACATGGCCGATGGGGAAGGATGCGAGGTAGTCGCCGGCATCGAGTCCGTGATTGGTCGCCGAGACGAAGACATTGTTGACGTCGAGCAGCAGGCCGCAGCCGGTGCGCCGTGCGATCTCGGCCAGGAATTCGGTTTCGGGAATGGTGCTCTCGGCAAAGAGCAGATAGGTCGCCGGATTCTCGAGGAGCATCTGGCGGCCGAGGACCGCCTGCACCTCATCGACATGCCGGGCGACGCGCTCGAGGGTTTCAGACGTATAGGGGAGCGGCAGGAGATCGTTGAGGAACACCGTGTCGTGGCTCGACCAGGCGAGATGCTCGGAGAAGCTCTCCGGCTGGTAGCGGTCGCACAAGATCTTGAGCCGCGCGAGATGGTCGCGGTCGAGATCGTGCATCGATCCGATCGACAGGCCGACGCCATGCAGCGACAGCGCATAGTCCTCCCTGATGCCGGAGAGCTGGGCATGCGGCGGACCGCCGTCGCCCATGTAGTTTTCGGCATGGACCTCGAAAAAGCCGATCGGTTGGACGCCCTGCCGGATGGCGGCGAAATGCTCGGGCTTGAATCCGACACCGGATCGGGGCGGCAGATGGGTGCGCTTCATGACGACCTCCGTTGAGACATTGGCGGGCGAAGCCGGGCTTCGCCCGCGCGGGGCTGCGCTATGACGGCCGGGTGACGGGCGTGAGCGAGCCCGGCCCGTAGGGCGTCTGCATCGTCGTGCAGGTGCCTTTCGGCACCAGCTTCCAGGAATTTCCCTGATAGTCGACCCTGGATGTTCCGGCACAGGTCGTGCCGGGGCCCGCCGCGCAGTCGTTCTGGCCCTTGAGCGCCACGCCGTAGCATTTCTCCTTGGCCTCGTCCGCCGAAGCCTGCGGCAGGCTCAGGAGAGATATGGCGCTTGCGAGCGAAGCCGCCAGAACGGCCGTCGAGACCCGGTTCTTCATCAGGACTTCATCGGCTCGAGCGTGCCCTTGCCCTTGGGCGTCTCCATCGACGTGCAGGTGCCCTTCGGCACCAGCTTGAAGGATTCGCCGTCATAGTCGGTGGTCGACATGCCCTTGCAGTCATGCATGCCGGCCTTGCAGTCGTTCTGCCCTTTGAGGGCCACGCCATAGCATTTCTCGGTCTCCTGGGCCTTTGCCGGGATGGCCACGAGCGCCATGGCGGAAGCGAGCGAGCCGGCCAAGGCCAGGCTCAAGGTGCGACGGTCCATATTTCTCCTCCATTTGAAGGTGAGCGTTTCGCCGCTCACAAGGGACTATTCGAGAGGACGATCGGAGACATTACAGCCGAAAGAAAATTTCTGCCGGCCCGCCCGCCGCCGTGATAGCCATGTAACGAATTGACTGCCGACGGCGAAGAAAGGGACAGTCCCGGACTATGGCTGCCGATGAAGAGGAATGGACCGTGCTGATGCGCGCTGCGATGGCTGGCGATGAGGCCGCTTACAGGGCTTTCTTGAAAGCGATCACGCCCTTCATTCGTGCCGCCGCGCGCCGCAACCTGGCGCGTTACGGTCTCGGCGCCGCCGACGGCGAGGATGTCGTGCAGGACACGCTGCTCGCCATTCACCTCAAGCGTCAGACCTGGGACCGGGATCGCCCTATCGGACCCTGGATAGCGGCGATCGCCCGGAACAAGTTCATCGATCTGATGCGCCGCCGCGGCCGCGCCGTCCATGTCCCGATCGAGGACGTGGCGGCGAGCCTTCCGGACGATGACGCGTCCCCGGGGCTCGAAAGCTTCGAGGTCGGCCGCATGCTGGACAATCTGAACGAGAAGCAGCGCATGGTGGTGCGCTCGCTGGCGGTCGAGGGCGCCTCGGTGCGCCAGGCGGCCCAACGCCTGAACATGACGGAAGGCGCCATCCGCGTGACGCTGCACCGCGCGGTGAAGGCGCTCGCCGTGATCTATCGGGAGCGCGACAAGTGAAGACCGACGAGCTGATCGAGGCCCTGGTGGAGGACCGCGCGCGCCTGCGCCTGTCGCCCCGCGCCGGGATCTTGTGGGCGGCGGTCGGCGGCGCGGTCATCGCCGCTTTGATCTTCATGGCGGCCCTCGGCTATCGTCCCGATATCGCGCAGGCCGCCGGGACCTTCCGCTTCCTGTTCAAGTTCGTCTTCACCCTCACCCTGGCCGCGAGCGCGCTTGCGCTCGTGCTGCAGGTCTTCCGGCCGGAAGTTGATCTCGGACGCAGGCTGTGGCTCATCGCGGTGGCGCCGGCGATGCTTCTGGCGGCGGTATTGGCCGAGCTCTTCGTGATGCCGTCCGCGAGCTGGATGCCCCGGCTCGTCGGCACCAATGCCCGCTACTGCCTGACCTGGATTCCGCTGCTCTCCCTGCCGCCGCTGCTCGCGTTTTTCGCGGTCCTGAGAAGAGGAGCGCCAGCCGATGCCGGTCTTGCCGGAGCGCTCGCCGGCCTCGCCGCGGCGGGCATGGGTGCGACCCTCTATGCCAGCCATTGTTTCGACGACAGCCCGCTTTTCGTCGTCACCTGGTATTCGCTCGCGATCGCCCTCGTGACCCTGGCCGGCTACCTCGCCGGCCGGCGCTGGCTGAGATGGTAGCGTCGAGGGGCATGGGCCGGGCTAAGCTCGATCCGCGCGCGCGGACGTCCGGGCGATGAATGGACGCGCCGCTGCGGCGATTCTGGCGAGGAAAGGGGGACTGAAACGTCCGAGAATCTCGATATCCGGGTCGAAATAACAGGAAGCCTCCGCCACATCATAGTTGTATTCCGAGATCGTGATCCAAGCCTCTTTCCAGTCGCGCAGGCCTGCCCGGCGTCGCTCGAGTGGAGGTATGATCAAAATGCTCCTTTCACGGCCAGGGCTCGGCCATGGCGTTTTTCCAGTCGGGGCGGAAGCTCAGCACCTCGGCGTCGTTGCCGAGACCGGGGTTGAACAGGCGGTTGTGCCACAGGCTCGCCTCGCGCGAGATGTTCCGGGCGGGGAGGCGCTTGACGGCGCAGGCCATCCGGTAGCGCTGGGCATATTGCTCGAAATCGAGAAGCACGGTCTTTAGCCTGACGATGCGCGCGGCCGCGGCCGAGCTCCTGGCGAAGACGGCGGTGATCTCGTCGGAGAAGAGCTCCGGCAATTGGTAGTAGTCCGCCGCCAGGTATTTGACGCCGGCCTCGAAGGCCTGCCGGTGGTCGTTGGTCTTCTGCAGCTGGAACTTGAAGAAGGCGGTGCTTTCCTCGGGGTTGTCCGGCACGAGAAGGATGGTCATCTCGGGCAGGATGGTCTCGCCCCTGAGGCTCGACACGCGGGGCCGGAAGCCCGGCATGGGCATGCCGCCCTGATCGCGCATCGCCATCTGCCGCAGCCGGCACTGCCAGGCGATGAAACTGTTCTTGAGTTCGCTGTTGGACAGTCGTTTCATAGGCTAACCTGTCGGCTCAGAGGACCAATGTCGCAATGCAGCATGCTTCTTTCTATTGCAAAATTGGTTCAGAATTGGCCTAATAGTGGTCAGAATTGGTCGGCAAGTCAAAATAAATGCCGTCCCGCCATGGGGGCAGGGACCGGTGAAATTGGAGGAGACTTCAGGAGATGACGAGAGTCGCGGTGATCGGCGCGGGTCCTTCCGGACTGGCGCAGTTGCGGGCCTTCCAGTCGGCCCGGAAGAAGAAGGCCAAGATCCCCGAAGTGGTCTGTTTCGAGAAGCAGGACGACTGGGGCGGCCTGTGGAACTACACCTGGCGCACCGGTCTCGATGAACATGGCGAGCCGGTGCATGGCAGCATGTACCGCTATCTGTGGTCGAACGGGCCCAAGGAATGCCTCGAATTCGCCGATTACACGTTCGAGGAGCATTTCGGCAAGCCGATCGCCTCCTATCCGCCGCGCGCCGTGCTGTGGGACTACATCAAGGGCCGGGTCGAGAAGGCGGGCGTGCGCAAATGGGTGCGCTTCTCCACCCCGGTGCGCATGGTGACCTACAGCAAGCGCACGAAGAAGTTCACCGTCACCGCGCATGACCGCAAGAAAGACCGGATGTATGCGGAGGAGTTCGACTACGTGGTCGTCGCCAGCGGCCACTTCTCGACGCCGAACGTTCCCTATTTCGAGGGCCTCGCCGCCTTCAATGGCCGCGTGATGCACAGCCACGACTTCCGCGACGCGCTCGAATTCAAGGGCAAGGACGTGCTGATCGTCGGGCGCAGCTATTCGGCCGAGGACATCGGCTCGCAATGCTGGAAATACGGGGCGAAATCGGTGACCGCCAGCTACCGCTCGAAGCCCATGGGCTTCAACTGGCCGGAAAATTTCACCGAGCGTCCGCTGCTCCAGCGGCTCGAGAACAAGACCGCCCATTTCAAGGACGGCTCGTCGAAGGAGGTCGATGCGATCATCCTGTGCACCGGCTATCTGCATCATTTCCCCTTCCTCACCGACGACCTGCGCCTCAGGACGGCGAACCGCCTGTGGCCCCTCGGCCTCTACAAGGGTGTCGTGTGGGAGGAGAATCCGCGCCTCTTCTATATCGGTATGCAGGACCAGTTCTACACCTTCAACATGTTCGACGCGCAGGCCTGGTACGCCCGCGACGTCATCATGGGCCGCATCAAGCTTCCGTCCAGGGACAAGATGACGAAGCACAGCAAGGCCTGGCGCCGGCGCGAGGAGAAGCTCGAGGACGCCGAGCAGATGATCTGGTTCCAGGGCGACTATGTGAAGGAGCTCCTGGCGGAGATCGACTATCCGAAATTCGACATCGAGGCGACCAACAAGACCTTCATGGAATGGGAGCATCACAAGGTCGAGGACATCATGGGCTTCCGCAACAACGCCTATCGCTCCCTGATGACGGGCAACATGTCGCCCACGCATCACACGCCCTGGATCGACGCCATGGACGATTCCATGGAGTGCTATCTGGGCGATGGCACGACCGGACGGAGAGAGGCGGCCGAATAGCGCCTCCCGCCCGCAGGCGGAATGGTGCCGCGATCCGGGCTCGCCTTCGGGGATCCGGATCTGCACGGGCGCTGTACCGCGCATTCCGGCCCGGCCAGAGGCCTGGCGCGATTTCGGCGGCATTCGGCATGGACGTGATTGTGGGCCGCAGGCCGATGGGCCACAATCGGCCATGGACAGGACCGCATCATCGGGGATCGCCGCGCCCACCGCGATCATGCCGGCCGCGCTCGCGCGGTTCCTCAATCTCGGCCATGCGCTGACCCATCTGGTCATGCTCATTTTTCCGACCGCGGTCCTGGCTCTGGGCCCGGCCTGGGGGCTCCCCTACGATCAGCTCATGCCGGCATCGCTCGGCGGCCTCATCGCCTATGGCGCCGGATCGTTGCCTTCGGGATGGCTCGGCGACCGCTGGAGCCGGCGTTCCATGATCGCGGTGTTCTTCGTCGGCATCGGTGCGGGTTCCGTCCTCTGCGGCTTCGCCCGCACGCCCATGGAGATCGGCGTCGCGCTCGGCATCGTCGGCCTGTTCGCCTCGATCTACCATCCGGTCGGATTGTCGCTGCTGGTGGCCGATCCGGCGAAGCTCGGCCGGACTCTCGGCATCAACGGCGTGTTCGGCAATCTCGGCATCGCCGGCGCCGCGATGGTCACCGGCCTGCTCTGCGACGTTTTGGGCTGGCGCTGGGCGTTCATCGCGCCGGGGCTGCTGTCGATGCTCGCAGGGATCGCCTTCCTCGTTCTCGTTCCGGCTCTGCCCGAGACCGGCGCGAAAGCGGCACAGGCAACCGCATCCGCCGGCGCGCAATCCTTCACGATCGCGATGGCCGCGGTCTTGCTGCTGTTCATCGTCTGCGATTCCCTGGTCTTCAACGCCACCACCATCGCCTTGCCCAAGGTCGCCGAGACCCGCATGTCCGGCTGGTTCGAAAGTCCGGCCGTCGTCGGCACGATCGTCTCGATGGTCTTCGCGGTCGCGGCGCTGGCCCAGCTCTGGATCGGTCATCTGATCGACCGCATGCCGCTGGCGCAGATTTTTCTTCCGCTCGCGGCGGCGCAGATCGTTGCCTTGCTGTTGGCGGGATGGACGGACGGCCCGTGGTTCATCGCGTCGGCCCTGGCCGTGATGTTCATCGTCTTCGGCCTGATTCCGATCAGCGATGCGGTGATCGCCCGCAATGTCGGCGATTCCTGGCGTTCCAGGGCCTATGCGATCAGCTATGTCGTCGCCTTCGGCGTCGGCCCGGCGGCCGTGCCGCTGATCGCGGCGCTCTATGAGGGAGTGAACGGCTTCCCCTATCTGTTCGCGGTGTTGGCGGCGATTGCCGGCGGAACGCTGCTCGCCGCGCTCGCTTTGCGGATGCAGATGCGCTCTTAGGCTAGCTGCGCGGGCGCGTCTTCTCCGGATCGAAATGCGGGAAGCGCACGATGCGCGCCGGCAGGCGCTTCTGATGGCCGTCGAGCTTGCCGATCTCGACCTCCGTGCCGATACCCGCATGGCTGACGTCGACGCGCGCCAGCGCGATGTTCTTCCTGAGCAGCGGCGAGCGGGTGCCGCTCGTCACCACGCCGATCTGGGCGCGCCCGACATGGACGCAGTCGCCATGCCCGACCGGGTCGTTGGCGTCGACGTCGAGACCGACGAGCTTGTGGCGCGGATGCTCCTTGCGCCCGACGAGGGCGGCCCTGCCGATGAAATCGTCGCCCTTGGTCTTGAGCGGCACGGTGAAGCCGATGCCGGCCTCGAAGGGGTCGGTCTGGTCGGAGAACTCGTAATGGGCGAAGATCAATCCCGATTCGATGCGCAGCATGTCGAGCGCTTCGAGACCCAGGGGCGAGATGTCGTATTTCCGGCCCGCGTCCCACACCGCGTCGAAGACGGCGAGCGCGTCCTTGGGATGGCAGAAGATCTCATAGCCGAGCTCACCCGTATAGCCGGTGCGCGACACGACGAGCGGCGCGCCTTCGAAGCCGCCGATGCGGCCGACGGCGAAGCGGAACCATTCGAGCTCGCCGATCTCGGGCTGGGCCGGCGCCGTCCAGATGATCTCCTTGAGCAGGTCGCGCGACCTCGGCCCCTGGACCGCGATGTTGTGCAGCTGGTCGGTCGAGGAGCGCACCCAGGCCTTGAAGCCCATCTTCTCCGCCTGCTGGCGCAGCCATATGCCGCTGTATTCGTCGCCGCCGATCCAGCGGAAATTGTTCTGCGCCAGGCGGAAGACGGTGCCGTCGTCGATCATGCCGCCATGCTCGTAGCACATCACGGTGTAGACGACCTGGCCGGGCGACAGTTTCCGCATGTCGCGCGTCATGCAGTATTGCATCAGCGCCTCGGCGTCGGGGCCCGTCACCTCGAATTTGCGCAACGGCGAAAGGTCCATCACCGCCACGCGTTCGCGGCACGCCCAGTATTCCTCGACCGGGCCGTCATTGTTGAAGCGCTGCGGCAGCCAGAATCCGCGATATTCGGCGTAGTTGCGGGTGAGCGCGGAGAAACGCGGGTGGAACGCGGTCTCGCGCGTGAGCTGGGGATCGGCGTCTGGGGTCATGCGATAGGCCACCGCTCTCGAGAATTTCTCTTTGTCCGAATAGGTGCGTACATGGATGTCGGTCGGGTCCCAGCCATTGCCGACATTGATGTCGTCCGGGCAGGCCGACGACACGCAGACGAGGTCGGTGAGCGCGCGCATCAGCACATAATCGCCCGGCCTCGACCAGGCCTCGTCGTAATAGAGCTGGTTCTGGTCGTCGACCCGGGTGTTGTAGAAATAGTTGATGGCTTCCCAGCCCTTGCGGGGGGCGACGCCATGGGGCGCGAGCGCGCGGTTGAAATTCTCGGTGCAGTTCACATGCCCGGGATAGCCGACGTCGTCGTAATAGCGGCTGGTGCAGGCGGTGGCGAAGAAGTCGTGCCGCCCGACCGTGTCCTGGACGATCTCGACCAGGGGCTCGAAATCGAAGCCGAACATCTTGGAGAGGAGGCCGGGCGTTGGGTAGGCGCGCCCGGTCATGGTGCGGGTCACCGTTCCGTCGAGAGCGTTCTCGAAGCCCTGATCGAGCTTGCGCCGCGAGAAGCACTGGAAATCGGTCATCTGCCGCCCGGCGACGTCGATGATCTGGATATATTCGCCGGCCCGCACGACATAGGCCCTGGCGGTCGCCCGGTCGATGCGGATCTCCTGCACGGGATCGGCCAGCGGCTCGGGCAGCGCGATGAGCTCGTTGGCGCGGGGCGGGTTTGCCAGTTCGACGCGCAGCTCGATCGGTGTCGCGGTGTCCTGGACTTCGGCATCCATTTTCCCGCCCGGGGCGCCGATGACCACCAGGCCGTCACGCCCGGCCGTGAAGCTCTGCCGGCTGCCCGCCGGCGACAGGCTGCCGAACAGCCGGATCGCCCTGGCGCGGCCGAGATCGATGCCGCGGCGGGCGAGAGCCTTGCGCACGCGCAACGCCGATGCCTCATCGCTCGCCAGTATCGCCTTGAGGCCAGGGGCCTCGCCCGCGTCCCTGGCGCCCAGGAGGGAGGGATCGATCCGGCCGCCGGAATCGACGGCAACGATCTCGCAAGCCTGGCCGCCTTCGAGGTCGGTGACGGTCAGCCGGTCGCCTTCCCTGATCTCGAGGACGAGGGAGCCGCAGCCGGCGATCCTGTAGCGTTCCACGCCCTCGGGCAGCACCCGCAGGCCGGGCCGGCGGACGATGCTGGGACGCGGTGCGGCGCCCGCCGATGGAGGGTCCTGAAGGGCTTTCCCGAACCTGTTCATGGAGGAAGGCTAACGCGAAGAGGCCGTGAAAGCAATGGTATGAAATTGGGCTTAATTGGTCTTCAGTGGTGCTTCGCGCGATAGGGACCGATCCGCGGGATCGCTCGCCTGATTAGCGGTTGATGACCCGTCCGCGCCCAATTAATACCGCTTGTAACCAAAAGCAGACCATTTTAGCATTGTCCGAACCGTGAATGCGGTTTTCATGGTGGGGGAAACGGTCATGCTGAAAACCGGGCAGAGATCCGGCAGAGCGTGTTCGCACGGGAAGGAGAACGCCGGGGCGTTTCGCCGGCCATTCTCCCTTTGTCTCGAGCTCCGTCGTTCCATCACGGCGCCCCGCGCGCCGGACGGCAGCTGTCGCTTCAACATAATAAGGAGATGTCGCTCATGACGACGAACCAGGGCGCTGGCGGGGCTGCCGGCGCGACGACGGTTTCGCCGGGCTTGGTCACGGCCGAGGCTGGCGAATTGCACCGGGCCATCGATTGGCGTGGTGCCTTCTGGGTGGCGGCGGGCGTTCCGCCGCTGGTGCTCTTCTCGATCGGCGGCATCGCCGGCACGACCGGCAAGCTCGCTTTCCTGGTCTGGATCATCTCCATGATCATGGGCTTCCTGCAGTCCTTCACCTATGCCGAGATCGCCGGCATGTTCGGCAACAAGTCGGGCGGCGCCTCGGTCTATGGGGCGACCGCGTGGCTGCGCTATTCGAAATTCATCGCGCCGCTGTCCGTGTGGTGCAACTGGCTCGCCTGGACGCCGGTGCTGTCGCTCGGCTGCGCCATCGCGGCGGGCTACATACTGAACGCGCTCTTCCCGATACCGGCGGGCGACTCGCAGGCCGTTCTCGACTGGGTTGCGGCCAATGCCTCGACGCTCACGGCCGAATCGCCGCGCGTTGTCGAGTGGCTTGCCGCCAATGCCGGCCAGACGGCCCAGGACGCGATGACGGCGCTTCTCACCCAGGACGCGGTCGCCGCGCTGACGCCTGCCATCCGCAGCTGGGCGCTGTTCTCCTTCCCGATCCCCGGCCTCGCGCAGGCCAACCTCAACGCCACCTTCTTCATCGGCGCGGTCCTGATGCTGATCATCTTCGCGATCCAGCATCGCGGCATCGCCTCGACGGCCGGCGCGCAGAAGTGGCTCGCCATCATCGTGCTGGTCCCGCTCGCCATCATCGGCCTGGTGCCGATCTTCATGGGCAACATCGACTCGGCCAACGTGACGGGCCTGGTGCCGCCGACCGCGGCCTATTCGGGCGTCGACGGCACGTGGAACGTCGGCGGCTGGACCCTGTTCTTCGGCGGCCTGTTCATCGCCGCCTGGTCGACCTACGCCTTCGAGACCTCGATCTGCTACACGCGCGAGCTGAAGAATCCCAAGACCGACACGTTCAGGGCGATCTTCTATTCGGGCCTGCTCTGCATGTTCTTCTATTTCGTCATTCCCTTCACCTTCCAGGGCGTGCTCGGTCATGCCGGCATGCTGGCGCCCGGCATCGTCGACGGCACCGGCATCGGCGAGGCTCTGGCCGGCATGGTGCATGGCGGCAAGGTGGTGACGCAGATCCTCCTGATCCTGATGATCCTGGCGCTCTTCCTCGCCATCATGACGGCGATGGCGGGCTCCTCGCGCACCCTCTATCAGGGCTCGAAGGACGGCTGGCTGCCGCGCTACCTGACTCACGTCAACTCGCACGGCGCGCCGACGCGGGCGATGTGGACGGATTTCGCCTTCAACCTCTTCCTTCTCGCCATCGCCTCGGACCTCGTCGGCTATTTCTGGGTCCTGGCCCTCTCCAATGTCGGCTACATGATCTTCAACTTCCTCAACCTCAACGCCGGCTGGATCCACCGCGTCGATTCGAGCCATATCGAGCGGCCGTGGAAGGCCCCGACCTGGCTCATCGGCCTCAACACCGGGCTCGCCTTCGTGAATGCGCTGTTCCTGGGAGCGGGAGCGAAAGTGTGGGGCTATTCGACGGCGCTCTGGGTCGGCTTCGTGCTGGCGGCGCTGATCATTCCGGTCTTCGCCTATCGCCATTACGTGCAGGATGGCGGCCGGTTCCCGGCCCAGGCCATGGCCGATCTCGGGCTGAAGGAAGGCGACATGGGCGAGCGCAAGGCGGGCATGCTGCCCTATCTCACGCTTGCCGCGGGCCTGATCGTGGTCCTCGTCGCCAACTGGATCTTCGTCTTGCCCTCGTGAGGGTCGCCAAGAGCTTCTGAAGACGGATGGCGCCCGTCGAGCCTGTCCCTTTCGGATCGCAACGATCCGAAAGGGATGAAAGGTTCGGCGATCGAATCCGGAGCGTTTAACCGCCGCCAAAGTCGGGCAACTTTGGCGGGAAGCGCTTCCGGAGGTCTCCCGTTTATTTGCCTTGATCGGCTCACCCGCCCCGCCGATACTCCCCGCCCGACATGGCAGGGGAGGAATCAATGTCGCTGGGCGTCATATTGCTGATCGCCGTCGTCGTCATCGGCGGCTATCTGATCTATGCCTATAACGCGCTGGTCAGGAACAAGAACCTGGTCGCCGAGGGCTGGAGCGGCATCGACGTGCAGCTGCGCCGCAGGGCCGATCTCATTCCCAATCTGGTGGAGACGGTCAAGGGCTACGCGGCGCACGAGGACAAGCTCTTCCACGACATCGCCGAATTGCGCGCCAAGAGCATCGCCGGCGGCTCGGTCACCGAGCAGTCGCAGGTGAGCCAGGCGATCACCGGCATGCTGGGCCGGCTCTTCGCCATCGCCGAGGCCTATCCCGAGCTCAAGGCGGACGCGAATTTCCGCGATCTCCAGGACAAGCTTTCCGCCACCGAGGACGAGATCCAGCTGTCGCGCCGCTATTACAATGGCGCGGTGCGCAACTTCAACACCATGATCGAATCCTTCCCGACCAACATCATCGCGGGCTTCTTCCAGTTCGCCAAGGCGGATTTCTTCGAGATCGGCGATCAGGCCGCCCGCCAGGTGCCCAAGGTGGAATTCAACAAGGCGTCCTAGGCCATGCGCGCCCTGCTGATCGTCCTGGCGCTGCTGCTCGCGGGCGCCGGCCAGGCGGCTGCCGCCGAGCGCATCACCTCCTTCACGAGCGATGTCGCGATCGGCGCCGATTCGGCGCTGACCGTGAAGGAGACGATCGCGGTGGTCTCGGAAGGCGAGGAGATCAAGCGCGGCATCAACCGCGACTTCCCCACGCGATATCGCGACAGGAACGGACTGTCCTATGTCGTCGGCTTCGAGGTCCTGGGTGTCAAGCGCGACGGACGCGACGAGCCTTATACGGTGATGTCGATCAGCAATGGCAAGCGCGTCCGCATCGGCAACGCCGACGTTTTTCTCGATCACGGCCGGCATGTCTACGAGATCACCTACCGCACGACGCGCCAGCTCGGCTATTTCGAGGGCTATGACGAGCTTTATTGGAACGTGACGGGCAATTCCTGGACCTTTCCGATCGAGACGGCCGAGGCCGTCATCCGCCTGCCGCCCGGCGCGGCGATCGCGCAGCATGCCGAATATACCGGCAGGCAGGGCGAGAACGGCCACGACGCGGAGGTTCTCCAATCGACCGGCGACCGTTATCGGGCACGCACCACCAGGAGGCTCGATCCGGGCGAAGGCTTCACCGTCGCCGTCGGCTGGCCGAAGGGCTTCGTGACGCCACCGACCGGGATCGACAAGACCAGAGACGCGATCAGGGACAATCTCGGGCTGTTCGCCATCATCGGCGGCGTCCTCCTGGCCTTCGCCTACTACCTCTACGCCTGGTTCAAGGTCGGCCGCGATCCGCCCGCGGGAACGATCATTCCGCTGTTCGCGCCGCCCGCAGGTCTCGGACCCGCCGGCATGCGCTATGTCTGGAAGCAGAAATTCGACGACAAGTCCTTCGCGTCCTCGCTGGTGGGCCTCGCGGTGAAGAAGCGCCTGAAGATCATCGAGGACGACGGCGATTTCACGATCCAGCGCCTCGATGACCAGAGCCGGCCGCTGACGCAGGCGGAGGCCGCCCTCTACAGGGCCGTGCCGGGCGGCAAGACCGAGCTGGAGAAGACCAATCACGCGCGCGTGCGCGCCATGAAGAGCGCGGTCGAGGACACTCTCGAGAAGGAGCATGAAGGCGTCTCCTTCATGCGCAATCTCAAATGGCTGTGGGGCGGCGTGGCGATCTCGGTCCTGGCGCTGCTGCTCGGGACCGCTTTGCTGCCGGGCGAGGATGCCTTCGTCGGGCTGTTCCTGTCCGTCTGGAGCGGCGGCTGGTGGGGTGTCCTTCTGGTCATCAGCTGGGCGCTGGTCAAGGGCCTGTTTCGGACGCGCGGGGTCTTCGCCAGGATCGGCTCGATCTTCTCGCTGGGGTTTCTCCTGCCCTTCTTCATCGCCGGTGCGGTGGTGCCGGCGGCCGTCTTCATGGATGCCGCCTCGTCGCCCGGCCTCTATGCCTTTGCCGCGGGCGCCATCGTCCTCGTCGTCATGGCTTTCGTCTTCCACAAGCTGCTGAGGGCGCCGACCGTCCCGGGGCGCAAGCTTCTCGACCAGATCGAGGGCTTCCGCATGTATATGACGACGGCGGAAGAGGAGCGCCTGAAGGTGCTGCATCCGCCGGAGAAGACGCCGGAGCTGTTCGAGCGCTATCTGCCCTATGCCTTGGCGCTCGATTGCGAGAACGAATGGAACGAGAAGTTCGCCGCCGTTCTCGCCGCAGCTGCGGCGGCCGGTGCGGCGGCGGCCCCCGTCTGGTATTCCGGCTCGCACTGGAGTCCCGGCAATATGGGCGGATTCACCGACAGCATCGGCTCGGGCCTCGCCGCCACCACGTCGTCCGCATCGGTGGCGCCGGGATCCGGCTCGAGCTCCGGCGGCGGCTTTTCCGGAGGTGGCGGCTTTTCCGGCGGCGGCGGTGGCGGCGGCGGCGGCTCGGGCTGGTGAGCGCTATCCGATGTAGTCGGCAAGCTCCGGCAGGTCGCGGCGCGCGAACAGGGCGCGCGTCGCCTCGAAAGCGATGATCTTTCCGTTGCTGAGGAAGGCGGTCCGGGTCGCCGCATAGAGGGCGTCGTCGGGATGATGCGACACCAGCATGACGGTATAGGCCTTCTCTTTCTGCAGTTCCTTGACGAGATCGAGCATCTCGCGCCTGAGCGCCGGGCCCAGGGCGGCGAAGGGCTCGTCGAGGAGCAGGATCGGCTCGTCGCGCAGGAGAGCGCGGGCGATCGCCACGCGCTGCCGCTCGCCGCCGGAGACCTCGCCCGGCCTGCGCCGTGCCAGCGCGGCAAGGCCCGTCCGCGCCAATGCGTTGTCGACGGCCCGCTTCTTGGCGGCGGCAAGCCTGAGTGAGGGCGAGATGCCGAGCGCCACATTCGTCCACAGGTCGAGATGGGCGAATGTATTATGGTCCTGGAACACCATGGTCACCGGGCGCTCGGAGGGCGGGGCCGTGGTCATGTCCTTTCCGTCGAGAAGGATACGCCCCGACCGAGCCGGCTCGAAGCCGGCGATGAGCGAGAGCAGCGTCGACTTGCCGGAACCGGAAGGGCCGATCACCGCCACGAATTCTCCCTTGCCGATCTCGAAATCGAAATCGGCGGCGAAGCCTTCGGAGAAATAGTGGACGGCCGAGAGCCTGATCATGCCCGGGCCCCCCATTTCTCGAGAAGCCAGATGACGGCCATCGAGAAGAGCGCCAGCACGAGCGCCGAGCCGGCCGCCGCATCGATGCGGTAGATGCCGAGCTGCGCATAGATGAGGGCGGGCAGCGTGATGAGCGACTGCGAGCCGAACAGGGTGATGGCGGTGAGATCGCCGAGCGAGAGGACGAAGGCCATGGCGGCGGCGAGGCCGAGCGGACGGCGCAGCACCGGCAGGTCGATGAGGAGGAGGCGCCTTGCGCCCTTGATGCCGAGGCTGGCGCACAGGCGGTCATGCTGCATCATGACCTGCTGCACGGGAGGACTCAGGGTTCCGAGCGCAAAGGGCAGCGCCATGAGCGCGTTCATGCCGATGACGAGGAAGGGCGCGGCGGACAGGGCAAGGCCCAGGCGGCTCGCCGCGATGAACCAGCCGGTTGCGAGAACGGCGGGCGGCATGATCAGGGTGAGAAGGGCCGAGAGATTGAGGAGCGACCGCCAGGCGGAGCTTCGGGCCCTGGCGGAAGCGGCCGCGATCGGCCAGGCGAGCAGTATGCTCAAGCCCGCCGCCGGCACGGCGATCAGAAGGCTGGTGAGGGTCGCCGCGGCGAGCGCCGGCCAGACGAACTGCGCCGATATCCCTGCGATCACGATCGCCAGAATGGGAATGCCGACAAAGGCGGCGGCGAGCGCGATGACGAGCGCGAAGAGCGCAGATGCGCCGGGGGAGCGCGTCTCATGGCGCCGTGCGGCGCGCCTGAGCGCCGGCCAGCTCTGCACCGCACTGGCATAGCGCCCGGCGAGCAGCACGAACAGTCCGCACAGGACGAACTGCGCCAGCGACAGCACGGTGGCGCGCGCCGGATCGTAGTCGAAGCGCAGGGCCTGGTAGATGCCGACTTCCAGGGTCGTCGCCTGCGGTCCGCCGCCCAAGGTGAGCACCACGGCGAAGCTTGCCGCGCAGACGAGGAAGATCAGGCTCGCAATGCCGCCGAGGCTGCGGCGGATCTGCGGCCATTCGATCAGGCGGAAGCGCGCGCGTTCGGTGAAGCCGAGCTGTGCCGCGAGCCTGAAGCTCTCGGGCGCGATGCCGTCGAGCTGCTGCAGGATGAGCCTGGCCGCGAGCGGCAGGTTGAAGAACACATGGGCGAGGAGGATGCCGGTCAGCCCGTAGATGTTGAGCGGCTCGCCGATGAGCCGGCTCAGCCAGCCGGTGCGGCCATAGACGGCGACGATGCCGAAGATGACCACGATGGCCGGCAGCGCCAGGGGCAGGGCGAAGAGCCGCAGCAGGAGGCCGCGTCCGGCGAAATCGACGCGCGCCAGGGCGAGCGCCACCGGAAGCGCGAGCACCACCGAGAAGAGCGTCGAGAGCCCGGCCTGCAGCAGCGTGAACCAGACGATGCGCGCCACATAGGCGTCGACCATGTGGCCGGTGACGAGGCCCTCGCGCAGGCCGATCGCCGCCACCGGCGCCAGTCCGATCGTGACGGCGAGCAAAATGGCCGCGAGCGCGAGGCTCGCGGCCGGTATCGCGCCGGAGGAGGGGGAGAGCGTCATTTGCTCATGGCGTTGAGCCATTCGTCGATCCAGGCGCGCCGATGCGAGGCCACCTCCTCGGGGCTGAACAGGAAGGTCCTGTCGGGCTTGACGAGCCGGCCGAAGGCGGGGTCGAGCGGGGCCGACGTCCTGCCGGCGGGAAACATCCAGTTGTTCTCGGGGATGGCATCCTGGAAGGCCGGGCCCGTCATGAAAGCGAGGAACTTCCGGGCCAGGGCCTTCTCGGGCGAGGCCGCGACGAGGCCCGCGACCTCGACTTGCAGGTAATGGCCTTCCGCGAATTTCATCGCCTGATAGCGCTCGCTCTTTTCCGCGACGATATGATAGGCGGGCGATGTCGTATAGGAGAGCACCATCGGCGCCTCGCCCTTGGTGAAGAGTCCATAGGCTTCCGACCAGCCGGGCGTCGTGGTGAGGATGCGCGGCTTGAGCCTGGTCCAGGCCTCGGCCGCCTTGTCGCCATAGACCGCCTTCATCCAGAGCAGGAAGCCCAGGCCCGGTGTCGAGGTGCGCGGATCCTCGAGGATGATCTTCTCCTCAGGTGCGCCTTCGACGAGCTCCTCGAGGCTCTTGTAGGCTTTCTCCGGCGGCAGCTTCTCCGTGTCGTAGATCACCGCGAAATGGGCATAGTCGTAAGGGAGGAAGGTGTCGTCGGTCCAGGCGACGGGGAGCGACAGCTTCGAGACATCCTGTCCGTGCGGAGCGAACAGGCCGGTTGCCCTGGCCTCGGCGGTCAGATTGGTGTCGAGGCCCAGGACGACGTCGGCCTGGGTGCCCGAACCCTCGAGCTTGAGGCGGTTGAGCATGGCCACACCGTCGGTCACCGCGACCCAGTCGAGGGTGCAGCCGCACTCCTTCTCGAAGGCCCGCTTCACCTTGGGACCGGGGCCCCATTCGGCGACGAAGCTTTCATAGGTATAGACGGTGAGGGTCTCCGCCGCGGATGCGGCCGAGGACAGGGCGCAGAAGGCCAGGAGAGTGAAAAGCAGCTTTCTCAATGAATCCTCCTTGTACCGGGTAGAAGGAGGAAAGGGGCCCGCAAGCCGCTCGCAATCCCTCCGCCGGCATGATCCGGATCAGGTTCAGCGGGTTGGCCTTTTCGGGCCTCTCAGCTCAAGACAGAGCACCCCGTTGAGAGCGGGGGCGACATTAGGGATAGAGGGGTGCGCTGGCAAGCGGCTTCTGTTATTCCTGAGGCCATGACCCGCTTCGTTATTCTCATGGGTGGCGATTTGACGGTGACCCGGCGCCTCAGGTCGCAAGTGCAGAAGACGCGCGTCATTGCCGCCGATGGCGGCATGGCGCATGCCGAGGCGCTCGACCTTTCTCCCGAGCTCTGGGTCGGCGATTTCGATTCGACCCCGGATGAGCTCGCCGAGCGGTACCGCGACGTCGCCCGCCATGCCTTCCCGCCCGAGAAGGACAAGACGGATGGCGAGATCGCCGTCGACGAGGCGGTTCGCCTGGGCGCCCGCGAGATCGTGCTGGTCGGCGGCCTCGGCGGCCAGGCCGACCATGCGCTCGCCCATTTCGGCCTGATCCTGAAGCTCGGGCGCCGGCGCGTGTCGGCCTTCATCACCAGCGGCGCGGAGGAGGCCTATCCGATCCTGAACGGCACGCATCGTTTCGACCTGCCGCGCGGCGCCCGTTTCAGCGTCATTCCCTTCACCGATCTCGCCGGCCTCGATCTCGACGGCGTGAGATGGCCGCTCACCAACCGTTCCGTGCCCCTGGGTTCGAGCCTCACCGTCTCCAATGTCGCGACGGGACTGGTGACGGTGCGGTTGAACCAGGGCTATGCGGTGGCGCTCGCCTACCCCGAGAGCACGGGGTGACAAGGATATCCTTGACGGAGATGGGGCGCCACGGCGAGGCCGTCGGCGAAACGGCGGGACGCGTCGTCTATGTGCCCTATGCCTTGCCGGGCGAGGCGGTCGAAGCCGAGATCGCGGGCGCGCGTGCGCGATTGCGCGAGGTCCTGACGCCGAGCCCGCAGCGTATCGCGCCCTTCTGTCCTCATTTCGGCCGATGCGGCGGCTGCCAGATCCAGCATTGGCAGGCGCAAGCCTATCGCGAATGGAAACGCGGGCTTCTGGTGACCGCGCTCGCCAACCAGGGCATCGCGGCCGAGATCGAGCTCCTGATCGACGCTCAAGGCGAGGGACGCCGGCGTGCCACCTTGCATGCCGTGAGGACGACGTCCGGCATCGTGGCCGGCTTCAATGCGGCACGCAGCCATGACGTCCATCCGCTCGACCGCTGTCCCATCCTGGTGCCGGCCCTGGCTCAGGCGCCGCGCATCGCCCGGCGCATCGGCGGCATCGTCGGCGATTGCGACGTCGCCTTCGCCGCCGCCGACAACGGCGTCGACGTCGATATCGCGACGAAGCGGAAGCCTTCGCCCGGACTGGCAGCGCTGCTCCATGACGAGGGACTGGCCCGGCTCTCGCTCAACCGCGATCCCCTGGTGACGAGCATCCCGCCCGAGATCGGCATCGGCAAAGCCAGGCTGCGCCTCCCTGCCGGCGCCTTCCTGCAGGCGACGAGAGCCGGGGAGACGGCGCTTGCGGCTCTGGTCATGGAGAATCTGGGCAAGGCGAAGAGCCTGGCCGACCTGTTCTCGGGCGTCGGCGTCTTCGCGCTGCGCCTGGCGGAAACGGCCCGGGTCTTCGCCGCCGACAGCGACAGGGCGGCGGTCGCTGCGCTGGCCGAAGCGGCGCGGCGCACGCCGGGCCTGAAGCCGGTCGAGGCGCTGGCCCGCGATCTCCTCCGCGAGCCCCTGACGGCGCGCGAGCTCGATCGGTTCGATGCGGTCGTCTTCGACCCGCCGCGGGCGGGCGCCGAGGCGCAGGCCCGGCAACTGGCAAAATCCGAAGTGAAGGCGGTGGTCGCCGTCTCCTGCGACCCGGCGAGCTTCGCCCGCGACGCGCGCCTCCTGATCGAAGGCGGCTACCGTCTGGCGCGCGCCACGCCGGTCGACCAGTTCGCCTTCACGGCGCATGTCGAGACGGTGGCACTTTTCAGGCGGTGAAGGCCACGCCCTGGCGAGGCGGGGAAGCTCATCCGGCCATCGGCCCGAGCGCACCGCGCCGCCAATAGGCCGCGGCCAGCGTCTCGTCCCGCCCGAGACCCTGATGCCCGCGCCAGTGCTCGCGCACGCGCTTCGCCGCTTCCGTTTCGGCCGCGAACCAGCTGAAGCACGTCCCTTGCGCGGGCCGCGCCACGGCGCAGACCGTCTCGGCCAGGCGCGGGTCTTCGCCCGGCGGTATGCCGTTGCGGTGAATCCAGTGCACGGCGAAGCCGCGCGGACGAGCAATGGCCTGCTCCTCCGCGGCGTCGGCGACCTCGATGAAGGCCGAGCCTTCGGTCTCGGGAGGCAGGCCTTCGAGAATGCGCGCCAATGCGGGCAGCCCCGTTTCGTCGGCGCCCAGCACGTACCATCGTGCATGGCGGACCGGCCGGCCGAGCGGGCCCATGAGGCCGACGCCGTCGCCGGGTCGCGCCGAAGCCGCCCAGGCCGAGCCGATGCCGTCATCGCCGTGCATGACGAAATCGATCTCGATCAGGCCCGCCGCGACGTCGAGCCTGCGGATCGTGTAGACGCGCGCCGGCGCCCGGCGGCTCTCGTCCGGCCAGACCGGCAGGCCATTGGGACCGGCCTCGGGCCAGACCGGTTCGGGCACCTCGGGCGTCGGAAACAGCAGGCGGACATGCAGGCCGCCGAACTCGGCGAAACGCGCGAGGTTGTCGCCGCGGAGCGTGACGCGCCGCATATGCGGCGTCACATCGCGTGAACCGGCAACTTGCATCCGCCGGAACTGGGCAAGACGCCTGTCGCCCGCGAGATCGCCTCGCCAGACGATGCGCGGATTGGCCTTCCTGGCATGGACTTCGATCGCCGTCGTCACGATGTCCTTGAGCCGCGCCAGCCGGTCGGCGTTGGAGGCGTCGAGGCTCACGGCCATGGCCTCGTCCGCGAGGTCGAGCACGGCGCTGCCGAAGGGAAAGCGGAACCGGAGCCTGGTTCCACTCTCCTCGCCATGCGCATCGAAGCTCAGCAGCCGGTCGGCGATCCGCTCGATATAGTCCGTGGGCCGGGCGATGGCGATCCGGGCCTCGCAATGGAGATCGTTCATGCATCCATCCTATCATCCGCCGAAGCGCGTGGTGAGGCTGATCTTGAAGGTCCGGCCCTTGCCTTGCTCGACGAAGGAATCATAGGCCCATGCGCTTTCCGGATCGGTATAGGCGACGTCGAACAGGTTCTCGACCGCGAAATCGATCTTGAAGTTGTCCGACACGGTCCAGTTGGCGAACAGGTTCACGAGCTCGAATCCGTCGCTGTATTGGGCCGGGCCGTCGACCTGGCCCGGACCCGTGCCCGCCGAGCGCTGGGTGCGCTTGATCTCTCCGATGGCCAGGAACTGGCCGCCGAAGATCAGTCGATCCTCGAAGGCGCGGAAGCCCAACGTGGCCGAGAACTTGTCGAGCGGCGTATTGTCGAGCGGCTGGCCTTCGTATTTGGGATTGTCGGCGTCGATGAGCTCGGCATCGATGAGAGCGCCGGTGAGATTGACGAAGCTCCAGCCGAGATCGTAGATCACCTCGGCCTCGACGCCCTTGAGGCGCGCGGTGCCGATATTGTCGGTCATGCGCGGCTCGACGCTGCTCGGGAGCGAGAAGTCGGTCTCGATATAGTCGTAGACTTTGGTGTAGAAGGCGTTGAACTTGCCGCGCAGCAGGTCGCCTTCGGTGAAGAGGCTGTCATATTTAAGATTGACGCCGGCTTCCCAGCTCTTGGCCACTTCCGGCTTCAGGCTGAAATTGGGGATGTAGGCATCTGCCGTGCCATGGGCGCCGGCGCCGCGGAACACGTCCTGGAGGCCCGGCGCGCGGTAGCCTTCCGAATAGCCGCCATAGAGCTGGAAGCCGGTGAAGGGCGTCACGCCCACCGTGAAGCGCGGCGAGACCTGATCGCCGGTCATCGTTTTTTCCTCGGGTGGGACGCTCGTCGTGCCTTTGGTCAGGCCCTCGAGATGATAGCCGTCATAGCGGATCGCGGCGATGAGCTCGAGCCAGGTGCCGTACTCGCCGATCCATTGCAGGAAGCCGCCATAGGCTGAGGCCTCGCCCTGTCCGAAATGCGAGGCCGACGATTCACCTTCGAGGAAATAGTAGTCGCCGCCATAGGTCAGCGTGTGGGCGAGGCCGAAGGCGTCGAAGCGCGAGGAATTGTGCCCGGAAATGCCGGTGGTGCGCACGTCGTAATACCGGAAATTGCCCGCCGATTCCGGCGGCCAGACCTGCGTCTGCTCGGCCCTGGTCTTGTTGTGATAGGCGGTGATGGAATAATCGAGGAGCCGGTCGTCGGGCTGGGAATAGGTGTATTTGGCGGTATAGGTGTCGTTGGTCGTGTCGGCGTCGTAGCGGCTTAGCCTCAAGTTGTTCGATCCGCTGGCCCCCGTCACATAGTCATCGTATTTCTGGATGATGGCGCCGAGCTTGAACTCGTGGCCCGGGGCCGGGCGGAACGTCACCTTGCCATAGCCGCTCGTCACCTCCTCGCCGGTCCAGCGCACTTCATCGCCATTGCCGTCGTCATAGGGCTCGCGGTCGCGCCAGTTGAAGTTGCCGATGATGTCGAAGTTCTCATGCGGGCGGATCGCGGCGGTGGTGCTGGTGGTGAAGCCGTCGCCATTGGTCTCGTAGCCGAGCTTCTCGCTGATTCCATATTGCTCGTCGGGCCTCAGGAAGTCGCCCGCGTCCTTGGTCTCGAAGGCGACGAGGCCGCCGATGCCGCCTGATCCGTAGGCGTTCGAAACCGGGCCGCGGATCACGGTCACCGCCTTGAGGAGGTCGGGCTCGATATAGAAGGAGCCCGAGCCATGGCCGACGCGCCAGTAGTCCTGGCGCGCGCCGTCGAGCGTCACCACGACGCGGCCATATTGCTGGAGGCCGCGGATGTTGATGGCGGTCGCCGGATCGTCGCCATTGGGCGTCGCGGCGACGCCCGGCATCGTCCTGAAGATATCGGCCGGCGTGTTGGCCTGGATGCGTTCGAGGTCCGTCTCGCCGACATAGCTCGATCCCGACAGCGAATCGATGACCGCCTGGTCGATCATGATCGCCGAGATGGTGATCTCGTCGAGCAGGCCGCCGTCGCGGCTGGCCTTGGCTTCCGGCGGCTCGGCCTCGTCCTGCGTCTCGGCGGGCGGTTTGGATTCGGGCTTCGTCTGCGCCGATGCCGGCGCGGGATGGAGGACGAGAAGGGAAAGGATGGCGGTTCCCGCCATGAGGACGGTCTTGCTTGCGTGTGGCACAGCCACATCTCCTTCTTGCGAGGGATTGAATGGCTGGCTGCAACCGAAAGGGTCTGGCGGGCTCGGATTGATGCGTTCCGGGGCCTTGCGGGCCGTCGCGCCTCTTGCTTATTTAATTCCGACTAATATAGTCAAGTATTATCTGACGATTGAATCAGAATCTCATAAAGAGTCCATAAAAGGATGATTCCATTGGCTTATTCTCTCACCGTCAGGCCCGCCTGGACGGCCTGGAGCATCCTCTTCCTGATCTGCTTGATGTCGTCGGCGTCGGCCGAGACCGTCATCGACGCGCTGGGACGGCGCGTCGATGTCGGGCAGGCCCGGCGTCTGCTGACGCTGGGGCCTGACGTGACCGAGATCGTCTATGCGCTGGGGGCGGGCGGGCGCGTCGTGGGCGTCGACCGCAGCAGCCGCTATCCGGCCGAGACGGCGGCGAAGCCCAATGTCGGCTATCGCCGGTCGCTGTCCCCGGAAGGTGTTCTCGCCCTGGGTCCCGACCTCATCATCGCGTCGCAGGATATCGGCCCCCCGCCGGTGGTCGAAGTCCTGAAGGAGACCTCGGTTCCGCTGCTGCTGGTGCCCGAGGACAATTCGCCCGAGGGCATTGCCCGGAAGATCGCGCTCATTGCCGCGGCTCTCGATCTCGATGACGAGGGCAGGCGCCTGCAGGCGGCCGTGCTCGCCGATTTCGCCGGGGCGGCGAGCCTCACCGCGGCCATCCCGCGCGAGAAGCGCAAGAAGGTGGTGTTCTTTCACGGCCTCACCCGCTTGAGCGCCGCGGGAGCGGGGACCGCGGCCGATGCGATCATCCGCTATTCGGGCGGCGTCAATCCGATGAGCGCGATGCAGGGCTACAAGGCGGCGTCGGAGGAATATCTGCTCGAAGCCGCGCCCGACGCCATCCTCATGATGAGCGACGGCAAGGGAGGCCCCACCGCCGACCATGTCTTCTCGATCCCGGCGCTCAAGACGACGCCGGCGGCCGGGACGCGAAGCCTCATCGTGCTCGACGGACCTTACATGATCGGCTTCGGCCCGCGCACGGCACAGGCGGTGCGCGATCTGGCCAGGGCGCTCTATCCGGAAATCGGAGACTAGCGCGCATCCCGGCGAGGTGGACTCACCTCGCCGAAAAGGATTCGCGCCAATCGATATGTTGGAGCAAATTCTTATCGCCAAAGTCTGCAATCCCGGATCGGGTCCGGGGCAGGCCTTTGGCGGAATTTGCTCTAGATATCAGTCCTTGGCGCGCTCGACATAGGAGCCGTCGTCGGTCGAGATCACCACGCGGGTGCCGGTCGCGACATGGGGCGGCACCGCTGTGCGCACGCCGTTGGAGAGCACCGCCGGCTTGAAGGAGGACGCCGCCGTCTGGTTCTTGATGACGGGCTCGGTGTCGACGATCTCGAGCGTCACGCGCGGCGGCAGCTCGATCGAGATCGGCACGCCGTTGAACAGCGCGATCATGCATTCCATGTTTTCCTGGAGATACGCCGCGCCGTCGCCGATGAGGTCGGCCGGCAGGTGGATCTGCTCGAAGTTCTCCGGGTTCATGAACACATACTGATCGCCGTCCTGATAGAGATAGTTGAAGGGCAGCGTCTCCACGAAGGCGCGCTCGACCTGGTCGGTCGTCTTGTAGCGCATCACGGTCTTCACCCCGTCCGAGATGCGGCGCATGTCGATGGAGGTGGTCGGCGTGCCTTTGCCGGGATGGAAGCTCTCGGCTTTCAGGACGACATAGAGCTTGCCGTCCTCATGCTCGATGACATTGCCTTTGCGCACGGCGCTTGCGATGATCTTGGCCACGAAATTTCTCTATTGATAATGCTATGGTTTGAGGGTCGGGCGGGTATTAGCAGCCGTCCCGCCATAAGCCAAGCCCCGCCGGAGTTCCCCTTTTGAGCCCTGATCTGCCCTGGTGGCGCGCCGACATCCATGCCGACAGGCGGTCCTTCCTCATGGGCCGCGGGCGCATTCTGGCCGCCATCCGCGACTGGTTCTCCGGCGAGGGCTTCATCGAGGTCGATTGCGGGGCGCTCCAGGTCTCGCCCGGAAACGAGACGCATCTCCATGCTTTCGAGGCCGCGTTCGTCCATCCCGACGGCACGCGCGCGCCGCGCTATCTTCACACCTCTCCCGAATTCGCCTGCAAGAAGCTCCTGGCGGCGGGCGAGACGCGCATCTTCAGCGTGGTCCACTGTTTCCGCAACCGCGAGCGCACGCCGCTGCATGCGCCGGAATTCACCATGCTCGAATGGTATCGCGCGAACGAACCCTATGAGCGGATCATCGCCGACACGCTCGCACTCCTGCGCGTCGCGGCCCGCGCGGCCGGAAACGGGCTCGCCTGGCGCGGCAGGCCGTGCGATCCGCTCGCCGGGGCCGAGACCGTGACCGTGGCGGAAGCTTTCGCGCGTCACGCCGGCATCGACCTCATGGCGACGCTGAGGCCGCGCGGATCGGACCGCGACGCGCTGGCGGCGCAGGCGCTGAAGCAAGGGGTCGCTTTCGCCGCCGACGATTCCTGGTCCGACATCTTCAGCCGCATCCTGGTCGAGCGGGTCGAGCCGCGGCTGGGGCAGGGGCGGCCGACCGTCCTCTTCGAATATCCGGCCGTGGAGGCGGCGCTGGCGCGGGTGAGCCCGCGCGATCCGCGGGTTGCCGAGCGCTTCGAGCTCTATGCCGCAGGGGTCGAGCTCGCCAATGGCTTCGGCGAACTGACCGATGCCGGTGAGCAGCGACGCCGATTCGAGGCCGGCATGGCGCTGAAACAACGGCTCTATGGCGAGAGCTATCCGATCGACGAGACCTTTCTCGAGGCTCTGGAGCATATGCCGGAAGCATCGGGCGTGGCGCTCGGCCTCGACCGCCTCGTCATGCTGGCGACGGGTGCCGCGCATATAGATCAGGTGATCTGGACGCCTTTCAGGTAAAGGGAGGTTCTATGAACCGTATCATTCATGCCGTGCTGCTTGTCCTGGTGGCGGGCGGCGCCGCCCTTTCCGCCGAGACGAGCGATCTCTATCGCGGCCGCACCCTGGTCACCGGCATACGCGACGATACCGCATTCCCGCGGCGCCAGAGTGTCTGCTCGACGTCCTCGCCAAGGTATCGGGCGATGCACGGCTTCTCGCCGATCCGCAGGCCCGGAAGATCGCGGCGAGCGCCACGGGCCTTGCCACCGAGTACAGCTATCGCGACCGTCTCGCCGGCCGGCAGGTCCATGACGAGCAGGGCACGCGCGACCGGCCCTATGTTCTGACCATCACCTTCGACCCGCCGAAGGTGGACGCCGCCCTCGCGACTCTCGGCCGCAAGCCGTGGACGACGGCGCGTCCGAACCTGGCCTTCTTCCTGGCCATCGACAACGGATCGAATAGATATGTGCTGTCGGGCGACGGAACCCGCGGCATCGACCAGCGCGAGGCGCTCGCAGCCGCCTCCTGGCAGACCGGCATGCAGGTCACGCTGCCGAGCGAGGCCGATCTCGCCAGGGAGGGCCTGACCGCGGATGCCCTCGCCGCCGCCCAGCCGTCCGGCCTCGATCTCCTCACCAAAGGCATGGGAGCCGATCTGGCCCTGCTCGGCAGTCTCGTCTGGAACAGGGGCGCGCCGGGCTGGGCGGCGGAGTGGAAGCTCTTCGACGGCCAGGCGGTCCATTCCTGGACGGCCGAAGACGTCAGTTTCGACGACGCCTTCCGCAACGCCTTGCGCGGGTCGGCGCTGATCCTGTCCGGCAATGGCGAGCCGGGCTCCTTGCCCTGAGGCGGCCGTGAATGCCGGCCTTGGTCAGCCTGTCCCGGCGAGCACCTGGCGGATCGACTTCGCCATCTTGTCGACGATCTCATGGAGCTCGTCTTCCGATGCATTATAGGGCGGGGCGATGATGACGCAGTCGCCGGCGACGCCGTCGGCATTGCCGCCGACCGGATAGCAGATGAGTCCGTTTTCAAGGGCTTGCTGGCGTATGCGCAGATAGAGCTTGAGCTCGGCCGGGAACGGCGCCTTGGTCGTGCGGTCCTTGACCAGCTCGACCGCCTGGAAGAAGCCGCGGCCGCGGATATCGCCCACCGCCTCGATGCCTGAGGTCGCCTCCGCCATCATGGCCTGAAGCTTCGGCCCCCATTCCATGACCCGTTCGACGAGCTTCTCGCGCGTCACGATTCTCTGCACCGCGACGCCCGCGGCACAGCAGGCGGTGTGGCCGGTGAACGTATGGCCGGTCTGCGGCCCGCCATGGACGGGCGCGAAGGCATCGGCGAGCTTCTGCGAATAGACGGCGGCGCCGAGCGGCAGGTAGCCTCCCGCCAGCCCCTTGGCGACCGACATGATGTCGGGCTCGACCCCGTCATGGGCGAGCGCCCGCCAGGGGCCGCAGCGCCCGGCTCCCGACATGACCTCGTCCGCGATGAGGAGCACGCCATGCCGGTCGCAGATCTCGCGCACTCTCCTGGCATAGCCTGCCGGAGCCGGGACGCAGGCGCCGGCCGCGCCGACGACCGGCTCGAAGATGAAGGCGGCGACATTTTCGCGGCCGAGCCGGAGGATCTCGTCCTCGAGCTCCTGGGCGCAGGCTTCCGCCGTGGTCTCGGGGCCGGCGCCTTCGGGCGGGCGGTAGACATTGGCGGGCGAAAGGAACGAGGCGGGGACGAGGGCGCCTTCGAAGGCGGCGCGCCGCTCGCGGAAGCCCGAGACCGAGAGCGCGCCGATCGTGTTGCCGTGCCACGACCTTTCCCGCGCGATGAAGCGCCGCCGGCTCATCTCGCCGCGCGCCGCATGATATTGCAGCGCGAGCTTGAGGCAGCTCTCGACGGCTTCCGAGCCGCCGGTGACGAAGACCATGTGCCTGAGGCTGCCGCCGCATTTCTGCGCGACGATCTCGGTCAGCTCCTCCAGCGCGTCGGTGGTGAAATTGTAGCGATAGCCATGGGCGATGCGCTTGAGCTGGTCGGCGATCGCGGCATTGACCTCTTCATTGCCATGGCCGATGCAATAGACGGCCGGCCCGCTCGAACCGTCGATATACTGCTTGCCGTCCGCATCGTGGATATAGCTGCCCCTGGCCCATTTGGCCTTGGGCAGGTTGGCGCCGGCCGTGGTGATGCTCTGGGGAAGGGGCTGCTTGGTCATAGGCTCAAGTCCGTGATCTGGCGTCATCGCCGAGACTGAGCTACTAGAGCAAATCCCGCCAAAGTTGAAGACTTTGGCGATAAGGATTTGCTCCAGAATACTGATTTTGGCGCGAGTCCTTTTCGGCGAAGTGAGTCCACTTCGCCGGGACGCGCGCTGGCAGAGCCGTCACTGCAAGGGCAAATCATGTTCACCGTCTTCGACGACATGCAACGTCTGCACGATCCGCCGAGCTTCATCGTCGCCGGCAGGCCGAAGCCCATGCCGGAGCGGCCCGAGCGCATCGACATGCTGCTCGCGGGCGTGAAGCGGACCGGAAGCTCGATCGTTGCGCCGCCGCGCATCGGCAACGAGACATTGTCGCTCGTCCATGACCCGCGCTATCTCGCTTTCATGGACACGCTGTGGGAGCGCTGGCATCGTCAGCCGGACGCAGCGGAATATCCCGCTCCCAACATCCATGCGCTCGGCCGGCCGAGCCTGGCCCCCGCCGGCTATCCCGATGCCGTCGTCGGCCAGTGCGGCTACCATCTGGGCGACGGGTCCTGCCCGATCATGGACAGGACCTGGGACGCCGCCCGGGCCAGCGCCGCGACGGCGGCTCATGCGGCCTCGCTGCTGCTGGCGGGCGAGCGCCTGGTCTATGCGCTCTGCCGCCCGCCCGGCCATCATGCGGCCGCCGACGTCGCGGCGGGCTTCTGCTACGTCAACAATACGGCGCTGGCCGCGGAGATCCTCACGCGGGCGGGACGGCGCGTGGCCATCCTCGATGTCGACGTCCATCACGGCAACGGCACCGAGGCGATCTTCTATGACCGCGCCGACGTCCTCACCGTGTCGCTCCATGTCGATCCGGCACGCTTCTATCCCTTCTTCTGGGGCTATGCCGCGGAGACGGGAAGAGGCGAGGGCGAAGGGTTCAATCTCAACCTGCCGCTGGCGCGCGGCACCCGGATCGACGACTATCGCTCGAGCCTCTCCTTGGCGCTGCGGCGGGTCGCCGACTTCCGGCCGAGCCTGCTCGTCCTCGCCGCGGGGCTCGATATCGCGGTCGACGATCCCTTCCAGGGCTTCGCCATCGCGACGGAGGAATTCGCCACGATCGGGCGCGACATCGCCGCGCTGGAGCTCCCGATGCTGGTGGTCCAGGAGGGCGGCTATCCATCGCCCAGCCTCGGCGTCAATCTGGCGTCGCTGCTCGCGGGGCTCGCATCGTGACGCTCGCCATAAGGGCGATGCGCGACGCGGATGCGCCGCAGGTGGTGGCGATGGTGCGGGGCCTCGCTCGCGACACCGGAGCAGGCCTGGTTCCGAGGCTCGCGCCCGAAAGCCTCATCGCCAACCGCGACCTGATCGACGTCACCGTCGCCGAGGACGAGAAGGGTCTGATGGGCGCCTGTCTGGCGCTCCTCACCTATTCGACCTGGCGCGACGCGAGGGGGCTCTATGTGGTCGATCTCTTCGTCCATGCCCGTGCCCGCAATGGCGGCGTCGGCCTCGAGCTCCTGCGCGAGGCGGCGCGCCGCGGCCGCGCCAGGGGCGCGCGCTTCATCAAGCTCGAGGTCGACCGCGCCAATGCGGGGGCCGAACGCTTCTATGAGCGCCTGGGTTTCGTCAGGAACGACAAGGACCGGATCTTCGTGCTCGAGGACGGCAAGGTGACCGAATTTCTGGCGGCGGGCCGAGCGCCGGCATCCGGTCGCGGAGGGGTTCTGTGACGAGAGGAGCGGTCTGAATGTCCCTGGGCGGCGAGCTTCAAGGCATCACCGTCGTTTCGATCGAGCAGGCGGTGGCGGCCCCCTATTGCGGCCTGCTCCTCGCCGATGCCGGCGCGCGGGTGATCAAGATCGAGCGCGAGGGCGGCGATTTCGCCCGCAGCTACGACCGCGCCGCGAATGGCGGCAGCGCCTATTTCGTGTGGCTGAACCGCGGCAAGGAATCGATCGTTCTCGACCTTGCCGCCGAAGACGACCTGGCGCTGCTCCGGCGCATGCTGGCGCGGGCCGACGTGCTCCTGCACAATCTCGCGCCCGGCGCCCTGGAGCGCAAGGGCCTGACGGGGCCGGACCTGCGCAGGGAGAATCCCGGCCTCGTCACCTGCGAGATCACCGGTTATGGCCGCGAGGGGCCTTATGCGGAGATGAAAGCCTACGACCTGCTGGTTCAGGCGGAGAGCGGCCTCTGCGCGGTGACGGGCACCGCCGACTCGCCGGCGCGCGTCGGCATATCGATCTGCGACATCGCCACCGGCCTCACCGCCTTCTCAGGGATCCTGCGCGCCTTGCTGCTGCGCGGACGCACCGGCGCCGGCACCGACCTGTCGATCGCCATGTTCGACGTGATGGCCGACTGGATGAATGTTCCATTGCTTTACCAGCGCTACGCCGCCGCAGCACCGCAGCGCATGGGTGTGCGCCATCCCACCCTCGCGCCCTATGGCGTCTACAGTGCGGCGGATGGCGAATTGCTCATCGCCATACAGTCCAACCGCGAATTCCGGGCTTTCTGCGCCGAGGTGCTGGGCCGGCCCGAGCTCGGGACGGACGCCCTGTTCCTCGAGAACGAGGACCGGGTGCGCAACCGTCCCCGGCTCGACCAGCATATCGAGCGCTGCTTCGCGCGCTATCCGCGCGGCGAGCTGCTCGATCTCCTGCGCCGCAAGCACATCGCCTGCGCCGGCCTGAACTCCGTCGCCGGCCTCGACCGCCATCCGCAGCTGCGCGGCCAGAGGGCGCTCTTCGCCGGCGGCGAGGCGCTGCTCGCCGATCTTCCGGTCCGCATCGCCGGCGCGCGACCGGCGCACGTGCCGGCGCTCGATGAGCACGGACCGCGGCTGCGGGCCGAATTCACGCCCACGGACAGGGAGCCGCCGAAGTGATCACGTCGGTCAACGACCTCAATTCCGATCTCGATTCCCTGCGCTCGGGCGTGCAGAAGGTCTGCGCCGCCTTTCCGGGCGAATATTGGCGCCGCTGCGACCGCGAGCGCGCCTATCCCCTGGCCTTTGTCGACGCGCTGACCAGGGCCGGCTATCTCGCGGCCATGATCCCGGAAGAGTATGGCGGCTCGGGCCTCGATCTCACGGCCGCCGCCGTCATCCTCGAGGAGATCCACCGCAATGGCTGCAATGCGGCCGCCTGCCATGCGCAGATGTACACGATGGGCACGATCCTGCGCCATGGCAGCGCCGAGCAGAAGCGGCATTATCTGCCGAAGATCGCCGACGGCTCTCTCAGGCTGCAGGCCTTCGGCGTCACCGAGCCGGCCAGCGGCACCGATACGCTGGCGCTCAAGACCACGGCGCGGCGCGACGGCGACGGCTATGTTCTCAACGGCCAGAAGATATGGACTTCGCGCGCCGAGCATTCCGACCTGATGCTCGTCCTCGCCCGCACCTCGCCGCGCGAGACGGCGGCCAGGCGCACCGACGGGCTCTCGGTGTTTCTCGTCGAGTTGCGGCCGCTGCTCGGCAGGGGCGTCACCATCAGGCCGATCCGGACGATGATCAACCACTCGACGACGGAAGTGTTCTTCGCCGATGCGCGCATACCCGCGGACGCGCTCATCGCCGAGGAGGGCAAGGGCTTCCGCTATGTCCTTTCGGGCATGAACGCCGAACGCATCCTGATCGGCGCCGAATGCATCGGCGATGCCAAGTGGTTCCTCGACAAGGGCTCGGCCTATGCGCGCGAGCGCGAGGTCTTCGGGGCGCCGATCGGCAGGAACCAGGGCGTGCAGTTCCCGCTCGCCAGGGCCTTTGCCCATATGCTGGCGGCGGAGGCGGTCGTCTATCGCGCCGCGGCCCTTTACGACGCCGGCCGGGATCCGGGCATCGAGGCCAATACGGCGAAGCTGCTGGCGGCGGACGCCTCATGGGAAGCGGCCGAAGCGTGCCTCCAGACTCATGGCGGCTTCGGCTTCGCCGAGGAGTTCGACGTCGAGCGCAAGTTCCGCGAGACCCGCCTCTATCAGGTCGCGCCGATCTCGACCAACCTCATTCTGTCCTTCCTGGCCGAGCGCGCGCTCGGCCTGCCCAAATCCTATGGCGGGTGAACCGGCGGAAGAGCCGGTCGCCGAATAAAGCGCCACGCCCGGCGGGATGAGCGAGAGGAAAGAAGCGCGCGCTTGCTACGCCGTCCGGCGCGCCGCTTCGGCCTCGTCGGCCTGGATCATCCGGCCGCCGGCCGAGATCAGGCCTTCCGCGCCCGAAAGCGCGCCGTTCTCGAGCTCGAGGCCGAGGAAGCGGTCGAGCTCGACCGGGCCCGGCAGGCCGAGGCCTTCGATCCCTCGGCGCGAAAAGCCGAAGCGGCCGTAATAGGGTTGATCGCCGACCAGCAGCACGGCCTTGTGGCCGAGCCGCTTCGCCTCGGCCAGCCCATGCCGCATCAGCTCGGCGCCGATGCCGCGCTTCTGATAGGCGCAGTCGACGGCGAGCGGACCGAGCAGCAGAGCGGGGCCCGCCGAGCCTGCGATGATGTTCCACAGGCGCAGCGTGCCGATGAGCCGGCCGCGCCGGTTGCGGGCCGCGAAAGCGAGGCCTTCCGCCGGAAGGCGGCCCTCGCGCAGGCGCTCGGACGTCTTGCGCCGCCGCTCGCGCTTGCCAAAGGCGCGGTCGAGCAGGACTTCGCGGGCGGAAAGGTCGGCGGCAATTTCAGGCGTGATGGTGACCATTGCGGCCTCCATTACACCTCCGGTGTCCGCCTTCCGGCGGACACCTCGGGTCGGTGGGTGGATGGGTCAGATGATGTAGGTCTCGAGCGGCGGGAAGCCGTTGAAGGCGACCGTCGAATAGGTCGTCGTATAGGCGCCCGTATTGTCGATCAGCACCTCATCGCCCACCGTCAGGGTGAGCGGCAGGTCGTAAGGCGTCTTCTCGTAGAGCACGTCGGCGCTGTCGCAGGTCGGCCCGGCGATGATGCAGGGACCCAGCGCGTCGTCGTCCCTCGCCGAGAGGATCGGATAGCGGATCGCCTCCTCCATCGTCTCGGCGAGGCCGCCGAACTTGCCGATGTCGAGATAGACCCAGCGCGCCTTGTCGTCGGCGTGCTTCTTCGACACCAGCACCACCTCGGCCTTGATCACGCCGGCATTGCCGACCATGCCGCGGCCGGGCTCGATGATCGTCTCGGGGATGGCGTTGCCGAAATGCCTGGCGAGCGACTGCTCGATGCCCTGGGCATAGGCGCCGACGGCCGGGACCTCCTTGAGGTAGCGGGTCGGGAAGCCGCCGCCGAGATTGACCATCGACAGGGTGATGCCGCGCTCGGCCAGGGTGCGGAAGATCTGCGCCGACTGCGCCAAGGCGCAATCCCAGCCTTCGGTCCTCGTCTGCTGCGAGCCGACATGGAAGGAGACGCCATAGGCCTGGAGGCCGAGCCGGTGGGCGCGGTCGAGCACGTCGATCGCCATCCCGGCCGAGCAGCCGAACTTGCGCGACAGGGGCCAGTCCGCACCGTCGCCATCGGTCAGGATGCGGCAGAAGACCCTGGCGCCGGGCGCGGCGCGGGCGACCTTGTCGACTTCCTCGACGGAGTCGACGGCATAGAGCGTGACGCCGAGGCGGTGGGCGCGCGCGACGTCGCGCTCCTTCTTGATCGTGTTGCCGAAGGAGATGCGCTCGGGCGTGGCGCCGGCGGCCAGCGCCATTTCGATTTCGGGAACCGAAGCCGTGTCGAAGCAGGAGCCGAGGCCGGCGAGCAGCGACAGCACCTCGGGCGCCGGATTGGCCTTCACCGCATAGAAGATGCGGGTTGCGGGCATCGCGCGGGCGAAGCGGAGGTAATTGTCGCGGATGACCTCGAGGTCGACGACGAGGCAGGGGCCCTCGGGTCGTCGGTCGGCGAGGAAGTCGATCATGCGTTGCGTGGCCATAGGCGGTACTCCCCGGAAGGGTGCAGTGGATGGCCTCTGGAGATGGCCTGAGGCTCGCCCCCGCGATGGAGACGGGAACAAGCCGGCCGCCTTTTCGGGCCGTCGGGTGCGATGACTGTCCGGGCGCGAGCGCCTCGCATTCACCGCGGTTTGTCTGCCTTGGCTTGGAGGGTTGTCCCTTCCGCACTGCTGGCAAGGAAAGTGGTGCCTCTTCAGTAACGCCGACTGTTGGACCAGTCAGTCCGAGACCAAAAAAGCCCGCACCGTCGTTGCTTCAAGGCGTCCGCGGTCTTGGATTTCGACCGCTAGGGATCATGTCCCTAGTACCGGCCCGGAGACCTTCTTGAGGATCCGGGGGACGCCCACAGGCACGTGCGACTTTGGGCAGCCGGGATATGATAGATTCTCCTGTCGCATTCAAGAAAAAAATGGACCCGAACGATAGAATTCGCGTGGAGCTTCAAAGGGTTCTTTATGGACTCTTAATGACGCGGCGTCTTGGGCGTCCGGAAAGCGCGCGGCACGCCGGTCAAGCGGCGTCGCAGCCGGCCGAGTCGCCGCCGGCTTCCGGCCTCAGGCTGCCGCCGATGGCGCCGAGAAGCCGCACCAGCAGACCGAGCTCACGCTCAGAGAGATTTGGCGCCACATGCTCCTCGACCGCTTCACGCAAGGCAGGCCACATGCGTTTCTGCATCGCGCGGCCTTGCGCGGTGAGCGAGATCATCTGGCCACGTCCGTCGCCGGGGCAGGCGGCGCGCTCGATGAGACCGGCTTCCTCCATCCGGTCGAGCAGGCGCGAGAGATTGTATTGAGCGACGAGCAGTTCCTTCTCGAGTTCCACCGGCCTCAGCCTGCGCCCGCCCTCGCGCGAGAGCTCCAGCAGAACGTCGTACCAGGCGATCGGCGGGAACCCCTTGGCCTTCGCGGCCGCCTCGACATTGCGCACGATCCTGTCGCGTGCGCGGATGAGCCTCACCCAGACCTGCAAAACCTTGTCGATACGCGTCTCTTCGGCCATCGCGGCTGCCTTCCAAATTCATGGATCTGCGTCGAGCTTGACATATAGATGCAAATGCATTAATGTCAATGCACTTGCATCAAACCCTCGAGTCCAAGGAGACTAGCATGAAGCTCTATTATTCGCCCGGCGCCTGTTCGCTGGCCCCTCATATCGTGGCGCGCGAGGCGGGCCTTCCGCTCGATCTCACCAAGGTCGATCTCACCAGCCACAAGCTGGAGGACGGCACCAATTACTATGACGTCAATCCGCGCGGCTATGTTCCGGCTTTGCGCCTGGAGGAGGGGGAGCCGCTGCTCACCGAGGCCAATATCGTGGTGCAGTATCTCGCCGACCGGAAACCGGAGGCGGGGCTGATGCCCAAGGCGGGCAGCACCGAGCGCTATCGCGCCCAGCAGTGGCTGGCCTTCATCGCCACCGAGCTGCACAAGAACTTCTCCTGGCTGTGGTACAAGGACACTCCGGCCGAGACCAAGGCCGTCGTCAAGGACAAGCTCGACAAGCGCTTCGCCGAACTCGACGGCCATTTGAAGAACAATGACTATATCCTGGGCAAGAGCTTCTCGGCCGCCGACGCCTATGCCTTCACCATCCTCAACTGGGTGAACGTTCTCGGCATGAATTTCAAGAAGTACCCGAACCTGCAGGCCTTCATGGACCGCGTCGCGGCGCGCCCCAAAGTCCAGGAGGCGCTCAAGGCGGAGGGCCTCGTCGCCGCCGCATGATACTACCGCCCAGATCGTCATGGCCGCCTCCTGGGCCGGAGGCGGCCATCTGTTGACAGCCCGCGACCCGGCGCGCAGGGTCGCGCCCGCGGCAGTCGGGGACGATGTGACGATGAAAGTGGACGGCAAGCCCTACCGGACGATCTGGCTCAATCCGGACGGCTGGTCGGTGGAGATCATCGACCAGACGAAGTTCCCGCACCGCTTCGAGACCGTGACGCTGCGCAGCGTCGCCGACGCCGCGCATGCCATCAAGGACATGCTGGTCCGCGGCGCGCCCCTCATCGGCGCCACGGCCGCCTATGGCATGGCGCTTCAGGCGCGCGTCGATCCTTCCGACGCGGCGCTGTCGAAGGCCTATGAGCTTTTGCACGCGACGCGGCCCACGGCCATCAATCTCAGATGGGCGCTGGACGAGATGATGAAGGCCCTGCGGAACTTTCCGCCGGGCGAACGGGCCGGGCGCGCCTATCGGCGCGCCGCCGGGATCTGCGAGGAGGACGTCGCGATCAACCAGGCGATCGGCCGGCACGGCCTCGAGCTCATCAAGGAGGTCGCGCGGAAAAAGAAACCGGGCGAACCCGTGAACGTGCTCACCCATTGCAATGCCGGCTGGCTGGCGACGGTCGACTGGGGAACCGCGACCGCGCCCGTCTACATGGCCCATGACGGCGGCATTCCGGTCCATGTCTGGGTGGACGAGACCCGTCCGCGCAACCAGGGCGCCTCGCTCACCGCCTGGGAGCTCGGCCATCACGGCGTCAGGCATACGGTGATCGCCGACAATACCGGCGGCCACCTGATGCAGCACGGCCTGGTCGATCTCTGCATCGTCGGCACCGACCGCACCACCGCCTCGGGCGACGTCGCCAACAAGATCGGCACCTATCTCAAGGCGCTCGCCGCGCATGACAACGGCGTGCCCTTCTATGTGGCCTTGCCGTCGCCGACCATCGACTTCACCATCGATGACGGGCTGAAGCAGATCCCCATCGAAGAGCGCGCCGGCGAGGAGGTGACGCGGCTCACCGGCATCACCGGCGACGGCCGCATCGAGACGGTCGACGTCGTGGCGCCGGGATCGCCCGTCGCCAACTATGCCTTCGACGTCACGCCGGCGAAATACGTGACCGGCCTCATCACCGAGCGGGGTGTCGTAAAGGCAGACAAGGCCGCCATCGCCAGGGCCTTTCCCGAGCGCGCGTGACTCTCCGGCGCCGTGCGACCAACAGGACAGACTCCCGGAACGGCACATCGTCGATGCCGGGAGCTGGCGGCGCATCGACTAAGGGTCAGACGGGAAGCCCGACGGCGAGATTCCTGCGGCTGCGCCGGGCTTCCGACACCACGACCGCGCCGATGACCATGGCGCCGCCGAGGACACGCGGCAGGGTCAGCGCCTCGCCGAGCAGCAGGGCGGCGAGGACCATCACGAAGACCGGCTCGAGATTGAGCAGCATCGCCGTCGGCGCGCCACCGACGAGCTCGATAGCCTTGTACATGCCGATGAAGGCGACGGTGAAGAAGACGCATGCGATGAGGAGAGGCAGCCAGCCGCCGGGGCCCGGCCATGGCGCGGCGAAGCGCCCGCTCGCCGCCAGGAAGAGGGCGGTGACGGCCAACCCTGAGATCGCCATGTGGAAGGTGACGACGATGCCGTCGGCGCTCCTGAGCCTGACGCTGTTCCAGAAGATCGAGGCGGCGTAGCCGACCGAAGAGACGCAGCCCAGGAGGAGTCCCAGCGGAGAGAGCGTCACCTCGTCGAGGCCGATCACGATGCCGATGCCGGCGAGCGCCACGGCGAGGCAGACGGTCTCGGTCAGGCTCGGCGGCCGCCGCGCATGGACGCTTTCGAAGAGCGCGGTGAGGAAGGGATAGGTATAGAGGATGATGAGGGCGAGACTGACCGGGATGAGCGCGAAGGAGCCGAGAAGGGCGAGCGTCGCCATGCCGGCGATGGTGCCGGAGCCCGTGGCGTGCAGCGCATGGTCGCGCGGCAGCCGGTAGCCCAGGCCGGCGAGCGGCAGCACCGCCATGAGGCTTGCGAGCAGGAAGGCGAAGCGGAAGAAGACGACGGTCGCCGCGCCGAACCCTTGCGCATAGGCGAAGGGCACCGCGACGTCGTTGATGGCGAGCATCAGGGCCGACGCGGCCGCCAGGACGATGCCGATGCGCGTCCGCCGCGCCCGCTGTCCGCTGGTCATGTGAGGAAACCTCGTGATGCCGGAGCAGGCATCTGTACCGGACATGCCGCCGCGCTGCCAGTCCTGCCATGCCCACCGCAATGTGATGGCGGCGCCCGCGACAAATTGTTGACGCTGTGCGCATGTCGCCTAGTCTGGCGGACGGGACGGCGCGGCAAGAGAGGCTTTGCCATGCTCAGGACGGCATTCGGGCTCTTCGCGGCGGTCTTCGCCCTGCTTGTTCCCCTCACGGCCATGGCGGCCGAGGCGCCGGTCGATCTCGAGCTGGTGCTCGCCGTCGACGTCTCGCGCTCCATGGACATTGACGAGCAGGCCCTGCAGCGCAACGGCTATGTGGCGGCCTTCCGCCACGAGGACGTGATCGCCGCCATAGCGTCGGGTCCGAGCGGGCGCATCGCTGTGAGCTACGTCGAATGGGCGGGGCCCGCCTTCCAGACGACGCTCGTCCCGTGGACGGTCATCGACGGCGCCGCGGCGGCGCATGCCTTTGCCGACCGTCTGACGGCGGCGCCCATGACGCGCGAGCACGGCACCTCGATCTCGAACGGCCTCAACTATGTCGGTCCGAGCTTCGAGGGCAATGGCTTCGCCGGCGAGCGCCGGGTCATCGACGTATCGGGGGACGGGCCCAACAATATGGGAGTGCCGGTCGACGTCGCCCGCGACCCGCTGATCGCCGCCGGCGTCACCATCAATGGCCTGCCGATCATGATCAAGCGGGCGGGCGGTTTTGCCTCGATCGAGAATCTCGATATCTATTATGAGGATTGCGTCATCGGCGGCGCCGGTGCCTTCCTGGTGCCGGTGACCGATATCCAGAAGCTCGCTTCGGCGATCCGCCGCAAGCTGGTCCTGGAGATCGCGGCCCGGCCGGCGGGTTTCGTCAAGGCGAGCGACGCCAAGGCCGAGCCGCGGATCGACTGCATGATCGGCGAGAAGCTGCGTGAGCAGTGGATGAGGGAATAGGGGGCGTGCTTGGGAAATCTGCTGCGCAGCCGCAAAGGCCATGAGCATGCGCGGGTCACGTTCGTCGAGCTGTTCTTCGACCTGGTCTTCGTCTTCGCGGTAACCCAGCTCTCGCACGCGCTCCTCGCTCATTTCTCGCCTCTGGGCGCGGTCGAGACCCTGCTCCTGATGATGGCGGTCTGGTGGGTGTGGATCTACACCTCCTGGATCACCAACTGGCTCGATCCCGAGCGCATGCCGGTGCGGCTCATGCTCTTCGCCATCATGGCGGCGGGCCTCATCCTGGCCGCCGCCATCCCCCAGGCCTTCGGCGCCCTGGGCCTCGTCTTCGCCCTGGCCCATGTGTCGATCCAGGTCGGCCGCACGCTGTTCATGCTCTGGGGGGTTGGGAGCCATGAGTCACTCGCCCTCAACTTCCGCCGCATCCTCGCCTGGCTCTGCGTCTCGGGCTCATTCTGGATCCTGGGCGGCCTCATGGACGGCGAGGCCCGCCTGGCGCTCTGGATCGCGGCCCTCGCCATAGAATATCTGGGGCCCTCGCAGGGCTTCTGGACACCTGGGCTCGGCCGCTCGACCACGGCGGACTGGGACGTCGAGGGCGGCCACCTGGCGGAACGCTGCGCCCTCTTCGTCATCATCGCGCTGGGCGAATCCGTCCTGGTCACGGGAGCCACTTTCAGCGGCCTGGCCTGGAGCCTGCCCGTGGTGCTGGCCTTCCTCTCGGCCTTCCTGTCGAGCGTCGCCATGTGGTGGATCTACTTCAACGCCGGCGCCGAAAGGGGAACGCACAGCATCACCTCGTCCGGCGACCCGGGCCGCCTGGCGCGTCTTGCCTATACCTATATCCATCTCTTCATCGTGGCCGGCATCATCGTGACCGCGGTCGGCGACGAGTTCGCGCTGGCCCATCCCGACGGCCATGCCGGTCTCGGGAAGGCCGCGGCAATCGTCGGCGGACCGGCGCTCTATCTCGTCGGCACGCTCTTCTTCCGCCGCGCCGTCACCGGACGCCTGCCGAAGGTCCAGCTTCTGGCGCTGGTCGCCATGGTCCTCGTCTTTCTCGGCGCCGTCTTCGCTTCGCCGGTTGTCTTGAGTCTGGCCACCACGGCGGTTCTGGTGGTCGTGGCTCTCGCCGAGAAGGGAGCATCGGAAGAGATCGAGGAGACCCGTCCCGCATGACGGAGATCCATCCGATCACCGCGGCCGAGCATGCCCGCATCCTCGCCCTGAACAATGCCCATGCGGTGGAAACCTCGCTTCTCGACGAAGCGCGGCTCAGGTCCATGCTCGACGAGGCCTTCCTCGCCACCCGCATCGGCGATGTCGACGCCTTCCTCGTCGTCTTCGACCAGAAGGCGCATTACGACAGTCCCAATTTCACCTGGTTCCGATCGAGATTCCCGGATTTCGTCTATGTCGACCGCATCGTCACGGGGGTCCGGGCCCGCGGCAGGGGCTATGCCCGCGCCCTTTATGAGGACCTCTTCGAGAAAGCCGCCGTCCGGGGCCACAGAAGGGTGGTCTGCGAGGTCAATCTTGACCCCCCGAATCCCGGTTCCGACGCCTTTCACCTGGCGCTGGGCTTCGCCGAGGTCGGCCGGCGGCTGTTGCCGGAGTCCGGCAAAACCGTCCGTTATCTGAGTAAAAATATTCCTAAATAGGATCTGGCCTCTTCGGCGAGGCGCGGCGTTTCGCAACTTTGCGAAGTCAAGGGCCATTTTCATGCCCGGCAGCCTGCCGATTTTCCTATCGGAAAGCACGAAATTCGCAGGTTTTTCGGCCCATTTTGTCGCGTTTTTCGGGGCTGGCTTTGCGCCTCCGGGATGCTACCGTTTTACTGCGGCAACGGTTTTTTTGTCAGTGAGTGGATGTCATGCCTGTCTTTGAGGAGTGGTTCGAATACGACTATGAGGAAGTTCTTCTTGGTGCGGTGAAGGCCGAAACCAGGCGCAAGCGCGACGCGCTGCTGGCGCTGCGTGTGCGCCATCGCAGGCCGCCGGCACGGCCACTGAAGTAACGCTTCACCGCTTCCCAGGCGGGGACGGCCGGCCCTCATGGCCGGTCCCGGTCCGGCACAAGCTCAGGGCCGTCCGGAGACACTTCTGCATCCTCGCTGCGCAAGGCGTCGGTATCGGGCGCCGCCTTCCCGCCGAGCCTCCAGGCCGAGATCGAAGCGCGCGGCCTCGACGCCTGCCAGGCCTGTGCGACGGCCGATCTCGGCGGCATCGCCTATGAGACCCGGGCGCCAGGGCCTTGTCCTCAACGAAGACATCATCCTCGAGATCCTGCGCCCCGGCACCGGCCATCCGGTGCCCGCTGGCGAGGTTGGTGAGATCGGCAAGGTCATCGCCGACGAGCGGCCGCCGGCGTGAGGACGCAGGCCTGTACCGCGAGCGCTGAATCCGGCTAAAACGGGATCGGAAACCGGACATGATCGAAAAGGGAGCGAGACATGAGGAAGGTTCTTTTCGCCTGCGCGATGGGCGTTGCGCTGATGGCGGCGGGCGCCGCCTCGGCCGACACGGTCAAGGTCGGCATGATCACGACCCTGTCGGGCGGCGGCGCCGGGCTCGGCGTCGATGTGCGCGACGGCTTCATGCTGGCGCTCAAGCAGTCGGGCAACAAGGATGTCGAGGTCGTCATCGAGGACGACGCGCAGAAGCCCGAGCTCGCGGTGCAGATCGCCGAGAAGATGATCCAGAGCGACAAGGTGCAGATCCTGACCGGCATCATCTGGTCGAATCTCGCCATGGCGGTGGTGCCCAATGCGGTCGCCCAGGACATCTTCTATCTCTCGCCCAATGCCGGACCCTCGGCCCTGGCCGGCGCCAGGTGCGACAGGAACTATTTCAACGTCGCCTGGCAGAACGACAATCTCCACGAGGCAATGGGCAACTACGCCTCCGGTGCCGGCTACAAGAAGACCTTCATCCTGGCGCCCAACTATCCGGCCGGCACCGACGCGCTGACCGGCTTCAAGCGCTATTACAAGGGCGAGCTCGCCGGCGAGCTGTTCACCAAGGTGGGCCAGACCGACTACGCCGCCGAGATCGCCCAGATCAGGGCGTCGGGCGCCGATTCGGTGTTCTTCTTCCTTCCCGGCGGCATGGGCATCGCCTTCATGAAGCAATATGCGCAATCCGGGGTCGCCATCCCGGTGATGGGGCCGGGCTTCTCCTTCGACCAGGACGTGCTGGGGGCCATCGGCGATGCCGCATTGGGGGTCAAGAATTCCTCGCAATGGTCGAAGGACCTCGACAACGAGGCCAACCGGAAATTCGTGGAAAGCTTCAAGTCCGAATACGGCCGTCTGCCGTCGCTCTATGCGAGCCAGGGCTATGACACGGCCAATCTGATCGTGTCGGCGCTCGCCAGGGCGAAGGTGACCGACGCCGACGGCTTCCGCGCGGCGCTCAAGGCGGCGGACTTCGCCTCGGTGCGCGGCAAGTTCAGGTTCGGCAACAACAACCATCCGATCCAGGACATCTATGTCCGCGAGGTGGTGAAGGAAGACGGCGTCATCACCAACAAGATCATCGGTACCGCCTTCACCGACCACCAGGATGCCTATGCGGCGGACTGCAAGATGTGAGCGGCGGAGGGATGATCTTGTCTCTCAACGTCCCTCACGCTGAGGTGCCCGGCGGAGTCGGGCCTCGAAGCGTCCATCAGGATAGAGCGAGCCTGCTGCGACACACCCTTCGAGGCTCCCCCCGGCCCAAGGCCGGGGGTCGCGCCTCAGGGTGAGGGCGGCATTCTAAGTGTCTCCGGCCCTCTTCGTCGAGCAGCTGCTGAACGGGCTGCAATTCGGCGTCACCTTGTTCCTGATGGCGGCGGGGCTCACCTTGATCTTCGGGGTCATGGGGCTCATCAATCTCGCCCATGGCTCGCTCTATATGGTGGGCGCCTTCGCCTGCGCCGCGGTCGCGGCGGCGACCGGCTCCTTCTGGCTGGGACTGGCGGCGAGCCTCGCCGCGGCAGCGGCGGCGGGTGCTCTGGTCGAGTTCGTCGTCATCCGCAAGCTCTATGACCGCGACCATCTCGACCAGGTGCTGGCGACCTTCGCCCTGATCCTCGTCTTCTCGGAAGCGGTCCGCTGGCTCTTCGGTCCGTTTCCGCTCTATCTCGACATGCCGGCGGCATTGGCGGGCTCCGTCACTTTGCCGGGCGGCATCGAGTACCAGCTTTACCGCCTCGTCATCATCGCCGTCGGCATCGCGGTGGCGGCAGGCCTCTATCTCCTCATCGCCGGGACCCGGATCGGCATGCGCATCAGGGCGGGGGCATCCGATCGCGAGATGATGGCGGCCCTGGGCGTCGATATCGGGAGGCTCTATACAATCGTCTTCGCCTTGGGCGCCGCCCTGGCCGGCCTTGCCGGCGCCCTGGTCGGCGTCAACCAGTCGGTGCAGGTCGGCATGGGCGAGCCGGTGCTGATCCTGGCCTTCGTCGTCATCGTGATCGGCGGGATCGGGTCGCTGTGGGGCGCGCTCGTCGGCGCGGTGCTGGTCGGCATCACCGATACGATGGGACGGTTCCTCCTGCCGCAGGCCTTCGCGCTCGTCATGCCGCCCGCGCAGGCGACGACCGTCGGCGCCGCGCTCGCCTCGATGCTGATCTATATCGTGATGGCGCTCATCCTGGCCTTCCGGCCGCGCGGCCTGTTCGCGGCGGCCTGAGGCATGGCTGCCGACGGAGTTCATCGATGATCCGCGAGAGCCGGGTCAATCTCGCCCTGGCGGCGGCGCTGCTGGCGGCACCGCTCGTCGCTGCGGCCTCGGGCGAGACCTTCTACGTGACGCTGGCGACCCGCATTGCGGTTCTCGCTCTCGCCGCGCTGGGCCTCAACCTCGCTCTCGGGCTTGGCGGTCTCGTCTCCTTCGGTCATGCCGCCTTCTTCGGCATCGGCGGCTATGTGACCGGCATTCTGAGCGCCAACGCGATGAACGGCGTCTCGCCCGGCAGCGACCAGATGCTGCTCCTGTGGCTGTCGAGCGCGGTGGCGGCAGGCCTCGCGGCGCTGGTCATCGGCGCCATTTCCCTGCGCACCTCCGGCGTCTATTTCATCATGATCACCCTGGCCTTCGCCCAGATGATCTATTACTTCCTCGTCTCCTGGCCGGCCTATGGCGGCGAGGACGGGCTGCCGCTCGGCCTGCGCAACCGGTTTCCCCTGGCGAACACGGCGAAACCGCTCCATTATTTCTTCATCTGCTACGGGCTTCTGCTCGTGGCGCTGGCGGCTTTCGTGCATTTGCGCGACAGCCGGTTCGGCGCCGCCGTGCAGGGCGCGCGCCAGAACGAGACGCGGCTTCAGGCCCTCGGCATATCGCCTTTTCCGGTCCGGCTCGCCGCTTTCGTGATCTCGGGCATGATCACCGGCGTTGCCGGCGCGCTCTATGCCGACCTTACCCGGTTCGTCAGCCCCTCGATGCTCTCCTGGCATCTCTCGGGCGAGTTGATCGTCATCGTCATCCTCGGCGGCACCGGCCGGCTGTTCGGGCCGGTGGCGGGCGCGGCCCTCTATGTGCTGCTGGAATTCCTGCTCGGCTCGCTGACCGAGCGCTGGCAGCTCTTCCTGGGCGTCGTGCTCCTCCTCACCGTGCTCTATGCGCGCGGCGGCCTCGTCGGCCTCATCGCCGGAAAGGCCCGCCATGGCTGAGCCGGTCCTCGCTCTGGCGCATCTCTCCAAATCCTTCGGCGCCCTGAAGGTGACCGACGACGTGTCGCTCGACCTTCGTCCCGGCGAGGTCCATGCGCTGATCGGGCCCAATGGCGCCGGCAAGTCCACGCTGATCCACCAGATCGCCGGCACGATCAGGCCGGATGGCGGCACGCTCCGCTTCCTGGGGCGGGACATGAGCGCCATGAGCGTCGCGGCGCGGGCGCGGCTGGGCCTCGCCCGCAGCTTCCAGGTGTCCTCGCTGGCGCTCGAATTCTCGGCCTTGCGCAATGCGATGCTCGCCGTCCAGGCGCGGCAGGGATCGAGCTTCCGCTTCTTCAGACGGGTGATGCGGGATGCGTCGCTGAGCGGGCCGGCGATGGCGGTGCTGGCGCGCGTCGGGCTCGACAGGCGCGCCCACGTCGCCGCGGCCGAGCTCTCCCATGGAGAGAGACGGCGGCTCGAGATCGCCATTGCCCTGGCGCTGGCGCCCAAGGCCTTCCTCCTCGACGAGCCGATGGCCGGCATGGGGCCCGAGGGCTCGAAGGATCTGACCCGCTTTCTCGACCGCCTGCGCGCCGAGGCGCCCATCCTGCTCGTCGAGCACGACATGGACGCGGTCTTCGCGCTCGCCGACCGCGTCTCCGTCCTGGTCTATGGCCGTATCATCGCGAGCGGCAGGCCCGCCGAGATCCGCGCCGATGCGAGCGTGCGCAAGGCCTATCTCGGAGAGGCGTCGTGACGCTGCTCTCCGTCACCGGACTTGCGGCCTTCCATGGCCCTTCCCAGGCGCTCTTCGGCGTGACGCTCGACATCGCCGAGGGCGAGGTGGTGGCGCTGCTCGGTCGCAACGGCATGGGCAAGACGACCACCATCCGTGCGATCCTCGGCCTGTGCGATGTGCGGGCCGGCGATATCCGCTTCGCCGGCCGGGCCCTCGCCGGACTGAGGCCGCATCGGCGCGCGACCCTCGGCATCGGTCTCGTGCCGGAAGGCCGCCGCTGCTTCCCGGCCCTCACCGTCGAGGAGAATCTCGTGGTTGCCGCGCGTCACGGTCCCTGGACTCTTGCCGGCATCTATGGGCTCTTTCCGCGCCTTGACGAGCGGCGCCGGCAATATGCCGGAACGCTGTCGGGCGGCGAGCAGCAGATGCTGGCCATCGGCCGGGCGCTGATGACCAATCCGAGGCTCCTGATGCTCGATGAGGCGACGGAAGGCCTCGCGCCGGTCCTGCGCCGGGAGATCTGGCGGGCGGTCGGCCGGCTGAAGCATGAGGGCCAGTCGCTCCTCGTCGTCGACAAGATCCTGGCCGAGCTCCTGCCGGTTGCCGACCGCTGCTTCGTCCTCGAAAGAGGCCGCACCGTATGGACCGGAGCGGCCTCGGGGCTCAGCGGCGAGTTGCAGGGCCGCTATCTCGGCGTGTGATGCGAGGGACCCGATCCTTCGCCGATTGTTAACCCTGCCGATTGTCGGGCGAGCCCATGACCATTTTACCGAATCGTGGGGCGTTGTACGCTGCCGGATCGTCCCCTCCGAGGGACATGACCCAGGCTTTGTGGGGCGGTTCGATGGGCAAGTGCCTGACAGGCGCTCTTGCGGCGTTGCTTTGGCTGATCGCGACAGCGGCGGGCGCAGAGGTGCCCGGCGTGACGGCCGGACGCATCCTGTTCGGTCAGTCGGCGGCGCTCAGCGGCCCGACCGCCGATCTCGGCAACGAGATGCGGCGCGGCATCCTCGCCGCCTTCGAGGAGGTGAACCGGGCGGGCGGCGTCGGCGGGCGGCGCCTGGAGCTGCGCTCCTATGACGACCGCTACGAGCCGGAGATCGCCATCGCCAATACGCGCCGGCTCATCGACGACGACCATGTCTTCGCGCTGATCGGCGAGGTCGGCACGACCACGTCCGCCGCCAGCGAACCCCTCGCGCGCGCCGCCGGCGTGCCCTTCATCGCGCCCTTTTCGGGCGCCGAGTTCCTGCGCGATCCGGCACTCGCTCATGTTGTGAATGTCCGCGCCTCCTATTTCGAGGAGACCGAGGCGATGGTCGAGCGGTTGACCGGCGATCTCGGCATCACGCGCATCGGCGTGCTCTATCAGGACGATTCCTATGGCCGCGACGGGCTCGCCGGCGTGCGCCGGGCGCTCGACCGGCGCGGGCTCGAGCTGGCCGGCACCGGCACCTATATGCGCAACACCACCGCCGTCAAGACCGCTCTCCTCGGATTAGAGCGGGGCAGCCCCGATGCGATCATCGTCATCGGCGCCTACCGGCCGAGCGCCGTCTTCACCCGCTGGGCGCGCAAGCTCGGCATCAGGGCCCGCATCTTCAACATCTCCTTCGTCGGCAGCGACGCGCTCGCCGCCGCGCTCGGACGCGACGGCGAGGGTGTCTACATCACCCAGGTCGTGCCGTTTCCCGAAAGCGGCTCGCTTCCGCTCATGGCGGAATACCGCAAGGCGCTCGTCGCCAACGACGTGACGGCGCGGCCGTCCTTCGTCTCGCTCGAGGGCTATATCGCCGGCCGCCTGACCGCCGGCGTCCTGGCCCGGGCGGGAGACGTACCCACCCGCGAAAGCTTCCTGTCGGCGCTTACCGATACCGGCACTTTCGATATCGGCGGCTTCAAGCTCAGCTATGGGCCGGGCGACAACCGCGGCTCCGACCAGGTGTTCCTGACCGTGATCCACAATGGCGACATCTATTCCGCCGAGCGGCTGGCGCCATGAGCAGCCCCGTGGGCTCCGGGACCCGCCGCCGGCGGCCGCGCCTCGGCCTGTCCGTCAAGCTCTATGCGGCGATCGCCGGCGCGGTGGCGCTGACGCTGGCGGCGAGTGTCGTCGCCTGGATCTCCTTCGTGGAGCTGGGCCAGCTTCAGCGCCGCATCACCCGCGAGCACATCCCCTCGATCACCGACTCGCTGAGGCTGGCGCAGCGCAGCGCCCTGATCGCCGCGATCGCGCCGGCGCTCGTCTCGGCCGCCGACGAAACCCGGCGCGAAGGGCTGATGAACGCGGTGCGCGACCATCAGCAGAAGATCGTCGCGCTGATCGACGATCTCGAACGCCAGAGCGCCAATGCCACCGATCCCGGCTATCCGCGCGAGCTCATCGCCGGGATCCGCCAGGCGACCGGCGACCTCGCCGGCATCCTCGACCGGCTCGACGAATCGGTGGGGCGCCAGCTCGCCCTCAGGAGCGAGCTGGCCGAACGCAGCGATCGCGCGGTCGAGCTGCATCGCCGCCTGGTCGAGAAGCTGACGCCGCTTCTCGACGATGCGACGCTGTTCCTGGTCACCGGCTATCGCACCCCTGACGATCAGGCGCCGGTGCCGGCGGATCAGCGCCTGTCGCAGGAGGCGTTGCTCGACTACGGCGCCGTCGCCCGGCTCGGCATCGAGGGCAACCTGATCGGCGGGCTTCTCGCGGAAGCCGCCAACGTCCCCGATCCCGGTCTCCTGCCGCCGCTGCGCGAGCGTTTCGAGGCGGCGGCGGACCGGTTCCGCACCGCGCTCGCGGTCGTCACCGGCAACGACGCGGAGCTGCTGCGCGTCATCGCCGACGGTCTGATCGACCTGGGCGAGGGGGCGGGCGGCATCTTTGCGCCGCGCCATGCGCTTCTGCTCGAGACCCGCAGCGCCGAGGGACTCGCCGGCGAGGCGCGGACGCTGGCGGCGCGGCTGACCGGCGACGTCGACCGGCTCGTCGCCGGCGTCGGAGCGCGGACCGGAGAGGCCGTCATCGCGTCCAACCGCGCCATCGACGTCGGCAGCACGCTGCTCCTGCTGCTCAACATCGTCAGCATCCTGGGCGCGGTGCTGATCGGCTGGGGCTATGTGGCGCGCCAGATCACGGCGCCTGTGGTGCGCATCACCGATGCCGCCGCCGCCTTCGAGGAGCAGCGTTTCGAGCCCGAAAGCCTCGCCGGCGTGCGCAAGCGCACCGACGAGCTCGGCGAGCTCGCCCGCACCTTCACGCGCATGGCGGGCGAGGTCCAGACCCGCACCCAGACCCTCGACCGGCTGGTGGCCGAGCGCACCAGCGCGCTGGAGAAAGCGGCCAACCGGCTGGCCAAGTACCTGTCGCCCCAGATCTACAATTCGATCTTCTCGGCCAAGGGCGAGGCCGCCGGCGCGCTGGCGCGCAAGAACCTGACGGTCTTCTTCTCCGACATAGCAGGCTTCACCGACATCAGCGACGGCATGGAGCCCGAGCGCCTGTCCTTCTTCATCAATACCTATCTGAGCGAGATGTCGAAGATCGCCATCGAGCACGGCGGCACCATCGACAAGTTCATCGGCGATGCGATCGTGGTGTTCTTCGGCGATCCCGAGACCGAGGGCGACCGCAACGACGCGCTGCGCTGCGCCCGCATGGCCTTGCGCATGCGCGACCGGATGCTCGAGCTCGACAGGGTGTGGCAGGAGAACGGCATCTCGAAGCCGCTCAGGGCGCGCATGGGCATGACGACGGGCTACTGCACGGTCGGCAATTTCGGCTCCGAGCATCGCATCGAATACACGGTGCTCGGCAGTGCCGTGAATCTCGCCGCCCGGCTCGAGACCAGGGCCGAGGCCGGCACCATCCTGATCGCCGATTCCACCTGGCTCCTCATCAGGGACGCGGCCGATGCGACACCCATGGGCGAGATCGCGCTCAAGGGCTTCGCCCGCCCGGTGGCGTGCTATCGCCTCGACGGCTTGAGCGCGCCCGGTTCCGGCGGCGCGGTCACGCTGTCCGGCCGCCATGTGTCGGTCAACGTCCCGGACCGCCATCACCTCAAGGAGGCGATGGCGGAGCTGCGCCGCATGGAGGAGGACCTTGCGCGGCGCCTGCCGGCGGATTGAACGGCTTGTATAGAGCGGGGAAAGCGACGCAATGGCTCTCTGGACCGTGACCGACATCGAACCTGCAGGCGACGCCGACGGCCGCCGGACCGTCCGGATCGGGCTTTCCGACGGTTCCGCGCTGGTGAGCAGGGAGATAGGCCCCAGGGAGGCGGCGGACCTCGGCAAGCGCATCGGGATGTTGCTGGAAGGCAATCCCGACGCGACGACCGTCGAGGTGGAGATTTCGGGCGAGGTCTATGAGATCGATGCCGGCAGCGCCACGTCGCTCCTGGCACGGCTCGGCGCGGATCCGCCCCGGAAGTTCGCTCTCGACCGTCGGGCTTTTGTCGCGATCATCGCCATCGGCGTCATGCTCGCTCTGCTTGCCGGATGGGCGGCGACATACTGGGTCCTGACACGCTCGATCCAGGCGGCGAATCTCGAGCTGGCCGGGCAGATACTTCAGAATCCCAGGACCGATCGACGGTTCCTGAACTGGGCGGTGGACCTGCTGGCCAGGGATGCGGCCGTCGCGGTTCCTCCCGAGCGCCGCCGGCAGATGGTGCAGCTTCTCGCCGCCAATCCCGAGACGTCCTATGAGACCATCGTCGAGATCTACGGCGCGGAATTCCCGGAGTTCAAATTGCTCGCCGTCCGCCGGAAGGCTTTTGATTCCCCGGTCGCGGAAGAGGCAGCAGGTCCGGGCGATACGTCCGATGGCGGTTCCGGCCCCGGCACGCAGAAGACGGATGGCGAGGCTGATGTCTCGCGATCTTCCGGCAAGGAGTTCATCGACCGGATTCCGGAACGCCAGGACGAATCTCCCTCCGGTCAGGCCGTGCCGCCGGATCAGCTTAAGGGTTCTGCGCAGACCGTCTATCCCAAGATGCCCGGCCAGGCGGTCTCGAAGTAGAGCGCGTGGATGCCGCCGCGTCCTTGGCGGCGCATCCAAATTTGCTCCAGGGTCGCGTCCGTTAATCTTCCATTAACCTTAAGCGGTGAGGTTAATGAACTCTAAACGCTTCGAGGAAACGGGACCGCCAGCATGCCGATCGCCAGCCAACGCACCATGCGCTTCCTTGGCCGGTCCTACATGGCTTTCGTCTTCACGCCGGAGGAGCCGATCATCGACTGGCTCGGGCAGCTGGACGCGTGGCTGGCGCGCTCGCCGGGATTCTTCGCCGGCCGGCCGGTCGTTCTCGACCTCGCCAATGTGGCGCTTCACAAGCCGGGCATAACCCATCTGGTCGCCTGCCTGCTCGAGCGCAGCATCCGCGTCATCGGCCTCGAAGGCGCCGAGGCTTCGCAGCTCGGACCCGATCTGCCGCCGCTGCTCGCCGGGCGCCCCATCAACTCGACCGAGATCATCGCGCTGACGCGTTCCGAGCGGCAGCAGCCGCCGCCGGCCGCGCCGCCGAAGCAGCCCGCCTCGCTCCTGATCGACCGCCCGGTGCGCTCCGGCCAGACGATCCTCTATCCGGAAGGGGATGTGAGCGTGCTGGGCTCCGTCGGATCGGGAGCCGAGATCGTGGCCGGGGGCTCGATCCACATCTATGGAACGCTGCGCGGCCGCGCCATGGCCGGCCATATGGGCAATTCGCGCGCGCGCATCTTCTGCCAGAAGATCGAGGCCGAGCTTCTGGCGATCAACGGCTATTACCGGACGGCGGAGGAGATCGACGCTTCGTACCGCGGCCGGCCGATGCAGGCCTGGCTGAACGACAATGTGATGATGATCACGGCGCTGAACTGACCGTGAAGGAGGGTTAAGAGAATGGGTAAAGTCCTGGTCGTGACATCTGGCAAGGGGGGCGTCGGCAAGACCACGACGACGGCGGCGCTGGGGGCGGCGCTTGCGCAGACGGGGGAGACGGTCGTCGTCGTCGATTTCGACGTGGGTCTGCGCAATCTCGACCTGGTCATGGGCGCCGAGCGTCGCGTCGTCTTCGATCTGATCAACGTCATCCAGGGCATCGCCAAGCTGTCGCAGGCGCTCATCCGCGACAAGCGGCTGGAGACGCTGTGGCTGCTGCCCGCCTCGCAGACGCGCGATAAGGACGCGCTCACCGAGGAAGGCGTGCGGCAGGTTATCGCCGAGCTTCGGGAAAAATTCGACTGGGTGATCTGCGACAGCCCGGCGGGCATCGAGCGCGGGGCCATATTGGCGATGCGCTTTGCCGACGCGGCCGTCATCGTCACCAATCCGGAGGTGTCGTCGGTGCGCGATTCCGACCGCATCATCGGCATGCTCGATTCGAAGACCAGCCTCGCCGAGGATGGCGGGCGCATCGACAAGCACCTGCTGGTCACCCGCTACGACTCATCGCGCGCCAGCCGCGGCGAGATGCTGTCGATCGACGACGTGCTCGAGATCCTGTCGACGCCGCTGCTCGGCATCATCCCGGAAAGCGAGGATGTCCTGCGCGCGTCGAATGTCGGCACCCCGGTCACGCTGTCGAACCGGCTGAGCGGCCCCGGCCGCGCCTATATGGAGGCGGCGCGAAGGCTTCAGGGTGAAAGCGTCTCGATGACCGTTCCGCAGCAGAAGCGCGGACTGTTCGACAAACTCTTCGGGCGGAGGGCCGCATGAACGTGTTCAAGTTCTTCCGCAGGGGCGGTTCGGCGCCGGTGGCCCGCGAGCGCCTGCAGATCCTGCTCGCCCATGAGCGCAAGGCCTCGGGCCAGTCCGACCTGCTCAACGTCCTGCGCGAGGAGATCCTCGCCGTGGTGGCCAAGCATATATCGCTCGATCCGGACAAGGTGCGCATCAGCATGGACCGCGGCGACCCGGTATCGGTCCTCGAGGTGGATATCGAGATCCCCAACAAGTTCGACATGCCGAAGAAGGGCGCGGCTTAGGCTGTCGGCGCAGCGCGGGATGGAGGAATGGATCGCTATTACGAAGTCGCCATCGTGACGCTGCTTTGCGGCGTGATGACCTTCGGGATGGCGCTGACCGTTGCGAGAGTCCACAGAAGGACGGGTATTCTCGCCCCGGCGATGACCGGCCACCCGTTGCTCGAACGGGCGGGCCGGGCGCATGCCAACACGCTCGAATGGCTGCCGATCTTCCTTCCATCGATGTGGCTGTTCGCCATCTACTGGAGCCCGGTCTGGGTGGCCGCTTTCGGCCTGCTTTGGCTCGTCGGCCGGATCGTCTATTTCGTCGGTTATCTTTCGGCGCCCGTCCAGCGCTATCCCGGCTTCCTCATCCAGGTCGTCGCGGCCTTCGCTCTGCTCTTCGGCGCGTTGGGCAGGATACTGTATCTCTGGTTCGCATAAGTTCTGAACCGTGGGGCCCTCGGGACGAATGACCGAGCCGAGACATAGGTGACCGTAGGGCAGTCCAAGCCCGCTTCGCCCTTCATCAGGGAATCAAAAAACCAGGCCCGCCGGTCTCCCCGGCGGGCCTCGCTGTCATCGTCATCGTTCTCAGGGAGCTGATCCGGTCTGAGAAGCGAACGAGTTGAAGAATTGCGGAAGCTTCTCCTGGAAGACGCTCGTATTGTCGATGGTTCCCGTGCGCTGCCGCTCGACGAGCGTGCTGCCTTGTCCGAAGGCGAATTTCAGACCGGCGAAGACCTGGAAGTCGTCGATGTCGACTTCGAAATCGTCTCCGTCGTCGATGCTGAACTCACGTTCCGCATAGCGGGCTCCGCCGAAGATCGACAGGCCCTGGTCCCAGACGAGATACTCGGCTTCGCCCGTGATGGCCCATCCATCGAGATCGGTGTCGACATCGCTGTCTGCGAAGTCGGGGTCGGCCAGCAGCAGATCGCCGCGCAGGGAGAGCGCAAAGTCGGGCGTGGCGTAGAATTTGCCCCAGGCCGCCAGTTCGAAGCCGTCGGTATCGTCCTTCAGCGCCAAGCTCCCGCCGGGATTGTCAGTGTTGAAATAGGCTCCCGAAGCACCCAGCGTGAACATGTCGTTCAGGTAGAACTCGCCGAAGAGGCCGACCCGGAAGGTGTCGGTGTCCTTCGCCAGGATGTCCTGCGAGATCCAGGAGGCCTGAACGCCCAGCGCGGCGAAGGTGGGATCGCGCCAGAACAGCGCGCCGCCGATATGCGAATTGGTCGAGTCGAGGTCCACGTCCTCGCCCGAGATGATGAATGTATCCAGATCGGCCGAATGGGCATAATAGGCCACATCCGCCTGGGCGTTGAAGCCGCCGCAGGTCACGAGGCCGGCGCCTTCTCCGAACGGCGTATCCCAGTCCGTGTCCTTGCCGTCGACGTCGTTGAACTCGCTGTCCTGCCAGTTATACATGTAGCCTGCTGTCACCGAACCGGAAAGGAAGCAGCCCGGCTCCACATAGTCGGCCGCCCGGGCGCTGGTGGCGGCACCCCCCAGCAGCAGCGCCAGAGCGGCGGCGCTCGCCGAAATTTTCAATTTGCTCGTCACGATAGATTCCCCAATTGGTTTACCCGGCACAAAATGTCCCAGGCGCTCTGCTTTTTCAATCGAAGTTGCGGGCTTGGCTTCGATAAATCCCGACTGTGGCACTTCAGCCACAGCGGGCGTATTCTCTCAACCGGAGGCGCACATATGCGCCGCATATCCACACGCCAGGCGTGTTTCGGAGGGTCTCCGAGGTTGTCTATCGTTACGACATTCGACCTGAGATGCGTGACTCAAAGGAAAGCGACGCGGACATTCTGCTTCAGGGTAGGATCGGCGATTCAGCTTCGCCCGGCTTGCTGCCCCTTGATGAGTCGGGCAATGGCGAGGTCATCCCCTTGCCTGAAGAGCCTCTACGGGCGTGCCGGCAAAATGATCCGCGAGCCGGCCGATGGTGGAATTCTCGACCAGTTCCTCGATCGTGACCTCGCGTCCGACATGCTCCTCGAGCCCGACGCACAGATCGACCACCGCGATGCTGTCGATCCTGAGGGCGCTGAGCTCGACATCCTTCTGTCCGCCGGCGACGAGCTCCGCCGTCTCCTCGTCGATGAGCTCCAGGTCCTTGAGGACCTGCAGGATAATCGCCTTTGCCTCATTCGCGGTCATCAGAGCACCTCGACTTGAACCGATTTGTGGAAGATGATGTAGTGCGACGGCGTGAGCCGGTAGTCAACGACCCGGCCCTTTGCGCCAAGCGTGTCGAATTCGCGCTTGAAGGCCTCCCATATCCGAAGCGAAACCTGCTTCCCAAGGCAGGAATGGGCGCCCGCGCCGAAAATGAACTTTCCGTGCTCGGCCATGTCTCGATAGCTGAGCGACTGCATCTGCAATCGGATCAGATCCCCCCTGGCGAATGCGTGACCTCCCAGGCTGAAATCGGATTTCGCCCGGCGGTGCGAGACCGGAACGCCGGTTTCCAGGGGAAAGTCGGGCAGTGCAGCTTCGCCCCTGCGCAGTGCCATGACCAGGCTCTCCGTGAGCATCATCGCCACTGAATCCAGCCCGAAGACCAGGCAGATGAGCTTCCAGCCGACCTCATCGGCATCCGGGCTCGTCGCCCGCAGATGCGCAAGAACCGTCCCGATGCGCGCGTCGAGGGCCTTCAGATGGGACACCATCGCCTTGAACGAGAGGATTTCCGTCACATGGACCCGCAGGAACTCCTCCGGCATCTCCGATCCGAGGAAGATCGAGAAGATCTTCCGCATCAGGGGATTGACGACTTGCGTTACGATGTCGAGCGAGCCTTTGCGGCCGAGCGGGGCAAGGCCGGACTTGACGAGGACAGGCAGTTGCGCGTCGAGCTCCCCGAGGCGGGCGGCGAGAAACGTCGCAAAGCCTTTCCGAATCTGGGGGTGCACGTCGCCGCGCACCAGGACCGGCAGCACGCCGCAGGCATATTCCACATGGGGGAGCTCGATCGGGTGCCTGGCCTTGACGGCAGCCAGCACCTCGTTCAGGTCGGAAATGGCCGTCAGCGGGCTGCGCAGGAGCTGCACGATCAGCGCCGGATCGGCCACCACCCACATGCGCAGCAGATCCTCCTCGCGCCAGACGGCAGGATCGAGCCTCGCGAATTCCGCGTGCCGGTCGACCGCCGAATGAAGCTGGTACGATTTCATGTTGACGCGGCCGTTCGTGTCGGACTCATGACTCACGCCCCGGTGGAATGCCCCTCGGCGAGAAACGCCGCCAGCTGGTTGACGGTCGGATGGTCGATGATCTCCTCGACCAGCAGCTCGCGTCCGGTCTTCTCCTCCACCCCGAGGCAAAGATCGACGACGGCCATGCTGTCGATGCCGAGCGCGCCGAGCATGATGTCGTTCGCCCCCGGCTCCAGCGCCTGGGCCCTGGTCTCGGGGGATATCAGATCCATCCCTTGCAGGACATCGAGAAGCATCGTCTTCGTGTCGCTCTGAGTCATCCAATAACCTCGATATGAACGCGGCCGTGCCGCACCAGATAGTGGGACGGCGCCAGTTCGTACGATCCCACCCTGCCACGCAGGCGCAAGGCGTCGAAATCCCTCTTGAGCTCAGTCCATATCCTCAGCGACACTTGCTTGCCAACGCAGGAATGCACGCCCGCGCCGAAGATCCAGCCGCGATCCGCCTCGCGGGGGACATAGCCCAGCGTCTGGAGTTGCAGGCGGAGCAGGTCGCCGGCCTTGAACTGGTGCCCTGAGATCGCGAGATCCGACCTGACCCTCCTGTAGCTGATGGGAACGCCGGTTTCCATCGGGTGGGCCGGCAGCACGGCGCAGCCGTCGCTCTCTTCGCTCCCGTTGTGGAAGGCCGAGACGAGGCCCTCGGTCAGCATGGTCATCAGCGTCTCGAAACCCATGGCCAGGGCGGTGAACCGATTGCCCGCAAGAGCGTCATCCTCGTCCCCGGCGCGCAGGAGCCGAAGCGCCTGTCCTACCCGCCGGTCGAGGTCCCTGAACCGCGCTATGCTTTTGTTGAGCGCGAAAAGGTCGAGCAGGTTCAGCGTGCCGGCCTCGGCGGCCAATGTCCGTCCGACGAGGATATCGTTGACGGCGCGGACCAGGGGGCCGGTCACTTCGGAAACGAGCTCGACGCGCCGGCGCTCGCGGAACGGCCGCAGGTGCCGGCAGACCAGGCCGGGCAGGCGGGCATCGATCTCCGCCAGCCTGCCGGCGAGATAGCGCGAGAAACTCCTGCGCCGTTCGTCGTGAGCTTTTCCTTCGAGGAACAGGGGAAGGTGGCGGGCGGCATATCTGACATTGGGGAATTCGATCCCGTGGGCGCGCTCGATCGCAGCCAGCATGTCTTCGATGTTCAGGATGACCGCCTGCGGATGGCGAAGGAGGCTGACGATGAGAGCGGGCTCGGCGATCACCCACGTCCGCAGCAGCGACGATTCGAGCCACACCTTCGGCTCGAGACCGGCAAAGCGGTCTTGGCGGTCGGGAGCCAGATGGAGCTGGGTGGTCTTCACGGCCGGTCCGGCGCCTGGGGCGCGAGACGCCCGTGTTTCGGCACGGTCCGGGCGGACTCCCGTTTGGCGCGCCATTCGTCGGCCATGATGCCGAAATGCAGCACATCCGAACGCTCGCCCGTCGCCTTGATGCGCAGGTGCTTCCGCAGGCGCGCTTCCATGCGCCAGCCGCCATTGAGCAGCAGCCATTGCATGGCCTTGTTGCCCGGACGGACATTCGCCTTCGCCTTGGCGTAGGAAAGCTTGTTGAAGAAGTAGTCGAAAAGCGCGATCGAAGCTTCGCGCGATGCGCCCGTGCCGCGCCAGTCCTTGTTGCCGAGCACATGGGTCAGGAGCATCAGCCCGTCGTCGGGACGCAACTTGACCTCGAAAAGCCCGATAGGCTCGGCCTGGCCGCGGGGAAACAGGCCTATCAGCCATCTGGTCCGCTGTCCGTCGAAGCGCGCGATATAGGCTGCCTGCTCGGCGACCGTCCACCGGCGCTGCGTGGCATTGATCATTTCGACGAGGGTCTCGTCCTCCATCCACGATTCCAGCGCCGGCGACGCGTCGTCACGCAGCATGGGACGCAGAACGAAGTTCTCGGTTTCCACGACAAACGACGGAGGCGGCACGCCGGCCATTCGGTTCCTACCTTTCGCGGAAGTCAGCGGACATGTCCGCACCCCGACCGCATGAGCTCGGGCCTCCGCGCCATTCACGCATTCCCGCCGCCCGGGACGAACCGCATCCGCTCGGGCCGGTTCCGCCATTCGTCCGCCAGCATGCCGAAGACCAGAAGGTCGGACCTCTCGCCCGTCCCGGCCAGGCGCAGATGCCCGACGAGATGCGCCTCCTTGCGCCACATATAGGTGTAGAGGAGCCACAGCATCGGCTTGTTCTCCGGGCGGACATTGACCTTCGCCTTGGCATAGCCGAGCCGGTTGAAGAAATAGTCGTAGACCGCCTCGGAAGCCCCGAAAGTGGCGTCCTTGCCCCGCCATTCCTTGTCGCCGATCAGGTGCGAGATGAGAAATACCCCTTGCCTCGGCCTGACTTTCACGATGAACAGTCCGATCGGCTCGCGGGCATCCGTCGGAAAGATGCCGAGGATGAGCCGTTCGCTCTGGCCCTCGTGACGGCCGAAGAATTCGGCCTGCTGGTCGAGGGTCCAGCTTCTTCGCGGGGTGTTCAACATTGCCGCGGCGTTCTCGTCTTCGATCCACGACTCGAGCTTGGGATGGGCGTCGCCGCGGACGAGCGGGCGGATGAGGAAGGCGTCGTTCTGGATCAGGAGATCGGCGGGAGGAGGGCTGGCCATGGTCACACCCGATCTGCCGGCCGGTCCACGAGAAGCCGGCCGAACTGCACGACGTCGAGGCGACCGGGTCCGCCGGCGGACTGGACCTCCTGGCGCAGGACGCCTTCCTTCAGCCATCCGGTCGCCTCGTAGTGACGGATGAGAGGCAGGTTCGTCTCGACCACCTGGGCGACGGCTTTCTCGACCCGGTGTTCCTTGACCAGGAAAGCGAGGATGTGGGGATCGGTCTCGGCCAGGACGTTCGACACGGCGTATCTCTGCTGGTCGACAAGCGCGTCGAAGGTGACATTCGCGCTGCGCGGCTCGATCGCCAGCTCGTAAAGGCCGAGATGGTCGCCACCGGCTTTGGAATAGATGCCGACGATCATGCGTTTGCTCCGCCAGGCGGCCACGACATAGCGCTGCAGGTCGGCGCGCGAAAGCTTCACGATGCGCGCGTTCATCTGCGACATCAGCACCGGATCGCCCGTCCATCTGATCCAGCTGTCGCTTACTTTGTCCGGCGTGAGGGCACTGAGGCGGAAGCGTTTCGTCAGCAGCTCTGTTATCTGGGCCATCGATCCGATATCTGGGCTTCATTCCGGAATTGCCGGCTGTTCTTTCCACATCGGACCGGTTGCGGCAAGCCGCAACAGGAAATGCCTGTCGGAAATCGCCCGTTTCTCCGGACGGCCCCGAAGCCGCCGGCCGGCATCTGGACAGGGAAGTAAATCTTCCTGCAATTTCAATTGGCTGGGGAACTAGGATTCGAACCTAGACTGGCGGAGTCAGAGTCCGCTGTCCTACCGTTAGACGATTCCCCAAGCGCTTCGAAGTCTCGGGCCAGCGCCTAGATAGACGCCCCGGGCGGCTTGTGCAAGCCCGGCTGCCCAGGAGAGGAGCAGCTTGCCCCGGCATAAATTTTGGGTTGACTTGCCGGGCTTCCGGAACGGATTATTTCTTGATGTTGGAACCTTGTCCGGCCTGCCGGAAACCGCATCGAGACCGCCTCGCCGGGACCGCACGCGCCTGCGCACCGTCGAAAAGCGCCTGAAGCAAGACCCGGCGGCATCTTCGCGGGGCTCGCGGCGGTGCATATCATGAGAAAGAAAGAGAGAGAACATGGCGAAGCTGATTGCAGACCGTCGAACCGCCCTCAAGATCATCGGCAGCGCGGCCGGCACGCTGGCCGCGCCCCATATCATCCGGCCGCGCCCCGCCTGGGCGCAGAGCAAGACGCTCAACGTCACCACCTACGACAAGTTCCTGCCGGCCGAATTCCTGGAGAAATTCCAGAAGGATACCGGCATCGAGGTCAATATCCGCCTGACCGACGACCAGGGCAAGCAATACAACCTGCTGGCCGCCGAGGGCGCCAATCCCTCGACCGACATGGTCACCGTCGCCGGCCACCGCTTCAGCCAGTTCATCGCTTCGAACCTGCTGCAGCCGATCGACACCGACAGGATCGCCAACTGGAAGAACCTGAACCCGGTCTACCAGAATGCGCCCTGGGCCCGGGTGAACGGCAAGCTCTGGGGCCTGCCGATCCTCGCCGGCTACGAGGGGCTCGCCGTCAACACGGAATATGTGAAGGATCCCGAGAGCTGGGCCGTCATGTTCGACCCGCAATACAAGGGCATGACCTCCTATATCGTCAGCGACTTCATGACCATCGCCATGAAATATCTGGGCTATGACGGCGATTTCGTCACTTATGTCGACAAGCGCGAAGAGGCGCAGAAGGCGACCGATGCGGCGCGCGACTTCCTCATCAAGCACAAGGACATGGTGCGCAAATACTATGATGCGGGCTCGGAAGTGCAGCAGATGTTCATCAACGAGGACATCTATCTCGCCCATTCCTGGTCGGGCCCAGCGGCCAAGCTCATCGCCGACGGCCATCCCATCCAGCTTTTGGTGCCGAAGGAGGGGACCTACGGCTTCTGCTACACCCTTAATATCGCCAACAACGCACCCAATGCCGAGAACGCCTACAAGCTTCTCGACGCCATTCTGGCCACGCCCGAGGTGGGCGCCTCGATGACGCGCCAGTCGGGTTTCGCCTCGACGATCTCCGGCGTGCCGGAGCTTCTCACCGAGAAGGAGAGGGCGGCCAACTCGCTTCCCCAGGAGCAGGTCGAACGCATCGTGTTCTTCTCCCCGATCAACCGGGACATGAAGAACGAGATGATCGACAAGGCCACCGCCGAGGTGAAGGCCGCCTGACAGTCTCAATCCCAGCGAAAGGCGCTCCGGCGGACGAACGCGCCGGAGCGGCGTCTCATCATGGCCGTCGTCACCACAGCGCAGGGAAAAACGCAGAAGGGCGGCGGTTTGCCGCGCTACGCGACGCGGATCAGCCGCGTCGTCAATTCCGGGATCTATCGGGCCACTCTCGGGCGGGCGGTGTCGAGCCGTGCCGGCCGGCTGGTCCTGCTTGCCGGCGTGCCGCTGCTCTGGCTGCTCTTCCTCCATATCGGCCCCATCTACGAGATGGCGAAGATCAGCCTTCTCTCCAGCTACCCGCTCCAGCATGGCCATCCGCCGACCTACACGCTCGCCAACTATGCGGTCTTCTTCTCCGAATCGATCTATTTCATGCCGCTCGTCAGGAGCTTCGTCTTCTCGGTGTCGTCGACCGCCGCCACGCTCGTCGTGGTCTTTCCCGTCGCCTATTATGTGGCGAAGGTCGTGCCGCCCGGCTGGCGTCCGAAGGCGCTGCTCCTGCTGCTGGTGCCGTTCTGGGCGGGCGAGATCATCCGCACCTTCTCGGTGATCATGCTCCTGGCCAATCGCGGCGCCGTCAATGCGCTCCTGCGCGACGTCGGCCTTATCGACCGGCCCATACCCATGCTCTATACCGACTTCTCGCTGGGCTTCGGTCTCGTCTACCTGATCTGCCTCTATATGCTGCTGCCGCTCTATTCGGCGATCGACAAGATCCCGCGCCATCTGCTCGACGCCGCCGCCGACCTCGGCGCCGGGCCGCTGATGCGCTTCCGCCGCATCGTCCTGCCCTTGTCGCGCGACGGCATCGTCTCCGGCTGCAGCCTGGTCTTTCTCACCTGCATCGGCGTCTTCGCGACGCCCATGCTGCTCGGCGGCCCGACCAACGTGATGTTCCCGGAAACGATCAGCAGCTTCTTCCATGGCGCCAGCGACAGGTGGCCGGTGGGTGCGGCCTTCTCGCTCCTCATGCTGGTCAGCGCGCTCACCACCGCCGGCATCTTCATGCGCCTGGTCGGCGGCAAAGCGACGAAGCTGATGTGATGCGCGCGCTCTTCTCCGACCTGCCGCGCACCTTGCTGGCCATGGGCTATTGGGCCTTCGTGCTCTATCTGCTGGCGCCGTTGAGCCTGATGATGGCGATGAGCTTCAAGGACGCCGACTATGTGGCCTTCCCGGTCGGCGACCTCACCCTGCGCTGGTACGGGCAGGTGCTCCAGGACGCGCAGTTCCTCGACGCCTGCTTCTATACGGTCGTCATCGCGCTGGCGACGACCTTCGCCGGGATCGTGATCGGCGTCTGGATCGCGATGCTGATCGCCGCGAGCGACGGCCGCTGGAGCGGCGTGCTGTTCGCGCTCGCCTGCCTGCCGGCCGTGGTGCCCGGCATGATCTCGGCCATCTCGCTGCGCATCTTCGTCTCGGCCATCCACATGCCGACCGGCACCGCCGCCATCATACTCGGCCACACCGTCCATGCGGTGCCTTTCGTCGTCGTGATGGCGCTCACCCGGCTGCGCTCGATGCCGGCGAGCCTCGTCGATGCGGCGCGCGACCTGGGCGCCGACAGCGTGGTGGCCTTCTTCCGGGTGACGCTGCCCTATCTGGCGCCGGCGATCATGGGCGGCATGATCTTCTGCATGCTGCTCAGCGTCGACGACTTCGTGCGCACGTTCTTCCTCGGCGGCTATCGCGCCACGCTGCCCATGCTGATCTTCGCCAAGGTCCAGGGCGGCATGTCGCCCGAGATCAACGCCATGGCGACCCTGGTCCTCGTCGTGACCGTGGCCGTCGGCCTCTATGCCGAATCCCTGACGCGGCGCGCGAGGAGCCGCTGATGCAGCCGGTCGTCGAGTTCGAGAACGTCACCAAGACCTATGGCCAGACGGTCGCCGTGCGCGACCTCAACCTGGCGATCGGGCCGGGCAAGTTCGTCACCCTGCTCGGACCTTCGGGCTGCGGCAAGTCGACGACCTTGCGGATGCTGGGCGGCTTCGAGACGCCCAATGCCGGACGCATCCGTCTCGCCGGCAGGGATGTGACGCATCTGCCGCCCAACAAGCGCGACGTCAACATCGTGTTCCAGGACTATGCGCTCTTCCCGCATATGAATGTGGCGCGCAACATCGCCTTCGGCCTCGAGCTCAAGGGCCACGCCGCCGATGCCATCCATCGCCGCGTCATGGAGCTTCTCGCCCTGGTGCAGCTCGAGGCCTATGCCGAGCGCATGCCCTCGGAGCTTTCCGGCGGCCAGCGCCAGCGCGTCGCGCTGATGCGGGCGCTCGCCCCCGACCCGCAGGTGCTGCTGCTCGACGAGCCGCTGTCGGCGCTCGATGCCAAGCTGCGCCTGCAAATGCAGATCGAGCTCAAATCGATCCAGGAGACGACCGGCAAGACTTTCCTGTTCGTGACCCATGACCAGCAGGAGGCGCTGACCATGTCGGACCAGATCGTCGTGATGAACAACGGCCGTATCGAGCAGATGGGCGATCCCCACGCGCTCTATTCCCGGCCCGGCAGCATCTTCGTGGCCAACTTCATCGGCGAGGCCAATCTGCTGCCGGCGGCCGTCATCGCCAGGGACGGGGAGCGCACCGCCTTGCGCTGGAACGGTCTCGAGGTCGAGGCGTCGGCCACGGGCCACGCCGCCAAGGCGGGGGATGCGGTCTTCATCGTCGTGCGGCCGGAGGCGTTCCGCCTGTCGGCCAGGCCCGAAAAGACCCGGAACGAAATGCCGGGCAGGATCCGCCAGCGCGTGTTCAAGGGCAATCACACCTCGCTCCTGGTCGAGGTCGGCGACGGCACCCGCCTCAATGCGCTCGTCCGTCTGGGCGACGGCGAAGCCTTGACCGGCGAGGATGTCTGGATCAGCTGGCAGCCGCAGAATGCGACCGTCATTCCCGACCAGGCGGTGCCCGCATGAGCGCTCCCGGAACCAAAAGCGGGGGAATGGCCGCGAGCCTGCCCGAGCTCGAGCGGCGCGTGCGCAGCGATCTCGCCTGCCTGTGCGTGCCGCCGGCCAACTGGGTCATCCCCGCCGCTGCGCCTGACGGCCGGCCCGTCCATGACGTCGTCGTCATTGGCGGCGGCATGTGCGGTCTCGTGGCGAGCTTTGCCCTGCTGGCGGCCGGCATCCGCAATCTGCGCATCTTCGATCGCGCGCCCGAAGGCCTCGAAGGTCCCTGGCTGACCTATGCGCGCATGGAGACGCTGCGCTCTCCGAAGCAGCTGACCGGGCCGGCCTACGGCATGGCCTCCCTGACCTTCCGCGCCTGGTTCGTGGCCCGCCACGGAGATGCGGCATGGGACGCGCTCGACAGGATCCCGCGCCCGATGTGGGCCGAATACCTGCGCTGGTACCGCCATGTGCTCGATCTTCCGGTCGAGAACGAGGTCGAGGTGAAGCGGATCCTGCCCGAGGGCGCCGGCCTGCTGCGCCTCGAGCTCTCGGGCAATGGCCGGCGCGAGGACATGGTGCTGGCGCGCCGCGTGGTCATGGCGACCGGCCGCGAAGGCATGGGCCGCCCCAATATTCCGCGTTTCGCCGGCGGCCTGCCGCGCAGCCATTGGGCTCATTCCGCCGACCCGATCGATTTCGCGGCCCTTGCGGGCAGGCGCGTGGTCGTGGTCGGCGTCGGCGCCTCGGCGGTCGACAATGCGGCGGAGGCGCTGGAGGCCGGCGCGAAGGAGGTCCGTCTCCTGGCGCGGCGCAAGGCGATGCCGACGATCAACAAGCTGATGGGCATCGGGTCCTTCGGCTTCACCGCCGGCTACCCCGAGCTCGGCGACGGCTGGCGCTGGCGCATCATGCATTATTCGTTCCTTACCCAGACGCCGGCGCCGCGCGGCTCCACCTTGCGGGTGAGCCGGCACGCCAATGCCTATTTCCATTTCGGCGCCGCCATCGAGCGGGCCGATTTCGCGGATGGCGAGATCGTCCTCGGGCTCGCCGGCGGCAGGAGGCTCGCGGCCGACTACATGATCCTGTGCACCGGCTTCCTGGTCGAGCCGCTGGCGCGCGCCGAGCTCGATGCCTATGCCGGCGAGATCGCCTTGTGGCGCGACCGCTACCGGCCGCCGGCCGGACTCGAGAACGAGCAGCTCGGCGCCTTTCCCTATCTCGCCGACGATTTCAGCTTCATGGAAAGGGAGGCCGGGCGGGCGCCCTGGCTGTCGCGCATCCACTGCTTCAACTATGGAGCCAGCGTCAGCCTCGGCAAGACGAGCGGCGACATTCCGGGCATCAGCGAGGGAGCGGCATGGCTTGCCCGCGCTCTGGCGTCGAGGTTTTATGCCGAGGACATCGAGAAGCACTGGCAGCGGCTGCTGGCCTATGCGACGCCGGAGCTCAGGGGCGACGAATGGGCCGCCTCGGAGCTGCCGGAAGAGGCCGCCGGGATGGCGGCCGCAAGACGAGGGATGGGATGAGATGAGCGATATCGTGCTGGAGCTCGCCGGGATCGTGCCCGGCAGTCCGCTGGCCGCGGTCCTCGCCGGGCGGGCCGGCATCTTCGAGCTGACGCAGAAAACGCATGATGCGGCGCTGACGCCGGCCGAGCCGGGCGGTCTCTCGCATGCGCTGCGCGCCGCTCTCGCCTGCCGCATCGCCGGCCTGAACCGCGACGAGGCCTTCGCGCGGCACTTCAAGGCGCTGCTCGAGCGGGCAGGGGCCGGCGACGAGGACAGGAAGGTCGCGGAGCTTTCCTTCACCGGCGGCGATCCGCGCAGGAGGGCCGTCATCCGTCATACCGATCTCGTCGCCGGCGAGCCCAGGGCCGCGACCGGCGGCGACATCGACGCCTTGCGCAAGGCCGGCATCGCCGAGCCCGATATCGTCCGCCTGTCCGAGCTCGTCGCCTTCGTCAGCTACCAGATCCGCGTGGTGCAGGGCCTGCGCCTGATGCGGGAGGCGGCATGACACGGGTCGTTCGCGAGTTCTCCGCCACGGTGCCGCAGTGGCGCCCGCACGTGGCGCCGGTCGATCTCGACGAGGCGAGCCCGGCCCAGCTCGACGCGCTGCAGGTCACGCCGTCCAACCGCAAGATCTCGGACTATGTCCTGGTGCTGGCGCATGATCCCGAGACTCTGAAGCACCGCTCGCCGCTCTTCAACGCCATCATGTACGGCCGCGGCGGCCTGTCGCGCGCCGAGCGCGAGATCGGCGCCGTCGCCGCGTCGATCGTCAATCGCTGCGTCTATTGCGCCGCCGTCCATGCCGAGCGCTATAACCAGCTGGCCCGGGACGAGACGGCGATCGCCCGGATCTTCGCCGACGGCGAGGCGGCCGATCTCGGGCCGCGCCTGTCGGCGATCCTGCGCTTCGCCGTGAAGCTGTCGCGCTGCCCGTCGGAGGCGGCCCCGCGCGATCTCGCCGAGGTGAAAGCCGCGGGCCTCGATGCGGAAGAGATCCTCGACCTGGTCCTGTCGAGCGCGCTCTTCGGCTGGGCGAACCGCCTGATGCACACACTGGGAGAGCCGGTCGACGGCTGATCCTGGTCACGGGAGAAGAACGGAATGCGCGTAGGTATCGTCGGAGCCGGATCGATCGCGTTCGCAACCGCCTGCCTTCTGGAGCAGATGGGGCACGAGCCGGTGCTGTGGTCGCCCTCCGGCGAGCGGACGAGGGCGCTGGCGGAAGGCGAGGCCCTGACCGCGACCGGCGCGATCGAGGGAAAGTTCCATCCGAAAGTCGCGGCCGGCGCGCAGGACCTCGTCGCGGGCGCCGCGGTGGTCTTCGTGGCGCTGCCGGCCTATGGCCACAGATTCGCGTTCGATGCCGTCTCGCCCTTCATCGCCGACGGCCAGGCGGTCGTCATCAGCTCGCACGCCTCCTTCGGCGCCCTCTATCTGTCGCGCGCGCTGGCCGAGCGCGGAATCGCGGCGCCGATCGTCGCCTGGGGCACGACCGTGGTGGCGGGACGGCAGAGAAGCCCGACCGAAGTCAACGTCTCGACGGTGCGCAGGAAGGTGGATCTCTGCACTCTGCCGGCGTCGCGGAGCGCGGAGGGGCTCGCCCTCTGCCGTGAGCTGTTCGGGGACCGCTTCGTCGACCGCGGCAGCCTGATGGCGATCGCGCTCAGCAACCTCAATCCGCAGAACCACATGGGCATCGCCTTGTGCAACCTGACGCGCATGGAGCGGGGCGAGACCTGGAGCCAGGGCCAGAACGTCACACCGAAGGTGGGCCGCCTCCTCGAGGCGCTTGACGAGGAGAGGCTCGCGATAGCGCGCGAGCTCGGCCTCGACGTGCGCACCATCTTCCAGCATTTCCATCTGTCGTTCCACGTGCCGGTCGGCTCCATCTCGCAGATGAACCAGGAGATGCACGCCGCGGGCAATGGCGGCACGGGGCCCTCGACGGCGGAAAGCCGCTATGTGCTGGAGGACGTGCCTTTCGGCCTGGTCATGACGGTCAGGCTGGGGCGGCTCGCCGGCCGGCCGGCCCTGCTGCATGAAGCCGGCGTCAGGATCTTCTCGGCGCTCTACGGGCGCGACTTCTTCGCCGAGAACGACCTCCTGGGCGCCATCGGCATGGACGCCATGTCGCTCGCCGACCTCGTGGCCCTGTCGCGCGAGGGCTACCGCGCCGCCGCCTGACGTCCTTCGACGGCCCCGCGGCGCCTTCCGGCGGCCCTGGGCGGATTCGTTCAACTTGAACTTTTTGGAACGGCGATTCTGTGAGAAGCTGCCGGCCTGCGAGTGGGGGCGGCCACGCCGAGACGCACGGGGAACACGCATGCGGTTTCTCTATTTCGTTGCCTTTGTGATCGCCGTTCTCACCGCCGCACAGGATGCGACTGCCCAGTCGCCGCCCTTCCTGCCGGCTCGTGACGGCGAATTGGCGCTGGACGGCACGTTCGCCTGGCTCGATCACCCCAAATACAAGTCGTATCACCTGCTTGTCCGGCGCTTCGACAACAAGGCCGTCGTCCACTCGGTCTTTATCGACGGGGCAGATCCCGGCGTCTGTCCCAATGACGGCTACTGCCGGCTGTCGCCCGGCGCGCCGGCCTATCCGGCCTTGACGAGCATCCGGTATGAATGGGCCATCCTCGGCCAGGTGGCCGCGACCGGCGCCTCGGAATGGTGGCAGCCGTCGAATTTCACGCCGTTCTATGCGATGCCGCTGCTGCCGGCGAAGGTGGAAGCGGAGTGGACGGGCGACACGCTCGAATTCGACTGGCCCGCATCGTTCGGCGCGGCTCAATACCGCGCGGAAATCCTCAATGTGTTCCTGCCGCCCTTCAGCGCGCTCTATTCTTGTCCGGCGTCGGCATGCAGCGGCACCAGGAACGTCGGCAACATAAAATTCGGGACGTTCACCGTCTCGGTGCATGCCTGCGGCCTGCATGGGCGCTGCACGCGATCGGGCACGAATGCCGAGGCGACGCGCCCGCCGCCGGGTCCCATCCCGGCGCCGAACGTCTTCCTCCCCGCCGATGGGAGCACCGTCAAGGGAATGACGCTGCTCGCCTGGCAGGACCAGACCAATGTCGAGCGATGGCGGATCGCCATCGGGAAGGATACGGGCGCGCCCGAGATGACGGTCGTCGTCGAGGAGACGCCATGGCGGACCGCCGTGTCCTGCGGCAAGCCCCTGTGCACGCGCCAGTTCGCCCTGCCGCCGGGCTTCTACGCCGCTTCGGTCGCAGCCTATAGCGGCGGCGTCTGGGGCCCGCCGCGAAGCGTCGCGTTCGAGGTCGACTCGAACGGCGTGACGCCCGCCATCGCCAGCCCGGGCGGTGCTCAGGCGACGTCGATTTACCCGCTGTTCGCCTGGAAAGGCATCGCCGGGGTGACGAGCTATGTCGTCTCGGTCGACAACGGCGCGAACGTGATCACCAGAACCGTTCCCTGCTCCGCCGCGCTGTGCAGCTTCGACACGTTCGACGATCAGAAGCCGCTGCCGCCCGGCGACTACACCTGGTCCGTCCGCATCGACGTGGACGGCATGCCCTGGGCCGCCAGGACGGCCTTCACGACGTCCTTCAGCTACGCGCCCGCGGCGCCGGAGATCGTCCAGCCGCTGGAGCGGGAATCGCTCGGCCTGACCAGCCAGGTTTCGACCGTGTTCCTGGCGGACGTGCAGGTGCCCTTCTTCATGGCGACCATCAGGGGGCCGGGCGGCTATTACGATCACGCGAGTCCGCAGATCCGGCGATCCTCCGCCGATTGCCGGCTGCAGTGGGTCGGGGCGCAGATCAGGCAGAATTGCAGCTACACGAACCCGGCCGATGCGCCGCTGAGCTGCGCCGGCTCCGGATTCCACAACGTGGTGGTGAAGACCTTCACCTACACGAACCTTACCGGCGGCAACAAGTCGTTCTCGGAGAGCCCGGCGCGGGAGTTCTCGCGCCTGTGCGAGCCGCCGGGCGGGGATGCCAAGGACATCTATACGATCTTCGCGCAGAACACCCAGTTCCTGCCGCTCGACCTCTCGACCGTCTACGGCATGTCGCAGAAGGAGCGCATCCTGGAGCTCGTCAAATACATCAGGCGCAACGACTTCGACGTCGTCGCGCTGAGCGAGGTCTTTTCGCCGGAGGCGCGCGACTTCCTGAGCCTGCATATGAGGCAGGGCTACCCTTACCAGTTCGGGATCATCGACACCGCGGGCGACGTGGCCTTCACGCTGCGCGAAGGCTCGCCCTACGAGGCGACCTCCGGCCTTGCCGTCTACAGCCGGTTCCCCGCCTTCAAGGAGACCAAGAGCTGGAACAGCAACTATCAGTGCACCGACGATCTGTTCAACCAGATCAGCGAGAGCCACCCGCTCTACGAGAACGTCCTGCTCTCGCTCAACGACCATCTCTGGTTCAACCAGTATTGCGAGGCGGAAGGCATGGACGCGCAATCGGCCAAGGGGCTCGCCGCGATCCGTCTCGAAAACCCGAAGACCGGCGTGCCGCTGCTCGTGGCCTGGTCGCATACCCAGGCGGCGACCGACGAAGGCCTCCTGACCATGGTCGGAGATGCGGTCGGGGTGCCTTTGCCCGATGACTACAGCTACAAGGACAGCTACGAGAAGCGGGAATCGCAGGTCAAGGAGGCTGGCGACTCGATCGCCTACCTCGTGGGCCGGATGCCGGCGGCATTCGACGCCTTCGTTCTCGGCGACTGGAACATTCCGCAGCCTATGTCGATGAGCCGTCCTCCGACGTGGTCGAGCGCCTCGGGGGACCGGCCGGGCAAGCCCGACCTCGCCCTTGCCGCCGATCCCGCCAACGCCTTCGCCATGTATGACAAGGGCTGCGCCGTGCTCGGCTGCGACGATCCCAAGGATCCGAGCTTCGCATCCCTTGTCGGCGACGAGTTCGATCCCACGCCCGACGGCCGGATCCCGCAGAATCTGTACAGCCAGTACTGGCTGTCCTTCGACCCGCGCAACGACGAGCGGTATATCAAGCAATTCTACGATCTCTGGCTCGAGCAGCCGCTGGGCGATTTCGGCTTCACCTATGATCGCAGGAACCCCGCCGCGCTCTGCTCCGAGGAGGGCGAGCCCTGCCATGCCCGCGATCCGCGCGGCTTCGATCACGGCCAGCGCTACGACGTCGTTCTCGCGCGCCTGCATGCGAGCAACATCGAGAACATGAAGCGGACGGGCGCCAGCTATCCCGCCGGCGCGTCGCCGCGCTGGCGGGGCAATGTCGCCTGCGTGCAGCATGTGCGGCTGGCGCGCGACTTCGGCAGGTCCGATCACTACGGAACGATCATCGAAGTCGGGCCCAGGGCCGATTTCTGCAGTCCGATGACGGCGAAGGCGGCGGCCCAGGACCGCATGAGCGGGCAGCCCGCCGGCTATGTGCCGCCCGCCGACAAGGCGTTCAACAAATATCTCGGCGTGCATGACGGGCATTTCAGGCACGGCGGCGCCGGCGAATGGCTCTATATCAGCGAGAAGGGCGGCTATGATTTCGTCAACGAAGGCACCATGCCGATCTGGATCGAGGCTTATGACCCCTCCGATCTGTCCACGCCTCTCGATACCGCCGACTCGACGCAGAAGAAGACGGGAGGACTGTTCGGCGATCCGGCGTGCAACCGCGAATCCTCGGGCGTGAGCATCGAGCATTTCGGCTATATCCCGAAGGAATGCGCCACCTCGGAGACCCGCGTCACCTATCGCAGCCCCGGACCGTTCTACGTGCGCGTCTATCCGGTCACGCCCGACGGATCGCGCTGCTATACCTGCACCGGCACCTACAGGCTGCGGATAAGGTCGCGCAGCTGCAAGATCGTCTGGGACGCGGTGCCGACGAAGTCGGGCCTGACGATGAGCGACTGGGACCGCAACCCCGAAGGCTGGTTCGGCCCCGGCCAGAGCAGCTGCTGGTTCTCGGCCGAGCTTCGCCAGCCGACGAAGGACGACGATTTCCAGACCTTCACCCTCGGCGATCTGGCGGCCGCGAACGGCAACCGGTGCGCCGCGGCGAGCGGGCCTGGAACATGCTCGACGGCATATACGGCGCGGCTCTATCACAAGGGCGTCACCCAGACCGACCCGCTCGACATTCCGGGCGGCACGATCGTTCCGCCGATCACGCATGACGCGACGACGGACGGCACGAGGCTCCTCACCGACGCATCCTGGGCCGTGGAGGAGGCGGCCGGGAACGATCACCATCTGGAGCAGTATCTCTGGCTGGTTCAGAGGTCGGACAAGAGCAAGGGCCACGTGGCGCTGCTGCCCTGGCATTCCGACCTCAAATCCGTGCTGTTCCGCTCCATCCGGGCCCTGGAGATCGACGACGACGACAAATTCATCTGCATCCCGGTGCCGTTCTTCGGCTGCGTCCCGATCAGGGATCCTTTCCAGAAGGAGGACGAAGCGCGCATCGTGATCGCCACGAACGGCGCGTTCGACGGCGTCATCGCGCATGATTTCGAGAAGGGCAGCGCGCTCGGGCTGCCGAATGCCTGGCCGGGCTCGCTGCCCGGCGAAGTCTCGGCGGTCTATGCCGGCGTGCCCGGCGCGGAGACGCGCGGCACCACGCTCAACTTCACGCAATCGGCCTGGATCCATGCCGAGGACGCCGACGACGATTCGGCGAACGACTGGCTCATCGCCGACCACCTGATGGTCGGCATCCCGGTGCCCGGCGGCGGTCTCGACAAGCAGACCAGCGAGATCATCTACAAGGATATCGGCGGCGGACGGCCGCAGCTGCCGTTCCTGTGGGAGTTCACCGACAGCGGGTTCCTGGGCGCCAAGGTCCATTATGAGCTGGAGGGACGGATCCTGAGAGATCCGTAGGCTGCGCCCGAATTCCCGAAGATCAGGCCCGGAACTGCTTTAGGAGGCTCGACAGGCTCGGCTGCGTCCCGCCCGCTCCGGCTTCCGCCGGCTGGGGCGGAAGTGCCGCCGGCATGTCGCCCTGCGGGAGGGGCGGCAGGGTGCGGCGCAGCCGCGGGCCCATGCCATGGATCTCGGGCGCCATCGGCGCCGGGGCGATGGGCATGCGCGGCGCAGCCGCGGCGGGCTGGCGCTGCGGCTGCGGCATTGCCGGCGCCGGCCGGTGGGCGGGCTCGGGGGCGGCCTCGGGCTCGATGCTGAACGAGCCGAAGGACTGCTGGCGCCAGCGCGTGACCACGTCCTGGAGGAACGTCTCGCTCGGCGCCTCGCGCGCCCAGCCCTGGGTGAAGGAGGCGGTGTTGCTCCTGGGCCAGGCATGCGAGGGCAGCATGTCGAACTTGACCCGCGTCGGCAGCGTGACGCCTTCGCCGAAGGTGATGGCGTCGCCGGTGCCCATGGTCGGCATGAAGTCGAGAAGGCTGCGCGCCGCGTCAGAGATGCCGGCCTTGAGGATCTCCTGGTCGCGCTCGTTGCTCAGGCGGAAGGAGAAGATGGTGCTGCATTGCGAGAGGATGGTGGGATCGAGCTCGGCCGGGCGCTGCGTGACGAGACACAGCGACACGCCGTATTTGCGGCCCTCCTTGGCGATGCGCGAGATCGCCCGCTTGGTCGGCTCGAAGCCGAGCGTGCGGTCGATCGGCACATAGCGGTGCGCCTCCTCGCACACGAAGGTGATCGGGATCTGCCCGCCGCTCCACAGGCCGAAATCGAAGGCGAGCCGCGCCAGCACCGAGACGACGACGTTGATGATCTCGGAAGGGAGCCCGCCGAGCTCGAGGATGGAGATGGGCTTGCCGGCGACCGGGATGCGGAAGATGCGCGACAGGGTCTGCGTCATCGTGTCCTGGACGGTGAGGTTGCCGAACATGAAGGTGTAGCGCGGATCGCGCGAGATCGTCTCGACGCGCGCCTTGAGGCGCTTGTAGGGGGCGAGCTCGCCCCTGAGGTCGAGCTTGCCGATCTGTTCTTCGAGGAGCGCCACGAGATCCGACGCGCGATAGGGCACCGGCGTGTCGATGCCGACATTGGTGGTCTCGGCCTGCTCGCGCGTGCGCAGCACATGGGCCCGGTCCTTGCGCTGATTGTGCATGTAGCGCTGCTTGGCGAGCGGGATCAGCTCGCGCAGGATCTCGATATCGGCCTCGCGGTTGGGCTGGCCGCCGATCAGGATCTCCACGATCTCCTCGAAATTGAGGAGCCAGAAGGGCAGCGTCATGTTCTCAGGCGAGATGACCTCGGACCATTCGTTGAACGACTGCTCGTATTCGCGATGGACGTCGAGCAGCACGATATGGGCCTGCGGGTTCTTCTCGATGATGCGCCTGAGGATCAGCGCCACCGAGCAGGATTTGCCGGTGCCGGTGGTGCCGAGCACGGCGAAATGCTTGCCGAGCAGCTCGTCGATCTTGACCATCGCCGGGATCGAGGCGTCCTGCTGGATGTGGCCGATGCGGATGGCGGTGTCGGTGTCGCAGGCATAGGCCTTGGACAGCTCCTCCTTGCTCGCCCGGAACACCACGTTGCCGAGCGAGGGATAGGTCGAGATGCCGCGCCGGAAGGATTTGGGCCGGCCCTCGGCGTCCTTCGGCAGCTCGCCGATGAACTCGACCTCGATGATCCTGAGCTCCTGGTCGCTCTGCGAATGCGACGGCATGGGCGAGCTCAGCGCCGAGACGAGGGCCAGCGTCACGGCGTTCTGGGTGTCGACCTTGAGCAGCGTGCCGATCTCGGGGCAGGTCGAGGACGCGTACTGGTCCTGGCCGTCCGCCGTGTCGAGCAGGATGATGGCGTGGCCGCCGGTCACCGCGACGATGCGCCCGATCCGCTCCACGCTTTCGATGGTGGGGGCTTTCGTCCTGATCGCCCCCGAAATCTGAGCCGCTTGCATTATGTCCTTCCCGCCGGTCAATGGCGCTTCCGGGTGTCGTGATGCTGGGTGGGATCGTGGACGGGAAGGAAGACGGTGACGCGCGTTCCCTTGCCCTTTTCCGAATCGATGGTGAGGCCGCCGCCATGAAGCTTGGCGAGCGCCGCCGAGATCGGCAGGCCGAGGCCGGTGCCCTCGTGCTTCTTGTTGAAGCCGGCATCCACCTGCCCGAAGGGGCGCATGGCGGTCTCGATGTCGGCGACCGACATGCCGCCGCCATTGTCGGAAATGCTCAGGCGCACGAAGCCCTCGCTGGCGGGGGCCGCATGGAAGCCGACGCGGCCCTTGGGCGGGGTGAATTTGACGGCATTGCCGAGGAGGTTGATGAGGATCTGCTTGACCCTGAGCGGATCGGCCCACAGGCCGGGCATGGCGGGGTCGATCTCGCTCGCCACCATGATGTCCTTTTCCTTGGCCTTGGCCTCGATGATGAGGAGGCAGGACTCGACGACCGGGGCGATGTCCATGGCCTGGCGCTCGATCACCATGCTGCCGGCCTGGATCTTGGTGACGTCGAGGATGCCGTTGATCAGGGCGAGGAGGTGGTCGGCCGCCTGCTTGATATAGCCTGAATACTGATTGACCCGCGCCGGCTCCGAGATGTTCAGCGTGCCGAGCATGTCGGAGAAGCCGATGATGGCGTTGAGCGGCGTCCTGAGCTCGTGGCTCATATTGGCGATGAATTCCGACTTGGCCTTGGAGGCGAGCTCGGCCTCGACCTTGGCCGCATTGAGGGCGAGCGTCTGCTTCTGGCGGGTGACGGCCTGGCCGAAATGGTCGGAATACTCCGCGATGAGCGAGTCGTCCTTGAACCACCTTGGGCCGAAAGTACGCATGAACGGATTGCCTCTGAAGATCGGAAAAATAGGGGGCAAACGGATAATTTGGCGTTAACAGACAGTTCCGCTTTGTCGCTTTGTGGGCCGATCTTTGACTGGCCTGCCCAAGCTGTTAATCTCCTCTCCAACAGAAATGATTGCCGGCGACGGCGGGCTCGGGGGCGGACGTCCCAAAGGCCGCCCTGGCGCCGCGAAAGGTTTGCGACAGTGGACGCCAGAAGCGGTGCGGGCGAGGCCCGCGCCCGGCGGCAGGAGGGCTTCTCCGGGGGCGTGCGCCCCCTCAGGGGCGACCATCGTGCCCCGCCCAGACAGAGGCCGGAGACGGGAGACGCCTTCTATGGCGCGCTCGACCTCGGCACCAACAATTGCCGCCTCCTGATCGCCACGCCCGGTCCTGCGGGCTTCACGGTGGTCGACGCCTTTTCCCGCATCGTGCGTTTGGGCGAGGGCCTGACCGGCTCCGGCCGGCTGAGCGAGGCCGCGATGAAGCGCACGATCGACGCCTTGCGCGTCTGCGCCAACAAGCTCGCCTGGCACCGGGTCGGGCACCGCCGGCTGGTGGCGACCGAGGCCTGCCGCATGGCCGGCAACGGCGAGGAGTTCATCGCCCGGGTGCGCGAGGAGGTCGGGCTCAAGCTCGAGATCATCGGGCGCGAGATGGAGGCGAAGCTCGCCGCCGTCGGCGCCGAGCCCCTGATCGAGGCGGGCGCGCCCGACGTCCTCGTCTTCGACATCGGCGGCGGCTCGACCGAGCTCATGTGGCTCGAGCGCCGGGGCGAGCGCTACGACATCGTGACCTGGATATCGCTCGCCGCCGGCGTGGTCACCGTCTCCGAGCGCTTCGGCGGCGTCGACGTCGACAGGGGAAAATATGCCGGCATGCGCGAGCACCTCAAGCCGCTCCTCGTCGACTTCGCCGAGCGGGTGCGCGGCTCGACCGGCGGGCAGGCGCTGCCGGCGCATCTCCTCGGCACCTCGGGAACGGTGACGACCATCGCCGGGGTGCAGCTCGGCCTGCGCCGCTACGACCGCGCCCGGGTCGACGGCTGCTGGCTCGGCCAGGAGGCGGTGGCGCGCGTCTGTTCCGGGCTTCTGGACATGAGCTATGCCGAGCGCATGGACAATGCCTGCATCGGCCGCGACCGCGCCGATCTCGTGCTGGCCGGCTGCGCCATCCTCGAGGAGATCTGCGCGGCCTTCCCGGCGCCGCGCATCCGCGTCGCCGACCGCGGCCTGCGCGAAGGCATCCTCACCTTGATGATGAAGACCGACGGCACCTTCGGCAGGGCGCCATGACGCGGCCCGGCGGCTCGTCGGTCGGGACCGGTCGGCGCCTCAAGGTCCGGGTGAAGACCGGCAAGGGCCGCACCGTCGCGCAGAAGGCCTGGCTCGAGCGCCAGCTCAACGATCCCTATGTCGCCGCGGCCAAGCGCCTGGGCTACCGCTCGCGCGCCGCCTTCAAGCTCGCCGAGATCGACGACAAATACCGCTTCCTCAAGCCCGGCGGCCGCGTCGTCGATCTGGGCGCCGCCCCCGGCGGCTGGTCGCAGGTGGCCGCCGAGCGGGTGAAGGCGAAGGAGGGCAGGGGCCGCGTCGTCGCCATCGACATGCATGGCATGGACGCCATTGCGGGCGTCGCCGTCTTCCACAAGGACTTTCTCGCCGAGGACGCGCCGGCGCTTCTGATCGCGGCGCTCGGCGGCGAGAAGGCGGATGTGGTGATGTCCGACATGGCCGCGCACGCGACCGGCCACCGCCAGACCGATCATCTGAAGATCATGGCGCTGGCGGAAGCGGCCTTCGACTTCGCGAAGGACGTGCTGAAGCCGGGCGGCGCCTTCCTCGCCAAGGTGCTGCGCGGCGGCACCGAGGGCGAGATGCTGAAGGCGATGAAGCGGCATTTCGCGAGCGTCAGGCACGTGAAGCCGAAGGCCAGCCGCGAGGACTCGGCCGAGCTCTTCGTGCTGGCTCTCGGATTCAGAGCGAGATGAGTATAAGTCACTCCGAAGCCTTCACCCTGAGGTGCCCGCCGCAGGCGGGCCTCGAAGGGTGGCGGGCGGCAAACCCTTTGTACCTGGAGCATGCTTCGAGGCTCGCTTCGCGAGCGCCTCAGCATGAGGGTAAGAATTGGTCTCGCCAGAAAAAATGAAGACGGGGCCATCACGGCCCCGTCTCCACAAAACCGCGACTGCCGTCAGTAGCGGTACGGGCTTCTGCACCGATGGCGGTCGCCATCGTAACCGAGGAACGTGTTGCTGCGCGGGTCGTAGGACCGGTAGCGGTTCAGGCACCAGCGCACATGCCGGCTGCTGCGTGCCGGAGCGTAATAGCGCGGCGCATAATAGGGATAGTCGTTGTAGTAATAGGGGCTGAAGAACGGCGCGAGGCCGAGCCCGAGATAGACGCCGGAGTGCCGACGGTGGCCCCAGCGGTGATGATGCCGGCGCCAGCGCCAATGGCGGTGCGACGCCTTCTGCACGTTGCCGTCGGCGATCTTGACGATCGGCGCGGGCACAGCACTGCCCGTCATGACATTCGCCGCCTGGGCGCTGCCGAAGCTCAGCAGGCCGGCCATGGCGGCCGCCGCCGCCAGAGCAAGGGGCTTGTATCTCATTTCCTATTCTCCTTCGCCGCCCGGTTTTCATGAGCAATGCTCGTCACCGGACTTCGTTCCTTCACAAGGCTTGGCGCTTTGTCGCGCAAAGCCGGCCATGTCCGTGACTGACCTGGAACCCCCCGGATCCGCCGGACATATAGGAAGACGAAGGCCGAAGCCGATTCCGTCGCCGCGGCACCTCGCTGGATCTCGCCTGATAACAAGGACATGGAGCCAACCGCTTTGCCGCTTGCCGATGCCCGCGGCCGGGTGTTATGAGCCCTCGCCAACCCTGATCGAGTCGTTGCCCGCATCTCGCACGCATCTTACGGAGGTTGGCCGATGGCCAGGCGCCAGATCCCGGAATATCTGACCTTCGACGACGTGCTGATGAAGCCCGGCGCCTCCGCCGTCCTGCCGGGCGAGGTCTCGACCAGGACCCGCATCACCCGCGACATCGGGCTCTCGATCCCGATCATCTCGGCCGCCATGGACACGGTGACCGAGGCCCGCCTCGCCATCGCCATGGCGCAGGCCGGCGGCCTCGGCGTCATCCACAAGAACCTCGCGCCCGAGGCGCAGGCCGAGCATGTGCGCCAGGTGAAGCGCTTCGAATCGGGCATGGTGATCAATCCCATCACCATCTCGCCCGACGCGACGCTCGGCGACCTCATGCGCCTCAAGGAGCAGCACCACATCTCGGGCATCCCGGTCGTCGATCGCAAGGGCACGCTCGTCGGCATCGTCACCAACCGCGACGTGCGCTTCGCCACCGATCCCGGGATCAAGGTGGCCGAGCTGATGACCAGGGACAATCTCGTCACCGTGCGCGAGGGCGTCGACCGCGCCGAGGCGACGCGGCTCCTCCACAAATACAAGATCGAGAAGCTGATCGTCGTCGACCAGGACTACAGATGCGTCGGCCTCATCACCGTCACCGACATGGAGAAGGCGGCGCACCATCCGCATGCGGCCAAGGACGAGCAGGGCCGCCTGCGCGTCGCCGCCGCGACCGGCACCGGCGACAAGGGCTTTGCCAGGGCTGAGCTCCTGGTCGACGCCGGCGTCGATCTGGTGGTCGTCGACACCGCGCATGGCCATTCGGTCCACGTCATCGACCAGGTGAAGCGCATCAAGGCGCTCTCCAACAAGGTGCAGATCATCGCCGGCAACGTGGCGACGGCGGAGGCGACGGCGGCGCTGATCGACGCGGGGGCGGACGCGGTCAAGATCGGCATCGGGCCGGGCTCGATCTGCACCACCCGCGTGGTGGCGGGCGTCGGCGTGCCGCAGCTCTCCGCCGTCATGGACTGCGCCGAGGCCGCAGCGAAGGCGGGCGTGCCGGTGATCGCCGACGGCGGCATCAAATATTCGGGCGACCTCGCCAAGGCGCTGGCCGCGGGGGCGGGCGTCGCGATGATCGGCTCGCTTCTCGCCGGCACCGACGAGAGCCCGGGCGAGGTCTTCCTCTATCAGGGCCGGAGCTACAAGAGCTATCGCGGCATGGGCTCGGTCGGCGCCATGGCGCGGGGCTCGGCCGACCGCTACTTCCAGCAGGAAGTGAAGGACAGCCTGAAGCTCGTGCCGGAAGGCATCGAGGGGCAGGTGCCGCACAAGGGCGCGCTCGCCGCCGTGCTGCACCAGCTGGTCGGCGGGCTTCGCGCCGCCATGGGCTATGTCGGGGCGGCGACGATCGCCGGATTGCAGGAGAAGGCCGAGTTCATCCGCATCACCAATGCCGGCCTGCGCGAGAGCCATCCGCATGACGTGATGGTGACGCGCGAGGCGCCCAACTATCAGAGGCAGGGGTGAGCGCCGCGCAACCTCTCACCCTCGCCCTGAGGCGCCCGCCGACCTTGCTCCGCCGAAGCGAAGCCTCGGCTTCGCGAAGGCGAGAGGCGGGCCTCGAAGGGCGGCAAGCGGCCAGGCCTTTATACCGGGACCATGCTTCGAGGCTTCCCCGGCTCCATGGCCGAGTTAAACCCGGCCATGGAGCCGGGGTCGCACCTCAGCATGAGGGTGAGCAGCGTCGCCACCATGCGTGAGGGGGGACGCGTAGCGGCGGCGATCGAGGTGCTGGACGAGATCTTCGCCCGCCATCGTCCGGCCTCGGAGGCGCTGAAGGACTGGGGCAGGGCGCACCGCTTCGCCGGCGCCGGCGACCGGCATGCGATCGGGACGCTCGTCTATGACGTGCTGAGACGGAAGGCCTCGCTCGCGGCGCGGATGGCGAGCGGGAGCGCCCGCGCCTTGGCGCTCGCCGCCCTGCACGACGTCTGGCGGCGCCCGCCCGATGCCATCGCCGGCGCCGTCGCGGACGAGCATGGACCGGGCCCGCTCACCCCGGACGAGCGCCGGGCGCTCGCCGCCGAGCCCCGGGCGGACCTGCCGGCCCATGTCGCGGGCGACTATCCCGACTGGCTGGCCGGCTCCTTCGCCCGCGCCTTCGGCGAGCGCGCGGCCGAGGAGGGACGGGCGCTGGCCCGGCGCGCGCCGGTCGATCTCAGGGCCAATATCCTCAAATGCGACCGGCCGCGCCTCCTGAAGGCGCTGGAGAAATTCGGCGCCGCGCCGGGGCCCTTGTCGCCCTGGTGCGTGCGCATCGAGGCGCCGGACCCCGAGCGGCGCGGCCCGCATGTCGAGGCCGAGCCCGCTCATGGCAAGGGCTGGTTCGAGGTGCAGGACGCGGCCTCGCAGGTGGCGGCGCTGATGTCCGGCGCCAGGGCGGGCGAGCAGGTGGCCGACATCTGCGCCGGCGCCGGCGGCAAGACGCTCGCGCTGGCGGCCCTCATGGGCAACAAGGGCCAGATCCACGCCTATGACGCGGACCGCCACCGCCTGCGCCCGATCTTCGAGCGGCTGCAGCGGGCGGGTGCCCGCAACGTTCAGGTCCTGGGCGCGGACGAGGCCGCAAGGCTCGACCAGCTCGCGGGAAAGATCGATTGCGTCGTCGTCGATGCGCCCTGCTCGGGCTCGGGTGCCTGGCGGCGCAACCCGGATGCGAAATGGCGCCTGACCGAAAGGCAGCTGCGGCAGCGCCAGGCCGGCCAGGAAGCGGTGCTGGCGCGCGGCGCCGGGCTCGTGAAGCCGGGCGGCCGGCTCCTCTACGTCACCTGCTCGGTTCTGCCGGAAGAGAATGACGACCAGGTGCAGGCTTTCCTTCGAAGCCATCCGGGCTTCGCGGCCATGCCCTATCGTGACCAGTGGCGCCGGGCGATCGGCACCGAGCCGCCCGCCTCGGCGGGACAGGCGGGAGACACGCTCCTCCTGACGCCCCATGCCCACGCGACCGACGGCTTCTTCGTCGCGCTCTTGCGCAAGGTGGCGTGACTCTCGGGAACCATCCGACCGCACCAACTTTCCGATCCTTCCCCCTCTCCCGCTTGCGGGAGAGGGTGCCCGACAGGGCGGGTGAGGGTGTCGGCTCAGTGCTCGCAATCTCTTCAAGCTTTTTGTCTGCATTGCAAAAATGACACCCTCATCCGGCGCTTCGCCCCATACAAGGTGGTTGTGTGGCCTATGGCCGGGTAGCCGGATGGGGGCGGTGCAGCGAAAACGGTGTTGACGGGCGGTTTATCTGATCGCCGCAGGCGTCATATTTCGTCGGTTGCGCCACCCCATCCGGCGCTTCGCGCCACCTTCCCCGCGCTTCGCGGGGAAGGAGGAAGTACCGGCCTCAGGGCACCGAGGAGGAGGACGGCAGGATCTTCAGGTAGTCGCGGATCTGGTCGAGATAGAGGATCACGGCGCAGATGATGGCGGTGAACAGCAACATGCTCACGAACATCCAGCCCCTGCCGGGCAGAGTGCCGATCCGGTCGTCGACCTCGCGCACGTCGTTGCCGGCGGACATGATCGTCTTTGTCAGTTCGCGCAGGTCGCGGCGCATGTCGCCGAGATCGTCGCGCATGTGGTCGACATGCGCCTCGATGCTGGCGATGCGGGCTTCCGTGCTGCTGTCGAACCGGCCGGGGCTCGCGCCATAGCCGACCGGGGGCTTCGGCGGCGGCCGGGTCTCGGGCACCGGCCTTTCGTCGGAGAAGTCAGGCGTATCGGTCTCGCTCATGGCTGAATCCCTTGGAAACGGTTCATCCAACTGTCGCCCCACCGCTTCGTCCACCATACCATTTTTGATCCATCCGGGGAATTTTTTCTCCTGGCCAGGTTTGGCCGTCACCTGCTGTGGGGTTGAATCGGTCCGCGAAGGCTTCGCCTGAGCATTCCGGCCAAATGTGTCCTTACCTTGGAATTAGTCTATTGCAACCAGTATAGCATATGCTATATTCAATCCATGGACCACCAGGCCGCGACGTCACTGGACCGCATGATGGGCTGGCGCCGCGACCGCGGCGAGGCCTCGCTGAGCGACGTTCACCGCAGCATTCCGGTCAGGGCCGATGCCTCGATGTGGCGCCGGGCGCTGGCCTTCGTCGGCCCGGGCTATCTCGTCTCCGTCGGCTATATGGACCCCGGCAACTGGGCCACCTCGATCGCCGGCGGCGCCCAGTTCGGCTACACGCTGCTCGTCATCGCGCTGATGTCGAACATCATGGCGATCATCCTGCAGTCGCTCTGCGCTAGGCTCGCCATCGCCACCGGGCGCGATCTGGCGCAGGCCTGCCGCGACGCCTTCCCGAAGCCCGTCGCCTGGATCCTGTGGCTCTTCGCCGAGATCGCCATCATCGCCACCGACATCGCCGAGGTGGTGGGCACCGCCATCGGCCTCAACCTGCTCTTCGGCATCCCGCTCGAGATCGGCGTTGTGGTGACGGCGCTCGACGTCTTCCTCATCCTCTATCTGCAGAAGCTGGGCTTCCGCTGGATCGAGGCCTTCATCATAGCGCTCCTCGGCGTGATCGCGGTGTGCTTCGCGGTGCAGATCGCCATGGCCGATCCCGAATGGGGGGCGGTCATCAAGGGCTTCGCGCCGACGACCGAGATCGTCACCAACCCGCAGATGCTCTATCTGGCGCTCGGCATCATCGGCGCCACGGTGATGCCGCACAATCTCTACCTCCATTCGGGCGTGGTGCAGACCAGGGCCTATGGCCAGACGGACGAGGCCAAGCGCGAGGCTCTGACCTTCGCCACCATCGATTCGACCGTGGCGCTGATGTTCGCGCTCCTCGTCAACGCCTCGATCCTGATCCTCGCGGCGGCGACCTTCAACCGCAGCGGCAATGCCGGGGTGGCCGAGCTCGGCGACGCCCATGCCATGCTGACGCCGCTCCTCGGCTCCATGCTGGCGCCCAAGCTCTTCGCCATCGCGCTCTTGTGCTGCGGCCTCAACTCGACGGTGACCGCGACGCTCGCCGGCCAGATCGTGATGGAGGGCTTCCTGCGCATCCGCCTGCCGGCGTGGCTGAGGCGTCTCGTGACCCGTATGTTCGCCATCGTCCCGGCGGCGGCGGTGACTATCGCCTATGGCGAGTCGGGGACGGGGGCGCTCCTCATATTGAGCCAGGTGATCCTGGCGTTCCAGCTCCCCTTCGCCATCGTGCCCCTGGTGATGTTCACCCGCGAGCGCGCCAAGATGGGGGCGCTCGTGTCGCCGGGCTGGCTCACCGTGGTCTCCGGCATCATCGCCGCCATCATCATCGCCCTCAACGTGAAGATGCTCTACGACCTGGCCCTCGCCGGCTGAACTGGACCCGTCACCCTATCCGGCCTCCGGCCCTCTTCTCCCGCAAGCGGGGGAGGCACACTGCAGCCGAAATCTTCCCCTCTCCCGCCCTGCGGGAGAGGGTGCCCGACAGGGCGGGTGAGGGTGTGGCTCCGAACCGCCCGCCAGCTTACCGATACCCTCATCGGCCTCCGTTCGTCCGGATTCGCTCCTCTCCGCCGCCCTTGCGGACTCGACCGCGATCCCCTAACTGCTCGCCATGACAGACCGCATTCTCATCATCGATTTCGGCTCGCAGGTCACCCAGCTCATCGCCAGGCGCGTGCGCGAGGCCGGCGTCTATTCGGAGATCGTGCCCTTCCAGTCGGCGGAGAAGGCGCTCGGCTGGGACGGGCTCAGGGGCGTCATCCTCTCGGGCGGCCCTGCCAGCGTGACCGAGGGCGAAAGCCCCCGGGCGCCCGAGAAGCTGTTCAGGCTGGGCCTGCCGGTGCTCGGCATCTGCTATGGCGAGCAGGCCATGTGCGCGCAGCTCGGCGGCAAGGTCGAAAGCTCAGACCACCGCGAGTTCGGCCGCGCCTTCCTGAAGGTCGAGAGCGGCAATGCGCTGTTCGAGGGCGTGTGGGAGGCGGGCGAGAGCCATCAGGTGTGGATGAGCCATGGCGACCGCGTCGCCCAGCTCCCGCCGGGCTTCCGCGTCATCGGCACGTCGGAGGGCGCACCCTATGCGGCGATCGCCGACGAGAAGCGCCAGTTCTATGCGGTGCAGTTCCACCCCGAGGTGGTGCACACGCCGGACGGCGGCCGGCTCTACCGCAATTTCGTCATCGACATCTGCGGCTGCCGCGGCGACTGGTCGATGGCCTCCTTCAAGGACGACGCCATCCATCGCATCAAGAAGAAGGTGGGCTTCGACCGGGTGATCTGCGGGCTGTCGGGCGGCGTCGATTCGGCGGTGACCGCCGTCCTCATCCATGAGGCGATCGGCGAGCAGCTCACCTGCATCTTCGTCGATCACGGGCTGATGCGGGCCGGCGAGGCGGAGGAGGTGGTGAGCCTGTTCCGCAAGGCCTACAACATTCCGCTCGTCCATGTCGATGCGTCGAAGACCTTCCTCGCCGCGCTCGACGGCGTCGCCGACCCCGAGGCGAAGCGCAAGACCATCGGCCGGCTCTTCATCGACGTGTTCGAGGCCGAGGCGAAGAAGGTGGGCGGTGCGGCCTTCCTGGCGCAGGGCACGCTCTATCCCGACGTGATCGAGAGCGTCTCCTCGACCGGCGGCCCGTCGGTGACGATCAAGTCGCATCACAATGTCGGCGGCCTGCCCGAGCGCATGAACATGAAGCTCATCGAGCCTCTGCGCGAGCTCTTCAAGGACGAGGTGCGCGCGCTCGGCCGCGAGCTCGGCTTACCTCCGCATTTCGTCGGCCGCCATCCTTTCCCGGGCCCTGGCCTCGCCATCCGCGTGCCGGGCGCCATCACCAGGGACAAGCTCGACATATTGAGGAAGGCCGACGTCGTCTATCTCGACGAGATCAGGAAGGCCGGCCTCTATGACGCGATCTGGCAGGCTTTCGCCGTCCTCCTTCCGGTGCAGACGGTCGGCGTCATGGGCGACGGCCGGACTTACGATTATGTCTGCGCCCTGCGTGCCGTCACCTCGACCGACGGCATGACGGCCGACTACTATCATTTCGACCACGACTTCCTGTCGCGCACCGCCACCCGCATCATCAACGAGGTGAGGGGCATCAACAGGGTGGTCTATGACATCACGTCTAAGCCGCCGGGGACGATCGAGTGGGAGTGAGCAACGACATGCGATTTCGTGTGACCTCCGCTGCCGATATGACGGCGTATCTGAGCGAGCTGCGCAGCCAATTTCCGGGTGCCAAGTTTGGGTGCCCCTCAGACAGAAAACCCCCTTTGTCCGACTTGGGGAACATGCTTGAATCTGGCTCTGAGGAGATCATTCAAGAGTTTCTGGCTGCAAATCCGTATCTGATCCAGTACGCAGTCCTGGGTTCGGGCCATCACGGCATTTGGGCTTTTCCGAAGCAGATGATTAGGCCGCGAGGCGCAGACGGAACATCGGGTCTCATTCCTGATTTCCTGATCGTGACGCGTTCATCATTGGGTTATTTCTGGAACGTTGTTGAACTAAAACGGTTCGATGTTCAATTCAGCAATCGTAAGGGAGATGGGTACAGTTCGGAGGGCAACAGGGCCCTTGCCCAGTGCAGTTCTTACCTCGCTCACTTTCAAGACTATATTGATGCTGTGCGTAGCAATGTCCGCATCCCAGAGTTGATTCAACCGGAAGGAGCCATTCTTCTGATGGGTGATTCAGAAAACGAAAGTGATGCGCAGCGGCAATGTCGATCCAATTTTGTGCGGAACAATCCCAAGATCGATGTGGTTAGCTATCGCCGGATCATCAATGGTCTGGAATCGGATCTGCGGCGTTGTAGCAAATGAGATTCAGATGGGAGTTAGGTAAACGTGACTGAGCGTTGTGCGCGCTAGAAAGGAACTTCGTCGTCCAGATCTCTAGCGAAAGTTTTGCCACGTGCCTTCGGTAGCCTCTCGACTTGATCCACAGCGCGAGGCGGCAGCAGAGGTTTAGGCGGTTGGACGGGCGGTAGCTCGCGCTTCTCCTCATCAATCGCTTTCGCCTGGCCGATTGTCGTCATGATTGTGGCGACGAGTTTCTGCATCGTCGGACTATCTACGAGCTGGGTTACCGTGGCCACGGCAGCTAATATCGCCACCATCGTCCCAGCCAGCATCACCACGTTCACCCGCTGCTTCTCCAGCTCTGCTTCGAAGTCGACGATTCGCTTATGCAAGGCAGCACGCCGAGGTTCCGGCATGTCCGCCTGATCGATTAAAGTCTTGATGCCGTGGACGTGCTGGCGAAGGCGGTCCTTGATCTTCGGTTCAATCGTTACAGCGTCACGCTTGTTGCGTATACTGTTATCGAGGATGAGCTGGGCTGCGTAGTGATCCAGATCAACCTTAAATTCGGTGAAATCTTCGGACTCGAAGCCTTTCCGCGGCGGGACAATCATGCCTGCGAACGGCTGGATGTCATAGAGCTTAGCCACCGCGATGATGGTGTTCATGGCCGTGTGCTGCGCCGTATGGTAGGCGTACCAACTGCTTTGCTCAGACTCGTCGACCGTTTGGAGGGCGTCTGCTAGGTACGCTTCCGCGCGGCGCAGCACCATTCCGAACGCCGTCCGTGAATCGTCGGGGAGTTCGGCTAAGAACTCTTCGGTCAGAATCTCCATTACGCTCATGAGGCCTAGAATAGCGTCATGGCTCGATTTCAGCTAGATTCTTCTGGAATGGACGAGACAAGAATTGGGGAACGAGGGTCGGCGGATTGGGCAGGTAGATTCGACGCCGCCCCTGAAGACCTTCCCTCGGCTTTGCCATCTGCGATCTAGCAGGCTGTTTAAGAAGTCCTTAGCGGGATTGTGTTGAGCATGATTCTCTTGGTTCGACTGAATCGGGAGATGGGAATGCGCGCATGGGACGAGCGGTCTGGATCGCTGTTCAGCTGTGTGGATTTGAACGCTTGCGTTCGCGGTGATCATTCGCTGCGGACGATCCGAGCGATAATGAACGCGGCGTTGGCTGATCTGTCGCGGGACTTCACGAAGCTTTACGAGGATTTTGGGTGGCCGTCTATTGGGCCGGAGAAGCTTCTTCGGGCGATGCTGCTGCAGGCGTTCTACGGCATCCGTTCGGAGCGGCAACTGATGGAGCGGCCGGAGTTCGACCTGCTGTTCCGTTGGTTTGTCGGGGTTGGCGTGGATGGTCCGGTGTGGGACCACTCGACCCTCTCTAAGAACTGTGACCGGCTACTGGCGGGAGAGGTCGCCGCTAAGTTCCTAGCGTCGGTGCTGGCGCAGCCGAAGGTGAAGCGGCTGCTGTCGAGCGATCACTTCTCGGTGGATGGGACGCTGATCGAGGCATGGGCATCGATGAAGAGCTTCCGCCGGAAGGAAGGCGGGGACGATGACTGCAAGGGGCTTGGCCGCAACGCCGAGCGCGACTTCTACAAGGAGAAGAGCTCCAACGAGACGACCGACCCCGAGGCGCGACTCCACATGAAGGGCGACGGGCAACCGGCCAAGCTTGCTATCTTGGCCATGCCCCAATGGAGAACTGCCATGGTTTTGTGGTCTGGGGACGCCGTCAGCCAGGCACCGGCACGGCCGAGCGGCAGGCGGTGTTGGCTCTGATTGATGGCCGGCGTCGCGACCGGCGACGGATCACGCTTGTGCGGACAAGGCCTACGATGTTGAACAGTTCGTGCAGAGGGTGTCCTAAACGATGTGTAAGGAGGTTTCTGTGAGTTAACCTTTAGAGGAGACTCACATGACGACTGATTCGCCGATTACGCCTGAGCTTCTGGACCAGCTTCTGGCGAACTACAGCAAGCCC
>JBFWVM010000012.1:0-152733 GCA_050246735.1 Parvibaculaceae bacterium | reverse complement strand
CGGGCGCCGTGGCCAGCGTCAACGACCTCCCGACGCGCACGCCGGACGGCATCCAGCCGCCCTATGGCGCCAAAGGTTCCGCGGCCGCCTATGAGTTCGACAAGGGCGATCGTGTCGGCGCCGGGGACCGCCTGACGGTCCGCGTCGCCGGGGAAGCCGATCTCACCAACGATTATCTCGTCGACGGCTCCGGCAACATCTCGATGCCCTACATCAAGACGACCTATGTCGGCGGCATGTCGACGCAAGAGATCGAAAAGACGATCGCCAAGCGCTTGCGCAACGGCTTCCTGCGCAATCCCAATGTATCCGTCCAGGTCACGACCTTGCGCCCGTTCTTCATCCTGGGCGAAGTCAACACCGCCGGAAGCTTCCCCTACCAGCCGGGCATGACGGTGCAGAACGCGGTGGCGATCGCCGGCGGCTATTCGGCGCGCGCGCATCAGGGCCCGGTGCTCATCACGCGCAGGAATGTCGAGGGCACCCGGACCTACAAGGCGCCGGTGACCACGCAGATCTATCCGGGGGACGTCATCTACGTCCGCGAACGCTGGTTCTGAGCCGGCCCTCGGGGATGCGCTGTCTCCAGCTCTTCCGCACTCCCGTCGGCGGCCTCTTCCGTCACGTGCGCGATCTCGTCCGCGGCCTCGCGATGCTCGGACATGACGTCGGCATCATCTGCGATTCGACGACGGGGGGCGCTGCGGCGGAAGCAGCGCTTGCGGCGCTGAAGGATGCCTGCCGCCTCGGCATACATCGCCTGCCGATCGGGCGGCTGCCCGGCATTGCCGATATCGCCGCTGCTTCGGCGATCGCCCGTCTTGCCGGATCGCTTGCGCCCGATCTGCTGCACGGGCACGGCGCCAAGGGCGGCGTCCATGCGCGCTTGGCAGGCTCGCGCCTCGCGATACCCGCCCTCTACACGCCCCATGGCGGCAGCCTGCACTACGACTGGTCGAGCCCGCGCGGCGCCCTGTTCCTCGCCGCCGAGAAGCTGATGCTCGGCAAAGGCGCCGGGCTCCTTTTCGTCTGCGACTACGAGCGATCGGTCTTCGCCCGGAAGATCGGCCTCGCCCGGTTGCCGCACAAGGTCGTGCACAACGGTCTTTGGCCGGAGGAGTTCGCGCCCGTGCCCCTCGTCCCCGACGCCCGCGACCTGATCTTTCTGGGCGAGATGCGCGAGCTCAAGGGCGTGGGCGACCTGCTGGAAGCCCTGGCGCGGCTCGTTCCGTGGCGGCGAGTGAGCGCGACTTTCGTCGGCGACGGTCCCGATCGCCCCGCCTTCGAGGCCCTGGCGCGGCGCCTCGGCCTCACAGGCCAGGTGCACTTCGCCGGCGCCATGCCGGCGAGGACGGCCTTCTCCCTTGGCCGGCTGATGGTCATGCCGTCCCGGGCCGAGTCGCTGCCCTATGTCGTGCTCGAGGCGGTGGCGGCCCGCAAGCCGCTGATCGCGACACGGGTGGGCGGAATCCCGGAGATCCTTCCTCCGGAGCGGCTGGTCCCTCCCGCAACACCAGACGCGCTCGCCAAGGCCATCAGGGCGCAGCTCACCGACGCCACCGCCGGCGACGCACAAGCGGAAGCCGATGGCGAAGCCGCGAGAGCCCGCTTTTCGGCGTCCGTGATGACGCAGCAGATAGCCCTCTTTTATCACGACATCCTGGGCGACCTCCGCACACTGCGTTAAGGCCGCGTTAAGCACGTTGCCTCATTTTGGTTAACGGGGATGTCCGCGCTCCACGTCAAGCGGGAAAGCGTGTCGGATCAACATGATGGAGCAGATCCTCAGACCCGGAACCTCACCGTCGGCCAGGCTTTGCGCAGAAGGCCCCGAAGTTGCTCTTCCGCATCCTGGGGACATATTCCGTATCATTCCGAAACAGGCTTCCATGCGCAACGACGAACGCTATCTCCAATCAGCCCTTGCCGGGGACCTCCTCGCCCGCCTCGACATCGAGCCTGAGATCTCCAGCCCGGCCGAGATCCTGAAAGCGCCTCTCATCTCCGCGCGGATCATCGCCGGCATCGTCCGGCTATGCGACTTCGCGCTCATCACCATGCTTGGCGCCCTCATCCTTTTCGCCTATGTCGCCCCCGGCCACACCGTGTCCCTCGCCGTCTACGCCCCTCTCATCCTGGGCGCGGGCCTGGCGGTGGTGCTCCTCCTCCATATCGGGGGGATCTATACCGTCCATGCGCTCCTGCGGCCGGCCGAATATGTTGCGCGCCTTGCCGGCGCGTGGCTGCTGATCGCCGGCCTCATCGTCGCCTATTTCTTCTTCGGCAAGACGGGTGAGGACTATTCGCGCGCCTGGGCGGCCCTGTGGTTCGTCAGCGGCCTCGGCTCGCTCGTGCTTTTCCGCATCGCCGTCTCCCGCCTCGTGCGGCACTGGAACGCGAAAGGCCAGCTCGACCGGCGCGCCGTCCTGGTCGGCGGCGGCCAGCCCGCCGCGACCCTCATCGACGCTCTCGACGCCTCGTCCGATATCGACGTCTCGGTGATCGGCATATTCGACGATCGCGACGACACGCGCTCGCCGGGCTCGATCGCGGGCTGCCCCAAGCTCGGCAATATCGACGAGCTCATCGATTTCGTCCGTCGCAACCGCGTCGACCTGCTCATTGTCACCTTGCCGCTCACCGCCGAAGGGCGCATCCTCGACATATTGAAGCGGCTCTGGGTGCTCCCGGTCGATATCCGGCTCAGCGCCTATACGCAGAAGCTGCGCTACAGGCCGCGGGCCTATTCCTATATCGGCAACGTTCCGTTCATCGACGTCTTCGACAAGCCGATGTCCGAATGGGGCCAGTTCCTCAAATCCGTCGAGGACAAGATCATCGCGGGCCTGGCGCTCGTGGCGCTGGCGCCGGTGATGCTGGCGGTCGCCTGCGCCATAAAGCTCGAAAGCCGCGGCCCGGTCTTCTTCCGCCAGCACCGCTACGGCTTCAACAACGAGCTCATCAACGTCTACAAGTTCCGCTCCATGTATGTGGAGATGAGCGACCGCACGGCGGCCAGGCTCGTCACCCGCGACGATCCGCGGGTCACCCGGGTCGGCCGCTTCATCCGCAAGACCAGCCTCGACGAGCTGCCCCAGCTTCTGAACGTGCTGAAAGGCGAATTGTCGCTGGTGGGGCCCCGGCCGCACGCGACCCATGCCAAGGCGCAGGAGCATCTCTATCCGGATGCGGTGGAGGGATATTTCGCCCGTCACCGGGTCAAGCCGGGCATCACCGGCTGGGCGCAGATCAACGGCTGGCGCGGCGAGACCGACACGCTGGAGAAGCTGCACCGGCGCGTCGAGCACGACCTCTATTACATCGAGAACTGGTCGATCGCCTTCGACCTCTATATCCTGCTGCACACGCCCTTGTCCCTGGTCGCGACGGAGAATGCCTATTGACCGATGCCGCAGCCCATCACCGACCTGCGGTACCGCGCGCCATCGGCAGCCTGGACTTCTGGCGCAAGGCGATCCTGTGGCTGCTCGTCGCCTCGGCCTGGCTGGTGGTCGTGGAGCCGGCACCCTATGAGCTGATCTTCGCCGTCACGCTTCTCCTCTTCCTGCCCGCCGGCCTCAGGGTGCATCTCGTCTCCCTGCCCTTCGTCATCGCCCTCGTCCTCTACAATCTCGGCGGGGCCATCGGGCTCGAGGGCGCGACCGACGACAAGACGTCCGTGTGGTTCACCATCATCTCCTACTACATGGCGGTCACCGGACTCTTCTTCTGCTTCCTGGTCACCACGGAGACCAACGTGCGGATGGCGATCATCCGCAACGCCTATGTCGCGGCCGCGATCATCGCCTCCATTCTCGGCATCCTGGGCTATTTCGACGTGGCCGGCCTCGGCGCCCATCTCTCCTATGCCGGGCGGGCCCAGGCCACGTTCAAGGATCCCAATGTCTTCGCCCCCTTCCTCGTTCCGCCTCTCATATTCCTGGCCCAGGATCTGTTCCTGGGCAGAAGCCGCCGGCCGGCCCTCGCCGTCATTGCCATCCTGGTGATAGCACTGGCCCTGTTCCTGGCTTTCTCCCGCGGCGCCTGGATCAACGCGGTGGTCTCGGGCGTCCTCCTCGTGGTCCTGACGCTCCTGCTCTCGCCCAGCGCGGCCCTGCGGCGGCGCGTCATCCTCATGTCGGTCAGCGGCACGCTGCTGCTCGCCTTCGGCACCGTCGCCGCCCTGCAGGTGCCGGCCGTCGAGCGCCTTTACGAGATCCGCGCCAATCTGGACCAGTCCTATGACGAGGGCGAAACCGGGCGCTTCGGCCGGCAGGTGGCCAGTATCCCGACCCTCCTGACCCAGCCGCAGGGCATGAACCCGCGGCATTTCCGGTACGTCTATGGGCAGGATCCGCACAATGTGTTCCTCAACGCCTTCGCCTCCTATGGCTGGCTCGGCGGAGTATCCTTCTTCACTCTGGTGATCATGACCTTCTGGGCCGGCTGGCGCGCGATCAGGGTCAGGACGCCCTGGCAGCACCATGCGATCGCTGTTTATGCGCCCTTGGCCGCGGTCCTGCTGCAAGGCGTGCAGATCGACACGGACCATTGGCGGCATCTCTATCTGCTTCTCGGCTGCATGTGGGGGATGCTCGGCGCCACCATCGACTACGAGGGAAGGGTCGGGTCACGGAACAAGATCGCGGCAGGCCGGCCTGGCTCCGCGACGCCATCGCAAGGTCAGCAGTAGAGCCGGCAAAATTGCACGACGTCGAGACGCCCGTTTCCGGCGACGGACTGGACCTCCTGCCGCAGAATGCCTTCCTTCAGCCAGCCGGTCGCCTCGTAGTGGCGTATGAGCGGAGCATTCGTCTCGACGACCTTTGCTATCACTTTCTCGATCCGGTACTGCTTGACGAAGAAATCCAGCAGGACCGGGTCCGTCTCCGTCAGAACGTTGGACAGGACATATCTTTGCGGATCGACAAGCACGTCGAGGGTGACATTTGCATGGCGCGCATCGACCGCCGCTTCGTAAAGACCGACATGGTCGGCGTCGCGGCGCGAATAGATACCGACCAGGATCCGCTTGTTCTGCCAGGCGGCGGCGACATAGCGCTGCAGGTCGGCGCGCGACGGCTTCATGACGCGAGCGTTCAACTGGGACATCAGGAGCGGATCGCCGGTCCATTTCATCCAGCTGTCGCTCACCTTGTCCGGCGAGAGCGGGCTGAGGCGGAAGCGTTTCGTCAGTAGCTCTCTTGTCTGGGACATGACGAACCTCCGGCAGGGCCCGGCGGTGCCGATAAAGAGCTCAGAGGAAGGGGATAGGAATGGTCGGAGCGGCGGGATTCGAACCCGCGGCCCCTACCCCCCCAGAGTAGTGCGCTACCGGGCTGCGCTACGCTCCGACGGGCGCGGGTATAACATCACCGTCCCGCAAGGCAAAGCCTTATTCGCCCTGGTCATCGGCGCCCAAGAGCTTACGCGCGGCCCCCAGTTCGGCCAGAGCCAGGCGCAGCGACTGGACCTGGGAATCGGTCATGCGGGGCACTGCCGGAGCGGGTGGCTGGACCGGATCTCCCGGACGGGCAAAGGGCGCCAGACCCAAAGGCGGCGCCTGCCGCTTGATCCTGGGAGCCTGAAGCGCCCGGCCAGGCGCCGGCACGCCGTCGAGCTCGAGGTCGTGCGCATCGCGCTTGCGCGCCGCCGTCTCGCCACGGCCGATGCCGGCGACATGCTGGATGCCTTCCTCGCGCAGGATGCGCTGGACGCCGCGGATCGTGTAGCCTTCGCCGTAAAGAAGGGCGCGTATGCCCTTGAGCAGGTCGACGTCGTTCGGGCGGTAGAAACGGCGCCCGCCGCCGCGCTTCATCGGCTTGATCTGGCCGAATCGAGTCTCCCAGAACCTCAGCACATGCTGGGGAACATCGAGTTCCTCAGCCACTTCGCTGATCGTTCGAAATGCCTCTGGCGCCTTATCCAACATCGTCGTCCTCAGAGCCCCGTCCCCCGGGATCGCCTTGATCCATAAGGGCAAAAGCCCAGTAGCCTCTTTCCGTAACGCTCATTCGCCCAAGTCCGCCAACCAGGCGAAAAGCGTTTCGAGCTCCGCAGCCGGCGCCCCGCCTCTGCTTCAGTCCTCCGATCCGCCTTCTACACCGTTAATCTGATTCTTCATAACTTGACTTGGGCGGAAGACAAGGACGCGCCGCGGCGTGATCGGCACTTCCTCCCCCGTCTTCGGATTGCGGCCGATGCGGCCGGATTTGCTGCGCACCATGAATGTCCCGAAGGACGACAGCTTCACGGTTTCCCCGGTGATCAGCGTATCGGTGATGATATCCAGAACTGATTTGACGAGATCGGCGGATTCAGTTCTCGACAGGCCAACATTGCGATGCACGGCTTCGCTCAGGTCGGCGCGCGTGAGTGTCTTACCAGCCATCTGTTTCCCCTGCTTGCCCAAGGCTGAGCGTAAGATGGAAGGATGATCCGGTCAACAGAAAAGTTCGTGTGAACTCAATAGCTTAGAGTTTGAACCGAAAGTCTTACCAGCGGACGAGCACGGCACCCCAGGTGAAGCCGCCGCCCATCGCCTCCATCAGAACCAGGTCGCCGCGCTTGATTCGGCCGTCCTTGACCGCGGTGTCGAGCGCGAGCGGAATGGAAGCCGCCGACGTATTGCCGTGCCTGTCGAGCGTGATCACCACCCGATCCTCGGTCACGCCGAGCTTCTTCGCCGTGCCCTCGAGAATGCGCCGGTTGGCCTGGTGCGGAACAAACCAGTCGATGTCCTTGGGCTCGAGCCCGGCATCCCTGATCGTGTCGGCCATCACGGTCGCGATGTTGACCACGGCATGCTTGAACACCTCGCGGCCCTCCATGCGCAAATGGCCCACCGTCATGGTCGAGGATACCCCGCCGTCGACATAAAGCTTGTCGCGATAGCGCCCGTCGGATCTGAGACGGGCCGCGAGGATGCCGCGGTCGCCGATCGTGCCGTCGCCCGCACCGGCGCGCATCACCACTGCCGCCGCGCCATCGCCGAACAGCACGCAGGTGCTGCGGTCGCTCCAGTCGAGGATGCGCGAATAGGTCTCGGCACCGATGACGAGCGCGCAGCTTCCCTGCTCCGCCTTGAGCAGGCTGTCCCCGACGGTCAGGCCGTAGACGAAGCCCGAGCACACCGCCTGAACGTCGAAGGCGGCCCCTTTTTCGACGCCGAGAGCCTCCTGGACCTTGACGGCGGTGGCGGGAAAGGTGTTGTCGGGCGTCGTCGTGGCGACAATGATGAGATCGATCTCGTCGGCGCTCACGCCCGAATGGGCAAGCGCATCGCGCGCCGCGTTGACGGCGAGGTCGCCGGTCGTTTCCTTCTCGGCGGCAATGCGCCTTTCACGGATGCCGGTGCGCTCCACGATCCATTCGTCGCTGGTATCGACCATGCGAGCCAGATCGGCATTGCTCATGACGCGGGCCGGAAGGTAAGAGCCCACTCCTTCGATCACCGAACGACGCTGCACGCCAAACCTCATCTCGATTATGCGTTGACCGCAGCGCGCGGCGTGAACGCGTCCATGTGCTTGTTCATCTCGGCGACGTCGGCGGCGATCTTGGCGACGAGCCCGTTCTTCACCATCTCGATGGCGACGTCGACCGCGGTGGCGAAGCCCAGCGCATCCGTGCCGCCATGGCTCTTCACCACGATGCCGTTCAGCCCCAGAAACACGCCGCCATTGTGCTTGCGCGGGTCCATGCGCTCGCGCAACGTGGCGAAAGCGCCGCTCGCCAGGAGCGCCCCCAGCCTCGACAGCAAGGTACGGTTGAGGACGAGCTTCAGATAGGTGGCGAGCTGCTTGGCGGTGCCTTCCGCCGTCTTGAGCGCGATATTGCCTGTGAAGCCCTCGGTCACCACCACATCGACGGTGCCCTTGCCGATGTCATCGCCCTCGATGAAACCCGAATATTCGAGCGGCAGCCCGAGATTGCGCAGGAGCTGGCCCGCCACCTTCACCTCTTCGAGGCCCTTCACCTCCTCGACGCCGATGTTGAGGAGGCCGACCGTCGGACGCTCGAGACCCAGCAGCGAACGCGCCATGGCTTCGCCCATGAGAGCGAACTCGACCAGTTGGCGCGCATCAGCGCCGATGGTCGCCCCGACGTCGAGGACGACGCTTTCCCCGCGCAGCGTCGGCCAGATGGCGGCAATCGCCGGGCGCTCTATGCCGGGAATGGTCTTGAGCACGAAACGCGCCATCGCCATGAGGGCGCCGGTATTGCCGGCCGAGACCATGCATTGAGCCTCGCCCACCCGCACCGCTTCGATGGCGAGCCACATGCTGCTCTTGCCGCGGCCGCGCCGCAGGGCCTGGCTCGGCTTGTCCTCCATGGCGACCGCTATGTCGCAATGGCGCACGTCGCTGCGTCCCTTGAGACGCGGATATTTCTCGAGGAGAGCGGCGAGCCGCCCACGATCGCCGAACAACAGAAATCTCAGCTCCGGATGGCGGATGCTGGCAAGATGCGCCCCCGGAAGCACCATCTCCGGGCCTGCGTCGCCGCCCATGGCGTCAAGCGCAATCGTCATTTTGCCTGTCATGGGTGCTCAGGGACCTTGGATTCGCGGACTGGCGGACAATCTAGCACGGGCGGGCGGACAATAGCCCGTGCGAATGGCGACACAACCGAAAAGATACGATCCGGCATCGGATGATGTCGCATGTTCAACCCCTGCCTTCGCGCAGCCGGCCAAGACGGGCGAAAGGATTTCTTTCCTTACCGTCATCCATCCCCGGCGAGCCTTCGTCGCCGATCACATCGGCAAAGACGACGCCCGGTTTCTTAGGATAGGGGTCGAGCGCCAGCGCCACGGCTTCCGCGACCACCTCACCCATGTCGATGATGCCGTTCTCGAAAGGCTCGGCGTCGCCTTCCTCGATCAGCGCGCTGTCGGCGCCGGCGGCGGTCCCGGCCGGGAGGAAATAGCTTTCAAATTCATCCGTCACGGTGGAACGGAACATGTCCAGGCTGACCACGCAGGTCTGGTCCAGGTCGGCGGTGAAGCGGCCCTTGATCCTGAGTCCCTCGCCGCGCCAGCGCGACACACGCAATTGCGCCGCGAGGCTGTGGAGCGCCGGCAGTCCGAATCGCCGCGCCAGATCCGCACATTCCCGCGGCTCGGCCGAGATCGCCTCGAGCGAGCCCTGCGCAGGCACGCGGGTGACATCGAGCGGGCGGGAAAATTCGGGGGTCGGGTTCGGCTGCGGCATGTCTTCATGGGTCCGGAAGGTCGATCGCTCCGGACAAAATGGGCCCGATCGGGCGCTCATGCAAATGACGGCGAAGCCGCAAGGCATAATCCGCCAGACGGACGGCCCCCTGGCGCTCCCCCGTCCCGGCAAAGACGTTGCGGTAGACCGCTTCGGCGAGCCCGCCCGCGTCCTGGGCCTGGAGCGCCGCCTGATAGGCGCGGGCGCGGCCGTAGAAGACCTCCGCCATGCGGCGCACCTTCTTGCCCACCGACAGGTCACCGACCCCCATTTCGCGCAACGAGCGGTCCATGTCGGCAAAGACCTCGTCGGTCAGGCCCTGCGCGAAGCTTCGGGCCGCTTCCCCCTCGCCGCTCAGACGGTCGAGAATCGCCACCGCATGGAGGACGATCATGTCGTAGCGGCCGTCGACCGTGTCCGGCACCCCCCATTCGGCGTAAGGCCTGGGATGCCGCGCCGCAGCCACAATTGCCCCGTAGACCGCCCGGACGGAATTGCGGGACGCCTTTCGCTTGAAAAAGGACAGGATCATCGTTAACGGCTCCCACGCAATTCGCGGTGTAAACTGGGGAATCATCCTTTGCCTGAACGCTGCCGGACCGACATGCGACGACCCTTCCTCTCAAGCCGCCTTCTGATCTCGGCCGCAATGGCTCTCGCCGTCGCAGCCTGCTCCACCAATATCGCCCATCGCGGCTATCTCGCCAAACCGGGCTCGTTCGCCCAGGTGCGGGAGGGCATGGCCAAATCCGAGGTCGAAGGCATCCTCGGCTCGCCTTCGACGACGGCCAGCGTCAACTACCAGGGCGACAGCTACTACTACATTTCCAGCACCACCGAGCAGAAGGCCTTTCTCACGCCCACCGAGGTCGACCGGCAGATCATCGCCATCCGCTTCGACCAGAACGACCAGGTCGCGAGCCTCGGCCAATACGGGCTCGAGGACGGCAAGGTCATCGATATCAATTCACGCACCACTCCGACCAAGGGACGCGAACTGACGATCTTGCAGCAGATCTTCGGAAATATCGGCAAGCCCGGCCCCGGCGGCACGATCGTTCCCGGCCGCACGCCCGGCGGCAGCGTGCCCGGCGGCAGGTCCTGAAACAGGGCGGCGGCCTTTCCTAGGCGAGATAGCGCCGCTCTACATGCCGGATGAAATAGTCGGCCTTCAACTTCTCGCCTGTCGCCCGCTCCAGCAGCTCCGGGGTGGACCAAAGCGAAGCCTGCGACCAGATGTGCTCGCGCCGCCAGTCGTTGAGGCCGACGAAGCGGCCGCTGCGTATGTCCTCGCGCACTGAAGGCTGCTCCCTTTCGAGCGCCGCCCAGAGCTGCGCCGCAACCAACGCCCCCAGCGTGTAGCTCGGAAAGTAGCCGAAGGCTCCGGACGGCCAATGCACATCCTGCATCGGGCCGTCCTTGGCATTGTCGATCGTCGAGAGCCCCAGATAGTCCTGCATCTTGCCGTTCCAGACTTCCGGAAGGTCCTTCGGCGCGAGCCTGCCCGAGACCAGATCCTGCTCGATCTCGAAACGCAGGATCACATGCAAGGGATAGGTCGCCTCATCGGCATCGACGCGGATGAGCCCGGGCTTGACGCGATGGATATGGGCCAGCATGTCGTCGAGATCCCAGCCGGCGACGGCGTCGTCGCCGAGATGCCGGCGGACGATCGGCATGGCCCATTCCCAGAATTCCGGGCTGCGCGCGATCTGCATCTCGACGAAGAGGCTCTGGCTTTCGTGCATGGCCATGCCGCGGGCCTTGCCGAGCGGCAGATGCGACCATTCGGCCGGCAGGCCCTGCTCATAGAGGCCATGCCCCGTCTCGTGCAGGATGCCCATCAAAGCCGACAGGAACTCGGCCGTGACGTAGCGCGTCGTCATGCGCACGTCGCTCGGCACGCCACCGCAGAACGGATGATGCGAGATGTCGAGCCGGCCATGATCGAAATCGAAACCCAGGGCCTCCATCATCGCATGTCCGAGCGCCTTCTGCCTGTCGATCGGATATGGCGCATTGAAGGGCCTGAGCGGCCGGCGCTTCAGCTTCTCCTCCTGCCGGGCCATTGCCGCGGGGACGAAGTCCTTCAGGAAGGTCTTGAGCTCGGCGAATATCGGCGCGATATCGCGGGTGCGGTTGCCCGGGTCAAACTGTTCCATCAAAGCGTCATAGGGCTCGAGTCCCAGGGCTTTCGCGCGCAGCTCCGCCTCCTCGCGCATGGTGGCGACGACGCCTTCGAGGGCGGGAAGGAATCCCGCCCAGTCGCCCTTGGGCCGCAGCTCACGCCAGAGCTGCTCGCAGCGGACCCGGGCGGCGACCTGCCTGCGGACGAAATCCGACGAGAGGCAGGTCATGTTGGTATGAAGCTGCCTGAATTCGTGGAGGCTGGCCTTGCGCACGGCGTCGGTGGCCTCGCCTTCCGCGGCATCGAGCCAGCCGGCGACCTCGGGAGCCGTAGCCAGATCGTGATGCAGGCCCGCCAGCATCGCCATGGCTTCGGCGCGCTTCTCGCCGCCGCCCACCGGCATCTGCACCGCTTCATCCACGCCAAGCATGGCGCGCGCGTGCTCCAGCGCTTCCAGCCTCCGTCCAAGGTCTTCAAGCTTCGCGAATGACATGGGTATCCCGACAGCGCGCAGATGCGCTCCCGCTTAGAGCAAATCCCGCCAAAGGCCTGCCCCGGACCCGATCCGGGGTTGAAGACTTTGGCGATTAGGATTTGCTCCAAGATATTGGTTTGACGCGAATCCTTTTCGGCGACGCGATTCCACTTCGCCCGGATGCGCTCTGTGTCACAAAGCCGGCGGCGCGGGAAGGCGCTTCACGACACCACCTTGTGAAATGACGCACGCCGCCGCGGGAGTAAGCTGAAGGCCCTCGAAAGGAGCGCGCTCATGCTGTCGCCGTCAGGAATGAAAGGCCTCGTCGCGGCCCTGGTCATCGCCTGTGCCGGGTTCCCGGTGTTGCCTGCCCTGTCCCAGGACGCCCAGGATGTCCGGCTTCAGGGGACGGTCGAAAAGCTCGACGGCCAGTCGCTGGCGATGGAACGCAAGGACGGCACCTTGTCCATGGTATCGCTCGATTCCCGAACCGCGGTCTTCACCAACCGGCCGGCGAGCCTCGGCGAGGTGAAGCCGGGCGACTTTGTCGCCTCGGCCGCGGTCAAGGGCGCCGACGGCAAGCTCCATTCGAAGGAGCTGCGCATCTTCCCCGAGGCCCTGCGCGGCGTCGGCGAAGGCCAGCGCCCCATGAGCGAGCCCGGCACGCTCATGACCAATGCCTCGGTTTCCGAGGTCGTGGCGGCACCCGAAGGCGGTGTCGTGAAGGTCAGGTACAAGGACGGGACGGCCGAGCTCATCGTCGACCCGAATGTGCCGGTGACGGCTGTCGTCCAGGCCGATCCCGGCGCGCTGAAGCCCGGCATGCGGATATTCGTGCTTGCAGCCAAAAATGGCGATGGAACGCTCGCCGCCAGGAGAATACTGGTGACAAAATAAGACGGGAACGGCCGGGAATGACCCGGCCGTTCGGCATTTCGTCGCGCGAGATCAGTGCGCCAGCACCGCCAGGAGCAGCAGCGCCACGATGTTGGTGATCTTGATCATCGGATTGACGGCCGGGCCGGCCGTGTCCTTATAGGGATCGCCGACGGTGTCGCCGGTGACGGAAGCCTTGTGGGCTTCCGAGCCCTTGAAGTGCTTCTGGCCTTTCGAGTCGGTGAAGCCGTCCTCGAAGGACTTCTTGGCATTGTCCCAGGCGCCGCCGCCCGCTGTCATCGAGACGGCGACGAAGATGCCGGTGACGATGACGCCCATCAGCATGGCCCCGAGGGCCGCGAAGCCCGCCGCCTTGCCGGCGATCGCCCAGATCACCAGGAAGACGACGATCGGCGACAGGACCGGCAGCAGCGAGGGGACGATCATCTCCTTGATCGCGGCCTTGGTCAGCATGTCGACGGCGCGGCCGTAGTCCGGCTTGTCCTTGCCCTGCATGATGCCGGGCTTCTCCTTGAACTGGCGGCGCACCTCGACCACCACGGCTTGCGCCGCGCGGCCGACAGCGGTCATGGAGATGCCGCCGAACAGGTAGGGCAGCAGGCCGCCGAAGATGAGGCCGACCACGACATAGGGGTTGGAAAGGTCGAAGGTGACGTTGACGCCCTCGAAGAAGCTTCCCGGCGCCGCACCCGACGCGAAGAACTTCAGGTCCTGGGTATAGGCCGCGAACAGCACCAGGGCGCCGAGGCCCGCCGAGCCGATCGCATAGCCCTTGGTGACGGCCTTGGTGGTGTTGCCGACCGCGTCGAGCGCATCGGTATTGTGGCGCACCTCCTTGGGCAGGCCCGCCATCTCGGCGATGCCGCCGGCGTTGTCGGTGACGGGGCCGAAGGCGTCGAGCGCCACCACCACGCCGGCGAGCGCCAGCATCGTGGTCACAGCGACGGCGATGCCGAAGAGGCCGGCCAGGTTGAAGGTGACGATGATGCCGCCGATGATGACGATCGCGGGCAGCGCCGTCGATTCGAGCGACACGGCCAGGCCCTGGATGACATTCGTGCCGTGGCCGGTGATCGAGGCCTCGGCGATCGAATTCACCGGACGGCGTCCGGTGCCGGTGTAGTATTCGGTGATCCAGATGATGAGGCCCGTGACGACGAGGCCGATGACCCCGCACCAGAAGAGCTGCATCGGGGTAAAGCCGCCGAGATCGACGCCCATGCCGCCGAAGACGGCGCTGACCACCGGATAGAGGGCGATCAGCGACAATATCGCGGTGGCGATGAAGCCCTTGTAGAGGGCGCCCATGATGTTGTTCGAGGCGCCCAGCTTGACGAAATAGGTGCCGATGATCGAGGTGACGACGCAGGCGCCGCCGATGGCGAGCGGCAGCACCATGCCGGCGAGCTTGTAGGCGTCCGGCAGCACGATGGCCGAAAGCACCATGGTGGCGACCGCGGTCACCACATAGGTCTCGAACAGGTCGGCTGCCATGCCGGCGCAGTCGCCGACATTGTCGCCGACATTGTCGGCGATGGTGGCCGGATTGCGCGGGTCGTCCTCGGGGATGCCGGCCTCAACCTTGCCGACCATGTCGCCGCCGACATCGGCACCCTTGGTGAAGATGCCGCCGCCGAGACGGGCGAAGATCGAGATCAGCGAGGCGCCGAAGGACAGCGCCACCAGCGCGTCGATGACGGTGCGGCTGGTGGGAGCCAGAGCCAGCGGACCGGTGAGGAAGATGAAATAGAGGGTGACGCCGAGGAGGCCCAGGCCGGCGACCAGGAGGCCCGTGACCGCGCCCGATTTGAAAGCGAGATCGAGGCCGCCGGCGAGCGACTTGGTGGCCGCCTGCGCGACGCGCACATTGGCCCTGACCGACACGTTCATGCCGATGAAGCCGGCGGCGCCGGAGAGGATGGCGCCGATGGCGAAGCCGATGGCCGAATGCCAGCCGAGAAGGAAGAAGGCGATCAGGAAGATGACGACGCCGACGATGCCGATGGTCGTGTATTGGCGCTTGAGATAGGCCTGCGCGCCTTCGCGCACGGCGGCCGAGATTTCCTGCATGCGGGCCGTGCCGGCATCCGCGGCCATCAGGCTGCGGGTGGTGAGAATGCCGTAGACGATGGACAAAGCACCGCCGAGCACGATCAGCCAGAGGGTGGAGCTCATGGTTGTTCCTTGTGTTTTGGTTTCCCCGAGGGCGGGTATCAAGGAGGCCCCCCTCCTCCCGCATCCCGGAACGATGGGCGGGATATGCCAAAATGACGGCTTTATGGCAACCGAGAAGAAACCACCCTCGCGGCACGTCTGTCATGCCGGGAAGCGCCGGGTCGGGCCGTCGGCGCGGGGCGGCGGGAATACCGGCTCAAGGCTGAGCCAGGACCAGAGCCATCGTGAAGCCGTCATAACCCTTGACGCCCACGGTCTGGAGCGCCGTGGCGCTGACGCGCTTCTCCGTCTTCAGCATCTCGTTGAATCGGCGCACGCCCTTGACGCCCGGATCGCCGCTCCTGCGGTCGATGACCTTGCCGTCGCGGACGACATTGTCGACGATGATCAGGCTGCCCGGGCGCGTAAGCTCGAGCGACCAGGTGAAATAGTCCGGGATGCTCTGCTTGTCGGCATCGATGAAGACGAGATCGAAGGGCCCGGCCTTCTCGGCGGCGAGCCCGGGCAGGAGATCCAGCGCCTTTCCGCGCCTCAGCTCTATCTTCTGGGCGAGGCCGGCGCGCACGAAATTGCCGAGCGCCACCTCGGCGTGACGCGGGTCGAGCTCGAGCGTGACGACCCGACCGTCCCGCGGCAGGCCGCGCGCGAGCCAGATCGTGCTGTAGCCGCCGAGCGTGCCGATCTCGAGCACGCGGCGCGCCCCGATCGCGCGCGCCAGCAGCATCAGGAACTTGCCCTGGGCCGGCGACACCGCGATTTCCGGCAGGCCGGCATCGGCGCTGGCGGTGAGGGTCTCGTCGAGCACCGGATCGGGGCCCACGAGCATTTCGTTCACATAGCTGTCGACGGCAGTCCACGTCTTCTGGGTCATTCGGCATCACTCATGCTGGGACATGGTCGATGAGACCAGAAAACCGCAGGGCGGGCAAAGAAAAAGGGCGGGCCTGAAAGCCCGCCCCGCCAATCGTGCCGGACGATTACAGGCTGTTGAAGAGCCAGGCGATACCGACGGTCCCGACATGGGTCGACGGCGCGGTATCCACCTCCTCGAAGACGCCCTCGTCGAAGCCGAAGAGGCCCTTTTCCTTGCCGTATTGCGTGTAGCGATATTCGACACGCAGGGTCAGATTGTCGGCCAGCATCGATTCGATGCCGGTGCCGACGTGGAAGCCGTCGAAGCTCTGTTTCGCCTTCTCGTCGAATACGAATTCGATCTCCGTATCGCCCACATCAATGAACCCTTCTCCGCTGGCGCTGGCCTTGAAGTGCGCATAGCTGTAGCCGCCGATGACATAGAGCATCGTCTCGGGGCTCGGCAGCCAGCCGAGGCGCAAGGAGGCATTGGCGAACCAGTCCATCTCCGCCTTCGCGTCGATGTCGCCCTCTATCTCGAGACCTCCGCCGTCGATGTCGGCCGAGGCGTCGAGCTTCGATTTCATATCGGACAGGCCGATGTCGCCCTGGATGCCGATCACGAAACTGTCGCCGACCTGCCAGTTGAAACCCGCCATCAGGCTGCCGAGAATGCCCTCGCCCCCGATGCCGTCGAAATCCAGCCCGTCAAGCTCGTCGACCTCGATACGGTTCACGACCGCGCCGGCGCCGCCGTTCACGCCGACATAGAGCCCGGTCCAGCTGACCTGGGGCTCCATCACATCGGCGGCGGGCGATGCGACCTCGCCCTCGCCCGCGACCGGGAACAGGTTATAGGCTATGCCCAGGGTACCGGTATGGACCGAAGGCGCTATGTCGAGCAGACCGTCGGTGTCCCAGTCCTCGCCGCCGAAATCGGTATAGCGATATTCGACGCGCGCGGTCAGCCGGTCGCTGAGGCGCGTCTCCATGCCTACGCCGACATGATACCCGTCATACTCCTCGTCGAAATCGTCGTCGATCCCGTCGGCTTCCGCCTCATATTCGGAATAGCTGTAGCCGCCGATGGCGTAGAACAATGTTTCCGGCGTGACCAGAAAGCCGGCGCGCAAAGAGGCGGAGGCGATGAAATCGGGTCCGGCCTCGGCGTCGGACCCGCCGAGCTCCAGCTCGGCATCGAGATCCGTCCAGGCGATGTCGCCCTGAATGCCGAGAAGGAAGCGGTCGGAAACCTGCCAGTTGAAGCCCGCCATGGCGCCGCCCAGCAGACCTTCCCCGCCAATTCCATCCAGATCGACGTCGAAACCGCCGATTTCCCCGAAATCGGCACCCGCCTCCGTATCCGCAACGGACGCACCGGCGCCGACAAAGCCACCGACATAAAGACCGGACCAGCTATAGGCCGGCGGCGGCGTGTAATCGACGTCTGCCGCATTCGCCACTCCATCCAGACCCGCAAATGCCGCCAAGGCGGCTAAAGCGGCCGCGCCGCGCAGATAGGCTTTCATGGATTCTCCCCAAAACTAAATTATATGTAATGTCTGCGCCATAAGAGCCCGACGCTGGGTCATTTTCAAGAAGCTTGCGGGCGACAGTGTCCGAATTTCGCCGACTATGGCATTTTCGCCACAGTTGCAGGGGCTCCGAAGGCCCACCTGGAGTCGCAGGCTCCCGGGCAGTGTTATCCGCCCCATGGATATTGCGGCTAACTTAACTAAGCTCTTGCCGGCGAACGATGATGCAAGGCTCGCCCGTCAAAGGCGCAAAAGCTGCGCGCGCAGGGCGTCCGAATCGAATGCCGGTATCACGCGAACGTCCCGGCCGGCGCCCAGGCCGCATTCCTCCGTGGCGATGACCGGCAGCCCGTGCGCCAGCGCCTTGAGCAGCGCGCGCGGCTCGTGCTCGACGAGCGCCGGCAGGACGACGGCGGCGAGCCGGGCCGGCCAATTGCCGTTCTCCAGCCTTCGAACCCGCGTGTCGCCCCAGAAATCGCCGTCATGCTCGCAGGCGCGTCCGGCGACGTAGACATCGAGATCGAGGCCCCTGACCGCTTCGCGCAAGGCATAGGCGCCCTTGCGGGCGAGTGCCGAGGCCGGGAACAGGATGGATTTGCCGCCCGGCGCGATCCGCTCGCGCGTCACCGGCCTGATCCAGTCGAGCTGCCGGGTGCGCGCCGGGTCGGCGGCGGCAATGCCGCTGTGCGGCGTGAACAGCGTGCGGGCCGCCGCCAGCGCCTCGCTCTCGGCCGTCACGACGTCTTCTGACGCCCTGAAATCGCCGAGAGTCGGGCTCTCGGGATAATGCGCTTTCGCGGCATCGAGCTTGGCCTGCAAGGCGGCCATCGGATGGCGCACCATCAGCACATCGAAGCTGCGGCCGTGGAGCTCGCCCAGCCGCCACAGATGCGGCAGGAGATTCTGCGAGATCACGAGATGGGTGTGCAGATGGGAGAGCTTGCGCGCATAACGCCGCGCCAACGCCTCGTCATGGCGCAAAAGCAGGTCCTGCAGGATGCGGCCCTGTTTCGGCGCGTGGCGCAATTCGAGGGCCCGGCGCAAGGCGACGAGCGTAGCCGAGGTCTCCTCGCCCGCAACGCGCTCCGGCCAGGCGTAGCGAGGCGACCGGCGCAGGCGCTGCGGCACGAAGAGCGCGTCCTCAGGGCGCGCCGTCGCGGCGAAGAGGATCGAGAATTCCGGCCAGCAGGCGTCGAGGAGCCAGGCGGTCGGGCCGTCTTCGCCCAGCGGCGAGAGAGGCTGCTCCGGCGCATGGCGCCGGCACTCCGTCTCGTCGCAACTGCTGCAGTCGTTGGCCGCCGGCCGGTCCGCCTGATGCGGACCGGCAGCCTTGCCCGTCACCGGCCCCGCAAGCCCCCGCAAGGTCACCACCAGCGCTTCCCGCGACATCCGGACCTCGATGCGGAAGGCGCCCGGCGAGCGGAAGCGAAGGTCGACATAGTTCCAGAACACGGCGGCGTCGCGTCCGACGCTGGCGCGCGATCCGGGAACGATGCGGCTATGGGCATGGCGCTCGACGATATCGAAGCCGGCGGTCACCGCCGCCTCATAAAGGGCATTGGACAACTGGCACAGGCCGCCGCCGATGCTGGCGATGATGCAGCCCTCGCGCAATTCACGACCCTTGACGAAGCCGCGGCGCCTGGTCGTGCGGCCGACCTGGCGCCAGAAGCTGAACAGGCGTCCGGCGGGAACCTCGATGCCGTCGATATGGCTCAAGGCGCGGCGCAGATTGTGCACCTTGCCGGCAGTCAGCGCGCGATCCGTCTCGCCCGCGAGCTTCGGCCAGAGAGGCGAGGATATCGAGGCGAGAACCGGAGCGTCGGCGAGCGCGCGTCCCTTCCCGTGCCGGCCGGCTGCGGCGCGGCCCAACGTCTCGGCCGCGGAGCGCCTTATCCGGAAGGCCGTGGCCTTCGCCTCGAAGAATGCCATGTCCCGGAACGACGGAACCTGGCTCAACGCACGATCACTCATGTCGCGTCCCGTTATCGGGAACGACCATGACAGGTCCAAGCTGAACGGAGAATGAACCGGAATTTTCGACCGTGTACGGAGGCTCGGATTCAGGCGGTCCGCCGGCGTCTCACCATGGCCCAAAGGATGAGCGTCAGGGCCAGCGCGACGGTCGGAAAGATCGCGACATTGACGGCGCTCCAGCCGAACCAGTCGAGGAGCTTGCCCGAGGTGAGGGAGGCGACGGCCACCGTGCCGAAGACGGCGAAATCGTTCAGGCCCTGGACCTTCTCGCGTTCCGCCGGCCGGTAGCATTCGGTCAGGAGCGTGGTGCCGCCGATGAAGCCGAAGTTCCAGCCGAGACCGAGCAGGACGAGACCGACGGCGAAATGGCCGAAGCCGATGCCGAGAAGGCCCGCGCTCGCGGCACAGCCCAGGAGAACGAGGCCGGTCGCGCAGACCTTCTCGGCGCCGAACCGGCCGATGATCCGGCCGGTGAAGAAGCTCGGCACATACATGGCGAGCACATGCCATTGGATGACCCAGGCCGCGCTCGCCGTGGTGAAGCCGCAATCGATCATGGCGATGGGAGCGGCGGTCATCACCAGATTCATCATGCCGTAGCTCAAGGTCGCCGCGAGCACCGCCACGATGAAGCGCGGCTGCTTCACGATCTGCGGCAAGGGCCGGGTCGCGCCGATGCTGACGGATTCCTCCTTGCGCGGAATGTCGACGAAGCCCATCACCGCGACCGCCACCGCGCAGATGACCGCCATCGCCACATAGCATCCGGCGAAGGTCACCGGCGCCAGGAGATCGGTGGTGAGCATGACGAGCGAGGTGCCGATCAGGCCGGCGGCGACACCGCCGGTCATCACCCAGGATATCGCCTTGGCGCGGAAGGCGGGGCTCGCCATGTCGGCTGCGGCGAAGCGCGAATGCTGGGCGAAAGCCTGGTAGACGCCCTGCAGCACGGTGGCCAGGATGAAGAGCGGGAAATCGCGGGCGTAGATGGCATAGAGGCCGATCAGGGCGCCGATCGTCCCCACTCCGGCGCCCAGCATGAACCCCGGCCGGCGGCCGATCTTCTTCATCAGCATGGCGGCGGGTATGGTCGACGCCGCGGTGCCGATGACGAATGCCGAGATCGGCAACGTCGCCCAGGCCTTGGATGGCGCGATCTGGACGCCGATGAGACCGGCCGTGGTGAACATGATCACGGTGGCGGATCCATAGAGCGCCTGGCCGAGCGCCAGCACGAGGGCATTGCGCCTGGCGCGCGCATCATCGAAGGCCACGGCAATATCGGCTGTGCTCACGGAACGCCTCTCTCGGGCCGGTCTGGCATGGACCAGACCCGCCAGCAATGCCGCGCGAACAAGTCAGCCATGATCATGAAGATCTTCAGAATTCGTCCGGCCGGCGCTGGCGCGCCAGCGTGTTGAGAACGCCGTTCAGGAGCTTCGGCTCCTGCTCGTCGAAGAAGGCATGCGCGACATCGAGATATTCGTTGATCGCGACACGCGCTGGTATCTTCTCCATGAACAGGATCTCATAGGCGGCGGCGCGCAGGATGGCGCGCAAGGTGGCGTCGAGCCGGGCCAGCGGCCAGCTCTTGTCGAGAAGGCGGTCGACGGCGGGATCGATGGTGCGCTGCTCGCGCACCACGCCGTCGACAACCTCCTTGAGGAAGCCGAAATCGGCCGGACCGCACTGGCCCTCGTCGAAGGCATCGCCCGCGGCGCGCGAGGAAAATTGCGCCAGCACCTCGCCGACATCGGTGCCGGCAAGGTCCATCTGGTACAGAGCCTGGACCGCGCCGAGGCGGGCGGCCGAACGCGCGACGGGGGGCTTGCGGCGTGGCGTGCTCAAGATCGGGCTGGCCTCTTCCCGATGCCGCGCGCGAAGCGGATCATGGCGAGCGCCGCGTCGGCAGCCCCGCCGCCCTTGTCCATCTCGGCGACACGGGCGCGGGCCCAGGCCTGCGCCTCGTTCTCGCAGGTCAGGATGCCGTTGCCGATGGCGAGGCCGGTCATGGTGAGGTCCATGATGCCGCGCGCCGATTCATTGGCGACGATATCGTAATGCGAAGTCTCGCCGCGCAGCACACAGCCCAGCGCCACATAGCCGTCGAAGCGCTTCGCCTTTGCCGCAATCGCGATCGCGCCCGGGATCTCGAGCGCGCCCGGGACCGCGAGGCGTTCCCAGCTCGCCCCTGCCCGCTCGATCGCGGCCGTGGCGCCCCGCGCCAGCTCGTCGCAGATATCGCCATAGAAGCGCGCCTCGACGACGAGAAGGTGCCCCCTGGTCCTTACCGCCGCCGTCGCGGACTTGTCGCGTTTCACTGTCTGGTCTCCGAAAGCCGGGCGACATAGCGCGCCAGCATGTCGATTTCAACATTGACCCGGTCGCCGGCCCGGGCCGCGCCCCAGGTGGTGACGGACTGCGTATGCGGGATGATGTTGACCCCGAACTCGCAGCCTTCGACCTCGTTCACCGTGAGCGAGGTGCCATCGATCGAGACCGACCCCTTGGGCGCGATGAAACGGGCGATCTCCGGCGAGACGCGGAAGCGGAAGCGCAGGGAATCGCCTTCCCGCCGGATCGACACGATCTCGCCCACGTCGTCGACATGGCCGGATACCACATGCCCGCCCAGTTCGTCGCCCATCCTGAGCGGACGCTCGAGATTGATCCGGGTACCGACCTTCCAGCCGCCGAGCGTGGTGCGGGCCAGGGTCTCGGCCGAGGCGTCGACGGCGAAGAAGCCGCGGCCGTCCTGAAGCCGGCCGGCCTCGACGGCCGTCAGGCAGCAGCCGGAACAGGCGATCGACGCTCCGAGCGCGATGGTGTCGGGGTCATAGCCCGTCGCGACGGTGAGGCGCGTGTCGCCGCGCCTCTCGACGGCGATGACCTCGCCGATATCGGTGATGATGCCCGTGAACATGGAACTCTTCGCAGATCGTCAGGCGGGTACATAGACGCTCAGGACGTCATCCCCAAGCCTTTCCTCCCCCTCCGGCCGGAAAGCTGCCATGACCTGGTCGAAGGGCAAGCGGGCAAAGCCGTCAACGCCCTCGGGCCCCATGATCCTCGGCGACCGGAAGATCAGCAGTTCGTCCACCAGCCCTCCTTCCACGAGGCCGCGGGCCAGGCGCGCACCCCCTTCGGCCAGGACGCGGTTGATGCCGCGCGCGGCCAGCTTCCCAAGGGCATCGGCGAGATCGACCCGGCCCTGCCGGTCGGGCCGGCAGGCCAGGACATCGACTCCCGGCGCCAATGTGCCGGCACTCAGCGAAAGCAGCCAGACCGGCACTTGCCCGGCGGTCTTCACCAGATGCGAGACCTCGGGGATGGCGAGATGCGAGTCGGCCACGACACGGACCGGAGACCGGCTTTCCAGCCCCGGAAGACGGCAGGTGAGATCGGGATCGTCGGCAAGGACGGTGCCGATGCCGACCAGGATCGCATCGGCCTCGGCGCGCCGGCGATGGGTTCGCGCCTTGACTTCCGGACCTGTGATGGCCGTCCGCCGTCCGGGCGCCGCAGCGATCTTTCCGTCGGCGGAAAGCGCAAGCTTCAAAGTCACATAGGGGCGCTTCTTGACGATCCGAGTCAGGAAGCCGGCGAGGGCGGGACGGGCCGCGGCGACACCGATGCCGGTGTCGACGGCAATGCCCGCCTGCTGCAGGATGGCGAAGCCCCTGCCGGAAACCCGGGGGTCGGGATCCTCGAATGCCGTCACCACCCTGGCGACGCGCGCCGCGGCCAAAGCTTCGGCGCAAGGCGCGGTGCGGCCGTGATGGGCGCAGGGCTCGAGGGTCACATAGGCCGTGGCGCCCCTCGCCTTTTCGCCGGCCATCGCCAAGGCCTCGGTCTCGGCATGCGGCCGTCCGCCCGCTTGCGTCCAGCCCAGGCCGACTATGGTGCCGTCATTCACGATGACACAGCCGACCGCCGGGTTTCTTGCCGTGGTGCCGAGGGACCGATGACCGAGCCGTGCCGCCAGCACCATGAATCTGTGGTCCACGCTCATGTCCAGGACTTTCCGGAAATGCACCATGATGCCGCCCTTGAACGGCTGCTCGCGCTCGATCTGGTAGCCGAGCCCGGCATAGAAGCGCAAATTCCCGGCAAAGAGCTTGTTGGTATAGAGCCGGATCGCGGCGTATCCGCGCGCCGACGCCTCTTCCTCGGCGCGCGCGACGAGCCGCCGGCCGAGCCCCCGTCCCTGCTCGCCGGGATCGACGCAGACATTCTCGATCAGGAGATCGCCATCGCGCGGGATCATTTCGACCAGCCCTGAGAGCCTGCCGCTCCTATAGGCCAGGTCGATCACGTGCCGGCGCACCGCGCGGTCATAGTCGGCCGCCATCGGCAGGGGCTCGCGGCCGATCACGTCGCACCATTTGGCATAGGCCTTGCGCGTCAGCTCGCGAACGCGGCCGGCATCCTCCTGCCCGGCGCGGCGGAACTCGATTTCGGCGGGCATGGCTATTCGCGCTTGGGGCCGACCTCGCCCTCTTCGCCCTCGCCGGTCAGCTCGCCGAGCAACTCCTCGAAATCCTTTGCCTCGCGGAAATTCTTGTAGACGGAGGCGAAGCGCACATAAGCGACGTCGTCGAGCACCTTCAGCGCCTCCATGATGAGCTTGCCGACCGTCTCCGACTTGATGTCGCTTTCGCCAAGGCTCTCGAGCCGGCGCACGATGCCCGAGACCATGCGCTCGACCCGCTCGGGCTCCACCGGCCGCTTGCGCAATGCGATCTGCACCGAGCGCATCAGCTTGTCGCGGTCGAACGGCACGCGCCGGCCGGAGCGCTTGACGACGGTCAGCTCGCGCAGCTGCACGCGCTCGAAGGTGGTGAAGCGACCGCCGCAGTCGGGACAATAGCGGCGGCGGCGAATGGCGGTCCCGTCCTCGCTCGGACGGCTGTCCTTCACCTGCGTCTCTTCATTGTTGCAAAAAGGACAGCGCATGGAGCCTTAGGGATAGATCGGAAAGCGTTTGGTCAGCCGGGCGACCTTCTTCTTGACCGCCGTTTCGACCTTAGCATTGCCTTCTTCGCCGTGCTTCGCAAGCCCGTCGAGGACCTCGGTTATGAGGCCGCCGATCTCGTTGAACTCCCCGGTCCCGAAACCGCGGGTCGTGCCGGCAGGAGTGCCCAGTCTTATGCCCGAGGTCACCATCGGCTTTTCCGGATCGAAGGGAATGCCGTTCTTGTTGCAGGTGATCCAGGCGCGGCCCAGGGCGGCCTCCGCCGCCTTTCCGGTCAGACGCTTCCGGCGCAGGTCGACGAGCATCAGATGGGTGTCGGTGCCGCCCGAAACGACGTCGCAGCCGCCGTCGATCATCGCCTGGCTCAGCACCTTGGCATTGGCCACGACCTGAGCCGCATATTTCCTGAACGACGGCTGCAGGGCCTCGCCGAAAGCCACCGCCTTGGCCGCGATGACATGCATCAGGGGACCGCCCTGGAGGCCCGGGAAGACCGAGGAATTGATCTTCTTCGCCATGTCCTCGTCGTTGGTGAGCACCATGCCGCCGCGCGGGCCGCGCAGCGTCTTGTGCGTCGTGGTCGTCACCACATGGGCATGTCCGAGCGGGTTGGGATGGACGCCGCCGGCGACGAGGCCGGCAATATGCGCCATGTCGACCATGAATACGGCGCCAACCGCGTCGGCGATCGCCCGGAACCTGGCGAAATCGATGAAGCGGGGATAGGCCGAGCCGCCGGCCAGGATGAGCTTCGGCTTGTTCTGATGCGCGAGCTCGGCGACGAAATCATAGTCGATGCGCTGGTCGTCCTGGCGGACCCGATAGGGAACGACGTTGAACCACTTGCCCGACTGGTTGACGGGCGCGCCATGGGTCAGATGGCCGCCGGCGCGCAGGTCCAGGCCCATATAGGTGTCGCCGGGCTGCATGCAGGCGAAGAACACCGCCTGATTGGCCTGGGCGCCCGAATGCGGCTGCACATTAGCGAAGCCGCAGTTGAACAGCTTCTTGGCGCGCTCGATGGCGAGAGTCTCGACCTCGTCGACATACTGGCAGCCGCCGTAATAGCGCCGCCCCGGATAGCCTTCGGCATATTTGTTGGTGTTGACCGAGCCCTGCGCTTCGAGGACGGCGCGCGAGACGATGTTTTCCGATGCGATGAGCTCGATCTCATGCTGCTGGCGGCCGAGCTCGCGCTTGATGGAGGCCGCCACCCTGGGATCGGCCTTGGCGAGCGGAGACCTGAAGAAACCGGCTGGCTTCGAGGCATTGCCGGCCACCCGCTTCTTCGCCGCCTTGGCCTTCTTCACAACCCTACGAGCCATGACCCCTCCTAAATGTTAGAGCGGGACGGAACAACGCTCGCTTCCCGCCTCCCGCTCCGGCGCAGGCAGCAGCGACTTAGCGCGTATCCCGGCGAAGTGGAATCACTTCGCAGAAAAGGATTCGCGCCAAATCAATATCCTGGAGCAAATCCTTATCGCCAACTTTGGCGGGATTTGCTCTAGGCGGAATCAGAACCAGGGTCCAGTGCTGGACCGGCATGCGGCGATTGATTTGCGGCGGCGCCGGTCAGGCCGCCCGATTCAGGGTCAGCGCCGTCCACAAATGGTCGAGGGCGGCCACCAGCCGGGCGATCTCGAGCTCGCCATGGAGCGGGCTGGGCGTCAGCCTGATGCGCTCGGTGCCCTTGGGAACGGTCGGAAAGTTGATCGGCTGGACATAGATCTGGAATTCGGCCAGCAGCCGGTCGGTCAGCTTCTTGCACAGCACGGGATCGCCGACGATCACCGGCACGACATGGCTCGGGCTGTCGGCCACCGGCAGGCCCAGGCGCTTGAGCTCCCGCTTGAGCAGTGCCGCATGCTTCTGCTGCAGCATGCGTTCCTCGGCGCTGGCTTTGAGATGGCGCACGCTCGCGAGCGCGCCGGCCGCGAGAACGGGAGAAAGCGAGGTGGTGAAGATGAAGCCCGGCGCGGTCGAACGGATCGCGTCGATCAGGCTCGCTTGCGCCGCCACGTAGCCGCCCATGATGCCGAAGGCCTTCGCCAGCGTGCCCTCGACGATGTCGACCTCGGCCAGAACGCCGTCGCGCTCGGCGATGCCGCCGCCCGTCGCTCCATACATGCCGACGGCGTGGACCTCGTCGAGATACGTCAACGCGCCATAGCGCCTGGCGAGCTCGCAGATGCGGCCGATGGGAGCGATGTCGCCGTCCATCGAATAGACCGATTCGAAGGCGATCACCTTGGGCCGCGCGAGCCCGAGCGACTTGAGACTCGTCTCGAGATCGGCGAGGTCGTTGTGGCGCCAGATCATCTTGGCCGAGCGGCCGTGCCTGATGCCCTCGATCATCGAGGCATGATTGAGCTCGTCCGACAGGATCACGCAGTCGGGCAGCAGGCGGCCGAGCGCCGCCAGGGCCGCCTCGTTCGCCATGTAGCCCGAATTGAACAGCAGCGCGGCTTCCTTGCCATGCAGCCGGGCGAGCTCGGCTTCGAGCAGCACGTGATAGTGCGTGGTGCCGGAGATATTGCGGGTGCCGCCGGAGCCGGCCCCGATATCGTCGAGAGCCTCATGCATCGCCGCCACGACGAGCGGGTGCTGGCCCATGCCCAGATAGTCGTTGGAGCACCAGACAGTCACCTCGCGCTCGCCCTCGGGACCGCGATGCAAGGCGCGCGGGAAACGGCCGCGGATCCGGCAAATATCGGCAAATTCGCGATAACGGCCTTCACGGCGCACCTGCCCCAGGGTGGTATCGAAGGCTGCGGAATAATCGAATGTCTGCGTCATGACCATGCGTAAGAGCTGCGGCGACCCGTGCCAAGGGGCACAATATCCGCTATTACGCCTGAAAGGCGGGTCCCGGACCATTGACGAATAGCCGCATGCGCAGATGCGCCGCAGGGCACTTCCGCGTGCCGGACAGGTCCTACTGCTTTTGCTGTCCGAATTCCGGCCCGACGCTGGCCGTGGCTTCCTCGATCTTCTTTTTCTTCTTCACCGGCTGGGGCTGGGGCTTCTTCTTCTGCGCCGTCGCCGTCTTCTCGACCTTCTTTTTCTTGCCGGCCGCCTTCTTGGTCTTGCCGTCCGACTTCTTCTTGAGATTGGAGGCGCCCTTCTTCTTCACGCCGGCCGGCGACGGCCGGTTGAAGTTGAAGATGACACCGTCGTTGTTGTAGTCGTCGACGTCGGTAAGGCTCTTCTTGCCCGGCTGGCCGTCGTCGTCCGACTGGCCGAAGAGCGTGCTCGACTTTCGCCGCGTCGTCCTGCGCTTGAAGAAGCTGAAGGGATCGTCGTCGTTGCCGGATGCGGCGCGCTCGTTCCGGCTCTTCCGATGCGAGCCGAAGATGCTGAAGGCTTCGGGCTGATCGGGCACTTCCTCGACCTTGTAGGCCCGTGCCTTGAGCACATAGCGCTGGCCGTCCTCGCTGAGCTCTCCGGGCGCCAGGGGCTGGCCGACGACGAAGCCGGTGCCGTCGAGATCATAGACATCGGGACGGAAGTTCACCTGCCCCGCGCCGTTCACCCAGGAGGTCAGATAGACGGTGCGCACTTGCGGCGGATTCTGCACCTTCACGTCGAGGCGCTCTTCGCTGGCCTTGATCTGCTCGATACGCGCCCGCGACCAGCCGTCCTGGCCGTCGAGGATCCAGTTGATCAACACCGAGACCTGCTCGACGCGCACGCAGCCCGAGCTCAGATAGCGCGCCGCGGTGGTGAACAGGCTCTTGGTCGGCGTATCGTGAAGATAGATGCCGAAGGGGCTCACGAAGTTGATCTTCACCGACGCCATGGAATTGTCTTCGCCCGGGTCCTGCCGGAAGAAGTAGCGATCGGCCGGGACATAATCCCAATCGACGGTCCTCGGATCGACTTCCGGCCCGTTCCAGCCGTCATAGATCCGCATCCTCATCTCGCGGAAGATCCTGGCGCCGCTGCGGCGGATGCGCGGCAGGAGATCGCGCTCCACGATCGAGACCGGCACGTTCCAATAGGGATTGAAGTTGATGTCGGAGACCTGGGAAATGGTCACCGGCGTCGGGCGCTGCGGGCTGCCGGCGATGACGTTGTGACGGGAGAAGACGGTGCTGCCGTCGACCGCCTCGAGCTGCAGGGCGGGAACGTTCACGATGATGTAGCGCCGGGCAAGGTCCTTCGAATATTCACGCAGGCGCGGAAGATTGACCCGCATCGTCGCGAGCCGTTTCGCGACGGGGATATTGAGGGCGTTGATGGTGCCCTTGTCGAGCCTGCCGGTCTTGGCAAGGCCGTTATTGGCCTGAAACTGGGCCACGGCCCTCTCGACTGTCGCGGTGTACCACATGGCGGTCTCGCCGGAGAGCGCGTCCGCCGCAAGATAGCCTTCGGTGATCAAGCGGCGCTTCAGCGCGACCACGGCGTCGCCGTCATCACCCTTGGCGAGACCCTTGTTCGGAACCGTGCCCCATCCGCCCTGGGCGGCGATGTTCTCATAGCGCGCGATCGCATTGGCCATGGCGCCGACGCTGGTGACCGACACCATCGGGGCCACCGAGCGATCGGCGAAAATCTCGGTCTTGGTGACCGCCTTGCCGGACCTGCCGCCGGAGATGTTGCTGGTGGTCGCCGTCGGCAGGCTGCTGGAGGAGCTGTTTTCCCGCTTCTCCTTCTGACGCTTCCACCAGGACCCCTCCGCCGACGCCGACAGTGGCGCCGTGACCGCGAATGACGCCAGGAGAGCGATGGTGAGTGCCAGTTTGCCGAAGCCGATCCCGGACATTTCAGTGCCGATTTTCCGTTCAATTCCCAAGCGCATGCGCATCATCTCACACCAGACGGCCGGAACCAAGACCAAAGCTTCCCTGGCGTGTGGCTAACCACGAAACCGCAAATCGAATCAAGGGGATTGACGCCGGACCCGGCATTTCCCTAACGCTCAAATGCGGCGCGACTGGGAAAGCCCGAAAATTTCTCCGGCACTATGGCAAAAAAGCCACACCGGCAAGCCGGTGCGGCTTTCGTGTGAAGGCTCTGCGCCGACGGCTCTACAGCCGATAGAGAATCTGGTCGGTCCAGAAGCGCTCGAGACGGGTCAATGCCTTGTTGATGCGCTCGAACTCCTCGACCGAGAGGCCGACGACCTCTTCCACCGAATGGAGCTGGCGGTTGTAAAGGGCATCGACGCGCTCGCGGATCGCCTGGCCCTTCGGCGTCAGGCGCACCCTTACCGAGCGCTTGTCGGAGTTCGAGCGCTCGTGGTTGACGTAGCCCGCTTCGACGAGCTTCTTGAGATTGTAGGAGACGTTCGAGCCCTGATAGTGACCGCGCGTCTTGAGCTCCCCCGCGGTCAGCTCCGAATCGCCGATGTTGAACAGCAGCAGAGCCTGGACCGGATTGACCTCCGGAGCGCCGGCGCGCTCGAAATCGTCCTTGATGACATCGAGCAGCCTGCGATGCAGCCGTTCGATCAGTGTGAGTGCCTCGAGATAGCGATGCTTGATCTGCTCGCGTCCAGGCTCGGGTCCAGCAGGGCGCACGCCCCCCGCAGTTTGAGTACGCATTTTACCACCTCAGCCTTGTTAGCGGAGACGGCTTCTTTTGGCCGTTCTCCTTATGGCGCGAGACTAAGGCGGCGGCCATTAAAAACGGATCAAAAAGGTGAGTAAATTTGTTCTTATATTTCCGCGGATTTGCCGCTTTGTCGAATAGAGTTGATGGAGTCTTGTTAAAGACTTTCGCCGGCCTTAACGGTCGTGTCCAGGCGATACCGGACAGCCGGAGAACAGGCTTTCCCGCCCCGCCGACGCCCGTGGTTCCGAGCGTCTTTACTGGGTCAGATAGACCGTCTGGTCCTTGCGCATCCGGTTGCAGCCCTCATAGGCCGTTCCCAGGGGACGGCTCATGACGGCCTCCGACTTGATTTCCAACGCAGGAACAGACTGTGCGGCCGGCTGAATGGCGACCGTGGGCTCAGGCGCCGGGACGGCTTCGACGGTCTTCATGGCTGCATGGCTTTCATGGCGCTCACAAGCCGGAACGGGAGCAGCCAGGAGTGCCGCCGCGGCCGCGATCGTGATGACAGGAAGGACGTTTTTCATTTCGAACTCCTTTCCATGGCGATGGTCAGATTACCCCGGAAAGCCGCCGAATGCTTCAGCGCCGATCTCAACTGTCCGTGATCGAATGACGCGGCTTGACCGGGCCCCGGCTTGCCAGGTGGGGCGCGGAGGTCGCCCCCTCAGACGACCCCCGCGCCACTTTCCCCGCTCTCCCCTTGGAGCCCGATCAGTTCCCGGCAAGCTTGACGTATTCTGACTGCACCAGGCGGCGGCCGGCCGCGTCGCAGCCGATCCCGTCCGCCCGGGCCTCCGCGCGCCGCAATGCGCGCGCCACCGCCGGCCCGCCATAGGCGCCGAGCGCCGCCTTGTGCTCGCGCACGATCGCCTTCCAGAAAGCGCGAATGTCGCGGCGCGAAAGATATTCACAGCGGCGCTCGACATAATAGGCCAGGGCATGGCGGCCATAGGCTGCGAGCGTTCCGCCGGCGTGCCCTTGCGGTGCTTGCGCCCTGCGCCGGCGCGCCGGCTTTTCCGCCGTCTCGGTCTTCGCCGCGGCGCGGCGCGACTGCGTCGCCGCCGCCATGGCCCGACGGGCGGCGGCAAGCGTGGCGCCGGTCTCTTCCGACGTCGCGGCCGAGCAGGCCGCCGTCTCTCCGAGCGCCTTCCCGAGCGCCATGGCAGACTGGGCTTCGGAGACCGAATGACGGCTCGCAGCCGCAATCTCGGCGCGCGCCAGATAGAAGCTCAGCTCATCGGTCTGCGCGGCGCTCAGAATCCCGCATTTGCCATCGGCGGCCCGGCTCTTGGCCAGGAGCCGCAGCGCATCCAGCTGCGTCATCTCGGCCCTCGCCTTCCCGGCCGCGCCGGACAACAGCGGCAGGGCGACAAGCGGGAGCGCCATGAGGAATTTGGGCAATCGCAACATTTCCAACCGGTTCACGCCCTTGAAAAGGCCCCAATCCATTGCGACGGAAGGTTAGAGGGCGGCGGTTAATTCGATTCAAAGGCTAGGGGCAAGTTCCTCATTTGGTTAACGATTTGCATCCTCCGGGCAGACGTTGCGCGGTCCGCGTCCTGACCGTGGCGGTGCTTGTCCTGGGCGCGACCCCGACTTTCGCCAACGCCCCCATCCCGCGCGCCAAGCCCGCTCTGCCCGCCGCGGTGGTTGCGGGCATCGGCTCCGCCCTTGTCCCCCTGCCCCGCAGCAAGCCCGACAAGGTGCCGCGCCGTGCCGCACCACGCCGCGCCTGGCCGAAAAGCATGGGAGAATGGCCGAGATCCGAGGTCCTGGCCGCCCGGGCCTCCTGCGAAAGGATGCTCGACGGTCTCGATATCATCTGGCGGCCGGACAAACCGATCGGGGAGCCCGGCGGCTGCGGAACGCCCGCGCCGATCGCCATCGCCGAGATCGCCCGGATCCGCATGGACCCGCCGGCGACGGTCAATTGCGACTTCGCCAAGGCGCTCCACGGCTGGCTGTCCCGGTCGGTGCAGCCGCAGGCCCGCAAGCAGGTCGGCGCCGACATCGTCGCCATCCGCAACGCCTCCTCCTATGCCTGCCGGCGGCGCAACAATGCGAGGAGCGGCAAGCTTTCCGAACATGCGAAGGCCAACGCCCTCGACATCGCCGCTTTCGACTTCGGCCGCAAGGCCGAGATCACCGTGGCCGGCGGGACCGGCGGGTTCCTTCAGAAGATCGGGCTCTCGGGCAAGGGCAATTTCATGAAGGCGGTGCGCAAGAGTGCCTGCCGGTACTTCAACACCGTTCTGGGCCCGGGCGCCGACCGCTATCACGGCGATCATTTCCATGTCGATCTGATGAAGCTGCGTCCCGGACGCTTCAAGATGTGCCGTTGAGGAGGAAGGAAACCCTGCATTTGCCGCAGCGCTGGCCCTGAAAAACCGGTTCCCAGTTTTTCGCGCAATGCACTATTTTGCGGCTGCCATGACCAATGCCCGCTTCCCCACCACCCGCCTGCGCCGCAACCGACGCACTGCCTGGTCGCGCCGGCTTGTCGCCGAGAACACGCTCGCGGCTTCAGACCTCATCTGGCCGGTCTTCGTCGTCGAAGGCGCGAAGACCCGTATCGCCGTTCCCTCCATGCCCAAGGTCGAGCGGCTCTCGGTCGACCTGACGGTCAGGGCCGCCGCGGACGCGGCCAGGCTCGGCATCCCGGTCATCGCCCTCTTCCCTTACACCGACGCCGGCTTGCGCAGCGAGAACGGCGACGAGGCGCTGAACCCCGACAACCTCGTCTGCCGCGCCGTGCGCGCCATCAAGAAAGAGGTGCCGGAGATCGGCGTCCTCTGCGACGTAGCGCTCGACCCCTATACGAGCCACGGCCATGACGGGCTGCTGCGCGACGGCGAGATCGTCAATGACGCGACCGTCGAGGTCCTGGTCAGGCAGGCGCTCGTGCAGGCCGCGGCGGGCTGCGATATCATCGCGCCTTCGGACATGATGGACGGCCGGATCGGCGCCATCCGCCAGGGGCTCGACGCCCAGGGCTTCGGCCACGTGCAGATCATGGCCTACAGCGCCAAATATGCTTCCGGCTTCTACGGGCCCTTCCGCGATGCGGTCGGCTCCACGGCGGCGCTCAAGGGCGACAAGCGCAGCTATCAGATGGACCCCGCCAATGGCGACGAGGCGCTGCGCGAGGCCGAGCTCGACATCGCCGAGGGCGCCGACATGATCATGGTCAAGCCCGGCATGCCCTATCTCGACATACTGGCCCGCATCAAGCAGACGTTCCGTGTACCGACTTTCGCCTATCAGGTATCGGGCGAGTATGCGATGATCATGGCCGCCTGCCAGAACGGCTGGCTCGATCCCGACAAGGTCGTCCTCGAAAGCCTGATGGCGTTCAAGCGCGCCGGCGCCGACGGCATCCTCACCTATTTCGCCGTCGATGCGGCAAGGCGGCTCGCAGGCGAAAGGTAGCGGCTTTCTAGCCGAACGCCGCGTCGTAGACCAGCTTCAGCGAGACGAGGAACAGAGCGCCGATGACCAGGCGGTAGAACAGGTCCTGCGGGATGACGCGGGTGAGCCTGACGCCTACGAACGTCGCCGCGACGGCAAAGGGGAAAAGCGCGGCGACGGTCTTGAGATTGGCGAGCGAGAGCTGGCCCAGCGCCCAGTAAGGCACGAGCTTCATGGCGTTGACGACGGCGAAGAGGATCGTCGTCGTGCCGGCATAGATCATCTTGTCGAGCCGCTGCGGCACGACATACATCTGATAGGGCGGCGCGCCGGCATGGCTCACGAAGCTGGTGAAGCCCGAGACCGTGCCCCAGAACAGGCCGCGCGGGACGTCGGCCGGATGCGGCTCGACGGCGTGGCGGCCGCGCAGCCAGTAATCGGCGCAGAAGGCGAGCCCGATCACTCCGACGATCAGGGTCACCAGGCTTTCGGGAACGACGGTCGCCGTCGCCCAGCCGATGGCGATGCCGAGCGCCGCCGCCGGGATCAGGATCATGAGATTGCGCCGGTCGAACTCGCGCCGATAAGCCAGCAGGCCGAAGAAGTCGGTCACCACGAAGATGGGCAGCAGCAGGCCCGCGGCATGGACGGGAGACGTCGCCAGCGCCAGGACCGGCACGCCCAGCATGCCGACGACCGGGAGGCCGCCCTTCGAAGCGCCGACGAGGACGGCGGCGATGAGGGCTACGACATAGAAGAAGACACCGCCGTCCATGGCGCGCTCGCGCCTAGCGCGTGAGCCTCGCGATCAGGCTGGACGTATCCCAGCGCCTGCCGCCCATTTTCTGGACTTCGGCATAGAACTGGTCGACGAGCGCGGTCACCGGAAGCAGAGCGCCGTTGTTCTTCGCCTCGTCCAGGCAAATGCCGAGATCCTTGCGCATCCAGTCGACCGCGAAGCCGAAATCGAACTTGCCGGCGATCATCGTCTTGTGGCGGTTCTCCATCTGCCAGGACCCGGCGGCTCCCTTGGAGATCACCTCGACCACCGCCTCCATGTCGAGCCCGGCCTTCGCGCCGAAAGCGATCCCTTCGGCGAGCCCCTGGACCAGCCCCGCAATGCAGATCTGATTGACCATCTTGGCGAGCTGGCCGGAGCCCGGCGCGCCCAGGAGCCGGCACATGCGCGAATAATGCGCGATAAGCGGAGCTGCCTTGTCGAAATCGCTCTGCTCGCCGCCGCACATCACGGTCAGCACGCCGTTCTCGGCGCCCGCCTGGCCGCCGGAGACTGGCGCGTCGATGAAACCGATCCCCTTCGCCCTGGCGGCGGCGTGAAGCTCGCGGGCGACGTCGGCCGAGGCCGTCGTGTGATCGACGAATACCGCGCCCTTCTTCATCGCCTGGAAAGCCCCTTCGGGACCGGTCGTCACCTGGCGCAGGTCATCGTCATTGCCCACGCAGGCGAACACGAAATCGGCGTCCCGGGCCGCCTCGGCCGGCGTCGGCGCCGTCCCGTCCCCGAACTGCACCGCCCATTTCGCGGCCTTTTCCGCGGTGCGGTTGTAGACGGTCACCGGAAGGCCGGCCTTGCTCCTGAGATGGCCGGCCATCGGATAGCCCATCACGCCCAGGCCGATCCAGGCTGCTCTCTGACTCATACTTCACTCCATGTCGCGGGTTGACGCCGGAACGGCGGATAGAGATGGTGGCAGGCGCGATAAATAGAGCAAATGCCGCCAAAGTTGAAGACTTCGGCGACAGGCATCTGCTCTGCATTCCTGTCCGGCGCGATTTCCCTCCCGGCGAAGTGATTCCACTCGGCCGGGAAGCGCGCTAGAAGGCGACGGCAACCGCAAAACTCAAGGGGAGCCGCGATGGCGGTGACATTCAGGGACATCGAGACGGCACGGGCGACGCTCGCCGGAAATGTGGTGCGCACGCCGCTCCTCAGGGCTCCCAAGCTTTCGGAGATCACCGGGGCCGACATCCACGTGAAATTCGAGAACCAGCAGGTGACCAGCTCGTTCAAGGACCGCGGCGCCTACAACAAGATGTCGAGCCTGACGCCCGGGGAGAAGGCCCGCGGCGTCATCGCCATGTCGGCCGGCAATCACGCGCAGGCCGTCGCCTATCATGCCAGGCGGCTCGAGATCCCGGCCACCATCGTGATGCCGGAAACGACGCCTTCGACGAAGGTCGAGCGGACCAGGGCGCATGGGGCGAATGTCATCCTGTCGGGCGAGACGCTGGCCGACAGCCAGATCACGGCCGAGGCCCTGGTGAGGGAAAGAGGCTTCCTGCTCATCCATCCCTATGACGACGACAAGGTCATTGCCGGACAGGGCACGATCGCGCTCGAGATGCTCGAGGACGCGCCCGATCTCGACTGCATCGTGGTGCCGATCGGCGGCGGCGGCGTCATCGGCGGGATAGCCGTCGCCGCCAAGCATATCAAGCCCTCGATCGAGATCCTCGGCGCCGAGGTGAAGCTCTACCCCTCGATGTACCACGCCTTGCGCGGCCAGCCCGCCAGATGCGGCGGCTCGACGCTCGCCGAGGGCATCGCGGTGAAGAACGTCACCGAGCGCACCATCGCCATCGCCAAGCAATATGTCGACGACGTGCGGCTCGTCGGCGAGAGCGACATCGAGCGTGCCGTCATGGCCTATCTCACCCACCAGAAGACGCTCGCCGAGGGTGCCGGCGCCGCCGGCCTTGCCGCGGTGCTCGCCGATCCCGCGCATTTCCGCCGCCGCAAGGTGGGCCTCGTGCTGTGCGGCGGCAATATCGATCCGCGCATTCTCGCCTCCGTCATCCTGCGCGAGCTCGAGCGCGAGCACCGCATCGTCAATCTGCGCGTCCAGATCGACGACCGCCCGGGCGTGCTCGGCCGCGTCGCCACGCTGCTGGGCCATCTCGGCGCCAATATCCTCGAAGTTTCGCACCGGCGGATGTTCCTCGACGTGCCGGCCAAGGGTGCCGAGCTCGAGATCATGCTGGAGACGCGCGACGGGCCGCATGCCGATGAGATCGTGGCGAGGATCGAGGCCGAAGGTCTGCCCACGCGGGTGCTGGACGCGCCGGGCGGTCGCGAGACGGGGCGACGCGGTTGACGCAAAGTTGTAACATGTCAAGCCTTGCATCTGTCGAAAGGGGCGGCAAAAATAGGTTCATGACGAGACGACCAGGACGGCCCAGGTGACGATCGAGCGGCGCAATTTTCCGCAGTTCTTCATTACCGCGCCGGCACCATGCCCCTATCTGCCGGGGCGCATCGAGCGCAAGGTGTTCACCCATCTCATCGGCACGGATGCCCGCCAGCTCAACACCCAGCTCTCGCAAGCCGGCTTCCGCCGCAGCCAGAACATCGCCTATCGGCCGGCCTGCGACGGCTGCTCGGCCTGCGTGTCGGTGCGCGTCTGCGTCAAGGAGTTCCGCCCGTCGCTGTCCTTCCGCCGCATCATCAGGACCAATGCCGATCTCACCGGCATGGTGAAGCCCGCCAAGGCGACCAGCGAGCAGTATTCGCTGTTCCGCGGCTATATCGACGAGCGGCACGCCGACGGTGGCATGGCCGACATGACGGCGCTCGATTTCTCCGCGATGGTCGACGACAGCTTCGTCGACACCCGCATCGTGGAATACCGTTCTTCCAGCGACATAGGCGAGAATGCGCTGGTCGCCTGCGTCATCACCGACGTCCTCACCGACGGCCTGTCGATGATCTACAGCTTCTACGAACCCTCTCTCGCCGAACGCAGCCTCGGAACCTACATGATCCTCGATCACATCGAGCGCGCCGGCAAGCTCGGCCTGCCCTATCTCTACCTGGGCTACTGGGTCCACGGCTCGCGCAAGATGGGGTACAAGTCCCGCTTCATGCCGCAGGAAAGGCTGACGGCGGACGGCTGGGTCAGGCAGGCTTGATCCCGGTACAATTTGCGAGTGTATTCACCGTAACACCATTTTAAGCTGTAGCATAGTAACGCTGAGACATTAGTTAGACCGGGATCATCCATGGGACCGCCCCTCCAATCGACCGGCGAAGGCCATCGCCGAGGACTGTGCCTGACTGCCATCGGCGCCGTCCTCTTCACTTTCGATGTGCCCCTGATCCGCCTGGCGGCATCGGACAAGTGGACCTTGATGTTCGCCCGCGGCCTGCTCCTCTTCCTGGCCATGACCGTGCTGTGGATGATCTTCCAGCGCGGCTGGCGCGGCGGCGTGAACTATATCAGCGGCCCCGCCGGCGTCGTCGCCGCGGTCTCGAGCACGCTCGCCAATCTCATGTTCCTGGCGGCGGTGACCGAAACGACGGCCGCCAACCTGGTGTTCATCGTCGCGCTCAACCCGGTGATCTGCGCCGTGCTCGCCTGGTTCTTTCTCAGGGAGCGCATCTACTGGCAGACGGCGCTCGCCATAGTCCTGGCTCTCGTCGGCGTCGGCATCATCGTCTGGGACGGGCTCTCGGTGGGCACGACCACCGGCGACATCCTCGCCTTCGGTGTCGCCTGGTGCATGGCGATAACCCTGACGGCGGCGCGCTGGAGCGGCAGGAACATCATGACCAGCCTCGCCATCGGCTCTCTGGTCTCGGCCTGCATCGCGGCCTTCTGGGCGCAACCTGCCGGCCTCCCCGCCGCGAGCTGGGGCTGGCTTGCCGTCAATGCGCTGCTCGTCATACCGGTCGCCATGGCGCTCCTCGTCATCGGGCCGCGCTACCTGCCGGCATCGGAGGTCGCCATGTTCTTCCTCCTCGAGCTGATCCTGACGCCTATATGGATCTGGCTCATCTTCGGCGAGGCGCCGACGCCTCACGCCCTGCTCGGTGGCTCGATCGTCTTCCTGACCTTGCTCGCACACAGCCTGTGGCGGCTCTACGGCCGGCCCTCCACCGCAGCGCGACCGCTTTCCCCGGCGGATCAATCGCTATAGTTTTACCAAATATATACTCAATCGTTGAACGTCGTGCCGGTTAGGGTCGAAATGCCCGTGGAGGAACACGCATGCATAAGGGGCTCACCAACCCGTTCGGCACCGTTCGCGTCGTCACGTCGCTCGTCGGCAAGGCGGAGCAGCTCGGCCTCAAGGTGAGGTATTCGACCGATTTCGACGAGCTGGTCGAGCTTCGCTTCAGGGTCCGCGGCGATCGCGTGTCGCCGATGTTCGATCCGGCCGCATGCCAGCTCGACGAGGAGCGCGCGTTCTGGCTGGGCGCGTTCGACGAGGCGGGCAACCCCCATTCGCTCCAAGCCTTCAGGCTCGATCTCGTCCATCCCAATCTTGCCGAATGGGCGGTGGGCTGGATGACGGGACTCTATGTCAAGCGGCATGAGCTCGTCATGCCGTCGGCGATCGAGCCGCCGCCCCATTCGCGATCGCGCACCCTCAAGGGTGCGCTCGTCTATCATGGCGAGATGTGGATCGACCGGACGGTCAAGAAGCGCGAATATTTCGACACGCTGCCCAAGATCGGCATGCTGCTCGCCCTCATCAAGTGGCAGCCGGATGCCCTGTGGGCGCTGACCGGCAACGTGTTCGCGACACACGGCTTCGTCACGCGGTCGGGCTATGCACTGCAGGAGCACGGATTCCTGCGCTGGCATCCGGACTGGAAGCCGTCCGGCGCCGACGACAGCGAATGGCTGATCATCGCCGACCGCAGCCATCTCGAATATCTGGCGGCGATGGAAGGCGGCTGATCAGAGTATCTTGATATCGACCGGAGACTGCTTCGAGACGACGACGACGCCTTTCTTGTTGTCGGTGAAGCGGTGCGGCAGGATCACGCGCTGATAGGTGAACCAGATCACGTTCGCGTCGCGCGCCTCCATGGCGGCGCACACATGGTCGTAATGCGGCTTGTTGGTCAGCACGACCTTGCGATAGGCCGCGCTCACCACCTGATCGTAGGAGTGACCGGTCAGACAGGGGAACGACACCGGGTTCATGCCCCAGAGCCTGGCGATTTCCGACTTCTGTCCGACACGCTCGACATTGAACTTGCCGGAGCTCTCGTCGAGAACGCAATCGACGCCGAAATTCGGGTTCACTTCGCCGTCGGTCAGGGCGGTCTTCAGCAGGTCGGGAATATCGGCGCGGTAGGGATCGACCTCGGTGACGAAGGTATGCCGCGTCAGATGGATGTCGCTCTTGCCGATGATGATGTCGATGCGGTTGCGAGCGGCGTTCACATCATTGTATTTCTCGTCGAACCAGCCCGAAAGATAATAGCGCAGCGAGTAAGGGCCGGGATAGGTGTGCAGCCACTCCATGGCGAAATAGAGCGAGGCCCAGTTGGGAGCGAAGACCGACCATTCGATCTGGGTGCCGCCCGCCGAGGTGGTGATCTTGACGAAACCCTGCCGGTCGAGGAGATGGAAATCCGGGTTTGCGGCATGCGCAAGGGTTTCGTGAGGCGCCAAGGGCTGCCCACGATAGATCCAGGTCACTTCAGGCTCTGATGTTGCGCCAGCGCCGCGCATCGACCGCTTTCTCCGACTCCTTGCCTAGCCTTTTCCGCGCCTTCTCCACAATGGCCCATAGCTGTAGTAAACGCCCAAGCTTTTCAAGCAACGGATTGAATTTTCCATTAATACAAACACGTTTAGGAAATCTTAACCAGGTTTCGTCGCTTGCTGACGTGGTCGTCACGCCGAGACCAATCAATATACGCGTAACACGACTTTACCATCTCATCCACGCAAACGAATGAGTCCTTAGCCGCAATTTTTAATTTCTCTTGACTTATCAATATCTTAAAATATCTCCGGACGTCCCTGGACCTCAGCTGAACCTGTTGGCCCGCGGGAAACCCTTCGGCGGCAGGCGTCCGGCTTGAGCCCGTTCGCCGACCCATTCCCTGAGGTCCGTGACGTTGAAAGTGCGGCCAGAGGCATCGACCCATTTCAGCCCTTCCTTGAGGTTGAAGCCGACCGCATCGGACAGGCCGCCATCCTTGTAGCGCTGCAGCCTTACGCCCTTTCCGCGCGACATTTCAGGAACTTCCGAGCGTTTGAAGATCAAAAGCTTGCGGTTTTCGCCGATCGCGGCGATGTGGTCGGCATTGCCGGGAAGGATGGCGCAGACCTGCGCCTCGGCCGGCAGCTTCACATTCAGCACCTGCTTGCCCTTGCGCGTATTCGCCAGGCATTCGTCCTCGGGCACGATGAAGCCCGAGCCGTCGGACGCCGCCACCAGGAGCTTGCGGCCGTCCTCGTGGACGAAGAGCGCCACGATCTGGTCGGTCGCGTCGAGGTCGGCCATCAGCCGCACCGGCTCGCCATGGCCGCGGCCGCCCGGCAGCTTCGCCGCATCGAGGGTGAAGAACTTGCCCGAGGAGGCGAACAGCATGATGCGGTCGGTCGTCTCGGCCCTGACGACGAACTTGCCCTGGTCGCCGTCCTTGTAGACGAGGCCCGATGTGTCCTCGAGATGGCCCTTCATGGTCCGGATCCATCCCTTTTCCGAGCACACGACGGTGACCGGCTCCTTCTCTATCATCGCCTGCTCGAGGTCGAGATCGATCTCGGGCGCCGCGGCGAAGTCGGTGCGGCGCTTGCCGAGCTGCGTCTTCTTGCCGAACTTCTCCCTCGTCTCCCTGATCTCGCCGGCGATCCTGTCCCATTGCGCGTCGTCGGACCCGACCAGCTTCTTGAGCCCGGCCTGCTCCTTCCGGAGCGCCTCATGCTCGCTGCGGATCTCCATCTCCTCGAGCTTGCGCAAGGCGCGCAGGCGCATGTTGAGGATGGCTTCGGTCTGGGTGTCGGTGAGCTTGAAGCGCCTCATCAGGACGGGTTTCGGCTCATCCTCGGTGCGGATGATGCGGATCACCTCGTCGAGATTGAGATAGGCGACGAGATAGCCCTCGAGGATCTCGAGCCGGCGGGCGATCTCGGCCAGGCGATAGTTCGAGCGGCGGACCAGCACCACCTTGCGGTGGTCGAGCCATTCGCGCAGGACGTCGCGCAGCGACAGCACCTTGGGCACGCGGCCTTCCGACAGCACGTTCATGTTGAGTGGAATGCGCGCCTCGAGCTCGCTGTTGCGGAAGAGCTGCTCCATCAGGAGCTGCGGATCGACGGTGCGGCTCTTCGGCTCGAAGACGATGCGGATGTCTTCCGCCGATTCGTCGCGAAGGTCGGCGAGCAGCGGCAGCTTCCTGGCCGCCACCAGTTCGGCGATGCGCTCGATGAGCCGGCCCTTCTGGACCTGATACGGAATCTCGGTGACGACGATCTGCCAGGCGCCGCGGCCCAGGTCTTCCTGCGCCCAGCGGGCGCGCACGCGGAAGGCGCCGCGCCCCGTCCGGTAGGCCTCGAGAAGCGTCGCGCGGTCGTCGACGATGATGCCGCCGGTCGGGAGATCGGGGCCCGGCACGAGCTGAACCAGCTTGTCGACCGTCGCGTTGGGGAACTTGATCAGATGCAGAGCCGCGTCGCAGAGCTCGGCCGCATTGTGCGGCGGAATAGAGGTCGCCATGCCGACCGCGATCCCCGAGGCGCCGTTGGCCAGGAGATTGGGGAAAGCGCCCGGCAGCACGACCGGCTCCCGGTCCTCGCCATTGTAGGTGTCACGGAAATCGACCGTGTCCTCGTCGATGCCTTCGAGCAGCGCCATGGCGACATCGGTGAGCCTGGCCTCGGTGTAGCGATAGGCGGCGGCATTGTCGCCGTCGATATTGCCGAAGTTGCCCTGGCCTTCGATGAGCGGGTAGCGCACCGCGAAATCCTGGGCGAGGCGCACCAGCGCATCATAGACCGCCTGGTCGCCATGCGGATGGTACTTGCCGATGACGTCGCCCACCACGCGGGCGCATTTCTTGAATCCCGAGGCCGGATCGAGCCTGAGCAGACGCATGGCGTAGAGCAGCCGGCGGTGCACCGGCTTCAGCCCGTCGCGCACGTCGGGCAATGCCCGATGCATGATGGTGGAGAGCGCATAGGCCAGATAGCGCTCTTCCAGCGCGTCGCGCAGAGTGATGGATTCGATGTCCTTGGGCCCTTGCGGGGGAGTCACGTGCTTGCTCATGATTCGCGAAGTATAGCAGAGGGAAAAGGCGGAGAATCATTCGCGTCGCCGATCGTATCCGCGAAAGCGCCGCAGCGCTTGGCAAAGCGGCGAGTGGGCGGCCGGGACGCGTGACCGGCACTTACGAAAAATCCGTCACCAGCCTGCCCTATATCATTGCTTACGCCCTGGCGATGCAAGGCGGTTGCGAGACCATCTCGATCCTTCGCATGATCAGATCCGGTGCACGAGCACCCGGCAGATCGGCTTCTTGCCCCATTCGGCGTCGGCTGCGCGCCGGACGGCGATGCGCAAGGCCTCGGCGACCACATCGTCGGCCTGCCGGCGCGGCCGGGGAATGGACTCGAACGCCTCTGTGGCCGCTGCCCTGAGTTTCTCCTCGAGGCCGGCCGGGAGGCCATCGGCCACGATGCCGACGTCGGAGACGAGCGTCCCCTTGCGGTCGATCACCAGGCTCGCCATCACGATGCCGGAGAAGGAGAGCTTGCGGCGGAACCTGGCCGGCCCCTCGAGCGCAGGCACGATCAGCCTGCCATCGACATGGAGACGGCCGGAGGGCACTTCCTCGACGATCTGCGCCGGGCCCGGGCAGAGGCGGATCAGATCGCCGTTCTCCGCCATCAGCGTCTCCGCGATGCCGGCTTCCTCGGCAAGCTCGACATGGCGCAGGAGGTGGCGCGGCTCGCCATGCATGGGAATGAGGGCCCGCGGCTTCAGCCAGCCATAGAGCAGCCTGAGCTCGTCCTGGCGCGGATGACCCGAGGTATGGACCAGGGCCTCCTCGGAGGTGATCACGTCGACGCCAAGGCGGGCGAGGTTGTTGTGGACGGCGCTGACCGCCTTCTCGTTGCCGGGAATGGTCTTGGAGGAGAAGACGACGAGGTCGCCCTCATCGAGTGCGATATTCGGATGACTGTCCTCCGCGATCCGGGCGATGGCGGCACGCGGCTCGCCCTGGCTCCCGGTGCACAGCAGCATCACCTTGCCGGGCGGCAGATAGCCGAAGGCCTCTTCGTCCAGGAAGGCGCCGGCATCGCGCAGGTAGCCTGTCGTCTGTGCCGCCTCGATCGTCTGGCGCATGGCGCGTCCGGCGAGCACGACCTCGCGGCCGGCCTTGCGCGCCGCCGCCACGGCGGAGGATATCCGCTCCACATGTGAGGCGAAGGTGGTGATGGCGACGCGGTTGCCGGCCTCGGCGACGATGCGCCACAGGGTGGCCGCGACCTCGGCCTCGGAGACCGAGAAGCCCTCGCGCAGCACATTCGTCGAATCGCAGACGAGCGCATCGACGCCCTCGCCGCCGATGGCGCGCAGGCGCTGCTCGTCGAAACGGTCGCCCATCACCGGCGTGCGGTCGATCTTCCAGTCGCCGGAATGGACCACCCTTCCCTGCTTGGTCTCGATGAGGAGCGCGGCGGGCTCGGGTATGGAATGGGTGACGCTCACATATTCGAGCGCGAAGGGGCCGGCGGAGAAGCGCGCGCCCACCGGCTTGATGCGCACCGGCACGTCCTTGTCGAGCCCCGCCTCCTTGAGCTTGCCGGCGAGGATCGCCGCGGCGAAGGGGGTGCAGTAGACCGGACAGCGGAGCTGCGGCCACAGCCAGGCGACGGCGCCCAGATGATCCTCATGGGCATGGGTGAGGACGATGCCGGCGAGCCGCTTGCGCTCGCCGATGATGTAGCCCAGTTCGGGCAGGACGACATCGATGCCGGGCTCGCTCTCCTCGCCGAACTTGACCCCCAGGTCGACCATCAGCCAGTCCCTGTCATGAGCCGGGCCGACGCCATAGCAATAGCAGTTCATGCCGATCTCGCCGACGCCCCCCAGAGGCAGGAAGACGAGGTCGTTGCGATGATCGAACTTCGCCTTGGCGCTCATTGCCTCATGGCCCGCACTTCGCCGGAATGGATGGCCTTTCGGCTGCCGTCGGCAAGGACGAGGATCATCGCGCCGTCATCGCCGAGATCGGCAAACCTCCCCTGCACTTCCTTCCGGTCCACCATGCCGACGAAATCCTGGCCCAGGCCCGCGGCATGCGCCAACCAGTTCTGCCTGATCTCGGCAAAGCCGCGGCCTTCGCGCCACACGCCGAGCCAGCCCGCCAAAGAGCGGTCGAGCACGTCCAGGCACGCCCTGGGCGCGATGCCGCCGCCGTGACGCGCCAGTGCCGTCACGGGATAGGGTGTCCCTTGCGGCGCGTGGGCGATATTGAGACCCATGCCGAGCGCGACCGTGATCCGGTCCTCGCCCGGCCGCGCCACGGTCTCGGGCAGGATGCCGGCGAATTTGGCGCCGCCGAGCTGCACGTCGTTCGGCCATTTGATCCGGATGGGGTCCGTCCCTCCCGGCAACAGCTCCGCCACCGTGTCGCGGATGGCGAGCGCCGCGACGAAGCCGGTCTGGCTGGCGACGAGCGCCGTCCCGTGCAGGGTGAAGACGAAGGTCGCATAGAGATTGCCGGGCTCCGATACCCAGTGGCGGCCGAGGCGGCCGCGGCCCTGGGACTGGAGGTCGGCTGCGATCCACAAGGGTCCGCGCTCGCCCTCCCCGGCGCGGCGGTGCGCTTCGGCATTGGTCGAATCGATGGCCTCGAAGTGAAGCAGCGGGCCCAGCAAGCCCATCAGAACAGGGATGCCGCGGCAGCCTGCGCCAGGCTGCTCAAGGGCTGCGGGAAGAGCGCGAAGAACAGCACGAAAAGGCCCGCCAGCACGATCACCGCCTTGACCTCGCTCACCATCGGCTCGAAGCGCTCCGCCGGCTCGTCGAAATACATGATCTTGACGATGCGGATGTAATAGACCGCGCCCACCACGCTGGCGAGGACACCGATCACGGCGAGCGTCACCAGGTCTGCCTTGATGGCCGCCATGAAAATGAAATACTTGGCGAAGAAGCCGGCGAGCGGCGGGATGCCCGCCAGCGAGAACATGAAGACGGCGAGGAAGAAGGCATGCAGCCCGTTGGTGCGGGCGAGGCCGGCGAGATCGCCGATCGTTTCGACATAGCCGTCCCGGCGCCGCATCGCCAGCACGCAGGCGAAGGAGCCGAGCGTCATGATGAGGTAGATCGCCATGTAGATGATGACGCTCTGCACGCCCTCGGGGCTGCCGGCGGCAAGCCCGATCAGCGCATAGCCCATATGCCCGATCGAGGAATAGGCCAGCAGACGCTTGATGTTGGTCTGGCCGATGGCGGCGAAGGCGCCGAGCACCATCGAGGCGATGGAGATGAAGACCAGGATCTGCTGCCAGTCGGGCAGGATCGCCGGAAACGGCGCCAGCATGGCGCGGATGAAGAGGGCCATGGCCGCGACCTTGGGCGCGGCGGCGAAAAACGTGGCGACCGGCGTCGGCGCGCCTTCATAGACGTCGGGCGTCCACATGTGGAAGGGCACGGCCGAGACCTTGAAGGCCAGCCCGGCGATGAGGAAGACGAGGCCGAAAATGAGGCCGAGACCGGGCTCGCCCGTCACCGCGGCCGCAATCCCCGGAAAGCCGACGCTCCCGGTGAAGCCGTAGATGAGCGAGGCGCCATAGAGCAGCATGCCGGAGGACAGGGCGCCCAGGACGAAATATTTGAGGCCGGCTTCCGACGACTTCGCCCGGTCGCGGTCTATGGCGGCGACGACATAGAGGGCGAGCGACTGCAGCTCGAGGCCCATATAGAGCGCCACCAGATCGTTGGCCGAGATCATGATCATCATGCCGGCGGTGGCGAGGAGCACGAGTATGGGATATTCGAAGCGCTCGATCTTCTCGGTCTTCATGAAGTTGACCGACAGCACGATGGCGACCGCCGAGCCGAAGAGCGTCAGAACCTTCATGAGGCGGGCGAAAGCATCGACGACGAGCGAGCCGCCGAAGGCTTCGCTGCGCCCTCCTCCACCGCCGATCACCAGGATCACCGCAATGCCGAGAACGACGATCGCGGCGATATTGACGATGTCGGCCGACTTCCCGCGAAACACGCCGAACATCAGCAGCGCCATGGCGGCGACGACCAGGAAGATTTCCGGCAATGCGGCGGTGGCCTGGATCTGATCGAGGAGTGACATCATGGTTTAGAGCCCTGCCGCCGTGATGGTGCCTGCCGCGGCCAGCGACTTCTGCACGCCCGCCATCAGGCTTTCGACCGAGGAGCCGAAGACGTCGAGGATGGGCGACGGGAAGACGCCGAAGAAGATGGTGAGTACGATCAAGGGCAGGAGTGCCGCGGCCTCGCGCGGCGTCATGTCGGTGATGTAGGAGAGGCTCGGCTTCTCGAGCGCGCCGAAGACCACGCGGCGATAGAGCCACAGCGCATAGCCCGCCGACAGGATGACGCCGGTCGCGGCGAAGAAGGCGACCCAGCTGTCGTTCTGGAAGGCGCCGACGATGGTGAGGAACTCGCCGATGAAGCCCGAGGTGCCCGGCAGGCCGACATTGGCCATGGTGAAGACCATGAAGGTCAGGGCATAGAGCGGCATGCGGTTGACGAGCCCGCCATAGGCGGAGATCTCGCGCGTATGCATGCGGTCGTAGACGACCCCGACGCACAGGAACAGGGCGCCGGAGACGAGGCCGTGCGAGATCATCTGGAACAGGGCGCCGTCGAGGCCCTGGCGCGTCATGGTGAAGATGCCCATGGTGACGAAGCCCATATGCGCCACCGACGAATAGGCGATGAGCTTCTTCATGTCGTCCTGCATCATCGCCACGAGCGAGGTATAGATGATGGCGACGATGGAGAGCGCGAAGACGAGCGGCGCGAACTGGTCGGACGCCAGGGGGAACATCGGCAGCGAGAAGCGCAGGAAGCCGTAGCCGCCCATCTTCAGGAGGATGGCGGCCAGGATGACCGAGCCCGCCGTCGGCGCCTCGACATGGGCGTCGGGCAGCCAGGTGTGGACCGGCCACATCGGCATCTTCACCGCGAAGGAGGCGAAGAAGGCGAGCCACAGCCAGGTCTGCATGGCGGCGGGGAAGTCCGCCGTCCTGTACAGCACCGCGATGTCGGTGGTGCCGGCATGCCAGTACATGGCAATGATGGCGAGCAGCATCAGCACCGAGCCGAGCAGCGTGTAGAGGAAGAACTTGAAGCTGGCATAGACGCGCCGCGGCCCGCCCCACACGCCAATGATGAGGAACATCGGGATGAGGCCGCCCTCGAAGAAGAGATAGAAAAGCACCAGATCGAGCGCGCAGAACACGCCGATCATCAAGGTCTCGAGCACCAGGAAGGCGATCAGATATTCGCGCAGCCGCGTCGTGACGTGCCAGCTGGCCAGGATGCAGATCGGCATCAGGAAGGCCGTCAGGACGACGAACAGCATCGAGATGCCGTCGACGCCCATGTGATAGGAGGCGGTGTCTCCGAGCCAGGCCAGCTTCTCGATGAACTGGAAATCGGGATTGCGCGGATCGAAATAGTACCAGATCAGAAGCGACAGGACGAAGGTGACGATCGTCGTCCACAGGCTCGCCCAGCGCATGTTGCGAAGCGCCACCTCGTCATTGCCGCGGATGGCCAGGACGAAGAACGCCCCGACGAGCGGAAGAAAGGTGACGACGGAGAGGATCGGCCAGCCGGACATCAATGGACGCTCCCGAACATGAACCATGTCACGAGGGCGGCGACACCAATCAGCATGGCGAAGGCATAATGGAAGAGATAGCCGGTCTGCAGCCGGATCACCCTCTGGGTGACGTCGACGACGCGCGCCGAGACGCCGTCGGGACCGAAGCCGTCGATCAGCCAGCCGTCGCCGCGCTTCCACAGGAAGCGGCCGAGCCATTTGGCCGGATTGACGAAGATGAAGTCGTAGAGCTCGTCGAAATACCACTTGTTCAGCAGGAACTGATAGAGCGGCCAGTGCTGTGCGGCGAGCTTGCCGGGAAGATCGGTGCGGCGGATATAGAAGAGATAGGCCAGGGCAAAGCCCAGCACCATGGCGAGCGACGGCGACCACACGACCCAGGCCGGGGCGTGGTGCATCTCCTCGACGACCTTGTTCTCCGCCGCCCGGAAGATCCCCTGCCCCCAGAAATGCGCCTCGCCGTGACCGACGAAATAGGGAGCGAAGACGATGCCGGCGAAGAGCGCGCCGGCGGCCAGGACATAGAGCGGCACCAGCATGACCTGCGGCGATTCATGCACATGGCTCATGACCTCCGCCCCGCCGCGCTTGTCGCCGTGGAAGGTGAGGAACATCAGGCGCCAGGAATAGAAGGCGGTGAAGAACGCGGCGATCACGAGCAGCGCGAAGGCAAAGCCGGCGGCGCCGGCATGCGAGGCGAAGGCCGATTCGATGATCGCGTCCTTGGAGAAATAGCCGGCGGTGTAGGGAAAGCCGGTGAGCGCCAGGGTGCCGACCAGCATCATCGCCCAGGTGACGCGGATATGCGGGGCAAGGCCGCCCATCTTGCGGATGTCCTGCTCGTTCGACATCGCATGGATGACCGAGCCCGAGCCCAGGAACAGCAGCGCCTTGAAGAAGGCATGGGTGAAGAGATGGAACATGCCGACGCCATAGGCGCCGACCCCCATGGCGACGAACATGTAGCCAAGCTGCGAGCAGGTCGAATAGGCGATGATCCGCTTGATGTCGTTCTGGACCAGGCCGACGGTCGCGGCGAAGAAGGCGGTGACGGCGCCGACGACGATCACCACTTCCTGGGCGCCGGGGGCGAGCTCGTAGAGCGGCGACATGCGCGCCACCAGGAACACGCCGGCGGTCACCATGGTCGCGGCATGGATCAGGGCCGATACCGGGGTCGGGCCTTCCATGGCGTCGGGCAACCAGGTGTGGAGGAGGAACTGGGCCGACTTGCCCATGGCGCCCATGAACAGCAGAAGGCAGATCAGGGTCAGCACGTCGACCTGCCAGCTCAGGAACTGCATGCTCTTGCCGGCCTGGCCCGAAGCGGCGCCGAAGATCGTGTCGAACTCGATCGAGCCGAAGATCAGGAAGGTCGCGGCGATGCCGAGGATGAAGCCGAAATCGCCGATGCGGTTGACGATGAAGGCCTTGATGGCCGCGGCGTTGGCGGAAGGCTTCTGATACCAGAAGCCGATCAGCAGGTAGGAAGCGAGGCCCACCCCTTCCCAGCCGAAGAACATCTGCAGGAGGTTGTCGGAGGTCACCAGCATCAGCATAGCGAAGGTGAAGAGCGACAGATAGGCGAAGAAGCGCGGCTGGTGCGGATCGTGGCTCATATAGCCGATCGAGTAGATGTGGACGAGCGAGGAGACGGTGTTGACCACCACCAGCATCACCGCCGTCAGCGTGTCGATCCGCAAGGCCCAGTCGGCGCTGAGCGCGCCCGAATTCACCCAGCGCAGCACCTCGACCTTGAAGGGCGCCGCCCCATCCAGATACTGCCACAGCGCCACCCAGGAGAGGACCGCGGAAACGACCAGGAGCCCTGAGGTGAGATAGGCCGCCCAGGGGGTCGGATAGGCGTGATGGGCATGATCGTCGTGGCCATGGCCGGCGTCGTGGCCCGCGGCATGCGCCGCGTGGCCGCCGCCATGGCCGGGCCCGTGCGAGCCGGTCGTCGCGCCCATCATGCGGAACGCATTGGTGCCGATGAGGCCGGCCAGTATGGCGCCGACGAGCGGAAGGAATACGATGAGCTGATACATGATGCGGCGTCAGCCCTTCATGAGATTGATGTCTTCGACCGCGATGGTGCCGCGGTTGCGGAAATAGACGACGAGAATGGCGAGGCCGATCGCCGCCTCGGCGGCGGCGACGGTGAGCACGAAGAGCGCGAAGACCTGGCCCATCAGGTCGTTGAGGAAGGCCGAGAAGGCGACGAAATTGATGTTGACGGCGAGCAGCATGAGCTCGACCGACATCAGGATGATGATGACGTTCTTGCGGTTGAGGAAGATCCCGAACACCCCGATGGTGAACAGGATGGCGCCGACGGTGAGAAAATGCCCGAGCGTGATGGTCATCGTCAGATCCCCTGCCCCGGCTTCACCTGGCGCACCTCGATGGCGCTCGCCGGGCCGCGCGCCACCTGATCGGAGATGCTCTGGCGCTTGACGCCTGCCTTGTGGCGCAGCGTCAGCACGATGGCGCCGATCATCGCGACGAGCAGCACCAGGCCCGCCACCTGGAAATAGAAGAAGTATTTCGTGTAGAGGATCCGGCCCAGGGCCTCCGTGTTGGTCACGCCGCCCTGGGCTGCGATCGGATCGGCGATCTGGCCGCCGCTGCCCGAGAAGTGCCAGGAGCCGAGCACCAGGATCAGCTCGACCAGCAGGATCATGCCGATGGCGCCGCCGATCGGCAGATAGCTCAGCATGCCGCGGCGCAGCTCGGCGAAGTCGACGTCGAGCATCATGACGACGAACAGGAAGAGGACCGCGACCGCGCCGACATAGACCACGACCAGGATCAGGGCCAGGAACTCGGCCCCCATGAGGATGAAGAGGCCGGCGGCGTTGAAGAAGGTCAGGATCAGGAACAGCACCGAATGGACGGGGTTGCGCGACGAGATGACCATCACCGCGGCGGCGCAGGCCACCACGGAGAAGAGATAGAAGAACAAGCTCGCGACCGTCATAGTCCCCTCAATCCTCGCGCACCCAGCCCTTAGCGATAGGGTGCGTCGAGCGCAATATTCCTGGCGATCTCGCGCTCCCAGCGGTCGCCGTTCGCCAGGAGCTTGTCCTTGTTGAACAGGAGCTCTTCGCGCGTCTCCGTCGAGAACTCGAAATTCGGCCCCTCGACGATGGCATCGACCGGACAGGCCTCCTGGCAGAAGCCGCAATAGATGCACTTCACCATGTCGATGTCGTAGCGGGTGGTGCGCCGCGTGCCGTCGTTGCGCCGTGGTCCCGCTTCGATGGTTATGGCCTGAGCCGGGCAGATGGCCTCGCACAGCTTGCAGGCGATGCAGCGCTCCTCGCCGTTGGGATAGCGCCTGAGCGCGTGCTCGCCGCGGAAGCGCGGCGACAGCCGCCCCTTCTCGAAAGGATAGTTCACCGTCGCCTTGGGGGCGAAGAAGTAGCGCAGCCCCAGCCAGGTGGCGGCGAGGAATTCCCGCAAGAACAGCTGGCGTCCGGCCTGGGCCAGTCTCATGATGTCACCCGTTCCATAGCGTGCCGCCCAGCAGGAAGCCCGCGACCGGGAACAGCACGAGCCCCACCAGATAGACGATGCGCGAGAGCTGGGCGGGATCGCGCCCGTGTGTTCCCGTCACCTTCGCCTTCTCGTGCCGGGCGCTGAGCAGCGGATAGACGAAGCGGTGGAAGATCGCGAGGACCAGGAGTCCCAAGGCCAGGGAAACCAGGAGCCCGATCACATTGCCGAAGGAGAAGTCCATGTCGCTCGCCCCTCATGGCAGCCATCCAAAGGTCACCAGCACGCCGGCGGTCAGCGCCACCCAGAACAGCGACAGCGGCAGGAACACCTTCCAGCCGAGACGCATGAGCTGGTCGTAGCGGTAGCGCGGCACGATCGCCTTCACCATGGCGAACATGAAGAAGACGAGGCACAGCTTGACCAGGAACCAGATCACGCCGGGCACCAGGGTGAGCGGCCAGATGCCGATCGGCGGCAGCCAGCCGCCGAGGAACAGGATGGTCGTCATCGCGCACATCAGGATGATGGCGATGTACTCGCCGAGCATGAACAGCAGATAGGGCGTCGATGAATATTCGACCATGAAGCCCGCGACCAGCTCCGATTCCGCTTCCGTCAGGTCGAAGGGCGGCCGGTTCGTCTCGGCCAGGGCCGAGACGAAGAAGACGATGAACATCGGCAGGAGCGGCAGCCAGTACCAGTTGAGAAAGGCGAGCCACGGCAGGCCGATCAGCGTGGCGAGGCCGGTCTCCTGCGATTTCACGATGTCGGTCAGGTTGAGCGAGCCGACGCACAGCAGCACGGTGACGATGACGAAGCCGATCGAGACCTCGTAGGACACCATCTGCGCCGCCGAGCGCAGCGCGGAGAGGAAGGGATATTTCGAGTTCGACGCCCAGCCGCCCATGATCACGCCGTAGACGCCGAGGGAGGAGATGGCGAGAAGATAGAGGATGCCGACATTGAGATCGGCGATGGCCCAGCCCTCGTCGAGCGGGATGACCGCCCAGGCGGCGAGCGACAGGAGCGCGGTGACGAGCGGGGCTATGATGAACACGCCCTTGTTCGCGCCGTCCGGAATGATGACTTCCTTGAACACGAACTTGAGCAGGTCGGCGAAGGACTGCAGCAGGCCCCAGGGCCCCACGACATTGGGGCCGCGGCGCATCTGCACCGCCGCCCAGACCTTGCGGTCGGCGTAGAGCAGGAAGGCGGTCACGATCAGAAGCGACACCAGGAGCGCCACGCTCTGCAGCGCGATCAGGCCGACGGTGAAGATAATTTCGCTCATGTCACTCCGCCGCCTCGAGCCGGGCCTCGCTGCGCAAGGCCGAGCATTCGCCCATGATGCGCGACGCGCGCGCGATCGGATTGGTCAGATAGAAGTCCGTGACCGGCGAGGCGAAGGCCTCAGCCGTCATGCCGCCGCCCGCTCCCGCCAGAGCTTCGAGATCGCTCGCCTCCGCCCTCGCCACCTGGTCGAGGCGGGCGAGATGCGGAGCCTTCCCGTACATCGCGCGGCGGAGCTCGGCTGCCGTGTTCCAGGGCTGGGTGGCGCCCAGCGCTTCCGACAGGGCGCGCAGGATCGCCCAGTCCTCGCGCGCCTCGCCCGGCGGGAACGTGGCGCGCCGCGTCATCTGCGGACGGCCCTCGGTGTTCACATAGGTGACGGCCTTCTCGGTATAGGCGGCGCCCGGCAGGATGACGTCGGCGCGATGCGCGCCCCTGTCGCCGTGGCTGCCCTGGTAGACCACGAAGCAGGTGCCTTGCGGCGGCGGCTCGACCTCATCGGCGCCGAGGAGGAAGAGCACGTCGAGATCGCCGGCGTGGGCCGAGCCCAATATGCCGCGCGCGGACATGCCGCCTTCGCCCGGCAGAGCGCCGACATCGAGCGCGCCGACGCGGCCGGCCGCCATATGCAGCACGTTGAAGCCGTTCCAGCCGTCCCTGACGGCGCCCACGGCCTTGGCCGCCCGGAAGGCCGCGGCAAGCACGGCAGCACCGTCGGGGCGCGCCAGGGCGCCCTGCCCGACGATGAAGATGACCTTCTCTCCCTTCACCCGCCCGTCGCCGGCGAGACGGGCAAGGCTGTCGGGCCCGGCGCCCAGATGCGCGTAGGCGTAATTGAGATCGGCCTTCTCGCCGACGACGCCGATGAAGACGTTGCCCTTGAGCCAGCGCTTGCGGATGCGGGTATTGAGGACGGACGCCTCGAGCCGCGGATTGGTGCCGATGAGCACGATCGCTTCGGCCTCCTCGATGCCGGCGATCGTCGAGTTGAAGAGGTAGCCGGCGCGGCCGCCCCGGTCGCCGAGGGGGGTGGCGTCCTGGCGGCAATCGATATTGGCGATGCCGAGCGAATCGGCGAGCTGCTTGATCGAGAAGGCCTCCTCGCAGCCCACCAGATCGCCCAGGAGGATGCCGATGCGCTCGGGCGCCGTGCCCTTGATCTTCCCGGCGATGCGGGCGAAGGCCTCGGCCCAGCCGGCGGCGCGCAATTTGCCGATCTCGCGGACATAGGGCCGGTCGAGGCGCTGGGTCCGCAATCCGTCCCATATGAAACGGGTCTTGTCGGAGATCCACTCCTCGTTCACGTCCTCATGCGTGCGCGGCAGGATGCGCATGACCTCGCGGCCGCGCGAATCGACGCGGATGTTCGAGCCGACCGCGTCCATCGCATCGATGGTCTCGGTCTTGGTCAGCTCCCAGGGCCGCGCCTTGAACTCGTAGGGCCTCGACGTCAGGGCGCCGACCGGACAGAGATCGATCACATTGCCCTGGAGCTCCGAGAGCATGGCGCGTTCGAGATAGGTGGTGATCTCCAGGTCCTCGCCGCGGCCGATCGCCCCCAATTCCTCGACGCCGCCGACCTCGGTGGTGAAGCGCACGCAGCGCGTGCACTGGATGCAGCGGTTCATCGACGTCTTGACCAGGACGCCGATGAACTTGTCCTCGACCGCGCGCTTGTTCTCGGCGAAGCGGTTCTTGTCGATGCCGTAGGCCATCGACTGGTCCTGCAGGTCGCACTCGCCGCCCTGGTCGCAGATCGGGCAGTCGAGCGGATGGTTGATGAGCAGGAACTCCATCACCCCTTCGCGCGCCTTCTTGACCAGCGGCGTGCGGGTGTTCACTTCCGGCGGCTCGCCGTTCGGTCCGGGCCTGAGGTCGTTGACCGACATGGCGCAGGAAGCCTGCGGCTTCGGCATGCCCTTCACCTCGACCAGGCACATGCGGCAGTTGCCGGCGATCGACAGGCGCTCGTGATAGCAGAAGCGCGGCACCTCGGCGCCCGCCATCTCGCAGGCCTGCAGCAGCGTCGTGCCGTTCTCGACCTCGATCTCGGTGCCGTCGATTTTCAGTTTCGGCATCTTGTCCTCACTCAGCGGCCTGAAGGCGCACCGCGCCCGCATGGTCGGGATTGGCCGAATATCGATCGATGCGCTGCTCGATCACATGGCGGAAATGGCGGATGAGGCCCTGCACCGGCCAGGCGGCGGCGTCGCCGAGCGCGCAGATCGTGTGGCCTTCGATCTGGTAGGTGACGTCGAGCAGCATGTCGATCTCGCGCTTCTCGGCGCGGCCGTCCGCCATGCGGGTGAGCACGCGCCACATCCAGCCGGTGCCTTCGCGGCAGGGCGTGCACTGGCCGCAGCTCTCATGCTTGTAGAAGTAGGACAGGCGCGCGATGGCGCGGATGATGTCGGTCGACTTGTCCATGACGATGACGGCCGCGGTGCCGAGACCGGACTTGAGATTGCGCAGCGAATCGAAGTCCATCGGGCATTCGGCGATCTGGTCGGCCGGCACGCAGGGGACCGAGGCGCCGCCCGGGATGACGGCGAGGAGATTGTCCCAGCCGCCGCGTATGCCGCCGCAATGCTTCTCGATGAGCTCGCGGAAGGGGATGCCCATCGCCTCCTCGACATTGCAGGGCCTGTTCACGTGGCCCGAGATGCAGAAGAGCTTGGTGCCGACGTTGTTCGGCCGGCCGATGCCGGAGAACCAGGCGGCGCCGCGGCGCATGATGGTGCCGGCGACCGCGATCGATTCCACGTTGTTGATGGTGGTGGGCGCGCCGTAGAGGCCGACATTGGCGGGGAACGGCGGCTTCAAGCGCGGCAGGCCCTTCTTGCCTTCGAGGCTCTCGAGGAGGGCCGTCTCCTCTCCGCAGATATAGGCGCCGGCGCCATGGTGGACATAGAGGTCGAAGTCCCAGCCATGGATATTGTTCCTGCCGATCAGGCGGGCCTCATAGGCCTGGTCGATCGCGGCCTGCAGCCGCTCGCGCTCGCGGATGAACTCGCCGCGCACATATATATAGCCGACATGGGCGCCCATCGCGGCGCCGGCGATCAGGCAGCCTTCGACCAAGAGATGCGGATCATGGCGCATGATCTCGCGGTCCTTGCAGGTGCCGGGCTCGGATTCGTCGGCATTGACCACGAGATAGTGCGGCCGCTCGCCGATCTGCTTCGGCATGAAGGACCATTTGAGGCCGGTCGGGAAGCCGGCGCCGCCGCGCCCGCGCAGGCCCGAGGCCTTCATCTCGTTGACCATCCAGTCGCGGCCCTTGTCGATGAACGACTTCACGTCCACCCAGCAGCCGCGCCGGCGCGCGCCGTCGAGGCCCCAGTCATGGAGACCGTAGAGATTGGTGAAGATGCGGTCCTTGTCTGCGAGCATTTAGAGGCGATCCTCGTGCTGAGGTGCGAGCGCAGCGAGCCTCGAAGCATGGGCCACAGGCACCGACCGGACTCGCGTCTGACCCTTCGAGGCACCGCCTGCGGCGGTGCACTTCAGGATGAGGCTTGAGTGAACTGCAACCATTCCCACCCTCCTCATTCCGGCTTCTCGCCGACGGCGCTGTCGGGCCGCCAGCCCGCGGCAAGCTTTTTCGCCTGCTCGACCCACCCGTCGCGCTCGGCGCGGCCCTTGAACCCCTCGAGCCTGGAATCGACCCATTTGATCTCGGCCCCTGTCCAGGCGGCGATCTGATCGAAATGCCAGACGCCCATGTCGTTCAGCATCCTCTCGAGCTTGGGGCCGACCCCCCAGATGAGCTTGAGATCGTCGCCCCGGCCGGCGCGCGGCGCCGCCAGAAGCTCGGGCTCGAGGTCCGGCCCGGCGGCCGGAGCCTGCTCCTTGCTCCCGACCGGCCGCTCTGCGGCGATCGCCTTCTCGGCCGGGCGCGCGGTCTCGGGCTTTCCGGTCCTCGCTTCGGCGACGCGCGAGGGGGCCTTTTCGGGCGTCACCGTCGCTTCCGCCTTCCGGTGCATGTTGGCGAGATTTGCCGGCGCTTCCCCGGTCTTGACCGGTGAAGGCGACTTCACGGCGGGCGCCGTCTCTGGTGGAGGGCCTTTGGGCTTCGCCGCCTCCGAGGGCGGCGCCGCGGCGGCCGGCTGTGGTGGCGGGGGCGGGGGCGGCTCCATGCGCGTGAAGGTCCGTTCCTTGCCGTAGAGAGACTTGTCGGTCAGGCTGGTGAGCCCGCCTTCGGGCGCCGAGAGCTGGCGGCCGTTCTGCGGGCCGGGCCTGGGGGCGCGGCCCGCGGCATAGCCGTCGAGCACCTTCTCGAAGGTCTCCGGCGTCAGGTCCTCGTAGGTGTCGCTCCAGATCTGCACCATCGGCGCATTCACGCAGGCGCCGAGGCACTCGACCTCCTCCCAGGAGAAATCGCCGTCGGCCGACAGGTGATGCGGCTCGGAATGGATGCGGCGCCGGCAGACGTCCTTCAGCTCCTCCGCCCCCCTCAGCATGCAGGGCGTCGTGCCGCAGACCTGCACATGGGCCTTGCGGCCGACCGGCGAGAGCTGGAACATGGTGTAGAAGGTCGCGACCTCGTAGACGCGGATGAAGCTCATGCCGAGCATCCCGGCGACATATTCCATCGCCGGCTTCGACACCCAGCCGTCATTCTGCTCCTGGGCGCGCCACAGGAGCGGGATCACCGCGGAAGCCTGCTTGCCTTCCGGATATTTCCTGATCGCCTCCTTGGCCCACACCAGGTTCGCCGGGGTGAAGGCGAAACTCTCGGGCTGAACGGGATCGAGACGGCGGACGCTCATCTGTCAACCTCACCAAACACGATATCGAGGGAACCGAGGACGGCGCTCACATCGGCCAGCATGTGGCCGCGGCACATGAAGTCCATGGCCTGGAGATGGGCGAAGCCCGGCGCCCTGATCTTGCAGCGATAGGGCCGGTTGGTGCCGTCGGCGACGAGATAGACCCCGAACTCGCCCTTCGGCGCCTCGACCGCCGCATAGACCTCGCCCTCGGGCACCTTGTAGCCTTCGGTGTAAAGCTTGAAGTGGTGGATGAGCGCTTCCATCGAGCGCTTCATCTCGCCGCGCTTCGGCGGCACCACCTTGCCGTCGGTCGACGATATGGGCGTCCTGCCCTCCGGCGAGTTGAGCTTCTCGATGCACTGCTTCATGATGCGCACGGACTGGCGCATCTCTTCAACCCGGATCAGGTAGCGGTCGTAGCAGTCGCCGTTCTTGCCGACGGGAATGTCGAAATCGAGCTCGTCGTAACATTCATAGGGCTGCGCCTTGCGCAGGTCCCAGGCCGCGCCGGAGCCCCTGACCATCACGCCCGAGAAGCCCCAGGCGAAACAGTCATCGAGACCGACAACGCCGATGTCGACGTTGCGCTGCTTGAAGATGCGGTTGTCGGTGAGGAGCACCTCGATGTCGTCGATGACCTTGGGATGATGCTCGCAGAAGGTCCAGATGTCGTCGATGAGCTCAAGCGGCAGGTCCTGATGGACGCCGCCCGGACGCACATAGGCGGCGTGCATGCGCGAGCCGGAGGCGCGCTCGTAGAACACCATGAGCTTCTCGCGCTCCTCGAAGCCCCAGAGCGGCGGCGTCAGCGCGCCGACGTCCATGGCCTGGGTCGTGACGTTGAGGAGATGCGAGAGCAGCCGGCCGATCTCGGAATAGAGCACGCGGATGAGCTGGCCGCGCTTCGGCACCGTGATGCCGAGGAGCCGCTCGACGGCAAGCGCGAAGGCGTGCTCCTGGTTCATCGGCGCGACATAGTCGAGCCGGTCGAAATAGGGCACGGCCTGGAGATAGGTCTTGTGCTCGATGAGCTTCTCGGTGCCGCGGTGCAGCAGGCCGATATGCGGGTCGACGCGCGTCACCACCTCGCCGTCGAGCTCGAGGACGAGGCGCAGCACGCCATGGGCCGCGGGATGCTGGGGCCCGAAATTGATGGTGAAGTTGCGGATGTCGGCCTCGGCGGTCGTCGTCATGGTCATGGCCGCGCCGCCTTTTCCGCGACCCGCGCATTGAACTTCTGCCAGGTCACGATCGCTCTTTCGTGCCGGCCTTTGCCGATGTCGTCGATCCCGTCATTGGCCCTGACGTCGAACCGGACGCGCCTGCCTTCCACCGCGGTCACCTCGGCGTCCACGGTCACTTCGAAGCCCGGCGGCGTCGCCGCCGTATGGCTCACGTCGATATGGGTGCCGAGGCTGCCCTCGCCGTCGTCGAGATGCGGCTTCAGCAGCTCGATCGCCGCCCATTCCATGAGGCCCACCATGTAGCCGGTGGCGAAAACCTCCGGCATGGCGCGGAAATCCGCGGCCTCCGGATAAAGGAAGGGCACCGTCTTCTCGCGCGGCACGCGATAGACGAAGCGGTGGCTCAGCCCTGGCTTCAAGCTAGCCTTCATGATGCGATCTTCCGGCCTCGCTGACAATCGTTCGCATTCAAATCCGGATGTCCTTGCCTTGTCTATTTCGCCTTCTCGTCGCCGGGCAGGATGTAGTCGGTGCCTTCCCAGGGCGACAGGTAATCGAACTTGCGGAATTCCTGGACGAGCCTCACCGGCTCGTAGACGACGCGCTTCTGCTCGTCGTCATAGCGCACCTCGACATGGCCGGTGAGCGGGAAGTCCTTGCGCAGGGGATGGCCGGAGAAGCCATAGTCGGTGAGGATGCGGCGCAGATCTGGGTGGCCTTCGAACAGCACGCCATAGAGATCGAAGGTCTCGCGCTCATACCAGTCGGCGGCCGGGAAGACCGCGATCACGCTCGGGACGGGGACGGTGTCGTCGGCTTTCACCTTCACGCGGATGCGCTGGTTCCTGTAGGGGCTGAGCAGATGGTAGACGACGTCGAAGCGCTTCTCGCGCTCGGGATAGTCGGCGCCGCATATGTCGATGAAGCAGACGAAGCGGCACTCGCCGTCGTCGCGCAGGAAGCGCAGGACGTCGACGATCCGCGCCGGGTCGGCCTCGATGGTGAGCTCGCCATAGGCGATGGTGCCGGCAAGCACGGCCGGGCCCAGCCGGCCGGCGATGTGGGCGCTCAGGGTCTTCAGGCTTTCCGACATCAGCGCTCCAATGTACCGACGCGGCGGATCTTCTTCTGCAGTTGCAGGATGCCGTAGAGCAGCGCCTCGGCGGTGGGCGGGCAGCCCGGCACATAGATGTCGATCGGCACGATGCGGTCGCAGCCCCTCACCACCGAATAGGAATAGTGGTAGTAGCCGCCGCCATTGGCGCAGGAGCCCATGGAGATGACATAGCGGGGCTCCGGCATCTGGTCGTAGACCTTGCGCAAGGCCGGGGCCATCTTGTTGGTGAGCGTGCCGGCGACGATCATGACGTCGGACTGGCGGGGCGAGGCGCGCGGCGCGAAGCCGAAGCGCTCGACGTCGTAGCGCGGCATGGAGACCTGCATCATCTCGACCGCGCAGCAGGCGAGGCCGAAGGTCATCCACATCAGCGAGCCGGTGCGGGCCCAGTTGATGAGATCGTCCGAGGCGGTGACGAGGAAGCCCTTGTCGGCAAGCTCGGCATTGACGCCGGTGAAATAGTCCTGCTGGCCGGGCGTGAGGATGCCGCCCTGGCCGGCTTTGGGAGTCTCGATCAATCCCATTCGAGTGCTCCTTTCCGCCATTCGTAGATGAAGCCGATGGTGAGGACGAGAAGGAAGATCATCATCGACCAGAAGCCGAGGATGCCGATGTCGCCCAGGCTCACCGCCCAGGGAAACAGGAAGGCGACCTCGAGATCGAAAATGATGAAGAGAATGGAGACGAGATAGAATCGCACGTCGAATTTCATGCGCGCGTCGTCGAAGGCCTTGAAGCCGCATTCGTAGGCCGACAGCTTCTCCGGGTCGGGCTTCCTGACCGCGATGATGATCGCCGAGGCCATCAGGGCCAGGGCGATCGCGGCGGCAATGGCCATGAAAATGACGACCGGCAGATAGTCTCTGAACAGCTCGGGCATGTCGCTCTTGCCTCTTATTCCCGCGGGCGAAGCGGGCCTTTTCGCTGTCGTGGTAGCGCACCATATGCTGCACTGCAAGCCAATTAGACCAATTCCAAAAACCGGCGCCGGGAAAAGATCCTTGTGACACTTTGTCATGGCCCGACAACGGTTTGGGGAATGCGGGCCGCACGTAACCCGTGCTCGACCGGGCAGGCAGGTTCACGGCATCGCGCGCGCCTCCGGCCGTTCCCGGAACCAATGAAGCTTCTCGAATCTTGAACTGGGGCGACCAGCGCTGCTGCGGATGGAAAAGGAGAAGGCCGTGAGCGGAAAATGCCCGAAGTGCGAGAAGGAAGTGGTGACCGCGAAGCTCGAGCATATGGAGCTCGCCGGCTCACATATGCGGATCAAGGCGTTCAGTGCATCCTGCCCTCATTGCGGGACGACCATGGGGGTCGTCCGCGATCCCCAGCCGATGGACGTCGACCAGTAGGAGCGGCGCCGGGACCGACCGGGCCGCGCCGGTCGCAGCGGGCGTATCAGGAACGGATTTTTGGAAAACGTCGGCGGGGAATTTGGAATTACAGCCCCGGCTATGCGCCAAGTCCTTGAAAGGACTGGCGCGAGTGACGGGGCTCGAACCCGCGACCTTCGGCGTGACAGGCCGACGCTCTAACCAACTGAGCTACACCCGCTTTCGGCGTGGCGGGGTGATAGGGCAGGCTCACGCGGGTGTCAAGCAACAGCGTCAGGCGTTTCCGGGGCCGCTCTGGGGTGGCACCCCGCCGATGATGCGGACTTCGCGCTGCGGGAACGGCATCTGTATGCCCGCCCCTTTCAGGGCGTCCCAGACGAGGAAGTTGACGTCCGACGAGAACTTGTTGGGACCGTCGTCGAGGCCCATGACCCAGAATTCGACGGAAAAATTGACGCCGTTGTCGCCGAAGCCGCGCAATTCGCAGTCGGGTGCCTCGGGATCGGAGAGAACGGAAGGATGCGAGGCCACGGCCGCCTCGATCAGGGGCGGCACGGCGTGGAGATCGGTGTCGTAGGCGACCGAGAACGACACCTCATAGCGCTGGCGCAGATCGGTCTTGGTCCAGTTGACGAATTCCGAGGTGATGAATTTCTCGTTGGGAATCATGATCTCCTTGCCGTCGAAGGTCGCCAGCGTCGAGGAGCGCATGTTGATCTCCTTCAGGATGCCGGCCTTGCCTTCGCCGAACTCGACATAGTCGCCGACCTTCATCGAGCGCTCGAACAGGAGAATCATGCCGGAGATGAAGTTGGAGGCGATCTGCTGCAGGCCGAAGCCGAGGCCGACGCCCAGGGCGCCGCCGAAGATGGTGAGCGCCGTGAGATCGAGGCCCAGGACCTGCAGGAGGAGAATGAAGAGCAGGAAGACGAGCACGATCTGGAAGATCTTGGCCAGCAGCTCGCGCGTCGGGAGGTCCAGCCTTTCCTGCTTGCGGATGACCTTCTGGCCGGCATCGTTCGAGAGGCGGCCGAGCCAGAAGAGAATCCCGCCGGCAACCCCCGCCTTGATCAGGGAGTAGAGGGAAAGCCTGATGTTGCCCGCCTGGAAGGAGACCGAATCGAGATAGGCGGCGGCATCGTCCAGCACGCCGAAGACGTGCAGCGTGGCGATCGGGATGCCGACCCAGCGCACTGCCGCGTTGATCAGGGGATGGGAGACGAAGCGGTTGATCGCGGCATAGAGGACGGCGATGACGGCGATGCTCTGGGCGATGCGGGTGAGCCAGGACGAGCCCACCGCACCTTCCACCACCTGAACCGCGATGGCGAGCATCAGCACGCAAAGGACGGGGAACAGGAGATCGCGGAAGCTGAAGATCCAGCGCCTGACCTTGAGGAGCGCTCCCTCCTCGGGCGGGCTCCTGAAATAGGGCATCTTCGTCTTGATCTGGCGGTCGGCGAAACGGGCAAGCGCCACCGCGACGACGATGGCGCCGATCTGGGCGTAGAACTGCGGGCTCGTGAGCCACCCCACGAAAATTTGAAGAGCCCGCGTCGCTTCGATCTCCAACTGGTCGATGGTCATGGTTCCCCCCGCAACCCGCTGATTCTTCGACTTCGGGCGGCCATCTTAGAACATTTCCAAATGGCTGACGGATCAAGGTTTTTCTTGACGGTCCCGGGCTTTTCCTCAAAAACCGACAACCACGGTCGGATTTAGGGACGGCATGGAACTCCGACCGGATTCAAGGGGATGCTCATGACGATCAAAACCTTCACGAAGACCCTCGCCATTGCCGCCGCGGCGCCGCTGGCCACGGTCCTTCTGGCCGCGAGCGCGCTGGCCGAGGGCGCGGTCAATGTCTATTCCTACCGTCAGCCGGAACTGATCAAGCCGCTGCTCGACGCCTTCACCGCCGACACCGGCATCAAGACCAACGTGCTCTTCATGGACAAGGGGCTCGAGGAGAAGATCGCCTCGGAAGGCGCCAATTCTCCGGCCGACGTGATCCTGACCGTCGATATCGGCCGCATCCAGGCGGCGGAGGACAGGGGCGTCACCCAGCCGCTGGCGAGCCCGGTCATCGACAAGGACATTCCGGCGCAATATCGTGACCCCGAGGGCAACTGGTTCGGCGTCACCACCCGCGCCCGCGTCGTCTATGCCTCGAAGGACCGGGTGGAGCAGGACGCCATCACCTATGAGGAGCTTGCCGACCCCAAATGGAAGGGCAGGCTCTGCACCCGCTCCGGCCAGCATGTCTATACGATCGGCCTCATCGCCTCGATGGTCGCGCATCACGGGGCAGAGAAGACGGAAGACTGGCTGAAGGGCGTCAAGGCCAACCTGGCCCGCAAGCCCGACGGCGGCGACCGCGAGCAGGCCAAGGCGATCTTCGCCGGTGAATGCGATATCGCCCTCGGCAACACCTATTATGTCGGCCAGATGCAGACCAACGAGAAGAACCCCGAGCAGAAGGAATGGGCGGCCGCCATCAAGGTGCTGTTCCCCAATGCAGCGGACCGCGGCACGCATGTGAACATCTCCGGCATGGCGCTCGCCAGGAACTCGCCCAACCGGGAAAACGCCGTGAAGCTCATGGAATTCCTGGCCAGCGACAAGGGCCAGCAGATCTATGGCGAGCAGGTCTTCGAATATCCGGTCGAGCCCGGCGTCGAGCCCTCCGAGATCGTCAAGGCCTGGGGCACGCTCAAGCCCGACGCCCTGCCGCTCGCCGAGATCGCCAGGAACCGCAAGACGGCATCGGAGCTCGTCGACAAGGTCGGCTTCGACGAGGGGCCGGCCAGCTGATTTCTCCCCCACGATGAGTGTGGCACTTCAAAAGGGGCGCTCGCGTCCCTTTTCTTTATGCGGCGAGCACCGCTGGCTGCGCGGTGGCGCGCTGCTGGCGAGCCTCGGGGTCCTCCTCCCCCTCCTCGCCCTCGTCGCGCTGGCATTCTCGGGCGGCGGCGCCGACTGGGTCCATCTCGCCCGCAACGTGCTGCCCGTGGCGGTGCGGACCACCTTCTGGGTCATGGCCGGCGTCGCCCTGCTCACGGCCGCCATGGGCATCGTTCCCGCCTGGCTCACCGCCTGTTACGACTTTCCCGGGCGGCGCCTCCTCGGCTGGGCGCTGGTGCTGCCGCTGGCGGTGCCGACCTATCTCGCCGCTTACGCCTATGCCGAGTTCTTCACCTTCACCGGCCCGCCCCAGACCCTGATCCGCAGCCTCTTCGGCTTCACCTCGGCGCGCGACTACTGGTTTCCCGACGTGCGCTCGCTGTGGGGCGCCGTCATGATCCTGTCCTTCGTCCTCTATCCTTACGTCTATCTCACGACCCGCGCCGGCTTCCTGATGCAGGGCCGCAACGCCACCGACGTGGCGCGCACGCTCGGCGCCTCGCCGCTCGGCGCTTTCTTCCGGGTGCTCCTGCCGATGACGCGGCCCGCGATCATCGTCGGCGTGACGCTGGCGCTGATGGAGACGCTGAACGACATCGGCGCCGTCGAGTATCTGGGCGTCAGGACGCTCACCTCCACGGTCTATACGACCTGGCTCAACCAGGGCAGCCTTTCCGGCGCGGCGCAGATCGCCTGCGTCATGCTGATCGTGGTGCTGGGCGTCATCCTGGCCGAGCGCTGGGCGAGGCGCCGGCAGCGCTTCAATCTCGGGCGCAGCACCAGCATGGCCGGGAGGAGCGCGCCGCCCCGCCTCACCGGCCTTCGCGCCGGCCTCGCCGTCATCGCCTGCCTCATGCCGATCGTCGCGGGCTTCGGCCTGCCCGCCTATGTGCTCGGCGGCTTCGCACTCAAGCGCCTCGACCAGTTCGCCGATCCGGTGCTCCGGGAAGCGATCGCGACCAGCGTCGCGGTCGCCGCCGCGGCCGCCTTCACCACCCTGTGCCTGGGCTTCCTCCTCACCTATGCCGTCAGGGTGACGCGCAGCCGCAACATGCTGCTCGTCAACCGCTTCGCGGCGCTGGGCTATGCCGTTCCGGGCACGGTGCTGGCGCTCGGCATCCTCATTCCGCTGGCGCGCTTCGACAACCTCCTCGACCAGTGGATGCAGGGCGCCTTCGGCATCAGGACCGGCCTCCTTCTCACCGGCTCGGCGCTCTGCATCGTCTATGCGCTGAGCGTGCGCTTCCTCGCCATGGCGGAGGGCGCCATCGAGGCGGGCTTCCACAAGGTGCCGGTCCATATCGACATGGCGGCGCGCACGCTAGGGCGCACGGCGCGCGAGACCCTGACCCAGATCCTGCTGCCGATCCTGAGGCCGGCGTTCCTCACCGCCTTCCTCCTCGTCTTCATCGACGGGGTGAAGGAGCTTTCGGCCACCATCCTGCTCAGGCCGTTCGGCTACAACTCGCTCTCGACCTATGTCTACGAGCGGGCCTCGCGGGCGGCGGTCGAGGATGCGTCCGTCGCCGCCCTCCTCATCATGCTCGCCGGCATCGTGCCGGTGGTCCTCCTGTCGCGCAGCATCGATGCCGGCGTGGCGAGGACCGGGGAATAGGGAGCATCAGCCAGCGGTGTAGTGGATGATGACCGCGAAGATCGACATGCCGAAGGCCACCGCCGCGATCGGCAGCAGAATCTCGACCGCCGCATTCCCGGCCTTCACGCGGTCCTGCCAGGTGCGGAACTCGCTCGAGGACGCCCAGTCGCGCAGGGACCCGCTGGGCTCTTCCTTCTCATGCGGGTGATGGCGCCAGATGCGCCACAGAGCGGCCGGTATGGCGACGGCGATGACGACGAGCCCGCTCGCGACCACGAGCAGATAGTCTGTGTGCTCGTCGCCGGCGAAGCCCCAGGCCGAGAGCACGAACCACAAAGCCAGCACGACGAGCGCCAGGTAAAGCGCGGGATGGAGGCGGTCGGTCACCCGTATTGCCGGGCGGTAAATCTTCCTGCTCATGGCGTCCTCCTGAAGGGTGGAGTTGCGGCCGAGCCCGTGACGGAAACGTGGGAATGGCAGGCAGGTTCGATGATGCGGCGCGATGCCGCGAGATACCGGGGAATATCCCGGGCCTGCAAATGCCTCTATGATGCCGCTCATATCGGGACGGAGTTTCTGCCATGGCAAGACGGATGACGCTGGGATGGCGAGGACTTTTCGTCCTTCTGGCTGCGGCTTTCACCTCCGTCTCCGCTTTGGCCGAAGACATCGACCAGAGCTTCATCGACCATCTCCAGCGCGAGATCGTCTGCCTCGCGTCTCCCGATCCCACCGCGACGCTCCTCTATCTGAGCCGGCACAGGCATATCGACGCGAAGAAGGGCGACCGCGCAGACGGCGAGTCCTGCTGGGTCATCTATCCGCCGCTCAAGATCGACGGAATAGCCTTCACGCATATCTGCGCGTCAGGCCAGGACCCGCTCCTCATCGAGCTCTATCCGCTGTTCTACTATCGCGGCCCCGGACCCTCGCCGGGAATGGGCTTGCGGCTCATCACAAAAGACGAAGAGGCTGCCGCCGACGACTGGCTCGAGCGCGCCAAGAAGCGCCTGGGCCTCAAGGGCGAGCCCCGACTCGATATCGGCGAGCCGACATTCGTCGCCGGCAAGACGGAGATTTCCTGCAACAGCAGGAGCTTTCTCGGAGGCGAGTGAGCCTTGACAACCTCAATGCTCATCCAGCCATGGCACGCCGTGGTCATGCAACGAGAGTTGGGTCCGTCGATGGCGGCAAATGGACCGACTATATGTGAGATCATCTCAGCTCGATGTCACGATCTTGCTTGAATGCATTCCGGCTCGTGGCCTACGCACGATCGGCCATGCCAGGCATACAACCGTTACAATCGCTTTTTCGAGAAGGCTCTGCCGGAAGCGGATTTGAGGTACTTTTCGAAGGCGACGGCCTGCTTTCCGTCAGTGAAGGCGATATAGGTCTTGATGGTCCACGGCATGTACTTGGCTCTGCAAAATATGGACATAGACCATCGAGGCTCTTCGGTTGGCTTGCCGAGCCGTAGCTCGCGGAAAGCGGCCCGCCTTCGCCCTTGGGCTTCGGCGCGGCAGCCTTCGCATGCTTCGCGAGCGAAGGCTGGTGGGCGGTGAGAGGCTCGAACTCCCGACATCTTCGGTGTAAACGAAGCGCTCTACCAACTGAGCTAACCGCCCGCTCGCGCGCGCTCCGGTCTTAGCCGCCGGGGCGTCCCGAGGCAAGCCAGCCACCGCCGCCCACTCACAGGCGCCGGGCGGTGACCAGCCGGAACATGTTGCGCAGTTTGACGACGCCCTTCGCGTCGACGAAGGGGGCCAGGGCCGCTTCCGCCTTCCTGCGGACGGCCGCCTCGCCCTTGAGCCTGATGGCGCGCTCGCAGGCGGCGAGGACGGCCTTCACCGCGGTCGCGTGATCGGGATAGGTCAGGGTGGCGATGATGTCGCCCTTGACCTCGGGCTCGAGCCCCGCGTCGCGCATGAAGTCCTCGGCCGCCGCGGCCAGAGGCAAGGTCGGGACCGGCGGCTGCGGCGGCAGGAGGGCGATGATCTGCGCCATCACCTCGCCCAGGAGATCGCATTTCTCGCGCGGCCCCCAGACCAGCATGGTGACCGAGCCGCCCCTGCGGGTGACGCGCGCCGCCTCGGCAAAGGCCTGGCGCTGATTGCCGGCGAACTGGAAGACGTTGATCCCGGTCACCGCGTCGAAGGTCTCCTCGACGAACGGCATGTCCTCCATGTCGCCGAGCAGTATCTTGGCGCCCGGCAGGCGCTCGCGGGCGATGGCCACCAGGCTCTCGGCGGCATCGCAGCCCGAGACGAGCGCGCCCCGCTCGCGCGCCAGGACCATGGCGCCCCCCGCCCCGCAGCCGATGTCGAGATAGCGCGTGCCCTGTCCGACATGGGCCTGCTCGAGAACGGCGACGAAGACGTCCCGCCAGGCCGGCTCGCTGCAGCCGGCCCAGTCGAGCGCCCGCGCGCCCCACAGATTCTCCTCCTTCGCCGCTGCCGTGCTCATCTCGGGACCGGTCCGTTCCCCCTTCCGGAATTGCCGGCTTTATATATCCCGGATCGGCCATGGAAAACCCCGCGTGTGACTGAAGGGCACGCGGGGCTGATGAGATCCGAGTTCGTCCTGCGGGTGCGTCTAGCCGTTCACCGCCTTCTTCAGCATCTTGCCGGCCCGGAACTTGGGCCGCTTGGAAGCGGGAAGCCTGATCATCTCGCCGGTCTGGGGGTTGCGCCCCTGGCCCGCCTTGCGGCGCGTCACCGTGAAGGTGCCGAAGCCGACGAGCCTGACGTCGTCGCCGCCGCGCAAGGCCTTCATGATGTTGCCGAGCGTCGCCACCACGGCCTCGCCCGCCTCGCCCTTGGTCAGCTTGGCATCCTTGGCCACCTTGGCGATGAGTTCGTTCTTGTTCATGACCCCAATCCTCGTTGGTGTTGAGTGAGCTCACGCACTACGCCACACGCCGTTCCGGAACATGGTCGCCCAAAAGGACCGCTTTGCAAGCGCTTTCTCCCCACCCGGGAAATCGTGACTCAATTCAAGCAGTTATTGGTGGTTATCAACAGAAAGCGGCGCCTCCCGGGGGAAGGCGCCGCGCATTTCGCGAGTTCGGACTGATTCGCGGAAACCTTTGATTCCGCTCAAGTTTGGACGCCGGTCAGTGGGCGGTCATGGCCTCGCCGGTCTCGTCGGGCTTGCGCGCCGCGCGGCTGGCCGCCTCCTCGGCCGCCTCGTCCCAGGTGATGGCCTCGGGATGCCGGGTCAGCGCGTGACGCAGCACCTCGTCCATCCGGGCGACCGGGATGATCTCCATCTCGGACTTCACATTGTCCGGGATCTCGGCCAGGTCCTTGGCGTTCTCTTCCGGGATCATCACCTTCTTCATGCCGGCGCGCAGCGCCGCGAGCAGCTTCTCCTTGAGGCCGCCGATGGGCAGCACGCGGCCGCGCAAGGTGATCTCGCCCGTCATCGCCACGTCCCTGCGGACCGGGATGCCGGTCATCACCGAGACGATCGCCGTCACCATCGCGATGCCGGCGGAGGGACCGTCCTTGGGCGTCGCCCCTTCCGGAACGTGCACGTGGATGTCCTTCTTGTCGAAGACCGGCGGCTTGATGCCGAAATCGACGGCCCTGGAGCGCACATAGGACGATGCGGCGGAGATCGATTCCTTCATCACGTCGCGCAGGTTGCCGGTGACGGTCATCTTGCCCTTGCCCGGCATCATCAGGGCCTCGATGGTGAGCAGCTCGCCGCCGACCTCGGTCCAGGCGAGGCCGGTGACCACGCCCACCTGATCCTCGCGCTCGGCCTCGCCGTGCCGGAACTTCGGGACGCCGAGATATTTCTCGATGACGTCAGGCGTCGCCTTGATCCGCTTCTTGGCGTTCTTGGACATCATGATGTCCTTGACCGCCTTGCGGGCGAGCGAGTTGATCTCGCGCTCGAGGTTGCGTACCCCGGCCTCGCGCGTATAGCGGCGGATCACCTCCATGATGCCGGCGTCGGTGAGCTCGAACTCCTTCCTGTCGAGGCCGTGGTTCTCGAGCGCCTTGGGCAGCAGGTGCCGCTTGGCGATCTCGAGCTTCTCCTGCTCGGTGTAGCCGGCGATGCGGATGATCTCCATGCGGTCCATGAGCGCCGGCGGGATGTTGAGCGTGTTCGCCGTGGTGACGAACATCACGTTCGAGAGGTCGTATTCGACCTCCAGATAGTGGTCCATGAAGGACGAGTTCTGCTCGGGATCGAGGACCTCGAGCAGCGCCGAGGACGGGTCGCCGCGGAAGTCCATGCCCATCTTGTCGATCTCGTCCAGGAGGAAGAGCGGGTTCGCCTTCTTCGCCTTGCGCATCGACTGGATCACCTTGCCCGGCATCGAGCCGATATAGGTGCGCCGATGACCCCTGATCTCGGCCTCGTCGCGCACACCGCCCAGCGACATGCGGATGAACTCGCGCCCCGTCGCCCTGGCGATCGACTTGCCGAGCGACGTCTTGCCGACGCCCGGAGGGCCCACCAGGCACAATATGGGCCCGCGCAGCTTGTTGGTGCGGCTCTGCACCGCCAGATACTCGACGATGCGCTCCTTCACCTTGTCGAGGCCGAAGTGATCGGCATCGAGAACGTCGCCGGCATATTTGAGGTCGCGCTTGATCTTGCTCTTCTGGCCCCACGGGATGTTGAGCAGCCAGTCGAGATAGTTGCGCACCACCGTCGCTTCCGCCGACATCGGGCTCATCTGGCGGAGCTTCTTCAGCTCGGCGTCGGCGCGCTCGCGCGCCTCCTTGGAGAGCTTGGTGTTCTTGATCTTCTGGTCGAGCTCGTTCAGCTCGTCGCGCTCGTCGCCGTCGCCGAGCTCCTTCTGAATGGCCTTCATCTGCTCGTTCAGGTAGTATTCGCGCTGGGTCTTCTCCATCTGGCGCTTGACGCGCGAGCGGATGCGCTTCTCGACCTGGAGCACCGAGATCTCGCTCTCCATCAGCGCATAGACCTTCTCCAGCCGCTTGGCGGCCGAAGCGAGCTCGAGCAGCTCCTGCTTCTCGGGGATCTTGATGGCGAGATGGGCGGCGATGGTGTCGGCGAGCTTGGCATAGTCGGTGATCTGCGACAGCGTCGCCATCACTTCCTGCGGCACCTTCTTGTTGAGCTTCACGTAGCTCTCGAACTGGGCCATGGCGGTGCGCGACAGCGCCTCGGTCTCGGCCTGCTCGTCGGTCTCGTTGGGCAGGATCGCGATCTTCGCCTCGAAGAACTCGGCGCGCGGCGTGAAGCCCTGGATCCTGGCGCGCTCCAGGCCCTCGACCAGAACCTTGACGGTGCCGTCGGGCAGCTTGAGGAGCTGCAGCACCTGGGCCAGCGTTCCCACCTCGTAAATGGCCCCGGCCTCGGGATCGTCGTCCGCCGGGTTCTTCTGCGCCACCAGCAGGATGCGCTTCTCCTCGCGCATCACATCCTCGAGCGCCCGGATCGACTTCTCGCGGCCGACGAAGAGCGGCACGATCATATGGGGAAAGACGACGATGTCGCGGAGCGGCAGGACGGGGAGCGTTTCAGGTCCGGCGGAAGAAGCTGGCCGGGAGGGGGTCGAGGTCATTTTGTTTCCTTTCGCGGGTTGGGCCACGCGTGAGATCCGCACTTCCGATACGCCTCCCGCAGGACAAACGCACCCTTTTTCAAGCTACGGACCTTCGGTGCCGCGATTCGGGCCAAGCCAATCCGCAAGTGCCCTATTTTACGCGGAAACTTCCGGACAGCCCAGCTCAATCCGCTCCTCAAATGGAGGCAGCGTCAACGTTTTTCAATCCCTTGACAAACGCCCGCGGGCAGCGGTTCCGGCCTGCTACTTTAGAGCAAATTCCGCCAAAGTTGCAGACTTTGGCGATAAGAATTTGCTCCAACATATTGATTTGGCGCGAATCCTTTTCGGCGAGGTGATTCCACCTCGCCGGGATGCGCGCTAGGCGGAAACCGGCGCCGCCTTGATCGGCTGCTTCTCGCGATCGGCATAGATCAGCAAGGGCCTGGCGTCGCCTTCGACGACGTCCTTCGAGATCACCACTTCCTGGACCCCGTCCATGGCCGGCAGGTCGAACATCGTATCGAGGAGGATGGCCTCCATGATCGAGCGCAGGCCGCGGGCGCCGGTCTTGCGCTCGATGGCGCGCCGCGCGATGGAGCGCAGCGCCTCCTCGGCGACCGTCAGCTTGACGCCCTCGAGCTCGAACAGGCGCTGATACTGCTTGATGAGCGCGTTCTTGGGCTCGGTCAGAATCTGGATGAGGGCCGGCTCGTCGAGATCCTCGAGCGTCGCCACGACCGGAAGACGGCCGACGAATTCGGGGATCAGGCCGAACTTCAGCAGGTCCTCGGGCTCGAGCGAGCGCAGGACCTCGCCGGTGCGCCGGTCCTCGGGGGACTTGACCTCGGCGCCGAAGCCGATGCCGGACCCCTTGCCGCGCTGGGCGATGATGCGGTCGAGGCCGGCAAAGGCGCCGCCGCACACGAACAGGATGTTGGTGGTGTCGACCTGCAGGAACTCCTGCTGCGGATGCTTGCGCCCGCCCTGCGGGGGAACCGAGGCCACGGTGCCTTCCATGATCTTGAGCAGCGCCTGCTGAACGCCCTCGCCCGACACATCGCGGGTGATCGAGGGATTGTCAGACTTGCGCGAGATCTTGTCGACCTCGTCGATATAGACGATGCCGCGCTGGGCGCGCTCGACATTGTAGTCGGCCGACTGCAGGAGCTTCAGGATGATGTTCTCGACGTCCTCGCCAACATAGCCCGCCTCGGTGAGCGTCGTCGCGTCCGCCATGGTGAAGGGCACGTCGAGGATGCGGGCCAGCGTCTGGGCGAGCAGCGTCTTGCCGCAGCCGGTGGGCCCCACCAGCAGGATGTTCGACTTGGCGAGCTCGACGTCGTTGTTCTTCTGCGCGTGGTTGAGACGCTTGTAGTGGTTGTGGACCGCGACGGAGAGCACCTTCTTGGCGTGATCCTGGCCAATGACATAGTCGTCGAGCACCTTGCGGATCTCATGCGGCGTCGGCACGCCGTCCTTGGTCTTCACCAGCGAGGACTTGTTCTCCTCGCGGATGATGTCCATGCACAGCTCGACGCATTCGTCGCAAATGAACACAGTCGGCCCGGCAATGAGCTTGCGGACCTCGTGCTGGCTCTTGCCGCAGAAGGAGCAGTACAGAGTGTTCTTGCTGTCGCCGCCGCCGGATTTGGTCATCGTCAGTCTTCCTCGAACTCTCAACTGGCCGGGCCCGAATGGCTGTCATCATCCTGACACGGCCGACTCAATTTGAGCATGCGCCCCGCCGGTTAATCAAGGATTGATTCAACCGTCCCTCGGGACAGTTTCCAGCGAGGCGATAATAGGGTGTAAAGGACGAATCCGCCAATTATTTGGTCTCTGCCGGAACCGGGCGCTTGTCGATCACCTTGTCGACCAGGCCGAATTCGCGGGCCTTCTCGGCGGTGAAGAAATTGTCCCTCTCCAGCGCCTCTTCGACGGCCTTCAGCGACTGGCCGGTATGTCTCTCGTAGATCTCGTTGAGCCGGCGCTTCAGCGCCTCGACCTCCTTGGCATGGATGAGGATGTCGGTGACCTGGCCCTGGAAGCCGCCGGAGGGCTGATGCACCATGATGCGGGCATTGGGGAGCGCGAAACGCATGCCCTTGTCGCCCGCGCACAGCAGGAGCGAGCCCATGGACGCCGCCTGGCCCATGACGGTGGTCGAGATCGGCGGGCGGATGAACTGCATCGTGTCGTAGATCGACAGGCCGGCGGTGACGACGCCGCCCGGCGAGTTGATGTAGATCGAGATCTCCTTCTTGGGATTCTCGGCTTCGAGAAAGAGGAGCTGCATCGACACCGAAGCCGCCACCCCGTCGTCGATCGGCCCGGTGATGAAGATGATGCGTTCGCGCAGGAGCCTCGAGGGAAGGTCGTAGACGCGTTCGCCGCGAGACTCCTGGACAATCACCTGGGGCCAAAAAGAAGCATGAGTTTCAATAGGATCGCGCATGAAAGTCCTGAGAATTTGCGATTCGGGGTGAGATTCAGCCCTGCATAGATAAGTGATCTCCGGGCGAACCGGAAGAGGTGCAGCATTTCCGCTTCGGAAGCAAGCCCCGTCAAGGGATTTGCAACCACGGGAGCGCTGCCCCATTATCGTGGAACCATGCCCATCCTAGACGTTATCGTCGTCCTGATCCTCATCTTCATCAATGGCCTTTTCGCGATGTCGGAGCTCGCGGTCGTCTCGGCCAGGCGGCCCAGGCTCAAGGCGCTGGCCGATCGCAGGGTGAAGGGCGCCAAGCGCGCGCTGGCGCTCGCCGCCAATCCGGGACGGTTCCTGTCGGCGGTGCAGATCGGCATCACCCTCGTCGGCATCCTGGCCGGCGCCTATTCCGGCGCTTCGCTCGGCGATCACGTCTCGCGGTGGTTCCAGGGCCTCGGCATGGAGCCGGCCTGGGCGAAACCTCTGGGCCTCGGCCTCGTGGTCGCGGTCATCACCTATTTCTCGCTCATCATCGGGGAGCTGGTGCCGAAGCAGCTCGCCCTGCGCAACGCCGAGCGCATCGCCTGCGTCGTCGCGCCGTTCATGACCGTCATGTCGCAAGTCGCGGGCCCCATCGTCTCGCTGCTCGATGCGTCCGGCCGGCTGGTGCTCTTTCTCCTCAGGCGCAAGGCCTCGCCCGAATCGCAGGTGACGGAAGAGGAGATCCGCACGCTGATCGCCGAGGCGGAAACCGCCGGAGTGCTCGGCAGCGACGAAAGGCAGATGATCTCCGGCGTCATGCAGCTCGGCAGCCGCCCGGTGCGCGCGGTGATGACGCCCCGCCACGACGTCGACGTCATAGATCTGACCGATTCGGTCGCGCAGATCCGCCGCGCGATCAACGAAAGCGTGCATTCGCGCCTTCCCGTCTCGGACGGCGACCCGGACGTCATCATCGGGATCATCCAGGCCAAGGACATGCTCGACGCCTATCTCAAGGGACGCAAGCCCGACCCGCGCAAATTCGTCCGCCAGGCGCCGATCGTCCCCGACACGATGGATGCTCTCGACGTCGTGGGAAAGCTCAAGGACAGTCCCGTCCATATCGGCCTCGTCCATGACGAGTTCGGCCATTTCGAAGGCGTGGTCACGTCGGCCGACATCCTCGAGGCCATCGTCGGCAGCTTCCACACCGAGGAAGGCCCGCCAGAGCCCGACGCCACCGAGCGCGACGACGGCTCATACCTGCTTTCCGGCAGCATGCCGGTCGATGCGCTCGAGGAGCTTCTGAGCCTGCCTCTGCCGGAGAAGCGCGTCTATCACACGGTGGCCGGCCTCATGCTCGAGCGCTTCGGGCGGCTGCCCGCGGTGGGCGAGCATGTCGAGCATGCCGGCTGGCGCTTCGAGATCATCGATCTCGACGGGCGGCGCATCGACAAGGTCCTGGCATCGCGCGCGGCCATTCTCAGGCGGAAGGCGACTGCGTGAGGGAGCCGTATTCCGAACGGCTCTCCGACATCCTGAAGCGGCTGTCCGAAAGCGGCGATCCGGACATGACGTTCGGCGACATCGTCAAGGCGCTGGGCGAGCGCGGTTTCGGCGCGCTCATCCTGCTGTTCGCGGCGCCCAACCTCATTCCGCTGCCGCCGGGATCGTCCTTCGTTCTCGGCGTGCCGCTGCTTTTCATCACCGCGCAGCTGATGATCGGGCAGGACAAGGTCTGGCTGCCCGGGCGGCTGGCCACGATGCGCATGGGCGGCGGCCGCCTCCTCTATCTGCTCCAGCGGCTCGTGCCCCCGGTCGTCAGGATCGAGAAGCTGCTCAAGCCGCGCCGGGGCACGCTCCTCACCGCGGCCCTGGCCGAGAGGCTCGCCGGCCTCGCCGGGCTTTTCTGCGCCATCGTCATCCTGCTTCCCATACCGGGCGCCAACATGGCGCCCGCCTTCGCCTTGTGCTGCTTCGCGCTCGGCCTCATCGAGCAGGACGACCTCGCGATGGCGGCCGGCTGGCTCGGCACCTTCGCCACCGTCCTCATCCTGATCCTGCTCTATCTGTTCGGCACCGCGATCTTCGCGTTCCTCAGCAACTGGATCAGCCCATAAGGAAAAGGCGGCCATCCGGCCGCCTTCTTCGTTTCCGCGGGGACGCGCGGATCACTCCGCATTCTTGGCCTTTTTGGCCGGGGCCTTCTTCCTGGCCGGCGCCTCCCCGGGCTCATGGGCGTGATCGTGATGCGCGTGATCATGGTCGTGGTCATGACCGTGGTCATGGTCGTGATCATGGTCATGGTCATGGTCATGATGGTCATGGTCATGATGGTCATGGTCGTGATGGTCGTGATCATGCTCATCCTCGTCCTGCACCAGGGCCTGCAGCTCCTCGCGCGTGACCTGCTTGTCCGCGACCTTGGCCTTGGACACGATGTGATCGACGACCTTCTGCTCGAAGATGGGCCCGCGCAATTCGAGGAGCGCATTGGCGCTCTTGCGGTAATAGTCGAAGACCCGGCGCTCCTGGCCCGGGAACTGGCGGGCACGATCGAGAAGCGCCCGCTGCAGCTCGTCGTCATTGACGGTGACGCCCTCCCTCTCGCCCAGCGTGCCCAGCACAAGGCCCAGGCGCACCCGCCGCTCCGCGATGGCGCGATATTCCCTGCGCGCCTCCTCTTCGGTCGTGTTCTCGTCGGCGAAGCTCTTGCCGGTGCGCTGCATCTCGCTCGCGAGAGCATTCCAGATGCCGTTGAACTCGGTCTCCACCAGCTTTTCCGGCAGCTCGAAGCTGTAGGTCTTGTCGAGCGCGTCGAGGACGTCGCGCTTGAGCTTGAGGCTGGTCATCTGGCCATATTCCTGGCCGAGACGCTCGCGGACCGTCTCCTTGAGCTTGTCGAGGCTCTCGAGACCGAGCTTCCCGGCGAATTCGTCGTCGATCGCCGACTGCTTCGGCGCCTCGACGCTCGTCACCTTCACGTCGAACTCGGCCGGCTTGCCGGCGAGCGTCGCCACGCCATAGGTCTCGGGGAACGTGACCTTCACCTGCATGTCGTCGCCGGCCTTGGCGCCGGCGAGCTGGTCCTCGAAGCCCGGGATGAACTGGCCGGAGCCCAGCTCGAGCGGGACATTCTCGGCGGTGCCGCCCTCGAAGGGCGCGCCGTCGATCTTGCCGACGAAGGAGATCGTCACCCGGTCGCCTTTCTCCGCCTTGCCGTCCTTGGCCTGCCAGTCCTTGTACTGGGCGGCGATGCGGCCGAGCGCTTCGTCGACATGCGCGTCGGTGACCTCGATCACATGGCGCTCGAGCTCGAGGCCGCTCGTGTCCTGGAGCTCGAAGCTCGGGATCACCTCGAGCGACATCGTGTAGGCGAGATCGCTCTTGCCGTCGAAGATGCGGGCGACCTCCGCCTCGTCTTCCGGAAGCTTCACTTCCGGCTGATAGGCGGGCTTCAGGTTGCGCTCGGCCAGCACCTGCTTGCTGGCGTCGTCGAGCTGCTTCTGCACGACCTCGGCCATGACGGACTTGCCGTAGACGCGCTTCAGGTGCGGCACCGGCACCTTGCCGGGACGGAAGCCCTTGAGATGGGCCTTGCCGGCCATCTCGGTCAGGCGCTTGTTGAGTTCCTTGTCGAGATCCTGGGCAGCGACGACGACCTTGAATTCGCGCTTCAGGCCGGAGCTCAGCGTTTCGGTAACCTGCATGTTCCCTGCTCAATCCTTATGGGGTCTTCACTCTCGCGGAAATCCTGCGAAAACAGGCTGCTCCGGGCGCTCGGCCTTGGTGCGGGCGGAGGGACTTGAACCCCCACGGGTTGCCCCACAGGAACCTAAATCCTGCGTGTCTGCCAATTTCACCACGCCCGCGCGCCGAGGCTCGGGCCCGTTGCGATGGGCGGGGTCTATAGCAGAGGGTTCCGGGCGATGCCACTAGAAATGAGGTCGGGCAAGTCTTCGGCAATCAGCCCGAAACCGCCGAATTTCCGCGCCGCCGCGCCGTGCAGCCACATGGCTGCCGACGCCGCTTCGAGGGGCTCGAGGCCCTGGGCCAGGAGGCCCGTGACCAATCCCGCCAGGACATCGCCGGAACCCGCGGTGGCGAGGCTCGGCGGCGCATTCGTGTTGACGACGGCCCGGCCGTCGGGGCTTGCCGCGACGCTGTCCGGCCCCTTCAGGAGAACGACGGCCCCGGCGCGTGAAGCAGCGCTCAGGGCGCGCTCGCATTTCGAGTCCGGCAGGCTGCGCAGATCTTTGAAAATACGTGAAAATTCTCCCTCGTGCGGGGTCATCACGACGGCCCGGCCGGGCCGTTCGGCAATGGCCCGGAAGAGCTCGTCCGGCGCTCCGGCGAAGGATGTCAGGGCATCGGCATCGAGGACGACGGCGGCGCCGCTGCCGAGCGCGGCACGTACCTTGGCGCAGGTGTGCGCGCCGACTCCCAAGGCCGGGCCGAGGCAGACGGCATTCTTTCGCCGGTCGTCGAGAAGCCGGCTCACAGCCGGCGCATCGGAAGCTTCGGCCAGCATGATCGCTGTGAGATGGGCGGCGTTCACCGCCATGGCCGCCGCGGGCGAGGCGAGCGTGACGAGGCCGGCCCCGACCCGCAGGGCGGCGCGCGCGGCGAGGCGCGCAGCACCCGTCTGGTGGGCGGCCCCCGAGAGGACGACGGCATGGCCGCGCTCATATTTGTGCCCTCCCGCCGCCGCGGCGGGGAGAGACGGCGGCCGGTTCTCGGCGAGCCTCGGCGCGATGGCGGCCAGGACCGCGGCCGGAATACCGATGTCGGCGACGACCGTCTCGCTGCAATAGGAGCGCCCCGGCATCAGCACATGGCCGGGCTTCCTGCGGAAGAAGGTCACGGTGAGCGCCGCCCGGAAGGCGTCGGGCCTCACCTGCCCCGTCGCTCCGTCGAGGCCCGAGGGGACGTCTATGGCGACCACCGGCACCTTCACGTCCCTGGCGAGGGCCACGAGCGCGTCCGGCAAGGGCCGCGACAGGCCGGCGCCGAAGAGCGCATCGACGATCAGACCGGCATCGCCGGGGGCGCCGGGGGCTTCCACGGGGCCGCTCCAGCGTTGCGCCATGACGGCGGCATCGCCGGCGAGCCTGCCGCGGTCGCCATGGAGCGCGAGACGCACCGGCCAGCCCCATCGGGCGAGATGGCGCGCCACGACGAAGCCGTCGCCGCCATTGTTGCCCGGCCCGCAGAGAACGAGGGTCGGGCGCGCGCCGAAGCGGCGCAGGATCTCTTCGGCCACGGCCCGCCCGGCAGTCTCCATGAGGGTGAGCGAGGGCACGCCCGCCGCGACCGCGAGCGCATCGGCGCGATACATCTCCTCGGGCGTCAGCAGGGCATGGGCATGCATGGCGCATGTTCGCCGAGCCTGCCGCCCGCCGCAAGACGCGACTTCCCGAAAAGGGGCGGCTCAGCCGGCCGGCTGGCCGATCTCGCGCAGAAGGTCCGTGAACCAGCCTGCCCCGGCGTCGAAATGCTTGCCGCCCCTGATGCGCGAAAATTCGATGGTGCGCAGATCGCCGCCCCGGTCCTCGTCATGGCCGACGACACCGCTCTCGCCCTTGAGCCCCGCGGCGACGGCATGATCGACCATGGCGTCGATGAGCCGGAGATCCTCGGCATTGGCGGCGGCGGAGCGGGCGAAATAGCCGGACTTCTGCACCAGGGTGCGTTCGGCGCCGATGAGCCCGGCGAAGCGCCGCGAGAACCAGTCGCCGACATTGATCTTGTCGATCTTGACGTGACCGAAGGCATCGCGCTCGACCGCCTCGCCGCGCCCTTCCATCTCGCGCACGAGGTCGGCGACGCCCGCACCTTCGCTGAGGAAGATCGCGACCGAGCCCTTGGCGTCCATGACGGCCTTGAGCCGGCGCGCCTCGGCATCGATGGCGATGGGACTCTCGGGGATATAGAGGGCGTCGATGTCCTTCTGGACCGCGGCAAATGGCGATGGCGCCGCGAGGCGCCGGCGGTAGGCACGCGCCGTCGCCGCCGCGAGCCAGCCCGAATGGCGGCCCATCACCTCGTGGATCACGAGGGTGCGCGGTGCGGTGGTGCGTTCGTTGACGACGTTCTCGAAGAAGATCGCGCCCTGCTCCGCCGCGGTATCGGCGCCGAGCGACTGGCGGACCGGCACGATGTCGTTGTCGATGGTCTTGGGAAGCCCGACCACGGTCAGCCCATGGCCGCTCCCGGCCAGGAAGCTCGCGAGGTCCGCCGCCGTCGTGTTGGTGTCGTCACCCCCGATCGTATGGAGGATCGTGACCCCGTCCTCGCGCAACCGCGCCGCCGCGACATGGAGAGGATCCTCGCCCGTCTCGATGAGCCCGCGCTTCACCAGGTCGGCGGCATTGGTCAGCTTGACCCGGCTGTTGCCGATCGGGCTGCCGCCTTGCCGGCGAAGGACCGGCGCCTGCCCGCGCAGCGCCGACGTGATCTCGACGCTGTCGCCGGCGAGCAGCCCCTGATAGCCGTAGCGATAGCCGATGATCCCGACCTCCGGCGCGAGGGCCGAGTAGCGCTCGATCAGGCCGCCGACGGCCGCCGAGAGGCACGGCGCCAGGCCGCCTGCGGTCAGCAGCGCGACTTTGACCATGAGCGGGCTCCACAAGAGGTGACGACAGGCTCAGAGGTGGCAGGTCGCGGCGCCGGGTTCAAGAGGCCTTTGCATAGCCGCGAGCGGCATCGGATCGGCGAAGGCGCATCGATCCGATTACGGCCAGTTCCCGAGGGAGAGCCGCATCAATGGCCGGCGCGGCGAGCGGCGCGCCACTTCCGTGAAACCCAGTCCGCGAAACACCGACGCGATGCCGACGAACCCTTCGCCCCACATCAAAGGCCTGTCGGTCTCGATCGGACACACGTCGATGGCCCTGGCCTTCTCCCTTTTCGCATGATCGATGGCGGCTTTGGCGAGCTCGGCCATCAGGCCGCGCCTGCGGTAGCCGGCGCGGACATAGAAGCAGGTGATCGCATAATGCTTCAGTGGGTGGCTCCCAGGCTCGAGCGCCGAGGCCCTGGCCTTTTCGAAGCGGACGACCTCGGCCCGCGGCGACACGGCCACCCAGCCGACCGCCCGGCCATCCTCATAGAGGAGAAGACCGGGCGCCGGGCCCTTGGCGACGCAGGATCTGAAGGCTTTCTTGCGCCTGTCCTTGCTCAGCGCCCTGAACTCCGCTCCGGTGAGCCTCGGCCACATGCACCAGCAGCCGGAATTGGCGCCCTTGCCGGGCCCGAACAAGTCCTCGACGTCCGGCCAGCGCGACGCAGTGAGAGGCCGAACCGTGAATCGCGATGCTGATCGCCCGACCGCCATGCCCATGGCACATCCATAGCCGGTTCCGGTAAATTTGTCCGCCGCCGCATTTGCCTGCCCAAGTGGTGGGCGAATGCCTTATAATTAGGCAGCGGAATCGTGCAGGCCGGCATCGACCGGAATGTCAGCCTGTTGATTTCGTTCGTATTCTTTGTTCCAAAGCCGGTTGGCACGCGGCCTGCAACAAGGCCCGCAAGATCATAACAGGGGTGTGCATGAAAAAGATCGAGGCGATCATCAAGCCGTTCAAGCTCGACGAGGTCAAGGAAGCCCTGCAGGAAGTCGGCCTGCAAGGCATCACCGTCACCGAGGCGAAAGGCTTCGGCCGGCAGAAAGGACATACCGAGCTCTATCGCGGCGCCGAATATGTCGTCGACTTCCTGCCCAAGGTGAAGATCGAGATCGTCCTCGCCGACGAGCTCGTCGACAAGGCGGTGGAGGCGATCCAGAACGCGGCGCGCACCGGGCGCATCGGTGACGGCAAGATCTTCATCTCGACCATCGATCAAGCGATCCGCATCCGTACCGGCGAATCCGGCACGGACGCGCTCTGATCTCCCCGAAAAGACAACCAAGCCAACCAGAGGGATAAAAATGGCCAAGGTCAAGGACGCCGATTCGGTATTGAAGCTCATCAAGGAGAAGGACGTGAAGTTCGTCGATCTCCGCTTCACCGACCCGCGCGGAAAGCTGCAGCACCTGACGATGGACGTGTCGCAGATCAACGAGGAGGCCTTCGCCGAGGGCCTGATGTTCGACGGCTCCTCGATCGCGGGCTGGAAGGCGATCAACGAGTCCGACATGGTGCTGATGCCGGACCCGGCCTCCGCCCATATGGACCCCTTCTATGCACAGGCGACGCTCGCCGTCTTCTGCGACATTCTCGAGCCCTCGACCGGCGAAGGCTACACGCGCGATCCGCGCATGATCGCCAAGCGCGCCGAAGCCTATCTGAAGCAGACCAAGTCCGGCGACACGGTCTATGTCGGCCCGGAAGCCGAGTTCTTCATCTTCGACGACGTCCGCTTCGCCTCGTCGCCCTACAATACCGGCTTCAGGCTCGATTCGATCGAGCTGCCGACCAACACGGACCGCGAATACGAGACCGGCAATCTCGGCCACCGCATGCGCATCAAGGGCGGCTATTTTCCGGTGAACCCGCAGGATTCCGCCCAGGACATGCGCTCGGAGATGCTCTCGGTCATGGCGCAGATGGGCGTCACCGTCGAGAAGCACCACCACGAGGTGGCGGCCGCCCAGCACGAGCTCGGCATGAAGTTCTCCACCCTGGTCGACATGGCCGACCAGATGCAGATCTACAAATACGTGATCCACAATGTGGCGCATGCCTATGGCAAGACGGCCACGTTCATGCCGAAGCCGGTCTTCGGCGACAACGGCTCGGGCATGCATTGCCACTTCTCGATCTGGAAGGACGGCAAGCCGCAGATGGCCGGCAACCAGTATGCCGACCTCTCGGAGCTCTGCCTGCATTTCATCGGCGGCGTGATCAAGCACGCCAAGGCCTGCAACGCCTTCACCAATCCTTCCACCAACTCCTACAAGCGCCTGGTGCCGGGCTACGAGGCGCCGGTGCTGCTCGCCTATTCCTCGCGCAACCGGTCGGCCTCCTGCCGCATCCCGCACACCTCCAATCCCAAGGCGAAGCGCGTCGAAGTCCGCTTCCCCGACCCGGCGGCCAACCCCTATCTGGCCTTCTCGGCTCTCCTGATGGCGGGCCTCGACGGCGTCGTGAACAAGATCCATCCCGGCGACGCGATGGACAAGAACCTCTACGATCTGCCGCCGGCCGAGCTCAAGGACATCCCGACGGTCTGCGGCTCGCTGCGCGAGGCCCTCGCCTCGCTCGACAAAGACCGCGAGTTCCTGAAGAAGGGCGGCGTGTTCACCGACGACCAGATCGACAGCTATATCGATCTCAAGATGGAAGAGAACATGCGCTACGAGATGACGCCGCACCCGGTCGAGTACGACATGTATTACAGCTGCTGACCGGCAGCCGGTGTCCGGGCCGGATGCGCCCGCTCATCCGGCGAAATCCTTGTCCCGGTGAACCTCGCGGCCGCCGAGCAGGGTCAGCATCACCTGAGTGTCGGCGATCTCGTAAGGATCGAGTGCAAAGAGATCGCGGTCGAGAACGACGAGATCGGCGTATTTGCCGAATTCCAGCGAGCCGGTATCGGGCGAGCGCCAGGCGGCGGCCGCGGCATTGACCGTATAGCCCTTGATGCATTCATCGAGCGTCATGCGCTCCTCCGGCAGGAACGGCGGATAGTCCCTGCCGCGCTCCGGCGGCTGACGGGTGATCGCCGTCTGCATGATGTGGAACGGGTTGAGGGTCGAGACGCCCCAGTCGCTCGACAGGGCGCATGAAGCGCCGGCATCGATGAGCGAGCGGAAAGGATAGATCCAGCGCGCCCTCGACGGACCCGTCATCGGGATGGCGACATCGGTGACCGACGGCTCGTTGCGCGCCCAGAGCGGCTGGATGTTGGGCATGACCCCGAGCCTGGCGAAGCGCGGAATATCTTCGGGATCGACACATTGCACATGGGCCAACTGATGCAGGCCGGGCCAGGCGCCATTGACGTCGCGCGCCGCTTCCAGGGCGTCGAGCGCCGCGCGCGCCGCCCTGTCGCCGATCACATGGCAATGAATCTGGAAGCGCGCCGCGTCGAAGGCGATGAAGAGCTCGCGCAAATGGTTCTCGCCGAACATCACCGGCGCGTTGCCGCCCTGGGCGTCGTGATAGTCCTCGAGCATCGCGGCGGTGCGGTTCTCGAGAACGCCGTCGAGAAAGAACTTGGCCGAATGCACCTTGAGCATGGGCGAGGCGAAATCGCGGCGAAAGCCCCGGACGCGCTCGAGCGCGGCCTCGACCATGTCGGCGGGCTCGACCAGGGCGGTCGAGGCGACGCGCACGGTGAGGCCGGTGCTCCGCTCGACGGCCCGGTAGACCCGCAAATGCCGCTCGGTCACCAGCGCGTCGAGGACGCCGGTGAAGCCGTTGCGGTTGGCGAGCGCCTGGCCGAAGCGCACGCCCTCCTCCCAGTCCGCATCCGGCGTTTCCGGCATGCGCGCACGGGCCCATTCGATGGCCAATTCATGCAGCATGCCGGTCGGCATCCCCGACGCGTCGCGGGTGAAGCGGCCGTTCGGCGGATCGGCGACCGTCTGGTCGAGCCCGATCGCCTCGCAGGCCTTCGAATTGACCGCCGCGCTGTGATAGTCCGAGGAAAAAAGCAGGACCGGCCGGTCGGGCACGACCTGATCGAGCACCTCGCGGGTGAGATTGTGCTCGCCGAAAATGCCGGAATACCAGCCGTGGCCCTTCACCCAGTCGCGCTCGGGCCTGCCGCGCGCGAAGCGGCCCAGAACGTCCTGCAGTTGCGCGACGGTGCGCAGGCCCGCCAGATCGACGTCGAGCGCGTGACGCGTCCCCGAATCCTGCAAGTGGATGTGGGTGTCCTGGAAACCGGGCAGCACCAGCCTGCCGCCGGCGTCGACGACCCTGGTCGCCTTCCCCGCCAGCGCCCGGATCTCGGATGTCGATCCGAGCGCCATGATCCTGCCGCCCCGCGCGGCGAGCGCTGCGGCCTCGGGCCTCAGCGGATCCATGGTCCGGATCGCGCCGTTGATCAGAATGAGGTCGGGCGTCATTCGTCTCACCTCACGCGATGGGCCGCTCGGTCATCTCGAGATGAAGCTTCGTCCCCTCATAAGGATGCGCGGCCGCGACGGCCTCATCGAGCTCGATGCCGAGGCCGGGCTCGGTCGGCAGCAGCACGCGCCCCGCCTCCCAGCGGATCGGCTTCTTGATGATCTTCGCATGGAAGCCGCCCCAGCTCTCGATGCTTTCGAGAATGAGGAAGTTCGGCAGCGAGGCGGCGTAATGGACGTTGGCCGCGCCCTCGACCGGCCCGGCATAGAGATGGGGTGCGATCTGCGCGTAATGCGTCTCCGCCATCGCGGCGATCTTCTTCGCTTCCATGATGCCGCCGACGCGTCCCAGCGCCATTTGCAGGATCGACGCGGCCCCCGTCTCGAGCACGCGGGCAAATTCGTATTTGGTGACGAGGCGCTCGCCCGTCGCGATGGGGATCGATGTGGCCCGCGCGACCTTGGCCATTTCCTCCGGCATCTCGGGCGGCGTCGGCTCCTCGAACCACAGGGGCTCATAGGGCTCGAGCCTCCTGGCGAGGCGGATCGCGCCCGAAGCGGTGAACTGGCCGTGGGTGCCGAAGAGGAGATCGGCCCTGGCGCCGACCGCCTCGCGCATCAGCCGGCAGAATTTGCCGCAGAGCTCCAGCGACGCGAGCGACGGCTGGCGCGGATCGAAGACCGAATAGGGTGCGGCGGGATCGAACTTCACCGCGGTGAAGCCCTGCTTCACATAATGAGCGGCGCGCTCGGCCGAAGCCTCGGCATTCCAGTAGATGGATTCGTCCTGCCCCCCGGCGATGTCGGGATAGATGTAGGTGTAGGACCTCAGGCTGTCGTGGACGCGTCCGCCCAGCAGCTCATAGACGGGCTTGCCGAGCGCCTTGCCCTTGATGTCCCAGAGCGCGATCTCGATGCCGGAAAGCACGCCCATCAGCGATGCGTCGGGCCGCAAGGTGTAGCCCGTGCCATAGGCCTTGCGCCACAGCGCCTCGATGTGGAAGGGATCCATGCCCTCGACATGGCGGGCAAAGACGTCCTCGATCATGGTGGTCATGGCTCTGGGGCCGAAGGTATCGCAATAGACTTCGCCGATGCCGCTCACATTGTCGTCGGTCGTGAGCTTGACGAAGACGAAATAGCGCCCTCCCCAGCCCGGCGGCGGATTGCCGACGACGAATATCCTGAGATCCCTGATCTTCACCTGGACCGCTCCCTGCCCTTCATGGTCGGCTTACCATCGCTGGCGGACAGGAGCGATGCAAGAGCCAGCCCCGGTCACCCAACCTGGACGGCGGCGGCCGCGCGAAACGCCTCGGGCAGCGCTTCGGCAAAGCGGTCGAGCTCGTCTTCGGGCGCGACACTCACCCTGATGCAGCGGTTCAAGGGCTCGACTGCTGGCATGCGCACGAAGATGCCGCGCGCGATCAGGGCATCGAGCAGGCGCCTGGCGAAAGCGCCGTCGCGGCCGCAATCGACGGCGACGAAATTCGTGGCCGAGGGCAGAGGCCGCAGGCCCTGGCCCTGGGCGATCGCGCCGATGCGCTCGCGCGCCCGGCCGACCCTGGCGAGCACCTCCTCGAGATAGGGCCGATCGCCCAGGGCGGCGAGGGCGGCGGCCTGGGCAAGGCGATTGACGCCGAAATGATTGCGCACCTTGTCGAAACATTTCACCAGCCCCGCCTCTGCGATCACATAGCCGACGCGCGCGCCCGCGAGGCCGTAGGCCTTGGAGAATGTGCGGAAGCGCAGGAGCCTCGGATTGCCGGGATCGAGCGGCGGCAAGGTGCCGTCGGGCGCGAACTCGCCATAGGCCTCGTCGAGGATGAGGACCGAGCCGTCGGGAATGCCGGCGATCAGGTCCTCGACGGCAGCTGACGGCCACCACGATCCCATCGGATTGTCCGGATTGGCGAAGAAGATCAGTCGCGCTCTTTCGGCCCGGGCGAGATCGAGGAGCGATTGCGGATCTTCCCGGTCGGCGGCATAGGGCGTCGTCACCAGCCTTCCGCCATAGCCCGCGACATGGAAGTTGAAGGTGGGATAGGCGCCGAGCGAGGTCGCCACCGTGATTCCGGGCTCGACGAACATGCGCACGGCATAGCCGAACAGGGCGTCGATCCCCTCGCCCACGGCGATGTTCTCCGGACGCACCCGGTGATGGCGCGCCAGCGCCTGCTTGAGCTCGTAGTTCTCGGGGTCGCAATATTTCCATATGTCGGACGCCGCAGCGGCGATGGCGGCCTTGACGTCAGGGGACGGTCCGAAGCCGTTCTCATTGGCGCCGAGCCTGGCGGCGAAGGCCACACCGCGCTGGCGCTCCAGCGCTTCGGGACCGACAAAGGGCACCGTCGAGGGCAGCCCGTTCACGAGAGGGGTCAGCGGCAAGCTCGGCACTCAGGGCCTCCATTCATCCATTCGCACTGTGGCCATAGCGCAACAGTCGTCAAATTTGCACGCGATTTCACAATCTCGTGAGTCTCGCGCATGACGAAGGGAGTAAAAAGCGGCCATAATGAATCGCATGAATCCTTACGTCGGGCATCCGGCCGCGGTTGCCATTGTGTTCCTGTGCATGCTGGCATTGACCTTATGTCAGATTTTGGGACCGACGGCACGTCTCAATCGTTCATGGGGAACGGCCGATCTTGCCGCGCCCGTTCTCGCCACCACGAGCGAGCATGCCACGAGAGCGCACAATCCGTTGCCGAACCGTTGCGCCAGCATCAAGCTGGCGCCGGTCGAGATCAGGACCGCCGATTTCGGTCCGGTCGAGTCGGAGTGCGGTTTCATCGTCCCTGCCGCCTTCACGCCGTTGCGGGGCAGCGATCTCGGCGTGCCCACGCCGCCGCCACGTCACGCCTGACCCGGCCATAGACATCCGAACGGCCGCCTGGCGCGGCATCCTCCCCTTTCATCCAAGGATTTCCCTCATGCCGATCACCCGGCGCATATTCCTCCTCAGCGGCATCGGAGCCGCGCTCAGCGCCTGCGTCCAGGATGGAACCGAAGAAGGCATCGTCGCCGAGCCCGGCGGTTTCAGCGCCTATGGCGCCCGTCCCGACGAACCCTATCCGATACCGGCCGTCAGTCTCAGGAAGCTCCGGCCCAGATATCGCCGGCGGATCGTGGACTACCCGACGGCGGAGATCCCGGGCACCATCATCGTCGATACCCCTAACCGCTTCCTCTATCTGGTGCTGGGCGAGGGCAAGGCGATGCGCTATGGGGTCGGCATCGGCCGCGACGGCTTCACCTGGGGCGGCCGCGGCCGCATCCAGTACAAGCGCGCCTGGCCGCGCTGGACGCCGCCCGACGAAATGATCGCCCGGCAGCCCGAGCTCGAGAAATACCGCTACGGCATGGAGCCGGCGCTCGACAATCCGCTGGGCGCGCGCGCGCTCTATATCTTCCAGAACGGGCAGGACACGCTTTACCGCCTGCACGGCACCCAGGATGCGGCAAGCATCGGACGGGCCGTGTCGTCGGGATGCGTGCGCCTGGTCAATCAGGACATCATCGACCTCTACAGCCGCGTGCGCCCGGGAGCGACCATCATCGTGCGCCAGCGAGACGGCGAAGGCACCGCCTGACCCGAGGAAAAAGGCCGGAGAGCTCTCCGGCCTTTTTCCTCCGACGGCGGATGATCTTTCTACAGGCGGCAGGGCCTCCATTTGCCCGACAAAGACTTGTATTTGCCGGTCTGCGGATTGAAGGAGCGGTACTTGCGGGCGCAGGCCTTGGTCCATGACCGCTTGTCGCCGTCGTCATCGTCCTCGGCGGACTCATAGCGGGCGCGCTGGCCTTCATAATTGTCCACGCAGCGCTCATAGGCATTGGCGTAAGCGCGCTTGTAGCGGTCGCTGGTCACGCCGGCGCCCAGGAGCGTGCCGCCGACGCCGCCGATGATGGCGCCCTTGCCGGCCCCATCGCCGCGGTCGATCAGCCCGCCGACGAGCGCGCCGGTCAGCGCGCCGCCGATCGTGCCGACGAGAACGTCCGCACCGCCATTGGTCTTGCGATGCGCGACGTCGCGCGCGTAGGAATCACAATATTCGCGCAGGCCCGCCGACGCCTGCCCGGCAAATCCGGCCATCACCGCGACCGCCAGCGCGGCGCCCATGCATTTCCCAAAGACCATCCGTCCCATGCCGTACTCCTGCTCACAAGCTGTATTCACTTAGAAACAGATTGTGGCGTGTCCGGGGCAGATTGTAACCGTTCCATACAGGCCCTGGCCGCCGCCACGGCCGTGGAAAAGCAGGCCTGCAGGAGATAGCCGCCGGTCGGCGCCTCCCAATCCAGCATCTCGCCCACGGCATGGACGCCGGGCCAGGCCCTGAGCTCGAAATTCCGGTCGATCTCGCTCAGAGCGACGCCTCCGGCCGAAGATATGGCGCGCGCCAGGCCATCCGTTCCCGTCACCGTCAGGGGCAGCGCCTTGAGCGCGCCCGCCGTCGCGGGCACGCCCGCTTCGCGCAGCAGCGCGACCGCCGCGGGCGCGAGCCCGGCTGTCTTGCGCAGCCAGGTGCTCTGCGAGGATTTGCCTTTCGGACGCGCCAGACGCTCTTCCAGGGCCGCAAGCGCCACGTCCGGCCTGAGATCGAGCGCGAGCTTGCCCGACCGGCGCAGCTCGGGACCGAGCGCATAGATCACGCCCCCCTCGAGGCCCGCCGCGGTGATGACGGCCTCGCCGCGCACCGTCCTTCCGGCGCTCGTCGCCGCGATGCGCTTGAGCGGCGTGCCGGCGAAACGCTCCCGGAAATGCGGCGACCATGGGATCGTGACGCCGCAATTGGCGGGGATGAACGGGTTCACCCGAATGCCGCGGCGGACAAGAGCGTCGGCCCATTGCGCGTCGGAGCCGAGGCGCGGCCAGCTCGCGCCGCCGAGCGCCAGGATCATGGCATCGCCCCTCTTCCCGCCCGTCCAGCGCGTCCTCGGCGCGAGCTCGACACCCAGGCCGTCGAGCCGCCGCAGCCAGGCGCGCAGCAGCGGCGAGGCCTTCATGGTTTTCGGGAACACCCGGCCCGACGAGCCGACGAAGGTCTCCACGCCGAGCCCGTTGCACCAGGCGATCAGCGCCTGCGGCGGGAAAGCGCGAATGGCGGGCTCGAGGACGGGCCGCGCCGCGCCGTAGCGATCGAGGAAGCGCTCAAGCTCTTCTGAATGGGTGAGATTGAGGCCGCCGCGGCCCGCCATCAGGAACTTGCGCGCCGGCGAGGCCATATGGTCGATCACCCTGACCTTGACGCCGCCTCGCGCCAGGACCTCGGCGGCCATCAGGCCGGACGGTCCGGCGCCGACGATATCGACACGAAAATTCATGCGCCGGCATTGCCAGGGAAGACGCCGCGGCTAAGATGCCGGAGCATGACAGGGAAATTCATCGTGACCTTCAGACCGGGCCTCCTGGCTCTTGCCGTCCTTCTGTCTTCCGGCCCTCTCCTAGCAAAGCCGACGCTGCCGCCGCAAATCACCCGGGCGATCAAGAGCTGGCAGCAATGCGCAGCCGCGGCCTACAAGGCCGAGCGGCAGATGAAGGCCGACAGGGAGGCGGCGGCGGAAGCGAGCTTCGCCGCCTGCCGGCCGCAGTTCGAGACCGTGGTCGCGCGCGCCGGAGAGCATGGGCTCGCGCCCGAGGACGTGCGCGCGGCCCTCGCCACGAGCAAGGCCGCGCTCAAAAAGCAGATGACCGCGCACTGAGCGCGGTCACCGCCGGGGCCTCCCCGGGATGTGTCAGCCGCCGAAGCGCCAGGTCGCCGAGATCTTGGCGTTGAAGCCGGGCTCCAGAAATTCGCCGACCTCGACCGCCTCGTTCAGATAGTTGGTGTAGTTGCGGTCGAAGAGATTCTCCAGCCGGAGATCCATGCGGAAGTCGTCGGTGACCTGGTAGCCGGCGAAGACGTTCACCAGTGTCTCGCCGTCGATGTCGACATTCTCCTTGAGGGCCGTCTCCGCATCGAGCCTTGTGCGATCGTCTTCGAACAGGTGCTGGATCTCGGCCCCGACCACGGCGCGGTTGTCGAAGAAGCGCATGCCGGCAAAGGCGAAGAGCGTGTCCTGAGGCTGCGTCAGCAGGTCGGTGTCGTCTTCCTTGTTGTCGGTCTGGAGAAAAGTGCCCGACAGCCCGGCGAAGAAACGTCCCGCATCATAGACGGCTTCGAACTCGATGCCCTTGATGACGACCTCGTCGAAGTTCTGGAACTGGTAGCAGATGGGAATGCCACCGCCATCGGGATTATCGGGCGGCGGGGGCGCCGGCAGGAAGCTGCATTCCGCATTGGGTGGAAAAGCCGACAGGGTGGCCGTGCCGATATAGTCATTGACGGTGTTGTGGAACACGGCCGCCTTGATGCGGATGCCGTCATCGGCGGTGAAGAGGCCGTCGCGCTTGTAGTTGACGCCCACCTCGAACAGATGCGCCGTCTCCGGCGTGAGGCCGGGGTTGGGCAGGAACGGAAAGACCACACCCGCCGGATGGTCGCCGGATATCAGCGTCTCGTTGATGCTCGGCGAGCGATAGCCTTCGGCATAGGTACCATAGATCTGAAGGCCGCGCAGGCCGGTAGATTCAAAGGGCCTCACACCCGCCGTGATGCGTGGCGACAGGCGGTCGTCCTCGCTTTCGATGTCGCCGTCATCGCTTTCGAGACGATAGGAATCATAGCGGACCCCGCCTACGATCTCCAGCCAGTCGGAGAATTCCAGCTTGTCCTGGATGAAGCCGCCCCACACTTCGCGCACGCCCGAAGGACTGTAGACATAGACGCTGCCAAAGGGGTCCTTGACGGTCACGTCGTCCTCGAACCAGTCGCCGCCATAGGTCAGCGTGTGGCGGACGGCGCCGGTCTCGAAGCGCGACACATTGTTGACGTCGAAGCCGGTGGTCGTCAGGTCGAAACTGCGCCTGGCGCCTTCGGGCACCAGCACCCAGCCCGCACCATTCTGGTCCCAGCGATAGGCATCATCGAGCGCCGTCTGGTCCATCGAGGTGTTGTTGACATAGCCGCTCAGGGTGAAGTCGATCCAGGGCGAATTGGGATCGGTGTAGCGATACTTGCCGGTGAAGATGTCTTCCTTGAGATCGGTCTCCTGCGGCAGCGAGGCGGAGGGCTCCTGCCAGTCATTGCGGTTGCCGATCCAGCCGAGCGTGATCTCATGGCCGTCGGCCGGGCGGATGACGCTCTTGAGCAGCCCGGCCCTGACTTCGTAATTGGTGTCCTCGACCGTGTCGCCGTCGCCGCCTTTGTAGTCGTCGCGCTCGCGATAGGTGAAATTGCCGAGCACGTCGAAGGCCTCAACCGGCCTGATGGCGCCGGTGACGCTGGTGAGATAGCCATCGCCATTGGTCTCATAGCCACCCTTGAGCGAGCCGCCATACTGCTCGCCCTCGCGCAGGAAGTCGCCGGCCGATTTCGTCTCAAAGACGACGACGCCGCCAATGGCGCCCGACCCGTAGATGTTGGCGACGGGCCCCCTGACCACGGTCACCTGCTTGAGAAGCTCAGGCTCGATCCAGGTGGCGCTGGCGCTGCCATGCTCGTTGCGGGCGAAGTTGTTGCGGGCCCCGTCGGTGATCATGGCGACGCGGCCGAAATCCTGAAGCCCGCGGATGTTGATGCTGGTGCCGAGGCCGGTCTGGTCCTGCGTCCCGGCGGTCGCGACGCCAGGCACGCCCGTCAGAATCTGCCGGATGTTGGAAGGCTGCTTCTGCTGAAGCTTCTCGCCGCTCACGACGCTGGTCGAGGTCATCGAGCGGATCACCTCCTCGTCGAATTTCGAGGCGACGATGGTGATCTGGTCGAGAAGGCCGCCGTCGGTTCCGGCCTCCTGCGCGGCTTGTTCCTGCTGCTGCGCCTCCTGGCCGAGCGCCGGCCCCGAACAGGCTATGACGGCGACCGTCGCCAGCAGCCACGGCCGTAAACAAATGGTGCGTCCCATGAGACCCCTCTCCCCTGAACCATCGACAGGCTGGCTACCGGACGGAGGAGTCCCTTGCTGGCGGAGGCCGTCAACGATCCGGCCGACCGCCTACTAAAAGTATCCGACTAAAATAGTCAAGTATCTAAATACCCGTGATCTCACCCAGAATTGAGACTTCCGGATCATGCAGCTTCCCGGCGCAGCGGCTGGCACATGCAATGCACGCCGCCGCCCGCCTGGATGAACATGCTCATGTCGGGATCATAGACCTCGAAGCCCGCCGCCCGCATCTTGCCGTTGAGGTCGCGCGCGGTGAGCGTCGACAGGACCTTGTCGTTGCCGAGCGCCACCACATTGCAGCCGAGCGCCATCGTCTCCTTGAAGCTCGCCGGAATGATCTCGATCTTCTTCGATCTGAGCCACTGGACGATGTCGTCCTCGGTCGTCTCCAGGCAGACGGCGGCGCAGTGCTCGTTGAGCATGCACACCATCAGGTCGATATGGACGTAGAACTGGTCGATCGGGGCGAATTTGATCTCCCAGCCCTCCTTCGCGAACCAGTCGGCGACCTGGCGCGCGGCCACTTCCTCGGAGCGGTGGTCGGTATAGCCGACCAGCGCCACGCCCGGCCGGATGATGTTGAAGTCGCCGCCTTCGAAATTGCCGGCGCTCACCATGTCGTAGATCGGGATGCCGCGCTCGAGATAGAAGCGCAGCACCGGCGCATATTCGCCGCGCCGGCGCGGATTGGCGAGCTGGCAGACGACCGCGCCATAGGGCGACATGAAGGACGAATCGCGGGCATAGACCTGATAGGGATTGCTCATGTCGACGGGCAGGAAGTGACAGGTCACGCCCGCCTCGCGATAGGCGTCGACCATCTCGCGATGCTGGCGCATGGCGAGCTGCTTGTCGAACTTGTAGCCCCTGCGCAGCGTGTCGCGCACCAGCGACGACCAGGCGGCGTTCTCGAGACCCATCCAGCGGAAGCTTTCCGCCGGCCCCAGCAAGACGTCCTTGAGGGGCCCGGTCTCCGATTTGAGATACCAGTCCTTCATCACGGGCGTTCCGCCCCCTTCCCTGCGGGCGCGAAGGGGGATTGCGTCTTGGGCCATGCTGCTCTCCGGGGCGATCGGTCAGGGACCCGCAAACTGGGCGAGCCGGCGGCGCGGCGCAAGCGATTAAAGCTCGCGATCCGGGTGACAAATGCTCACCGAGCCGGATCAGCCCGCCGGTGACGGCATGAAGCCCACCATCTCCGCCTCCAGCCATTCGGCGAAGAGGCGGGCACCCGGCGAGGCGAGCTGCGGCAGGATGAGGAAATAGGCGCCGAGACCCTCGGCCGACTGCTCGAAGGGACGCACCAGGCTGCCGGCCGCGAGATCGGCGCCCGCGGTGATCGGATCGCCGAGACAGACGCCGAGGCCGTGCCGCGCCGCGGCGAGGACATGGTTGAAGTCCTGGAAATAGAGGACGTCGGGCGGCTCGACATCGCGCAGGCCGGCGTGATCGAGCCAGCGCTTCCAGTTCTCGCCTTCCGGGTCGTCGAACAGGAGCGTGTGACGGGCGAGATCGGCCGGCCTCGCGAGGCCCGGCGGGCCGGCGAGCAGCTTCGGGCTCGCGACCGGGAAGTAGCGCACATGGGCGATGAGCCTGATGGCGCAATTCTTCCAGACCGGCTTGCCGAAGCGTATCGCCGCATCCGTATCGTCGGCGAGCACGTCATCCGCCTGGTTGGAGGCAAGCACATGGAGGCGCAGGGCGGGAGCGAGCCTGCGGAGGCCGGCGAGGCGGGGGACCAGCCAGCTGGCCGCGAAAGCCGGGGACACCGAAACTCTGAGCTCACCCTCGACCGCGGCCCCGTCGAGCCTCGCGATCGCGTAGCCGAGCTGGTCGAGCGCCGCATTGGAGGCCTTGAGCAGCTTGTCGCCGCGCTCGGTCAGCGACAGACGGTTGCCGGCCCGCGCGAACAATGGAAAACCCAGATGGTCCTCCAGATTGGCGATGTGCTTGGAAACGGCCCCATGGGTCACGGCGAGCTCGTCGGCGGCCCTGCCCAGATGCAGGTGCCGGGCAGCGGCCTCGAAGGCGCGAAGGGCATTGAGCGGCGGCAAATGGCGCTTGCGGATCTTCATGACAGTGAACTTTTCTCACCGAGAGTGGCCCGGATGAGCCGTCCGTGTCCAGAGCATCGCCGAGCCCGTCTCCCGGCGTCCCCGGCGTGCAAGGCAGGTCCGGAGACTGCCGTAACGCGAGGACGGGACCTGCAGGCGCGTCAGCTATGAACGGAAGCTGACAGGCCCATTCAGCGTTCCTTCGGCGGGCGTCCTCTAGAGTCGCGCCAAGTTCGATGCTTTCGACCCACCGGGAGACCTCAATGCCGGACGCCGTCGTCATTCCGTTCCCAAAGCGCGCCCCGTCCCCGCCGCCGGCCCAGGCGAACGCCAACCGGCCGGCGCAGATCATCATCTTTCCGGGCGTGCGCTATATGATCATCCCCGACGAGACGGAGGACCTCTTCGCAATCGCGACCGCTCCCCTCAAGCGGCCGTCCAAGGTCGAGAAATAGGCGGCAGCGTCCGGCACGGCCGGACGGCATCCGGCGATCCTTCGCGCTAGGCCGCCTTCCACTTGATCGAGCAGCCCATCGAGGCGATCTGCTCGGCGGGTCCTTTTCCGCTGCGCGCCACTTCCATCATCGCCTCATGGAGATCGCGGCGGGCGCCCGGCACCGGCGATGTGCGCGACGCGTCGAGGCGGCCGCGATACTGCAATTCGTCCTTTGCGTTGAAGCCGAAGAAATCCGGCGTGCAGACGGCGTCATAGGCGCGCGCCACCGCCTGGCTTTCGTCATGGAGATAGGGGAAGGGAAAGCCGTTGGCCGCGGCGAAGGCCGCCATCCTGTCGAAAGAGTCTTCCGGATAGGCGATGGGATCATTGGAGCAGATCGCCGCCACGCCGATGCCGGCCTTCTGGAGATCCTTCGCATCCCGCACGAGCTTCTCCGCGATCGCCTTCACATAGGGACAATGGTTGCAGATGAACACGATCAGCGTGCCCGCGGGCCCGCGGATATCGGCAAGCGCATAGGTCTTGCCGTCGGTCGCCGGCAGGCTGAAATCCCTGGCCTTCCAGCCAAAATCGCAAATGGGCGGCGTCGAGGCCATGGCTTGCCCCCTCGGGTTCGGTGGTGGGACCGGATCGGCGGCTCAATAGCCGGCGTCGAAATAATCTTCCGCCGTCACGGTGAAGAATTCAACCGCTTCGAAACGGCCGCGGCCGGCCGGATAGTCCGGATGCGAGCGCTCGTGCCGGAGGCCGATGCGGCGGGCGAGCTTGAGGGAGGCCGAATTGCCGGCCATCACCTTGGCCCAGACGCGCGCGGCGCCGACGCGCTCGACGGCAAGGCCCAGAAGCGCGCGGCCGATCTGGGTGCCGAAGCCCCTGCCCCACAGATCGGGCGCCACGCCCCAGCCGATCTCGGCCAGGCCGCCGCGGCCCAGAATGATGAAGCCGTCGCCGACCGCGAAGCCGCGAGCCTTTTCCTCTGCGGCGAGATGGAAGATATGGCGGCGCTCGTCGCCCTGGCGCGCCACCTGGCGGGTGACGAAGTTCCTGACATCCTCCTCGCCGCGGAGCCGCAGCGCGATATGGCGCTGATAGGCCGACTGCGTCATGAAGTGCGAGAACGCCTTCCAGTCGCGCGCCTCGATCTCGCGCAGGACCAGGGAGGGCGTCTCGACCGCGGGAAGTATGGTGACGATCGTCATTCCGCTGCCTCGTATCCGATCTGCCGTCCGTCCGTCCAGGCGTCGAGGAACGCGTCGAACCAGGCGGCGAGCGCCCGGTCGTAAAGAAGATTGTCCGCCAGCTGACGATCGGCCGGATGAGCGCCCTTCATCGCCTGCTTGTGCGGCGCCCGGCGCGAGATCCAGCGCGTCAGCCCGGCGCGGCTCGTCTCGGGATGGAACTGGAAGCCATAGGCATTGCGGCCATGGCGGAAGGCCTGCTCCGGAAAGGCCTCGGTGCCGGCGAGCTTCACCGTTCCTTTCGGCGTTCGGTACCAGCCGTGCCAATGCGACTGCAGCACCTTCATCGGCGCGCCGAAGACGCTCCTGCCTTCCGCCGTGGGCACGAGATCGTAATAGCCGTATTCGGCATGGCCCTCCGGATGGCCGGACACGGTCTCGCCCAGCATGTGAGCGAGAAGCTGGGCGCCCAGGCAAAGGCCGAGCACCGGCACCTCCCGCTTCAGGGCGGATTCCAGAAGCAGCATCTCGTCCTTCAGATATGGAAAGCGGTCCTGCTGGTCGACGTCCTGGGCGCCGCCATAGACCACGATGCCGGCGACGCGCTCATCGAGCGCCGGCAAGGTGTCGCCGTCGGCAGGGCAGATCCAGCGCAGCGCATAGCCCCGGCGGCGCGCCCAGGCCGAGGCCCGGTCGTCCATTTCATCGCGGTCGTGCACGACGAGAAGCATCTCCTGCGAATCTGCCATGGCCTCACTCTAGCGCGCATCCCGGCGAAGTGGAATCGCTTCGCCGAAATGGATTCGCGCCAAATCGATATCTTGGAAGCGAACGCCGGGAACGGGTTTTCGGCGCCTCCCCGGACAGCATAAAGCCGGGTATTGGGGCGAGGAAAAGGCGGAAAATCGAGCTTCGTCGGCCATCTGGATTCCTAAACGGCAGATGAACGGCCCGTTCAGGGTGGATTATGCGTGCTCTTGCTAGAAGCAATGTCATCGGGACAGCAGCTACTTCTCTTTCAGGAGGCCACTCATGACACTCGACACCGCCCGCGGCATCGCCCTCGGCTCACGCCAGCGCCCGGCGCCCGGTCTGTTCGAGCGCGTCCGCCGGCACTTCGTCCGTGCCGCCGACAAGGAGCATCTGCGCTCTCTGGATGACCACTTGCTCCGCGACATCGGCATCAACCGTGCACAAATCGAGCTCCGTGAGTTTCTGAACTGATTTCAGAGCTACCGGACGGCGAGACGGAGGCGGTCTGACGGCGGACCGCCTCCGTTCGATTCGGAAGGACCTCCGCAGCATGAAGCCGCGCAGCCTCATAGCCATCGTCCTGATCGGGACAAGCCTCATCGCCGTCGCGCCGACCGGCGAGAAAGCCAGACAGGCGGACAAGACCGGAATGCCCGGCGAGGACGTCAACGTCATGCCGCGGCACGAAGACGCGTCCCGCGAAGCAAAGCTGCAGACTGCTTCCTTCCCAGGCGATGGGCCTGCGCCGAAAGACCGCGACGATTGAGTCCCTAGGCGGCGTGGCGGCCGTCGTCATCCGGCTCGGCGACGTGCTGGAACGGGTACCGGTCCCTGATGTTCAAATTGAAGAACCGTCCTTTCGAGCCGGCGGCGCGGAAGGCGGCATGGACATCCGGCGGCACATCATAATAGCGATAGAGCCTGCCTGAAGGCCGGAACCAGACGCTGAGGGTTCGGCTCTCCGCCTCATAGGCGATGCGCCTGATCGCTGTGGACGGCATGACGTCTCACGTGACGCCTACATCGGCCGCTTTCGCGACACGCTCGGCCGGCGCTTGGTCGCGGCGGGTTTGCGCCGTCTGGGGATTTCCTGCTCGCCCTGATCGGTCATGGTCGGGAATTCGCCCAGATTCTCGAGGACGGAAGCCTGCTCGACAGGCTCGCCCCAGGGACCCGGATCGTTATAGCCTTCGTCCGGCTCCTCCCGGCCTTCCTCGGGGTCGGCCTCGAGCTCGAGAAGCTCACGCGCCTTCTCCCAATGCTCGGAAGCCTTGCCGTCCGGCCGGCCTTCCTCGATCCACAGGCGATAGGCGCGCTCGCGGATGCGCTCTTCGGTGACGGGTGACAATCTGGTCATGGTCAGCTCCTTGCCGGCAATGGCTGCCGGCGTCCCGATAAGCGCCGGAACCTCACCGAAGTTCCGGCTGGAGCTTACGCTTTAGTGGATGTCGCCCTGTTCAATGGGTTGGGCTTCAATACGAGCGAGCTTGTCGTAGGCTGCCTCAATTTCCCGGTCGGAATATTTCGGCTTTAATTCCTTCACTCGCTTTTGAATTCCGGCCTTCGATCCTGCGATTGCGAGTTCCGCAGATTTCAAGCATATAATCGTTGAGTTAGCTCGAGTGTACGGGCGGAACAGTCTCCAAACAGCTCAAAAAATCCTCTCGAGTTTCGACTTTTGCTGATCGAGATAGAGCCTCGAGTGGAGAATTATCGCTTTCGAAGCTTTGCCGGCTTTGATGTCGAATGCGCCCGTCGTGGCGTCTTGTTTGCTGGTGACCCCATCAATTGCCTCGGCCAGCTCCAGGTCTGCGGCAAGCTCTCTCGAATATGGTCCATATGTGTAGAAGGAAAACCGATATCCAGTGGGTACCTTGCCCATCTCGGACGCAATATGAATAAACTTCTGGACCGACTTCCGTCCCAGCTTATTTTTTTGACCGAGTCTTTCGGCTAAATAAGCTATCAGGCCAAGCTGATTATGCTTTTCCATGATCTCCCCTTCCCGAAAGTACCTTGTTTTTCTCATTCTCCGCCGAATCAAGCTTCGCCATGGCACCGGGGTAGACGTAGCCGGTCCACGCCAGTTGCCTGATATGTCGCAGGCGCTGAAACGCGGCGGAGTTAATGACTTCCCGTTCCAAGTCATTGAATGGAACGAGCCCATGAATGGGGTTTCTTATCTCATAGGCTCTTTCGAGTGCCGACATTGAAGCACGCTAAATATCCAGCCCCTCCTCGCTCACGAATTCGGCGCGGCTGGAGATGAACTTGAAGCGCTCCTCGGGCTTGTTGCCCATGAGCTGCTCGACGACCTTGGCGGTCGTCGTCTTCTCGTCGCCCATGAGCGCCACGCGCAGCAGCGCGCGCTTGGCGGGGTCCATGGTGGTCTCCTTGAGCTGGCCGGGCAGCATCTCGCCCAGGCCCTTGAAGCGCGATATCTCGACCTTGCCGCGCCCGGAGAAATCGCCCTTCAGCAATTCATCCTTGTGCTGATCATTGCGGGCGTAGGCGGTCTTCGCGCCTTGCGCCAGCTTGTAGAGCGGCGGGACGGCCAGATAGAGATGGCCCTCCTCGATCAGCTGCGGCATCTGGCGGTAGAAAAAGGTGATGAGGAGCGAGGCGATATGGGCGCCGTCGACGTCGGCGTCGGTCATGACGATCACCTTGTCGTAGCGCAGGTCGGCCTCGCGATAGCTCGCCCCGGCGCCGCAGCCCAGGGCCTGGAGCAGATCGGAGAGCTGCTGGTTCTGGGCGAGCTTGTCCCTGCCGGCGCTCGCCACGTTGAGGATCTTGCCGCGCAAGGGCAGCACCGCCTGGATGGCGCGGTTCCGCGCCTGCTTGGCGGAGCCGCCGGCCGAATCGCCTTCCACGATGAACAGCTCCGAGCCGTCGGCGGCGGTCGACGAGCAGTCGGCGAGCTTGCCCGGCAGGCGCAGCTTGCGCATCGCGGTCTTGCGGCCGACCTCCTTCTCCTGGCGGCGCCGCACGCGCTCCTCGGCGCGCTCGATGATCCAGTCGAGCAGCTTGTCGGCCTGGGCCGGATGGCCGGTCAGCCAGTGATCGAAATGGTCGCGGATCGCCGCCTCGACGATGCGCGCGGCCTCAGGCGTGGCGAGCCTGTCCTTGGTCTGGCCCTGGAATTCCGGCTCGCGGATGAAGACCGAAAGCAGCGCGCCCGACGACGACATGACGTCGTCGCCGGTGACGACGCCGGCGCGCTTGTTGCTGGTAAGCTCGGCATAGGTCTTGAGCGAGCGCAGCAGGGCCGAGCGCAGGCCGAGCTCGTGGGTGCCGCCGTCGGGGGTCGGAATGGTGTTGCAATAGGAGGAGATGAAGCCGTCCTCGCCGCCGAACCAGGCAATCGCCCATTCGACCGAGCCGTGGCCGCCGGGCTTGGTCACCTTGCCGGCGAAGATCTCGTCCGCCACGCGCGGCCGGCCGTGCAGGCGCTCCTCGAGAAAGTCCTTGAGGCCGCCGGGGAAATGCAGCACCGCCTTTTCCGGCGTCTCCTTGTCCTTGATATGGGAAGGATCGCAGGACCAGCGGATCTCGACGCCGCCGAAGAGATAGGCCTTGGACCGCGCCATGCGGAACAGGCGCGCGCCCGAGAACCCGACGGCCTTGCCGAAGATCTGCGGATCGGGCCTGAAGCGCACGCTGGTGCCGCGCCGGTTGTTCACCTTGCCGAGCTTCTCGAGCTTGCCCGAGGGCCGGCCGCGCCTGTAGCTCTGGCGATAGAGCTGCTGGCCGCGCGCCACCTCGACGGTGAGATCCTCGGAGAGCGCATTCACCACCGACACGCCGACGCCATGCAGGCCGCCCGAGGTCTCATAGACCTTGGAATCGAATTTGCCGCCGGCATGCAGCGTCGTCATGATGACCTCGAGGGCGGACTTGGTCTTGAACTTGGGATGCGGGTCGACCGGGATGCCGCGGCCATTGTCGGTGACCGTGAGCCAGCCCTCCTTGCCGTAATCGACCTCGATCCAGGAGGCATGGCCCGCCACCGCCTCGTCCATGGCGTTGTCGATCACCTCGGCGAAGAGATGATGGAGCGCCTTCTCGTCCGTGCCGCCGATATACATGCCGGGCCGGCGGCGCACCGGCTCGAGCCCCTCCAGGACCTCGATGTCGGCGGCGGTATAGCTCTCGTCGCCGTTGCGCTTCATCGTCCGCGCCTTGGCGGCCTGCGGCGCCATCTCGGCTTCGAGCTTGTCAAAAAGGTCCTTCACCTTGTTCTTGGCCATCAGAATTCCAGTCGAATCAGTCGTTTCGGGCGTCGGGCCCTAACTATCCCAGTTCGCCCTCCCTGTCCCGGTCCGGGATAGGATGAAGACGGCGGCCAAATCAAGGCGCCCGCCCATCGCAATCCCGCATACTGCAATAGTCTTGAACTAATGAAATTCTGGATTAAATTACGGACCATGCCCCGGGCCTTCAACCATCCCGCCGCCGGCGACATTTCGCTCGACACGGTCCTTTACGCCCTGTCCGATCCCATGCGCCGCCACATCATCGGCAAGCTCATGGCGAGCGAGAGCATGAGCTGCATCCAGGCCTGCGCGACGCTGCCGCCCTCGACGGTCTCCTTCCATCACAAGATCCTGCGCGAGGCGGGGCTCATCCGCTCGGAGAAGAAGGGGGTCGAGGTGATCAACACCCTGCGCCGCGCGGATATCGACGAACGCTTTCCCGGCCTGCTCCACGCCGTCTTCCCGGACATCCAGCCCCGATCCTGAATCTCACAACCTAAAGAGACCCGTCATGCCCACCTTGTTCGATCCGCTCAAGCTCGGCCCCTATGTCCTGCCCAACCGCATCCTGATGGCGCCCCTGACGCGCAGCCGCGCCGGGTCGGAGCGCATCCCCAACCCGCTCATGGCCGAATATTACGCGCAGCGCGCCTCGGCCGGGCTGATCCTCAGCGAAGCCACCAGCGTCACGCCGATGGGTGTGGGCTATGCCGACACGCCAGGCATCTGGTCGCCGGCGCAGACGCAAGGCTGGCGCCGGGTCACGCAGGCGGTCCATGCCAAAGGCGGGCGCATCTTCCTGCAGCTCTGGCATGTCGGGCGCATTTCCGATCCCGTCTTCCTCAATGGCGAGCTGCCGGTGGCGCCCTCGGCGGTGCAGCCGGCCGGCACGGTAAGCCACATCAGGCCGAAGCGCCCCTATGTGACGCCGCGCGCCCTCGACCGCGACGAGATCCCCGGGATCGTCGAGGCCTTCCGCCAGGGTGCGGAGAATGCGCTCAAGGCCGGTTTCGACGGGGTCGAGCTCCACGGCGCCAATGGCTATCTGCTCGACCAGTTCCTGCAGGATCGGACCAACCGCCGCACCGACGACTATGGCGGGCCGGTCGCCAACCGCGCGCGGCTCATGCTCGAGGCCGCCGATGCGGCCATCTCCGTCTGGGGGCCGGAGCGCGTCGGCGTGCATCTCAATCTCAGGAGCGACTCGCACGACATCGGCGATTCGACGCCGGAAGCGACATTCACCTATGTCGCCGGCGAGCTCGGGCGGCGCAAGATCGCCTTCATCGTCGCGCGCGAGTCGCTCGCCGCGCCGCGCATCGGGCCGGCCGTGAAGAAAGCCTTCGGCGGCGTCTATGTCGCCAATCAGGACTTCACCCGGGACGTGGCCGAGCGCGCCGTGGCCGCGGGCGAGGCCGACGCCGTGGCCTTCGGCAAGCTGTTCATCGCCAATCCGGACCTGCCCGAGCGCTTCCGCCGCAACGCGCCGCTCAACACGCCGGACGATACGACTTTCTATACGCCGGGCAGCGCCGGCTACACCGACTATCCGTTCATGGAGCAGCTCGCCGCGGCGCCGGCGGAGTGAGCGGCGCCATCGCTCACGCGAGCTTCACGGCGATGCCGGCCAGAAGCCGGGAGGCCATGCCGCCCGATGCCGGCACGCGCGACGGATCGAAAGGCTCCGGTCGGGGATGGCCGGTGGACGAGAGCGCCGCGCTCGCCTCATGCGGCAGGCTCGCCTGCATCTCGGCGAAGAGTTTCTCCGTCCGGGTCGCCGCAATGCCCAGCGCCACGGCAAGGCCGAAGGCGGCCTCGAGATTTCTGCGTGCGATGAGGGGCAACATGGCGGCGAGTCCCGTGCTGTGGGCATTCACTACCCGCGATCATGCCCGGGGGCGGCTGTATGGAGGCTGAGAGCCGCGTTAAGCGCGCGTTCATCAGGAGCACGGCAAGCTCTTGATAATCTTCCCTATTTTATCGGCCGTCACGGCGGCGGTGGGAAACTGGCGGTGCCATCTTGACTTTGGCCGGGCCCCGTATTTTCCTGTGAGAAAATAAAATTGCCCCACAAGTAACGAATCAGAGGGGGCGGCGCGGCTTTGTGGGGACACGCAGCGCCCTTGGGAGGAAACTAAATGGCCGACCTCAATCAGAGGATTGAGGCCATGTATCGCGGCGACTGTCGCGGTGCATGGACCCTCGTCGCGATCCTGTGGATCGCCATCCTCTTCGTTCTGTTCATGACCTGGCCGCTCATACCGGACACGACGATACGCATCGTCGTTCTGGTCGGCGCGGCCGCCATCCTCATCTTCAACACCGCCGCCATCGCCGCCATGGTCAAGCACTATGCCGAGGACAAGGAATTCATCTACGGCCTCGACATCAAGCATCTCGATGCCATGCGCAAGCAAGGCCGGATCTAGGGGAGGAACCGATGGCCAGATACATACCGCCCGAACAGGAAAAGGCGCTGCAATTCGTCGACGTGATCTTCCTGCTGGTCGCGATCTTCGTGGCGCTGTGGCTGCCGCTGCAGCTCGGCCTCGCCGGCGCCGCCAAGGCGATCGACAAGATCGAGAGCCCGACCTGGGAGCTGCTCGGGCAAAATCCCACCATGGTGTCGATCTGGGAGAAGCTCGGCTACACGCCCGAGACCGCCCATGACATCATCCAGAACCGCTTCCACTACAATATCGACTGGGTCAGCCTCATCCTGATGGCGGCGGTGCTCATCGGCTATTTCGTCTTTCTGTTTCGGGCTTCCGACAAGGAATACCGCGAAGTGATCGCCGAGAAATTCGGCGACGGGAAATAGGAGCGGCTCATGTGGTTCACACTTTCATACATCGCCTGGGCGATCTCGGCCGTTCTCGTGCTGTGGATGCTCTATGACTGGTTCAAGACGGACACGACGTTCAGCGAGGACCAGCTGACCTCCTCGCGGGAGGGCGAAATCGAAGCCGTCAGTGAAAAGCACAAGATCTGAGGGGCACCATGTCACAAGCAGCTCAAGCCGCAGCAACGGCATCCCCCGGTTCGGGTCAGCGCATCTCGCTTCTGCGCGTGCTCGGCCCGGTTCACGTCTGGGCGCTCGGCGTAGGTATCGTCCTCGTCGGCGAATTCACCGGCTGGAACTTCTCGGCCGACAAGGGCGGCGCGCTCGCCGCCCTCATGACCTGCTGGTTCGTCGGCCTCCTCTACACTTCGGTCGCCATGATCGATTCCGAAGTGACGTCGACGGTGGCGGCCGCCGGCGGCCAGTATGCGCAGGCGAAGCACATCGTCGGTCCGCTGATGGCCTTCAACGTCGCGCTCTATCTCGTCTTTGCCTACACGATGCTGGAAGTCTCCGACTCCATCCTGGTCGGCGACCTCATGGTCACGGTGGCGGCGACGGAGAACCTGACACGGCACGCCTTCGTGGTGCTCACCATCGTCATCTTCGCCTGGCTCAACTATCGCGGCGTGCTGATGACGCTCAACGTCAACTTCATCATCACGGCGCTCGCCTATCTGTCGATCGTCATCCTGTTCTTCTCGGTGCAGCCCTGGAGCCAGGGCGTGGTGCTCAAGCTCAACGAGCTGGTGACGCCGCAGAATGCCCTGCCCTATGGCTGGATCGGCGTCATCGCCGCCTTCCAGTTCGCCATCTGGTACTATCTGGGCATCGAAGGAACGACCCAGGCCGCCGAGGAAGTACGCTCTCCGGCCCGCTCGCTGCCCTATGGCACGATGGCCGGCATCATCACGCTGCTCATCGCCGCGGCCATCACCTGGTATGTCTGCGCCAGCCTGCTGCCCTGGGAGTATCTCGGCTTCACCTTCTTCCCGCTGTTCGACGCGGCGCGCGCCACGGGAAGCCCGACGCTCGAATTCCTCCTGTTCTGGGGAACGGTGCTGTCGGCGGTGGCCTCGGCGAACGGCTGCATCAACGATGCGGCGCGCGCCTGGTTCTCGCTCGGCCGCGACCGCTACCTGCCGACATGGTTCTCGGCGGTTCACCCCACCTACCGCACGCCCTACCGGTCGATCCTGTTCCTGCTGCCGATCGCGCTGGCTTTCGCCTTCATCGCCGACCTGAACCAGGCGATCACCTTCTCGATCCTGTCGGGCGTGCTGCAATACACCTTCATGAGCATCAATATCGTGATGTTCCGCAACAAATGGCCGCTGGGCTCGATCCGGCGCGGATATACCCATCCGTTCCATCCGGTCCCGGCGATCTGCCTCTTCGTGCTGTGCGTGATCACCTACTTCGCGATCTTCCTGGGCTTCGGCTCGCAGCTCATCGCGATGGTGCTCTTCTACGTGATCGTGTCGCTGTGGTTCCACTTCTACCGCTACAAGTTCGTGCGGCGGGGCGACCAGTTCACGATGCCCTGGCCGAAGCCGCAAGGCTATTGAACCCGGCCTCCTTTCAAGACATATGGCCCGCCGCCAGGCGGGCCATATTCATTCAGATGCTAGAGACCGTCACCACCATCCTCGGCATTGCCGCGGCCATCGGCCTGGCTGTCCATTTGATCGCGAAGCTCCGCAAGGAGGCGATGAAACGCGCCCGGGCGCCCGACACTCTCTTCGCCGCCATCAAGCCGCTGATCGACAATCCCCGCTATGAAGGCGGGGGGAGCGTCGGCTATCCCCAGCTCGTCGGCCGCTATCGCGATCTCCCGGTCAGGCTTCAGCCCGTCATCGACACGCTCGCCATCCGCAAGCTGCCCTCCCTGTGGCTGCTCGCCACCATACCGGAACCGCTGCCGCTCAGAGCCACCTTCGATCTCATGATGCGCCCCAGCGGCCCGACGACCTTCTCCAACTTCGATCATCTGCCGGTGACCCTCGACCGCCTGCCCGATCTGCCGCTCTATGCGGTCGTGCGCACCGACGACGCCGGGCACGTGCTGCCGCATCACGTGGCAGCACCCCATCTCGACGTCTTCGCGGATGCCCGAGCCAAGGAGCTCCTGATCACGCCCAAGGGCCTGCGCCTCGTCTGGCAGGTCGCGGAAGCCGACCGGGCGCGCTACGGCGTCTTCCGGCAAGCCGAGTTCGGCGAGGTCGCGCTCGATGCGCAGTTGGTGCGCGATCTGCTGGACCGGCTCATCGCCTTGCGCAAATCCATCCTCGACTGGGCCGATCACGCATGACCGAAACGCCGACCAAGCCCATGCATCCTTACGCCATCCTGGCGCTCGCGATCGTCCTGCCGGGATCGGGCCATGTCTTTTCCGGCGTGCCGGCGCGCGGCCTGCAGTTCCTGTTCTTCATGATCGTGATCGGCTGGGCCACCTCGAAGATCGCCCCCGAACACGCCTCGTTCCTCGGCCGCCATGCCGGCGGCTTCTTCATCTATGCGCTGTCCATCCTCGATGCCTACAAGATCGCCCGGATAAAATGGGAAAAATGGCGCCATGCCGTCAACACGCCGCCCTCTAGCGGCGGCGGCCCAGGCTCCGGGCGAGCACCCTGATGATCGTCAGCGGGAGCTCGACCAGCCCAGGCAAAGGGTCTCTCGGCGACAGGCTGGCAAACGTCCGCGTGCGGGCGAGCGAGGCGAGCCAGCTTCCGGCGTCGAGCCTCCCGGCGAGCGCAAGCTTCAGGGCGACCACGTGATCGCGCTGGCCGAACATCCATCCCACACCTGCGCGCGCCTTCATGGGCGAAGGCATATGCCCGCCCGCCAGCGAGACGATGGCCGCGCCGAAATCGACCCCGGCCGCATCCGCCAGGCCGAACCATGACCAGGGGCGCGGATTGACGTCGAGGAGCTTGAGCGCGCCGTTGCGCGGGTCGCGCTTGAACTCGATCTCGCACAGGCCATGATGGCCGATCGAAGACAGGAAGGTTTCGGCCGCCTCGCGCACGTCGTCGGATTCGATGGTTTCGACGAAGGTCGACGTGTAGCTGAACTCGATCGGATACTGGCGGGTGCGCCGCGCCACGAACGAGGTCACCGGCCGGCCCTGCCACCACAGGCCGGCATAGGAAAGCTGGCAGTCTCCGCCGCCCGGCACCAGTTCCTGGACGACGACCCTTTCCGGTCCGACGAGCCTGGCGGCTTCGCCATAGAGCCGCAGGAAGCTCTTGCGGTCGTCGGCGCGCCAGACCTTGTCGCGGGTAAAGCGATTGAGCTCGAGACGCATCGAAGGCTTGAGGGCCACCGGAAAGCGCATGGGCGTTCCGGCCGCATCTGCCGGCGAGCGGACGGGATAGATCTCGGGAACGGCGATGCCGAGCTCGGCGGCGCGCTGATAGGTCCGTGCCTTGTCGGCGGCCCATTCCAGGCTCGACCAGTCGGGAAGCAATATGTCGAGACACCTGGAAAGCCGCGCATGGGCCTGCGCTACGAATTTGACGTCGGCATCGGCGGCCGGAATGAGAAGATACCCCTCCAGCTTCTCGCGCCGCACGATATCCTCGAGCATCCCGATCGCGTCGGGATTCTCCGCGCCGGGCCAGCCGCGCCAATGCGCCACGGCGCGCGAGAAGCGCGGCAGGGACGTGTTATTGGTTATGAACCACACATCGAGCTTCTGGCGCGCGAGGACGCGTGCCAGCGCGATGGCGCCATGAGACCCGGCCAGGATGATCGCGCCGCGCGGCATGCCGGTCGTGGCGTTCGTGGCGCCGCTCGTTTCGGCGACCCTCACGGGCAGGCTGTCCCACGGTTGGAAACGCCCGATGTTAGCCGAAGTTTGTCCAATATCTGCCACCAGATCTTCCCTTAACCATTTCGGCACAGTTGACGTCCCCGCCGGTCCGCAACGGCGCCGCGCATGTTAACCCTGCAAACGGAATGCCAGAGGTTACCGTTCATGGTCCGGCTTTCGAGGCCAGGGCGTGCGATGGTTAGGAAATCCTGAACAAGGAGGCCGCAGACCTCACCGAGGCTCAGGCGCGTCCACCGAAAGATCGGGATTGACCTGCAACTGGCCGACGGGAACAGCGTCTCCGTCCCGCATCAGGATGAAGCACGGCGCCTTCTGCGCCGCCTCGTTGCGGTTGCAGCTGTCGAGGGCTTCCTTCTCCGCCTCCTCGATCGTGCTGCCCTCCCACGAGCGTGCCCAGGGCCCCTTGAGGCTTATGGCGAAAGCCTTGTGCTCCGCCTTTTCGCGGTATCCTTCCCTGGCGCGCCAGGCATCCACATCGAGGGCGAGGTCCGGGATCTTCATCGGTTTCTCGAACAGGCCCGGATCCACCCGCAGAAGCTGCGCCATTTGCAGGGCATTGGACAGGCGCTGGCCGTCGAGATCGATCAGGATGCAGCGCTTCGTCTCGTCCGAGACCCCTTCGTCGCACGCCTTGAGCGCCTCGCGCACGGCGACCGTCAGGCTGCTGAAACCGGACTGTGCCGAGAACTGCCCGGCCGGCCCTGCGGCAAAGGCCTTCTCGCTCTTGGCGACGGCATATTCCTCGAGCGCCTTGAGCTGCGCGTCGTTCAACGGGAAGACGGGCGGCTCGAAGGCGAAAGCGGGCCCGCAGCCCAGGATCGCGACGGCGAGCGGGCCGGCTAACTTACGTAACGAAAATATTCTCATGATCCTGCTACTCTGTTCGAAAGGCCTGTCTCAGGCAGGCCAACCATAAGGACATTCGCCAGTGGATCAAATCGGTCCGGTAAAGTTGTTGGCGACGTACAGTTTACGGATGCTCTGCGGGCAAGAATCAGGCATACTGGACCCATCAATGTTGCTGATCTGGTGTCTGTAACCTCCCTGGCGTACCAACCTTGGGGCAGCCTTTGAGAGAGACTGCCCCTTTTTGTGTCTCCGCGCTGGAACAGTTAAAATGCCGCAGGAGGCCGTCATTTGACTTTTACGAGATTCCACCTATTTTCCGGGCACATTTCCTGCATCCGACATATGGCGAGTCCGAACGGATGCTCGTGACACATCAAACAACAACAATCTCGCCAGATCGGTTTTTTGACTTTCCATGCAGTTTTCTGAACTGGGACTGAGCTCCAAGGTTCTCACGGCCGTCGAGAAGGCAGGCTTTCTCACCCCCACCCCCATTCAGGCCGGCGCCATCCCGCCGGCCCTCGCCCGCAAGGACGTGATGGGACTCGCGCAGACGGGCTCCGGCAAAACCGCCGCCTTCGTGCTTCCCATGCTGTCGCTGCTCGAATCGGGACGCGCCCGGGCGCGCATCCCGCGCACCCTCATTCTCGAGCCGACCCGCGAGCTCGCCGCCCAGGTGCATGAGGCTTTCGAGCGCCTCGGGCAGGATCACCGCCTTACCGTGGCCCTCTTGATCGGCGGCGTTTCCTTCGACGACCAGGCCGCCAAGATCGACCGCGGCGCCGACGTCGTCATCGCCACGCCCGGACGCCTGCTCGATCATTTCGAGCGCGGCAAGCTCCTTCTGACCGGCGTCGAGATGCTGGTCATCGACGAGGCCGACCGTATGCTCGACATGGGCTTCATCCCCGACATCGAGCGCATCTGCAAGCTCCTGCCCTTCACCCGCCAGACGCTGTTCTTCTCGGCGACGATGCCCGCCGAAATCCAGCGCATCACCAGCCAGTTCCTGCATGCGCCGGTACGCGTCGAGGCGTCGCCGCCGGCCAGCACCGTCTCGACCATCGAGCAGAAGCTGGTGCGCGCGCCGAGCGACGCCAAGCAGAAGCGCGACGCGCTGCGCCGCCTCCTGATCTCGCAGACCAACGTCAAGAACGCCATCGTCTTCGCCAACCGCAAGACCACGGTCGGCATCCTGGAAGCCTCGCTGAAACGCCACGGCTTCAACGCCGCGGCCCTCCACGGCGACATGGACCAGAGGGCACGCCTGCGCACGCTCGATTCATTCCGGGCCGGCGAGATCACCTATCTCATCGCTTCCGACGTCGCGGCGCGCGGCCTCGACATCCCGGAAGTGAGCCATGTGTTCAACTACGACGTGCCGATCCATGCCGAGGACTATGTCCACCGGATCGGGCGCACCGGCCGGGCCGGCCGCGAGGGCCACGCCTTCATGCTGGCGACCAATGCCGAGGCGAAACATGTCAAGGCCATCGAGCAGTTGATCCGCAAGTCCATCCCCTGGGAGGGCAGTGCCGCTCCCGCGGAGAATGCGGAGGCCGACACGGCGAAGGACGAGCGCAGAGCCGATTCGCGGCGCCGGCGCGGCAAGCCGGGCGGAGAGCGGCGCCAGCCCGCGGAAGCGAAGGTCCGCGAGGAGACGGCGCGTCCCACGCCGGCGCCGCGTCACAAGGAGCCCGCGCGCGGGCGCCGGCAGGCCGCATCCGCCGACGCGCCGGATTCCAACGGCTTCCATTCCGGCAATATGCCCGCCTTCCTGTCGCGGCCGGTGCGCAGCGCCTCTAGCTGATCCGGAGCCCAAGACCCGCCAGGAGGTCGCCGCGGCGGCCGGTCAGGGACTGGGCGGATATTGCGAGGCCGACGGCCCAGACACATTCGGCCGCCAGGGCGGCCCAGCCCATGCCGTCGATTCCGAGATAGGGTGTCAGCCCGGCGGCGGCGCCGAACAGCACCGCCAGGGAAACGGCACAGACGGCGGCGGTGCGCGACTGGTGTCCGCCCAGCGACAGAAGATGGTTGTTCATCGTTCCGGCGGACCGCACGGTCTGGCTGAGCAGGAACAGGATCAGGAGCCATTTGCCGGACCGGTAGTCCGGGCCGAAAAGCGACAGGACCCAGTCGCCGAGCCCCAGGGTGACGAGGATCGCCATCGTCATGAGAGCCAGATTGATCAGGTTGGTCCTCCGCATCAGCCGGGCGGCGGCGGCGGGCGTGCCTTTCGTCATCGTGTCGGTCAGGTCCGGGATGGCGATGAGCTGCATCGTCTGAACCACGAATCCGGCAATTGCCGCAAGCCTGACGGCGATGCCCACCACGGCCACGTCGTGGGGCGGCAGCAAAAGACCGGCGGCGAGCGTCACGATCTCGGCGAAGACGAACGTAACGAAGGCGCCCACCAGGAGAGCGGCGGCCCTTAAGCGGTAGAACGCCGTCAGGCTCCGGGGCCGGACGGTGGACACGTTGGCGATCACGCCGGAGCGCCCGAGCAGCACGGCCTGGATCATGGCGGCGGCATAGGTCGAGATCACGATCGCCCACAATATCCAGTCGATGTCGGGCTCATGCGCGAGGGAGACGACGGCGATGATGGCGACGAACAGGAAGCCGCTGCGCAGGACGAAGTCGGGCACGAAGGAAAGATCGAAGCGGCGCAGTGAGTTCGCCGCCGAATTGTTGAGGCGGATGAACGCATGCGCCGGGGCGGCGAGCGCGCCGAAGAGGATGGCCGGGCGCAGCGCGGCGAAGGCCGGGGTGAAATAGGCCAGTGCGGCGGCCGCCGCCATAACCACGGCCAGGACGAGCGTGGTGCGCAAGGCGGCGGCATGGAAAGCCTCGACCAGGGTCTTGCGGGCCAGGGACTGGTAGCGCGCCAGATAGGTGAGGCCGAGGGCCGGATAGCCGCCCGTCATGAAGAGGCTGGCAAAGGCCATGATGCTGGTGGTGAGCAGGAAGATGCCGACATCGGCGGGAGAGAACACCCGCGCCAGGGCGAGCTGGCTGAGGAGGCCCAGGGCCGCCGCCGCGGCGCGGGCGCCGACGACGCCGAACAGGCGCGCGATGAGCTTTCTGGCCGTCATCCATCCTCCGCCATGAGACTAGCGGGACGGGTATGAAAAGCAGGTAAAGGCGCCGGCCCTAGCCGGCGGGCACGGGCTCCGCCGGCTTCAGCATCACCGATTCGCCGCAGCCGCAGGCCGACGTCTGGTTCGGGTTGTTGAAGACGAAGCCCGATTTCAGCATCGATTCCCGGTAGTCCATCTCGGTGCCGAGCAGGAACAGGATCGCCTTCGGGTCGATGAATATCTTGACGCCGCGGTCTTCCACGACCTCGTCGAGCGGCCGCTTATGTTCGGCCCATTCCATCGTGTATTCCATGCCGGCGCAGCCGCCGTTCTTCACGCCGAGGCGCAAGGCGACCACCGGAGTCTTGGCCTTCGCCATGATGGCTTTCACACGCTGGGCCGCGGCTTCGGTGAGCGTCATCACTTTGGGTCGAGGACGGGACATGGCCATGAAACCTACCACATATTGAGCGCGACGCGCGCTTCATCCGACATGCGTGAATGATCCCACGGCGGATCGAACACCAGGTTGACCTTGACGCCGGAGACGCCGGGAACCGCGCCCACGGCGTTCTCGACCCAGCCCGGCATGTCGCCGGCCACCGGGCAGCCGGGCGCCGTCAGGGTCATATCGATGCTGACCTGACGGTCGTCCTCGATATCGACCTTGTAGACGAGACCCAACTCATAAATATCGACAGGGATTTCAGGGTCATAGACCGTCTTCAGGGCCGCCGTTATGTCGTCCGTCAGGCGCGCGATCTCGTCCGGCGCAAGGGCGGAGGCCGGCGTGGCAGCCGCCGTCTCGGGCACGGCGCTATGGTCCTGGACTTCGCTCACAAGAATATCCTCTGCGCTGAGATAAGCGCTTCGGCCAATTTATCAACTTCGGCCCGCGTATTGTAGAGGCCGAAGGAAGCGCGGCACGTGGCGGTGACGCCGAAACGGGCCAGGAGCGGCTGGGTACAATGGGTGCCGGCCCTGACCGCGACGCCGGCGCGATCGATCACCGTCGAGATGTCGTGGGCATGGGCCCCTTCCATGTTGAAGGAGACGATCGCGCCCTTGTCCCTGGCGCGGCCGAAGATGCGCAGCGAATTGATCTCCGCCAGGCGCGCCATGGCATAGTCGCGCAGATCCGCCTCATGGGCGGCGATGGTCTCGAAGCCGATGCCTTGCATGTAGTCGAGCGCCGCGCCGAGCCCGATCGCCTCGACGATGGCCGGCGTTCCCGCCTCGAAGCGATGCGGCGGCTCGGCATAGGTGATGCCGTCGAGCGTGACCTCGCCGATCATCTCGCCGCCGCCCTGGTAGGGCGGCATGCGCTTCAGATGCTCCATCTTGCCATAGAGCACGCCGATGCCCGACGGTCCGTAGGTCTTGTGGCCGGTGAAGGCGTAGAAGTCGGCGTCGAGCTCCTGCACGTCGACGGGCAGGTGAACCGCCGCCTGGCTGCCATCGACCAGCACCGGCACGCCTTTCGCATGGGCGATGCGGATGACCTCCCTCACCGGAACGATGGTGCCGAGGGCGTTCGACATCTGGGTGACGGCGACCATCCGGGTGCGGGGCCCGAGCAGCTTCTCGAATTCCTCGATGAGGAAGTTTCCGTCGTCGTCGACCGGCGCCCATCTGATCACGGCGCCGCGGCGCTCGCGATGGAAATGCCAGGGGACGATGTTGGAATGATGCTCGAGTATCGAGAGCACGATCTCGTCGCCCTCGCCGATCACCATGCCGCCGAAGGACTGCGCCACGAGGTTGATGGCCTCGGTGGCATTGCGGGTGAAGACGATCTGGTCCTTGGACGGCGCATTCATGAAGCGCCGGACGCTCTCGCGCGCATCCTCGAAGGCCTGGGTCGAGGTATTGGAGAGATAGTGCAGGCCGCGATGGACATTGGCATAGTCTTCCTCCATCGCCCGGCGCATGCGCTCGAGCACCGCTCTCGGCTTCTGCGCCGAGGCCGCGTTGTCGAGATAGACCAGCGGCTTGCCGTAGACCTCGCGCGCCAGGATGGGGAAGTCGCGGCGGATCGCCTCGACGTCATAGGCCGGAACGACTTTCCCGAGGGCCGTCACGGCTTCCCTGCCTTGTGGCCGACCAGCCAGCGCCCGGCGAAACGCGCCAGCTCGTCGCGCACATCCTCGTGACCGATCGTATCGAAAGCCTCGGCGACGAAGGCCGAGATCAGCATCGACTTGGCCTCGGCCTCGGGGATGCCGCGCGAGCGCAGATAGAAGAGATGGTTGTGGTCGATATCGCCGCTGGTCGCGCCGTGGCCGCAGACGACGTCGTCGGCATAGATCTCGAGCTCGGGCTTGGCGTCGAACTCGGCCCTCTCGGAGAGCAAAAGCGCATGCGACGACTGCTTGCCGTCGGTCTTCTGGGCATCGCGCTGGACGATGACCTTGCCCTGGAAGACGCCGCGCGCGTTGTCGTCCATCACGCATTTGAAGAGCTCGCGGCTGGTGCATTTCGGCACCCGATGGTCGATGACGAGGCGGGTGTCGGCATGCTGCCGGCCGGCGAGGAGATATGCGCCGGAAACCTTCGCGTCGGCCTTCTCGCCGGCGAAGGAGACCGTGCCGTTCTGGCGGTTGACGCGGGCACCGGAGGTCAGGGTGAAGTCGCGCAGGACGGCTTCGCGGCCGACCGAGATAAACGCATGCGCCAGGTGGATGGCGTCCCGCGCTTCGATCTCGAGCTTGACCCTGTCGAGCTTGGCTCGCGCGCCCAGCGTCACGTCGACCACGCTGTTGGCGAGATAGTCGCCTTCGCCGAGATGGACCTCGAAGAGCGTCGCCGAGGCGCCCTCCGCCACCCTGACCGCGTGGCGTGTCGCGATGGTGCGCGCCTCGCCCGCGGTCGCCAGCATGACCAGCGCCACCGGCGCATCGATATTGGAGGCGATCTCGATCAGGACGCCGTCGGTCGCGAAGGCGCGGTTCATGGCCAGCACCGGCTCGTCGTCGGAAGCGGCCGGCGGCTGAAGCTGCCGCGTGACCCTGACATCGCCGCCCTGGGGCAGGCTCGACCGGGACGGATCGAACACCCCGTTGACGAAGACGATGCGGCTGCGCGCCAGCTTGCCAAGGGGATCGCGCCCGAGCAGGCGCTCGACGTCTTTGCCGTCGGCCGGAACCGTGACGCGCGGCGGATAAGGCCGGTCGATCAGGGTCCTGAGGTTGGTCCACTTCCAGTCCTCGAGGCGCGGATGCGGCAGCAGCATGCCGTCATAGGCGAGTTCCGCCGGCGTCTTGTTCACGGCGATGTTCATGCGGCTTCTCTTGCGAACTCGGCATAGCCCTTGGCTTCGAGCTCGAGCGCCAGCTCCTTGCCGCCCGACTTCACGATGCGGCCCTGCGACAGGACATGCACGTAGTCCGGCACGATGTATTCGAGCAGGCGCTGGTAGTGGGTGATGACGACCATGGCGCGGTCGGGCGAGCGCAGCGCGTTCACGCCGTCGGCGACGATGCGCAAGGCGTCGATGTCGAGACCGGAATCGGTCTCGTCGAGGATGCACAATGCGGGCTCGAGCACCGCCATCTGGAGGATCTCGGCGCGCTTCTTCTCGCCGCCGGAAAAGCCGACATTGACGGCGCGCTTGAGCATGTCCTGCGAGATGCCGAGCCTGGCGGCGCGGTCCTTGACCAGCTTCATGAATTCGGGCGTGGTCAGCTCCTTCTCGCCGCGGGCCTTGCGCTGGGCGTTCAGCGCCACCTTGAGGAACTGCATGGTGGCGACGCCCGGGATCTCGATCGGATACTGGAAGGCCAGGAACAGGCCCTTGGCGGCGCGCTGGTCGGGCTCCATGGCGAGCAGGTCCTCGCCCTTGTAGGTGGCCGAGCCGCCCGTCACCTCATAGCCCTCGCGCCCGGCCAGCACATAGGATAGGGTCGACTTGCCCGACCCGTTCGGGCCCATGATGGCGTGGACCTCGCCCGGCTTCACATCGAGGGTGAGCCCGTTCAGGATGGTGCGGTCTTCGTCCGCCAGTTTGACGCTCAGTTTGTTGATCTCAAGCATTCTTCTTGTCTTTCACATCATCGTTGCAGGTCGTCGAAAGGCCGGCATGGGTCCCGTTCATCCCACGCTGCCTTCCAGGCTGATGCCGATCAGCTTCTGCGTCTCGGCCATGAATTCCATCGGCAATTGCTGCAGCACGTCGCGCACGAAGCCGTTGACGATGAGCGTCACCGCCTCCTCTTCCGAGAGCCCGCGCGACTGGCAGTAGAACATCTGGTCGTCGGAGATCTTCGAGGTCGTCGCCTCATGCTCGAAATGCGCGGTCGGCGTCTTGGCCTCGATATAGGGCACGGTATGGGCGCCGCATCTGTCGCCGATCAGAAGCGAGTCGCACTGGGTGAAGTTGCGGGCGTTGGCCGCCTTGCGGTGGGCCGAGACCAGTCCCCGGTAGGTGTTGTCGCTCTGCCCGGCGGCAATGCCCTTGGAGACGATGCGGCTCGAGGTGTTCTTGCCGAGATGGATCATCTTGGTGCCGGAATCGACCTGCTGGCGGCCGTTGGAAATGGCGATCGAGTAGAACTCGCCGCGCGAATTGTCGCCGCGCAGGATGCAGCTTGGATATTTCCAGGTGATGGCCGAGCCGGTCTCGACCTGGGTCCAGGAGATCTTGGCGTTGCGGCCGCGGCAGTCGCCGCGCTTGGTCACGAAATTATAGACCCCGCCCTTGCCTTCCTTGTCGCCCGGATACCAGTTCTGCACCGTCGAATACTTGATCTCGGCGTCGTCGAGGGCGATGAGCTCGACCACCGCGGCATGGAGCTGGTTCTCGTCGCGAGTCGGTGCGGTGCAGCCCTCGAGATAGGACACATAGGCGCCCTTGTCGGCGATGATGAGGGTGCGCTCGAACTGGCCGGTGTTCTTCTCGTTGATGCGGAAATAGGTCGACAGCTCCATCGGGCAGCGCGTATCGGGCGGCACATAGACGAAGGAACCGTCCGAGAAGACCGCGGAGTTGAGAGCCGCGTAGAAATTATCGCCTTGCGGCACCACCGAGCCCAGATACTTCCTCACGAGCTCGGGATGCTCGCGGATGGCTTCCGAGATCGAGCAGAAGATGACGCCCGCCTTGGCGAGCTCCTCCTTGAAGGTGGTGACGACGGACACCGAATCGAACACCGCATCGACGGCGACCCTGGCGCCCTCGACGCCCGCCAGCACCTCTCTCTCGCGCAGCGGGATGCCGAGCTTCTCATAGGTCCTGAGGAGCTCGGGATCGACCTCGTCGAGGCTCTTGGGCCCGGCCATGCTCTTGGGAGCGGCATAGTAATGCAGGTCCTGGAAGTCGATCCTGGGATAATGGACCTTCGCCCATTTGGGCTCGTCCATCTGCACCCAGCGCCGATAGGCCTCGAGCCGCCAGTCGAGCATCCACTGGGGTTCGTTCTTCTTCTTCGAGATGAAGGCGACGATCTCCTCGTTGAGGCCCTTGGGCGCCAGCTCGGATTCGATGTCGGTGGTGAAACCGTATTTGTACTTGTCGACGTCAATGTCCTTGACGAGTTCGATGGTATCGATATCGGGCATCTTCTTCTTCCAATCTCAAGCCGCGTTCCGCCGGGCCCCGATGCGGCGCCAGGCGGAGATGAACTGTTCGACGTCTTCGGCCGTCGTGGTCCAGCCGAGGCTCACGCGGATGGCCGCGCCGGCCAGAGCGGGGGCAACCCCCATCGCCGCGAGGACATGCGATTTCGCCACCTTGCCGGAGGAGCAGGCCGAGCCCGAAGAGACGGCGAAACCGGCAAGATCGAGCGCCATCAGGAGGGTTTCGGCGGACAGCCCCGGCAGGGCGAAGCAGCTGGTGTTCGGCAGACGCTCCGCTTCGGCGCCGAAGATCACCGCGCCCTCGAGCCCTCTCTCAAGATGGTCGCGCAAGGCCTTGATTTCGAGTCTTTTCTCCCGGGCCGCGGCGGCAAAACCGGCGATCGCCGCGAGGTTCTCGGTTCCCGCGCGCCGCCTCAGCTCCTGGCCGCCGCCATGAACGAGCGGAGCGAGGACCAGTCCGTCGCGCACCACGAGGGCGCCCGCCCCTATCGGTCCGCCGAGCTTGTGGGCGGAGACGCTCAGGAGATCGACGGCAAGAAGCCCGAAATTGACCGGGATCTTGCCGAGGGCCTGGACCGCATCGGTATGGACGAGCGCGCCATGCGCATGGGCGAGGCTTGCGATCTCGCGAACGGGCTGGACCACGCCGGTCTCGTTGTTGGCGAGCATGACGCTCACCAGCGCCCGGGGGCCGGTTTCGAGCAGGCTCCGGAGCGCTGCGAGATCGATGAGGCCCCGGCCGTCGACGGGCAGGATCTCGACCGGCCTGCCTGCCGCGCGCGCCGCCTCCAGAACGGAAGGATGCTCGACGGCGGACACGACGAGCCGCTCGGCCGGCACCCCCTTGAGCGCCAGGTTGTTGGCCTCGCTGCCGCCCGAGGTGAAGACCACCATGGGTGCTACCACGCCCAGGCTGCAGGCTACGTCATCGCGCGCCTGGTCGAGAAGCGCATGCGCCTCGCGGCCCTCGGCGTGGATCGAGGAGGCATTGCCGGCCAGCGCCAAGGCTGCGAGCATCGCCTGGCGGGCGCTCTCCTTGAGCGGGCTCGTGGCGTTATGATCAAGATATATGCGCATCTGCCTCGTCGTGGACCTTGCGCACATGGCGCGCCTTGGCCTGGCGGATGGACGCGGCGAGCGCCAGGTTGCGCCTGTTCACCACATCGTCCAGCGTGACATTGGCGAGGAAGGTGTTCACCTGCCGGCCGATCGAGGACCACAGGTCATGGGTGCAGCAGCGCTCGCCCTTGACGCAGCCGTCCACGGCGTCGCCCTCGCAGCGGGTCACCTTCATCGGCTCGTCGACCGCGGCGATGACGTCATAGACGACGATATCGTCGGCGTCGCGCGCCAGCCGGTAGCCGCCGCCGGGCCCCCTGGCGCTCTGCACCAGGCCCGCCTTGCGCAGCTTCACGAACAGCTGCTCCAGATACTCCTGGCTGATGTCCTGGCGCTCGGAAATCTCGGCCAGCGACACGGTGCGGCCATGGCCGTTCTGGCCGATATCGACCATGGCCATCACTGCATATCTGCCTTTTGTCGAGAGTTTCATGATCGTTTTTCCGTTGCAGCCGCCTTGAGAAAACTTGCCATTTTCCCCCGCAGCCGTGCTAAGAGCCGGGCTTCACCGGCGTCCCGAGGGATTCTATATTTCTTTGAACAATTCTAAACAAGGGAAATAGAATATCCGACTACCGGAGTCAACTATTTCGCCGGCCTTCACCCGATTTCAACGACCCGCCAGATGCAGAACAGGATCGCCATTCGCTCATGCCTGAAGTGATTTTCAATGGGCCGGCCGGCCGGATCGAAGCACGTTACCATCATTCCAAAGCCCAAGGCTCTCCCATCGCGATCCTGCTTCACCCTCATCCGAGCTTCGGCGGCACGATGAACAATCCGATCGTCCATTCGCTCTATTACATGTATGCGCAGCGCGGCTTTTCGGTTCTCAGGTTCAATTTCCGCGGGGTGGGGCGCAGCCAGGGCCTGTTCGAGAACGGCGCCGGGGAGCTTTCCGATGCCGCCTCCGCGCTCGACTGGCTGCAGGCCCACAACCGCGAGGCCAAGATCTGCTGGATCGCCGGCATCTCCTTCGGCGCCTGGATCTCGATGCAGCTCCTCATGCGCCGACCCGAGATCTCGGGCTTCATCTCGGTCGCCCCCCTCGCCAAGCACTATGACTTCTCCTTCCTCGCCCCCTGCCCGGCTTCCGGCCTCTTCGTCAATGGCGACAAGGACACGGTGACGCCGCCCGAAGCCGTCAACACTCTGGTGACCAAGCTCAAGACGCAGAAAGGCATCGTCATCGAGCACAGGGTGCTGGCGGGCGCCAACCACTTCTTCCAGGACAAGATCGACGAACTGACCAAGATCTGCGCCACCTATCTCGACAAGCGGCTGGCCCGCGAGGCCTGATCGGCCCGCCGATAACGTTACGGAATTTCTATCCCCCCGAAGCCCGTGAACCTGCCCGCCGGCGAATTGTGGCTGGCTCGTGGCAGCCCCGCCGAATCGGTTTAAAAGCCGAGACCGGCTGTTCAAAGATGGGGATGTCAGATGAACATGAATAAGCTGGTTGCCGAGCTCATCGGCACGTTCACCCTGGTCGCGGCCGTCCTCGGCGCCGCTCTCGTTTCCTTCTCGGCCCTGGGCGGCGGCTCGGGCATTCTGGGCGTCGCCATCGCGGTCGGCCTCGCGGTGGTGGTCATGGCCTATGCGCTGGGTCCGATCTCCGGCGGCCATTTCAATCCGGCCGTCACGCTCGGCCTGTGGTCGGCAGGCCGCTTCGACACCAAGGACATCGTTCCCTATATCGTCGCCCAGCTCGTCGGCGGCTTCCTGGCGGCGCTGTTCTTCTACATCATGCTCAGCACCAAGGCCGACTTCACCGCCGGCGGATTCGCCTCCAACGGCTATGGCGAGCATTCGCCGGCCGGCTTCTCGCTGATCGCTGCCCTGCTCGCGGAGATCGTCCAGACCTTCCTCTTCGTCCTGGTCATCTGCCGCGTGACGCGGGCCAATGGCGCGGGCGCGCTCGCTCCCCTGGCGATCGGCCTGACCCTGACGCTGATGCACATCATGTCGATCCCGATCGCCAATACCTCGGTCAACCCGGCGCGCTCCACGGCGACGGTGTTCTTCGCCGACGGCTGGGCGCTGCAGCAGCTCTGGCTGTTCTGGGTCGCCCCCATCATCGGCGGGCTCGTCGCGGGCGTCGTCGACAAGGCCCTGGGCGACACGAAGTAACGTTCACGGTTCGCGTCATGAGCCGCGGAACCTCTGCGTTCCGCGGCTTTTTCACGGCCCGGCCTGCCTGATCCACTCGGCTGTGACGTGCTTCAGCTTGTCGGGATTGCGCATCACATAGATGGCGGCGATCCTGCCGCCCTCGATCTCGAGCGACATGGTCTGCGGCAGCCCGTCGGCCTCGATCGTGGCAAAGCCCGGCATGTTGTTGACGCGGGTGAAGCGCACCGGCGGGAAGCCGTGGTGCGGGAAGCCCTTCAGGCCGTAGCCCGCGATGAATTGCGCCACCCGGTCGACGCCTTCCAGGATATTGGTGGCCGCCGTACGCTTGCCGCCGCCATCGGCCCTGAGGACGACGTCGTCGGCGAGAAGCTTTGACAGCCCCACGAAATCGCCGGTGCGCGAAGCGGTGAAGAACGCCTGGGTGATGGCGCTCTCTTCCGCCTCGTCCACCTTGTAGCGCGGGCGGCCGCTGCGCAGGTTCTTGCGCGCCCGCGACGCCAGCTGGCGGGCACTTTCCTCGCTGCGCCCGATCGTCTCGGCGACCGCCGGAAACCCCATGTCGAAGATGTCGTGCAGCAGGAAGGCGGCGCGCTCGAGCGGCGAGAGCCGCTCCAGCGCCAGCATCATGGCCACCGACAGATCGCCCGCCAGTTCCTCAGCCGGCGGGCTTTCATCGACGAGCCCCTCGATCAACGGCTCGGGCAGCCACTGTCCGACATAGGTCTCGCGCCGCATGCGCGCCGACTTGAGGATATCGAGACAGAGCCTGGCCGTGATCCGGGCCAGGAAGCTGCGTGGATCGACGACGGTGCCGCGGTCGGCCTTGTGCCAGCGCAGATAGACGTCCTGGACGACGTCCTCGGCCTCGGCATAGGAGCCCAGCATGCGATAGGCGATGCCGGTCAGGTATTTGCGATGGGCTTCGAAATCCGCTGCAGCCATGACCACCCTTCCGCCGTCATGCGTCCGCCGGCCTGGTTCCCGGGGGTGTCCGGAACGACACCGAGATGCGGTTCCAGATATTGATGGTGCCGATGGCGAAAGTGAGTTTGGCCACCTCTTCCTCGCTGAATTCCTTGCGCACCGCCTCCCACTCGTGATCGGGCACGTGGGTGTCGGCGATGAGCGTCACCGTCTCGGTCCAGGCGAGTGCCGCCCTTTCCTTCGGCGTGAAGAAACGCTCCGCCTCGCGCCAGGCGCTCAAGAGGAAGAGCTTCTCCTCGCTTTCGCCCCGGGCCCTGAGCTCCTTCATGTGCATGTCGATGCAGTGGGCGCAGCTGTTGATCTGCGATGCCCTGGCCTTGACGAGCAGATAGAGCCTGTCGTCGAGGCCGCTGGCGCGGACTTTCGTCTCGAGCGCCAGAACGGCCTTGAAGAGCTCCTGGTCGACGGATTTCGGTGCAAGTCTCATGGTCGGCTCCTTTCATGTTCGACCCATGAGACGAGACAGGGACCGCGACTGTGACATCCAGGGGCCTTCTTTGTCAGGCTTCGGCCAGAACGCCGCCCGTCATGGGTTCCGGCGCGCCGGTGGTGCCCGGGAAGGTGATCGGCAGGCCCTGGAGGCTGCGCACCGCGAGATAGGCCCAGGCCTCGGCTTCCATTGAGTCGCCGTTGAAGCCTGCCGCTTCGGCGGCAATGACGGCCTCCGCGCCGAGACCGAGGCTCGCGCGCAAGGCGGCCATCAGCACCGGGTTCTTGCGGCCGCCGCCACAGATCACCCAGCATCTGGGATCGGCCGGGAACCAGGCGCGAGAGAGCGCAACGGAACGCGCCGTGAAGGCGGTCAAGGTCGCGGCGCCGTCGGCGGGGCTGAGCCCCGCGAGATCGAGCCCTGCGAAACTGTTGCGGTCGAGCGATTTCGGCGGACGCTCTTCGAAGAAGGAGTCGCCCAGGAACTGGGCGAGGACGGCCTCGTTCACGCGTCCGGCAAAAGCCAGCCGGCCATTCATGTCCAGGGGGCTCCCGGTCGCCTTGAGGGCCCAGTCGTCGATCAGCGCATTGCCGGGCCCGGTGTCGAAGGCGATGATCTCGCCGTCCGGCCCGATCCAGGTGACGTTGCTGACCCCGCCGATGTTGAGAAAGGCGAGCGGCAGCACTTCCAGGCCCTGCGCCAGCGCCCGATGATAGACCGGCACCAGGGGCGCCCCCTGTCCGCCGGCGGCGACGTCGTCGGCGCGCAGGTCATACACCACCTTGGCCCTGAGGCGGCGCGCCAGCAGCGGTCCATCGCCGAGCTGCAGCGTCAGGCGGCGCTCGGGGCGGTGGATCACGGTCTGGCCATGGAAGCCGATCACGTCGATTTCCGAATCGGTTAGACCGATGTCCCGACAAAAGGATTCAACCGCCAGGGCGTGCCATTCGGTCAGCGACCATTCGACCTCGGCGAGACTGCCGGGACGCTCGCTGCGCTCCGTGACGGCCAGAGCGTCCTTCAGCGCTCCCTCGAGCATGGCGCGCTGCTCGGGAACGTAAGCGTAGGTCCGCGCCGGACCGCGCTTCACCGCGCCTTCGCCATCCGTCCTGACGAGCGCGATATCGATGCCGTCGAGCGATGTCCCCGACATGAGGCCCAAGGCGGTGTAGTGTTTTGACACGCGCTTTTCCCGTGGTATGAGCCGCCTCTCGACACGTCAGGCCGGTTCATGAGCAGGTTTTCCTCCGAGTTCCTTAACACGCTTTCCGCCCGCGGCTACATCCATCAATGCTCCGACGCCGAGGGGCTGGACCGGCTCGCCTCCAGGAACGAGGTCAACGCCTATATCGGCTTCGACTGCACCGCGCGCTCGCTGCATGTCGGCTCGCTCGTCCAGATCATGCTGCTCTACTGGGCCCAGCGGACCGGCCAGAAGGCGATCGCCCTCATGGGCGGCGGCACCACCCGGGTCGGCGACCCGACGGGCCGCGACGAAGGCCGCAAGCTGCTCTCGCTCGCCGAGATCGAGGACAACAAGCGCGGCATCCAGAGCGTCTTCGCCAGGTTCCTCGAATTCGGGAACGGGCCCACCGACGCCATCATGGTCGACAACGCCGAGTGGCTGACCAGGCTCAACTACATCGACATGCTGCGCGACATCGGCCGGCATTTCTCGATCAACCGCATGCTGAGCATGGATTCGGTGAAGCTCAGGCTCGAGCGCGAGCAGGAAATGTCCTTCATCGAATTCAACTACATGATCCTGCAGGCCTATGATTTCACCGAGCTCGCGCGCCGCCACGGCACCAACCTGCAAATGGGCGGCTCCGACCAGTGGGGCAACATCGTCACCGGCGTCGATCTCGGGCGGCGCATGGGCACGCACCAGCTCTACGCGCTGACCACGCCCCTCATCACGCTCGCCTCCGGCGCCAAGATGGGCAAGACCGCGGCGGGCGCGGTGTGGCTCAATGCCGACATGCGCTCGCCTTACGAGTACTGGCAGTTCTGGCGCAACACCGAGGACGCCGACGTGGCGCGATTCCTCAAGCTCTTCACCACCCTGCCGCTCGCCGAGATCGGCCGGCTGGCGGACCTCGGCGGGGCCGAGATCAACGAAGCCAAGAAGACGCTGGCGACGGAAGCCACGACCCTGCTCCACGGGCGCGTGGCGGCCGGCGAGGCGGCCGAGACGGCGCGCCGCACCTTCGAGGAAGGCCAGGCCGCCGAAGGCCTGCCGACGATCGACGTGCCGGCAGCCGATTTCCGCGCCGGCGTCGGGCTGCTCAAGGCGCTGGTGCTGGCGGGCCTCGCCTCATCCAACGGCGACGCGCGCCGGCAGATCCAGGGCGGAGCGGTTCGCGTGAACGACGCCGCGGTCAGCGACGACAGGCTGCAGCTCACCGAGGGCGCGTTGAACGCGGACGGCGTCGTCAAGCTGTCGATGGGCCGCAAGAAGCATGTGCTGCTCAAATCCGCGCCATAGAGGCTCTCTCGACGCTCAGTCGTTGCGTTCCCTCCGCCGGGTCGGCTGGCCGTTGCCGCTGCTGCCGTATTCGAAGAACTTGCGCAGGATGCCGGGTGCTATGGCCGAAACCGGGTTCACCTGGAAGCGCGGACGCGACATCGTACCTCCGAGCGCATAGGTCAGGCCGAAGATGCCCTCGCCCTTGCCGCCGGTGAGGATGTCGCCCAGGATCGGCACCTCGCCGATCGCCGAATTCAGCGCATAGGCCGGGATGATCGTTCCGTCGATGTCGATGGCGCCGTCGGTCTTGCGGATGAGGCCTTGCGCGGTGGCGCCGAGCTCGGGCCCCTTGACCAGCGTGTCGCCGATGCGGATGAAGCGCGCGTCGCTGGTGAAGGGGAGCGTCAGCCGCGAGAACACCACGCCGCCGCCCCTCCGCGGCCCGGCTTTCTTGGGCCTGCCCTTCTGGTCGAGCTCGGCCAGCGCCGCCTCGTCGCGCACCTCGAAATCGCGCAAGGTCAGCCGGCCGTTGCGCACCGTCGCGTCGGCCCCGGCCCCCAGCCGCGCGACGAAATCGATCTGGCCGCCGGCGACCTTGGAATAGAGGTTGGCGGCCCTGAGCGCGGAGCCCGCGTCGCGGCCGGCGATGCGCAGGTCGCGGCCGCCGTCGCCGGCGGGATTGACGCGGATGGTGATCGGCTGGCCGCTGAAGAACGTGCCGTTCAGGGTGGCGCGCTCGACATAGCCGTTGCGCAGCACGAAGCTTCCGGCCACCCCTTTCACGACCTCGCCGCGATGCGCATAGACCTTGTCGATCAGCGCATCGACGATCAGCACGCTCTTCGTCCGCGACTCGGGAGCGGAGCGATTGGCGAACAGCGAGCGGATCAGGGGGCGGGCATCGAAGCTCGTCCCGTTGATGGAGACATTGGTCGCATCGGCGCCGCGCACGACCCTCACCCCGAAGCGGTTGTCCTCGTTCAGGACTATGGTCGGGAAACGCGCTTCCGACACGTTGCCGCTCTTGTCCACGCTGATCTGTCCCTTGACCAGCAGATCGGCCCCCTTGATGGTGAGGTTGTCGATGCGGCCGCTCTTGCCGTCGCCCGGAACATAGTCGAACGTCGCCGTCGTCCTGGGCGAGGGCGGACGCCACCAGTCGATGGCGGCCAGCCGAAGCTGCGCCTTGGAGAGATCGGCCTCGATCCTGATCCTGCCGACCTCGTCGCGAAAATCCTGAAGGCTCACCTTGACCTTCACCGGGCCGTCCAGGAAGTCGCTGACATCGGCGCCGATGGCGGCGCGCTCCTTGGCATCGAGCTCGGTCTCGATGACCGCGTTCTGCGGCTGGTCGGCGCCGCCGTCGCGCCACCAGGTGAGCCTGGCGGCGAAGTCGTTGAGCTTGGCGGTCCCTTCCGCCCTGATCGCATCCTCGGTGATCTTGAGCTCGATCGAACCGTCGCTGAGATCGATGCCGTCGAGCGCGTTCCGCAGGCCCGCATGGCGCAGCTTGGCCACGGCCGACACCTTGACGTCGTCGCGCGACACGATCTTCTTCAGCGGCAGGTGAAGGTCCACCGCCGCCGTCGCGTCGCCGGTCATGGCCCTGGCCTTGCCGCCGCTCTTGCTCACCAGGTTCAGGGGATCGAGGTCGAGATACTCGAGGAAAGCCGGAATATCGCCTTTGCATTCCAGGTGGATGTCGGCGGGCGTCATCGGCGCCAGCAGCGAGGTCATCCTGAGCGTCCCCTTGCCCAGATCGACCGTCCTGCCCGAAGGCACCTTGACCTTGCCCTTGTCGAGCCGGAGCGCAAAGGTGTCGCCGCCGAGAGTGCCCTCGCCCGAGGCTTCGCTGATCGGCGGCAGGCCGCCGAAATAGGTGGTGGTGACGCCTTCGAGGCCGAAGCGGGCGGAGACGGCGTCATTGGGAATGAGCTTGGCCGCGAGCCCCTGCGCCAGGGCATCGACCGGCAGATTGATGGTGAACTCGCCATCGGTGATGCGGCCGGCCAGGATGTTCGTATTGACCCATCTGCGCGTGTTGGGCGCGATGATCGGCGGCCACAGGCGCTTGAGCAGCGGGGCCGATATGTCGCGCAGGCGGCCGGCGAGCCGGATGCCCACCGAGTGCTCGCCGCCGGTGAAGGTGCCGCGCAGCCTGATGCCGGCATTGCCGGCCATCACCACCGCGTCCTCGACGTCGAAACGCGGCTCGCGCACCGAGGCGACGCCGGAAAAGTCCACCCTGTCGATGGCGATCTCCTGATCGACATTGGCGCTCGGATCGAGGCTCAGGTTGCGCGCATTGATCTCTATCTTGAGCGCATCGAGCCGCCGGTCGGCCTGGCGGACGGGGGTGATGCGGCCCGAGAGCTGCGCCGGCGTGCCGCCGATGAGCAGGGTCGAATTGCTGATGACCATGCCGCCGCTCTGCGGATCGAAGTCGATGCGCAGGAGGCCCTCGTCGACCGCGATGGGCTCGGCGATGAAACCTGGCAGGCCGACCTCGCCGGCGGCGGCCGTGAATTCGGCCGAGCCGCTCAATATCTCGGCATTCTCGCTGACCTCCATCTCGACGTGGCCGGAAAGCGGCAGCTTCACCTGGGCGAGCTTGGAGAGCGCGAAAATGTCGTCGGCGATGTTCGCCGGCACCAGGTCGCTGATCCGGGCGGACACCGCGAAGGACTTGCGCTGGCGCCGGTAGCTCGCCGAAATCTCGGCGCGCCACGGCTCGCCGCCCGAGGCGATCGATGCCTCCGAAAACAGGGTGAAGCCGTAAGGCATGCGCTTGAAGGCGAGGCTGGCCTTCGGAATACTGAGGCTGGTGGAATTGACCTCGTCGATCAGCTGGATCGCCGCGTCGCTCACCAGTATGCTGTCGAGACTGGCAATGGTGGCGGTCGCCCTTTCCGCTCCCGGCATGGTGCCGCTCAGGAAATCGATGACGGTGGCCCCTTGCGTCTCCGGCGGAATCTGCCTGAGGCTGGTCTCCTGGTTGGATTTGCCGGTTTCGTTGCGCGGGCCGTCGGCCGCGTGATGCTCGTCGAATCCGAGCTTGAATCCGCCATCGAGGGTGCGCCGGACGACGATGCGCGGGCCGATCAGCTCGATCTGCTTGGGCACCACCGTGCCGCTCATCAGTTCGCTGCCGTCGACGCCGATCGCCGCCTTCGGGGCGCGCGCGATGACTTCGCCCTGCGGATCGGTGAGCTCGACATTGCGCAGGCGGAAATGCGGCATGCCGGTATCGGCGTCGCGCTCCACGATCACGCCGTCGAGCCTGACCCTGAGGCCGCCGAGATTGGAGTTGATCTGCGATTGGATGCGGTCGCGCATGAAATCGAGCGACACCGGCCCGGTCATCAGCCTGACGAACAGCACCCCGCCGGCGACGACGACGATCGCCGTCAGAGACAGGAGTACCAACGCCGCCGTTTTCCAAAATCGCCGCAAACTGCGCAGCCCCGAATGAAGATTTCGCCTATGCACCGTCACGCGAGGGCGGCTCGCGCCGCCGAACAAACCATCAGGGCCGACACCCCCGTCCCGGCCGGCTGGGCATCCCCTCCGGACGCCGTCCCGACGGCTCCGCACCGCGTCCGCCCGGGCGGAAAACGGGCTCGATCTCACACATCTGCGAGCGCTTCCCGTCGCCGGAGCCGGACAACCGCAGCCGAAGGCGCTCCAGCGAGATAAGCCCATCAATGACGGCCAAACAATGGCAGGTCGCGCCGGCCACACCCCTCTCCAAGGCCCATGCCCCGATCCCGGCAGTTTCCGGGATTCTCCCGATAAATCAAGACATCGGCATCAAATCTGCGTCAGGCCGAGACTGTGCCGGATGCGGTCCTGGAAATAGGCGACTCCCGCTTCATGACGCGGCGACAGGGGCCCCGGGGAATAGGCGCCGGAGGCGTAGTTCTTATGGGTCTCGAGGCATATCTCGAAGTCCTCGCGCACGATGGCGAGGTTGCGGGCGACCAGGTCGTCGCGCTCCCCGGCCCTATCCGGCGCGGTATCGGCGAAATAGAAGTGATAGACGAGCTCGGTGCGGTCGGGTCCCAGGGGGTTGATCCTGGAGGTGTTCATCCCGCCGTCGAACAGAGACAAGGTCCAGTTCGGCCACATCCACAGCCATTTGCCGCGATAGAACAGGCCGTCGCGCGGCGGCGCCGTCATGCGGATGAGGCCGTCATGCGCGGTGGTCTTGAACTGCTCGAAATCGATGGCCGCGAAGAACTGCGGGTGAATGCCCGGTATGTGATAGCCCTCGACGAAATTGTCGGTATAGATCTTCCAGTTCGCGTCGAAGACCATGCGCTCCCGGCGCATGGGCGTGTAAGTCTCGATCGGCTCGCCGGAGAGCTCGCCGACGACGTCGGCCAACTGCTGCTCGAGCGTCATCGCGGGCTCGATGGCGATAAACAGGAGCCCGCGCCACTCGGCGACCGGTATCTCGGTCAGGCGCCAGTCGGTCAGCTTGAAATCGGGGTCCTCGCCGAACCACGGCACGTTCATGAGACGCCCGTCGTCGGCCCATACCCATTGATGATAGGGACAGCGGATGGTCGGGCAGCGCCCATTGCCTTCCTCGAGGAGGCGGGCGCCGCGGTGCCGGCAGAGATTGCGGAAGCCGCGCAGCCTGCCGTCCTTGCCCCTGACGGCGAAGACCTTGTGGCCGGCGATCTCGACGGCGCAGTATTCGCCGCGCTCGCGCACCTGCGATACCGGCCCCAGCAGCTGCCAGGTCTTCGCGAAGAGCTCCATGCGCTCGCGGTCGTAGATGGCGGGATCGACATAGTAGCGCGGATCGAGATTGAGCATGACACCTGCCTTTGAACGGTAAGGCCGGCAGGCTAGCTCATCGCTTCGCCGGTTGAAAAGGCCTCAAACCCGTGGGAACCGCCGTCAGTCTATGTCGTCGACCTGTGCCGGGCCGCCGCCATGCACGCGCTGCGCGAGGGAAGCGGCCATGAACGCGTCGAGGTCGCCGTCGAGCACGGCGGCGGGATTGGTGCTGGTCGTGCCGGTGCGCAGGTCCTTCACCAGCTGGTAAGGCTGCAGCACATAGGACCTGATCTGGTGCCCCCAGCCGATATCCGTCTTCTTGGCGTTGGCGGCGTCGATCTTTTCCTGCTGCTTCTGCAGCTCCATCTCGTAGAGCCTGGCCTTCAGCATCTTCCAGGCGGTGGCGCGGTTCTTGTGCTGCGAGCGCTCGCTCTGGCAGGCGACGACGATGCCGGTCGGCAGGTGGGTGATGCGCACCGCGCTGTCGGTCGTGTTGACGTGCTGGCCGCCGGCACCGGAGGCGCGGTAGGTATCGATGCGGCAGTCGCTCTCATTGACCTTGACGTCGATCGAATCGTCGATGACCGGATAGATCCAGATCGAGGCGAAGGACGTGTGGCGGCGCGCATTGGAGTCGTAGGGCGAAATGCGCACCAGGCGGTGCACGCCCGATTCCGTCTTGAGCCAGCCATAGGCGTTGTGGCCCTTGACCTGGATGGTCGCGGACTTGATGCCGGCCTCCTCGCCCGGGTGCTCGTCGAGGACGTCGACCTTGTAGCCGTGCTGTTCGGCCCAGCGCACATACATGCGCAGCAGCATGTTGGCCCAGTCCTGGCTCTCGGTGCCGCCGGCGCCGGCATTCACCTGGAGGAACGTGTCGTTCTGATCGGCCTCGCCCGACAACAGCGTCTCGATCTCGTGCTTGCCGACCTCCTCCTTGAGGCCGATCAGCGCCGTCTCGGCATCCTTGACGATCGCCTGGTCGCCTTCGGCCTCGCCCAGCTCGATCAGTCCGGCATTGTCCTCGATCGTCTGCTCCAGGCGGCGCACCAGCTTGATGCGGCTTTCGAGATCCTGGCGCTTGCGCATGACGTCCTGCGCCGCCTGGGGATCGTTCCACAGAGCCGGATCCTCGGCCCTGGCATTCAGTTCGGCGAGCTTCTTCTGGGCGTTGTCCCAGTCAAAGATGCCTCCTCAGCAGCCCTATGGACTGCTTCATCTCATCGACGAGATTGACGATTTCGGCACGCATGACGCTGTTCTGGCAAGTTGATCGGTCGAGCGGGGCTAATAGAGGCCGCCGGTGCCGGTCGTCAACCCACCTTCGATCACCGCCTCGCTTTCCGGCTGCCCCTGTGTTCCGGACGGGATCGGCGCGCCCGAGGTCGCCACCTGATCGCCGATCACCTTGGTCCGCGACGGCGGCTCCTCGCCCGGCTTGAAGGCTTCCAGGATCACGCCGTCGTCGCCGAAGAGGCCGCGCTGGCCGGTCTTCACGTTGATGGGGATGAGCTCGATGCCCTTCGGCACCCGGAACGGCGTCGCCGGCTTGTCGTGCAGCGCCATGCGCATGAAGTCGGTGACCACGGGCGCTGCGAGCTGGCCGCCGGTGCGGCCCTTGCCCATGGGCTTGGGATTGTCATAGCCGATATAGACGCCGACGGTGAGATCGGGCGTGAAGCCGATGAACCAGGCGTCACGCTCGTCATTGGACGTGCCGGTCTTGCCCGCGACGGGCTTGCCGATGGCCTGGAGCTTCTTGCCGGTGCCGCGCTCGACCACCCCTTCCAGCATCGAGGTGATCTGATAGGCGGTATAGGGGTTCATCACTTGCGGGCGCACGTCGAACAGCTCGGGCTCGGCCTGCCCGTGCCATTCCTGATTGGTGCACTGATTGCATTCGCGCTTGTCGTGGCGGTAGATGGTCTTGCCGTAGCGGTCCTGCACCCGGTCGATGAGGGTCGCCTCGATCTTCTTGCCGCCATTGGCGATGATGCTGTAGGCGGTGGTCATCTTGAGCAGCGTGGTCTCGCCCGCCCCCAGCGCATAGGACAGCTGGTTGGGCACCCGGTCATAGATGCCGACCCGCTGCGCGAGCTCGCCGATCTTGCTCATGCCGAGGTCGTTGGCGAGACGCACCGTCATCACGTTGCGCGACTGCTCGATGCCGCGGCGCAGCGTCGAGGGGCCGTAATATTTGCGCTGATAGTTCCGCGGCCGCCACACCTCGCCATTCGGCATCTTGAACTCGATCGGCGCGTCGAGGATCACCGACGACGGCGTGTAGCCGTTGTCGAGAGCGGCGGCATAAACGAAAGGCTTGAAGGAGGACCCCGGCTGGCGCAGCGCCTGCACGGCGCGGTTGAACTGGCTGCGGCCATAGGAGAACCCCCCGATCAGCGCCAGAACGCGTCCGGTATGCGGATCCATGGCGACGAGCGCCCCTTCGACATCGGGAACCTGCGCCAGATGGAAATGTCCCGCCACGCTGTCGGGCGCCACATAGACGACGTCACCGGCCTTCAGCACGTCGGTCGCCTTCTTGATCTCGGGGCCGAGCTTGCTGCCGTCGACATATTTGCGCGCCCATGTCATCAGGGCGACGGGAATGGTCCCGGTCTCGCGCTCACGCGCGACCGCCCCCGATGCCAGGTGCCCGGGCTGCAGCCCGATCCTGGCGCCCGCCTCGTCCACTTCGAGAACGACCGCCAGCCGCCACGGATCGAGATCCGACGGGATTTCGATCTTGGCGATGGCCTCGCCCCAGTCGCCGGTGAGCGGGATGGTCTTGACCGGACCGCGGAAGCCGCGCTTGCGATCGAAGGTGATGAGGCCGCGCGCCAGCGCCTGGCGGGCATAGATCTGCAGCTTCGGGTCGAGCGTGGTGCGCACCGACAGGCCGCCGGTCATCAGCTTCTTCTCGCCATAGATCTGGACGAGCTCGCGGCGCGCCTCCTCGGCGAAGGATTCGGCGGCGAAGAGCCTGGCACCGAAGGGGCGCGGATTGACTTCGAGCGGCTTGCCCTGCGCCGCGTCGCGCTCGGCTTTGGTGATGTAGCCGTTTTCATACATCTCGTTCAGCACCCAGTTGCGCCGCTCGATGGCGCGCTTGGTCTGCCTGAACGGGTGATAGTTGTTGGGCCCCTTGGGCAGGGCCGCGAGATAGGCGATCTCCTCGAGCGAGAGTTCGTTCAGCGACTTGCCGAAATAATTGAGCGAAGCCGCCGCGACGCCGTAGGAGTTGAGGCCGAGGAAGATCTCGTTGAGATAGAGCTCGAGGATCTGGTCCTTGCCGAAAGCCTGCTCGATGCGATGCGCCAGAATGGCCTCCTTCACCTTGCGCTCGACCGAGCGCTCATTGGTGAGAAGGAAGTTCTTGGTCACCTGCTGGGTGATGGTGGAGGCGCCGACGATCTGTCCCTTGCCGGTCACCTTGACCTCGATGTAGCGGATGGCGGCCGCCGCGAGGCCCGGCCAGTCGAGGCCCTGATGCTGGTAGAAGGTCTTGTCTTCCGCCGAGATGAAGGCGCGGATGAGCTTCTTGGGGATGTCGTTGATCGGCACGAAGAGGCGGCGCTGCTCGGCATATTCGGCCACCAGGGTGCCGTCGGCGGCGTGCACGCGCGTCATGACCGGCGGCTCGTACTGGGCGAGCTGCTTGTAGTCCGGCAGGTCCTGGGACATGTCCCAGATCACGTAGCTGACACCGGCGGCGGTGCCGAGAAACGCGATGAATCCCACCGTGAACAACCAGCCCAGAAATCTTAGCATGTTTCCCCTGAGATAGCCTCGGATCCCGAAGAACAATCGTTGTATCAGCGCTTTAGCACGCTTCGCGCCGACTGCCCAATGACGTTTTCCAGCCCTAGAAACGAAATGTGGCGGGCTGGTGTCGCTCGTCCTGCGACGGCCGTCCCCGGCCGATCACTGGCGTGCGGCGATCTCGGTCTCGAAATAGCCGTCGATGGCTTTCACCATCGCCGCCGCGATCCCGGCCTGCCATTTCGGCGAGGCCATGAGCGCTTCGTCGGCCTTGTTCGACAGATAGCCGAGCTCGAGCAGGACCGAGGGCACGTCGGGCGCCTTGAGCACGACGAAACCCGCCGAGCGCATCGGCTTGCCGGTCATATGGGTGACGGGCAGAAGCTGCGCCTTCAGCTTCTTGGCGAAGAAGATCGAGTGATTCTTCGTCTCGCGCTGGGCGAGCTCGATCAGGATGTCGGCAACCTCTTCATTCTCCTCGGCGAGGTCGATGCCGCCGATGATGTCGGCGCGGTTCTCCTTCTGCGCCAGAGCTTCGGCTTCGGCGTCGGACGCCTTGTCCGACAGCGTGTACAGCGTCGCGCCGCGCACCGACCTGCCGCGCACCGTGTCGGCATGGACGGCGATGAACAGATCGGCCTGATTGTCGCGGGCGATGCGGACGCGCTGCTTGAGCGAGAGGAAGGTGTCGTCGTCGCGCGTGAGCACGACCTCGTAGTTGTCGTTCGCCTTCAGCCGGTCGCGCAATACGCGGCTGAAGGCGAGGACGACATCCTTCTCGCGCGTGCGGCGCACGCCGATGGCGCCCGGATCTATGCCGCCATGGCCCGGATCGATGACGATGACGCGGCGGCCGTCGGCGCGCTTGGCCGGCATGGCGCGCTCGGAGGCCGGCGGCTCGGTGCCGGGCTTGGGCGGAGGCAGCGGAATGGCCGAGGCGTCGGCGGAAAAATCGTCGGCTCCGCCGTCCGCGGGCCGACGCCTCGCCTGGTCGGCCGCATGCGCCATCATGAAGGTCTTCTCGTCGGTCTTGACAAGGTCGACCACCAGGCGGGCGGGCTGCCCCGCCTCCGGCTTCACCAGGAAGGACTTGCCGATGAGCACCGGCCCCGTGGCGTCGATGACGATGCGCGAGCGGCCATTGCCGAGGGGACCGAAACGATAGGTGCTGACCAGGCCCAGCGGCTCGCCGCCGGCATTGGCCGGCAGCTCGAAGCTGACATCGGGCAGATCGATCATGACCCGATAGGGATCGGGCAGGACATAGACGCTGTAGCTCACCGGGCGGGACAGGTCGGCGACGAAGCGGGTCTTGCCATCATCGCCGGCCACCCGGGCGGCGAGCGCCGTCACCGGCTTGGCGCCGGCGCCGGCCGGTGCGGCGACCACCGCGGCCAGCGTCAGCATTACTATAATGAGAGCGTCCAAGCCCCAAGTTCTATGAGGAAAAGCCGGCATTGCCCCGTGGAACCCTTATCGTCGGGCCAAACCTAGCGGCCCGGTGGTTAACCTGAAGTTTCCAAGGCATGCAACTTCCCTAAAGTTATCTTCCCGAGCTTGCCAAACCACCGATGTCTGCCTAAAGAGGCTCTAACCTCCGAAAAGGCCGGGTGGGGACCACAGGGTCCGCGACAAGGCCGCCGGAGCGTCGAATTCCGCTACGGGCGGGCTTTCCGGGATCTAACGATAGCCCCTTCGGATGCGTTTCAGTACGGGCCCGCAATAGGGCGGTCCCACTGCCCTTTTGGGGTGGCACCCATATCGCCGGGCAGATGCGTTGAACCGTTCCGGCACGGCCGGGACATGTGGATAACAACAGGCATGAATCATCCCACGCTGACAATTTCTCCGGAATGGCCGCCACGAGCGGCCGCTTCGGACAGCGCGCGGTTGCGCCTTGCGCAAAGCATGCCTCTTACGCGCGCGCCGGCGCCCTGGCCTTCACAACGTCTCCTGCCCGGAATCGAGACCGAAGCCGCCCTGCCGCCAGCCGCTGCAAAGGATAAGGACATATGGGCAGCAAGATGCTCATCGATGCCACCCACGCGGAGGAAACCCGCGTCGTGGTGGTTCGCGGCCACCGCATCGAAGAATTCGATTTCGAAAGCGCCGCGCGCAAACAGCTGAAAGGCAACATCTATCTCGCCAAGGTGACGCGCGTCGAGCCGTCGCTGCAGGCGGCCTTCGTCGATTACGGCGGCAACCGGCACGGGTTCCTGGCCTTCTCGGAAATCCATCCCGACTACTACCAGATCCCGGTCGCCGACCGGCAGGCGCTGCTGCGCGAGGAAGAAGAGGACGCCCGCCACCAGGCCGACGACGAGGCGCATCCGGCGAAACACGAGCCGCGCGGCGGCGGCGAGTCGCCGGGTGACGACGCCCGCCCCGAGGAGGTGCTGGAGGACGACGCCGGCGGGGAGGCGAGCGGCGGCGCCGAGGCGGCCGGTCCCGAGACCGGCGAGACCGAGCCCGTCGCCGCGCCCCATCTCGAGCACGGCCTTCCGGCCGAGATCGGCGACGGCATAGAGTATGTCGAGGAGGATGCCGAGGCGCAGAAGGTCGATTCGGTCGGCGCCGAGGACGCGCTCGAGGAAGTCCCGCAGCGCCGCCGCCGCCCGCAGCGGCGCGTCTACAAGATCCAGGAAGTCATCAAGCGCCGCCAGGTGATCCTGGTGCAGGTCGTCAAGGAGGAGCGCGGCAACAAGGGTGCCGCCCTCACCACCTACCTTTCCCTCGCCGGGCGCTATTGCGTGCTGATGCCGAACACCGCCAGGGGCGGCGGCATTTCGCGCAAGATCACCGACTCCACCGACCGCCGCCGCCTCAAGGAAGTGACGCGCGACATCGAAGTGCCGACCGGCATGGGCCTCATCGTGCGCACCGCCGGCGCGCAGCGCACCAAGAACGAGATCAAGCGCGACTTCGATTACCTGATGCGGTTGTGGGAGAACGTCCGCGACCTGACGCTCTCCTCGACCGCCCCTGCCCTGGTCTACGAGGAAGGCAGCCTGATCAAGCGCTCGATCCGCGATCTCTACAGCAAGGACGTCGACGAGGTGCAGGTCGAGGGCGACGACGCCTATCGCGAGGCGAAGGACTTCATGAAGATGCTCATGCCGAGCCATGCGCGCAACGTGAAGCCCTACAAGGACAACCGCCCGTTGTTCTCGCGCTTCCAGATCGAGACCCAGCTCGATTCCCTGTTCTCGCAGACCGTCACGCTGCAGTCGGGCGGCTACATGGTCATCAACCAGACCGAGGCGCTGGTCTCGATCGACATCAACTCGGGCAAGGCGACGCGCGAGCACAATATCGAGGACACCGCGCTCAAGACCAACCTCGAAGCGTCCGACGAGATCGCCCGGCAATTGCGCCTGCGCGACCTTGCCGGCCTCGTGGTCATCGACTTCATCGACATGGAGGAGAAGCGCAACAACCGCTCGGTCGAACGCCGCCTCAAGGAGGCGCTGAAGAACGATCGGGCCCGCATCCAGGTCGGCCGCATCAGCCATTTCGGCCTGCTCGAGATGTCGCGCCAGCGCCTGCGCCCCAGCCTTCTCGAAGGCTCGACGCGCGTGTGCCCGCATTGCGAGGGCCGCGGCATCGTGCGCTCGGTCTCCTCCTGCGCGCTCTCGGTGATGCGCGCCATCGAGGAGCATCTGATCACCCGCAAGGTCGAGAACCTCACGGTCAAATGCCACCGCGACGTGGCCGCCTATGTGCTGAACGAGAAGCGCAATCACCTGCTCGATCTCGAGGCGTCCTACGGCATCTCGATCTTCATCGTGCCGAGCGACGACATCAAGGGATCGCAGGCGCAGATCGAGCGCGCCGGCGAGCGCGCCGTGCCGCATCGCAAGAGCGCGGCGGCGCCGGTCAAGATCGACACCGCGTTCCAGGACAGGGACGACGAGGAGCCGGAGGCCGAGACGACCGAGGACGGCGAAGCCGAAGAAGATGGCGAGCAGGCCGACCGGGCCGAGGCCGGCGAACAGCACGGCAACGGCGACTCGCAGCGCCGGCGCCGGCGCCGGCGCGGCCGCCGCGGCGGACGGCGCGACCAGGCCCGCGACCCGGCCTTGAACGGCAGCGAGCGCGAGGAGGTTCCGGGGCTCGGAGAACAGCCCGCGATCGAGCCTCAGGCCGAGCTTGGCGCGGCGGACGCCGAAGATGCCGGCGACGAGACCCGTGATGCCGGCGCGGCCGGCAGAAGCGAGGAGACCGGCGATCAGGACGGACGGCCCGAGCGTGGCCGCGGCCGGCGCGACCGGTGGGGCCGTGGACGGCGCAATCGCAACCGCCAGGAGCGCGGCGGCAACGGCGAAGCCGTTGAGCAGGCGGCGGAAGCGGCGCAGCCTCCCGAGGAGAGCGAGAGCCGCAGGGAAGAAGCTCCCCCGCCGGAGCCCGCGAACGAGCCGGAGGCCGAAGCTGCCGCGGCATCCGCCGAGGCCTATCAGCCGCCGAAATGGCAGCCGCCGCCGGCCACGGTCGTCGAGCGTCCCGCCCGGAGCAAGAGCGGCTGGTGGAGCAAGCGGGGATAAGACGCACTTTGCCGTGAACCGCGGCCGGGGCCTCAAACTCGCCTCATTTGATCCCGAGAGGACTTCGGATGAATTGGCGCCGCATCATAGGTCTGGCATGTGCGACGAGCTTTGCCGTCGCGGCGCTCATCGGCCCGGCCGCCGCGCAGAGCAGGCGGAAAGGTCCGGCGCTCATTCGCGATGCCGAGATCGAAAGCCTGATGCGGCTCTACACCAAGCCGATCTTCCGCGCCGCGGGCCTCAATCCCGGCTCGGTCCACGTCTACATCATCAACGATCCGCGCATCAACGCCTTCGTCGCCGGCGGACAGCGCATCTTCATCAATACCGGCCTCCTCACCCAGGCCAAGACGCCCAACGAGGTCATCGGCGTCCTCGCCCATGAGACGGGACATATCGCCGGCGGCCATCTCGCCCGCATGCAGATCGAGATCGACCGCAAGAGCACCGCGGCGATCATCGGCATGCTGCTCGGCGCCGCCGCCGTGGCGGGCGGGGCGGTGGCCGGCGAGGGCGAGGTCGCCCAGGCCGGCGGCGGGATCATGATGGGAAGCCAGGGGCTGACCCAGCGCATGGTGCTGAGCTATGCGCGCGCCCTGGAAGGCTCCGCCGATCAGGCGGCGATGAAATTCCTGACCGCCACCGGCCAGTCCGGCAAGGGCATGCTCACCCTGTTCCAGAAGCTCGCCAACGAATCCATCGCCTCGCTGCGCAACGTCGATCCCTATGTGTTGTCGCATCCGATGCCGCTCGACCGCATCCGCAACCTCGAGGTCGCGGCCAAGGCCAGCAAATATTTCAATACGCCCGACAAGCCGGAGATCATGCTGCGCCACAAGCTGATGCAGGCGAAGCTCGTGGGCTTCCTGCAGCCGGCGCAGACGGTGTTCCAGCGCTATCCGCAATCCGACACGAGCCTGCCCGGCCGCTATGCCCGCGCCATCGCCATGTTCCGCAGGGGCGACACGCGCAACGCGGTCAAGGTCATCGATACGCTGATCCGCGACCTGCCGAGCGATCCCTATTTCCACGAGCTGAAGGGCCAGGCCCTGCTGGAGGGCGGCCAGCCGGCGCAAGCGGTCGGGCCGCTTCGGCAGACGGTGAAGATGCTGCCCAACAGCGGGCTCATCCGCATCATGCTGGCGCAGGCGCTGCTCGGCACGGAGAGCAAGGCCAATGCGAAAGCCGCCCTGAGCGAGCTCAGGCTGGCGCGCAAGACCGAGGACGACACGCCGAGCCTCTATCAGCTCATGGCGATGGCCTATGGCCAGCTCGGCGACATCCCGCGCGCCGATCTGGCCACCGCGGAAGCGGCCTATTTCAGGGGCGACAGGAAGCTCGCCGAGGAAAAGGCCAAGGTCGCGATGGCCACGCTCAAGCGCGGCTCGCCGGACTGGCTGCGCGCTAACGACATTTTGAACTTCGTTAACCGGGAGTGAGTGGACCTTGGCCCGCGATGGGCGCATGGTGACCGTCATTCCCCTGGCCCGAGGATATCCGATGCTCAAGCTCGTCCGCGCCTGCCTGATCGCCTTCGCCGCCCTGCTCGTCGTCCTGCCGGCGCGGGCGGCCGAATTCAGCCCCGAGCAGAAGCAGGAGCTCGGCGACATCATCCGCCAGTACCTCATGGACAATCCGGAAGTCCTGCGCGACGCCATGCAGGAGCTCGATCGCAAGCAGCAGGCGGCCGAGGACACGGCGCGGTCCGATTCGCTCAAGGCCATGTCGGGCGAGGTCTTCCGCAGCGGCGACGACCTCGTCGGCGGCAATCCTCAAGGCAAGGTCACGCTGGTGGAGTTCTTCGACTACAATTGCGGCTACTGCAAGCGCGCCTTTCCCGATGTCATGAAGATGATCGAGTCCGACAAGGATCTGCGGCTCGTGATGAAGGAGTTCCCGATACTGGGCCCGGGCTCGGTCTATGCCGCGCGCGCCGCGCTCGCCTCGCGCAAGCAGGGCAAGTACTGGGAGTACCACCTCGCCATGATGGCGCATGAGGGCCGCATCGACGAAGCGGTCGCCGACCGGATCGCCAAATCGACCGGGCTCGACGTCGAGAAGCTCAAGGCCGACATGGAAGCGGACGAGGTCGACCAGGTGATCAGCCGCAACATGCAGCTGGCCGATTCCCTCAAGATCCAGGGCACCCCCGCCTTCATCATCGACGAGACCGTCATCCCCGGAGCGGTCGGCTTCGACGTGCTTGCCGCGGCCGTCAAGCAGGTGCGCGACAGCGGCGGGTGCAAGCTTTGCTGAGGATGGCCTGAAGCCGCCTCCTTCCCGAAGCGGGGCTGACCGCCTATAAGCGCTCTTATGAAACCCGTCTATGTCATAAACGGGCCCAATCTGAACATGTTGGGCCTGCGCGAGCCGGATGTTTACGGCAAGGAGACGCTGGCGGGCATCGAGGAGCGCTGCCGCCTGAAGGGCAAGGCCCTGGGGCTCGACATCTCCTTCCGTCAGAGCAACAGCGAAGGCGAGCTCGTCTCCTGGATCCAGGAGGCGCGCGGCGGCGCGAGCGGGATCGTCCTCAACGCCGCCGCCTACACCCATACCTCGATCGCGATCCATGACGCGCTGAAGGCGGTCCGGCTCCCGGTCGTCGAAGTCCACCTCACCAATATCTACAAGCGCGAGCCTTTCCGCCATCACAGCTACGTCTCGCCGGTCGCCGACGGCGTGCTGTGCGGCTTCGGCGCACAAGGCTACGAACTGGCCATCGAAGCCATCCACAAGATCCTGACCGACAAGAAGGGGTAGTCCTGACCATGCCAGGGAAGAAGACAGCGCCGGCCGCCACGCCGCAGTCGAGCAGATCCGAGGTCGGGCTGATCCGCGACCTCGCCGACCTCCTCAACGAGACCGGCCTCAGCGAGATCGAGCTGGAGCAGAACGGCATGCGGGTCAAGGTCTCGCGCGGCGGCGCCGTCCATGCGGCCCCCGCAGCCATGGCGCAGCCGGCCGCTGCCGCAGCGCCGCCGTCCGGCGCGGCGCCGCAGCCCGCAGCGCCCGCCGTTCCCGCCGATGCGGTGAAGTCGCCCATGGTCGGCACGGTCTATCGCGCCCCGCAGCCCGGCGCTCCCAATTTCGTCGAGGTCGGCGCCGAGGTGAAGGCCGGCCAGACGCTGCTCATCATCGAGGCCATGAAGACGATGAACCAGATTCCGGCGCCGCGCGCCGGCAAGGTCACCCAGATCTATGTGCAGAATGGCAGCCCCGTCGAATACGGCGAGGCCCTCGTGCTGATCGAATAGCGATGTTCGACAAGATCCTGATCGCCAACCGCGGCGAGATCGCCCTTCGCGTGATGCGCGCCTGCCGCGAGCTCGGCATCCAGACCGTCGCCGTGCATTCGACGGCCGACGAAGAAGCGATGCATGTGAGGCTCGCCGACGAGAGCGTGTGCATCGGGCCGCCGGCGGCGCGCGACAGCTACCTCAACATCCCCGCCATCGTGGCGGCTTGCGAGATCACCGGCGCCGAGGCCGTGCATCCGGGCTATGGATTCCTCTCGGAGAACGCCCGCTTCGCCGAGATCCTCGAAGAGCACAAGATCAAGTTCATAGGCCCCTCGTCCCGGCATATCCGCATCATGGGCGACAAGATCGCGGCGAAGCGCACCGCCAAGGAGCTCGGCATCCCGGTCGTGCCGGGGTCGGAAGGCGGCATCGACGACCTGGGCGACGCCCGGCTTGTCGCCAGGGACATCGGCTATCCGGTGCTGATCAAGGCGACGGCGGGCGGCGGCGGGCGCGGCATGAAGGTGGCGCGCTCCGAGTCCGAGCTCGAGAACGCCGTCCAGACCGCCCAGGCCGAAGCCAGGGCGGCCTTCGGCAATGGCGACGTCTATCTGGAGAAATACCTGGAAAGGCCGCGCCATATCGAGATCCAGGTGCTGGGCGACGGCCAGGGCCGCGCGGTGCATCTGGGCGAGCGCGACTGCTCGCTGCAGCGGCGCCACCAGAAGATCTGGGAGGAAGCCCATTCCCCCGCCCTCAACGCGGCGCAGCGCGAGGCCATCGGCGGGCGCGTGGCGCGGGCGATGCAGAAGCTCGGCTATGAGGGGGTCGGCACCATCGAGTTCCTCTACGAGAACGGCGAGTTCTATTTCATCGAGATGAACACGCGGCTGCAGGTCGAGCATCCGGTGACCGAGATGCTGACCGGCCTCGACCTGGTGACCGAGCAGATCCGCGTCGCGGCGGGCGCCCAGCTCAAATACGAGCAGAGCGACATCGTCTTCTCCGGCCATGCCATCGAATGCCGCATCAATGCCGAGAACCCGACCACCTTCGCCCCCTCGCCCGGCCGGGTCGAGAACGTGCATGTGCCGGGGGGACTCGGCGTGCGCATCGATTCGGCACTCTATGCCGGCTACCGCATCCCGCCCTATTACGACAGCCTGATCGGCAAGCTCATCGTCTTCGGCAAGTCGCGCACCGAATGCCTGATGCGCCTGCGCCGCGTCCTCGACGAATATGTGATCGAGGGCGTCGAGACGACGATCCCGCTGTTCCAGCGCCTGGTCGCGGAACCCGACATCATCGACGGCCATTACGACATTCACTGGCTCGAGAAATACCTGATCGACAGTACCTGAATGTCCACGATAACGCCGCAGATCCTGCTCAAGGCCTATGCCGCCGGCATATTTCCGATGGCGGAGAGCGCGGAGGACAACGCGCTCTATTGGGTGGAGCCCGACGAGCGCGGCATCTTCCCGCTCGACGGGCTGCATGTCTCGCATTCGCTGCGCAAGCGCATCCGCCGGCGCCGCTTCGACATCCGCATCGACACCGCCTTCCAGGAGGTCATATCGGCCTGCGCCGAGGCGCGGCCGGACCGCAGGACCACCTGGATCAACCAGCGCATCAAGTCGCTCTATGGCCAGCTGTTCAGGATGGGCTGCTGCCATTCGGTCGAATGCTGGCTCGGCGCAAGGCTCGTCGGCGGCCTTTATGGCGTGAGGATCGGCGCCGCCTTCTTCGGCGAGAGCATGTTCTCGCGCGAGACCGACGCCAGCAAGGTGGCGCTCGTGCATCTGGTGGCGCGGCTCAAGGCCGGCGGCTTCAGCCTGCTCGACGCGCAATTCACGACGCCGCATCTCGAAAGCCTGGGGGCGCGCACCGTCAGCCGCGCTGACTATCACCTGCTGCTCGAGCGCGCCATAGACCAGGATGGCGACTTCTTCAGGTTCACCGGCGATCGCGAGCCGGAAACCGTGCTGCGGCTCGCCGGCGGGGCCTGAGCTCTCACATGATGCCGCCGGTGACGGCGAAGGCGCCGGCGCTGCGGCCGTCGGCGAGGCGGATCACGGCGGTGACGATCGATCCATAGGGCTTGCGCCACACGCTGTGCTCTCTTGTGTGCTCGAGCCGGGCCACGGTCCGGCGCGCCTTGTATGGCGGACAGTCGGCCGGGATCCCGGCCGGCTCGCCGTTCACGTGGATCTGTACGACCGCGCCCGCAATGTCGACGGGCCCTTCCGCGCTCAACTCCACCTGCGCCGTCACCTCATCGAACACCGCATCCAGCGCCTGCGTCCCGGCGTGAATGGCGAGCCTCAACGACGCGCCCGGCTCGGGCGCGAATGAAGGCTGCCGCGCGAAGATATCGTCGGGCAGCTCCGGGGTGCGCGGCGGCCTCAAGCGCAATCCGGCCGAGCGGTCGAAATCGCCCGCGAAGCGCAGGAGCCGCGTGTCGTCATAGGCCCTGCCGGCGATGGTCATGCCGACCGGCATGCCGATATCGGCCATGACGCCCATGGGCACCGTCACCGTCGGAATGCCGAGATGGCGCCAGACGAGATTGCCGTTGGCGACCCATGTCCCGTTGCGCCAGGCGAGATCGGCCGAGGCCTCGTTCACGTCGGCATCGGCCGGTCCGACGTCGGCGACCGCCGGCAGCACGACCGCGTCGAGGCCCAGCCCGTCCAGCCAGTCCTCGAAATCGAGCCGGCGCACCCGTTCGAGCCCCCTGACGCCGGCGGCGATATCCGGCATCCCGGCAAGCGGCGGAAATCCCCGCTTCGCCAGGCCGACATAGCCGGCAAGGCTCGCATCGTCGCCATAGCGGTCGGGAAGCGCGCCCGGCGGCTGCGGGAATATCCTGGCGCCATCGACATGAGCCAGGTCGGGAAGCGCCGGGTCGCCATTGGCGCGCAGGAAATCGTCGAAGGCCCAGGCGGACAGGACTCCCAGCTCGTGCCCGGCGAAGCCCCGGGGCACCAGCCCGCGGTCGACCATGGACAGCGCGCCGGGACGGTCGCGCTCGTAATTGGAGACGACCGGAAAATCGACCTCGATCACCTCCGCGCCCAGCGCCCGGAGCCAGCGGGCGGCAGTCTCCCACAGCGCCAGCACCGACGGACGCGTCGCGATCGGCGCGGCGGCTTGCGTGTCGCGCCCGATATACATGCGCGGCACCCCGAGCCGCGCCCCCTTCAGCGCGCCGGCGACGGCGAGCGCCGTGTAGCTCGGGGGCCGCACCGCGGAGCTACGGGGGATCTCGACCCAGGGCTGGACGCGCCAGAAATCGCCGCGCGCGACCGGATCGTCCGCGACGACGACGTCGAGCACCTCCAGGAGATCGTCGACGCTGCGCGTATGCGGCACGACGACGTCCATCGTCGGCACCAGCGGCCAGTTGCCGCGCACCGAGATCACCCCGCGCGAGGGCGTGTAGGCGACGAGCCCGTTGTTCGACGCGGGTGCGCGCCCCGACGACCATGTCTCCTCGCCGAGGCCGAAGGCGGCGAAGCTCGCCGCCGTCGCCGTGCCCGAGCCGTTGGAGGAGCCCGAGGCGAAGGCGGCCGTCAGATAGTCGCCGTTGTAGGGGCTTTCGGCCCTGCCATAGACGCCGCGCTGCATGCCGCCATTGGCCATGGGCGGCATGTTGGTGAGGCCGATGAGGACGGCGCCGGCGGCGCGCAGGCGCCCAATGGTGAAGGCGTCGCCGGCGGCGCGCAGATGCTCGAAAGCGGGCGAGCCCGCGGCGACCGTCAGGCCCTTCGCCCGGTAGCTGTCCTTGGCCGTGTAGGGTATGCCGTCGAGGGGCCCGAGCGGCCTGCCCTCGCGGCGGCGCCGGTCCGACGCCGCGGCCGCCTCGAACATCGAAGGATCGAGCACCGGCACGGCGTTCAGCGCGATGCCATGGCGGTCGTAATGCGCGATGCGGCGCAGACAGGCGCCGACCAGCTCGACGCTGGTGACGGCGCCGCTCTCGAGCGCGCCGCGCAATTCGGCGATCGAGGCTTCGACGAGATGCAATGGCCGACTCACTCGGATGCTCCCGCGATCAGTCCTCCGGCTCGCCCTCCTCGCCTTCCGGCGAAGGCTGGTCCTCCGGCACCTGCTCGACGACGGGCGGCGGCGCGTTGGGATCGCGGCAGCCGGTCAGCCACACGTCGTAGATCGGGTGCTCGAGCGCGCTCAGGCCCGGACTCTCGGCGAACATCCAGCCGGAGAAGATCTTCTTGCGCGTGTCGTCGGTCTCGATCTCCTCGATCTCGACGAAGGACGTCGTGCGCGGCTCTTCGGTGACGTCGCGCGTATAGCAGGCATCCGCCTTGACGAAGAGCCCGCCGAAACGCTTCTCCTCGCCGATCCTGGCCTCGAATGTGGTGGTGAGGCCGGTGATCTTGTCGAGCCCGGAAAAGACGGCGATCGGATTGGAGATGCGGTCGGCGAAAGCCGGCGGACATGCCGCGAGAATGGCCACGACCGGCAGGAAGCGCTTCATGCCCTGCGCGCCTCGACCCGCAGGCGCACATAGTCCGCCGTCCAATTGCCCTCGGCGTCGCGCAGGGAGAATCCGAGCAGCTCCTCGGCCTCCCTCACCGCCGCATCCGAACCTGCGCCGAACTGCGTGAAGAACGGCGTGTTGAAGAGCCTGAGCCATGCGGCCATGCCGGTCTTGAGCGGCGTCGGGCGCGGGATGAGCGCGATGCGGGCGACCGTGAAGCCTTGCCTCTCCAGCATCGCGCGATAGATGGCGGGCGATGGGAAGAACCAGGGATGGGCAAGGCGCGCGTCCTTGCCGTGACGGACCGCCACGGCATGCAGGGCGGTGGCGATCGCGGCGACGTTGCCGTGGCCGCCGAATTCGGCGACGAAGCGGCCGCCCGGCCTGAGCGCGCGCCGGACGCCGTCGATCACGCGCTCCGGCCGCGTCATCCAGTGCAGCGCCGCATTCGAGAAGACGGCGTCGAATTCCTCGTCGAAGGTCAGCGCCTCGCCGTCCATCTGCCGCACGTCGAGGCCGCGCTCGCGGCAGGCGCGCACGAAATCGTCGCTCGCATCCACGCCCACCATCTCGGCGCCCTTGCCGGCGAGCTCGGCGGTCAGCACGCCGTCGCCGCAGCCGAGATCGAGGATGCGCTCGCCGCTCGTGGCCGCGAGCCAGTCGATCACGCCGCCCGCGAGATCGGAGACGAAACGCGCATGCTCGTCATAGGTGGCCGCCGACCAGGTCTGGCGGCGTGAGACGGCATCGCTCATTGCGGCTGGGTCTCGGGTTGCGGCTCCGCTTCCGGCTGCGGCTCGGCCTCAGGCTCCGTCTGCGGCTTGTTTTCCGCCGGCGGCGTCGTCTGCGTGTCGCCGCCGCCCTTGCCCTTGTTGTCGAACATCGCGGTCGAGATCAGCGTCCAGATGTCGACCGACCCTTGCGTATTGATGATCTGTCCGCCGTCGGCGAGCAGGGTCTCGGATCCGCCGGGTTCGAGGGCGATGAAGTTGGAGCCGAGCAGGCCTTCCGACGTCACTTTCGCCGTCGTGTCGTCGGTGAGCTTCACCTTGGGGTCGATGGTCATGGTGACGACCGCAAGGTAATTGTCCGGATTGAGCGACTGGCCGACCACGGTCCCGACCTTGATGCCGGCGAGGCGGACGTCGGTGCCGGTATTGACGCCGGCGACATTGTCGAACTCGGCCTTGAGCGTGTAGCCGCCGGTGGTGCCGCCCTTCCCCGATGCCGTATAGGCAAAGGCGAAGAAGCCGGCGGCGATCAGGATGACGAGCGCGCCGATGGCGGTCTCAACCGTGGTATTTTTCATGATGCGGTCCCTGGTGTCCTGAAACTGACGAGTCCCGGTACGTCGTGCTCGGCACACCGGCCATGTAGCGGTCTTTGGAGAGTCGAGACAACCCGCAAATTGTGGCAGCAGCGGGCCGGGGAAACGGCTATTCCGGGCGCCACGCCTCGTAGTCGGGCTGGGCGACCTTGGCCGGGCGCGCGCTGCCGACGATGCTGCCGGGCGGACGATAGGCGCGCGCCGTGCCGGTCAGATTGGGCTGATGCGGCTTCTCCCATTCGCGCGGCCTGTAGCCGTCCTTCACCGGCGGCTGCGCGTCGCGGTGATGCATCCAGCCATGCCAGCCCGGCGGGATCATCGAAGCTTCGGCATAGCCGTTATAGACGACCCAGCGGCGTTCCGGAATCGACTGCGGCAGCGCCGAGGGCGCGCGGAAATAGCGGTTGCCGAACTCGTCCTCGCCGACGAACTCGCCCTTGCGCCATGTATAGTAGCGCAGGCCGAGAGTCCGTCCGTTCCACCAGGTAAAGAGCTGCTTGAGGAAGTCGATCACGTGGTCACCTTTCAGGCGGCATGAATGGCGGAATTGGCCGGTTTTGTCCAGCCCGTCCCGGCGCGTCACTGGCGCGTCACCGCATGGCGTCGACCAGGATCAGGCCGTCGCCGGCGTCCGGTCCCCGCCCCTCGACGATCCTGACGGCAGGGATCGTCCGGATCATGGCCGCGAGGCCCTCGCGTTCCGCCGCGGCGGGCAAGGCGGGCGACGGCACCGCGTAGAGATGGAAGCCGCGGCGCAGACGCTCGCGCATGAGGCTCATGAGATAGACGGGATAGGTCTTCTCCGCCTGGCCGATCATCACGTCGGTCTTGAAGGCGCGCAGCACCAGGCGCTCGTCGGGCCGGCCTTCCTCGGGCTTCGTCCAGGTGAGATCGGCGAGCCTGCCCTGATGCAGGGCCGGCCGCGGCGGCAGGTCGGCGAGGCCGCGCTGCGGGTCGAGATAGGCAAGCCCGAGCCGCCAGGACCATCTGCCCTGTTCCGTCCAGCCCGCCTCGCCCAAGGCCTCGCCGAGCGGCGAGGGATCGCCCGCCCATTGCACGCCGAACGGCTCGTCGCTGTGGCCGGCGAGGTCGATGCGCCGGCGCGGCAGGCTGGCCCAGGAGCCCGATTCCCATTGCTCGCGGTCATAGAGGACGATGGCCTCGCGCGGCACATATATATCGGCGTTGGCCGGATAGTCGCGCGAGATGTGGACGGTTCCGGCGAGCGCGAAGGCCATGAGGGTCGCGACCGTCAGCCCCAGGGGCTGGATGCGGCGCGAGGGCACCGCTTCGATGGCGATGCCGAAAGCGGCGATCATCACCGCGCCGAACAGGAAACCGCCCAGCACGTCCGACATCCAGTGGGCGCCGAGATAGATGCGCGAATAGGCGATGGCGATGACGGCGATGCCGGCGGCGGCGAAGACCACCGCCTTGCCCCAGCTGCGCAGGCCGTGGCTCGCCAGCACCGCGAGGACACCGAGCGTCACGGTGGCGAAGGTGGTGTGGCCGGAGGGAAAGCTGAAGACCTCGGGGAGCCCGGTGAGCTCGAGCGGCCGCGGCCGCTGCAGCCACAATTTCATCAGAGGCACGAAGAGCCTGGCGGCGAGAATGGTGGCGAAGGCCGCCGCGGCGATGCGCCATTCGCGCCGCCAGAAGAGCCAGGCGACGATGGCGAGCCCCACCGAGATCATGACGAAGCCGTCGCCCAGCATGGTGACGATGGTCATGATCTCGTCGCCCGGCGCGTTGCGCAGCCCCTGCATCATGTTGTGGATCGACAGGTCGGCGTCGATCAGCGTCGACTGGCCGAAGACGCTGCTCATGATATGCAGGAAGGCGATGAGTGCGGTGACCGCGAGCGCCGCGAACAGGATGATCGACAGCGATCCCGGATGGGCGGGCGAGATCAGGGCGCCGAGACGCGGCCAGAACCGGCCGGGCTGCTTGCCGGCCCAGAGGGCGAAGCTGTCCTGGGCGTTCTCGATGATGGGGCCGAGGCCGCCGATGAACAGGCGGATGAGCCAGCCCGCGATCGCCAGCAGCACCAGAAGCACCAGGAGGACGATCAGCAGCCTTTCGCTGAGCTCGCCGGCCATGGCCAGCACCTGGCCGAAGAGCATGCCGGGCAGCACGTGCGATGCGGTCCAGAACAGGCCCGAGGTCACGTTGATGGCGGCGAAATAGGCCTGGCCCATGCCGAACATGCCGACGATGCCCGGAACCACCGCCTTGACGCCGGGCACGAAGCGCCCGATGGCGATCGACTTGCCGCCGTGCTTGAGGACGAAATCCTCGCCGCGCGCGACGAGCGCCGGATAGCGGTTGAGCGGCCACAGGGTCTTGAGCCGGTTGCCGAAAAGGCGCCCGGCCCAGTAGGACAGCTGGTCGCCGAAAATGGCGCCCGCTGCGGTGGCGGCGAAGACCGGCCAGAAGTCGAGATGCCCGGTGCCGACCAGCATGCCGGCGCCCACCAGCACCGCGGTCGAGGGCACGAACAGGCCGATGATGAGCAGCGCTTCCCCAAAGGCAATCAAAAAGACGACCGCGATCGCCCAGCCGGGATGCTGGGCGAAATAATCGAGATAAGGCTGTATATGCTCCATGCGGCCGATGGTGGTTAAGTCTGCAAAGTCACAAGGTTATTACGGCGGGGCCGAAGGGACGGCGAGGCTCGGGACTTACCAAGAACCTCATGTCGAGAACAAGGCTAAAGGCGATATCGCATGACCAGTGCTTCTCCCGGAGAAAGACCAGCCGCCCAAGCCGGCACCTGGATCGGCTTCGCCGCCATGTGCCTCGGCATGTTCATGGCGATCCTCGACATCCAGGTGGTGGTGACGTCGCTGGCGGTGATCGAGGAAGCGCTCGGCATCGGCGCCGACCGGATGAGCTGGATACAGACCGCCTATCTCATCGCCGAGATCATCGCCATTCCCCTGACCGGCCTCTTCATCCGCACGCTCGGCCTCAAGCGGACCTTCGTCCTCGCGCTCACGGTCTTCACCCTGGCCTCGCTCGCCTGCGCGGCGAGCTTCGATTTCGCCTCGCTGATCGCGGCGCGCCTGGTCCAGGGCTTCGCCGGCGGCGTACTCATCCCCCTGGTGTTCGCCGCCATCTTTCTCCTGTTTCCGCCCCGGAACCATCCGCTCGCCACGACCCTCGCCGGCGTGGTGGCGGTGCTGGCGCCGACGCTCGGACCGGTCGTCGGCGGCTGGATCACCGAGACCACGTCCTGGCATTGGCTCTTCCTGATCAACGTCCTGCCGGGAATCGTCGCGGCCGCCGGCGCCCTTGCGGGCTTCGGGCGGGAGCCGCGCGACATCGCCGGCCTGCGCCGGCTCGACTGGCTCTGCCTCCTCTGCCTCGCCGGCGCTCTTGCGGCATTCGAGACCGCCCTCAAGCAGGCGCCAGCAGATGGCTGGACCTCGGGGACGGTGCTCGGCCTTCTCGCCGCGACGATCGTCCTTGGCGGCTTCTTCGTCCGGCGCGCATCGGCGGGCGGCGCCGCCGCCGTCAATGTCCGCCTCCTCGCCCGGCGCAACTTCGCGGCCGGCTGCGTCCTGAGCTTCGCGCTCGGCATCTCGCTCTTCGGCATGCTCTATCTCATGCCGGTCTTCCTCGCCTTCGTGCGCGGGCACGGACCCTTGCGCATCGGCGAGATCATGCTGGTGACGGGCGCCGCCCAGCTCCTGATGGCGCCCCTCGCGGTGCAGCTCGACAAGCAGGTCGACGCGCGCTGGCTGACGGTCCTGGGCTTCACCGTCTTCGCCCTGGGTCTTGGTCTCAGCATCCATCAGAGCGTCGATACCGACTACAACGAGATGTTCTGGCCGCAGGTCGTGCGCGGCGCCGCCGTCATGCTCTGCCTCCTCGCGCCCACCCGCATCGCGCTCGGCGGTCTCGGCCGTGACGAGATCGGCGACGGCAGCAGCCTGTTCAACATGATGCGCAATCTCGGCGGCGCCATCGGCATATCGCTCATCGACACGATCATGTTCACGCGCGGGCCGGAACATGCCGAGGCGCTGACGGAACAGCTCAAGGCCGGCGATCCCCAGACCCTCGACCTGTTCGGGCTCACGCGCGCCGACGTCCAGGGCGGCCTCGATTCCATGCGGCTCCTCGACATCATGCCCGATCTGGAGAAGCAGTCGCTGGTCATGGCCATCAACGATGCCTGGACGATGCTGGCACTCGTGACCCTCATCGCCCTCGCCGCCCTCCTCTTCGCGCGGAGGCTCGAGCGGCCCTCCGCCGGGAACGCTCCGCCGCACTGATGCGGCGGCGCGCGCCGTCGCAGAAACGTGACCGGGGTTCCGGAGCCTTGATGCTAGCCTTAGGCTATCGAGCTGGAGTTCCCTCATGCGAAGATCCCGATTTGCGGTCATGGCGGCGGCTTTCCTGGCGCTCGCCGGGCCGGCCGGCGCCGCATCGCCCGCGGCCGCCGGGACGCAAACGAAGAATGACGTTATTTCATCGGCGAACGTGAAGGCGTTCGACGAAGCCTGGCGGAAGGTGCGGGACACCTTCTATGACCCCAGGCTCAAGGGCCTCGACTGGAACGCCCTGGGCCGGAAATACCGATCGCTGGCCGCCAGGCCGCAAGCCGATGTGGCGGCGGTCGTCACCGACCTGCTGGCGCAGCTGCATGCCTCCCACATGGGCTACTACACGCCGGACGAGATCGCCTATTACGATCTTGCCGACATCTTCTCCTACAGCCTGAGAAGCGAGCTCCGAAAACGCTTCGCCGGGGGCGAGGTCGTCTATGACGGCGTCGGCATGCTCACCCGCGTCATCGACGGCCGGCATTTCATCAGCGGGCTCTTCGCCGGCTTTCCCGCCGCCGACGCCGGGCTCGAGGTGGGCGACGAGATCGTCGCCGCGGACGGCGAGGACTTCGCGCCCGTCGGCTCCTTCGCCGGCAAGGCCGGACGGGAGGTGCCTTTGACCATCCGGCGCGAGGCCGGGGCGAAGACCCGCACCGTCACGGTCGTGCCCGAGGCCCTGCGCCCCAACCAGGCGTTCCTCGCCGCGATGGAGAACGGCGCCCGCCTCATCGAGAAGGACGGGCGCAGGCTCGGCTACGTCCATGTCTGGTCTTACGCGCGGCGCCAGTATCAGGCCCTGCTCGAAGAGCTCATCGACGGCAAGCTCAAGGACGCCGATGCCCTCATCTGGGACCTGCGCGACGGCTGGGGCGACGCCCAGCCCGACTATCTCGACATCTTCAATGCGCGCAGTCCGACCATGAGGCTCGAGGGGCGGGACGGCGAGACCGTCGTGAACGGACGCTGGCGCAAGCCGGTGATCCTCCTCATCAACGGCGGCACGCGCAGCGGCAAGGAGGTCCTGGCCTACGGCTTCAAGAAATACGGCTATGGCGAAGTGGTGGGCACGCGCAGCGCCGGCGCCGTCCTCGCCGCGCGCGCCTTCCTTCAGTCGAACGGCAGCCTGCTCCTGGTCGCGGTCGACGACGTCATGGTCGACAATGTGCGCCTGGAGGGCGTCGGCGTCGCTCCCGATCACGACGTGCCCTTCGATATCCGCTATGCGGGGGGCGCCGACCCGCAGCTCGCGGCCGCCATCGACATCCTGATCCGGAAGCTCGACTGACGCCGGCGCGGTCGAGAATCGGCCCTTTTCAAGGGTTTTGCCAGTCAAGCCCAAGCTTTGCTTGCGAGGCCCTGCCGAATCGTGGCGCAGTCTCCCTTATCCACAGGCGATCGTCAACTGTGGACACAATATCTAGTGTTAAGGATTTGGCAACACACTACCTGTTGACGTCCGTATGACGATGTAATAGATTGAGTCCTGAGGCTGAGGGGTCGCGGGAGCCGGGGCAAAAGCCGGCTCCCACACAAGGAAAAACCCAAAACAATGCTGCGTAATCCGCGGGGGGTCTGCTTCCGCGGACGGGGAGTCTGCGTCGTCAAGCACGGGTGAACGGAAGCCGGTGGGTGGAGTCTTGCGCGACCACCCCAGGCCAACAGGAGAAGAAGAACGAGGGAAACTATGAAGATCGAGCGCCGCTACACAAAGCCGGGTCAGGATGCCTATCACGGTCTGGAATTCCGAAAGGCGGTGA